>CACFXU010000001.1 GCA_902570155.1 uncultured Alphaproteobacteria bacterium
CCATCTTGCTGCTTGTAAAAGGACTGCAGGTCCTAGATATTCATCTCCATTCCACCAGTAACTTGGACAAGAAGTAGTGCAGCAAAAACATAATACACACTCCCATTTACCATCTAGTTTTTCTCTTTCTTTTGGTGATTGTTTTTTTTCGTCTCCTGAGTTTTTTTCTTCATTTGTTTTTTCACGTTGCAACCAAGGTTTAATGGAAGCCAGTTGCTCATAAGCCTTACTAAGATCTGGAACTAGATCTTTTACTACACGCATATGTGGAAGAGGGTAAATTTTTATTTCATTCTTAACATCAGACATACTTTTCAAACATGCTAATGTGTTAACACCATCAATATTCATAGCACAGGAACCACAAACTCCTTCTCTGCAAGATCTTCTAAATGTTAAAGTTGGATCAATTTCGTTTTTTATTTTCATAAGTGCGTCTAATACCATCGGGCCACACTTTTCTTGATCTATCTCATAATTATCTATCCTAGGATTTTTATCATCTTCGGGATCCCATCTGTAGATTGCAAGTTTCTTTGGATCGTTTGCAGGTTCTTTTAGTTGGTGAGTTTTCCCTTTAGTTATTTTTGAATTTGCAGGAAGTGTAAACTGAGCCATTAGTAAACTCTTCTTTTAGGTGGTATTGGTTGAACATGATTAGTAAGAGTATTCATATGAACACCTCTGGAACCCATACTCACATCTCCCTTATCGTTTAACCAGGCTAAAGAGTGAACTAACCAATTATTATCATCTCTTTCTTTATAATCTTCTCTTGCATGTGCGCCTCTACTTTCAGTTCGATTTAACGCAGAATGAAGAGTAACTTTTGATTGTGCCATTAAATTGTGTAACTCTAAAGCTTCGACCAAGTCCGTATTAAAGATTAATGATTTGTCTTTAATATCTATGTCATCCATTGAGCTCTCAACTTTTGAATATTCTTCAATACCTTTTGATATGAGATCATGCGTTCTAAATACTGCGCATTTTTGCTGCATTATATGTTGCATGGAAGTACGAAGTTCTCCAGTTGTAGAGTTTCCTTTGCTGTTTCTAATCTTATCAAATCGCTCAATAATATTATCTGTTTTTGATTTAGTAATTTCAATTTTTTTAGAATTTGGTTTTACTTTTTCTTTACATGTTAGACTAGCTGCTTTGCCAAAAACAACAAGATCGATTAATGAATTTGTTCCTAATCTATTAGCACCGTGTACAGAAACACATGCAGCCTCACCAACAGCCATTAAACCTTCACATACATTATCTGGATTTTCATTTGTTGGCCTTAGAACTTCTGTTCTATAATTTGTAGGTATACCACCCATATTATAATGAACCGTTGGAAGAACTGGTATTGGATCTTTAGTTAGATCAACTCCGGCAAATATTTTTGCAGTTTCTGAAATACCAGGCAATCTTTTATGTAATGTATCAGCATCAATGTGCTCAAGATGAAGTAGAACATGATCGGCATTATCTCCACAACCTCTATTTTCACTAATTTCAATAGTCATTGCTCGGCTTACTACATCCCTTGATGCTAGATCTTTTGCATTTGGAGCATATCTTTCCATAAATCTTTCACCATCACTATTAGTTAAATATCCACCTTCTCCTCTTGCTCCCTCAGTGATTAACACTCCTGCACCGTAAACTCCTGTTGGATGAAACTGAATAAATTCCATATCAGAAAGAGGTAGGTTTTGTCTTAAAGCCATTGCACTACCGTCACCAGTACAAATGTGAGCACTCGTGGATGAGAAGTAAGCTCTTCCATATCCACCAGTAGCTAGAATTGTTTGATGAGATAAAAATCGATGGATTGATCCATCCTCTAAGCACCATGTAACCACACCAATGCAATTACCTTGATCGTCAGAAATTAAATCTAAAACAAAATATTCAATATAAAATTCTACATTATTTTTAAGTGATTGCTGATAAAGTGTATGGAGTAAAGCATGTCCCGTTCTATCAGCTGCTGCACAAGCTCTCATAGCAGGGGCTCCCTCGCCATTATTGGTTAAGTGTCCACCAAAAGGTCTTTGATAGATCTTGCCATCATCTGTTCTACTAAAAGGCATGCCATATTCTTCAAGTTCAATTACTGCTTCAGGCGCTTTAGAACATAAGTATTCAATTGCATCTTGATCACCAAGCCAGTCGGAACCCTTAACTGTATCATACATGTGCCACTTCCAATTATCTTCACCCATATTACCTAAAGCTGCTCCAATTCCACCTTGTGCTGCAACAGTATGACTTCTTGTCGGAAACACTTTTGATATACAGGCTGTTTTTAATCCAGCTTCAGCACATCCAAGCGTAGCTCTTAGTCCTGATCCTCCAGCTCCAACAACTACAACATCATAATGGTGATCAATAATTTTGTATGAATTAGTCATCTAAAAAACCATTCTCACTAAGTTAACAGTAATTAAAATCATGATAAAATATATAAGATAATTTATTGATACTTTAATGAATTTGGCTGTCTTTTTCGATGTGACATAATCTTCAATAATTGTTTGCAGCCCTAATTTTGAATGCAGAAGCATAGATTGCATCATCACAAAAAATAAGAATGCATTAAAATAGGATTGAAAAAAAATTTCTATTTCAGAATAAGTCATCTTTGATAATGATATTGCAGAGTATATAAACCAAAACGTCAATGGTATTAGAATTGAAGCAGTAATTCTTTGGGTTAACCATTTAAAAGCATAATTTTTCATGCGAAGTACCAGACAACTAAACTAGAAATTAAAGTTAAACATATAACGGCATAACCAGATTTATATACTTGAGATAATTCCATTCCAATACCGAATGACCAATATAATTTTCTACATCCATTAAATAAATGGTAAAAAATACCGACAGTCCAAATCATTAGAACTAGTTTGAACAAAATACTCTTAGATAAAATTTCAAAATAAATATAAAATTCGGGACCAAAACTAATTAAGAAAAACCAGATTGAAATTAATAGTGCGCCCACACTTAATCCTATTCCAGATATCCTATGAAAAATTGAAAATACTGCTGTAAGTACTCTTTTGTGAATAGATAGGTGAGGTGATAATGGTCTATTATCAGTCATTTTTTTCATTTTTTTTATGTTTCATAAGTAAGTATTTTTCTTCAAATTTCAAAATATTAATGGTTTAGTTATTTTTTCTTACTATCACGGAAGTTTGTAAAATGTTGATAAAAAGTGCCAAATTTTATGAAAATCATCCAAATTTAATGCCAAATTAAACTAAAAATCTTGAATTTTAAATAGATAGATATTACTCTTAATAAGCCGGATAATACTCGTTTCTTAGCTTCGGAGGAACGCCAAGAATTTTTAATTATCTTACCCGCCGTTTGATAATTAGTTGAGTTTCTTATTCTAGAGAGGTGTCTGCCAAGGTACAAACTAGTTTTAGAGTCCGGCCTACTTTAAATTTTTATTAAAAAATTCTTCCATCTTTTTAGAGTATACTTCGGGATATTTAAACATAGCGTCTACATGATAAGAGTTTTCAACTAACCAAAACTCAGCATTAATTTTATTTTGATTTGTGTATTCTTTAAAATAATTAAAGTGTCTTGTTAAGATTCTTGTATCAGAGTCGCCATGAGTAAAAAAATAATATTGGTTCTTTGATAATTTTTTAGCTGGAGATAATTCTCTTGGATCTGTTCCAGTTAAGATTCTTCCAGCTAAACTAACTACTGGCCCAAATTCTATAGCAAGACCATATCTTGCTATCTCATCTTTTAAGATCATATTAAATTCAGCAAGTGAACTATCTGCCCACACTGCACGTATTTCTGGTTCTGAATGTGCTGCAAAAATAGATGTGCTTGCACCAAGAGATATTCCATGTAATCCAATGCTATTAGACTTGAAACCAATTTTTTTTAAAAAATCAAATGCACCAAGAATATCATTATATGACTTTAAACCTAAATCATCATAACTACTTACAGTATCACTTTGGCCGTAGTTTCTTAAATCTATCGTAAGAACATTAAATTTTTTATTAACTAAAAAACTTGCAATAAGATTTGCTTCAGACTTACATTTACCATTCGGGCTTATACCGTGTGTTACAATTATAATTGGTCTATTTGGAAAATAATTAAACAGCCATCCATTAATCTTAATGTCTGAGTCACGAGATTGAAAGTATACATCTTGCCATTCATCTAAATAATAGTCTTTAAAGTTAAAATTTTCTCTTACTTTTTGTCGTGCAAGAATAGAATATTCATGTGAGTCAACTGTTGTACTCCATGAATTAGGAAGAGATCCTTCGTGTAAACCACAAGTTGGATCTATTTTTAAAATTTGATAAGCAACATAAAAACCTGCAGTAAAATAAACTATTGTTAATAAAACTACAGTGCTTACTAAAAATCTGATTATGTATTTCATCAATCTGGTTTTACTATAGTCATTTCATATAATCTGCTAGCAGTTCTTTTAAATTCTTCTGCTAGAGTATTTATATTATTTAATGAATTTATAGGTTTTGAAGCTAAAATTACTATTGAACAATTATTTTCATATAACATATCAATTAATCCAATAAATCTTCTGCACGCATCTTTTTTCTGATTATCAAATTCAGGAACATTTTTTAAAAATACCAACTTAAATTTATCTGCAATATATTTGTAATCTTCATTACCAAAATTTACTTCGCAAAGATTTTCAAAATCTATCATCATTAGATTTGATGTGCATTTATCAAACTCTAGTTCACGACTTTTAGATTTTATTTTTACAGTTGTTAAATGGGAGGGATCAACAAAGCGATTAAATAATTTTTCAAATTCATTTGACGTTTCAGTTGTTATAGGTGTGAAATAAGTCTTTGATTGATTTAAGGTTTGTCGACGAAAATCAGTTTTAATACTAATATCATAAAGAAAAAAATTTTTTTTAACTAAATCAATAAATGGCAGAAAGTCATTTCTCTGCAAACCATCTTTATATAAATTATCTGGATGAAAATTTGACGACAGTAATACAAATATTTTATATTTAGAAAAATAATTAAATATTTTTTTTATTATTAGTGCGTCAACAATATTAAAAATATGTAATTCATCAATAAACATTATTTTGTAATCTCTACTTAAATTTCTTACATAGTTTTCGATTGCAAGTTCTTTATTTTCTGATTTTTTAACTTGTTCATGGATTTCATTCATTAAGTTATTAAAATGAATTTTTTTTCCAATCTTAGTATTCTGATAAAATAAATTTAATAAAAATGTTTTTCCTGTTCCAACTTGACCATAAAGATAAATTCCTTCGAAAATTTTATCCTTAAAAAATAACTTTGTTTTACTAAAAGATGACCATACATTATCTGCTTGTTTTAAAAATTCAATTTGATCTTTATTTTTTTTAATAAAATTATTTTCAACAAAACTATTGTATTGATCAATAACATTAAACATTATTTTTTACCTAAGTACTGTTCAAGTTGTTTTAAAGTTTCTAGTTCACCACTGCTGATGCTTCTATTTTCTTTTTTCTTTTTTAATCTTTTATATTCCTTGATTAGAAAATTAAGACTATCCATTATTTGTTTATTCATGTTTTATAAATTATAGGTAAAATTGATGATACAACAATCATAATGGAGCTGATTAAAAATATAAGTGATATTCCATAACCCCAATCAATAATATAACCAAAAACTACAGGCGATAAGGCACTCGCAAAAACCCCAACTGCGTGTAGTAAAGCTTTAGCAGTTCCAATACTTTTCACTCCGTAAATTTCTGCCCAGAGTGATCCCATAAACGGTGCTGATAAACCTAGGTTAAATCCAAATAAAGACATGTAAAGCACGAATGACCAATAATTATTAAAGAAAAGAAGAATGGTGATACAGAGTAACAAAGGTAATAGAACAAAAGGTATTGCTTTCTTTGTATTTATCTTATCTATTAAGGGTCCTCCTATTAATAAACCTAAAATAGAAAATAATCCAAAATATATATAACCGTTCCCAAGCATTTCCATTGTCCACCCTTTAGCATCAAAAATATAAATCTGATGAAACATTAGCCCAGTACCAATAAATGGAAAGGCTGCAGCTAATGGAAAATAAATGAAAAAAACTCGGTCTTTTAAAATTTCTGTAATGGTCCAACTTTTATGTGCTTTCTCATTATCAATATTTTTTTGAAGAGCAGAATCCCTTCTTTTTTGATTATGAAGAATAAAGTATATTATTGGAATTAAAATCAAAAGAGTCAAAGTTGTTAAAAACCAAAGAGTTTTAAAATTAAAGTATGAGTCCAAATTAACGACAATCTTTGGTAAAAACATTATACCTAACATTCCTCCAAGTGTTGCAACAGATATTGCTTTACCTCTATCAATTAAAAAATATCTTGCCATTGAAGTTGAGCCGGCATGTGTCATAGCCCCCTGTCCAAAAAAACGTAATAAAAATAAAATAAGAAAAAGATGAAAAATATTATTGAAAATAAAATAAAAACCAATGCAGGCAAAAGCTAAACCAAGAATAATACCTATGGAGTATAATCTTAAATCAATTTTATCTATTAATTTAGCAAAGTTAATAAATAAAAATGAACTGACAAGTGTTGCTATGGCATAAACTAATCCAAACTCACCGTCTGTTATTTTATATAGATTTCGAATATCATCGTTAAATAATGCAATGTAAAAAGTCTGCCCAAAACTTGCAAAGAAGACCATGGCAAATCCGTATACTAAGAGACTAGGATCATGTAAAAAAAATTTTTTCATTATTGTTTAAAGCAATTTTTTAATACTATTTAAAAGTTTTACCATTTTACTCTTATCGATTCTTCTTGTGTTAACATTTCGTGGGCTTGGATGATAACTACCAACTAAAATTTTCTTATCGGGTAAAATATTCATAGATCCGTGAGAAAAAATAAAATCTTTATTTCGTATTTCATATTGTTGCTTATAATAATTTACACAGGCATCATGACCAATTTTACCAAGGGCAACGATGACTTTTATTTTTTTTAAGAAAGCAATTTCTTGATTAAAAAAATTAAAACATGTTTTCAATTCTTGTGAAGTAGGTTTATCTTCTGGGGGTACACATTTAAGAGCAGTAGTTAAGTACATATTTTGAAGTTCCAAACCGTCACCTCTATCTACTGAATCTGGTTGGTTTGCAAATCCAGTTTTATATAAACAGGAAAATAAAAAATCTGCAGATTTATCACCTGTAAAAACTCGACCTGTTCTATTTCCTCCATGCGCTGCTGGCGCAAGACCTACCATTAATAATTTAGCTTTTTCATCTCCATAGCCAGTAATGGGCTTACCCCAATAACTTTGATCAATATATTGTTTTCTTTTTTCTTTAGCAATTTTTTCACGGAAGTTAACTAAGCGTTCACACTTTCTGCAATGAATAATAGATTTGTTTAAATTACTTAATGTCATTTGGAAGATATATATTTATATTACAGCTCTGTGATTAATGAAAGAGCTAAAGCTATTCTAGAATTTTGTTTCATCAAAACTCCACTTGAGCAGTGGTTTAAAAAAGATAATGAATTTGATAATATATTGAAAAGTAGTTTTATGGATGATTACATTAAGGCTATTAATAATGAGTATGATAATTGGAGAAATGATGCTGAAGAATGTGTAGCTTTGATTATATTACTTGATCAACTATCAAGAAATTTTTTCAGAAATAATTCAAAAGCTTATGACCAGGATACTAAGTGTGTATTAATTGTTAAAGAAGCAATAAATAAAAGATATTTAGATAGCCTAGAAATTGATAAAATACATTTTTTATTACTGCCATTAATTCATAGTGAGGACATCATGGATCATGAACTTGGTCATAAATTAGTCGATCAATATTTAAATAATCATTCAGAATATACTAATATAAAAAAAGCTTGGAATGATCATAGCGTGGCAATTAAAAAATTTGGAAGGTATCCGCATAGAAATAAAATACTAAATAGAAAATCAACAAATGAAGAAGAGGTATTTTTAACACAACCGAATAGTTCTTGGTAAATTAAGATATGCTTTTAGAAAGAAATTTTTCAGATATTTTAAAACAACTTAAGTTTAAAAAAGGGAAAATTAAAGCAATACTTGATACAGACACCTACAATGAAATTGATGATCAATTTGCTTTAGTGCAAATGTTGTTTTCAAAAGAAAAAATAGAAGTGCAAAGTATAAATGCTGCTCCTTTTTCAATGAATAATCGTTCAGATAATCCAAAGAAGGGAATGGAGCTTAGTTATGATGAAATCTATCGATTGTTAGAAAAAATAAATTTTAAAAAAAATAATTTTGTTTTTAAAGGCTCAACAAAATATGTAGGTTTTGAAAAAAAACCAATTAATTCGCCTGCAGCGGATAATATCATTGAAAGTGCTTTAAAATGTTCTGAGGAAGATCCTCTATACGTATTGGCTATCGGCGCTATTTCAAATGTTGCATCTGCTTTGTTAAAAGAGCCAGAAATTATAAAAAAAATTGTTGTTGTTTGGTTAGGAGGTAACGCGCTTTATTGGCCACAAAATATGGAATTTAATCTAAAGCAAGATATTGGAGGTGCTCAAGTTTTATTTGATAGTGGCGTTTCTCTGGTTATGGTTCCTTGTAAGGGAGTAACTTCACATCTTATTTCAACAGTTCCAGAAATAGAAAAATACATAGAACCTCATGGTGAAATCGGTAAATTTCTTGCAATGCGATTTAAAGAGTACAATAGTATCCATAAAGGTTGGTCAAAAGAAATTTGGGATATGGCAGCTGTTGGTTATGTCTTAAACGAAGACTGGGCACCAACTAACACAATTCCATCTCCAATTCTTTTAGATGATATGAAATGGGCTTCAGATAAAAAAAGGCACCCAATTAAAATTGTCTATGAAATAAAAAGAGATCCTATTCTCAAAGATTTCATTCAAAAATTAGAAAATTTCAATAATAAATAATTATAATTAATGGTCTCGTGGTGAAATGGATATCACACGTGTCTTCGGAACATGGATTTGGGGTTCGAGTCCCTACGAGACCGCCAATTAAATATTTATTTTTTCTGAATACTTTGAAATTATTAACTCAGCAATTTGAACAGCATTAAGGGCTGCTCCTTTGCGCAAATTATCCGAAACCACCCATAAATTCAAACCATTGTCTATTGATTGATCATTTCTAATTCTACTAATATAAACTTTATCCTCTCCTGCAATTTCAACAGGAGTCACATAACCTTCATCTTTTCGATGATCAATTACTGAAATACCTTCAGAGTTAGATAATATTTCGTTTGCTTCTTTTTCATCTAATGGTGAGTCAAACTCTATATTTACAGCTTCTGAATGGCCAATAAATACAGCTGTTCTAACACAAGTTGCTGAAACATTAATTCCCTCGTCTAGAATTTTTTTTGTTTCATCAATCATTTTTTGCTCTTCTTCAGTATTACCATTTTCTAAAAAAGCCCCAATGTGTGGAATGGCATTAAACGCAATTTGTTTTGTGAACTTTTCTTTTTTTAATTCTTGGTTTGCATAAACATTTTGAGTCTGATTAAATAATTCATCCATACCTGTTTTACCTGCTCCAGAAACAGCTTGATATGTTGATACAACAACTCTGTTTATAATTGCTTTTTCATGAAGTGGTTTTAATGCAACAACCATTTGTATAGTTGAACAGTTAGGGTTTGAAATAATATTAGTTCTGTTTTCATCATCAAAAAATTCATCAAGTACATTAGCGTTTACTTCAGGAACGATTAAAGGAATATTTTGTTGCATTCGAAAATGAGAGGTATTGTCTATAACAATACATCCTTTTTTAGCTGCTTTTGGTGCATATTCTGCAGAAATTTTACCGCCAGGTGAAAATAAACCAATGTGAGCTTTTGAAAAATCAAATTCTGATAAATCTTCTACAACAATTTCTTTATCTTTAAACTCTACTTTTTTGCCTTTTGATTTTGATGATGCAAGTAAATATAAATTGTCTATTGGTAAATCCCTTTGCTCTAATATTTGAACTATTTCTGTTCCTACCGCACCTGTTGCTCCTGCTACTGCTATGTTGTATTTTTGAGTCATTTAATTTCCAGATAGAATTTTTAATTCTTCAATAACAGCATTGCCCATTTCTTGAGTTGAGATAATTTTTTCTGCTCCATCTTTTATATCAGCTGTTCTTAAACCTTTTAGTAATACATTCTGTACAGCTTTCTCAATCATTTGACTATCTTCTTGCATATCAAAACTATATTTCAACATCATAGCAAAGCTCATGATCATTGCTAAAGGATTTGCTTTAGATTGACCAGCTATATCTGGTGCACTACCATGAACGGGCTCATACATTGCTGCTCTAGTTCCATTTTCTTTAACTGGTCCAAGAGCTGCTGAAGGAAGCATTCCTAAAGATCCTGTTAGCATAGCTGCAGTATCACTTAAAAGATCGCCAAATAAATTATCTGTGAGTATAACATCAAATTGTTTTGGGTAACGAACTAACTGCATTGCACAATTATCTGCAAGCATGTGTTCTAAATTAATATCAGAATATTCCCTTTTATGTAAATCTGTTACGGTTTGTTTCCAAAATAAACCTGTTTCCATTACATTTGATTTTTCTACTGATGTAACTTTATTATTACGCAACTTTGCTAAATCAAATGCCACTCTTGAAACTCTATTAACTTCAGATGTGGTATACAGTTGAGTATCAACTGCCTTACTTTCAGTCCCACTAATTTTTGATATACCTCTTGGTTGTCCAAAATATACACCACTTGTTAACTCTCTTATTATCAAAATATCTAATCCTTTAACAAGATCAGATTTTAAAGATGATGAATCTGAAAGAGCATCTAAAACAACTGCTGGTCTTAAATTAGCAAAAAGATCAAGGTCTTTTCTTAATCTTAATAAGGCTGCTTCAGGTCTTTTATCTCTATCTACGTTATCCCATTTAGCGCCTCCTACCGCACCAAATAATACTGCATCACAATCCATAGCTACTTGCATTGTTTCATCACTTATAGAATTACCTTCTTTATCGTATGCCGTACCACCAACTAATCTTTCAGAAATATCAAAAGATAAAGATTTAGTTTTTTCCATCCAATCAATGATTTTTAATACCTCAGCCATAACTTCATTGCCAATTCCATCACCAGGTAAAATTAAAATTTTTTTATTACTCATTTTTGACTACACTATCCAAGGTTGGATACTGTGTATTTTTTCTTCGTGAACATCAATTTTTTTATTTTTTTGGAGCGTCAAACCAATATCATCCAAACCCTCTAGCAAACATTTTTTTCGAAATGCATCAATTTCAAATTCTATTGTTTTATCATTTTGATAAGTGATTTTTTGATTTTCTAAATCAACTGAAACATCATTTTTATTTTCTGCTTCGTTCATTAATATATCTACCTTTTGTTGATCTAACTTAATTGGCAGTATTCCATTTTTAAAACAATTATTATAGAAAATATCTGCGAAGCTTGGTGCAATTATTGACTTAAAACCAAAATCTAAAAGTGACCATGGTGCATGCTCTCTACTTGATCCACAACCAAAATTTGCCCCAGCAATTAAAATTTTTGAAGTTTTATAAGGGTCCCAGTTAAGAACAAAATCATTCTTTATGTTACCTTGAATATCGTATCTTAATTCATGAAATAAGTTTTTTCCTAAACCAGATCTCTTTATTGTTTTCAAAAATTGTTTTGGAATAATCATATCGGTATCGACATTAATCATTGGTAATGGTGCAGGGATACCAATTATTGTTTTAAATGATTCCATTTATAAATCCTCTGCTGTTGCAAAAGAACCTTTGATTGCAGAAGCAGCAGCTATTGCAGGACTAACAAGATGTGTCCTACCTTCTCTACCTTGTCTACCTTCAAAATTTCTATTTGATGTTGATGCACATCTTTCTTGCGGTTTTAATTGATCTGGATTCATAGCTAAACACATGGAGCAACCTGGCTCTCTCCAATCAAATCCTGCTTCAATAAAAATTTTATCTAAACCTTCTTCTTCAGCTTGTTTTTTAACTAGACCTGAACCAGGAACGATCATTGAGTCTACAGAAACTTTTTTGCCCTCTACAACTTTGGCAACTTCTCTTAAATCCTCAATTCTTCCATTAGTGCAAGAGCCAATAAATACTTTATCAATTTTAATTTTTTGTATTTCTTGTTTAGGTTCTAACCCCATATATTCAAGAGAACGTTCCATAGCCCTCTTTCTATTTGGATTACTCTCTTCTTGAGGATTTGGTACTATACCATTTATAGCAACAACGTCTTGTGGGCTTGTGCCCCAAGTAATTTGTGGTGAAATATCTTCAGCATTAATTAGAATTTCTTCATCATATTTTGCACCCTCATCAGAAGGAAGAGATTGCCAAAATTCTACCGCTTTATTCCAATTATCTCCTGATGGAGCGTACGGTCTACCTTTAATATATTCAAAAGTTTTTTCATCAGGAGCGATTAAACCAGCTCTAGCACCTGCTTCAATACTCATATTGCAGATTGTCATTCTTCCTTCCATAGAAAGAGAGGAAATTGCATTACCAGCATATTCAATAACATAACCAGTTCCACCAGCCGTTCCTATTTTTCCTATTATATGAAGAATAATATCTTTTGCTGTAACACCTAAGTTTAAATTACCCTCAACAGAAATTCGCATGTTCTTTGCAGGTTTTTGAATTAAGGTCTGAGTAGCTAATACATGCTCAACTTCACTTGTACCGATACCAAAAGCTAATGCGCCAAATGCTCCGTGTGTTGCTGTATGACTATCACCACAAACTATTGTCATACCTGGTTGAGTAATGCCTTGTTCTGGTCCAACTATATGAACTATACCTTGTCTGCTATCTAATAATGGAAAAAGTGTAACATCAAAATCTTTGCAATTTTTTTCTAGTGTTTCAACTTGAATTCTACTTTCTTTATTTTCTATACCTTTAGATCTATCTGAGGTTGGAACATTGTGATCAGCTACAGCAAAAGTACTTTCGGGTCTTCTAACTTTACGATTATTATTTCTTAAACCTTCAAATGCTTGGGGGCTCGTAACTTCATGAACAAGGTGTCTATCAATATATATAAGACAAGTTCCATCTTCTTGCCTATCAACAAGATGATGTTCCCAAATTTTATCAAAAAGAGTTTTAGGATTATTTATTGTCATCCGATTTATTTTCGGCTGCTTTTTCCTCTTCTTTACTAGATTCCTCTGCAGCTTCTGCTTTAGATTCTTCTGCTGGTTTGGCTTCTGCTTCTTCTGCTTTTGTCTCTGCTTGTTTTGCTTCTACCTCTTCAGCTTTTGGTTCCTCTGCAGCATTTGTACCTGTATCTACAGTTTTTGTTTCTTCTACCGGAGGAGCTTCCTCTATATATTCATATTGATCAGCTTCATCGCCCCTATCTTTATCTGCGATCCTAGCTTTCTTTCCAGATAATTCTCTTAAATAATATAGCTTAGCTCTTCTTACATCGCCTTTTCTAACAACTTCAATTTTTTCTACTAATGGACTGAATAAAGGGAATACTCTTTCAACACCCTCTCCATGAGATATTTTTCTCACAGTAAAGTTAGAGTTTACTGAATTATTTTTTCTTGCAATACAAATACCTTCAAATGCTTGAAGTCTCGACTTACTTCCCTCTGTAATTCTTACAGTAACTTTTAGAGTATCACCTGGACGAAAAGCAGGAACTCTTTTTTTTGAAGTTAACTTTTCAATCTGTTGTTTTTCAAATGTCTCTAATAAATTACTCATTTTATATTTCCTTTTTATAAAGATCTGGTCTTAATTCTTTAGTTTTTTCAACCGATTTTTCTTTTCTCCATTTATCAATTTTTTCATGATGACCTGATGTTAAAACATCTGGAACTTCATGTTTATTTCCCTGAATATCTTCCCAGGTTTGTGGTCTGGTATAATGAGGATATTCAAGCAGATTATTAGAAAAAGATTCTTCTAATAAACTTTGTGGCTGCCCTAATACTCCAGGAATGAGACGAATACAACCTTCAACTAACACCTGGGCAGCAATCTCACCACCAGAAAGGACGTAATCACCGATACTTATTTCCTGAAAATTAAGAATTTCTATAGCTCTCTGGTCAACCCCTTCAAATCTACCGCATAAAATAAGCATTTCATCATGTTTTGATAGATTATTAAGTTTGGCTTGAGATAATTTCTGACCTGACGGTGTCAGGAAAATTTTGCAGTAATTATCGGTTTTGAAAGTGATTGAATTTAATGCTTTTTCAATCACATCTGGACGAATAACCATTCCAGGGCCTCCCCCAAAAGGTTCATCATCAACACTTCCTCTTTTGTCAATTCCAAAATTATGTAGATTGACTATCTCGAGAGAAAATTTTTTATTGTTTAATGCATTTCCGATTACAGAATATCCTAGTGAACCAGGGAACATCTCAGGATAACAAGTTAAAATTACTACTCTCATTTTAATCAAGAATACCAGGTATTGGATCAGCTATAATTTCTTTTTTATTAATATTAATTGATAAAATATTTGTTTTATCAAAAGGTATAAGAATAAGTTTGGTATTATATTTGACTTCTAATAAATCACCTGCCCCAAAATTTTGAACACTTAAAACTTTTCCAATACTAGTATTGTCTTTCAAAAAAATCATGCATTCGATTAGATCGTTTATGTAAAACTCATTATCTTTTGTTTTTGGAAAAAATTTCTTATTTGAAAAAATTTTTTGACCTTTAAGCTCTAAAACATCTTCTCTAGAAAAGTATTTTTCAACTTGAACAACACACTTATTATTTTTAAATAAAATATTTTTAAAATTCCAAGCAACTGAACCATCAAAATTATAATAGTTTTTTAAATTTTTAAAAACTTCAAAAGAGGTAGTCATCATATTAACTTTTATTTCACCTTTTAATCCTAAAGGAGATCCAAACTGACCAACAAGAACAATATCTTTATTACTCAAAGCAAATATTGATTTTATTCTTTTTTAGATTCTGCTTCTGCTTTTGGTTCTTCAGCAGGTTGTGCATCTTCAGCTGGCTTAGCTTCAGCTTCTTCTGCTTTTGGTTCTTCAGCAGGTTGTGCATCTTCAGCTGGCTTAGCTTCAGCTTCTTCTGCTTTTGGTTCTTCCGCTGCGGCTTTCGCAGTTTCTTCTTTTTCTTTAGCAGCTGCTAAACGTTCCTGTGCTTTTTTCTTAGGTAGATGTTTTTTTGTTTTTTCAGTAATAACTGGTTTTTCCATCACACCAAGATTACTAAGAAAAATAGAAATTCTATCTGATGGTTTTGCTCCTTTTGCAATCCATTCCTTAGCCTTGTCTAAATCCATTTTAACTCTATCAGTGCTATCCTTTGGAAGCATTGGGTTATAAGTTCCAATTTGATCTATAAATTTTCCATCTCTAGCTCTTCTAGAATCAGCAACTACTATTCTATAAAATGGTCTTTTCTTTGCGCCACCTCTTGATAATCTTATTCTTACTGGCATTTTATTTCCTTTCTAATTTATGTTTGGAGGAAGATTTCCTTGTAATTTTTGCATTAAATCACTGGGAATTCCTCCTTTGCCCATTGATTTCATTCTCTTCATCATTTTTTGTGATTGGAGAAACTGTTTTAATAACCTGTTAACGTCTTGAACTTTTGTTCCAGATCCTTTTGAAATTCTAATTTTACGTGAAGCCTTTATAATATCTGGATCAGCCCTTTCTTTTTTTGTCATTGAATTGATTATAGCTATTTGTTTATCAATAATTGAATTAGAAATTTTATTTTCTGCCATTAACTTCTGTGCCTTTGAAACACCTGGCATCATAGAAAGTAAACCGGAGACTCCACCCATTTTACCCATTTGCTTTAATTGATTGGCAAAATCTTCAAGATCAAATTTTCCTTTAGCGATCTTTTTTGCCATATCTTCCATTTCTTTTTTATCAATATTTTCAGCAGCCTTTTCGACAAGAGATACAATATCTCCCATACCTAAAATTCTTTGTGCAATTCTTTCAGGATGGAAAGGTTCAAAATTTTCTACTTTTTCACCTAGTCCTATAAATTTAATAGGAGAGTTTGTTATAGATTTAATTGATAGTGCTGCACCACCTCTACTATCACCATCTATTCGAGTTAAAATTGATCCAGTAATATTTATTGCATCACTAAAACTTTTAGCTACATTTGCAGCATCTTGTCCTGTTAGAGCGTCTGCTACTAATAATGTTTCGTCAGGTTTAAACTTATTTTCAATTTCTATTAATTCACTCATTAACTTTTTATCTACAACTTGTCGTCCAGCGGTATCTAAAATAAGAATATCAAATAAATTTTTTTGAGCATAGTCTATGGAATCATCAACAATCTTACTGGCTGATGATAAATTGTGATTAAAGAAATCTGAGCCAGTTTCTTCAGCTAATACTTTTAATTGTTCTTGTGCTGCTGGTCGATAAATGTCTGCTGATGCTAGTAAAATTTTTTTCTTTGAAGACTTCTTTAAAAAATAGGAAAGTTTGGCAATTGAAGTTGTTTTCCCAGATCCCTGTAATCCACAAAACAATATTTTAGTTAATTGAGAAGAAGATAAATTAAGAGATTTATTTTCTGATCCAAGAATTTTTACAAGCTCATCTTGCACAAGCTTTATGATCATTTGATCTGGCTTAACAGATTTGAGAATTTCTTTTCCTAAAATGTTTGACTTGATAGAATTTATAAATTCTTTTACTACAACTAAGGAAACATCTGCCTCTAACAGAGCAATTCTGATTTCACGTAATGTAACTTCAAGATCTGTTTCTGATATAACAGCCTTACCCCGAATACTTTGAACAATTTTTTCAAATTTTGTGTTCAGTGTATCAAACATAAATCTCCAATAGCTGTTTAACTCCAGGGCACGAAACTCGTGGGCTAGAGTACCTATCACAATTGTAACAAGCTCAATTCGTTTACAAATATAGGATTTATTGGTGACCCTCTATTAGCTGAATAATTGAAAGTCAAGTATTCTTAATTTTCCCATATTTACTGAGATTTATCGATAAATTAGGTTATAAAACAAATATGCAAAAAGTAGACTTTATAAAGATGCATGGACTTGGGAACGATTTTGTTATCATAGATAAAAGGTCTAACAATATCACAATTACTGAAGATATTATTAAAAGACTCAGTAACAGAAGAACTGGAGCAGGGTGTGATCAATTAATCACAATTAACAATACAAGTAGTCAAACTGCTGATGCTGAAATTAAAATTTTTAATCCTGGTGGTGATAGAGCCGAAGCTTGTGGTAATGGAACACGCTGCGTGGCAAAAATACTATTTGAAGAAGATTCAGATAAAGAAATTTTAAAAATTCAATCTGATGCAGGCATATTAGAATCAAAAAAAATAGATAATAATATAAGTGTCAACATGGGTTCAATAAAAAATACTTGGGATAAAATTCCTTTAAGTAAAGAAGTCGATACAATGAATATACCAATTTCAATTGATGGATATAGTAATGGAGTTGCTGTTAATGTAGGCAATCCACATGTAGTTTTTTTTGGAAAATCGATCAAAGATACAGATCTTGAGAGTATAGGTCCTAGAATAGAAAATCATGAGCTCTTTCCAAAAAAAACTAATGTTGAAATAATTGAAGTTATTAATTCAAATTTAATTGAAATGAGGGTTTGGGAACGTGGAGTTGGAATTACGTTAGCTTGTGGTAGTGGTGCTTGTGCCGCTGTATATGCTGCGTGGAAAAAAGGATTGATTGAAAATAACGCCGAAGTGAAACTTGAAAAAGGATCACTGCATATAAATATAGTTAATGATGAAGCTATTATGACAGGGCCTGCAGAAATAAGTTATCGGGGTAGTTTAGAAATATAATTTATGAAAAATAAAAACTACGTAGTCAATCTGGGTTGTAGATTGAATATTTATGAAGGTGAAATTATTAAAAACCATCTTAAAACAAATAATTTAAATAATGTTACAGTCATAAACTCATGTGCGGTAACTGAAGAAGCTGAGAAAAAAGTTTCTTATGAAATTAGAAAGGCAAAAAAAAAATTTCCTAATAATAAAATAGTAGTTACAGGATGTGCAGCTCAAATTAATCCATTAAAATATAAAGATTTAAAAGAAGTAGACTCAGTAATTGGGAACACAGAAAAATTGGAAACTTTAACATGGAAAAATATCGATCAGTCTAAAAGTTTTAAAGTAGGAAATATATTAGAAGAACGTAAAACAGTACCTAATTCAATTGAAAAATTTGAAGGGAAATCAAGAGCTTATATTGAAATACAACAAGGTTGTAACCATCGCTGTACTTTTTGTATCATTCCATTTGGCAGAGGCAATAATAGAAGTGTACCTGCTGGAGAAATAGTAAATAAAATAAAAAAAATTGTTAGCAATGGATATAATGAAGTAGTCTTAACAGGAGTAGATATAACTGATTATGGAAAAGATCTTCCTGCAAAACCTACTTTTTCTAACTTAATTAAAAGAATTCTAAAATTAGTACCTGAATTAAAACAACTGCGTTTGTCTTCAATTGACTGCGCTGAAATAGACGAAGATTTTTGGGATGTTTTAAAAGACAAAAGATTGATGCCTCATTTTCATATAAGTTTGCAGGCTGGAAACAATTTAATTTTGAAAAGAATGAAAAGAAGACATTCAAGGGAAATGGCAATTAATTTTTGTAAAAAAGTTTTATCCATTAGGAAAGATACAACATTTGGTGCTGATATAATTGCCGGTTTTCCAACAGAGACAGAAACAATGTTTCAAGATTCAATTAAGCTAATTGAAGAGTGTAATTTAACTCATCTTCATATTTTTCCATATTCACGAAGAGAAAACACTCCTGCATCTAGAATGCCTCAAGTTCAAAAAAATATTATCAAAGATAGAGCAAGAAGGCTTAGAGAAAAAGGTATGGAAAAATTAAAACAACATTTGAAAAAAAATATTGGAAAGAAGGAACAAATTTTAATTGAAAGTAGAAAAGAAAATTTTTCACTTGGAAAAGATCAGCATTTTTTAAAAGTAAAACTTGAAGAAGAATTTAAAGAGGGGAATATAATTTCCTGTATATACACAGGCGTAGAAAATGATACGTTATTAGCAAGAATAGCATGAGTTTGTTCTCAATATTTAAAGATAAGTTAAGTAAAACTTCAAATATACTTTCTTTTAATATTTTAGAGATTTTAAAAAACAAAAAAATAGACGATTTAACTTTAGAAGAATTAGAAAATGTTCTTATTTCATCTGATATTAGTTTGGATGTTGTAAATCAGCTAATAGATTCTATAAAAAAAATAAAAATTTCAAATGATGATGGAATAAAAAATGTATTAGAGATCTTAGCTCAAAATATAGAAAGTATATTACTGCCAAGAGAACATGTTCTAATAAATGAAAAAAATGATGAAAAAAAAATATTAATATTTGTAGGAGTAAACGGAAGTGGAAAGACTACCACTATTGGTAAAATTGCAAATAAAATTTTGTCAAATAAAAGAATTCTGATTGCGGCTTGTGATACATTTAGGGCAGCAGCTGTTGAGCAGTTGGAAAATTGGGCGAAAAAAAATAATAATGGTTTTATCGCTGGAAAAAGTAATCAAGATCCAGCAAGTGTAGCGTATCAGGCAACTGAAGAATTTGGAAAAGAAAATTATGATTTTTTACTTATAGATACTGCTGGAAGATTATCAAATAATACTAACCTCATTAATCAGCTAATTAAATTGAAGAATGTTATCTCAAAAGTTAATTCCTCTTTTAATATTGAAACTGTGTTAGTTTTAGATGGAACGAATGGTTCTAACATGATTAAGCAAGTGGAAATCTTTGGAAATGAACTTAATGTATCAAGTCTTATAATAACTAAATTGGATGGAACAGCAAAAGGCGGAGCATTAATTTCAATTGCAAATAAATTTGAAATCCCTATAAGTTATGTTGGTCTTGGAGAAAGTATTGAGGACCTTGTAACCTTTAATTCTCAAAACTTTGCGAGATCTATTTTAAATCTAGAAGAACAAAAATGAAGTCAGTTTATAAATTATTAATTGATATAGGACCACTTGCAGTATTCTTTATATTTTATACAAGAAGTGGTCTTCAGGACGCGATACTTCCTCTTATGATTGCAACAGTAATTTCAGTAATCATTTCATATATACTAGAGAAAAAAATACCAATTATGCCAACTCTAGGGGCTGCAATTGTATTAATATTTGGAGGTCTAACAATTTATTTTGACAATGAAATTTTTATTAAAATGAAACCAACAATAATAAATATGGTCTTTGCATTAATTTTATATGGAGGAGTGATTGTTAAAAAACCTCTTTTAAAGTATCTTTTAGGTGCTGCACTTAAACTAGAAGAAGATGGATGGAGAATATTAACTCAAAGGTGGATTGCTTTTTTTGTTGCACTTGCTGTTTTAAATGAAATTGTTTGGAGAACACAAAGTACTGATGTTTGGGTAAATTTTAAGGTTTTTGGTATCTTGCCAATTACGTTTATTTTTACGATGACACAATTCCCTTTAATTAAAAAATATCAAATTGAAGATTGAGTTAAAAATTGTTTTCTCTTAATGCTATAAATCCTGGTGATTTATTTCCTTCAAGCCACTCTAAAAATGCACCCCCAGCTGTAGATAAATATTTAAATGCATCATTCGCATTAGCTTTTTTTATTGCTGCAAGTGTATCTCCTCCTCCTGCTAAAGCATCTAATTGAAACTTACTTGAATAATTTTGTATAATATTTGCAACTGAAATTGTACTTTTATCAAATGGACTATACTCAAATGCACCTAAAGGCCCATTCCATAATAGTGATTTAGATTTTAATATTTCATCTGAAATTAATTTTGTAGTTTGTTCACCAACATCTAATATCATTTGGTCATTTGGAATATTATTTATTAAGTAAGTCTCAACATTTATTCTATCTTCTATTTTTTTTGAGCAAACAGCATCAATTGGTAAAAGTATTTTGCAATTTTTTGATTCTGCTTTTTTTTGTATCTTTTTTGATAGTTTAATAAAATCATTTTCTACTAAAGAAGAA
This sequence comes from uncultured Alphaproteobacteria bacterium, assembly GCA_902570155.1. Lineage (GTDB taxonomy): Bacteria > Pseudomonadota > Alphaproteobacteria > HIMB59 > CACPNW01. The sequence continues at coordinate 21,194 of CACFXU010000001.1, forward strand.
CCAACGTTATAGTTATTTGATAGTAGAAAGGTATTAGCCATTGCACCTCCAATTACTAGAGTATCAAAAATTTCAACTAAATTTTCTAAAACTTTTATTTTTGTTGAAACCTTTGAGCCACCTATAATTGCTAGATTTGGTTTGTTTGAATTTTCTAAAAATTTATCTAAATTTTCAATTTCTTTTGAGAAACTTAATCCAGCGTATGAAGGTAAGTATTTAGTAATACCTGTTATAGATGCATGATTACGATGAGATGCAGAAAAGGCATCATTAATATACATGTCAAAACTAGAAGCTAATAATTTTGAAAAATTAAAATCATTTTTTTCTTCTTCAGCATTAAAACGAATATTTTCTAATAGACAAATTTCCCCCAAGTCCATTTCAGCAATTTTTGTCTCGATTATTTTTTTCTCACATTTAGCTAAAAAATGAATTGTGTTTAGATTTAAAAATTTTTTTAATTCTGAACATAAAAACTCAATAGAATATTTATTATTAACTTCACCTTTAGGTCTGCCAAAATGAGCAATTAAGAATACCTTATTTTTGTTTTTAATTAGTTTTTCTAGTGTTGGCAAAATAGCATGAATTCTTGAATGATCTGTAATTGTACCTTCCAAAACCGGCACGTTTAAATCAACTCGAACTATTATTTTTTTATTTTTACAGTCTAGATCTCTTAGTTCTTTCATTTCTATTCATATGTATATAAAAAAAATACCTGAAATCATTGATTTTTTTTAAAAATTTGCAGTTTTATCTTTTTTAATACATATATTTAGTATATTAAACCTTTATTAAACTACTAAATGTAGTAATGGAGTTTGATTATGCCTTGGGATGATAATAATGTAGCAAAACTTAGAGATTTATGGGACCAAGGTCTACCCACAGCTCAAATCGGAAAATTACTAGGTTTCACTAAAAACGCTGTAGTTGGTAAAGCTCATAGAATTGGACTCGAGAGAAGACCATCTCCCATAAGAAGAACAGCTGTTAAGCCTGATCGAAAGAAAGCTAGATCTCCAGTAATGCCAAAATTAAATTTTGAAAGTAATAAAGAACAAGAGAGTATCTCTACAGAGCCCACTGTTTTCCAACCGGTGGTTAAAAATTTATTCAATACAGCTCCAAAGAGAGGTTGTGAATGGCCTGAAGGTCATCCTGATGAAGCTGACTTTCGTTTTTGTGGTAAAGATAGATTTGAAGATAAGCCTTATTGTTTAGATCATTGTGCTGTTGCATATGTTGTTCCTGAAAAAGAAGAAAACGAAAAAACAGAATTAAATAATACGATTTAATTAGAATAAAAATTCTAGAAATAAAAATTCTTCCTGTTATCTATTAAAATATGAAAGATGAGAGAATTAGTTCTGTATTTACTCCTATTCTAATTGGAGGAAGTTTAATTCTTTTAATAAGTTTTGCAATCCGTTCAACATTTGGCCTATTTCAAATTCCTATTGCGTCTGATTTTTTATGGAACCGTTCAGAATTTTCTCTTGCCATTGCTATTCAAAATTTAGCTTGGGGAGTAGGTACTCCTCTATTTAGTGCTTTTGCCGAAAAATATGGTGATAGAAAAGCAATAGCGCTAGGCTTAATTCTTTATGCAATTGGAATTTTCATAAGTAGTACCGCTACAACTCCAGAAGCGCATCAAACTTTAAACCTATTAATTGGTTTTGGTATAGCTGGTAGTGGCTTTGGTCCAATTTTAGCAGTAGTTGGAAGAGCCACATCTCCAGAAAAAAGATCTTTAGCACTAGGTATTACAACTGCTGCAGGATCGGCTGGACAAGTGGTTGGTCCACCACTTGCTTCTATTCTATTATCATTTTTGCCTTGGTCTTCAGTGTTTGAAATCTTTTCAATTATATTATTAATAACACTAATACTTGTTCCAATTTTAAAAACAGAATTATCAAATACAAATATTAGTAATCAAAATGAAAAAATTACTGATGCTGTATTTGTTGCATTAAAAGATCCAACATACTCAATGTTGTTCTTTGGTTTTTTTTCTTGCGGCTTTCAGTTAGCATTTATTACCGCACATTTTCCAGCATTTATTGTTGAATCTAGTAGTCCAATTATAGAAGGAAGTTTAGTAAGTTTGGTTTGTAATTCTGTAGAAGGTTTAGGAGCATTATCTATGGCTCTTATAGGATTGTTTAATATAATTGGTTGTTTGATTGCTGGAGCCTTAGGAAAGGGATATTATAAGAAATATCTTTTATCTTTAATTTATACTGGAAGGACTATTGCGGCAATTTTATTTATCTTACTCCCTATTACACCAACATCTATTGCAATATTTTCAATAGTTATGGGTGCTTTATGGTTAGCAACAGTTCCTTTAACTTCAGGAATTATAGGCCATATTTATGGATTAAAATTTATGGGTACATTATATGGTATTGTATTTTTTTCTCATCAGCTAGGATCTTTTGTAGGTGTTTGGTTAGGTGGTCTATTTTATGATATCTATGGAAGTTATAATATTGTATGGTGGGTTGGTATTGGAGTTGGTGCATTTTCTGCAATAATCCATTTACCGATTAGAGAAAAACCATTATCTAATACAAATATACAAACAGCGTAATTTTATGGATGAAAAAAAAATTATACGAAACTTAATTATAGTAATTTTTTTCTTAGTGATTATTTATTCATTAGCTAGAGTTGGTGTAGGTTTAGATCTTAGTTTTGGGCCTTATTTAAAACAATAGTAGAATTAATTACACCATTCTCCTTGTTTAAAAATAGGCGTTATAACACCATCCTTATCAACGCCGTCGACATCAATTTTGCCTGAGCCAATCATCCAATCAATGTGTATCATGCTTGAATTACCACCTCTTTGAGTGATTTCAACTTTCGATAAGTCTTTTTTAGATTTGAAACATTTTGAGTAACACTGTCCTAAAGCAATATGAGAAGCAGCATTTTCATCAAATAGAGTGTTATAAAAAGTTATTCCTAATTGCGAAATAGGTGAACTATTTGGAACTAAAGCTACTTCACCAAGTCTTCTTGAGCCCTCATCTGAATCGAGAACTTTTAATAAAACATCTTGTCCTTTAGAAGATTTTGCATCAACAATTTTACCTTCTTCAAAGCGAACATTAATATCTTCAATTAGTGTTCCTTGATAAGATAGAGGTTTGGTCGAGCAGACTTCACCACTTACACGAGCAGCGTGAGGAGTTGTGAATACTTCTTCAGATGGGATATTTGGATTACAAACAATACCATTCTGTGCCTCTGATGCACCTCCCATCCACTCATGATCATCAGCAAGACCTACAGTTAAGGATGTTCCAGGGCCTGAATATTTTAAAGAATGAAAATTTTTAGTATTTAACCAATCTGTTTTATCTCTTAAATTTTTATTATGTTTATCCCATTCACTTACAGGATCATCATTACTAACTCTTGACGCATGAAATATTGCATCTCCTAATTTTTTAATAGCTTCACTATCATCAAGATCTGGGAAGACTCTTTTCGCCCATGCTTTTCCTGGCCACGATATTATATTCCAGTTAATTTTAAATTCTGTAATTCTTTCTCTAGCTGGTTTGTATGCGACAGCAGTAGCTTTATTTGCACGCGAAACTTTATCAGGATCAATTTCAGATAATAGCATAGGATCGTCGCCAGCAATTGCCATTCTAGCTGTATTATTATCAAAAGCTTCACCCATCCCATTATAAAGCCAATTTGCTGCAACATTGAAAGATTCATCATTTCCATACTTAAATCGAGATAATGTAATATCAGAATCATTAAAAAGTGGGGTCACAATTCCAGCTCCTTCTTTGTAAGCATATTCAACTATTTTTCTAACTAAAGGTAATGATTCTAACGGTGCTGTTATTAGAAGGTTTTGACCTTTTTGAAGAGCAACTCCTCTTTTAATAGATAGATGAGCAAGTTTATCAATATTTTTTGTATCTACATTATGAAACATTAATAATATAATTAGTTTTTAAATTCTAAAAAGTCTAGAGATTTTAACTTTAAAATTTATCTGTAAAATCTTTCCACAAACAGTTGTTTTTTTCCAGATATAAAAATATCAAATCTAGGCAAAAATAGTAAAATAAATTATGGATTATGACCTTTTAGATAAAATTAATTTTCCATCAGACTTAAGAGAATTTAAAAAGACAGATCTAAAACAAATCTCAGAGGAATTAAGAGCTAAAACAATTGAGACTGTTTCAAAAACTGGCGGTCATCTTGGTGCAGGACTTGGTGTTGTTGAATTAACTGTCGCAATTCATTATGTGTTTAATACGCCTCATGATAAATTAATTTGGGATGTTGGACACCAGGCTTATCCTCACAAAATTATAACAGGTAGAAAAAAAAATATAGAGACACTGAGAAAAAAAGATGGTGTGTATGGTTTTGTTAGAAGATCAGAAAGTGAATATGATCCATTTGGTACAGCTCATAGTTCAACAGCAGTTTCAGCAGGATTGGGAATTAAAGCTGCAAAAGATATAAATAAAGATAACTCAAAAGTTATATGTGTTGTTGGAGATGGTGCATTAAGTGCAGGTTTAGCTTATGAAGGATTAAACAACGCAGGCGCACAAAAAAAAGGTTTAATTGTTATTTTAAATGATAACAAAATGTCAATTGATAAACCAGTTGGTGCAATGAGTACATATCTAACTAGATTACTTTCATCTAAATCTTACTCAAGCTTAAGAAATATAATTAAAAAAATTTCTAAAACATTACCATCAAATCTATCAAAGACTCTTTATAGAACAGAAGAGTATTCTAAAGGACTTATCTCTGGAGGTACTTTATTTGAAGAATTAGGTTTTTATTATCTTGGCCCAATAGATGGTCACAATATAAACAATATAGTTTCAGTTCTGGAAAACATTAGAGATAATAAATTTGATAAACCAGTATTTCTTCATTGTGTAACTAAAAAAGGTAAAGGATATAGTCCTGCAGAAAAGTCAGAAGATAAATTTCATGGAGTAGAAAAGTTTGATATTAATACAGGTAGCTCAGTTAAAAAAACAAATTTGAAATCTTACTCAAATATTTTTGGAGAGAAACTAACAGAACTTGCTGAAAATGATGAAAAAATTGTAGCTATAACAGCTGCTATGATGTCTGGAACAGGGTTAAAATTATTCCAACAAAATTTTGAAAAAAGATTTTTTGATGTTGGTATTGCTGAACAACATGCTGTTACAATGGCAGCTGGGTTGGCTACAGAGGGTTTCAAGCCATTTGTTGCAATTTATTCAACATTTTTACAAAGAGCGTATGATCAAATAGTCCATGATGTGGCTATTCAAAAATTACCTGTTAGATTTGCAATTGATAGAGCAGGGTTAGTAGGTTCAGATGGTCCTACTCATGCTGGTTCTTTTGATATTACTTATTTAGCCACATTACCAAATTTTATAGTTATGGCACCTAGTAACCAAAGAGAGTTGTCAAAAATGATAGAGTTGTCTTGCGAGATTAATGACACACCATCTGCTTTTAGATTTCCAAGAGGAACAGGATCAGATGAACTTTTTAACAATCAGCCTACTGAAATAAATATAGGTAAGGGTTACATTCTAATTGAAGGCAACGATGTTGCTATCTTAAATTTAGGCACGAGACTTGAAAAATGTATTGAGGCAAGTAAATTTCTTAATCAAAATAATATTTATCCTACTATTGCGGATGCTAGATTTGCAAAACCATTAGATACTCAATTAATAGATAATTTACTAAATAATCATAAGTATATTCTAACAATTGAAGAAGGTTCTATTGGTGGATTTTCGTCACATGTTTTACATTACGTACATAATATTAGATCAAAAAAGGATAATACAGTTATAAAAAATTTAATCTTTCCAGATAGATTTGTAGAACATATGACTCCAGATGAACAATATCAAGATATTAAAATGGATACGGAATCAATAATAAAAGAAATTAACAATTTTTATGAAAATAAAATTGTTGATATAAAGAATTTTAAATTAAAAGTTTAATTCTTTATAAAATTTAATTAAAATTTGAACGTGAAAAAAATTAAAGTTTTAAACAAAAGTTTTTCTAAACCAATAAGCTGTTTAACTGCTTATTCTCCATCAATTGCAAAAATTTTAGATGGCAAAATTGATTTAATACTAGTTGGAGATTCTTTAGGTTCAACACTCTATGGAATGCAGAATACTCAAGGAGTTACTATGGATATGATGAAAAATCACGGGGCAGCTGTAAATAAGGAAATTAAGAGAAGTATAAAAGTTTTGGATATGCCTTATAAAACATATGATAATAAAATTGATGCATATAAAAATGCTAGAATACTTTTAAATCACTGTAAACCTGATTTATTAAAGATAGAAATTAGTAAAAAAAAATTAATTATTTTAAAACACTTAGTAGATAAAAAAGTAAATGTTATTTCTCATATAGGAGTAACACCACAAAGTTATAAGAATTTTAATAAAATTAAAGTTTTAGGAAAAACTAACAAAGAAAAACAACATTTATTAAAGTTGGCAAAAGAATCTGAAACACTCGGAGCTAAAGCTATATTGTTAGAATGTATAACAACAGATACAGCTAAACTAATTACGGAAAATATTTCAATACCTACCATAGGCATAGGCGCTTCAAGATATTGTGATGGCCAAGTTTTAGTATTTGATGATTTAATAAATCTAAGTACAAATGATAAAAGACCAAAATTTGTAAAAAATTATTTTAATTTTAATAAAATTGCCAGTAATGTAGTTAAAAAATACAATCGAGAAGTTAAATTAAAAAAATTTCCTAGTAGTAAATTTACTTACAATTAATCTAAATCTACAAAGTTATTATTATTATCCAAAAATTTGATTAAACCTGAATTAATTTGATACCACAAGCCAATTACATTCAGTTTATTTTCATTAATTAATTTATCTATAAAATCATATTCACGTAAATTTTTAATTGATTGTTTTATATTTTCCTGCTCAAAAAAAGTTATTTTTTCATTTTCTGAAAATTCATTAGGGATATTGTTATAAGAATTTTGTAAACAACTTACCCATTGATTTATATATTCAAAATCATATGTATTTTTTTTATCTAATAATGTTTTGTAAGAATACTCAACTCCACCACAATTTGAGTGACCTAGAATAATTAAGTTTTGAATTTTTAGAACTTTTAATGCGTATTCTATAGCAGATAATGTTTGTATATTTTGATTCTTATCATTTTTAGAGGGTACTATATTAGCGATATTTCTATGTATAAAATAATCTCCAATACTTCCACCAAATATCGTATTTTCAAGAATTCTTGAATCACAACAAGTAATAATCATAGCAATTGGTTTTTGTGGAGTTTTAGAAGCTTGCAGGTATATATCTTTATAATCTTCAAAGGTATTCTTTTTCCAGAATTGATATCTTTCAATTAAAAATTTTGGTATTTCCATAATATTAATATCTTAAAAATTGTTTATATAACAAAATTAAATGAAAAAGGAAATTAGTAGAAAATTCTGTGTAGCTCCAATGATGGGATATACAACGCCATATGCCAGGAAACTTTATAGAATTTTATCAAAAAATAGTTTTTTATTTAGTGAAATGATTGCAACAAAATCACTGATTTATTCAAAGAGTAAAGATAATATTATTGATAATGACTTTAATAACCCTGTTGCTCTTCAGGTTGGTGGTTCTGAAATAGACGATCTAAAAAAAGCTGCAAGAATAGCAATCGATTACAATTATGATGAAATTAACTTAAATGTTGGTTGCCCAAGTAAAGCGGTACAAAAAGGAAGTTTTGGTGCATGTCTTATGAGGGATAAAATTCTTGTTAGAAATTGTATGGAAGCATTACTGAACGATAAGATTGAAGCTTCTTTAAAATGTAGATTGGGGCTAGGTAAAGAATTAAATTATGAATTCTTTGAAGAGTTTATTGATGAGATATCAAAAACTGGAATTAAATTTATTTATGTACATGCAAGAAATGCAATTCTAAGTGGTATTAGCCCGCAAGGAAATAGAACTATACCTCCTCTTAATTATGATTATGTAAGAAGAATTAAAAATAAATTTCCTAAAATAACATTCATCCTTAATGGGGGGATAGACAGTCTTGAAAAAACAGAAAACTTGTTAAAAGAATTTGATGGAGTTATGGTTGGTAGGTTGATTAAAAATAATCCCTTCATATTAAAAAATGTCGATAAAAAAATTTTTAAAGAAAAAAGTAAATCAATCGACGAAACAATAATCTATAATTATTTCGAATACATTAAACCAAAGCTAGGTATGGAATCAATATTTAGATTATTAAGCCCTCTCCTTCATATTTTTTTCTCTGTTCCTCATAGCAAAATTTATAAATCTAAAATTAACGAATATATGAAAGATCAAAAAATTAATTTAATTGAAGATTTAATGATTAAATTTGTTAGCGAAAAAAATCTAACTTAATTTTTAATACGGTATATGGTATGAAAAAGTTAAAATTTCGACACCAGGATTTTTATCACCTAGATTAGCATTTGAAATATGGCTCAATGAAATACCAATTCGATTTTTGTTTTTTAGTTCGTAACTCACCTCAAAAGAAGTTCTAAATTGCAAAGCATTTCCTAATTTTTTTCCTGAACCATCATCATAAAATCCTGCGCCAAAACTTGGTGTAAAATAATATTTACTCTTATTGCCTTCAAATAATTCACCTAAATTATCTTCAAAATATATCCCAGTTAAAAAATAAGACGCAGAGTCATTTGTATATTCAACTCCAAAAAAAGGTTTCAAGAAGAAAAAATTATCTTCTTCTGGGCCAATATCAAGTAATGAATTATCACTTCTAAATTCATATCTAAAATCTGTAGCCTGATTATTTTGTGAACCATCTAATTTTATATCGTAAACTCCCACTCCAAAAACGTTAGTACCATTACTTTTTGCAACTGTTGGAAGTAAAAACAAACAAATAAGTAGAGTAATTTTGAGCATTAATTAATCTTATAATTATTTAATATAGCTATCAAATAAAAAATTCTTTATTTTGATTTGAAATCTCTAATAAAGATCTTTTCAGCTTTTCTAGTGCTTTAGTTTCAATTTGTCTAACTCTCTCTTTGCTGATTTTTAACTTTTGGCCTAATTCATCCAATGTTATGCTTTTCTCTTTAAATTTTCTAAGACGAATAATAGTTTTTTCTCTTTCATTTAAAGTATCTATAGCCTTGTTAATGAAATCTTTTTTAATATTTTTATCATTAAATTCTTCAAAAGTTTCTTCAGGATTTTGACGTTCATCAGCTAGTAAACTCATTAAGTCATTTTCACTATCATTATCAACTTTTTGATTTAGATGGAGATCACCACCTGTAAGCCTTGACTCCATATTTTGAATATCAATAGATTTGACATTAAGCATATTTGAAACTTTATTTATTTCGTTTTGACCCATAAATTCTCTTGATACATCGTTAATCTGTTGTTTAATTTTTTTAAGATTAAAGAAAAGAGCTTTCTGAGATGCTGTGGATCCGGTTCGAACGACAGACCAGTTTTTTAAAATATAATCTTGTATTGATGCTCTAATCCACCAAGAAGCATAGGTTGAAAGTCTAAAATCTTTAGAAGTATCAAATTTTTCAAGTGCATGCATGATACCAAGAACTCCCTCATGTATTAAATCGTCAATTGGTAAGCCGTAACTTGAATATTTTCTTGCGTAAGAAACTGCTAAGCGAAGGTATGAATTAAGAATTTTTTGAAGAGAGCTAGGAGTTTTATTGTCTTTCCAATCATTTATAAGTTCAAATTCCTCATCTTTTTCTAGGATTGATGCTTTTTTTGATTTTTCTATGAGATTATTAGAAAAGAAAAAGTTTTTTGATACCATATCTAATTATACGTAAAATAATTAAATTAGATCAATAATTTTCAAATAAATCTAAAATTTCCCCATTTTCTTGAAAAATTCCACACAAAACATTTTTGTTTGATAAAGGTTGTTTAAATAAAGTACAAACCACATTATTTTTTGAGTTTTCAGATTGATTTGAATGCTCAGACTCATATCCCCTTACAATCCTCAAAAATGTATTATAAGGATTTTGAATTCTTGAAAAGTTTTGAAAACCCCACCAAAAACAATCATTTTGAGCTGATAGAGGTCTAGTTATATCTACACCCCTATTAACAAATAATATTTTTTTTGTATGAGAGTATGCAGCGTGCTTCAAATTTAAAAAATACTCAGTATGTCCAGGAATATTCTGAATAGATTTATTCAAGGAAGATGTCCATTTTGATATATTAATTGTTCCTGAAGAAGCTACGCTTTTAACCTCATTCTCTGAAAAACCATATGATTTTAATGTTTTGTTAACTCCATGATCAAACATCCATTCAAGGATTTCAATTGGGTTAGGCGCAAGTTGTAGTTGTAACAACTTACTAAACATTTCTTCTTGGGCTCCTCTTAAAAAAACAATTGACTCAGGTTTAAGTTTAAATTTAGACATTAATTTAAATCTTAAATCAATAACACTAGACAATGTCTCTTTTGATTCATCTCCTAGGCCGATTACGTTACCAAGAAAAATTAATTTATCACTATTTTTAAAATTACTTAAAATATGTTTTTTTATTGAACTAAATGATTTTAGATTTGAATGAATTGATCCAACCGCCCATATCTTGCTAGTTTTTTTTAACTCAATAAAATTACTTTCTTTATCCAAAATATTATTTTTTACTTAAAATTTGTTCGATTTTTTCAGTTGATTGAAAATAATCTGTTTTTTCAACTGCGGCTACTTCTCGTGCTAAACGTTCTATTGCAACCTGAAACATTTGTCTCTCACTGTATGACTGTTCTGCTTGACTACTTTTTCTAAATAAATCTCTTACTACTTCGGCAATTTTTATTGGATCACCAGAAAAAATTTTTGATTCATACTCTTGTGCTCTTCTACTCCACATTATTCTTCTTATTTTTGGTTTTAACTTTAATGTATAATAAACTTGCTCTATAATTTTTTTTGAGGAAATTTTTCTTAGTCCAACCTCGTTTTTTTTATCGAGAGGAACTCTGATTATTAATTTGGATTGCTCCATTTTGACAACATAAAAGCTTGTTTTAATATTCGATATTTCCATTGTTTCTATTTTTGAAATTTCTCCTACACCATGCTTAGGATAAACCACAATTTCACCTATTTTAAAGTCTGAATTTTTTTTTGTTTTCATTTATCTGCCAGGTTTTTCACTAAAGTGCTTATTATATTTATCTTTAACATTTTGCCATTTTTCTGCATCTTTGGGAGGATCTTTTTTTTCACTTATATTAGGCCAAATTTCAGAATATTTTCTATTTATTTCAGCCCATTTTTCTATCCCATCATCAGTATCAGAAAGGATTGCCTCAGCTGGACATTCTGGTTCACAGACACCACAATCAATACATTCATCTGGATGTATGACGAGCATATTTTCACCTTCATAGAAACAATCCACTGGACACACTTCTACACAATCCATGTGTTTACATTTTATACACTTTTCATCAACTACATATGTCATATTATTATGAAATTTTATTTAGAGCCCTTTTTCTTGCATTTCCAGATTTTACATCAGAAATATAAAGTAATCCAGCAAGCCTTCTAATAAGATTTGACTCAAAGTCATGTATCTCGCCATCAGATAACACGATTTCCCATAAAGCTTCTATAAGAAGAAGTTTTTTACCATTGTCAAAATTTTTATTAATGAAAGATGTATAATAGTGAAGAGATTTAGAGTTATTTTTGTTTTTTATTGCCTTTTCTAAAACTGAGTCAACCATTTCTTTATCTTCATTAAAAACATTTACTAAACTAAATTTAATTTTTTTTAACTCGCTTTCTTCTATTTTACCATCAGTATAAGCGGCTTCAATCATCAAACCACAAATTAATTCAAGATTTTTATTATCCTCTTCATCATCTTTAGAATTTTTATAATTTAAAATATTTTTTAATAAATTTATCAATTTTTAACCTTTTAAATTACTATTAAAGAAGTTTCTCTAAAACTGCAAAGGGAGAATTAGGATCCTTCTTTGAAGTATTTCTGTTAATTTTTTTGTTTTTATTTTTACTAGTATTTTTTTCTCTTTCCTTTTTCTTGGTTCTTAAGAAAAATAATTTTTTTGTATCGGAAATTGTTATATAATCATAACCACAGAATTTCATAATATCTTTTAATTGTTCACTGTTGCATCCAATTGGATTCATAAGATCTGAAGATTCTAAAAAAGGTCCTTTTTTAATTTTTTGTCTTGCAAGAAAAAAAATTTTTTCAAATACATCTATTCTGAATGAAAAGTTTTTAATATTAATATAACCAATAGATTGCCAATAATGATGAGGTATTTTTATTTCCGACATAAAAGAGACTCTACCGTCTTGTGGAAGAGGTAGATAATCATCAATATCATTTTCATAAAAAGTTTTCCATAAGATTGCACAAATTTCCAAAGGTTTTTTCTTTAATAGACTTGGTATAAAAAAATATTTTGCCCCTACCCTTATTCCTAATTTGCTAAGTTGTAACTTACTATCTTGATTAATATTTTTCAGAACAACTTGAAATTTTTCCACTGGGTAATTTCCAAAATTTTCGATACAATTAAAGGCTATTGCTCTAATTTCAGAATTAATACCCTCATCTAAACTTTTATTTAGAGGATATAGATTGTTGTTTATTTCACTTTCTAACCATTTTTGTAGTTTTGCAGAAATAAGCAATTTATTTTCTGAAGTCAAATATTCCGAATTCAAAGCCTCAGCTGTAGGTCTATATATTGATTTACCCTTCTTTAATTTACCAACACTCTCGTCTCCCCAATAAATAAAAGTTTCATCTTTAATTTTAGACTTGCTGATGTCACCAAAACTTATTGAGTCAAGAGGAGCGCTTAAAAAACTATCTACCTTTTCATTAATCATATTTCTTACTGTTTTTTTTATATTACTAATCGAAAAAAGAGATTGTGAAAATATTTTTTTATCTTCAATAAGGTCAAAACCTTTTATAATTCCATATTTGTTATTATCTAAAAAAATTTCGTTTTTATTTTTTTTAAGTATATCTTGAATATTTTGAAATTTTTGTTGTCCAATAAAAAATTTTGAAGAAAAATCTATAAATTTTTTTGTAAGGCTATTGTGTAGTTGATCAGATAACTCATTTTCTATTTGCTGAGTTTTTTCTTTCCAATAGGATATGTTTTTTAACCAATTATGATTATTTGAAATATATGTCCATGTTCTTATCTGAGAAATTTTAATTGAAAGTTCAGGTATACCTCCGCCAAAATTATTAAGCTTTTTAACCCTCTGATTTATCCATTCTTCTGGTATGCTATATTCATTATTAATTAAAATAAGAAATATATCTTTTAAAAGTAATAGGTAATTATCATTAAAAAGTTTTTCAAAATCTGGAATCTGACATACATCCCACAATAACTCTAAATTTTTTTTTGATATAAGTAATTTCTTTACTTCATTATCATTAATTAAATTACGAAAGTTCACTTCATCTAAGGCATTTTTTTTATGTATAAAGTAGTTATGAATAGGATATTTTTTTAATGATGATAATAATGCATCTGTTGAATTAAAATCTAAATCACTATTTCGCCAATAGATTTTTTGAACATTATCAAAGTTGTGTGTTTCTATTTGCTGTATAATTAATGGATCTAAGTTTCCTGCTTCTTTAGTGTGGCTAAAAGTTCCATCTTGTTTATATCTTCCAGCTCTTCCTGCAATTTGACCTAGTTCGTTTGGAGCAAGATTACGATTATATCTCCCATCAAACTTTTCAAGTGAAGAAAAACTTATATGATTGATATTAAGATTTAAACCCATTCCAATAGCATCAGTTGCTACAAGATAGTCTACGTTTTTATTTTCATATACTTCTACTTGAGCATTTCTAGTTCTCGGACTTAGCGATCCTAAAACTACTGCAGTTCCACCTTTATGCGTTCTAATGTTTTCAGCAATTTCATAAACTTTGTTAATATTAAATGCAATTATAGCTGATCTTGGCTCAAGTTTAGAAAAATTTTGTTTTCTCAAAAATGAAAGTTGAGAGAACCTTTTTTTTTTCTCTATTATGATATTTGGATAAATTTTTTTTAGTATATTTTCAATATTTAACGATCCTAAGAAAATAGTTATAAAATTTCCTTTTAGATTTAAAATTCTATCAGTAAAAATATGCCCTCTTTCATAATCTGCTGCTAGTTGAACTTCATCAATTATTATACAGTCTACAGAAATATTTTTGGGCATTGACTCAACAGTACAAAAAAAATATTTCGCTTCTTTTGGAAGAATTTTTTCTTCGCCTGTTATTAAAGCTACATTGCTAAGTCCAATTTTTTTTACTGCTTTATCATAGTTCTCTCTAGCTAGTAATCTTAGTGGAAAACCAAATATACCTGAAGAATATGAGAATAGTTTTTCAAAGGCTGTAAAAGTTTTTCCAGTATTAGTAGGCCCAAGAATAGCTAGTAAATTTTCATCTTTATTGAGCATCGGATTAAGCAGCTTCTGATATTATTTCATTTAAAACGTAGTTTAAAATTCCTCCAGCTTTGTAGTATTCAAGTTCTTTATTAGTGTCTATTCTACACTTTAATTTTATACTTTTACATTCAGTAGAATTAATTTTACAATTAAGTATAATTCCAGGCTTTAGTTTAGATAAACCAGAAATAGAAATAAATTCGTGTCCTAAGATATTAAGATTTATTTTGTTTTCTTCATTCACAAACTCTAGAGGTAAAACCCCCATACCAATTAAATTAGATCTATGGATTCTTTCAAAACTCTCTGCGATTACGGCTCTAACACCTAAGAGTCTTGTGCCTTTAGCTGCCCAATCTCTGGATGATCCCGTACCATATTCTTTTCCTGCTATAATAACAGTATCAACATTATTATTAATATATTCTTGGGCTGCATCATATATTGACATTTGCTTATTGGATAAAAAGGATTTTGTTAAACCTCCTTCTACGTTATTTAAGATCTGGTTCTTTATTCTTATATTTGCAAAGGTACCTCTCATCATAATTTCATGATTGCCGCGTCTTGATCCATATGAGTTAAAATTCTTAGGATTAA
This sequence comes from uncultured Alphaproteobacteria bacterium, assembly GCA_902570155.1. Taxonomy (GTDB): domain Bacteria; phylum Pseudomonadota; class Alphaproteobacteria; order HIMB59; genus CACPNW01. The sequence continues at coordinate 36,411 of CACFXU010000001.1, forward strand.
TTTGTCTGTCTGTTAAATAATTACCAGCTGGGCTATCTTCTTTAATATTTCCAGCTGGTGAGATATGATCAGTGGTTACACTATCGCCTAATAATGCCAATATTCTTGCATCTTTAATATCTTTTAATTCAAATTTATTTTTAGTATTGAAAAAAGGTGGATGTTTTATGTAAGTGCTAGTATCATTCCAATCATAGGTTGTTTCTTTTGAATTATTAATTGATAACCAGTTTTCATCCCCTTTATATATTTCCTTGTATCTTTCTTTAAACATTTCAGGTGTTAAACATAAACCAAGTGTTTCATTAATTTCTTTATTTGATGGCCATATATCTTTTAAGAATATCTCTTCACCAGATTTAGATTTACCAAGAGAGTCAGTTGTAAGATTAACATTAATATTACCTGCAATAGCATAAGCAACAACAAGAGGTGGCGAAGCAAGAAAATTTGCTTTCACTTCTTGATGAACTCTGCCTTCAAAGTTTCTATTTCCGGATAAAACAGAACAAACAGTTAAATTTTTTGATGTAATTTCATTAGAAACCCATTTATCTAGAGGGCCTGAATTTCCTATGCAAGTTGTACATCCATAGCCAACGGTTTTAAAGCCTAGGAGATCAAGGTGTTCTGTTAGACCAGCCTTATCAAGATAATCACTAACAACTTTACTACCTGGCGCTAAACTAGTCTTAACCCAAGGTTTAACCTCTAAACCTAAATCTGCTGCCTTTTTTGCAACTAATCCAGCAGCAATCATTACATTTGGATTAGAGGTATTTGTACAACTAGTAATTGCTGCTATTACAATATCACCTGTATTTAATTTATCTTTATTATTATTTAAATTGCTATACATCTTAGAAAATTCTTTAGGAACTTCTTTCAAAAGAATTTTATCCTGAGGTCTTTTTGGTCCAGCAAGAGAAGGTTCGATTGAATCTAAATCTAGTATTATTTTATCTGAGTATTCTGGTGCATAGTTTTCATCCGCCCAAAGAGTTTGCTTTTTTGAATATTCTTCAACAATATTTAGATGTTCATTATCTTTACCAGTTAACTTAAGGTAATTAATCGTTTCTTCATCCGTAGGAAAGAATCCACAAGTTGCTCCATACTCAGGCGCCATATTAGAAATAGTTGCTCTATCAGCTAAGGATAAATTTGTTAAACCGTTTCCATAAAATTCTACAAATTTTCCTACAACACCTTTATCTCGTAAAATTTTTGTAATTGATAAGACTAAATCAGTTGCAGTAATTCCCTCCTTCAAAGATCCTTTAAGTTCAAAACCGATTACATCTGGTATATTCATTGAAATTGCCTGACCTAACATAGCTGCCTCAGCTTCAATCCCTCCTACACCCCAACCTAGTACTGAAAGAGAATTAACCATTGTGGTATGACTATCAGTTCCTACTACAGAATCTGGAAATAAATATTTTTTATTCTCGATTTCTTTTAACCAAACTGTCTTAGCAATATTTTCTAAATTTACTTGATGACAAATACCAGCTCCAGGAGGTACCAAGTAAAAGTTATCAAATGAACTTTGACCCCACTTTAAAAATTCATATCTTTCTTTATTTCTTTCAAATTCCTTCTTAACATTTTCTTTTAGGGAGTTATTATTTTTATAATTATCAACCATAACAGAATGGTCTATAATTAAGTCAACCCTAGAAAGAGGATTTATCTTTTTTGGCTCAATTCCTTTTGATTTTAGTGCATTTCTCATCGCAGCTAAATCTGCAACAGCTGGTACTCCAGTAAAATCTTGCATAAGGACACGAGTTGGGAAAAAAGCTATCTCTATTTTTTCATTTTTTTTATTTCTTTCTTTTAATGAGGAAAATACTTTAGAAATCATACTTTTAGAAATATTTTCACCATCTTCATTTCTAATTAAATTTTCTAGTATTACTTTTAATGAAATTGGAACTTTATAAAGATCAATATCAAACTGTTTTGCTACTTCATTTAAATCAAAATATTGAAAATTTTGGTTATTTATTTTAATCAAATGTTCAGAATTGAAAGAATTTAAGTTTTTCATGCTAAATTTAAAAAATAATTATAATAAATAAATAGTATGAAGATAATTTTTTGTATAGCAAAATGTTAATTTATTATCAGAAATCTGCCAAAAATATGAAGATAGCAAAATATTTTTTTAATTTATATTTAAATTTTAATTTTAAAATTTCTTACTCTTAGTTAATTTTAAAATATTGCTATATTGTTGACTTTAAGCGTAAGTTTTGGGAATAAACAGTCAGCCTTTTATAATTATCACCTAGGTGATGATGGAGGGAGGTTCCTCCGGGGTAACAAAATACAAGGAGTATTTTATGGCTAAGAAGAAAAAGAAAGCTGCTCCAAAGAAAAAGAAAAAAGCAGCTCCAAAGAAAAAGAAAAAAGCAGCTCCTAAAAAGAAAAAGAAAAAAGCTGCTCCTAAGAAAAAGAAAAAAGCAGCTCCTAAAAAGAAAAAGAAAAAAGCTGCTAAAAAGAAAAAGAGAAGATAGTAATACTTCAATTTTTCAAGAAAACTTTAAATTAAAGTTTTCTTTTTCTTATCTTTTTCAAAAGATAAAACGGGGTTATGCCCCGTTTTTTTATTGTTTTAAATCAAAAAATAAATAGATCTTAGTAATGTTAATTGTTAAGGATTTATCCATAGAGAGACTAGATAAAAAAATATTTGAAAATATTAATCTATCACTTTCACCTGGTAATATTACTATCTTAAAAGGTAAAAATGGTTCTGGTAAAACTACATTATTAAAAGCAATTCTAAATCTAATAGAGCCATCATTTGGATCAATATATTGGAAAGGAAAATTATTAAAAAAAAATTTATATGACTTTTATAATCATGCTACATACATTGCTGACACAACAACAAGCTTAAAAAAATTAACTATCAAAGATAATGTTAATATTTGGAAAAAATTTTTTATATCAAATATTAATGATGCTCAAATTGAAATAGCATTAAAAACCCTAAAATTAGATAATTATTTGAATAAAAAAGTTGGAACATTATCTTTAGGTGAAACTAAAAAATTAGAATTTTTAAGATTAATAATAGAGAACAAAAATTTTTGGATTTTAGACGAACCTCTTTCTAATTTAGATGAAGAATCAATTGAACTAATGAAACAAACATTTGAAGATCATTGTTCTAAAGAAGGATCTATAATTTTTAGCTCACATCAAAATCCAGGAATTTATGTGACAGAAGAAATACAATTATAAAAAATGAATTTTTTAAATAAAATAATTTTCTTTTATTATAGAGAATACAAATTAAATATTAGTGGTATTCAAGATATTTTAACAAATATCGTTTTCTTTTTCATATCAATATTTATTTTTATTTTCTCTATTGGACCAGATAAAGAAACAATTTCTATCATAGGAGTAGGCATAATTTGGACGTTATTAATATTAAGTTCAACTTTATCTCTAAGAAAATTTTATCAAGAAGACTTCGAGAATGGCAATCTTTTGATTATGCACTTAAATGGGTTTAGCTTTGGGTTTATTGCTATTTTAAAAACTTTTTCACATTTTTTGTTTGTGCAGGTACCTTTTCTATTATCATTGCCAATTGCATGCATCTTACTAAATATTGCTAATGATAAACTCTTCTACTTATTTGCTAGTTTTAGCATAGGATCACTTATTCTGTCATGTTTAGGCTCAATTTCATCGTCAATGAACCTAATGAATCAACGAAACTTTCTGTTAGGTAGTGTCGTTGTTATGATATTTAGTGTTCCAGTAATTATTTTTTCAGTAGGTATAATTAATATGGAAGAAAGCTTTAATTCTCTTATAAATATATTATTTGGAATATTGTTAATTGTTTTTGCTATAAATCCCTGGGCAAGCGGATTGTGTCTTAAACTTTCATTAGAAAATAATTAATATGCAGTTCTTATTTAATCCTAGTAAATTTAATGAGATGGCTGATTATTTGTTTAGACCATTACTGATCTTATCTATTATATTGTTTGCAATAGGATTATTGTTTTCTTTTTATCTATCACCAGATGATTATCAACAAGGCTCAACTGTAAGAATAATGTACGTACATGTTCCAAGTGCGTGGTTAGCTTTACTAACTTATGCAATAATGACTTTTTATAGTATTTTGGCACTTGCTTTTAGAATACCCTTTGGTTTTATTTTTAATACAGCAGTAGCACCAATAGGAGCAGTATTTACTTTAATATGTATAATAAGTGGATCTTTATGGGGAAAGCCAATGTGGGGCACTTGGTGGGTGTGGGATGCACGTTTAACTTCTGTTGCAATACTTTTTATTATTTATCTAATTATTATTTTTATGAATCTATCTTTTGAAAATAGGATTGTAAGAGAAAAAGTTGTTGCTATATTTATTCTTGTTGGATCAGTAAACCTGCCGATAGTTAAATTTTCTGTGGATTGGTGGAATACCTTACATCAACCTGCAACAATAAGTAAATTATCTAAACCCAGCATTGATCCTTCAATGATGACGCCTTTAATTATTATGACATTTGCATTTATATTGATTGGAATAGCAATAGCCATTTTAAGAATAAAAACAGAGATAATTTCAAGAAAATCTTATTTAAGTTAATTTGTGACTTTTGGTCCATTGGATTAAGTATCATTCCTAAGTATTTTTGTTATTAGAAGCTATGTATTTTTGGTATATTTTAGGATCTTATATCGCAGCCTTTCTTTTAATTTTTTTGTTATTATTTTTTAGCTACTTAAAACTTAGAAGAATAAAAAATAAATGAGCTTACGCTTTCAAAGATTACTACTTATATTGCTTACTTTGGTAATTATATTAAGTGCAGTCCTACTTATTTTATATAATACAAGAGAAAATGTGTCGTATTTTTATACACCATCTGAAATTGATAAATCAGATATCATAATAAATAAAATAATAAGGATAGGCGGTTTTGTTGAAAATAATAGTTTTAATAAAATTTCTTCAAGTTCATTTAAATTTAAAATTACTGATGAAAAAGCATCTATACTTGTTACTTTCAAAGGCATTCTTCCTGATTTATTTAGAGAAGGGCAAGGTGCAGTGATAGAGGGTGCTTTTGTTGATAAAAATATTTTTAATGCAACTAATGTTTTTGCAAAACATGATGAAAATTATATGCCAGCATCAATAAAAGAAGATCTGAAAGATACAGGTTATTGGAATAAAAAATATAAATGAGTTCATTAGTTGGTTTTTTAAGCTTAGTTTTTGCGATAGGTATTAATTTTTACTTATTTTTATCTAGGTACATATTTAAATTTCAAAAACAGAAATTTAATTTATTCATCCGCTTTTCATCCTTATTAACTTTGTTATCTTTTTTTTCATTAATGTATGCCTATGTGGTATCTGATTTCTCAAATTATAATGTCTTTCAAAACTCTCACTCAAATAAACCGCTAATATATAAAATTTCAGGTACTTGGGGGAATCATGAAGGTTCGATGCTTCTCTGGCTTTGTATATTATCTATCTTTAGCTTCTTTTTTTCTTTTACTAAAAATATAGAAGATAACTTTCAAAAATTAACATTGATTATTCAAGCTTTTCTTCATATTTTATTTGGTCTATTTATAGTTTTTACCTCTAATCCTTTTCTTGTTAATTCAATATTAGTAAACGAGGGATTAGGTTTAAATCCTATTTTACAAGATCCTGGGTTGGCTGTTCATCCTCCAATTTTATATGCTGGTTATGTTGGTTATTCTATAGTTTTCAGTATTGCAATAGCTGGTTTATTTCAAAATACAGATGATGAATGGATATATGTTGCTAAAAAATGGTCATTAATTAGTTGGACTTTTTTAACTGGTGGAATAGCTCTTGGTTCATATTGGGCATATTATGAATTAGGATGGGGTGGTTGGTGGTTTTGGGATCCAGTCGAAAATATTTCACTGATGCCTTGGATTGCTGGACTTGCATTAGTTCATTCACTAATGATGGTAAGAGGTGAGCAAGCTATTAAAAAATGGATAGTTTTTTTATCAATTCTTTGCTTTTCATTAAGTGTTTTTGGAACATTTTTGGTAAGATCTGGAATTTTAACAAGCGTACATTCATTTGCAGCAGACGCATCCAGAGGCATATTTATATTACTAATTTTTTTTATTGTAACTGGATTTGGTTTTTTAGTTTTTTTGTTAAAAGAACCAAAAAAATCAAATGCTTTAAACTTGTTATTTATCAATAAGGTTTCAGCGCTCGTAATAAATAATATTTTAATGATTATTGCTACCCTAACTATTCTTTTAGGAACTATATACCCAATTATAATTGAAGTTTTGTATAATAAGAGAATATCGGTTGGAGGCCCTTATTTTAATTCAACAGTAATTCCTATAATGATCCCTGGTTTTTTATTAATGAGTATTGCGCCAATTTTATCCTGGCAAACAAATAAGATAAATAATTCAAAAAAATATGTTCTAGCTTTTTTTATCTTAAGTGTTTTAGTTATACTTCAATCATTTTTTTTAGATTTTAATACATGGGGTTTTGTTGGGTTACTTTTAGGTTTTTGGATAATTTTGGCTTCAATTATTGCTATATTTTCTTCGTATAAAATTAAAATTAACATTAAGTTTTTCAAAATAATTAATCCTCATGTTGCGCATATTGGTGTTGGTATTGCTATAATTGGTATCACTTGTTCTAGTGTTTTTCAAAATGAGCTAGATTTTAACCTTAATGAGGGAGATAAGTTTAATGTAAATGGAAAAACAGTTTTGTTTGAAAAAATAGAAACAACTAATGAGATTAATTTTCAATCTTTAAGAGGAAAATTTTTGTTTGATATTGAAAAAAATCAATCAAAAGAAATAGAGGCTGGAAAAAATTATTATCCAGTGTCAAAGATGATTACATCTGAAGCTGGTATTTTACATCAGTGGAATAAGGATATATATTTTATCCTTGGTGATCAAAAAAATAATGAGTGGTTTGTAAAAGTTTTAATTAATCCATTTGTTAGCTTTATATGGCTTGGAGTGATAATAATGATCTATTCAGGTTTAATAGCAGTTTCTAGAAGATGAACAGGATATTTATTCTAACACCATTAATAATACTTTTAATCATATGTATTTTTTCACTAGTTTATTTATTAAGTGGTAAAGATCCTAATAAACCACCGAGTGCACTCTTAAATAAAGATGTTCCTATTTTTGAAAGTAGTTCTTTGTATAATGCAAAGGATATAATCAAAACAAAAGATATAAAAAATAAGAAGACCTTAATTAATTTTTTTGCTTCTTGGTGTAGTCCTTGTAAAATAGAGCATCCACTTTTTTTTGAAATACGTAAAAAATATCCTGAACTATATTTGTTGGGATTTAACCACAAAGATCCAACTTCTGATGCAAAAAAATATTTAAAAGATGATGGAAATCCATACGATTTTGTTGGTGTAGACTCTGATGGTTTAATTGCATTAGAATTTGGTGTTTTTGGTCTACCAGAAACATATTTAATTAATGAGGATGGTAAGATTATTTATAAATTTATGGGTCCGATAACAATGGATATTTTAAAAAATGAAATTGAGCCGCTTCTATAAATTATTATTTATAATAATTTTAAGTTTTGTGTTTTTTAATTTAAAAATATTTGCAGTTGAAAATATTGATGAGAGAGTAAAAAAATTAACTTTAGAGTTGCGATGCATGACGTGTCAAAATCAAAGCATTTACGACTCAGATGCAGAATTCTCAAATGATATTAAAAAAATAGTTAAAAATAAGTTGAAAGCTGGAGAAAGTGAACGAGATATTAAGAAATTTTTAGTTGAAAGATATGGTGAATACATTCTTTTTAGACCATTAATGAATTATAATAATATTTTTCTTTGGAGTTTTCCTTTTATATTACTAATAATTGGCTTGTTTTTTGTATTAATTAAGAGCAAACGAAACAAGGTCTGAAACAATTTATTTTGTTTTTTTTTATTTAGCTTATATGGTTCCCCTATAATTTAGAAATACTTCTTCAAGGAGGAAACGTGAAAAAAATTTTTATATACTTATTATCAATTGGTATTTTTGGAGTTGCTTCAATTGCAAATTCACAAACAATAAGAATTGGTACAGAAGGTGCTTACCCACCATGGAATAATCTTAATTCAGCTGGTGAACTTGAGGGTGCTGAAATAGATTTTGGTAACGAGGCTTGTAAGCGAATGGGAGTTACTTGTGAATGGGTAACTCAAGATTGGGATGGTATAATACCTGCTCTTCTTCAAGGTAAATACGACATTATTATTGCTGGAATGTCTATTACTGAAGAAAGAAAAGAAAAAGTCAATTTTACTACTGGATACATGACTGATGGTGCTAGATTTGCTGTTTTAAAAAATAGTGGTTTAGCAAATTTAAATATTGCAGGTATGGCTAAAGTTAATCTTAATAATGCAGGCGGAAAAGAACAAGCTGCAATAGGTCAGTTAATTGCTGCAATGGATGGTAAAACTGTCTGTGTTCAATCTTCAACAATTCACCAAAACTTTTTAGAAAAACACATGTCTGGTGCAGTCGAAGTTAAACTATATCAAGCGGTTGATGATCATAATTTGGATTTAGCTGCAGGGAGATGTGATGCTGTTCTAGCTGACGTCGGATCAATAATTGATTTTATGGAATCTGATGGTGGTGTTGATGTTGCATTTACTGGTCCAACTTTTTCTGGCGGAGTCTTTGGTGATGGTGTTGGTGGAGCAGTTAGAAAAGAAGATACAGATATCTTAGAGATGTGGAATGCTGCAATTGCAGAAATGTCTAAAGATGGAACTACTGCTGAAATAACTAAAGAGTGGTTTGGTAGAGATATCTCAATGTAAATCAAATTTTATTTTAATAAAAGCGGTCTTAAAGACCGCTTTTTTTTTGATTAAATTACAGCCATAATGCATAGTAGATATTAAATAAAAATTTATAATGAATTCCCTTTTGTATTTAATTATTCAAATTATAAACTTATTTCAGTTTGTTCTCATAATTTATATAATTTTAACTTGGCTTGTAAACTTTAATGTAATTAATACTGGCAATAGATTTGTTTATAGCATCCTTGATGCCTTATACCGATTATGTGAGCCAAGTTTAAATTTTGTTAGAAGATACTTACCTACTTTTGGTGCAATTGATTTATCTCCAATAGTTGTCTACCTAGGTTTATGGTTTTTGAAAAGTTTATTAATCGAATATTGGCCTAGATACTAATGAATAGAATTATAGATGGAAAAAAAATAGCACAAAGATTGAAAGATACTTTAAAAATTGAAATTGAAAATATTAAAGAAAAATTTAAACTTGTTCCAGGATTAGCTGTTATCCAAGTTGGAAATGTTGCAGCAAGCAGTGTGTATGTAAAAGCTAAAACAAAAGCTGCAAAAGAAGTAGGTATACGTGTATTTGATTATCATCTTGAAGATAATATAAGTCAAAAGGAACTTTTGGACTTAATTAATAAACTAAACAATAATAGTGATGTTGATGGAATCCTTGTACAGCTTCCATTGCCTAAATCATTTAATGAACAAGAGGTTTTAGATAGTATATCATCTACAAAAGATGCGGATGGTTTTCATCCAATAAATGTTGGTAAACTTTCTATCAGCCCAAAAAATGATGAAAACTTACTAATACCATGCACACCTTATGGATGTCTGTTGATGTTAAGGGAATTAAACATTGATTTGGTTGGCAAAAATGCTGTTGTAATTGGAAGATCAAATATAGTTGGCAAACCAATGGCTCAGTTATTGTTAAAAGAATCTTGTACAGTTACTATTGTACATTCGAAAACAGTTAATATTAAAAATATTTGTAGAAATGCTGATATATTAGTAGCTGCTATCGGTAAACCTGAGTTTGTTAATCAGGATTGGGTGAAAGAAGGAGCAATTGTAATTGATGTAGGCATAAATAGAGTTCAGCTAAATGAAGATAATTATAAATTAGTTGGAGATGTCTTATACGATGAAGTTGAGAAAAGGGCATCTGCTATTTCTCCAGTTCCAGGAGGTGTTGGTCCAATGACTATCGCTTGTCTTTTAAGAAATACTACTATTTCGTGTAAAACAAAACTTAGTGTTAATCGGAAATAACTTTATAAATATGTTTCAAAAAGACATTAACAGATATTGCTTTTCTAGCTTCCTCACAATGTTTGCATAATCTGTTATATTCTCCACAAGGAGATAATTTATTTTCATAATATAAATTTTCGTGAAAGTCATAACCTATAACATCTGGAGAAATCCAACCTCCAAAATATAATACTGCCTTTTTGTTTAATGCAGCAGCTACATGACCAAAACCTCCCTCTGGACCTACATAAAGATCTGATTCATTTAGGATCGCACAGGCTAATCTAAAATCAATATTGTCCGGTGAAAAAACTCCAGGAATTTTTTTACTTTCTTTATGTATTGATTGAATTATTAGGAAATCTTCTTTGATTTTATTTATTAACTCTTTCCAATTATTGTACCCCCAATCTTTGTTTTTTTGCTTAATGCCAAATTGTTTATCATTTAATTTTGTAGAAGATGCTTCTAGGAATATTATACCTTTGTGTTTTGTTTGATGATGATCCTGCCAATATTTGTTAGCATGAGAAATAATTTTTTTGGCTTCATTTTTTTCTTCTTGTGTAAAAAAAATCTGCCCTGGCTCAGGTTTAAATTTTCTCCAAATGTATTTTGATCTAGTACTTTTTTCGTAATCAATATATGGCCTATTTCCAACATGATAATTAATAACATGAATTGGTTTAGAATTATCAAGTCTCCTACAATCTGATATGTTGGGGTTATTTTCATAAATAATTGAATGATATGCACGTTTTTTTTCTGCACTGCCAATTACAATTTGACGATTAGGAAATTGTTTTTTAATTTTTGAAGCTAAAGCGGTTACTAATAAATCGTCACCATAACCCATAAACTATTTATTATTTTTTTTAAGTCTTAGTGAGTTAATTTTTATAAATCCTTCCGCATCTTTTTGATTATAATCACCAACCTCGTCAAAAGAAACAAGCGAATTATCATAAAGACTATTTTTTTCAGATCTTCTTCCTAAGATTATTACATTACCTTTAAAAATTCTGATTTTAACTTCTCCATTTACTTTACTTTGAGTAGAATCAATTAGATTCTGAATCGCTATTCTTTCAGATGAAAACCAAAAACCATTATAAATTAACTCAGCATATTTAGGCATAATTTCATCCTTAAGATGTGCTTCACCCTTATCTAGTGTTATGCTTTCAATTGCTCTTCTAGCCTTTAATAAAATAGTGCCACCTGGGGTTTCATAGATCCCTCTTGATTTCATTCCAACAAATCTATTTTCAACAAGATCAATTCTTCCAACAGCATTCTTACCAGCTATTGAATTTAGTCTTGATAAAATCTCATGTGGTTTTAACTTTTTTTCGTTAATTGAAATTGGATCACCATTTTTAAATCCGATTATTAATGTTTCAGCTTCATCTGGTGCGTTTTCAATGTTATTTGTTCTTGAAAAAACATACTCAGGAGGTTCTACCCAAGGATCTTCAAGAAGTTTTCCTTCAGAAGAGGTATGTAAAAGATTTGCATCAGTACTGAATGGAGGTTCGCCCATCTTATCTTTTGGAACTGTGATCTGATTATTTTCTGCATATTCAATTAGATCTTTTCTACTTTGAAATTCCCAATCTCTCCAAGGTGCTATTACTTCAATTTTAGGATTATTTGCATAATAACCTAATTCAAATCTGACTTGATCATTACCTTTACCGGTAGCGCCATGAGCTACAGCATCAGCTCCAACAATTTTTGCTATTTCTATTTGTCTTTTTGCTATCAATGGTCTGGCTATAGCTGTACCCAATAAATATGTTCCTTCGTAAAGAGCATTTGCCCTGAACATCGGAAAAACATAATCCCTAACGAATTCTTCTTGTAAATCTTCAATGAATATTTCTTCTACACCTAAATTTTTTGCTTTAGCCTCAATTGGTGAAAGCTCATCTCCTTGACCTATATCAGCTGTGAATGTAACTACTGGGCATTCATATTTATTTTGAAGCCACTTAAGAATTACACTAGTATCTAATCCGCCAGAATATGCTAAAACAATTTTTTTAGGCATTTAGCACTCTTCAGTTAATTTATTATAAGCTGCAGTAAATCCATTAAGTGTGTATTTGTCATTTGTTACAGTCCCTCTAGAAGACTCACCCCTAACTTTAAGCTCAAGTCCTTTTTTCATTGCAAAAATAACTTTATTGTCTTCTTCTGTCCAAGCGGCGGTAGGGACATCTTCAGTTGTATAAAATTTGTATTCTCCATTATCAATATTTACAATTATATCAGATGGAACTTTATAATTATAACCTGCTTCTATCTGTACTACGGTTTCTGGATTGCCAATATTTTTATAAACCAAAACGTAGAAGTTTCCTCTTTTCTTATCACTGGGTAAATCTGACTCTGTTGCTAAGCTACCAATATAACAATACTCATCAGCTTTCTCAAAAGACCATTTACCAACTTCTAGCGCCATTAAAGTACTAGGAAGTGCTACATATAGCACTATTAAAAACTTAAGAAAAATTTTCATCAATTCCTTCTTTTAGTATATCTTATGCAATTAGTTAAGAACGTTTAATCAATGATAAGGTCTTTTTAAATTATGGAAAAATCAAACTTAAATAACTTGATGAAACAGATTCAAAAAGACCGCGACGAAATGGCTTTTTCACAAATTTTTGATTTTTTTGCCCCTAAAGTTAACGCCTATTTTATTCAAAATAGGATCAAGTTTGAAAGCTCTGAAGAGCTAACACAAGAGGTTTTAAGTACTGTTTGGGTAAAATCACATCTATATGATTCATCAAAATCAGCACTTTCAACATGGATATTTACTATTGCGAGAAACAAAAAAATAGACTTTTTCAGGAAAAATTCAAAAATAAACTTTAAAGAAGAAGATATTAGAGATTTTTTGTACCAAGATAGAGACATTAACCTCATTGAAGAAAATGAGGCAAAAAAACAAATAGAAAGAATAAATAATGAGCTCGATGAACAGCAAAAAATTATCATAAAAATGAACTTTTTTGAAAACAAAAGTCATAAAAAAATTGCCGATGAGCTTGAAATTCCATTAGGGACAGTTAAATCAAGAATAAGGCATATTTTAACGAAAATGCAGGAATTTTTAAGATGAACGGAACAGTAGTAAAAAACCAGCTAATATTTGATTTTGCTTCTGGAATATTAGGTCCAGCAAAGTCTCTATTTGCCTCAACATATTTAGAATTAAACTCAGATGCCTCTAAAATCAGTAATACATTTGAAAATATGTTGGGTGAAAATCTAATGGATAACGAAAACATTCATCCCAAAAATTTGAAATATACAGACTGTATGAATAATAAAAATATTGAAACTGATTCAAATCTTAAAGATCCAGTAACTAGCTTTTTTGGAAACCTAAATAATTTAAATTGGAAACAAGTTTATAAAGGTTTCAAAGAATATACTGCATCTATCGATGATAAAGACGAATTGAAATTAATAAAAATGGACCCTGGTGTTTCTGTACCGCTGCACTCACATGGTGGAAAAGAGTATATATTAGTCTTAGAGGGTAGTTTCTGCGATGAATATGGTAAGTACTCTAGAGGTGATATTCAGATAAATGATCAAAAAATAAAACATACGCCAATAGCATCAAAAGACACAGGTTGTGTATGCTTAAGTATTACCGAAAAAGATGTAATATTCTTTGGTAAGTATGGATCTTTCTTAAACTTATTTACATTTATTAAATCTTTTTTTAAGCAAAAATAATCTCATTATTGTATAACTTCATACGTGTCTAAGATTCACGTAAATTTTGTTAGGGGTAAAACAGTTGAAAGCACCCATGAAATTAAGGCGTTAGTAACAAATGTCGATGGTAAAATTTTATTATCTACAAATAATGATAATGAATATTTTTTCCCTAGATCATCAATTAAAATATTTCAAGCAATTCCTTTTGCAATGTCAAGTGCAATTAAAAATTATAAATTAAATAATAAACATATAGCTTTAGCTTGCGCTTCACACAAAGGTGAAAAATTTCATATAAAAGAGTTAAAAAAATGGATTTCAAAAATAAATATAAAAACAAAAAATTTACAATGTGGTATACATGCGCCATTAGATAAAAATGCCTCTGAAAAAATAATATATTCTAGAAAACAATTTAACGAACTACATAACAATTGTGCAGGCAAACACTTAGGGATGTTAACAAGCTGTTTGGTCAATAATCAGAGCATTACAAACTATCTTGATTATAATCACGCACATCAAAAAAATATTAGAAAAATTTTTAATAAATTCACAGAAAGCATATTATCAAAGAAAAATTTCTCTCTAGATGGTTGTAGTGCGCCACAATACTCATTTAAAATTAAACATATATCAAGAGCATTAAATAATTTGATTAAGAGTTATAAAAATAATTATGAGTATACTGAGCAAGTAAGAACTTTGGTTAATTCAATTTTAAAAAATCCTGAATTTATTGGAGGAACTGTGAGTTTTGATACAAAAGTAATAAAAGCTTCAAAAGGAAAAATATTTTGTAAAAGTGGGGCTGAAGGTGTTTTTTTATTTGTTGATTTTCAAAAGGAAATTAGCGGGGTAATTAAAATTACAGACGGAAATGAAAGAGCTATTCCAATTACTATACTAAATATTTTTAAGAAACTTAAAGTTATGAGTAAAGTAGAATTAAAAAATCTAGAAAAAAAAGAAAAGTTTGAGTTAAAAAATCATGCAGGTAGGAATATTGGTCGTATCAGCCTTACAATGAAATAAGAAATAAAAATAGGATAATCAAAATTGTTAAAGGCAGCCTGAGATAGTAAAATGCCTTTTTATTTGTTTCGTTTGCAAATAATATAATATAATCAAAAAATAACTGAGTTAACAAAAGTAAAATTATTAAAATAAAAATTATTAAAATATTAATGTTAAGAAGACTTAATATAATGATTATAACAGCAAATAAGCTAGGCAAAAAACCGTATATTACTAAATGCGTGGGTGGATTATTTTTTAAATTCCAGTTTATTGACCCAATAAAAACAATTATAATTAGACTGTAGTAAGTAACAAAATTAAATAGATCTTCTTCCTCAACTACTAAAAAATAGTATTTATCTAAAAAAATTAAAACATATGGTATTAATCCGAAATATGAAATTAGAAATTGAAAGTTAATTTTTTTGTACATTTAGTATGATTGATCAAAGTATCATTTTAGAAATTGAAAAACTTTTAGATAATAAAAAAATTATAGATAGCAAGTTATTATCAGACTCTTTTGGCATTAATTGCCTAAAAATTGTTAATGAAGATAATAAAAAATTTATTGTTAAGTATTACTATGACAAAAAGTATGAATTTAATGCAATAAAATCTGAAGTTGATAACCTTGTTTTTTATAATAATAATAATTTCAGTTTTTTCCCAAGAATTGTTAGTAACAATGATTATCTCGTTATAATGTCATTTATTGACAATAATAATTATCAACCAAATAAGATTAATGATGATTTATTAGAGGCAATAATTTCTCTTCATTCTAAAAATAGTATAAATTATGGTTTTGATTTTGATACGCAAATTGGTGGATTAAGACAGATAAATTCTTATTCAAAAAATTGGGTAGAATTCTACAGAGATAAAAGATTATACTATATATTTGATTTAATTAATAAAAAGCAACCAATGGATAGTTCTATTAATACTAAAATTAATTTGTTGTTAAAAAAAATGGATAATTTTATTCCCAATAACCCAAAACCATCATTATTACATGGAGACTTATGGGAAGGAAATATACTTTTTAAAAATAAAAAATTTTCAGGACTTATAGATCCAGGATCTTTTTATGGTCATAATGAATTAGAAGTGTCCTACTTAAGATGGTTTGATCCAAGGTTTATTGATAAAAATTTTTTAGATAGATACAATGATTATATAAGTATTGATAAAAATTATTTAGAATATGAGCCAATTTATCAATTATATTATTCGTTATTAAATGTTTATTTATGGGATAGAAGCTTTGTTGAAAACGTTCGTAAGTTATTAGATGAAATAAAAATATAAGGATTAAACACAAGGATTTGGATCATAAAGATGAATATCTTCAATTTCTTTTAAGATATCATTTGATAATGTGACATCAATACTATCTATATTTTCTTTAAGTTGGTCCATTGTTGTAGCTCCAATTATATTACTGGTTACAAAAGGACGATCATTCACAAATGCATTAGCAAAAGTTGAGGGTGCAATTTGATATTTTTGAGCAAGTTTAAAATATTTTTCTATTGCACTTTCTCCTCTTTCAGTATGGTGTCTAGAAAACCGACGTGGCCAAAGAGTATACCTAGCTTTTTCGGGATTTTTTCCCCCAATATATTTACCACTTAGTCTCCCGCCTGCTAAAGGCGAATAAGCAAGTAAACCACAATTTTCTCTGATTGAAACTTCAGAGTTATGAATATCAAATACTCGGTTAACTAAACTATAAACATTCTGTATTGACATCATGCGTGGAAGATTTTTTTCTTTTGAAATTTGAAGGTATTTCATTACACCCCATGGTGTTTCATTAGATAAACCAGCGTATCTAATTTTGCCAGCTTTAACAAGTTGGTCTAAATTATATAAAACTTCTTCAACAGTAGTCCAATCATTATCACTAGCATCATATTCAAAATCTAAAATTCCAAATTTTGGAACCTTTCTTTCAGGCCAGTGTAATTGATATAGGTCAATATAATCAGTCTTTAATCTTTTAAGACTCTCATCTATTGCAGCATTCATATTTTTTTTATCAAAACCTAAACTTTTTGATCCTTCTCTAATCCACTCAAGGCCGTCTGATTTTGAAGCTATTTTTGAAGCTAAAATAATTTTGTCTCTATTTTTTCTTTCATGAAACCAATTGCCAACTATTTGTTCTGTTTTGCCATAAGTTTCTTTTCTCGGCATGACAGCGTATAGCTCAGCTGTGTCAAAAAAATTGACACCTCTTTCAACTGCATAATCCATTTGATCAAAACCTTCTTGTTGACTATTTTGCTCACCAAAAGTCATTGTGCCTAAACAAATAACGCTTACTTCTAAATCTGTGGTCCCTAGTTTTCTATACTTCATACTATTTTTACAAAATACCTTGAAATTGTCAGATTTATAGCGATATTAGTAATAATTAAAAGGAGAAATTATGGCTTTAGACTTTAATCAACGATCTTTTACTAAATCAGTAGATCAGACGGCAATTGATGAAGGCTTGAGAGCGTACATGCTTAAAGTCTACAATTACATGACAATTGGCTTGTTACTTACTGGATTTATTGCTTACTTTTTTGGAAAAGCATCCATAGTTACTAATGAAATGGGTCAAATCGTGGGTGTAACTCAAGTGGGTGCATTACTTTTTGGATCTCCACTAAAATGGATCGTTATGCTAGCTCCGCTAGGATTTGTTTTTTATTTGAGTGCTAGAATTAATAGGATGTCAGTATCCGCAGCTCAAATAACATTTTGGTTATTTGCAAGTATTATGGGATTATCTCTAGCGTCAGTATTTATTGAATTTACTCAAACTTCTATAGCAAGAGTATTTTTCATTACTGCAGGTACATTCGGTGCGATGAGCTTGTATGGATATACAACAAAAAGAGACTTAACAAAACTTGGTGGTTTCTTATTTATGGGACTCATTGGTATTATTATTGCAAGTGTTGTTAATATTTTTGTTGGCTCAACAGCATTACAATTTGCAATATCCGTTATTGGTGTTCTAGTATTTGTTGGATTAACAGCATACGATACTCAAAATATCAAAAATATGTATTACGGCGGTGATAGTGAAGAAATAGGATCAAAAAAAGCATTGATGGGTGCATTAAAACTGTATTTAGACTTCATCAATCTATTCATATTATTACTACAATTATTTGGCCAAAGAAGATAATTCTTTTAAAACACAAATATCTTTTTATTATACCCAGTCTTTTAAAGACTGGGTTTTTTTATGTCTAACTTAGAAAATAAACTTAAAAAAATAGTTAATACATTTAACAATATAGATAGAAATCTTGCTTACGAAGATATTAAAAAATTATCAACTAAATATCATAAAAATATTAATGTCCTAAATGTGCTATCACAAATAGCACAAAAAATGGGTGACGTAGATACGACAATAAATTCTTTAAAAAAAATTTTGTTAATCGATAAAAATAATATCGAATGTATTTCTAAAATTTATAAATTATTCTTAACCAAATCCCAATTAGATGAAGCATTAGCAAATATTAATTTAATTCTTAGAATAGATAAAGGTCATTATGAGGCAATTCGTGATAAAGCTTACATCTATTTTTTAAAAAATAATTTTGATAAAGCAAAAAAATACATAGACAATATTTCAAAATTAGAAGAGAAAGATTTCTTTGCCTATAATATCAAAGGGTTGATATATTTTAAAAATAGTAACTTTCATGAAGCAAAAAATTATTTTGAGCAAGCAATTAAGATAAATAGTAAATATGTTGATAGTTATAATAATTTAGGCATTTGTTTACTTGAATTAGAGAAATTAGATGAAGCATATACAGTATTTAAAGATGCTCATAAGATTGACTCTGATAATGTTAAAACTATAATAAACTTAGGCAATGTTTTAAGTCTTCAAGATAAGATTTTAAAAGCTATAAAAATTTACAATAAAGCATTAGATTTAGACCCAAATAATCAAGAAATTTTATCTAATATAGCAATATGTTATTGTAGAGAAAATAAAGAAAAAGAAGCTAAAATTTACTACGATAAAGCAATTAAAATTAATCCATACGATTATAAGCTAATGTATGCTTATTGTACTTTACAATTAAAATTAAATAATTTTTCAAGTTCTTGGAGTTTATTTGACTCAAGATTATTGATTGAAAAAAATAAAGTCAAATTAAATAATTTTGAAATAGTTAAAAATAATCTGTTTGCCAATTTAAAAGTAAATCCAGGAAATAAATTGCTAATTTTAAGAGAACAAGGAATTGGTGAGGAGATTTTGTTTAGCTCTATATATAAAGATATGATTGATAATTATAAAAATATTAAAATTGAAGCTGATAAAAGATTGGTATCAGTTTTTAGTCGATCATTTCAAAATGATATTTTTGTCGAAGATGGATACTATTCAAACAATTCAAAAATATCTGAATTTGATAATGTAATATACGCTGGAAGTATGATGCAATTTTTTAGAAAAAGAAAAACTGACTTTAATAATAGTAATTATCTATTAGCTAGAAATGATATTATTTATAAATACAAAGAAAAACTATTTAATTACAAACAAAAATTGAAAATAGGCATTTCATGGAAAAGTGTTATAAATATTTATGGAAGTTTAAAATCACTATATATCAAAGATTTTGAGCCATTATTCACCAGTGATAGACTTATTATAAATTTACAATATGGAAGTATTGAAAATGATAAAAAATATTTATCTAGTCAGAATAAGTATTTAAAAATATTTGATGATTTAGACTTATTCAATGATGTTGAATCTTGTATGGGTTTACTAAAAAATTTAGATTTGTTTATAACAGTTAGCAACTCAACAGCTCACTTTGCAGGAGCTCTAGGAATACCTACAATATTAATATGTCCAAAAAAATCATCAACGTATTTCTACTGGAATACTAGAAGTCAATCATCAATATGGTATAAAAATATTAAAGTTTTAGGAATAGAAAATTCAATCAGTGAAACTATTAAGCAAATAAATAATATTTTAGATAACAATAATGAATTTAATTTCTCAAATTAACAATATTCTCAAAAGATTTGAAAAAGGTGATAAATTAACAAGTTATAAAGAGCTTCAAGAAATTTTTAAAAAAAATAAAGATAATAATTTATTACGTTATAACCTAGCAGTTATTCAGCAGAATCTAAACTTAAATGAAGAAGCTAGAATAAATTATAATCATTTAATAAAAGCTGAAAAAAATCTAAAAGCAATGATTAATCTTTATAACATGGATATTGTAGAAGGAAACTTTTATGAAGCACTTAATACAATAGAAAGTATTTTAAAAATAAAAATAATAGAAAATGTAGATAAAGACAAAGCTTTTGTTCTATACAAATTGAATAG
The DNA here is from genome assembly GCA_902570155.1 of uncultured Alphaproteobacteria bacterium. GTDB lineage: Bacteria > Pseudomonadota > Alphaproteobacteria > HIMB59 > CACPNW01. The sequence goes on from CACFXU010000001.1 coordinate 56,706, forward strand.
AATTGAAGAAGCAAAAAAAATTTGCTTATTTTACCTTAAAAAAAATAGTAAAGACTTAGGTTCTCTAAGTGTAATAGGTCAGTGCTTATTTCAAGAGGGTAATTATGATGAGGCAATAAAAATATTTGAAAATATTTTAAAAATAGACTCAAAAAATCTATCAGCATTAAATTCTTTAGCAAGGACATACCATGAACAACATGAAAGAGTAAAAGCAGAAGAATATTATTTGAGAGCATTAAAAATTGACAAGTTATCCTTTTATTTATTAAATAATATTGCAGGTTTTTATAGAGAAGAATTATCTTATAAAAAAGCCATAAACTATTACAACCAAGCTCTTTTAGTAAATCCAAATAATGCTTATATCTATAATAATTTGGCAAAAATTTATTTTGATTTAGATGACCATAAAGAAGCAAAGAAAAATAGCTTTAAAGCTTTAGAAATGAAAAATAATGATGGTGATATTCAAAAAACAATTTCTCTAATCTATCTGAAAGATCACGATTTCGAAAATGGTTGGAATTACTTTGATGGAAGATTAGATTTAGAAGATTTTAGAGAAAAAAGTAATTATGTTAAAAAATTAAATAGCAAAATATATAGATCAAGTAGCCTGAAAAATAAAAGGGGTAAATTTTTAATTGTACGCGAACAGGGTGTTGGAGATGAAATACTTTATAGTTCTATGTACGGAGATCTTTTAAATGATATTGATAATACAGTTATTGAATGTGATCCTCGTTTATTAAATCTATACAAAAGATCATTCCCAAAATTTAGTGCAAAGTTTGTTGCCCTTGGAACAATTACAAATGATGATCAGAAGTTTAAAACGATTGATAATGTAATTTATGCAGGAAGCTTAGGAAGATATTATCGTAAGAATATTAAAGATTTTAAAAATTATTCTTTTTTAAAGGTAGACAAAAAAAAATTTGAAGACATGCAAAAGAAATTGTCGATTTATAAAAAGAAATACAAAATTGGATTATCGTGGAAAAGTTTTAATAATAAATTTGCCTCAGACAAATCTCTAAACCTTAATGATCTTTATAAAATTTTTAATCTTACTAACTGTGATATCTTTAATTTACAATATGGCGATGTTGAAGATGAAATTTATAGTTTCAATAAAACGGCTAAGAATAAATTGCTGAATATAAAGGGTCTGGATTTGTATAATGATTTTGAAGGCATTGCTTCATTATTAAAATCACTTGATGTGTTTGTTACTATTAGTAATAGTACTGCCCATCTTGCTGGAGCATTAGGTGTAAAAACGATTTTGATTAAACCAAAAAATTTTGCTGTCTTTCATTATTGGAATCAAAAAACAGATAATACTCCTTGGTATAACTCTATTAAACTAACTGACAAAAAAAAACTTTTAGGCGACTCTAAATTTTTAAATAATATTTTAGGAATTTGAGTTAAATTTTTTAGAAAGATATTCATCTCTTTCCAATAGCCACTCTTTTGCAAATTCAACATCTTGCCATTCAGAAAACCAAGGTCCGCCTCGTGTGTAATGTACGGCATAGGGTTTTTTATTATTGTGACCCGAGGTCCAACCCTCTAACCAATTCCATCTTTCATCTAGTGAACCAATTTCATCATCTTTGCACCATTTAAATTGATGAAGATATGCCCCAGTTTCATTATTTACTTTTTCAACTGTAAGATTCATTGTACTTGGATGAGAACAATTATATAAAATAAAACTAGACCAATTTTTTCTTGGATATATAGTTTGTTTTTGTCCATCCATCTTATGTTTTTCTTTAGGTGTGTAGTCATGCTGAACACAATAAGCCGCTTTTGATTCGTCTAAATTATTTAATAAATTTGAAACATCTCCTAAGAAAATAAAATCACAATCACAAAAAACTGCCCAACCTTGATAATTCATAAGTTTAGGAACTAAAAATCTGGAATAGGTGAATTGTGTAGAAGCTAATGGATCAACATTTCTAGTATATAAGTTTTTAGCTATAAGTTCGTCTAGTTTTAAAGAAACAACGCTCACATCAATGCTAGAGCGTTTTAAAAGTGAATGTTTACAAACTCTGTAAGCAATATCTTCTTTGGAATCATATCCTATAAAGAAATGTAGTTTCATATTAATTATTATTTTGTCTTAGCATTTTATGTGTTGTCCAAACAAGAGAATTATAATTTCCAGAATTAGATAAAGCGCTCCATTCATCTTGAGTTTGATTTGAAATTCTACAAATCCATGTATCTTCGATACTAGCATTTTCAGCTCTCATGATCCAAGCATCACTTTTCTGTTTATCATTATTTTCTCCGAGTTCTATATCTGACATAAAATAACAAATTTCTTTTGATGGATTAACTCCGATCATACCTGATATATTTTTTCTAGCAACATCCCAGTTTGAATTTTTTATAGCAAAATAAATTAAAAGTTTTTTGGATTCTTCTTCGCTAGCATTATTGTTAATTATTTCATTTATAAATTTTATCTCGGTAAGATCATTATCATTAAGTATTTTTATTATGATAGAACGAAGTAGAGTGCTTGGATTTAAACTCCAATATTTTTTAATTAATTTTTTAAGGTTTCTTTTATCGTTTATACCAGCAATAATTTCTAGATGAAGCTTTACGTATGGAGGAAAATTCTTTTTCAAATCTAATGCTTTCAAAATATTTTTTAACGAACCCTTAATATCACTATCATATTTTATTTTAGCTATTTCATAAAATCCTACTGATTTATTTTCATTTAAATCATTTTTACTTATTATTTTATGCGAAAAAGCTTTATCTGATAATAAAACTATTTGATTCCAGTTTTTTGTTTTTGCAGCAATAAATATTAGTGTATCATAAAGTTTTTCAATATTTGGATTAATTGAAAATAATTTTTCTCCATATAAGAAGGCATGATGATAATCTTGATTTTTTAAATTTTGTTCCATTAAACCTCTATATCCAAGTGTTTCGGTTTTTTTTGATTTAATCATATCTTCATAAACGTTATTTAATTCTGGAAATTTTTTTTCAATCTTTAAAACTTCAGCCTTTAGTAAAAGAGATAATGATGGATCATCTTTGAGATAACTAACCATTTTTTTATGTGATTTTAAGGCTGTCTTATTATCTTTATTTGCAACAGCTATCATTGCGTCAACAAAGTGTAAGTAACCTTTTTCAATTTTATTATATTTATTTTTTAAGAAATATTTACCGAGTGAAAGTCTTGATCGGAAAAATAAATAAAACACCAAATATAATAGAAAAATAAAAGATATAAAAACAACAGAAAGTAAATTTGAAGAAAAAGAATATTTTAAATTTCCTATATCTAAAGATATAATAAATGGATTAGTAAAAATAAAAGTGAGTGCTATGATTAATATCAGAAACTGCAATACAAAAATTGATAATCTATACATTATTTAACTTTGATATTTCTCTTATAAAAGCATTATAGTTTTTCATTTCATTCAACGATACTTTAAAAAAAACATTATAATTTTCTATCTTACTTATAGTGTTATAAGCTTTAGTTATATTTCTATTTTTTATAAAAAATTTAGTTTCCTCTAATATTAAAATTTTTTCATCTGAAATAATATTTTCTGAAGAAGGAGAAAGATTTATGTAAGGTAAAAAAATCTTATTAAGAAAACTATTATTATTAACAATATTCTTCAAATATAAATTAACTTCTTCATTAAATTGAGCTTCTAAAAATGAATGACCTTTGTATTTATTTGTTTTTAAAATTGATAATTTATCCAAAATAGGATTTTTATTATTCTTTAAAATTGTTTCAAGGTATTTGAGCTCCCTATCAAAATCCATGTTGTTTTCATATTTAATTTTTATTAACTCAACTACTTCATTGATAGATTGATTTACTAGTTCAGGATTATTATTAGACTGATCTTCAATATTTTTATTTTTTATAGAGGAAATCTCATAACTTAGAGAATTGAAATTCTTGTTTAATAATTCTATACTTTCATTGATTAACGTCAAATCAACTTTTGATTCTTTATTTGAATTTTCTTTAATAAGTTTTTCTATATTTGTTAAAGCTGTTTTTGTTTCTAATATTTCTTTAGATATATTTTTTATAAATTTAGAATTTTCATTAATACTTCCCCTAAGTTCATTTTCTAGTTCAATCTGAAGTTTTGATACTTCATCTTCATTTTGATAATTCGTATAGAGAAGATAAATTAAGAAAAAAACACATAATAAAAGAATAAAACTTAAAGAAAATTTAGAAAAAACATAAAAACTATCAAAAACTTTTTTCATGACCTTTTTTTAGCATTATTAGTTTGTTGTTTAACAGTGTAAAATACTATACCAAAAAAAATATGCTTGTATTTGCTACAGAAACATCGTGCGACGAAACATCAATATGTCTAATGAGAAACAGCTCTATTGTAGAACATATTACTTTTTCTCAGGAAATTCATAAAATACATGGAGGTGTTGTTCCAGAGTTAGCTTCAAGGTCACATTTAGAAAAAATTCAAATTATGACTAACGAATTGTTTTCTAGAAAAAATATAGATCCAAATGAAATAGATGTATTTTCAGCTACTTGTGGACCCGGGCTTATAGGAAGTTTATTGGTTGGATCAACTTTTACGAAATCTTTAGCGATTTCTTTTCAAAAACCATTCATTCCAATCAATCATCTTGAAGGTCATATTCTTTCCACAAGTTTTAATAATGATATTAAATTCCCAAGTTTGGTCTTACTTTTAACAGGAGGACATACTCAAGTATACCTTATGAAGGATGAGCGCAATATTGAACTATTAGGACAGAGTGTTGATGATGCAATTGGAGAGGCTTTTGATAAAACTGCAAAATTAATAGGACTATCATATCCGGGTGGTGCTGAAATTGAAAGAGAGGCAGTGAGAGGAGATGAAAATAGATTTATTTTACCAAAACCTTTAGCAAAAGAAAAAAATTTTAACTTTTCATTTTCTGGGATTAAAACACATATAAATATTTTAACAAAAAAAAATAAAATTGATAAAAAATTTATTCAAGATTTATCTGCATCTTTTCAAAAAAATATTTCAGATCTACTGATAGAAAAACTTGAAAGAGGATTAGAAAGACTAAAATTATATAAAGTTAATATTAAATCACTTTCAGTTGTAGGGGGTGTATCTAATAATAAGTATATAAGAAAAAAATTAGAAAATTTTTTTATTAATAAAAATATTGAGATATACTATCCAGTAAAAGAAATGATGATTGATAATGCTGCTATGATTGCATGGGCATGTATGAAATTTTATAAAAAAAATAAAAATGATTTATTGTTTAAACCAATGCCTAGATTAAGAGTAAGAAGTGTATTATAAATTTAATCTTGTAAATAATTTAAACTAAAGAAATATTAAAATGAAATACTGGTTATTGAAATCTGAACCTGATGCATGGTCTTGGGATAACCAAGTCAAGGAGGGTGCATCTATGTGGGATGGAGTCCGAAATTATCAAGCTAGAAATAATTTGAAAGAGATGAAAAAAAATGATTTATGTTTTTTTTATCATTCAGTTACAGAAAGAAGTATTGTTGGTATTGTTAAAGTGGTAAAAGAATTTTATCCAGATCCTACAGATAAAACAGGCCGTTTTGTTGTAGTTGATGTTAAGGCAACAAAAAAACTAAAAAACCCAGTCTCCCTTGATCAGATAAAAGAAAACAGTAAGTTAAAAGATATTGCACTTGTTAAACAAAGTAGACTCTCTGTAATGCCTTTAAAAAAAACTGAATGGGAAATAATAATTAAAATGTCAAATTAGCTTAAAAAAATAATTATTTGTTGATATTTAAATAAATTAGAATTACTCTCGTATTATGGAAATTAAAAAAGAATGGCTTGAACATGCAAAGGTTAATGAAGATAAATATTCTTCAATGTATGATAATTCTCTTCAAAACAATGATAAATTTTGGGCAGATCAAGCACAAAGAGTCGATTGGATTAAAAAATTTACAAAAATAAAAGACATAAAATATTCTAAAGATGATGTTAACATTAAATGGTTTGAAGACGGCAATCTTAATGTATCCTATAATTGTATAGATAGGCATGCTAAAAATAATCCTGATAAAGTTGCTATAATTTGGGAAGGTGACGATCCAAATGAAACAAAAAAAATAACCTACAGAGACCTTCTAACAAATGTATCAAAAGCAGCAAATGTACTAAAAAAAATTGGAGTAAAAAAAGGTGATCGAGTAACAATATACTTAACAATGATACCTGAGTTGGCCTACATTATGTTAGCCTGTGCAAGAATTGGAGCAGTTCACTCAATAATATTTGGAGGCTTTTCTGCAGAGTCGATAGCAGGTAGAATAAAAGATTGTAAATCAGAATATGTAGTAACAGCAGATGAAGGAGTTAGAGGTGGAAAAACTATTCCTTTGAAATTAACTACCGATAAGGCACTAGAAACATGTCCGGATGTTAAAAAATGTTTAGTTGTTAAAAGAACAAATAAGGAGATAGAGCTAAAAAAAGATAGAGATATATTTTATGATGATATTTTAAAAGATGCTGATAGTTTTTGTGAACCAGAAGTCTTAAACGCTGAAGATCCTTTATTCATTTTATATACCTCTGGGTCAACTGGTAAGCCTAAAGGCGTAATGCATACAACGGGTGGTTATATAGTTTATGCTTCAATGACACATGAGTATATCTTTAATTACAATGATGGAGATATATACTGGTGCACTGCAGACATAGGTTGGATTACTGGTCACAGTTATATAATTTATGGCCCGCTTGCTAATGGTGCTACAACTTTAATGTTTGAAGGTGTTCCTAATTATCCTGACTTCTCTAGATTTTGGCAAATAGTTGATAAACATGAAGTAAACATATTTTACACAGCCCCTACTGCTATTAGAGCTTTAATGAGAGAAGGTGATAGTTTTGTAACAAAAACTAACAGATCATCATTAAAACTTTTAGGTACAGTCGGTGAACCAATAAATCCAGAAGCTTGGAAGTGGTACTATGAAGTACCCGGTAATTCTAAATGTCCAATTGTTGATACTTGGTGGCAAACAGAAACAGGGGGAATTTTAATTTCTCCTCAAACTGGTGCTATAAAATTGAAGCCTGGTTCTGCTTCAAAACCTTTTTTTGGAATTGAACCTTGCATAGTTGATAAAGAAGGAAATGAACTAGAAGGTGAATGTGAAGGTATGTTATGTATGAAACGATCATGGCCAGGTCAAATGAGAACCGTTTACGGAGATCATAAAAGATTTATTGATACTTATTTTTCACAATTTAATGGTAAATATTTTACAGGTGATGGATGTAAGAGAGATAAAGATGGATATTATTGGATTACAGGTAGAGTAGATGATGTAATAATTGTATCTGGGCATAATTTAGGCACTGCTGAAATAGAAAGTGCTTTTGTATCTCATAAGGATGTTTCTGAAGCTGCAGTAGTGGGCTATCCTCATGACGTTAAAGGCAATGGTTTATATTGTTATGTATCTCTCAAAGTTGGCGTTGATTCTTCAGATGATTTAGTATTAGATTTAAAAAAAACTATTAGAGAAAAAATTGGCCCTATTGCTACGCCAGACTTTATTCATATAACCGCTGGACTACCAAAGACAAGATCTGGAAAAATTATGAGACGAATTTTAAGAAAAATTGCCTCAAATGATTTTGAAAATTTAGGAGATACTTCAACATTGGCAGATCCATCTGTTGTAGATAATTTAATTAAAAAAAGACAAAATAAATAAAAACAAACTATCTTGGCTCCCAGTGCTTCAGACACCTGGGCTCATAAATATTTGCAGCTCCTACTTGAGTTCTCTCGCCGCCCTCTATTTTTCTATACGTTTTTGTTGCCTCAAGACCACAAACATTGCAAAAACCATAAATTTTTACAATTTTATCAGATAGGCCTAGAAGCATTGAAGATGTTTCCCAAGGCTTTCCTCTTGAGTCTTGATCTAGACCCGCACAAACAACATCTATCCCTTTATTCAAAATAATTTCAACATTATCTAGTGTATGCTTTGTCTCCATAAACTGAATTTCATCTAAGAATACCATATCAACCTCACTTTTTTCAAAAGTAAATTTTTTTAAAGTCGTGGGCCAATCATTCATAGCATAGCATTCATGACTCAAATCATTATGAGTAATGATTTTTTGATTTGAATATCTGTCATCTAAACTTGGTTTGATTACTATAATTTTTTTGTTTTGGTGTTTAGCCCAAAGTATTCTTTTTAATAATTCACTTGTTTTACCAGCAAACATTGCTCCAACAATTGTTTCAAGATTACCTCGCATAACTCAATATATTTTATTTTTGATATTTATTATATAATTAATTTCAATAAATAATAGATTATTAAACATCATGATTAAAGGTGAAAAAGTAAGATTCGATATTCATAATATTTTATTTTCGATCTATAAATTTAATAATACATTAGAAAATACATCTATTAAAAAAATAATTAATAAACATAAAAAAGAAGATGTATCTTTCATATTTAATGTAACCTTAAGCTCTATGAGGCTTCATATACATAGCTTAAAAATATTGAAAAAATATATAAAGAAAAAATTAAGAGATCATGAGAAAATTTTATTAATCAGTGCTATAACTCAAATTGTATTTTTAAATTTTAAAGAATATGCTGTTATAAATTGTTCAGTTGAAATTTCAAAAAAACTAAAACTCTATCCAGCACTTATAAATGCTAGCTTAAAGGCGATAGCAAAAAATAAAAAAAAATTAAAAAATATTAAAATTAGTTATAATGATTTGCCTCTATGGTTTAGAAAAAGGACAACCTCTTTAACAATACATGAAAAAAAACAATTTCTTGAAAATTTTTATAAAGAACCAGATGTTCATATAGTTTTTAAAAATAAGGAGAAATTGAATAAATTTGATGAGGGTTTAATTAAAACGAGTAGCACATCAGGTTTTTTAATAGATAAAAAGGAAATAGAAGGTAAAAAATCATTTATAAGGGGTGATTGGTGGGTACAAGATTTCTCTTCCTTCTTTCCAATAAATAGTATTGAATTTAGAAATCAAGACTTAAAGTTACTGGATGCTTGTGCTGCACCTGGAGGAAAGGCATTTCAGCTTCTATCAAAAAACTTAAAAGTTACACTTAATGATAAAAGCAAAAGAAGAATACAAACTCTTAATTCTAATTTAAATCGTCTTAAATTTAATCCAAAAGTATTAAATAAAGATTTTATTAAATTTGATAAAAATGAAAAGTTTGATTTCATTATAATTGATGCTCCTTGTTCAGCTATTGGAACAATAAGGAAAAATCCTGAAATATTTTTTAAAAGTAAAATTCCTGATTTTGATGGACTTAATAATTTACAACAAAATATGTTAGAGAAAGCTGCTCTTTTATTAAATGTAGGTGGAAATATACTTTATATGACTTGTTCTTTTATAAAAAATGAGACTTTTGACCAGATTAATAAGTTCCTTAAAAAAAATAATAATTTTTTAGTTGCAAATTTTATATTAACAGAAGAAAATTACAATTTTTCAAAATTTGTAAAAAAGAATCTGATGATCACAATCCCAGATAAAATATTGAATAATAATATAGATGGATACTTTGCTGCATATCTTAAAAAAATAAAATGATTTTATTAATTAAAAAATTAATTTTTGTTTTTATTATTTTCAAATTTAAGTCAAATAAAAAATTATCATATAATGATTTGAATTTTAGAAAAATTGATTATACAAATTATGATCAAGTAAAGTCATATATTTTCAAAAAAAATTTTTACAATAATAATAATAAAAATATACATAGCTTTGATTTTTTGAACTTTTCAAATAAGTTGGGAGGTAAAATTGGTATAAATTTATCAAAAGAATCTATTTTTGGATGGTTTCAAATTAATAAGAATAAATTAGTTTTTCCATGGATAGATGATTTACAGTCAAAAAGACTTATTAATCTCTTATATAATTATGAATATATAAATTCATCATCCAGTCAAAAAGATAAAAAAAAACTAGACTCAATAATTTATTTTCATATTCGAAGAGTTTTATTTGATTTTAACAACAAAAAAATTACTCAAATAACTTCATTTGATATTGTTGGATATTTATTATCATGTTTCATAACCGAAAGAATAAAAAATAAAAATATAGAATATGCAAAATTTATTTGTGTTAATCAAGTTGATAAATTGGGGATGCATAAAAGTTACAATGTACTGGAGCATTCAAAATTTATAAATAACTTAATTGAAATTAAAAATATCTTTCTTTTTTATAAATATAAAGAAGCAAATATTTTTGATGAATTAATATTGAAGATGACTTCTGTTTTAAATGAATATTTTCATAAAGATGGGTCCATTCCTTTGTTTAACGGCGCTAATAATATTTATACAAAAGAAATTTATAACTCTTTAAATAAGGAAAAGTTTTTAAAAAAAAGAATATTTGCGAATGTAGATAACGGTATTGCGTTTTATGCTGATAAAAATAAGAAGGTTTTTTTTGATGTAGTTCAACCGAACAAAGATATGATAAGTTCTAATCTAAGTGCAGGTACTTTATCTTTGGAATTAAGTGGTTTTGGTGAAAAAATATTTACGAATTGTGGTGCATCTGAAAATTTTGGTAAAAATCCAGAATACCTAAGATATAGCGCAGCACATTCTACTATTATCTTACAAAATACAAACATTAGCGAGATAAAGGAAGGTAATCCTCACATAAAATTTCCTCAATCAGTAGTCTTTAGAAGAGAAACTAACACAGGTGAAGAAATATTTGAAGGTTCACATAATGGATATTTAAACAAATTTAAAAAAATAATTAAAAGAAAATTAATTGTATATAAAAATTTTGATAAGTTGGAAGGTGAAGATAGCCTTATTTCTTATAAAGGCACAGCTAAGAGATTAGTTTACCACATTAGGTTTCACTTAGGTCATGGAATCGTATTTAATTTTACAAATAGTAAAAAAAATATAATTTTAAAAACAAGTTTAAATAATATTTGGTTATTTAAAAGTGATATGGAATTAATTGTAGAAGACAGTATAATAGTTGACAATAATAGCACTAAACCAACTAAACAAATTGTTATTAAAGGTATATTGTCTGATAAAAAAATTATAAGAAAATGGTCATTAGAAAAAATTTAAAACAGAAATACGCCCTAATATCAGTATTTGACAAAAAAAATTTACGGTATCTTTGTAGTAATTTAAATAAATATAATTATAAATTTATTTCAACCGGTTCAACTGGCAATTATATAAGAGGAATGGGCTTTAAATGTAGGGATATTTCTAAAATAACTAAATTTAAAGAAATGTTTGATGGAAGAATTAAAACATTAAATCCATTAATATATAGCTCTTTACTTTATAAGCGGGAAAATGAGTTTCATAAAAAACAATTTCTATCATTAAAAGTTCCTGAGATTGATATTGTTATTGTAAATTTGTATCCTTTTCATAAATACCTAAAAAGAAAAGGTATTAATGATATAATTGAAATGATTGACATCGGTGGACCAAGTTTATTGAGAGCTGCTGGTAAAAACTTTAGATATATTGCCCCTATTATGGATATTAAGGACTACAAAAAATTAATTAGTAATTTAAAAAAAAATAATGGGGTGACTGACTTTTCTTTTAGAAAAAAAATGGCTCATAAAATTTATAAAAGCACCTCTGGTTATGATAAAATAATTTCTGATTGGTTAGATGAAAGTTAAAAATAAAAAAATCATACTAAGATATGGTGAGAATCCTAATCAAAATGCTTACTTAATTAACAGTCAAAAGAGTTCTATTTTTAATTATCAAATGAACGGTAAAGTTATAAGTTATAATAATTTAATTGATCTTGATAGTGGTCTAAAATGCTTGGCAGAGTTTAGAGAGCCCACATCTATAATTATTAAGCATACTAATCCTTGTGGCGTTGCTTCATCTGACAATATTACAAATGCTTTTATTAAATCTTACAAAAGTGATTCTAAAAGTGCTTTTGGGGGGATAATTTTTTTAAACAGAAAAGTAGATTTACAAGTAGCAAAACAAATACACAAAAATTTTTATGAAATGGTTGTTGCGCCTAATTTTGATAAAAACGCATTAAATATTTTAAAACAAAAGAAAAAGTTAATTTTATTAAAAATACCAAAAATTAAAAAACAAAATATTGAATACAAATCTACTCTTTTTGGCGACCTGTATCAAACTAAAGATTTGACTCCTATTAATAACAGATTTCTTAATTTGGTTTCATTAAAAATAGCGTCATCAAAATCAATTGATGATTTAATATTTTCACTCAAAGTGGCTAAACATTTAAAATCAAATGCTGTAGTCTTGTCAAAAAATAAACAAACTTTGGGTCTGGGGCATGGTCAAACAAACAGATTTGATGCACTCAACTCTGCAATAAAAAATATGAACAAATATTTTAAAACTAAATCATTTGTTTGTGCTTCGGATGGTTTTTTTCCATTTACAGATAGTATAAAATTACTCAATAAAAATGGTTGTAATATTGTAGCTCAACCAAAGGGCTCAATAAATGATAAAAAAATTATTTCTTTTTCTATAAAAAATAAAATTTCACTATACTTTATTAAAAATAGGCTTTTCAAACATTGAGTGATAAATATAAAATTCCAGATTATATAAAGATCTTGATTAAGAATAATCCCAAAATAATTTCTGGTAGGAAAAATTTTAATTTCTACCAATGGAGAATAGCTAAAACGTTAGATTTAGTAAAAAAATATATTAGTTCAAAAAAGAGTTAAAAAATTAATTATTTGGTAAATTGATTTAGACTGGTTTACTGAAAGAGTAAATTGATATAGATACAGATTATGAACAAGCCAAATCTTTTTTTCCCTACGCCTGTTTGGACATTACAATTAGATAATTATCAGTCAATTAATGAACAAATGTATAAATTTATTAAAATTACTCAATCAAAAGATCATGAAGGAATTAATAAAAGTAATATTAAGGGTTGGCATTCAAAAGACTTTAATATGCAAGAAAATGAACCTAAAAATTTTATAAAATTTATATTGCCAGCTATTGAACAAGTAATCACTGATATGAATTGGGAAAAACAAAAACAGTCAATTAATATAAATAATATGTGGGCAATAATAAATACCGGCGGCTCTGCAAATTTAAGACACCAACATGGTAATAGCACAATAAGTGGAGCATATTATGTTCGTGCTCCAAAAAACTCAGGAGATATTGTTTTTTATGATCCAAGACCAGCGCCTGTTTATACATATCCGAAGGCAATGAATCCTAATTTACTTAATGCTCAGGTAAATGGAATAAGTCCCAAAGAAGGAGCGTTAGTGTTATTTCCAAGCTATCTTGATCATTCAGTAAATGAGAATCTTTCCAATGAAGAAAGAATTGTAATAAGCTTTAATATTACAATTCAAATTAAATCGAATTAGTCAATTTTCTTAAACTTTATTCTTAGAAATAGTATCCCAAGCCTCACCAGTTTCCATTTCTTTTAGTGTCCATTGACCATAGGCTAAACTATTAAATATATTGTAGTCAATTACGGGGCGTTCAATATCTTCAATTTTACTTATGTTTTTAAGTGATACATCGGTAAAATATGAAGGAACACCATTTAACATTGCCATAAAACCTGCTGTAGATTGTAAACTAATAAAAGCCCATGCATCTTTTAATAAAATTTTTAAAGGTACTTTGGAAAACTTATTATGCAAAATAATTTTTCTATCTGTATATCTTTTTACTAGTTTTGTTGTATCTTCTGCCCAAGTAGGAACGTTATAGACGTTTTTCATTGCATCTGAAGGTTCAGACAAAATAATATAACTTCCATTTTTCTTTTGTTCAAGTATTTCAAGGTTAAGTTTTTTTAATCTATCGTTTGGATATTTACCGACACCATTGTGAATAAAATTATTATAAACTATTCTGAAATATCCTTCCAAGTTAATTACATTTGTACGATTATTTTCAAAAGATCTTTTTGATTGATTGAAATAACCATGATCCATATAATAATAATTCTTAGATTTCCTAATAACCTCAAGAGTGCCTCTAAGAACACCATATGTGGCAATTGTTTTATTAAAATCTTTAAAATTATTTACGTGACATAAAAGTGAATCTGATCCCTTAGCAAAGTTGTAACATAGAGTTTTGTTAATACTGTGATCTGTATAAATAACAATAGGTTTTTCCATTAAAAAATATAAGATAATTTAATATTTATAATTATAATTTTTTCTGTTATTTTCATATTAAAATAATTTAATTTTTATGTACAGTGTTCTACAAAATAAAGAAAATATCAAATTTAGATTTGATAAATTTCCCTATGTAATTATTGATGATGCTTTGCCTACAGATATTTATAAAAAATTAAGTGAGAGTTTTCCAAAGCCTGAAAAAATAATTGGTAATAATGAATATAAAGAGAATGTTGCTTATAGATATAATGCTTTGAATAGCCTTGGAGATAAAGAAATATCAGAGGAGTGGAAGGAGTTTATAAAATTTCATACTAGTTATGATTTTCTTGAAGAATTTTATGATATTTTTGGTGACTCAATAAAAAAAATTTATAAAGTTCAAAAAGAAAGATTGTTTACAAAAGATAATATTGGAGTAAGATTTGAAAAAAACAATCATTTTAACTTAGATTGTCAGTTTGTAATAAACACACCTACAAGTGGAGATACCTCTGTTATCGAACCACATTTAGATAATCCTGTAGAATTCTATGCTGCTCTTTTGTATATGAAAGATGTGGATGACAACTCAGAGGGTGGAAACCTTACCACTTATGATTTTAAAGATAAGCCAAGTTTTTATGGAAAATCTAGAATCAGAGAAGAGAAGGTAAATCTCATTGAAGAGATAGAATATAAACAAAATAGATTAGTAATGTTTTTAAACTCTCCATATTCTATTCATGGAGTAACAAAAAGAAGTAAAACAAATTTTTATAGGAAATATATAAATATTATTGGTGAATTTAATTTTGAATTATTTGATTACAGAAATTTTTTAGAGAAGTAACCTTAATTATCCCTTTTGTTGTTATCAGCAATTTGATTTGCTGCCATTGCACTTCCACTTTCCTGAGAATTATAATCTGTTTTAAAATTTGATACATCACTTAAATATTTTCCTTGTAAGGGTATTTTAAATATTTTATCAGATAGTTTACGAGTTATTACAACGAGAAGTATGTTTCTTCCTAATTTAGTTTTTGCAATATCAATCATTTTTTCAAATTTAGAATCATTTCTATTAGGTTTAATTTGTTCAAATAATATTGAGAGATTTTCATCATTCAGTCTTAGTTCAGACCCATTTCTATTTGCCAGAGAAATCTTAATAATTTGATAATTATTTGATGCTGCTAAATCGGCAAAAAAAATAGGATTAAAATTATAAAAACCATGATTTATCCAATCTATAAAAGGAAGTATGTTTAACATTATGCCATTTAATTTTGTTAAATTATGAAAATTTAAAAATAATGCATATTGATTGAAAACATGCTCTCCTGTTCCATTATTTATAACAAGATCGTATTTTTCGCTATAACTATATGTTTCCAAAATATTTTTATTAAGATCAAATTGTAAACTATTATATGCACCATTAATATCAATAGATTTATATTCTTTAAACCCAACTGATTTGAAGTAATCTTCTGTAGTAAAAGATTGAGAACTTGATAAGTTATTTAAATTTTTTTTTTGAATGCTGTTTATTGTCTTATTATTATCCACTAAGTTTTTAATAAAAATATCGTTAATTGAAGAAGTTTGAGAACCTAAATCAACAGCTTTTGGATTGTTACTTGAAATAACATTCCTACACTCAATAACATTTAAAGCGGCAACTGGATTAAAAGTCATAATATTTAATATTTATTAATTAATTTTATATCTATAATAAATTTGCTATACTAAAATAAATAGGCATGAACAAGTATTCTGAATATTATTATGAAGTTATTGAAAAGTATAAGTTATTTCATGAAAAAGGGTTTGAAAAAGATAATATGAAAACACCTGGTGAAAGTACATTTTTAGGTTACTCCCTATCAAGATGGATTTTAAAAATTAAAGAAATTATTAAAATTAATAAGTGTGACTCATTAATAGATTTTGGTTGTGGTAAAGGATTTTTATATAAAAATAAATTTACAATTAATGATCAAGAATATCATAACTTACTAGATTGTTGGAAAATAGATGATGTTTATTTATATGACCCAGGGGTTAAAGAATTCTCGGTCTATCCAGTTAGAAAATTTGATGGTTTAATTTGTACTGATGTTATAGAGCATATCCCAGAAAACGACGTTCTAGAGTTCATAGATAATTTGTTTAGATTATCCAATAAATTTATATTTTTGGTTATTGCAACTATACCTGCTACAAAATTTTTTGATGATGGAAATAACATTCATTTGTGCCTAAAAAATAAGGAGGAATGGGGAAAAATATTTTTAGAATTTGAAGCTAAATACCCACAAATTAATCAATATGTATATTTCAATGAATAATAAAGAGTTTGTAAATCTAGTTTTTTTCAAAGAATAAATCTTTACTATTTTCTATCTCATTAAACTCAATTAATTTTTTACTACCAGGGCTATTGCCATACTGATCATATATTTTATTATAACCAAATTTAGATAAATATTTCAAAATATCTAAAATATTATGTTTTCGACATTCAATAATAATTTTGGGCATAAAATTTTCAATCATTTTTTCTGCACCAAAGATAACATTTAAATCTTCACCTTCTGTATCTATTTTTAATCCGCTCAAATTAATTTTGTTATTTGAAAATTTTAAACTATCAAGCTTAATTGCTTTTGTATTTACACCCTCATTCCCTATTTTGCCGCCTTTGGATAAATATGACCAATATTGAGATGTCTTTATATCAAACTTTACTATCTTATCGTTATCTGAAACTGCTAAATTAAATAATGAGGCATTTTTATTATTAAAATTATTTAATCTTAGGTTAGTAATAATTCTATGATAATTAAGAGTAAAAGGTTCAATTGATATCAAGTGGTTTTTGTTATTACTAACCAACGCTGCTACTGTATATAAGCCAGTATGTGCTCCAACATCTATGTAGACACCTTCTTCTTTCGACCAGTCGCACCATTTATCTAATGTGAAGTCGGAATAATTATCATCCCAAAACCTTTCTGATATTGATGTGTCATCGCTATTAATAACTAGCATATCAAAACTTATATTGTTTCTCTCAATTCTAAATATTCCTGAAACTGGTGTTTTTTTTATAGGTTTGCTTTTTAAATTTTTTTTTATCTTTTCAGCTTCAATATTCTTATCTATGAACATAGTGTTTAGTTATTATTATGAATTAAATGTGAGTTAAGGTGTTTAATAAATTTTTTTCTCCCACCCTTTAAATGTAAAAAATAAGTGTTTTTTTGAATAATATGGAAATAATTACTAAAGTTAAAATTAGCATTAGCATATTTTAAATCTAAGCTGGCAAAATTGTAATGATCTTCATTAAAAAAACTATATTTTATCCCTTTATATTCATATAAAGAAGAATTACCTATGTTGTTTGGAAATTTATCAAGTAGATAAAAAAATAAATACTGATCACCCCACCAATCTTCTAAATCAATTTTAGTGTGTTTTAATTTTGTATTTTTATTAATTATTTCTTTATTTTTTATAACCTCAGTATAAGATGATAAATATAAATTTGCGAAATTTTCTATTTTTTTTCTACTATTGTTGTTAATTAATAAAAAACCTGCATTTACTGGAAATTTTTTTCTATGTATCCAATTGTTTGCAATTGTAACTCCTACATCAAAACTTTTATCACTAATATGATTGTAGTTTTTTATCGCAATAAGATCAGTATCAAAAATATATATTTTTTTGAACTCATAAAATTTTAGAATTATATGATAGTTAAATAAAACTTTGTAGGTCATAATCTTAAATTTTGAATATGGTAAATAAATAATTTTTGTATTGTGAGAAGATTTGAGTTGTGAAATATCTAAATTAGTAAAAATAAATAGCATTGCATTATTGTTGTATTTCTCATGAGAAAGTATGAAAGTGTCTAAAATAGCTAAATTTTCTTTTGTAAATTTTTCATAAACAAACATTGTTATTACCGCTTCTTCAAAAGAATAATCTTCTTTTTTTATTTCAATATTTTGAAAAAATTTATTTAAATTTTCAAAGGCTGTTTCAAACATTAAATTTTACTTTAACTATAAATATTATCTTTTTTGAACTAAAAAAAGATCTCTTTTAAAAAAAGTTTGTTTATTTAGCTTAATAATTTTGAATTCTTCTAACTCAAATTATCAAATCAATTTATTGATTGCTTATAAAGCGGCAGAAACGTTTTAGCGTACGAAGGGTTTCGAACCCTCAACTTCAACCTTGGCAAGGTTGGGTTCAAGGATTAATATTTCCTTTTAAAAATTGGCAATTTACAATACCTTACTATATTTCTGCCACAACTGAGTCACACTAACTATTCCTTAAGTAGCCTTAGTTTCTGGGCATAAGGATGTGAAATATTTTTTAGGTATACTCATTAAAGGGCAGAGGATATATTGAGTAAGTTATGAATGAGTTTAGAAATATATTACAAAATATATTTGATAATTATTTATTAGATTATCAAGGACCTTTTGGCAGTGATAAAACCTCCTACAAAGCTTTTTATAAAGTTCAAGATTGGATTAAAGAAAATGCAACAAGTAATAGAGAAGAATTAAATATTAAATTCAGTGTTGGTAAAGGAAACTGGACTCAAGTGCCATGGTTTGCAATTTTAAATTCTAAGGAAGCTAAAGATACAAGAAATGGATTTTATATTGTTGCATTATTTCAACACTCCATGGAAGGTTTTTATTTAGGAATTGGGCAAGGAGTAACAGGGCCAAATGAAAAATATGGCAACAAAGGTGGTGCTGAATATTTAAAAGAAAAAACAGAAGAAGTAAAAAGGGAAATTGGAGGTTTATTAGATAGTTCATTTACTTTTACAGAAAATATTGACCTTAAAGCAACTGGTGGTGTAGCTATGGGTTATGGTCCAGGCTTATGTTTTCAAAAATATTATAACAAAGAAAATATACCTAATGATGAAAATATTTTAAAAGATATTAATAACTTGATTGATGTATATGATAAAATTTTAGAAAATAATATTTCTTCAAATCTATCTAAAAAATCTAATGAAAAGAACTCATGGGTTTTATCTGCAGGAAGAAATGCAGAATTTTGGGAAAAATTTCAAAACGAACAAATTATTAATATTGGCTGGGATAAACTTGGCAATCTAGCTAAGTTTAAAACTAAGAATGACATAGCTCAAAAAATTAAAGAATTATACAGAGAAGGGGATGAAGCGGAACCTAGAAATCAGGCTTTAACTTGTTATGAATTTGCAAAAGATATTACTATTGGAGATTTTATTTATATAAAAAAAGGCTCCTCTAAACTTTTAGGTGTTTGTGAAGTAATCAGTGATTATATTTACGATGAAACTCAAGGGCTTCATCCGCACATAAGAAAAGTTAAATGGCTTGTAATTAAAGATTTTGATATTCAAAGCGAATTAGGACATACTATTGCTCTTAAAACACTTACTAATTTTACAAGATATCCTGATACAGTAAAAAAATTTGAACAATTTTATTTTATGCAAGAGAGTACATCTAAAGAAATAGTACAGGAACTGGGTGATTTAGATGAATATAAAAGAACAGCTGAAAGCTTACTTATTGATACATTTTTTTCATCAAGTGAATTTATTAGAATTTTAAATAATTTGAGAGATAAAAAAAATATTATAATTCAGGGAGCACCTGGTGTTGGAAAAACTTTTATTGGAAAAAAATTAGCACAATGTTTAGCTAATTCAGAAATGAATATTCAGAGTTTAGTGTTACATGAAAATTATTCCTATGAGGAATTTGTTATGGGTATAAGACCAGATAAAGATGGAAAATTTATACTATCAAATGGAGTGTTTTACGATTTTTGTCATCGTGCAATAAAAAATCCAAACGAGAAATTTATATTACTTTTAGATGAAATCAATAGAGCAAACATTACTAAAATATTTGGAGAATTATTGGTTCTTATTGAGAACAATAAAAGAGGCCCAAAAAATGCAGTTAAACTAATCTATAAACCTGAAGAAAACTTTTATGTTCCTGAAAATTTTTACATTATAGGGTTAATGAATACTGCAGACCGTTCTCTTAAAGTTGTTGATTACGCTCTAAGAAGAAGATTTAGTTTTTATACTTTTGAACCAGATTTTGAAAATCCAGAATTTAAAAACTTTCTTATAAAGAAAAAAGTTAATATAAATACCGTCGATAAAATTATTAGAAACCTAAGCAAGGTTAACCAAAAAATTTCGGATGACAGTTTTGAACTTGGACCAGGGTATTGTATTGGGCATAGTTTTTTTTGCCCTGAAGATAATAAAGATTCTTATGAAAATGATTGGTATGAAAATATCATCAAAAATCAAATCTTGCCTCTTATAGAAGAATATTATTTTGATAAACTTGATACAATAGACGAAATTCGTGAGGATTTATTATCTTGAGCGCAACAATTCCTGTCAGAAATATTTATTATCTCTTTTTATATGCTTGGAATAAATTTCAAGAAGGAAAATCGCTAGAATTAAATTTAGAAGACAGCCCTGATATTCCAAATTTGTTCTCTAATATATTTGTGAATTCATTAAAAAGGTTAATAAAAAGAGGTCTTTATAAAAACTACAAGTCTGAAATTAATGAATTACAATACATAAAAGGAAAAATAAATTTTCCTATTAGTATAAGAAATAATTTTGAGAATAGAGGAAAAGTATTTTGTGAGTTAGACAGTTTATCAATTGATTCTATACCTAATAAAATAATAAAAAAAACTCTTTTGGAATTACTATCAAATAAAAATTTAAAACTTAAATTGAAACAGAATATTAAAATAATTCTAAAGTACTTTGATGAATGTAACGCTCCAGAAACATTAAATAAATATTTTAGTCAATTAAAATTAAACAATAGTAACTATTATTATAAATTTCCAATTAACCTGTGTGAATTGATTTATAAAATCCAGCTTCCTACTAGTCAGAAAGGGAGTTTTTTATTTAAAGATGTTCTTGAGGATGAGATTATAATGTCTGATATTTTTGAAACTTTCGTGAGAAATTTTTATGATATCGAACAAAATAAATTTAAAGTATCAAGAGATAAGTTTAAATGGGATTTAATTGCTGAAAGTGGAACCCTTGATTTAATTCCTATGAACATTACTGATATTACGCTAAGAAGTTCAAATAAAACTATAGTAATTGATACAAAATACTACAAAAACCCTCTTACAACTAGTCAGTATGGAAAGAGTCAAATCAGGCAAGACCACCTAAGACAAATAACATCCTACTTAATGAATTTTGAAAATAGAGATGGTCCAGACTCAAAAGCTGATGGTATATTATTGTACCCAGAAGTTAAACATCAGGAAAAACTTCATGAGACTTTTCAGTTTCGAGGGCATAAAGTTTCAATACATAGTTTGAATCTAAATCAAGACTGGCAATCAATCCATAATGATTTGATGGATTTAATTCACTAATAAAAATTTATAGTTTAGCGCCTTGCTCTAAATATGCACAATTTTCGCAGTAAGGATTTCTACTTGGTGTTTCTTTAGACTCAAGAGTGCCTTTCATTTCGATTATTTTATCTTCTATCCAACTAGTATTGGATTCATAATCAATAAGTGTGATGGTGAAGTTCATTTTAGCATCAAAACTATTTTTTGTTTTAATACCGTTGCATACCATGAAGTAAGTTGTGTTAGAAACTTCAAAGCCCATTTTTCTTAATATGTGAACATAGATATCCATTTGCATTTTATAACCTTGGTGATACCGACTAGCTAAGTAGCTTTCTCTTTCTACATCGTATTTAGATGACTGAGCTTTGTAATCAGCGACTACGAGTTTGTTTGTATCCAAATCAAACCACACATCATCAACACCACCTTGTAAAATTAAATTTGTCTCTTCATCATGATAAGATATCCCGCCCTTAAGAGAATCTCTCCACTTATCTATATCTTCATGTTGATAAGGAATAAAATTTAAATTGTAATTTTTGAATATTGGATGAGGCTTATTCCTTTCTCGATAAAAATCAAATTCCTTTTTTAACAAATCATCTACAGTGGTATTAAGAGACCAGCCTGGCATACTGGGCTCTTGTAAACCCTTAACTCTATCTAAATAAAAACAACGTTTACAATCTATAAAGTTAGAAAATTTAGAACGACTAATTTTAAATTTTTCATTCTGTCCTGGTAAATAAATTGAGGTTTTTCTTGTTCGCAATCCTTTAGCTTCAGCTAACTCTCCCTTATTATTTTTTTTTATACTTACCATCTTTAATTAAATTATAACAATATTCCCAAAAAGGTTAAGGGAGTTATGTTTATTACTATAGATAAAATAAATTTCTGTCACACTGGTGTCACAATAAGGATTTAAAATTAAAAAGTTTTGAAAAAAACTTAACAGACAAAAGAGAGGGTTTGTGGGGTTTATTGGAGCGGGCGAAGGGATTCGAACCCTCGACTTCAACCTTGGCAAGGTTACCGAGTACGAACGATCACCACAAATTCCTAAGTAATGAATATCTTATTTTCCCATAATTGAACACAAACTACTGCACAACTACTGCATGAACTTGGTTCTATTGATAGTAAAGGTGTTTAATGTTAAGCTGAAATTATGGTTTGTAAATTAAAACCTCTAAAGATAATGAGTCTCTGGAATCTGAAGGATAAAGATTTTACTCCACGGTCAGTGAGTTGATTAAGATATGAATAGGTTTGAAATAATAGAAAAAATTGGGAAAAATTTTTTTGTTACTAATTTAGAAACCGGTGAATTTAGTTACAGGAAAGCATTAAAAAATGTGGGTAAGTCTATTGATGATAAACTAATTTTATCTAACAAAAAAACAAAACACTCTGATTTAGATATTAGATTTGAAGCTAATGGTGTTAGTGTTTTAGTTGAGACAAAAAAAGATTTTGATAAAACCTCTCTAGAGGGTTCACTGATACAGTTGCAAGCTTATGTAAATTACGAAAAAGTTTTAACAGGAAATAAATTAATTGCTATATTGGCAAATACCCAAGATGACAGAATAAAAGTATGGTGGGGTAGCGATTTAACAATTGATGAATCTCATCAAATAAAAAATCAATATAAATTAAAATCTTTTGAAGAATATGCTGATATATATCTGGGAACAAAAAATGATAGGGAGCAGGTTTTAAAAAGCACTTATTATCTTAACGAACTACTTCACAAATACGGGATAAATGAAAAAATAAGAAGCCAATTTGTAGGCACTTGTTTGCTGGCACTAAAAAATGGATTATCTTATGAAAACTTAACTGCAAAACAAATAGTTGCTGGAATTGAAGAGGTCATAATACGTTTATTAAATACTGATTTAAATAAAGCTTTCAAACTAGGAATTTTGAAAGATAGAGTTTTAGAGTCTCAAGATGTTCGATCCTTAACAAAAGAGGGTCTTCAGGATATTTTAAGGTTTATCGAAAAAAGTATTTTACCATACATCAATGACAAAAGTACCATGGGTCAAGACATATTAAATTTATTTTTTACAACGTTTAATAAATATGTTGGTAAGGCAGATAAAAATCAAGCTTTCACACCAGATCACATTGTGCATTTTATGTGCCAAGTATTAGGAATTAATAGAAATTCAAAGGTCTTAGATCCATGTTGTGGAAGTGGAGCTTTTCTAGTTAGGGCTATGACAGAGGCAATGGATGATTGTTCAAATGAATCAGAGAGAGAGGTATTTAAAAAGAAAAATATCTTTGGAATTGAATATGAAGAAAATGCTTTTGGTTTATCAACAACTAATATGCTTATTCATAGTGATGGAAATTCAAACATCAGACAAGGTAATTGCTTTGAGATGAATAAATTTATTGAAGAAGCAAATATTAATATTGTTTTAATGAATCCACCTTTTAATGCTCAACGCAAGCATTGTAATCCCCCATATGTTAAAACGTGGGATAGCAAAATAAAACAGGATCCTTCGAAAGGTCTTCATTATGTTGATTATGTTATGTCTTTGGTTAAGACTGGAAAATTAGCTGTATTACTTCCAATGGCATGTGCAATAGGTAACTCAGGTGATATTAGAAAGTTTAAAGAAAAGATATTAGAAGAACATACTTTAGATGCAGTTTTTTCTTTACCGCCAGATGTATTTCATCCTGGCGCCAATGCAAGTGTGTGTTGTATGGTTTTCGAACTAGGCAAACGTCATGAAAAAACAAATAAAGAAACTTTTTTTGGATATTATAGAAATGATGGTTTTTTTAAAAAAAAAAACTTAGGTAGAATTGAAAAAAATAAACCAGGATCAAATGAGGGTATTTGGGCGGACATAGAATCAAGGTGGTTAAATCTTTATAAAGATAGAAAAACAGTTACAGGAATTTCCATAACTCATAAGATAACAGCTAGCGATGAATGGCTTGCGGAAGCATATATGGAAACAGACTACTCTACTTTAGAAAAAAAAGATTTTATAAAAACAATCAAGAAGTTTGTAGCACATCGATATACAGAGGATGATGATAATTAATTTTTCAAAACTATCAGATATTTTTGAGATTGTTTATGGGGTAAATTTAGAACTTTATGAATTAGAACAAGTATCAGCCAAAGAAGGGATTCCGTTTGTAAGCAGAACTTCACAAAATAATGGTGTTTCAGCTTATGTAATGAAAATAGATGATCTCGAACCAAATCCTGGACACACTTTATCAGTTGCTGGTGGTGGATCAGTTTTAGAAACATTTTATCAATCAAAACAATTTTACAGCGGTAGAGATTTATATTACTTAAAACCCATATCCTCTCTAAGTGAAAAGGAAATGCTAATTTATTGTACTCTAATATATGAGAACAAATATAAATTTAGTTATGGTAGACAGGCAAACAAATCTCTAGGGGATTTGAGGTTACCAAGTATTGATGAGGTAAAAAAAATTGCAAGAAATATTGAATATCCAAAAACTCCAATAACTAAATCAAAATCATCTAATAGTGTTTCACTAAAAAAAGACGAATGGAAAAGTTTTTATGTTCATGAAATTTTTAAAGTAATTAGAGGTGTAAGTTCTGTAAATTTAGATTTGTCAGAAATTAAAGATGAAAATTACAACCTTTTATATTTAAGACCATCAAATAATTATAATTTGATTGGAGGTTTCTTAGATAAAAAAACGAACAAAGAAACTATTTTTCCAAGAGGATCCCTTGTCATGGGTAATACAGGTGAGGGAAGTCATACATATTGTTACATAGCAAGTGAGGAATTCATACCAAATAATAATTTATCTGTGCTTCAATTTAAAGATGGTAATAAAAATATATATCATAAACTTTTTTTAATACCCATTATTGAACATAATCGCTATAGATATGCGTATGGAAGAATACCTAGTAATACTAGGTTTTTAAATTCAAAATTAAAGTTACCTGTAGACAGTAAAAGTTCAATAGACTGGGTGTTTATGGAGAACTATATAAAAACTCTACCTGGTAGTAATTTTAAATTTAACTAAGAATTATCAAGCATAATTAATAAACTTTATCTATACTACTGCGTAACTACTGCGCAATGATCAGGATTTAAAGATAATTGGAGCGGGCGAAGGGATTCGAACCCTCGACTTCAACCTTGGCAAGGTTGCGCTCTACCCCTGAGCTACGCCCGCTTATACTACACAATTACCACGTTGAATTTATAAGTCAATATTAGAGAAAATGATTTATTTAAATCTTCTTCTGTAGACAATATCGACAAGTAACATATGAGGAAGTGTTAAGGCAGCAAGTCCAATGAAAATTACTTTTAATATCGACTCATATAATGATAAATTTTGAACTAAATAGTAAACAATTCCTAAAGCTCCAATCCAAGAAATTACTGTAAAAATTATTGTGGAGTAAATAACAAAGTATTTGTTTTTTAGATTTAAATAAATATTTTTAATCAAATGTTTTAAATGTTTGTAAGTATGAAAAAAACAGAAATATATTGCAAAACTTAGTAATGCATCAAAAAAATAAAAGATTAGTAAAAGAAATAGAATCTCAATAATTCCTTTTCGTAATTTCTTTTCGAAGAAGGACAAATAAATAAAATATATTATAGATAATAATGTTAAAAAATATGGTATGAAAAAATATTTTTGGATTGAATAAATATTATTATTTGTCAGATATTCAAATATCAAAAAAGATTGATCTTCGTTGAAAAATACTATTCCGAAAATAATAGTCATTCCGTAAGTAAAGCTTATAGAATACCTATATTTATTTATTTTAAAATTTGTCCAATCACATAATCCAAAATGGGCAATAGTCATTATAATAAAAATCGTTAGCGCAATAATAGGAAAATATAACCAAAATAAAATGACTAGAAAAAATAAAATTAGGTAGTAAAATATAAATTGTAGAAATTGAATTCTGTTACTAAAACCTACTAAAGAAGCAACTGCACCATCAAATGAACCATGTGGAAGGCCAATGAAAAAAATTAATAAAAAAGATATAATATTTAAAATTGTAAGGTCGGCTAACATATTATTTGAATAATACTTTTATAAAAGGAAGTTTGGGCATACTATTTATAATTTTTATTTTAGTTAGTAAATTTGATTCACCCATCATAAAGCTTTGGAATTCATTTCCATTTAGATTAGATGCAAGCTTTATAAATGACTTTCCATCTTCTCTGTTGTTTTTTAAAAAATTAATAAAAACTTTATCCATTTTTCTTTCTAAAAAATTATGGATATTTGCATAGTTTTTGTTTGAATTTTTTAACAATTGGATTTGTTTTATAAGAAATGAAAATGCATATCCAGTAGAGGGCTTGCACGCGCCTCCTCTAATACCAATATTGAAAATATTAGAATTAACTGATCTTTTTTCCCCTGCAAAAAACATCGGTATTACTCCTTTTTCTGAACTATGTTCTTTAAAATTATTAATATTATTTTTCTTTAAATAATCATTTATTTTTTCTCTATACCAAGAGCTGTGAAAAACTTCTTTTGAAAAGACTGTCGATTCAACAAGCGCTTTATTGTGACTAAAAGGTAGGACGTATATAAAATGTAAAAGATTATTTTCTTCCGTAAAATGCATCAAGGTTAATTTATCTTCATTAAAGGTATTATCTGCAACAGTAATTTTAATTCCAAAAAAATGTTGTAATAATTCATCTTTTTTTTCTTTTACTGATCGTGAATCATATATATTTTTGGCGTAATATATTTTGTCATCAGCAGTAATTATTTTAAAATAATTTTGTTCAGGAAAATATTGTACAACTTGTTTATTTATGATTTCTAATTTATTTTTTGTTTTTAAGCAAAATTTTTTCCAAGTTTGAAAACTAATGACACAATAAGGTTTATCTAGGCTTGTATGTGTTACGTCGGTATTTTTGTTACCAATAGTCCATTTGTACCATTTTTTTTCAATAATTTTTTCAAATGGCCTCATCCAATCTGTTAACCAAAAACCAAAAATATTATCTCTTTTGTTTATATCTTCACTTTCAAATGCAATAATTTCGTTATATTTATCTCCGTAAAGAATTTTATTTACCGCCAAACCACTAGGGCCTAAACCAATTATTGCGGCTTTATAGATTTTCATTTGGGAGATTATCTCTAATTTTTTGATACTTAAGTTTCATAAAAGGGATAAAAATAAAAAGTAAAATTGATTTAACTGTAATTAAAGATTTTTCTAATGAGTTTAAATATACCCTTTCTCTTAAATATTTTTTTTTATTGGATTTTATCTTAGTGCCAATACCTCTATAAATATTAGCCGCAATGAATATGCCAAGTCTGGTAGATAGTGGGATATATTTTAAACCAACAAAACCATTTTCATAAAACTTATCTGAAAGATCTATTACTTCATGAATTGCATTTGATATTTTTTCATCTTTTTCTAAAACTTTGTTATGAAGATCAGTTAAATTTTTTAATGATATATCGGGTATCAAATTAGCAGGTAAATATATTCTTTTCATTTTAGAATCTTCATAAACATCTCTTGCTATGTTTGTTAGCTGCATTCCAATGCCTAAATCAATTGCGGATCGTGCTGCCTTTTTGTGTTTTACTCCTATAATTTTAGACATCATTAATCCAACAGTACCAGCAACGTGATAAGAGTATTTTATAAGTTCTTCCTTGTTTTGAATTCTTATTTTTTTCTGATCTAAAATTAACCCCTCTATTAAATCTATAAAAATTAAATTGTTTATTTCATTTTTTTTCAAAAAAATATTTACTTTATTATTTTTATTAGTCCTTATTTCTTCAATTGAATTTTTGAGAAAGATAGTTTGATCTTCGCTATATTTATCAGCAATATCATCAAAATATCTACAAATTGAATAAAGAGTACCAGCATTTTTTTTGTAAATTTTTGGTAAAAAAAAACTTGCCCAATAAAAACTTTTGCCTTCCTTTCTAAGATCAGCAGATGAATTGAGCTTTAAATCAATCATTATTTTTTTAATTCAGCCTTAATTATGTGTTCAACAACTTTAGCTGATGAAAGAACTCCTGGTATTCCAGCACCTGGATGAGAACCTGCTGCTGAAAAATATAGATTTTTAATTTTTTTATCTTTGTTGTGATACCTAAACCAAGCTGACTGTGTAAAGATAGGAGCTATAGAAAAACCAGCTCCGTGCATAGAATTGTAATCATTTTTAAAATCTTTAGGGTTCATCCAAAAAACATCTGTGATACTCTTTTCTAAATCTGGCATAATTGTTTTTGATAATTCTTTAACTATCTTATTTTTAAGACTTACTGATTCAACATCCCAATCGATTTTGCCTTGTAAGTTGGGTACTGGGCATAGAACATAAAAACTATCACAACCTTCTGGAGCAAATGACTTGTCTGTTGCAGTAGGCCTGTGAATGTATAAAGAAAAATCATCAGATAAAATTTTATTTTTAAATATATCATGAAGTAAAGATTTAAATCTTTCAGTCATCCAAATAGTATGATGGGCAACTTTATGGTATTGTTTTTTTGTACCAAAGAAAAGCACAAAAAGACCCATTGAATACAATAAGTTTTTTTCTTTTAATAAAGGTCTTCTTAAATTTTGTTTTTTTAAAAGTTTGGAGTAAACCATGGGTGGATCAGCATTACAAACAACTACATCTATATTGGAAATTTCTTCATTGTTTGTTAATATTTTTGTAATCCTATTATTTTCAACAATAAATTCTTTTGCCTCTGTATTTGTTTTAATTTTAATACCACAATCAATCATTAATTTTTTTAATTCAGATACGATTTTGCCAGTTCCGCCCATGCAAAAAAATACTCCCCATTTTCTCTCTAAATAATGAATCAAAGCGTAAATAGACGTTGTTGTATGTGGATCACCTCCAACTAAAAGTGGATGAATTGAAAATGCTTTTCTAAGATATGGATTTTTTAGATAACTATTTACAAGTTGAGATACTGTGAAATAACTTTTCAAAATTATCAAATTAGGAATAACTCCTAACATTTTAAAAAAAGAAATAAATGGTTTGTCAGCTAATTGTGTAAACCCTACATCAAATATTTTTTTTGATTGATTTAAAAGTTTATAATATCCTTTTATATCTTTCTTATCAAATTTACTAATTTCTATGTTAGTTTTTTCGACTGTAGAACAATAATCAAAAGTTTTGCCATCATGAAAATAGTATCTATACCAAGGTTCAAGAGGAACAAATTTCAAATAATTCTCTCTTTTTTTTCCAAACAAACTAAATAATTCATCAAAAAGAAATGGTGCTGTTATGACAGTTGGTCCAGCATCATGTTTAAAACCATTCACTTCAAAAACTCTTGCTCTTCCTCCAAGCTCATCTAGTTTTTCAATAATTGTTGTATCATAGCCTAATTTTTTTAATCTTAAACTAATCGCAATACCTCCAAAACCACTTCCTATAACTACTGCTTTTTTTCCCATTGTTAATTTTGTAATTGTATTTAAATACCTTATTTCTTAATAAATATAATATTATTTATGCTTACAAAGACAGATTTATTTGAATTACTTAGTGTAAAAAATAAAGATTTTCAAATTTATGATCACGATCCTTTGTTTACTGTTGAAGATTCAGAAAATCTAAGAGGTGAAATTAAAGGTGCACATACAAAAAATTTATTTTTAAAAAATAAAAAAAATAATTTTTTTCTTTTAAGTTGTGATGAAAATGCAAAGGTTGATTTAAAGCAATTTTCTAAATCTATCGATGCTAAGAATTTATCATTTGCTAATGCTGAATATTTAGAACAATTTTTGGGTATAAAGCCAGGATCAGTCTCACCATTTGCCCTTCTTAATGACAAAGATAATGTTGTTGAGTTTTATTTAGATGAAAAACTTTTTAACAGCGAAATAATTAACTTCCACCCCCTAATTAATACCACGACTATAAGCATAAAGACATCAGGGTTTATAAATTTCCTCCTTGAAAATAATAAAAAAATTCATATTTTTTCTCTAGATAGTTATAGTATAGTCAAATCTTTATGAGTGAAAATTTAAATATAATCGATGTTACTGAAACAGAGTTTAATGATCAGGTTATTGAGGCTAGTGAAAATAAATTAATTGTTGTTGATTTTTGGGCTCCTTGGTGTGGTCCTTGTAAACAATTAACACCAATTTTAGAAAAAATAATATCAAAATCAGGAGATAAAATCACTTTAGTAAAAATTAATATTGATGAAAATCAACAAATTGCTGCACAATTAAGAATTCAATCAATTCCTACAGTTTATGCATTTAAAGATAAGCAAATTGTTAATGCATTTCAGGGTGTTATTCCTGAAAGTCAGATTATCGAATTTATTGAAAAATGCTTAGGATCCAAAATTAATGAAGACTTCACTGAATTCTATAATGAAATAAAAAATGCAATGGCTGAAAATAAATTTGAAGAAACTAAAGATACACTCCTAGAATTTATTTCTAAAAACTCAGATGAAATTAGAGGTATTTGTTTTTATTTGGAGTGTTTGATCGAGCTTAAACAATTTGAGGAGGTTGATGCGTTCATTAACTCATTAGAAAAAGATGTGCAAGAAAAGGATGAGGTTAAACAGGTTTTAAAGAAGATGAAAATTGTGAAAAATAATTCATCCGGACCAAATATAAATGAGTTACTTGATAAGCTTGAGAGTGAGCCAGATAATATCGATTTAATTTTAGAAATATCAGATAAATATTTTTCATTGAAAGAATATGAAAATGGAATGGATTTGCTTCTAAAAAATTATCCGAAAAATAAGGATAATATAAAAAATAAGATGGTAGAATTTTTTGCTGTTCTTGGAAATAATGATCAAGTTACTATTCAATATAGAAAGAAACTTTCACAACTAATGTTTTCATAATATGGAAATCCCCATCTTTCCTTTAAACGGCGCTGTCCTTTTTCCGGGTACAAGCTTGCCTCTAAATATATTTGAAAAGAGATATCTTGAGATGGTGGACTACGCTCTCTCAAAGGAAAGGTGCATAGGCATGATACAATCTGATAAAAAAAATAAACTCTATAATATTGGTTGTATTGGAAAAATTCATAGTTTTAGTGAAACTACGGATGGACGATATTTAATTAGTCTGCAGGGCACTAATTGTTTTAAAGTTAAAAAAGAATTAGAAAAAAAATATAGGTTTAGGTTGGTTGAAGCTGAAATGTTAGATTTTGATGAAGATAAAAATATTATAAATGAAAAACAAAAAAATAATCTTTTAGATAAGTATAGCCAATATATTAAAGTTAAAAAAATTAACTTAAACTTAGAAGAGATTCAAAATATTGATTTTAATCAAATTATTAAGTTTATAGCAATGATATCCCCTTTTAGCGACATTGAAAAACAGGCTCTTTTGGAAACAAAAAATTTAAGTGATTTTTTTAAAAAACTTCAATCTATTTTAGAGCTTGAGATCGTTGAAGATAATAATAATAAAACTATTAATTAACACCCATCGCAAAATCACTTATCTGATTTTTTTAATTTTTTACTTTTCTCAATTAAATTGATAGCTGAAAATCTTGCATGATTAAAAATTGTATGGTCTGATTTAAAGACACTATCAACTTTATCAGTAATTTGATACAGTCTATAAGCTTTGAAAAAATTATCTTTCTGAAATTCTTTACAAAATATTTCATCTCCTAATTCCAAACCTAGAGAATTATATTTTTTAACAAGATTATGTATACTTTCTACATCTTGCATGCCTAGATTCCATCCTTGTCCTGCAATTGGATGAAATGAGTGGGCTGAATCTCCTAAATAAATAGTTCTATTCTCAAAAAATTTAGAGTTTAAATGAGCTTCTAAAGGAAAGGTCTGTTTGGTTATAATTTTTTTTATCTCACCTATACTTCCCTGTGTCTTTTCATTTAGAATAGAAATAATATTATTATCATCTAAAGAAAGTAAAGAATTTATAAATTCATTAGTGTTTGTCCAAACTATGGAACTCTGAAACTGATTTTTATTTTTTTGCATTGGCAAGATTGCAAGAGGTCCATTGTTAAAGAAAAACTCGTAAGCAGTGTTATTATGATTCTTTGAATGATAAAAGTTTATTACAATTGCTTTTTTTTTATAATCTTTTCTATAAATTGGTGTTTTAAAAATTTTTCTTATTGAGCTATTTTTCCCATCACACGCAAATAAAATATTTGTATTAACATAGAAATTATTTTGCTTGGCTATTATCCTATCGCCTTGATAAAATATATCTTTAACGGAAACATTGTTAAAAATTTCTACATTTTTTTGTTTTTGTAATTTTTTATACAAGCACTTAAGTATAAACTCGTTTTTAACTATATATCCAAGATTAGATTTTCTTCTTTGGTTGTCAAAATAAATTTTGTTTGATTGATTTCTGTCAATTATCTGAATATTCTTTATTGGTTCTGCGTAATTACCAATTTCATTCCAAATATTTATTTCTTCAAGAAATTTTTTTGTACCCTCTGAAATTGCTGTTGTTCTTTTGTCTAAAATATTTTTAGGATTAAATTTAGCGTTTTGCTCTAAAACTACAACTTTATTGCCAAGTTTAGAAAGTGAGTATGCTGCAACAGCCCCTATCAGACCTCCTCCTATTATATTGATGTTTGATTGAATTTCTTTCATAATTTTCTTCGAATTACCATAATCTAAATGTATTACAATCTAACTATATGTTCAAGTATGGTTCAATTAGAAATTTTGTTGTTAAATTTACAGTAGGAATAATTTTATTTGGATTTGGCCTTATTTATATTACCAGTCTTTACTCATACTCAACAAATGATCCTGGTTTTGGTCAATTAAATTACAATATTAATGACAGCAATATTGAAAATCTTATAGGTTTTTTTGGCGCTTATTTATCAAGTTATTCATTAATTTTTATTGGGAACCTAAGTTATTTATTGGTGTTTTTTATAATACTGGAAGGTGGTAAATTATTTTTAGGTATTACTAGCAGGTTTATAATTTTGAAATTTTTGTCAAACCTTGCAGGAATAATTCTTATTAATATTTCCATAAGATCATTTGATATAACCTTTTTAAAAACAGGTTTAGTTTCACAGTTCCTAGTTGATTTATTTACAAGTATAAATTTAAATCTTTTAGAAAATATTTTTGTGTATTTTATTCTAAATTTTATACTTTTAGTATTTGGTATAGTTTTAATATTCTTATCTTTTAGAATAAATTTTTCTTGGATAAATAATTTATTTTCTTTCTTAAAAGTTTTTAAATATTTTAAATTTTTATTTTCTGTATTTGGTTTGTTTAAATATATAAGTTTTAGAAAAAGAATTACAAAAAAAACATTAAGAAGCGAGCCAACAATTAAGAAAAGAAATTATGTTAATTTAAGAAAAAAAAGTAATAGTCCTAAAACTAATAAACAAATGGAGCTAGATAATTTTAGCTTTAGTCTTCCATCTAAAAATTTACTTTCGAAATCTAATTTTAAAAATAATAAAAATAGAGAATTAGAAAAAACAAACACAGATGCTGCTATTAAGTTAGAGAAAACATTATCTGAATATGGTGTTGATGGAAAAATAGTTGGTTTTAGCAGTGGTCCAATTGTAACATTATTTGAATTTATTCCAAATGCAGGAATAAAATCAAGTAAAGTAATAGGTTTGTCTGATGATATTGCTAGAGCAATGTCTTCTATTTCTGCTAGAATTTCAACTCAACCTGGAAAGACAAGCTTAGGTATCGAAATACCAAATACTAAAAGAGATAGTGTTTTATTTGGAGATTTGATTGAAGAAGACGAATTTGAAATTGAAAATGATTCCCTTACTCTTGCATTAGGAAAAGATATATCTGGAAAAAGTATTTTCGCAAATTTAGAGCGAATGCCACATCTCTTAATTGCAGGTACAACTGGCTCTGGCAAATCAGTGGGTATAAACACTATGATACTAAGTATACTCTATAAATTCAAACCTAATGAATGTAAGTTAATTTTAATAGATCCTAAAATGTTAGAATTAAGCATTTATGAAGACATTCCTCATTTGTTGACGCCTGTAGTAACTGATCCAAAAAAGGCAGTCTTTGCTCTTAAATGGGTAGTTAGAGAAATGGAAAATAGGTATAAGTTAATGAGCTCATTAAATGTAAAAAATATAGATTCTTATAATGATAAAGTTTTAAGAACTATTTCGTCCGGAAGAAAACTGTTTAGAGAGGTTCAAACAGGCATAGATGATGATACAAGGATGCCTATTATTGAAAAACAAGAAATTCTTCTTGAAAAAATGCCATTTATTGTTGTGGTGATTGATGAAATGGCGGATTTAATGATGGTGGCTGGAAAAGAAGTTGAGTCATTAGTTCAAAGATTAGCACAAATGGCAAGAGCATCTGGAATTCATTTAATTACAGCTACACAAAGACCTAGTGTTGACGTAATTACAGGAACAATAAAAGCAAATTTTCCTAGTCGTATTAGTTATAAAGTATCAAGTAAATTTGATAGCAGGACAATACTTAACGAAATGGGTGCAGAACAATTATTGGGTAGCGGTGACATGTTGTTTTTAGAAAATGGCGGTATAATAAAGAGGTTGCATGGTGGTTTTGTGTCAGAAAATGAAGTTGAAAAAGTTGTTAATTATATAAAACAACAGGCTACATTTGATTATAAAAAAGAAATATCATTATCAGAAGAAGAATTAAATATTTCAAATTCAGACGATTTAATTTCTAATAATAATGATGATCTATATGGTAAGGCAGTTGATATAGTTATTAAACAACAAAAAGTTTCAACAAGCTATATTCAAAGATATCTTCAGATCGGTTATAACAGGGCCGCAAGAATAGTAGAGAAGATGGAAGAGGATGGTATCATAAGCGCAGCAAATAACGCAGGTAAAAGACATGTTCTTAAAAAATGAACTTTATTTATTGTATATATTAGTAATAGTTTTTTATTTTTTTACCTTTAAAGCATATTCAGCTTCTGAAGACAAAGCAGAAGCGTTAAAGTATTTAAGTTCACTAAGTGATTTCTCTGCTTCATTCCTACAAAGTGATGGAGAAAACCTAAGTGAAGGCAGAGTATATATAGGTAAAAAAAGGGTCAGGGCTGAGTATTTTTTACCAACGAAAATTCTAATAATTTTATCTGAAAATAAAGCGATGTATTATGATTATGTGCTTGAAGAAGATGAATTTTTTAATCCAAAAAATACTAATGCTTGGTTTTTTTATGACATATTTAGAAATCCTTATTTTTTTGAAAATGCAAAAGTAGAAGTAAAGAATAATGAGCTATTACTTGAAAAAAAAGGAATTGATAATGAAGAAAATAATTTTGTTATAAGAGTAATATTTGAGAAACAACCGTTGATATTAAGGGGAATAGAGGTGATAATTAATGATGATATTCTCAAACTGTCAATTTATAACCATAGTTACAATGAATTTTTTGATAAAAATTTTTTTAAACTTATAAATCCTAATTTTTTAAATTAAACTTTAATTAAAAGTTTTTCGTTTTTTGTTTGAATTTTTACTTTGGTTTTTATGGTATTCATTTTTTTTCTTATTCTTGAAAGATGGCTTTCAAGAGAATTAGTTTCAATATTTGATTTAATATTTAAGATATTTTCTTTAATAAAATTTTTACTTGTTTCTTTCTTCCTAATTAAATAGGTTAAGATCTCTAACTCTATTTTAGTTAGGTAGCAAAAATTATCATTATCAAGATTTATAAGTTTTTCTCTATAAAGAGATAAATCATGAAACTGGACTTTTAAGTTTTGAACAAAAATCTGAATTCTGTTTTTTAATTGATTTATGGAGAGCGGGCTATTTAATATGTTTGATTTGTTATTTAAGTTTAACTTTTTCAAATTTGAAATTATTAAACAGTTATCACTTAACTTGCTATAGTCTCTAAGATCAATATCATTGTTACTTATAATAACTATGTTTGCTTGAGATTCTTGTATATTATTTTTTATTTGATCTAATTTCATAATAGTTAATTCATAATCTGAAAGAAGAGAGGATAAAAAATTTTGAATATTATTATTACAAAATATATTTAGTCCGTTTTTCACGATCTTTTTCCAAACAAGATTGTTCCAAGCCTAATGTATGTAGGATTAAATTGTAGTGCTTTCTCATAGTCATCACTCATTCCAATGCTTAACTCATCAATTTTATTTTCATTTGCAAGAAATTTTAATTTGTTAAAATGATAGCCTGGATCATCATCTATCGGCGGTATACACATTAAGCCGATAATGGATAATTTCATCTCTTGTCTTAGGAAAAACAAAAAGTCTTTCGTATCTTCTGGAAAAATACCGCTTTTTGTTTTTTCTTTTCCTGTATTTACCTGAAGAAAAATTTTCTTATTTACTAGTAATTCTCTATATTTTGAGAACTCTCTTGCAATTTTTTCCCTGTCTAAAGTATGAAAAACATCAAAAAGTTGAATTGCTGGTTTTACTTTATTTGATTGAAGTGGCCCAGTTAAGTGAAGTTCTATTTTTGTGTTATCCAACTTTAGTTTTTGAAATTTTTCTTGTGCTTCTTGAACTCTATTTTCCCCAAATATATATACTCCGGCACTAATCGCCTCCAACACGCTTTTAAGTGGATGATTTTTAGATATAGCAACAATTTTGGTGGAATTACTGCTTTTTTTTAGAAAATCGTTTATTTCATTGTATTTTTTAATATTAAACATAAATCATAATGTTGTAAAAAAACAACATTGTTTCAAAAAATATACTAAATCATTATGCTTTTTTTGTAATTTATTCAATTTTTAAATATTACGACATTAATACAAGTATGTTTCTTGTATTTAATGAATATTCATTAACTCAAAAGGAGTAATTATGAAAAAAGAACTATTAATGGGAACTGCTCTAGTTTCTACGCTTGGTGCTGCTTCAGTTGCTGAAGCTGTATCAGCTACTATGAGTGGTAACCACCAAACTGGTATGGAGTTTGATTCACCAACAGGTGGAACAGACACTAACGCCCAGATTAATGATAACAACTTTACTGTATCATTATCTGAAACTACAGACGGTGGAATGACTATTTCATCAAGCTTTAAGCTTATGGATGAAAACGGTTCTGCAGGAGATTTAGATGCTGGTTTTACTTTAGCATTCACTGATGGCTCAAAGCTAGATGTACTTAATGCTGGTAACGCATCAGGATCACATGCAATATCTGTTCCAGGATCAGCTGGTGCTGAAGGTGTAGCAACTACATCTGTTAACCAAGCACAAACTGGTTTAGATTTTATGGCTACATCAACAGTATTAGGTGTTGAGTATCATACTGCTTCTGATTTTATGGCTGATGGTATGAAAATGTCATTCTCAGCTTCTACAGACAGTGGTGCTGCTGCAACTACTACATATAGAGTTGATAGTCACTTTGCGATTGGTGCTACTTATGTAACTGACCTAGGTGACTCAGCTGTAACTGTCGGTGGTGGTTATTCTGCTTCTGAAGGTTCAAAAACTAGTACTGCAGTAACTAATGATGATGGTGGTTTCCATGTTGGTTTAAGTGCTGTAACTGGTGACCTAACTGTTGCTGTTGGTTTTGCTGATGGTAACTTAGGTGGAGTAAACTCAGCTGCTGCTGGTGTTGGCGAAGTTGATGGTGACGTTACGAAAGCTGGTGTTAAATATGTAAGCGGCGATCTAACATTTAATGTTGGTTTTACTTCAGCTGATGCAAAAGATAACACTGCTGGTTCAAGCGGTGGATCTGATGACTCAAAAGATGTTACTTCAGCTAGTATTTCATATGCTGTAGCTTCTGGTGTGACTGCAATTCTAGGTTACACTTCTTTAGAAGCAAGTAATGAAGGTGCTGCTACAGACGATGGATCTGCATGGTACATCGGTGCTAATATGGCATTTTAATTAAAGATTTTATATCTTTGAAAACGGCACTTTAACGAGTGCCGTTTTTTTTATGTTTTACATTTAAGTCTCAATACAATAATTATAATTTAATGATTTTTAATAAATTTATTTTATTACTAATTTTGTCTTTTCTTATTTCTTGCAATAGTAATAAAAGTGAAGAAGAGATGGATGAGTTGTGGTCAAAAGCCCAAACTAGAAATGAAATTATTGAAAGATCAGGTACAAAATTTAATTCAGCAACAGACATGGATTTAGCAATGAGAGATGCTCAAACCAGACTTCAAACAGGAGGTGGTTTGTTGGGGAAGGGTGGTATTTCATTTAGTGGTATTATAAATAATGATTCAGGCAACAATAATTCCACAACGACAATTGCTATGACAGTAAACCCTTTTCTTTGGAGGGGTGCTTTAGAAACAATAGATTTTATGCCTTTAAACTCTGCAGATCAAATTGGTGGAACTATAATTACTGACTGGTATTCAACATCTGCTAATCCTAATGAGAGATGTAAGTTAAATATTTTTATTTCCGGAAAGCGACTAAAAACCGAAAATCTTAGAGTAACTTCGTTTTGTCAAGAATTTAAAGATCCTTCTTGGATAAATAAAAAAGTTGATCAAGAAGATAATATAAAAATTGAAAACGCTATATTGAATAAAGCAAAAAAACTAAAACTCCAATCAAGTTAAAAAGTGTCATCACGATACAATCACAAATTAGTTGAAAAAAAATGGCAGGATATATGGTCAGACAAAAAAATTTTTCAGACTTCTAAAAATGAAAATGGTGAAAAGTATTATGTTTTAGAAATGTTTCCATATCCTTCTGGAAAGATACATATGGGGCATGTGAGAAACTATACACTGGGTGATGTAGTTGCAAGATATAAGAAAATGAAAGGTTATAATGTTCTCCATCCAATGGGTTGGGATGCTTTTGGCCTTCCTGCTGAAAATGCTGCTTTAACTGAAAGAAAACATCCTGAAAGTTGGACATATCAAAATATTAAAACAATGAAAAAACAACTTCTGAAGATGGGGTTGTCTTTAGATTGGGAGAGAGAAATTGCAACATGCCATCCAGATTATTACAAGCATGAACAAAAGTTTTTTATTGATATGTTTAAATCTGGTCTTGCTTATAAAAAAGAAGCTGAGGTCAATTGGGACCCTGTAGACAAAACAGTTTTGGCAAATGAACAAGTGATTGATGGAAAAGGATGGAGGTCGGGAGCGCCTGTAGAAAAAAAGAAGTTATCTCAGTGGTTTTTAAAAATTAGCGAGTATTCTAATGAGCTTTTAGATGATTTAGGTAAATTAGAAAAATGGCCTAACAAAGTAAAAATAATGCAATCTAATTGGATTGGTAAATCCATAGGAGTTGAAATTGATTTTAACGTTTCAGAAAAAAATAAAAAAATAAAAGTTTTTACTACAAGACCAGATACAATTTATGGGGCTACATTTTTAGCTCTGTCTAGTGAGCATGATTTGGTTGCTGAAATATCTAAGAAAAAACCAGATTTACAGAAGTTTATTAAAGACAGTAAAGACATAAACCCTGATAAAACCAAGAGAGGATTTAATACTAATTTATTTGCTGAACATCCATTTATTGAAGGTAAAAAAATTCCAATCTTTGTGGCTAACTTTGTTTTAAAAGAATACGGTCTTGGTGCAATTTTTGGCTGTCCTGCACATGATCAAAGAGATTTGGATTTTGCAACTGAATACAATATTGATGTTATTCCGGTTGTTAAACCAATTAATATTGAGGTAGATAAATTTAAAATCAACAATAAGGCCTACACTGAAGATGGGATAATAATCAATTCAGAATTTTTAAATGGATTAAACATCGATGAAGCAAAAGAAAAAATAATTAATGAAATTGAAAAAAAAGGAATAGGAAAAAAGAAAATAAATTTTAAATTAAGAGATTGGGGAATTTCCAGGCAGAGATTTTGGGGTTGCCCAATACCTATTATTTATAGAGAGGACGGGGAAATACTTGCGGTTGAAGATGAAGATCTTCCAGTTAAACTTCCTGACATTGAG
Organism: uncultured Alphaproteobacteria bacterium; assembly: GCA_902570155.1. Taxonomy (GTDB): domain Bacteria; phylum Pseudomonadota; class Alphaproteobacteria; order HIMB59; genus CACPNW01. The sequence continues at coordinate 97,550 of CACFXU010000001.1, forward strand.
AATTTTGGTGAGACATCTAGTGCTTTAAGCAATATTTCCGGCTGGAAGGATACTGTCTGTCCAAAAACTGGGATGAAAGCATACAGAGAGACTGATACTTTTGATACTTTTTTTGAATCCTCTTGGTATTATTTTCGATATTGTAATGCTAGGCTAAATAAGCCGTTTGATAAAAAAGACATAGAATATTGGTTACCTGTCGACCAATACATTGGTGGCATAGAACATGCTATTTTACATCTTTTATATTCAAGGTTCTTTACTAAAGCTTTGAGAGATCTTGGTTATTTTAATTTAGATGAGCCGTTTAAAGGATTGTTTACGCAAGGGATGGTTACTCATATAACCTATAAAAATATAAACAATGAATGGGTTGAGCCCAAAGATGTAGAAAAATATAGAGGTGGGTTCAAAGATAAAGATGGACTTGAGGTAGTAAGTGGAAAAATTGAAAAAATGAGTAAATCAAAAAAAAATGTTGTAGATCCAAATGATATTATTGACTCATATGGCGCTGATACTGCTAGATGGTTTATGCTATCAGATAGTCCGCCAGAAAGAGACTTGCAGTGGACAGAAACTGGGATAGCCTCTTCATTCAAATTTATAAATAAATTATATGAAACTGCAGACAAGCTTAATAACTATAAATCAAATAACTCTGAAAATATTGATGTGATAGATTCTTTAAAAAGTATAATTAATGAGGTGTCAGAAAATATAGAAAATTTTCAATTTAATAAGTCTGTTGCAAAAATATATGAGTTTGTAAATATTCTTAATAACTCAGTTTTGAAAAAACATTTGTCTGAAAAGAACTTTAAATGGTCGTTGGAAAAGCTTTCAATAATTTTACAACCATTTGTTCCACATATAAGTGAAGAGATTTGGTCAAATCTTGGGAATAAAACTTTATGTATTAGTGAAACTTGGCCAATAGAAGAGGTAAAGAAAAAAACCAGCATAAAGATTGCAATTCAAATAAATGGTAAAACTAAAGAAATTATTCAGATTGAAGATAAAATTTCAAAAGAAGAAATTTTAGACATAGTAAAAAACAATAATAAAATTAAAAAAAACTTAATTGGGAAAAATGTTATTAGAGAAATTTATGTCCCTGGTAAAATTGTAAATTTAGTGGTCTAATGAATAAAGCATTTGTTGTTTTTTTATTTTATTTTGTTGCCTCATGTGGTGGTGTTGAATTTGTTTATAAAAATGATAAAAATCTTATAAACCCACTGTATCAAAAAACAAAAGTTATTACATCTGGTGCAGATTTAAGTTTTATGAATTCATACCTACCAATGTTTTTTGGTGAAAGCAGTGAGGACGCTTACATCCTTAAAATTAATATTAATGAGAAAAAAACTAAAAGGTCTGTGGAAACAAATCAGGCAACTTCAAACCTTAGGTATGAGTTAAGATTTAATTATACTTTAAAATCAATTAAAAAAGATTGTATAACTTATGAAAAAGAAATAGTTTCTTATTTTTCAATTATACCTAAGTCCTCAGGCTACAACTATGGTACAGATACTTCTTTAGAAAAAAAGTATGAGTTAGCAATAGATGATAACTTAAACCAATTTGTTTCTTTTTTATCTGACATAAATATAGATAGTTGTTAATGAAAATAGACCCAATTAGCATACTATTAAATGAAAATTTTAGAATAGATAAAAAGATTTACTTCATAAGCGGTAATGAAAAAACGCTCATCCAGAAAATGAAAGTTTCAATTATTGAAAAATGTCAGAAAAACACAAATGCCAGAGTTACAAATATTGATACTATTAAAGAGTTTGTTGAAGAGGTTGGTTTGTTTGAAAATCATAAAATATTTTTAGGAAATGGCTGCAAAGGAATAGATGAAAAAAACTTAGAAAATATAAAAAAATCACAGGGTATTTTCATCTTTGTCGATGAAAACTCACAAAAAATTAAAAAAATTAAAAGTCTATTTAATAAAGACAAAGATAGTTATTTGATTGATTGTTATGAGCTAGAAAAGGAATCAAAAATTAAAATTTTAAAAAAATTTTTAAGTGATAGTGGTTTAAATATTGCGGAAGATATCTATTGGTTTTTAGTTGATAAACTAGATAATAAATATGGTTTTTTTGAAAATAGTTTAAGTAAAATCTTAGCGCTCAATGAAAAAGACTTAACATTTGACAATATTAAAAAACTGTTATCAATTAGTGACTCTGGAAAGGGAAAAATTTTTTTCAATTTATTAAAAAAGAATAGAGAAATAGTCAGTCTATATAGAGACAAAATTGTAACCAACACAGATGTCAATGAGTTTTATTTTTACATCAAATTTCTCTGTCAATTAATTATAGAGTCAAAAAATGAGGACGAATATCAAAAAAAAATTCCCTTATATTTATTTAAAGAAAAACATAGGCTTATAGAAATTTTTAGAAAATATAATTTAAAAAAGAAAAAATTGTTAATTAGATTACTTTCTTCAACTGAAAATGTTTTGCGTAAAGATACCGACCTATCTTTAGTTTTTGGCCTCCGCTTTCTTTTAAATATTAAAAGAATTACTATTTCTTAAGTCTTTTCATTAAATCATCAAGTTGGTTCAAGTCAGAATAGTACAAAGTTAGTGAACCAGATGAGCCGTTATCATTAAACTGTATTGATGTACGTAAACCTATTTTATCTGATAATTCCTTCTCTAAGTCTATTATATTTGGGTCTTTTAATGTTTTCTTTTTTTTATTATTTTTAAACTCTGATGTTATTTTTTCGGTTTGTCTTACGCTGAGTTTTTTTTCAACAATTTCATTTGCTTTATTAATTGCATCTGGAACCCCTATAAGTGCTCGGGCGTGTCCCATAGATAGCTCTCCATTTATTACCATTTCTTGAATTTTTTTATCTAACTCTAAAAGGCGTAAAATATTTGAAACATGACTTGGGCTTTTTCCAATTAATTTTGCAAGACTTTCATTATTAATATTTTTGATGTTAACCAAACCCTTGTAAGCATTAGCCTCCTCAATAACATTTAAGTCTTCTCTTTGAATATTTTCAATTAAAGCCGCCTCTAAAACACTGGTTTCATCAAGATCTTTGATAACACAGTCTACCTCGTGCATTCCATTTAGTTGGCATGCTCTCCACCTTCTTTCTCCTGCAATAATTTGAAATTGATTATCATCAGTTGGTTTAACAATAATTGGTTGAATTAAACCTTGGTTTTTAATTGAAGATGAAAGTTCTTTAAGCTCTTCGTTTTTGAAGTTTTTTCTTGGCTGTAAGGGGTTGGGTACGATTTGAGAAATATTAATTTTTTGGATGTTATTATTAGTTTCGTTTTTATTGTTAGTGGTTGAGAGAAGAGCTCCCAGGCCCATGCCTAGTTTGTTTTCTTTATTCATGGTTTTTATTTTGGTTTAAAATTACTTCTTTTGCAAGCTCAATATAAGCTATGGATCCTGCAGCTTGTGTATCGTATATAAGCGCTGGTTTACCGTGGCTTGGGGCTTCAGAAATTTTAACATTTCTTGGAATAGTTGTTTTGTAAACTTGATCACCAAAATGTTGTCTTACATCTTTCTCAACTAAAGAGCTTAGTGAGTTTCTTTTGTCCAGCATTGTTAATAATATTCCTTCGATTTTAAGATCGTTGTTGAAGTTTTGTTTTATTAATTTGATAGTTTGCATTAGCGCTGAAAGACCCTCTAGAGCAAAAAACTCTGACTGAAGAGGAATTAGTGTTGTGTTTGATGCTACTAATGAATTGATAGTTAGCAAGCCAAGTGCTGGTGGACAGTCTACAAAAATAAAATCGAATTTATCAATTTCAGCAAAGATTGATTTAAATACAAACTCTCTGTTTTCAAAATTTGTCAACTCTACCTCGGCTGCAGCTAAGTCTGTATTTGCTCCAATTATTTTTAGACCAGGAATTAATGTTTCTTTTATACCTTCTATAAGAAGTCTCTTTTCATGTATCATTTCATAAATAGATGGTTTTCTATCATTGTAATTAAGACCAAGTCCTGTACTAGCATTTCCTTGTGGATCAGCATCGACAATTAAAACATTTTTTTTCACAGCAGCTAATGAAGTAGCTAGGTTTATTGTTGTTGTTGTTTTGCCAACACCGCCTTTTTGGTTTGATACAGAGATAATTTTTTTCACAGTTTTTTATATTTGTTTATTTTTAACACATATCCACCCCCCGCACTTTGACTTGGATAAAGATCGTATTCAAAGCTAAAGGATTTTTTTGCATCATATATTTCTTTCTTAACACTTCTTCCTTTTAGAAAAAGTAACGATGTATTTTTTTTGGTAAAAAACCGTGAATAATCTAATAATTTTGCTAATGGAGCAAAGGCTCGACAGATAATAAAGTCAAATTTTTGATTTTTTATTTTTTCAACCCTTGTACAAATGGTTTTTATTTCTAAATTCTGCTCGTGTGAAAATTCTTTGATAAAGTTTATTTTTTTCATCTTTGAGTCAATCAATAATATATTTGAATGACCAAAAATATGTAAGATCACTCCTGGTAACCCTGCACCAGTACCAAGGTCTATTATTGATGCATTTTTTTTTAAAATAAATTCAGACAACTGTAATGAATCATTAATATGTCTATCCCAAGCAACATCAAGTGTTGAGGGTCCTACTAAATTGTGTATTTGGTTGCTTTTTTTTAACTTTAGTATGTAGCTATTGATTAATTCAATTTGCTTTCTGTTAAGATTGTATTTTTTTATTACAGCGCTTTTATTCAAATTATGCTGCTTTTTTATTTTTATTTTTTTTAATATATCTAAGAAGTGCTATGGTGGCCGCTGGTGTTACACCCGATATTCTTGAGGCTGCCCCAAGAGTTGGCGGTTTAATTTTCGATAATTTTTCTACAATCTCATTGGATAAGCTGCCAACTAGTTTATAATTAGTTGATTTTGGAATTGTTAAACTTTCTTCTTTTTCAAAATCTTGAATATCCGCTCTTTGTCTATCAAGATAACCGGCATATTTAGCTTCAATTTCTATTTGTTCCATTACATCATCTTCTAAGTCATTTAACTCAGGAACTATTTTTTTAAGCTTAGGGGTTGTAATATTAGAAAAGGACAGGAGGTCTATGATATTTCTTTTTTTTCCATCTTTGTTTATTTTTATCCCTTTTTTTAGAAGTGCATCTGGTGTGAATTTGTGATTTTTAACAAATTTAAAACCCTTTTTTATTCTTATAGATTTTTTTTCAAATTCTCTTTGCCTGTCTATATCAACACATCCTATATCAATTCCAAGGGGTGTAAGTCTTAAATCTGCATTATCAGCCCGAAGTAAAAGTCTATATTCGGACCTTGAAGTGAACATTCTATATGGCTCTTTAGTTCCTTTTGTAACCAAATCGTCTATCAAAACGCCTATATATCCGGAAGACCTAGGTATTATAAATTCTTTATTAGATGTTGTTTTAAGTGATGCGTTTATCCCAGCCATTATACCTTGTGCAGCTGCTTCTTCGTATCCGGTTGTTCCATTTATCTGCCCAGCAAAAAATAAATTTTTAATTTTTTTTGTTTCAAGTGTGTGTGTTAGTTCTTGTGGGTCAATAAAATCATATTCAATTGCATAAGCCGGTTGTGTAATTGTAACATTTTCTAAACCTTTAATCGTTTTAACAAATTGCTCTTGAATTTCAGTTGGAAGTGAAGAGGATATTCCGTTTGGATATATTAAATCACTATCTAGTCCTTCTGGTTCAAGAAATATCTGATGTGATGACTTATTTTTGAATTTATGAATTTTATCCTCAATAGATGGGCAATACCTAGCTCCCATTGATTGTATTTCTCCTGAATACATTGGTGATAGGTTCAAGTTCTGAGCGATTATTTTATGGGTATTTTTATTAGTATGAGTAATAAAACAAGATATTTGAGGAATGTGGATATCTCTGTTGATAAAAGAAAATGGAATGGGTTTTTTATCTGGGTGTTGTTCGTCTAAGTTATTGAAATTTATAGTTTTTTTAAGTAATCTTGGGGGCGTTCCTGTCTTCAATCTACCTATTGAAAACTTTAGCTCTTTAAGCCTTTTTGCAAGCTTTATTGAGGGCTTATCTCCAGCTCTTCCTGCTTCTTGCTTCTCAGAACCTATTCTTATTAACCCTTGTAAGAAAGTGCCTGTAGTTAAAACAACAGATTTGGAAAATATCTTTTTGTTATCACCTAAAACAACTCCTAGTACCTGATTTTTTGAAACAATTAAATCTTCTACTGACCCTTCGATAATTTTAAGTTTTTTTTGTCCGGATACGAGATCATTTATAGCATTTTTATATAAAATTCGGTCTGTTTGAGCCCTTGGACCTCTTACAGCCGCACCTCTACTAGAGTTTAGCATTCTAAATTGTATACAGGATATATCAGTGGCTTTAGCCATAATTCCATCTAAAGCATCTATTTCCTTAACAAGATGCCCTTTTCCAAGACCTCCAATTGCAGGATTGCATGACATTTCTCCTATTTTATCAATTTTATGAGTAATTAAAGCTGTTTTTGATCCAGTTCTGGCAGATGAGCATGCTGCTTCTACGCCTGCATGCCCTCCACCGATTACAATTACATCAAATTTATTGTCCATGTCTCTTTTCACGTGAAATTACTTACCTATACAAAAATCACTAAATATTATATCCAAAATTTTCTCAATATCAAATTTTTGATAAATTCCATCAATATACATAATTGACCTTCTAACATTTTCAGCAGCAATATCTATTTCTTTTAAATCTAGACTTTTAAGTAATAAAAGGGATTTATTTAGGCCTTCCATGTGTCTTTCACGTGAAAAGACTGGTCCAGAAATTGCTTTTTTCTTTAATTTTGAAGATATGGTTTTAATAAGAGGCTTAACTCCATAACCAGATACTGATGAAATGCTATGTGCCCCGCTAATTTTCTTTTTATTAGTATCATATTTTGATTTAACAAATAATTTTGATTTGATTTTACTGTAGTTTTTCTTTTCATTGTTTTTGAGAAAAACTAAATTTAAATCAGACTTTTCAGCACTCTCTAATGATCTTTCAATGCCTATTTTTTCAATTAAATTCTTATATTTTGTTATTCCAGCTGTATCAATAAATGTGTATTTATCTCCTTGTATATCTAGTGTGGAGCTAACTAAATCTGTTGTAGTTCCTGGTATATTTGTAACTATAGAAACCTCCTTGTTATTAATATAATTAATAAATGATGATTTTCCTGTATTTGGCTTTCCAATAATAGTTATTGTAAAACCGTCATGAATTTGTCTAGATAAAGCTGATCTTTCAATAATTTTTTCGATTTGTTTATATATGTTCTTATTTTGTTCTTTTATATTATTATATATTTCTTTAGGAAGATCTTCGTCAGCAAAATCGATAATAGCTTCAATATCCGCCAGAAGTTTTTTTTGTTTATTTGATATTTCATTAATAAACTTATCTAAATTTCCACTTAAATTACCAATAGCTATCTTTCTTTGGTTTTCAGTTTCTGCATTAACTAAATCATTAATAGTTTCAGCTTCTAAAACACTAAGCTTATCATTCATTAGAGCTCTTTTGGTAAATTCTCCAGGCTCAGCAAGTCTGATGTTTTTTTTTAATAGGGTTTTAGTTATTTTGTTAATTACAGAAATGCTTCCATGACATGATATTTCCACCATATCCTCCCCTGTATAACTTTTTGGTGATTTAAAAAAAGTTGTGATTGTTTGATCTACAACACTCTTTCCATCCAATAAATCGTTTAATGTAGCAAAATTAGTTTTAAATTTTTTTTTAGAAGATATTGATTTAATTATTGTATGAGAGCCTTTTCCAGAAACCCTAAAAACAGCTATACCAGACTTGCCTTTTTGCGTAGCAAGGGCAAAAATTGTATCCTTTGAAGCTTTCATTTTTTGGGAATTAAACCCAAGACAGAATTATGTAAATAAAAAATATTAAAGTTGCGTCTTTTATAATTTAATTTTTATTCCAACCAGTCTACCCACCTATTAACTTGATCAGGTTTTAATACGTCGAACTGCATATTTCCTTTATTGAGAAGAAACAGATTAGCGCTTTTAAAATCATGGGCAACATTAGAACATAATGCATCCATTAAGCCGTCGCTATTAACATCGATTAATATGCTTTTATTACAATATGTGTTCCATTGAGTTGTCTCTGTTTGGACCATTTGGCCCCATATTTTAGGGTCTTGCCATTCATCAAGTGGGGGTAGTATAATATTTACATCGACCAGCTCTAGCTTGCCATTTTTGTTTTCATATACAACCCAAGCTGAGCCAGAGTAATACATTCCTACAACCGAACTAACTACATCAAGGTCTCCATCATTATCAAAATCAAAAGATGTCATTTCTGGTACCTCTGAAAAAATAAATTTTTTTACCTTGGCTGGTTCTAATGTTTGTATTTTCTTGAACTTTCCTTTCCCATTTCCATGATAAAGAGATATGTTATGTGATTTAGGGGTTTCTTTTACAACATTTCCTTGTTGAGAATATTTTCTATACACTTGATTGTAGTGTGCGTTTCCAGTAACCATATCTAAATTTCCATCATTATTAAAATCTCCCAAAGTTACAGTGAAAGTTGTGTTACCTGTACATTTCTTCGCTTTGAAGTTTCCTTTTCCATCATTAAAATGACATATAGCGCCTGAAAAGTCGGTTGTTACTACATCAACATCTCCGTCATTATCAATATCACCTGCATCAGAGCCGTGAGAAAAGCCTAGGTAAGTTGCTGTTTTTTTATCAACTAAATGTCCTGTGTGCTTAGATTGTTTCCATTTATTTGGACCTGTTGATATGAATACATGGTTAATTGCTTTGTAAGTAAAATTACCATTGTTTAAAGCAACTGATGCATTAGGAACAAAGATATCGTCTATTCCGTCACCATTAAAATCTTCAATGATTATTCTTTGAACATTTGATGCAAAACCATTTTTTTCAGTGTTACTATAATCAAAAACAGTTCTCATTTTTGAAAAATTAAAAGTTTCGTTTACTGAAAAGGGAAGTATTGGATTGTATATTGAGTTAATGTTTTCACAACCAACTCTTCCTTCTTTTATTTTGCCTCCACTTTGGCAAGCTACACCAGCCCCAAAACCAACGTAGTCAAGCTTTCCATTACCATCCCAGTCTCCATATCCAGATCCTGTTTTATAAAAAACCCGAAGATCATTACTAATATGTTTTCTAAACCATGAGTTGCTTGGCAAAACATATTTACCATTCTCATTTTTCATTGTGTCGTTGATATAATGGCCAGAAAGTGTAAGTCCGAGTTTTTCTATGTTTTTTTCAAACTGATTGGCAAATAAGTTTATTGGGAATAGGAGAATTAATAAAAAAACAAATTTTTTTTTTGAAAACACATCTTTCTATTATTAAAAAAAAATAAAAAAAAAAGAAAAAATTATATTTATTTAGTTCCCATGCTTTGGAAGAATTCGCTATTAGTTTTTGTATTTTTCATTTTATCTAACAAGAACTCCATCGCTTCTGTGCTTCCCATTGGAGCAAGTATTTTTCTTAAAATAAATATTTTACCAAGCTCGTCTTTATCAAGTAATAGTTCTTCTTTTCTTGTTCCTGACTTACCAATATCAAAAGCTGGATAGGTTCTTTTTTGACTTAGTTTTCTATCTAGAACCATTTCACTATTACCAGTACCTTTAAATTCTTCAAATATAACCTCGTCCATTCTACTTCCTGTATCTATTAAAGCAGTGGCAATAATTGTAAGTGATCCACCTTTTTCTACGTTCCTTGCAGCACCAAAAAATCTTTTTGGTCTTTGTAAGGCATTGGCATCAACACCGCCTGTTAATACCTTTCCACTAGATGGAACAACAGTATTATATGCTCTTCCAAGTCTGGTAATTGAATCAAGAAGGATTACAACATCGTGTTTATATTCAACAAGTCTTTTAGCCTTTTCAATTACCATTTCAGCGACCTGAACGTGGCGTGAAGCAGGTTCATCAAAGGTTGAACTAATTACCTCGCCCTTAACTGATCTTTGCATGTCTGTAACTTCTTCTGGTCTTTCATCAATTAGGAGAACAATCAGTTTAGCGTCTGGACTATTAGCGGTTATGGCATTAGCAATTTTTTGCATAATTATTGTTTTACCAGTGAAAGGTTGTGCAACAATTAATTGTCTCTGTCCCTTACCAAGAGGAGCAATAATATCAATTATTCTTTCTGTATTATCCGGCATAGGTTTTTCTTGTTCAAGTTTGAACCTTGCTTCAGGATACAATGGTGTTAAATCTTCAAAGTTAACCCTGTTCTTAACTAAATCAGTTTCTTGACCGTTGATTTTGTTAATTTTAGTTATAGCAAAATATCTCTCTCCTTGCTTTGGAGATCTAATTTCACCTTCAACACTATCACCCGTTCTTAAACTAAATTTTTTAATCTGAGATGGAGAAATATAGATATCATCAGGTCCTGGAAGATAATTTGACTCCGAAGACCTCAGAAAACCGAAACCGTCTTGCATAATTTCAATAACCCCTAAACCAGTAATAATTTCACCCTCTTCAGCAATTGTTTTTAAAATTGCAAACATCAAATCTTGTTTTCTAAGAGAAGAAGGGTTTTCTATACCAAGCTTGTCTGCTTGTTTTAAAAGCTCTTGAGGTTCTTTTCCTTTTAGTTCTTGTAAATTCATAATGTTGTTGGGGTAGTTTCGAAATGAAATATTTTAATAATCAAAATTGAAGTTAATGTCAAAATAATTATAAATATATAATTTATATATTTAATTGTAGTATTAGTTGTAAGGTTAAAAAGCTTAATTAATGCTTTATTATCGCATCATTCTTTATTTACCAACATATGAATAACAACCCTGACAAATACGTTAATTTAAAGAATATTGAAAAAAAATTATTATTTTTAAATAATTTGCAGTGCAATAAATTTCTAATAACTTGTTATTAATTTTGTATAATAAAAATATTAACACCCACTCTATAATATTCAGACAAGTTATTAAGTTGTTAACAACACATTTTTAAAACAAAAGAACTATTTCTTAAATTCAAATTATATTTAATAGTGTTTATAACTATAATTTTTATTAACACACTTATGCACCAAAAATTTATATTAGCTAGTTCAAGCAAATCTAGATACAAAATATTAAAAAATGCAGGATTAAATTTCACACAAAAAAAACCAAATTGCAACGAAGAGGATATTAAAAAAACCATTAATAGAAAAACAAAGCCTGAGATTTTTGCAAAAAAACTTTCTTATGAAAAAGCAAGAAGTGTAAGTAGACAAAAACCTTATGCCAACAAAATTGTTTTAGGCTGTGATACCGTTATTTATCACAATGGAAAAATTTTAGATAAAGTAAACTCTATTGAGAAAGCCAAAAAAAAAATTAGGTCTCTATCAGGAAAGACACACCTAATAGTATCGGGACTAACTATCTGTCTAAATGGTTCTAAGGTTTGGGAAAATTACGAAAAAACCCATGTTAAAATAAGAAAACTTAATAACAGCGAAATAAATACATATCTAAAAAAAACAGGTAAACAAATACTAAGCTCTGTTGGATGTTATCAAATAGAAAGCTTGGGGCCTAATATTATTGAGAGCATAAAAGGAGATTATTTTAATGTTATGGGATTACCTTTATTTAATTTACTAGATTATTTATATTCAAAAAAATGAAAAAACTTTACGTGGTTGGGAACAAAGCATCTAAAAGTCTTTCACCAACAATATTTAACTATTGGTTTCGAAAATATAACATTAAAGCAAGCTACGGGTATTTAGAGCTTACAGAAAAAAACTTTCACAATAAAATAAAAGATATTTTGGAAAAAAAAGATACGCTTGGTCTAAATGTTACCATTCCATTTAAAAACAAAATTATAAAACATCTTGGCAAAATAGACACTCATGCAAAAAAAATTGGTGCAGTAAATTGTGTAACAAATAAAAAAACTATAAATGGAACAAATACTGATTGGACGGGATATTACAAAACCCTACCAAATATAAAACAAACTAAAAACAGGAAAGTTATTATTTTGGGTTATGGGGGCGCGTCACATGCAATTCACTATGTATTAAAGAAGAGGGGGTTTAAGGATATTTTAATTTTCAACAGATCTAAGAAAAAAATTAAGTATTCAAAAAACACTGAGTATACAAAAAAATATAGTGATCTTGAAACACACCTTGAAGGAGTTTTCTTAATAATTAATACCACACCAATAAACCCTATGTTGAAAAAACACTTAAAATTTATTACCAAATCAACAATTGTAAGCGACATTGTTTACAGTCCAAAAAACACTTCATTTCTCAAACAGTTTCCGAAGAATAAAAAGATTTATGGAATATCAATGTTAATTGAACAGGCCAAACCTTGTTTTAAAATTTGGTTTGGTAAAAACCCATCTGTTGATGCAAAAATGCTTAAAGCTATTTATAAAAAAATTTAATGACAAAAACCATAGCAATAACAGGCGGCATAGGATCGGGTAAATCCACCTTTTGTAGTAAATTAAAAGAAAAAGGTTTTAAAATTCACAGCTCAGATGAGCAGGTGGCCAAAATATATAAAAACCCTGAAAAAAAATTTGTTACTTATTTACGCACCATAGGTTTGTCTAAGTCCATTTCAAAAAAAAACATAGATAAAAAAATTATATCAAAGATTATTTTTGAAAATAAACAGATAAGAAAAAAGCTCGAGTTATACATATTTAAAATAGTTAGAAAAAAGAGGTCTGATTTTATAAAACAAGAAAAACAAAAAAAAACAAAATTAATTTTTATTGATATACCATTGCTGTTTGAAAACAATTTAGAGAAACAATTCAACAAAGTAATATCGATAATAGCCTCCAAACGAGTAAGATTAGAAAGATTAAAAAAAACAAGAAAAATGACCGAAAACCAATTTAAGAATATAACTCGATCTCAAACATCAGACGTTATAAGAAAAAAGAAATCTGATTATGTTATTTATAACAACTCGACATTAAAAGATTATAAAATTAAGATTAATAAGCTAATAAGTAAACTTTAGTTAAAACAATGAGAGAAATAGTAATTGATACAGAAACCACAGGCCTTGATTATAAGACTGGTGACAGAATAATAGAGGTTGGTTGTGTGGAACTCAAAAACTATGTTCCTACAGGAAACACACTCCAATTTTATTGCAAACCAGACAGAAGTATAAGCGAAGGGGCAAAAAACATTGTGGGTCTTTCAGATGATTTTCTTAATCAACAAAAACCATTTGAAGAAAACCACAAGGAGCTCTTAAATTTTTTGAAAAACGACACATTGATAATTCACAATGCATCATTTGATTTAGGTTTTATAAATAATGAGTTGTCAATCTTAGGATTACCTCATTTAGATAATCCTGTAGTTGATACCGTTTCTCTTGCAAGAGAAGTTCTAAATACAAGAATAGCTAACCTCGACTATTTGTGCAGAAGGTTTAATATTGATTTATCAGACAGATCATTCCATGGAGCCCTGCTTGACTCTCAGCTTTTAGCTGCAGTTTATTTAGAGCTTAGAGGGGGTAAGCAGTTTTCTATGGAATTAAACCTAAACAATGATGAAAAAAATACACAAATTAACAACAAAAACGAAACAAAAACCAAAATCATAAAGGTTAATGAAGAAGATTATTTAGCTCACAAAGAAATGTTAAAAAAACTAAAAAACCCCCTTTGGAAAAAATATAACTATTAATATTTGAAAAAGTTATTATATTAAAATCAGATGATTTACGGTGACTTACAATTTTTTGATATTTTGATTTTTGCAGCTATTGCTGGATTTATTATTTATAGATTAAGAAGTGTTCTTGGAAAAAGAACAGGATTTCAAAAAAACATATCTCAGCCAAAACCTCAAGAAAACAAAAAACAAGAGGATGTTCAAGAAATACCTTCTTTGATGGATAATGAGACAAAGCTTGAGGTTGTATATAAAAAAGTAAATAATTTTAATCACCGAGAGTTTCTTGATGGCGCCAAGAAAGCTTTTGAGATTATAATTTCATCTTTCAACAATGGAGATAAAAAAACACTAAAAAATCTTGTGTCTAAAGATGTTTATTCTGCCTTTGAAAAAGCGATTGATGAAAAAACAAACAATCCAGAATCACAATTTTATTCACTTATTGTAGAGGGCATCGCAGATGCTAAAGTAGAAAATGACACAATATCAATATCGGTCAATTTTATTAGTGAACAGATGTTAAATAATGATGAGGGTTCTATTGTTAAAAATAAAGACACTTGGACTTTTGAAAAACCAGTAAATTCTTCTAGTCCTATATGGATATTAACTCAAACTTAATATTTGTCCTTTAAAGAACTCAAAGACCGAATTAAAAAAAACGAGGGTTATTCTGATAAGCCTTATCAAGATCAATTAGGGTTTTTTACTATTGGTTATGGTCATCTTATTACAGAAAAAGAAAACAAATATTACATTAAAAAATTTAAAAAAAAATATTTTGAAGAATTGTTTGAGATAGACTTTAAAAAAGCACACGAACAATATAAAAAAAAATTTTTTAAAAAAAATCACAGAACTTCAGAGAAGGAATTATTAATAGAAATGATTTTTCAACTTGGAGCAAAAGGTGTCTCCAAATTTAAGAAAATGCTTTATTTTCTAAACAAAAAACAAAGATTCATGGCATCACTAGAGATGTTAGACAGTTTGTGGTATTTGCAAACACCAGAAAGAGTAAAGAATTTAATTAAAAACTATACAAAAAAATAATGGAAGAAGATTTTTTTCTAAAAAACATGAAAGGTGTGAAACCTTTTAAAAAAGATACCTCTAAAGTTAAAACGAAAACAACTAATAAAAAAAATGTAAAATTAGATAAAAAAACTAATACTAAAAATACCAGCAAAAAAACAATAACTGAACACAAAGTTAGTAGCTCAGAGTTTAAATTATCATTTGGTGAGGTTAATAAGGAGCTTAAGAGAGGAAAAATTAATATAGATAGAAGAATTGATCTTCATGGGTACGGTTTAGTCGAAGCGCATGAAAAATTTATAAGCGAGGTGAAAAAAAACTATAACAAGAATAAAAGATGTTTGCTTATAATTACTGGAAAGGGTGTTCATAAAAAAAATCAAAATGAGCAAGACACAAATCCTAAACTTTTCTATGGAAAGATTAAAAACTCAATAATAAACTGGATAAACGAAGACAATCTTAAGAAATATATCCTAACATATCAAGATGCGGGTTTTGAACATGGGGGTGATGGAGCTCTTTTTGTCTATTTAAGAAAAAAAAAATTTTAAATTCTTTCTAACTTAAATACCCTTTTTTTGAAATGAATAAGAATTTCGTATGGAAGTAAATCATCTTTAACTAAAAATTCAATTTTTTTTAAATCATTTCTTTTATGGTCAGCCCAAATATTTACATAGTCTTCAATTTCTAAAATTATATTTCCATCCTCACTTTTGTTTTGTTTAAGTGTGTAAATTCTTCTCCCATCAATTGTTTTTGCCTCATTTTCTCCATTTAAAATATTTATAAAAGAGGTAATTGGGTCAAAATATAAATATAACTCTTCTAGGTCTACTCTAGCTATTTCTTCTTCTATAGGCTCTTGTTTTAATTCAATTAAATAATCATCAAAAGACATTTTAACTATTTTTATTTTCTTATTAGTTTTCCAAAACTGTTTATAATTCTTGGTCTTAAATATGTTGTTTTCAATAACCCCAGCTGAAAGATAGCTTCCTTCAAATTTATATAAAGGTGAAAAAATGCCAGAATTTTTCAAATTAATTTCCGTTTGATAAATATTATCATTAATATTTAATGACCAACTAAAATTACCAATTTTTATTCCTGTTGTGCTGACTTTATATTCTGCACTAAAATTATTTGCATAGGATGTGTTAATTATAAATATAATAAAAAATACTAGAAATTTATTCAAACACAACCTCGTAAACATCAAGTTTTCTTTTTGTAAATTTCTGATCAGGTGAATTTATTTTTAACACCCTATATTCTTTCTCTAAATAATTAATATCTGAGGGGCTCCCAATTAAAGTAAAGTTTTCATTTATATTTTTATTAAGAGGAGATACTATTTTAAAGTGGTTTGTTATTTCATCTCCTTCTTTATGTGGCATATAGAAATTAATATCCTTATCTCTTAATTCAAAATTAAGGCTTGAAAATAAAAGCCGATCTGAAACCACTATATTTTTTACGACACCATCTGAAGAACCACTGTAAATTTTTATAGCATAATCATTTATACCACTTATTCGGTCAAAAATTTTAGACGGATAGCTCATTCCAATCATTACAAAAAGAATTAAGCAGAAAATAAAATTAAACATGTAATTAGCTATCTTTAAAAAAGAATTATTAATTCTAATATATAAAAGAGCAAATAAAGAAATTAAAGCTGGAGCAGCCCAATTTGCATTAGCTCTTACAATAATAGCTTCTACTAAAACAATTAAAATTATTGGCATAGAAAATATTAGAAAAATTTTTTGAATATAGTTCCATTTATTAAATCCAAATATCCCACCCAAAACCATAAACGGGCCTAACATTAAAACTTGAATTAACAAAAATTCTAAACCTCTAATGAGATCTATTTCAATATTTCCAAAATTTGCATTATCCGAAGTATGCTGAAGTGTTATCCAGTCATTATTAAAGTTCCAAATAATATTTGGTACGATAATTACAAATACACATAAAAAGGTAAGACAAAAACCAAATAAATTATCCAAAAAAATTTTTCTAAATCTTTTATCTAATAAAATTAAAACAAATAAACAAATCACAAAATATATAGCTGCGTATTTTGATAAAAAACCTAACCCCAGAAAAATACCTAATAATATAAAATTTTTTAAACTATGTTCACCATTGATCTTAACTAATTCATTAAGTGAAAGTGTCCAAAATAATAATAAAAAAAGATCAGTACTAATTAAAAAAGATGAAAAAGAAACAGCGGGTATAAATAAAAAAATTAAACAACCCGCGAATGAATCTTTTTTGTTTATTCCAGCGTTAATTAAAAGATTATAAATACTCCAGGAAATCAATAAATAAACAAACGATGGGAGAAGCTTTAATGAAACAAAACTACTGCCTAATATTTCTGTATAAACTCTTATTATCCAGGGCAAAAAAGGAGGCTTCGAAAAATAACCAAAGTCAATATCTTTTGACCATAACCAATACTGTGCTTCATCACCAAACAAATTAAAGGTAGTAAAATTTAAGGCACCAATTTTTAATAAAAGTAAAAAAATAAATGATGGCAACAAAATTTTATTTAACATAATATTTTTTAAACAATTCAAATAAAATTAAATTTAAAATTACAATAACAAAGCCAGCAAAAAAAATGTCACTTAAAAAATGACCGCCAGCCATTATTCTAATCAAGCCAAATACAAAACCAGCAACAAAGCTTGCATAGAGGAAAATTATATTTTTTGTTATTAAATATAGAATTATAATTGAAAAGCCAACAGAGGCATCACCTGAAACAAAGGAGCAATTTGTTTCGCAAGCATTGGTTATTTCAAACCACGGGGAAAAAGATTCTTTTCCACCCAATTCAACTACATCGTTTGGTCTTGCCCTACCCCAAAAATTTTTTAGTATAAGATTAACAAAAATTAAAACACTGATAATTTGAGAAACCCATAATAAAAATATTTCCCGCATAGAAAATCTATAATTAAAAAAAATTTTATCAATTTTAAAGAAACGCCCAACTATTGGTAAAATTAAAATATAAATAAGTATTAGTGGTAACAAAATATCTCGAAACAATATTGAAGTTAAATCAAAACTTTGTAATTCAAATTGTGATTCCCCCTTATAAAATAAAGACGATACATATAAATCTATGGATGGGCCGGCAGTCACAAACACACAACTAAAAAATAAAATTAGAATATAATAAAAAATCTCAGAATTTTTTTCAGGAATTAAATTTGATAATTTGTATCTAGTATATTTATTTTCTATTAATTTATTTAAAACTTTAAATAATATTAAAGCTAAAATTGCTCCAGCAACAATATCTGTAAAAAAATGTGCGCCTACAATAACCCGACTAAAGGCAACAATTGAAGCTAAAAAATAAAAAAAATATTTTAATTTTGGAAGAACAGAAACTAAAATAAAACAAACTATAAATATTGTAGAAGAGTGTCCAGAGGGAAAAGAATGA
Organism: uncultured Alphaproteobacteria bacterium; assembly: GCA_902570155.1. Classification (GTDB taxonomy): domain Bacteria; phylum Pseudomonadota; class Alphaproteobacteria; order HIMB59; genus CACPNW01. The sequence goes on from CACFXU010000001.1 coordinate 115,866, forward strand.
AAATTTGATTCCATGGTAAAATATTGAAAACTAAAAACGTCTTCAAAATCAGTATGATTTGGTCTGGGCCTTCCTACAACATGTTTTATAATTTGAGTAATTATCCCTACTGTCAAAATATAAACAAAAGAAGAAATAAAAAAATTAGAAAGATTTTTTACTGATTTAATTTTTATGATTTGAAGTTTGTTATTTACATAAAAAATAACAAAACCTATTATTGTAATAAAAAAGTACCAAGACGAACTGCCAAGTTTTGTTATTTCTGAAAAAAATTCTTTTAGAAAAACTCCATTTACCCACTCACTCAAGCTTATAAAATAACTATAAAAAAAAAGATCTAAATTAAAAGTAGCAAAAATACTTAATGTAATTAATGCTAAAATAAGTAATTCAAATTTGATGGTTTTAAAAATACTCATTTTACAACTATTAAAAAATTAAATGAGCTTTACAATATAAACTTTGATAAGTCCTGACTTTTAATAAGTTCTCCCAAGCTATTTTCTACGTATTCTTTATTAATTATTATTTCTGTAGGGCCTATATCTGAGGCTGTATAACTAACCTCTTCAAGTAGTTTTTCCATTACAGTATGGAGCCTTCTAGCACCTATATTTTCTACGTTCTGATTTATCTCTGTAGATAGAGAAGCGATGGTATCAATTCCATCTTCTTCAAATTTTAAATCAACCTTCTCTGTTCCAAGAAGTCCTTGATACTGCTTAATCAAACTATTTTGTGTTTCAGTAAGAATAAGTTTAAAATCTTTTTTACTAAGGCTATCAAGCTCGACTCTTATAGGCAATCTACCTTGAAGCTCAGGAAGCATGTCGGATGGTTTTGATAAATGAAATGCACCTGATGCAATGAACAAAATATAATCTGTTTTTACAACACCATATTTTGTAGTAACCGCAGTGCCTTCTATTAATGGTAATAAATCTCTTTGAACACCTTCTCTTGATACGTCCGCACCAGTTCTATCGGCCCTAGAAGTAATTTTATCTATTTCATCGATAAAAACGATACCATTTTGTTCTACATCATCCAATGCTCTTGAATTTATTTTATCTTTATCTAAAAGTTTATCAGTTTCCTCACTTAATAAATAAGCATGAGAATCTTTGACACTCATTTTTTTCATTTTCTTTTGATTACCAAAGCCTTTTCCAAATACATCTCCTAAATTAATCATACCCATTTGAGAACCAGGCATTCCAGGTATATCCATAGTTGGTAAACTTAAATTTGCATTAGCTGAAACTGGAATTTCAACCTCATTATCATTTAGTTCACCTGATCTTAGTTTTTTCCTAAAATTATCTCGAGTAGCTGGCGTTGAACTTTTAGAAACCAAAACATCTAAAATTCTTTCTTCTGCATTTTTTTCTGCTTTTGCCTTCACCTCTTGACCCATTTGTATTTTTGTTTTTGTAATACTTATTTCAACTAGATCTCTTATTATTTGCTCAACATCTCTTCCAACATATCCAACTTCTGTAAACTTAGTCGCCTCAACTTTAACAAACGGTGCATTTGCTAACTTAGCGAGCCTTCTTGATATTTCTGTTTTTCCACAACCTGTCGGACCAACCATTAAAATATTTTTTGGTACAATTTCTTCTTTTAAAGAATCATCAAGTTGTTTTCTTCTCCATCTATTTCTTAAAGCAACAGCAACTGCCTTTTTTGCTTTGTTTTGACCAATGATAAATTTATCTAATTCAGAAACAATTTCTCTTGGGCTAAAACTTGATTCCATATTTAAAGCTCAATTGTTTCTGAAATTATATTATGGTTTGTATAAATACAAATATCTGCAGCTATATTGAGTGACTCTAAAGCAATTTCTTTAGCATTCATTTTTGTATTTTTCATTAATGCTTTAGCAGCACTATTAGCATATGGGCCACCAGAACCTATTGCAAGTATTCCATCATCAGATTCAATTACATCACCTGTACCTGATAACAACAAACTTACATCCTTATCAGCTACGATCATCATTGCTTCTAATCTTCTTAAGTACCTATCTGTTCTCCAATCTTTAGCTAATTCTACACAAGCTCTTTTAAGCTGATTCTTATATTGATCTAATTTTCCCTCTAATCTTTCAAATAAAGCGAATGCATCTGCAGTAGATCCTGCAAAACCAGATATAACAGTTTCATCAACACCTAGCCTTCTAATTTTTTTAACATTGGATTTCATTACGGTATTACCAAGACTAGCCTGACCATCACCCGCAATAACGACAAGATTATCTTTTCTAATTCCTACAATAGTTGTTGATTTAATAATGTTTTTTTTCATTAATTGATAAGATGGCTATTTTATTATTTTAATCAAGTAATTTGCCTAGAATAAATCATATTTCACTGATATTAGGCAAAAATGCGAAAAGGTAAAGTTGAGAGAAACACTAGAGAAACTAAGATAAGTTGTGAAATTAACTTAGATGGTGCTGGACAATCTAAAATATCAACACAAATTGGTTTTTTTGATCATATGCTGGAATTATTATCTCATCACAGCTTGATAGATATAGATTTAAAATGTGAAGGAGACACCAATGTTGATCTTCACCATTCAGTTGAAGATACTGCTTACGCAATTGCTTTAGCTATAAACAAGGCACTAGATGATAAAAAAGGAATTAATAGATACGGCTTTTCATATGTTCCGATGGATGAATGTTTATCCAGATGTGTTATTGATTTAAGTGGAAGGCCTGAGCTTGTGTGGAATGTTAATCTTGGTTTAAAAAAAATCGGAGAAATGGACACAGAGTTATTCCATGAATTTTTTAAAGCCTTTTCAAACGAATCTAAATGTAATTTACATATTGAAAACCTATATGGAAAAAATAATCACCATATAATTGAATCATGCTTTAAAGCCTTTGCTAAAAGTTTAAGATTTGCTGTCGAAATAGATAACAGAAGAAAAGACATCATACCATCATCAAAGGGTACTCTTTAATTTTTAATGAAAAAGATCACTATTGTCGATTATGGCTCAGGCAATGTTTTGTCTGCTCAAAAATCTTTTGTTAAGATAGCAAAAGACAACAATATTGAGATTGATGTTTTAATTTCAAAAAAACTAAACGATGTAAAAGATTCAACCCATGTTGTATTGCCTGGGCAAGGAGCCTTTTCTACATGCATGAATGGTTTAAAAAAAACTGAGGGCTTGATAGATGAGCTTTGTGAATTTGCATTAATAAAAAAGAAACCATTTTTAGGTATTTGTGTTGGTATGCAAATGTTAGCCAACATAAGTGAAGAAAATGGAGATCATGAAGGCCTAGGTTGGATAGACGGTCAAATTAAATTATTGCCTGGAGATAATTTAAAACTTCCTCATATGGGATGGAACTTGGTAATACCAACAAATTCAAAATATAATAACTTAATCTCAACTAAAAATGACTATTACTTCGTTCACTCTTATTATTTCGAATGTGCTGATAAAGACAATATTTTGGCAGAAACTAAGTACGGAACAAATTTTGCTTCAATAGTTGGTAAAGAAAATATATATGGCGTGCAGTTTCATCCTGAAAAAAGTTCCTCCCAAGGATTAAACTTACTAAAAGAATTTATTAGAGTATGAACATGTCTACACAACTAAAAGAAAAAATTAACATTTCAGTCGACAGCATTGAAACACTTACGGATGTAGATTTAGCAGATCTTTGTAATATTACAGAACAAGCAATAAAAGCTGGAGGGGGTTTTGGTTGGTTAAGAGTTCCCACAAGAGATATTTTAATAGATTACTGGACTAAAAGAACTAATGATAAATATATTAAACTTATTGTTGGTAGATTAAACGGTGTTATAGCTGGAACCCTTCAAATTGCATATGAAGCACCCAATATTGAGTCTAGGAAAAATATCGCACGTATAAGAAGACAGTTTGTTGCTCCCTGGGCCAGAGGTTATGGTTTGGCTAAAACAATGATTGATCACACTGAGCAAATTGCCAAAGAAGATAATATTAAATCATTACAGTTAGCTGTTAGAGAAACTCAAGATGCAGCAATAAAACTTTTTACAGGTAAAAATTATACCAAGTGGGGTGAAAACCCATACTATGCCTACATTAACGGAAGTTTTATTAAAGGCTATTACTACTATAAAAATCTGTAGTGCAAATTATACCCGCCATTGATTTAAAAGATAATAAATGTGTTAGACTGTCTAAAGGTAAGGATAGCTCCAGTGTTGTGTATAATGAAAACCCAGAAAAACAAGCTATCTACTTTGAACAAATTGGCTGTAAAAAACTACATTTGATTGATCTAGACGCAGCCTTTGGTAGATCAAATGTTAATTTTGAAACAATAAAGAAAATTAGAAAATCAATCTCAATACCAATACAATTAGGGGGCGGAGTTCGAAGTTTAGATTTAGCCAAAAAATATTTTGAAGTTGGAATAAATAATTTGATTATTGGGTCAATGTCTGTTGAAAAACCAAATGAGGTTATAATTTTATCAAATATTTATGCTGATAAAGTATATGTATCATTAGATATTCTTGAAGATAACATAATGATAAAAGGCTGGGATAAAAATTCAGGAAAAAAAATACAAGACATTCTTGATATTTATACTAACTCAAAAATTAAAGGATATGTAATTACTGATATTCAAAACGATGGAATGTTAAAAGGTTTAAATTTAGATTTTGTTAGTAATTTTATAAAAAAAATAAACTTAATTAAAGAGTTTAATAAAAAAATTATAATTGCAGGTGGTTTAACAGATTACTCTGATTTAACAAATTTAAAAAAGCTAAACACAAAAAATATTGAAGGAATAATTTCAGGTAAATCTTTTTATGAAGGAAAGATTAATCTAGTAGAAGCGCAAAAAATTCTAAACTAAAATGGTAAAAACAAGAATCATCCCATGCTTGGACGTTAAAGATGGAAGGGTTGTAAAGGGTATAAATTTTTTAAATTTAATTGATGCAGGGGATCCTGTTGAGCAAGCAAAACACTATTCTGATAATGGGGCTGATGAAATATGTTTTTTAGATATTAGCGCATCATTAGAAAATAGAGATACTATGATCAATGTAGTTAAAAAAACTGCAAACGAGGTTTTTATTCCCCTTACAGTTGGTGGTGGAATTTCATCAATAGAAAATATACAAGCCTTACTTAAAGCTGGCGCAGACAAAGTTTCTATAAATTCTGCAGCAATTAAAAATCCCAATATTATTAAAAAGGCTTCTGAATATTTTGGAAACCAATGCATTGTTGTGGCTGTTGATGCAAAAAAACACAATGATGATTGGTTTGTTTATTCTCATGGTGGGACTAAGAAAACTGACTTACTTGCTTTAAGCTGGATAGAAAAAGCGCAAGAACTAGGAGCTGGAGAAATTCTTTTAACATCAATGGACAAGGATGGCACAAAATCTGGCTTTGATAATGAACTACTGGGTAAAGTATCAGAATTTATAAAGATACCAGTTATAGCTAGCGGGGGAGTTGGAAGTCTAGATCATTTCTATGACGGTGTAGTTAAAGGCAAAGCTGATGCACTATTAGCGGCCTCAGTCTTTCATTTTAATGAAATTAGCATTAAAGAAGTAAAGGAATACTTAAAAAGTAAAAATATAAGCATTAGAGATTAAATTTTATGAAAATTGAAGACTTAAATGAAATTATAAATAATAGAGTACAAACAAGAAAAAAAAATTCGTATACCAATAAGTTATTAAAGTTAGGGCCAAAAAAAATAGCCCAAAAATTTGGAGAGGAATCTTCAGAATTAATTATAGATTTTTTAAAAGGATCAAAAAAAAGAACAATAGAAGAGGCAGTTGATGTAATTTACCACCTTCTTGTTTTGTTAAAATCAAAAAAAATTACTATGAATGAAATTCATAAAGAGCTTGATAAAAGAAAGTAAATAAAATGTATGATGAAAAAAATATTTTCGCAAAAATACTAAGAAAAGAAATACCTTGTGATAAAGTTCACGAAGATGAGTTTAGCTTATTTTTTAATGATATTAATCCCCAAGCAAAAATACATGTTTTAGGCATACCAAAATTCCCCTGTACTACTTTCTCTGATTTTTTAAAGAATGCAGACTATGAAAATATAACATCTTTTTTTAAGAGTGTTCAGCTAGTAATAAATAATTTAAATATTGAAAAAAAAGGTTACAGGTTGATAACAAACTCAGGAGAGGATGGTGGGCAAGAGGTTCCACATTTTCATATTCATATTTTAGCAGGAGAAAAAATTGGAGGTTTAAGATAAATTATAGTTTTTCTCTAATAATTACATAGTTAACAATTTCATTTACACCTTTTATATTTTTAAGAGCAAGAATCATTTCGTCTAACAGATCTGGGCGCGCCGAAATTCCCGCTATATAAATTTTACCGTTAATAGTTTCAAAATTAAATGTAATTGCTTTAATTCCTACAGTTTTAGCGGCCACAGCTCTTGCCTGTGTATTAATCCATAAATCACTAGCATAATCTTTTAGTGTTGCTCTATTACCAATTTCTATTTCATTTATGATTTCTTTAACCCCCTCAACTTCCCAAACTAACCTTACCGCATCAATTCTAATCTCTTGATTATCAACAAGGCCTGTTAATAAAATTCTACCCTCTAATACACTTGTGTTTATATTTACAAAAAGATTGTTTCCTGCATTTAAGAATTTAGCTGCAATATTAACCTTAATGGTTGCATCATCTACTACGGTACCAAGAGATCTTTCTCCCTCAGCAACTACCATTGCACCGCTTCCACCTGTAGCAAGCACACCCGCAGGTGAGCATCCATAATTAATAGACGCAAAAATCAAAAAAATGAGAACAAATAAAATTTCAATTATTTTTTTAATTTTAACAACCATTTGTAAATTTTGTTTTTATTAATTTTTGTAAATTTATGTACTATTTCGACGATGTCGGTCAAAGAAAATTTTGTAGCCATCTTTTTTAATTCTTTGCTATACAAATCAATGTTGTCAAAATCTTGATTTTTTGATGTTTGCCTATCAATAATAGCAACAAACTCTCCTTTAATATTTTCTTTATCTTCTAGTATTTTATTTTTAACATTGCTTGGATCTCCTCTAAAAACAAATTCATTTACCTTTGTAAGTTCTTTACATATTGATATTGTTCTTTCAGGCATCATATTTTCTAGGTACTCTAGAAAAAGAATCAATTTATGACTTGAGACAAAAAATAGACAAGTCTTTTTTTCTTGAGAAATATTCTTAACAAGATCCTCTATTTTTTTTTTAGATTTTGGAACAAAGCCAAAAAAAGCAAATTCTGATATTGGTAATCCAGATAACTGTAAACCTGATACGATTGACGAGGGGCCAGGCAAAGACGTAACTCTTATATTATTCGCAATACAATATTGCACTAAATTATAACCAGGATCTGAAATAAGTGGTGACCCTGCATCAGAAATTAGAACACAATTTTTACTTTTTAATATTACTTTAATTTGATCTATAATTTTATGCTCATTATAATCGTGTAGAGCTATTAATTTCTTTTTAATGCCTAATTTATTTAGTAGTTTAAGTGAATGTTTAGGATTTTCACAAATAATGATATCACATTCTCCAAGCGTCTTAACAGCTCTATAGGTTATGTCATCTAAATTGCCGATAGGTGTTGCTACAATTGAGAGGCCATTAATAATATTATCCATTATTTATATATTTATATTTATAATTTCCTGTACTCCAGTAAATTTATCTAAACAAGATACAAAAAATACTCAAGAAACAACTATTTCTGAAAAAACAATTGAAGATAAAACTGAAAAAAAGGTAATTGAAGAAAAAAAAGAAAGCAAACAAGATAAGCAGAAAAAGATTATAGAAGATATTGTTTTAGATAAAACAATTATTGCTTTATTTGCAAAAGATGACGATAAAAAAACTACAAAACAATTCTTGAATACCTATGAGTTGGGAATTTATAATCTTGGTATAAGTGATGTTGTTATACAAATAGAATTTTTTGAAAATGAAAACGAACTAAAAAAAATTATAGAAAAAAATCTAATACCTGGTAAGATTTTTTTAGGACCAATTCAATCTAAGTATGCAAAGTTCTTAGATAATTATTGTGCTGATGAAGTAATATTTTTTTCATACTCTTCTAAATCTTCTTTAGCAAAAAATTGTGTTTATTTAATAAATTTTTTTCCACAAAATGAACTTTCACAACTTATGTTATATTTAAACGATGATGCAAAAGTTGCTCTCCTTTATCCTGAAAATGAATATGGATATTTAATAAACAGTCTAATAGATAATATAATTTTTCAAAGTCCAGCAATATTGGTCAACAGATCTTCATATAAAGAAGACTTATCAAATGTAAGAGAATCAATAAAAGAATTGGGAAAATATGAATTGAGAAAATATGAACTGAATAGACAAAAACAAATTCTATTCTCTAAAAAAGATGAAAAATCAAAAAAAAGACTAAAAAAACTAGAAAGATTTAAAACAACAAGCGATTACGATTTTACACATATTTTAATTGCAGATTATGGTTTGAATTTATTACAGGTTGCACCTCTTCTACCATACTACGATATAGACCCTAATATTGTACAGTTTATGGGAACTGGAGTAATAGATGATAAAACTTTTTTCTATGAACCTTCTTTACAGGGAGCAATATTTCCAGGAATTCCTGAAACAAGAAGAATAAATATAATTCATAATTATATAGATATATATGATGATGAATTTTTAAGAATCTCAACATTACCTTATGACTTGATAGGTTTAATTAATTTTATCTATACAAAGAAATATAAACTTGGTGATGTTATTAAATTATTAAACAATCCAAACAAAAGATTCGATGGTATTGATGGAAACTTTTATTTTAAAGATAATATGATTGAAAGAGATCTTAACATATTAAAAATAAATAGCGGAAATTCTTTTGTAATTAATTAATTAAAAAGTTAATCAATTTTGTTACTGCTATAGACCTATGGCTAATTTCGTTTTTTTCTTTAGTGCTTAATTCAGCTAATGTTTTATTATAATTTTTAGGAATGAAAACTGGATCATAACCAAAACCAAATTTACCCTTAGCTTGTTCGGAAATTTTCCCATCAATTATTCCATTAAATACTATGTTGTGATTTTCTTTAGCTGTTAGGCTTATTGAAGTTTTAAAGTAAGCATTTTGTTTATTATTTTTTTTAGTACTTTTAATAATACTTTCAAAACAAGCCTTATTACTTTTAAAATTGTTTAAAAATCTTTTAGAAAGAACGCCCGGTTTCCAATTTAAACTTTCAATGCATATTCCTGAGTCATCAGCAAAGCAAGAAATGCCAGTTTTATTAAATCCATAGTCTGATTTTATCTTTGCATTTTCTTCGAAAGATTTACCACTTTCTTCTGGCTCTTCACTTATGTTTAGATCATTTAATGAAAGAAGTTCTAGATTAAATTTGTTAAAAATTTTTTTAATTTCAATTATTTTATTTTTATTATTTGAAAAAAATAATAATTTCCTCAATTTATTTCAAAGCCTCTTTTTGTTTAGAAATTATCTCTTTAACTCCAATTTTTGCTAGTGAAAACATTTCTGTAAACTGAGTATCGTTGAAAAAAAATTCTTCACCAGTAACTTGAATTTCAGATATTTCATCTGAATCACAAATTACAAAATTTGCATCTACTTGAGCTTCGGAGTCTTCCCTATAATCTAGATCCAATAATGCTTTATTTTCCACTATGCCAGTTGATACTGCCCCTATAAAGTTTTTGATAATTGGTTTTTGGAGATTATAATTGTTCTTTAATTTTTCTATTGCCAGATATAAAGAAATAAAACCACCACTGATAGAAGCAGTCCTTGTCCCACCATCTGCTTGAATTACATCGCAGTCTACTTTAATTTGACGCTCTCCAAGATTTGAAAGATCCACAATTGATCTTAAGCTACGCCCAATTAACCTTTGTATTTCTTGCGTTCTACCTGACTGTTTTCCTTTAGCAGCCTCCCTGTCCATTCTAGTATTTGTTGACCTAGGTAGCATTCCATATTCTGCTGTAACCCAACCTTTACCAGTATTTTTTAACCAGTGAGGAACTTTTTCATCAATTGTTGCAAGACAAAGAACATGTGTACTTCCAAATTTTACTAAACATGAACCATCAGCATGAATATTTACGTTTTTCTCAAATGAAATTTCACGCATCTGATTGAAGGATCTATCTTTTCTCATATAAATTTAATAATAGTAGATAAATATTATTTTTAAATAAAATTCTTATGTCTGATAATGTATATGCACAAATTAATGATAGATCGAAATTAATTTTTAAAAAATTAGTTGAGTCATATCTTAAAACTGGATCTCCAGCAGGATCAGAAACAATTATGAAGATGGGAGGCTTAAACCTTTCCTCAGCTTCAATTAGATCCATTTTATCAAATTTACAAAAAGAAGGTCTTCTATATGCTCCTCATAGATCCGCAGGCAGAATGCCTACCGAGAAAGGTATGAGGTTTTTTGTAGACGGACTTCTAGAGTTTGGAAGAATATCTAAGATAGATAAAGAAAATATTAAACAACAGTGTTTAACAAAGGGAAAATCTTATGAAGAAGTGCTCGATGTTGCTTCCAAGGCAATTTCAGGATTATCGAGTTATGCAGGAATAGTTATTGCACCAAAATTTCAAAAAAACATAAAGCACGTTGAGTTTATTAGATTAAATAATAGTCAATTAATGCTTATTCTTGCTTATGAGAATGGAGAAGTAGAAAACCGCATCATTGAAGATAATGGTAAATATAATAGTTCATTATTAATACAGGCTTCAAACTACCTTACATCAAAGTTTACTAATAAAAACATTTCTCAAATTAAAAGATTAATACAAACAGAAATAAAAAATTCACAAAATCAATTAGAGTCAATCTCTTCAAAATTAATTCAACAAGGTATTATTGAAACTCAGCCTAATAGCAAAAATCCTTATATTTTTTTACATGGACAATCAAATCTATTAAAAGATGAAATTGTTTCTAAAGACTTAGATCAAATACGAAATCTTTTTGATGAAATTGAGAAAAAATCTAGTTTTGTAGATATATTAGAAACAGCAGGAAGAGCAAAAGGAGTTCAAATTTTTATTGGATCTAAAAATTTTTTGTTTAAACACTCTGGTCTTTCTATGGTAATGGCCCCATATAAAAATAATGATCAGGAAATTATAGGAGCCATAGGTGTAGTTGGTCCTACAAGACTAAACTACTCAAAAATAGTTCCCCTGGTTGATTATACGTCTAAAATTATTGGAAAGGTGATTGATTAATGGTTGAAAAAAAAGAAGAAGATAACCAACAAGAAGAAATAAAAGAACCTGATTCTGAGAATGTTGAAAACGATAAAGATAATAATGATACTCAAGAAAACACAGATACACAAGAGACAACTGAAGATGAAAATTCAGAAGAGGATAGCTTAGAAAAGGAAATTGAAACACTAAAAGAAGAAAAAATTCGATTACTCGCTGAAATGGAAAATCTTAGAAAAAGATTTGAACGAGAAAAAGTTGAAACAATAAAGTTTGGTAGCATAAATTTAGCAAGAGACATTCTATCGCCAGGAGATAATTTAGAAAGAGCACTGGATGCTTTACCAGAAGATGAAAATCATCCAGAAAGTATAAAAAATCTTATCGATGGTTTAAAAATGGTGCTTAAAGAATACAAAAGTACTCTTGAAAAACACGGTGTCAAAAAAATTGAAACATTAAATCAAAAATTTGACCATAACTTTCATCAAGCAATGATGGAAGTTGAAAATAATGAAGTTGAAGAAGGAACAGTAGTACAAGAAGTCCAATCTGGCTATACAATGCATGACCGATTGCTCAGAGCAGCAATGGTTGGGGTTTCCAAAAAACCAGTCGCTAAAACAGAAGAACCTGCAGAAGAAAAAGAAGAAGACAATCCTGAAAATGAGAGTAAAGAAAAGTCATAAAAAGCCCTAAATTACTTGTTTTTTTTAATATTAATCGGGAACATCCTTGTATTTTAAAACTTTTTTCCCATATCTAATGTAGCCAATGATGATTGGTAAATAATTAATTAAAGAGGATAAAAAATATGGCAAAAGTAATTGGTATTGATTTAGGTACTACAAACTCCTGCGTTGCAGTAATGGACGGTAAGGAAGCAAAAGTAATTGAAAACTCTGAAGGTGGAAGAACAACACCGTCAATGGTAGCATTCAGTGACACAAAAGAAAAACTTGTTGGACAATCAGCTAAAAGACAAGCAGTAACTAATTCTGAAAATACTTTATTTGCCATAAAAAGATTAATTGGAAGAACGTTTGAGGACGAAGCTGTTAAGTCTGACAGTGGATTGGTACCTTATAAAATCGTAAAAGGTGATAACGGTGATGCCTGGGTAGAAGCACGTGGAGATAAATATAGTCCAAGTCAAATTAGTGCATTTATTTTACAAAAAATGAAAGAGACAGCAGAGTCTTATTTAGGAGATACTGTTACACAAGCAGTTATAACAGTTCCTGCATATTTTAATGACGCTCAAAGACAAGCAACAAAAGATGCTGGAAAAATAGCTGGGCTAGAAGTCTTAAGAATTATTAACGAGCCTACTGCTGCAGCGTTAGCATATGGTTTAGATAAAAAGAAAACAGGTACAGTTGCTGTTTACGATCTTGGTGGAGGTACATTTGATATTTCTATCTTAGAAATTGGTGATGGTGTTTTTGAGGTTAAATCAACAAACGGTGATACTCACCTTGGTGGTGAGGATTTTGATCTTAAAATTATTGATTACCTTGCTGACGAATTCAAAAAAGATAATGGTATTGATTTACGTTCAGATAAACTTGCCCTTCAACGTTTGAAAGAGGCAGCTGAGAAAGCAAAAATTGAATTATCAAGTTCAACTGAAACAGAAGTTAACTTGCCATTCATTACTGCTGATCAATCTGGCCCTAAACATCTAACGATTAAATTATCGAGAGCAAAACTAGAAGCTATCGTAGGTGAACTTTTAAACCAAAGTTTAAAACCTTGCGAAATGGCACTCAAAGATGCTGGATTACAAGCTGCTGAAATTGATGATGTTATTTTGGTTGGTGGTATGACAAGAATGCCTAAAGTAACGGAGATAGTAAAAAACTTCTTTGGTAAAGAACCTAATAAAGGTGTTAACCCAGATGAAGTTGTTGCATCTGGTGCTGCTATCCAAGCAGGCGTATTACAAGGTGATGTCAAAGATGTTTTATTGCTTGATGTTACACCTTTATCACTTGGTATTGAAACACTTGGTGGTGTATTTACAAAACTAATTGATAAAAATACAACTATCCCAACAAAGAAGAGCCAGGTATTTTCTACTGCTGAAGATAATCAGAGTGCAGTAACTATTAGAGTTTTTCAAGGTGAAAGAGAAATGGCTGCTGATAACAAATTGCTAGGTCAGTTTGATTTAGTAGGTATCCCACCTGCTGCAAGGGGAATGCCACAAATCGAAGTAACTTTCGATATTGATGCAAATGGTATTGTAAACGTTTCGGCTAAAGACAAATCAACTGGTAAAGAACAACAAATCAAAATCCAGGCCTCTGGTGGATTATCAGATGAAGAGATTGAAAAAATGGTTAAAGAGGCAGAAGAAAATGCTGAAGCTGACAAAAAGAAAAGAGAAGCTGTTGATACTAGAAACCATGCTGATAGTTTAATTAATGAAACTGAAAAGAATTTAAAAGAGCACGGAGACAAAATTCCTGAAGCTGATAAAAACAAAATCACAGAGGATATTGAAGAGCTCAAGAAAGTAAAAGATGGCGAAGATTTAGAAGCTATAAAATCTAAAACTGAAGCACTTGTTCAATCATCTCTAAAAATGGGTGAAGCAATTTATAAACAAAACCCTCAAGGTGCTGGACCTCAACCTGATCCATCTGGTGCTGAACCATCAGCTGATAATACGAAAGATGAAAAGGTTGTAGACGCAGAATTTGAAGAAGTAGACGAAGATAAAAAAGATTAACGCTCCATAATTTTTATAAGGAGGAGATGTGGCTGATAAAGATTTCTATGAGATACTAGGCGTTAAACGAAATGCCAGTGAAGATGAGATAAAAAAAGCTTATAGAAAACAAGCTATGAAATATCATCCAGATCGTAACAAGGATGATAAAACTGCTGAAAGAAAATTTAAAGAAGCTGCAGCTGCTTATGAAGTTTTAAAAGACTCAGAAAAAAGATCAGCTTATGATCAGTATGGACACGACGCTTTTAAACAAGGCGGGATGGGTGGAGCCCAGGGCTTTGGAGATTTCGCAGGCGGCTTTTCTGATATTTTTGAAGAGTTCTTTGGCGGAGGGTTTGGTGGACAATCATCAAGAAGGCGAGGTCCTCAAAGAGGAAGTGATCTTCGTTACAATATGTCCGTTTCACTATTCGAAGCTTTCACTGGAAAGAAACCACAAATAAGAATTCCAACTTATGTTGGTTGTGATGCATGTGCAGCAACTGGAAGTGCGGATAAATCTGGACCAAGTACCTGTTCTACTTGTGGCGGTGCAGGTAAAGTTAGATCACAACAAGGTTTCTTCTCTATTGAAAGACCATGCCCTACATGTGGTGGAGAAGGTTCAAGCATAAAAAATCCATGCCTTAAATGTTCTGGAACTGGAAATATTAAAAAACAAAAAACAATTTCTGTTACTATCCCTGCAGGTGTTGATACAGGTACAAGAATTCGAATAGCTGGTGAAGGAGAGCCAGGTGAAAGAGGAGCAGGAAACGGAGATCTTTATATTTTTGTTGAAGTTCAAAAGGATAAACTCTTTGAAAGAGAAGAAGAAAATTTATTTTGTGAAATACCAATTTCAATTACTACTGCAATTTTAGGTGGTGAAATAGAAGTGCCAACTATAGAAGGAAAAAAAGCCAGACTTAATATTCCAGCGGGTACCCAATCTGAGACTCAATTTAGACTACGCGGAAAAGGAATGAGTATACTTCGACAAAGTAGACGCGGAGATATGTATGTACAAGCAAATGTTGAAATCCCAGTAAATCTAAATAGCAAACAAAAAGATATTCTGAGAGAGTTTGAAAATGAAGGCGGCACATCAAAAAAACATAGCCCAAAATCACAAGGTTTTTTCTCAAAATTAAAAGAAGTCTGGGAAGATTTAACTTAATTTCTTTTCAACTTACAATCACCAAAGTATAAGAAGTTTTTATGGCAAAAATTAAAATAGCAGTTGCAGGTTGTCTTGGTCGAATGGGTCAGGAAATATCCAAACAAATTTTAAAAAATAAAAATTTAGAATTTGTAGGAGGCTTTGAACACAAAAAACATAAAGATATTAACAAACCACTAAATAAAGTCTCAGATATAAAGTCTACAAATTTGGTTACTGCTAATTCAGCTCAATTGATCAAAGAAGCAAGTGTAATAATTGATTTTACTACACCTGAGTCTACGTTAGATAATTTAAAAATTGCTTCTGCAAACAAAACAGCAGTTGTTATTGGTACAACAGGAATGACAGACGCACAAAAAAAGAAAGTAAAAAGTTATTCAAAAAAAATACCTATACTCATGTCATCAAATATGAGTATAGGTGTTAACTTACTATTTAATCTTGTTAAACAAACAGCATCAGCCTTAAAAGACACAGAATATGACATCGAAATTTTAGAAACACATCATAAACATAAAAAAGATGCGCCTTCAGGAACAGCTCTTTCTCTTGGAGAATATGCTGCTGAGGGAAGAAAAATTAACTTATCAAAATCAAAAGTCTTAGATCGAACAAAAAAACTAAAACCTAGAAAAAAAGGTGACATTGGTTTTTCAGTTCTAAGGGGAGGGGAAATAGCTGGTGAGCATACTGTTAGTTTTATCAGTGGCAATGATAGAATTGACCTTACACATAAGGCAAATAATAGATCTATATTTGTTACAGGTGCGATAGACGCTGCTATTTTTGTCAATAAAAAAAGATCTGGATTATTCTCCATGAAAGACCTTTTTTAAACTGATTCTAAAATTGTAATACTTTTAATAACAAGTTTAAATATTGTATATTTTTCAATTTTATATAAGATTAATTATTTTGGAGTTTATATGAAAAAAAATTATTTAATTATCTTTGTTTTTAGTATTATTGTTTCGATCTCCTCTATTCTTAAAGCAGAAGATATTTCTCTTGGTGTTGACTTAGGTTTTGGTTTTATTGATATTGGTGCAGACGATACTGCGCAAACAATTGCTAATATATCTGGCTCTACAGTAACAGCATCATATGATACAGGAGCTTGGTTTGGAAGAATATATGGCGAATACAAAATAGCTGATGGTACATACTTGGATATAGGTCTCTTTCAAACTGGAGATGTTACAGCAAAGTATACTTTGTCAGGCGCTACAGCAAGTGAAAGCTATTCAGCAAACGGAGTAGATGTATCTGCAGTAATAAAAGAAAACGACACTGAAGGACTCTTTGTTAAAGGAGGAATACACTCAAGTACTATTGATGGTAATGCAAATGTTACAATTAGTGGTACAACCTATGCTGCTCAAGCGACTGCTTCGGGAACAGGCTTTTTAGTTGGGGGCGGCTATGATTATGCTGATGGACAAAGAGCTGGTATTACTTATTATTCAAATTTAGGTGGAGACTCAGCGGCTGATATGTGGCTTATCTACTATGGGTTTTTATTCTAAAATATATTTTATTTTACTCACAACTTGCTTTTTAGCAAGTTGTGCCGGAGGCGGCGGAGGTGGTGGCAACAGCTCAAGTAGCAATGTTTCGACTAGCTGCACAACATCAACTTCAAGTTATTGTACTTCTGAATTAAACAGACAATACGGTCTTGTTACTACAAAAGCTTATGCTGCTTATGACAGGGGTTATAACGGAGATGGAACGAAAGTTGCAGTTTTAGATGGTGGTTTTGACACAGGACACTCTGATTTAGATGGAAATATTATTACTGGATATGATGAAGAAGATGATAACAATACACCAAATGCAGACTCACACAATTCTACAATGGGTGGCCATGGCACTCATGTTGCAGGAATAATTGCAGCTGAAAAAAATAATTCAGGAATGCATGGAGTTGCATACAATGCTTCAATTATGCCAATAAAAGTATTTAAAGACAATGGAAGTTTTGTTTCCGGAGGCATAAATAATTCAATAGATTATGCAACAGACAACGGTGCTATTGCTTTAAACAATAGTTGGGGATCATATAGGCAAGTCAATGCAACATGTGGAGGAGTTAGTTGTTATACATATGCACCTGCAGAAAGTACCACAGGTGGTTTTACAGCTGCTGAAAGAACTGCATGGGCAAGTGTTGCAACAGATAATAATGTAGTTGTGTTTGCTGCTGGAAATGATGGAAATAATTCAGCAACTGGCGAAATGCCTTTTTATTACACTGCAAATAATGTTTTATACGGAAAATATAATCCAAGTACTCTTGTTAATTCTGGAATTTTAACTTATTCAAATAGATCTTCAGCTGAGGCGCAGTATGGGGTCAACGCTTCTGCAGTAGCAGAAAACTGGATTAATGTTGTTGCAGTAGATAACACAAATACTATCACAAGTTTTAGTAATGGTTGTGGAAACACAAAAGCGTATTGTATTGCTGCTCCTGGTAAAGATATCAACTCAACGCTGCCTACAGATCTGGACTCAGATGGATTTGGCACAGCAAGTGGAACTTCAATGGCAGCTCCACATGTAGCCGCTGCAATTGCAATTCTTAAAGATGAATATCCTAATTTGACCGGTGCACAGATCGTTGATCTACTTTTAGATAATGCAACAGACTTAGGTGCCTCTGGTATTGATGAAGTCTATGGTGTAGGCCTTTTAAATTTAGATGCTGCAACAAAACCTTCTGGTGTAATGAGTTTTGCAATTAGTGATAGAAATAACAATTTAATCAAAAACGATATAGGTAATTCTCAAATTAATTTTTCTAATTTGTTTTCTAAAAACCTATTTGAAGAAAAAAATTTCTTAGGTGTTGTTGATGAATACAACAGAGTTTATAGCTTAAAGTTAAATGATCATGCTAATTTTCTAGATAATGAAAAAAATATACAAGACAAATTATTTTTAAAAACACATAAGGCAAATGTAAATAAAGCAAAATTAGGTTTTAATACTTCATTAGAGACTATTAAATATAATAAGAACGATTTTGTTTCATATAGAAGTTTTAAATTTAGAAATAGTAAAAATCCATACCATGATTTTGTTTCTAATGAATATGATAAACTGTATTTTTACAATGATTTAACAAAAACAAATTTAGTTATTCCATCTAATCATGCAAGAGATAATCTAAATTATTTAATTTCATATCAACACGAATTTAATAAAAATAATAAATTAAACATTGGTTATTTAAGTGAACAAAGCAGATTTTTAGGATCTCATGGTATTGGAGTTTTTGAAAATAAACCAAACACAAAAACTTATTTTCTAGATTACGAAGGTAGATACAACATAGGTAGCATCAATTTTCTATCTGATATTTCAATAGGTAATACAGAAGTAGATTTTTTAAAATCCAATTTTATAAAAAACAGAAGACTTACATCTTCAGAATATTCTTTAGGAATAAATAAAAATTTTGAAAATATTAAATTAAAATCTATATTAGGTTTTATGCAGCCTCTATCTATTGTAGACGGTAGCCTAATCATAAACACAGTTTCTGGGTATGGATCGCAGGGTGATTATGTTAATAGATCTCAAGAAATTAATTTAACAAATCCAGAGAACTATATATATTTTAATAATTACAAATTTTTTAATGAAAATAGTTTTGTTGGCCTAGACTTAAAAGCAAATGAAAAAACTTACGATATCTTTGCAAGCTATACGTTTAAATTTTAGTAAATATTTATTACTAACATTTATACTTTTATTATCGTGTAATTCCCATTATGTCGGAGCGCCTGACTATTTAGACTTAAACGAAGATATAAGAATAATTAAACTTGAAAAGAATATAAGCGGTTGTACTATGTATAAGCCAATTTCAAAATCAGAAAAACCAGTTCCAGCAGTTATTTATTATATAGATAAAGATTTAAATGTTAGTTTTGATTCAAAAAAAGAAGATTGCATATAAATTCAAAATCACAATTTTATTATTTTATATTTAAATTTTTTTTAATTCTATAATATAAATTTTCTTTAAGATCAGAGTGTAGAAAATGAGCAACTTCAGTTTCTTTGTCAGACTGTCTAACCAGAAGCGTAGATTTGTTCTTGTATCTTGTGAACAAAAATTTTGACCAATAAGTATTAAATTTAGATGAGTGTAAGAGTCTATCGCCTTTAAATTTATTAATTGATATTTCTTCATTATTTATTTTAATTTCATCTCTAATATTTTTATCTTTAAAATATAATTTTAATAAATAAAAAATAACTAAATATTCTATTCCTAAAAAAACTGTTACCGGCCATGCTCCTTGAATAATTAAAAAAATAGAGAATAATGAAATCCAACTAATAAAAATTATTCCTAAAAACAGAAAGACAGATTTAGAACAGCTTTGATAAGGTTTTATATTTTCATTTAATGAATTCATAATTCGACATTAATATAAAATAACCTTTTTGATAAAGGGACATAAGTGCACAGACATTAAATCGATAATTTGCAGTTTATTATCAATTTATAATTGCTTCCAAATCCTAAAAAATGGATAAATTCCTTTGATCTCTTGCTAATTTCGTAAGGAACATATAGATGCATCCCCGAAAAAATATTAAGTAACAATCCTTATTTAATGGTGGCTTGATGAAAAAGATTAGTAAAATTTTAGCAGCAAACAGAAGTGAAATTGCTATTCGAATTTTCAGAGCTGCCGAAGAGGCTGGTATTAAAACAGCTGCTATTTATTCTAAAGAAGATCGTTTTGCCATTCACCGATTTAAAACAGATGAAAGTTATTTAGTTGGTGAAGGTAAAGGTCCAATTCAAGCATATTTGGACATAGACTCGATTATTAAAATTGCTAAAGATGCAAAGGTTGATGCTATCCATCCAGGCTATGGTTTTTTATCTGAGAGTCCTGAACTCGCTGAGCAGTGTGAAAAAAATGACATAACATTTATTGGACCTAGTAAAGAAATACTAAAAAGATTTGGAAATAAAACTGAAGCTAAAAAAGTTGCGGAAGAAGCAAAGGTAGGCACCGTTCCGTCTGTTCTTGTAACAAAAGAAAATTTAAAAAGTGTTGAAAAAGAAGTTGAGAAAATTGGTTACCCAGTAATTGTTAAAGCTAGTTGGGGTGGCGGCGGTAGAGGAATGCGTGTTGTTAGATCAAGCAATGAATTAATAGATCAAATTACAACTGCTCAAAGCGAGTCACTTAAAGCTTTTGGAAAAGATGAAGTATTTATAGAAAAATTTTTAGAAGATGCTGCCCACATAGAAGTTCAAATTTTAGGTGACAAACACGGAAATATCATACATCTTTTTGAAAGAGATTGTTCTCTTCAAAGAAGGCATCAAAAGATTATTGAAAGAGCACCTGCACATTTTCTTGAAAATAAAACTCGAGAAGAAATTTGTAACGCTGCAATTAAAATTGCAAAACAAGTTAAATACTTTGGTGCAGGAACCGTTGAATTTTTGTTTGATAAAAATTCTGGCGAATTTTATTTCATTGAAGTTAACCCAAGAATTCAAGTTGAACATACAGTA
Source organism: uncultured Alphaproteobacteria bacterium (assembly GCA_902570155.1). Classification (GTDB taxonomy): domain Bacteria; phylum Pseudomonadota; class Alphaproteobacteria; order HIMB59; genus CACPNW01. The sequence continues at coordinate 136,676 of CACFXU010000001.1, forward strand.
ACAGAAGAAGTAACTGGTATCGATATTGTAAAAGCCCAAATTAAAATTGCAGAAGGTAAAAAAATTGGAAGTCACCCTGCACTTCCGAAACAAGAAGAAATACACCTAAATGGCTTTGCTATTCAATGTAGAGTCACTACTGAAGATCCGCTAAATAATTTTATGCCCGATTATGGGAAGATCATGACTTACAGATCTGCAGCTGGTTTTGGAGTTAGATTAGATGCAGCAAATGCTTCTTCAGGTTCGATCATCACACCGTATTATGATTCTTTACTTGTAAAAGTAACAACTTGGGCCAAGCATCAAGAAGACTGCATTAAAAGAATGGATAGGGCTTTGCGAGAATTTAGAATTAGAGGTGTTAAAACAAATTTAGTCTTTCTAGAATCTCTTATTAACAATAAAGATTTCCTTGAAGGAAATTACAATACAAATTTTGTTGATACTAAAAAAGAGCTTTATGCTTATAATCCACAAAAAGATCGAGCATCAAAAATTGTATCTTATCTTGGAAATATAATTGTAAATGGACACAATGATATATCTGGAAGAGTTAGCAGCAATTCGACTGTAGAAGTTCAAATACCTATTTCAAATATTAAAAGTGAAAAAAATAATTATGTAAAGGACTTGCAAACTTTAGGGCCAGAAAAATTTGTAAAAAAAATAAAAGAAATACCCTACACCCTCATTACTGACACAACGATGCGTGATGCACACCAATCACTTCTTGCTACTAGAATGAGAACTGATGACCTTATTAATATTGCTGAATATTATAGTGAAAGTCTAAGCAATTTATTTTCATTAGAATGTTGGGGTGGAGCAACTTTTGATACATCGATGCGTTTTTTAAAAGAGGATCCTTGGGATAGATTAGCAAGATTAAACAAAAGGGCGCCTAACCTTCTTAAACAAATGCTCTTTAGAGGTTCTAATGCTGTTGGATATAAAAATTATCCAGATAACGTTGTTAAACATTTCATTCAACAATCAGCTCAATCTGGAATTGATGTATTCCGAGTTTTTGATTCATTAAACTTAATTGATAATATGCGTGTTGCAATTGATGAAGTACGCAATCAAAATAAAATTTGTGAAGGAACTATCTGTTATACAAATGATGTAACTGATCCAAATGAGAAAAAATATACATTAAATTATTATATTGATCTTGTTAATGATTTAGAAAAAGCAGGAGCACATATTATCGCCATTAAAGATATGGCGGGATTAGCAAAACCTAATGCTATAAAAAAATTAGTTAACGAAATCAAACAAACAACAGATCTTCCAATTCATTTTCATACTCACGATACATCCGGTACTTCATCTGCTTCAGTTCTAGCTGCTATAGAAGAGAAAGTAGATATCGTAGATCTTGCAATTGACTCAATGAGTGGGTTAACATCACAACCTGCACTTGGCTCTATCGTATCTATAATGAAACAAAACCATCAAGACCCAAAACTTAACGAAGAGGCTATAAGAACACTATCTTTATATTGGGAACAAGTTCGTCAAAATTATCATGCATTTGAAACTGATTTTAAAGGTGGAAGTTCTGATGTTTATCTTCACCAAATGCCTGGTGGGCAGTTTACTAATTTAAAAGAACAAGCTAGATCTTTAGGAATTACAACCGATAAATGGGGAATGGTTGCTAATAAATATGCAGAGGTAAACCAACTTTTTGGTGATATTGTTAAAGTTACACCTTCTTCTAAAATTGTTGGTGATATGGCTCTTTATATGATTGCCAACGATTTATCGAAAGAAGATGTATTAGATCCAAAAAAAGAAATTTCTTTTCCTGCTTCAGTTATTGAATTCTTTAAAGGGGAAATTGGTATACCACATGGAGGCTTTCCAAAAGAACTACAAAAGAAAGTTCTTGGAGACACAAAACCCCTTACAAAAAGACCAGGAGAAGTTTTAGAATCAGTTGATTTAGATAAAGAGCTCAAAAACTTAGAAGGTGAAATAGGAATGACAGTTAGTCAAACACATCTAGCGTCATACCTAATGTACCCTAAAGTTTTCAAAGATTACATTGATCACTTTAAGGAGTTTAGTGATACATCAATTCTATCAACTGAGTTGTTTTTCTATGGCCCTCAACAAGATAAAGAATACACGATAGAAATTGATAAAGGAAAAAACCTTATCTTAAGATATTTAGCGAAAAGCGAAGTTAATAGTAATGGAAAGTGCTCCGTGTTTTTTGAAATTAACGGACAACCAAGAACAATAGATATAGAAAATAAAGAGTTTTCAAAAAATATAACACAAAGAGCAAAAGCAGATGATAATAATTTGGATCATGTCGGATCTCCTTTGCCGGGTCAAGTTGCTAAAATATTTGTTCAATCAGGTAGTAAAGTAATAAAAGGTGATAAGTTGCTAGTGATCGAAGCCATGAAAATGGAAACCACTATTAATGCTGATAAAAGTGGGACTATCAAATCAATTAATGTTGCATCCGGTGATAATGTGGAAACAAAAGACTTGCTTGTCGAGATCAGCTAGCAAAGTTATATTCTTTGTAACACTCTTCTATCGAGTTCTTTGTATTTATAAGCTCTCCTAAAAAATCTCGAAATTCAAAATATTCTACCCTCTTAATATTTGAGTTAATATTAAAGAAGATAAACAATCTACATGAACTACTATCATATCGCATCATATGCACTGAGCCATCAGATCGTGCTAAATTAGGCTGTCCCAGTTTTTGTTTTATCTCAGCAAGTTTTTTTCCCATGAAATTTACTTCTGCGATTTTTTGCTGCTCCTTAACTATAGTTTTTTCCTCTTCTTTTTCTTCAGTGATAATTTGTTGCTCTTCAACAATAGTTTTATCTTCAATAATTTCTGGCTCTTTTTTTGTGATAGTTTCCTCAACTTTATCTTTTACAACCGCCCCAACTTTAACAACTTCTCTTCCGACTTCAATAGTCGTACAGCTAGATAAAAACACTAATGTTAAAAAATAAATTGATAACCGCATTGCTCTTAGTGAGATTTCTATATATGTAATCGCATATGATTACAGTAATTAAATCACCATTCGTTCAATACAAATTAACAATTTTACGAAATAAAAAAACATCCAACACTGTTTTTAGACAAACTATGAATGAAATAAGCTACCTTATCGCTTCTGATGTTCTTCAATATGTTCCCTTTAAAAAACAAACAATTGAAACACCTCTAAAAAAAATGAGTGGTACAGCCTTGGGTCAACCCATCATTTTGGTTCCAATTTTACGTGCTGGTTTAGGGTTACTTGAAGGGTTTGCAAAGTTTTTACCAGAAGCTGAAAAAGGCCACATAGGTTTATACCGCGACGAACAAACTTATGAACCTGTAGAATACCTCTTTAAGCTTCCAAGAGTTAAAAATAAAAAAGTGTTAATTCTAGACCCAATGTTAGCCACAGGCAATTCTTCTATTGCCGCTATCAACCTTATTAAAAACAAAGGCGTTAATATTAAAGATATATTTTTGGTGTCTTTGCTAGCTGCTCCTGAAGGTATAAAAAATATCCAAAAAAAGCAAAAAGGCATTCATATATTTACATGTAATATCGATGTGAAGTTGAATAAAAATAAGTTCATTGTACCGGGCTTAGGTGACGCAGGCGATAGGTACATGGGTACTTGAAGTTATCCATAAAAAATCCTATTATTTATCCATAATCTCATTTTTTAATGCATTTTTTTATCAAGAAAATGTTATCAATGAGATATCTATAATTCATATTTAAGGGGGATTTTTGGTATGAAGAAAATTTTAAGTATTTTTACAGTTTCTTTCGCTCTTGTCTTCTCTTCAAGTGCGTTTGCAAACACAATAGGAGTTGTTTATGACTCTGGTGGAAAATTTGACAAATCATTTAACGAGTTAGCATTCAATACAGCTGAGAGAGTTGTTAATGAACTTGGCTGGGGTATGATTGAGTTCGAATCTGCAAACGACAATCAGATCGAGCAGGGTATGCGTAAGATTGCTGATAGAGGAGCAACAATGATCGTAGGAATGGGATTTGCTCAAGCTGATGCAGTTGCAGCAGTTTCTGCTGATTACCCAGATATAAAATTTGTTGCAGTTGATGTTTGTTGGTTAGACGATCCAAACAGTAATATTTATCAAGCTTGTTATAAAGAACACGAAGGTTCTTTCTTAGTTGGAATGATGGCTGCTATGGCTTCTAAAAGTGGAACAATAGGTTTCGTTGGTGGAATGGATATTCCTCTGATTAGAAAATTCCAAGGTGGTTATGAGCAAGGTGCACAATATGTAAATCCAGATATAACTGTTTTAGCTAATATGACTGGGACTACAAACGAGGCATGGAATAACCCAACAAAAGGTGCAGAATTAACAAAAGCTCAAATTGATGGTGGTGCTGATGTTGTATACCAAGCTGCTGGTGGGACAGGTATTGGTGTTCTTCAAGCTGCGGCTGATGCCGGCATTATGGGTATCGGAGTTGACTCTAATCAAAACTGGATGCATCCAGGTAACATGTTAACATCTATGTTGAAGAGATTAGATCTAACAATTTTTGAACAAGCTAAAAATGTTGAGTCAGGCAGATTTGAAGCTGGCATAAACATTCTTGGTCTTTCAGAAGGAATGGTTGGTTATGCAACTGAAGATGGAATGGTAACATCTGAAATGGCTGCTGCGGCAGATGCTGCTGCTGCAGATATTGCGAGCGGTGCTCTAGTTGTTGCTGACTGGTCACAAGAGTAGATACTAAAATAAATATTTGGTGAGACCAAAGATTAATAAATAATTTATGGTCTCACCTATCTTAGAATTAACGAATATAAATAAATCATTTGGCCATGTTCAGGCCAACAAAAATATTAATCTCAAAATAAATAAAGGAACAATTCACGGCATAATTGGAGAAAACGGAGCAGGTAAATCTACTTTGATGAGTATAGTCTTTGGTCTTTACCAAGCTAATTCCGGTTCAATTAAGATTAATGGAAAAGAAATTAATTTAAGATCACCAAGAGATTCAATAATAAACGGCATTGGAATGGTTCACCAACATTTTATGTTGGTAGAAAATTTTACTGTACTTGAAAATATAATTCTTGGTTTTGAAGGTGAAACAGTATTTGGAGAAAAATTACAAAAGGCAAAAGAAGATTTAGAAAAATTATGTCAAACATATAATTTTAATATTGATCTTGATGCTACTATTTCGGATTTATCTGTAGGTTTTCGTCAAAGAGTGGAAATATTAAAATCTTTATACAGAGGAGCAGAAATTTTAATTCTTGATGAGCCAACAGGGGTGCTTACACCTCAAGAAGTTGATGAGTTATTTAAAATTCTTCGTTCATTAAAAGATGAAGGCAAAACCATAGTATTAATTACGCATAAATTAATCGAAATAATGGATTTAACAAGCGAAGTATCAGTGATGCGTCAAGGCGAAATGGTTGGGCATACAAAAACTGAAGATACAAGTAAAGAACAACTAGCTGAAATGATGGTAGGAAGAAGTGTCTTACTTAGAGTTGATAAAAAAGAAATAAGAAAAGGAGAGACCATATTCAAAGTTAATAATCTTTCAGTCAAAGATGATCTGGATATAACGCGTGTAAAAGATGTAAACTTAGAAATATGTTCAGGAGAAATTCTGGGTATTGCTGGTGTAACTGGTAATGGACAAACTGAATTATTAGAAGCACTTTCTGGGATTAGAAAAGTAGAGTCAGGAAGTATTGAATTATTTGGTGAAAAAATTTCTGATCAGAATAATTTCTTAAACCCAAGAATGCTTAAAGAAAAAGGTTTAGCACATGTACCTGAAGACAGGCAAAGAATGGGTTTAATAAGCGATTTCAAGGCTCATGAAAATCTAATTTTTGGTTATCATGATCAAGAGCCATATTCAAAATCTGCAATTTTGAACAATAAAGAAATTACTGAATATTCAAATAAAGTTATGCAAGAATATGATGTTAGACCTAATTCTCCAAACTTAATAACATCTAATTTTTCAGGAGGTAATCAACAAAAAATTATTTTGAGTAGAGAGCTTAATGAAAATCCAAAAGTTCTTTTAGTGGGGCAGCCAACAAGAGGTGTAGATATTGGAGCAATCGAGTTTATTCATCAACGTCTTATTGATATGAGAGATAAAGGTGCAGCGATACTATTAGCATCAGTTGAGTTAGATGAAATCTTATCCTTATCTGACAGAATAATCGTTATGTTTGATGGAAAAATTGTTGGAGAAAAGGAAAATAAAAATGTTACTGATCGTGAGCTAGGATTGCTAATGGCTGGTGTTGCGTAATGAGTAATATTGTAGTCGATAAGTCAAAAGTTCCTTGGTGGGTCTCTAATGTTATTGTTCCATTAGTAAACTTAACATTAGCGTTATTAGTTTCAGGACTTTTTGTTTTTATTGCAGGTGAAAATCCAATAGAAGCTGTTAAGTTAATTATTTATGGATCATTTGGTTATATCCAAGGATTTGCTTATACACTTTATTATACAACAAATTTTATTTTCACTGGACTAGCTTTTGCTGTAGCTTTCCATTGTAGACTTTTTAATATTGGTGGGGAAGGTCAAGCATACATAGGTGGTCTTGGTGTTTTTTTAGTAGCAATAAATTTAAGTTTCCTTCCTGTTCCAATCGTTTGGCTTTTGGCAATCTTTGGTGCATTTTTATTTGGTGCAGCATGGGCTTACATACCTGCTTATCTTCAATCAAAAAGAGGAAGTCATGTTGTTATTACAACAATAATGTTTAATTTTATTGCTTCATCTTTAATGATTTTCTTACTTGTAGATGTGATTAGAGATACAAATCAAATGGCACCACATACGGTGAAGCTACCAGAAGAAATCTGGTTACCAAGTTTTGAAGCATTCTCCGGAATTCTTGGAATAAAAATAAGATATTCACCTCTAAACCTGACTTTTTTATTAGCAATTGCATCATTGTTTTTTGTTTGGTTTTTAGTTTGGAAAACTAAATGGGGTTATGAAATGCGAGCAGTAGGACACAATACTCAAGCCGCAATATATGCAGGTATATCACCTCATAAAAATATTATCATCGCAATGTGTATTTCTGGAGGGTTAGCAGGTCTACTTGGCGTCAATGAAATTCTTGGTGTAAGCCATAAAATTCAAGCAGGCTTTCCAGCAGGATATGGATTTACAGGAATTGCTGTTGCACTAATGGGCAGAAATCATCCGATTGGTATTTTACCAGCAGCTTTTTTATTTGGAATTTTATACCAAGGAGGCTCAGAAGTTACATTCGAAATGCCAAACATAACTAGATACATGTTTGTTGCTGTTCAAGGATTAATAATATTATTTAGTGGTGCATTAGAAAATCTTTTTAGACCACAAATAGAAAGTTTTTTTGTTAGAAGACTTAATAGAGAGGTAAATGCGTAATGGAATTTTTATCTGATATTGCTTCTTTAATTAATTCTACTTTAAGAATATCTACACCTTTAGTTTTTGCAGCAATGGCTGGTATATTTGCTGAAAGATCTGGGGTAATAGATTTTAGTTTAGAAGGTAAAATGCTTATGGCCGCATTTGTTGCAGCTGTTGGTTCATACTATTTAGGTAACCCGTGGTTAGGTTTATTATTAGCTATAATTGTGTGTGTGTGTTTATCAATGTTACATGGATTTGCCTCGGTAACCCACAAAGGTGATCAAGTAGTATCATGTGTTGCTATAAATATTTTAATTATTGGTTTAACAACTGCTTTAGCAGCTGCATGGTTTGGTCAAGCAGGTCTGACGCCAACATTAAATGAAGATCAGCGTTTTTTAGAAATTCATCTTCCTTTTGCTGACGCATTAAGAGACATTCCGGTTATTGGAACACTTTATAGTGATATATTGAGTGGTCATTATGTTTTTGTTTATTTAGCATATCTTTCTGTCCCACTAGTTTTTTGGATAGTATTTAAAACTAGTTTTGGTTTGCGTCTAAGAGCAGTCGGAGAAAATCCAAGTGCCGTTGATACTGCTGGAATCAATGTCTTTACTATGAGATATAAAGCACTAGCAATCAATGGAGTGTTAATTGCTTTTGCTGGTGCTCATTTATCAACTGCCGTTAATGCAAATTTCTTTAGAGAAATGTCAGCGGGAAGAGGATACTTAGCTTTAGCAGCAATGATCTTTGGAAAGTGGCACCCTAAAACAGCTTTAATTGCTTGCTTACTCTTTGGATTTACAGATGCTCTTCAAATCAGACTTCAAGGTGTTGAATTACCTGCAATTGGCGAGATACCAGTTCAATTAATACAAGCACTTCCATATATACTAACAGTAGTATTGCTTGCTGGTTTTGTTGGAAAAGCAATCGCGCCTAATGCTATTGGACAACCTTACATTAAAGAAAGATAATTAAATACTTGTTTAAAAAAAATTCCTATATACCTTATTTTACTAGGAGAAAATATGTCAATACTAGAAAAATACATGAAGGTATTTAATGAAAAAGATGAAGCAGGAATGAACGAAATTATCCATGATGATTTCAAATTTACAATGCATTCTAGTGGTAATGTTTTATCAAAGTCCGACGTTATAGGCTGGGCTATGAGTGACGACATTAATGATGATAAGTCTAGAATTGTATACGAAAATGACGAGATCGGGATATATCACTCTTTCGTTACTTTTAAAGATGGTAACACGCAAGCTGTGATGGCAGTATACAAATATAAAGATGGCAAAATAATTTCATTAGAAACTGGGGCAACTAATATGCCAAAATAAAAAAAGTGGAACTTTAAGTTCCACTTTTAAATTAATTTAAATTATTTTTATTGTTCTAAATCGAAACGATCAGCATTCATCACTTTGTTCCAAGCTTTAATAAAATCTTTTTTCATTTTTTCTTCGCTATCATCACTTGCATAAAGTTCTGCTATCGCTCTTAATTGAGAATTGGATCCAAAAACAAGATCTACTCTAGATGCAGTTCTTACTTTTTCCCCTGTAATTTTATCTGTAGCTTCATATGAATTACTTCCAGTTGGCTTCCAACTAACACCCATATCTAAAAGCTTATCAAAAAAATCATTTGTTAACTTACCTTTTGTATCACCAAATAATCCTCTTTGATCTGAGCTTATTCCCATAGATCTCATACCACCAACAAGTACCGTCATTTCAGGAGCAGTTAGCCCTAATAGTTGTGCCTTATCCAACATTAATTCCTCAGCAGTAACATCATAGTTCATTTTTAAATAATTACGAAAAGCATCTGCTTCTGGCTCTAAAACTGCAAATGAATCAACATCAGTTTTATCTTGAGTGGTATCACCTCTGCCTGGAATAAAAGGCACTTCCATTCCAGTTGCTTGTTCCACACCCACATTACCAGCAAGGACGATTACATCAGCTACTGAAGCTCCTGTCTCTTTCGCAATAGGTTCAAGAATACCAAGAACTTTTTTTAATTGCTCTGGTTTATTAACTTCCCAATCTTTTTGAGGAGAAAGTCTAATTCTTGCTCCATTAGCTCCACCTCTCATATCTGATCCTCTAAATGTAGAAGCACTCGCCCAAGCAGTTTCAACCATTTCTTGAGTGGTTAAACCACAACTCAAAATTTTAGCTTTTACTTTTTCAACATCATAGTTTGAATGACCTTGAGGCACAGGGTCTTGCCAAATCAATTCCTCTTCTGGAACTTCTGGTCCCATATATCTTGTTTTTGGACCCATATCTCGATGTAGAAGTTTAAACCAAGCCCTAGCAAATTGATCAGCAAAATATTCTGGGTCTTTGTGAAATTTTTCTGATACTTTTCTGTATTCAGGATCTTCACGCATTGCCATATCTGCTGTTGTCATCATTGTAGGAACTTTTACTGATGGATCATCAACTTGAGGAGCCATGTGTTCCTCTTTTTGATTAATCGCATGCCAGATTTGAGCACCTGCTGGACTTTTTACTAACTTCCATTCGTAACCAAGAAGCATATCAAAGTATCCATTATCCCACTGAGTTGGATTAGGTGTCCATGGACCTTCTATACCACTTGTTGTAGTATCACGACCAACACCTGAACCGTGCAAGTTATTCCAACCTAAACCCATTTGTTCTAAAGGAGCACCTTCTGGTTCTGCTCCAACTAGAGCTGGATCACCAGCACCATGTGCTTTACCAAAAGTATGTCCACCTGCAGTTAGCGCTACAGTTTCAGTATCGTTCATTGCCATTCTTGCAAAAGTTTCTCTTATATCTTTTGCACTAGCAAGTGGATCAGCTTTTCCATCTGGTCCTTCAGGGTTTACGTAAATCAATCCCATTTGCACTGCTGCAAGAGGATTATCCAAAATTCTATCACCAGTATACCTTTTATTTTGAAGCCATTCTTCTTCAACACCCCAGTAAATATCTTCTTCTGGTGCCCAAATGTCAGGACGTCCACCACTAAATCCAAAAGTTTTACCTCCCATAGATTCAATTGCGACGTTACCTGTTAAAATAAATAAATCAGCCCAACTAATTTTATTTCCATATTTTTTCTTTATTGGCCACAGAAGCCTTCTTGCCTTATCTAAGTTACCATTATCTGGCCAACTGTTTAACGGGGCAAAACGTTGAGCTCCCGTTCCACCACCACCACGGCCATCACCAGTTCTATAAGTTCCAGCAGCATGCCATGTCATACGAATAAAGAAACCACCATAATGACCATAATCAGCTGGCCACCAATCTTGAGAATCAGTCATTAGATTATGGAGGTCTTTTTTTAATGCAGCATAATCTAATTTTTTGAACTCTTCTCGATAGTTAAATCCAGCTTCCATTGGATCTGATTTACGATCATGTTGATGAAGTATGTTTAAGTTAAGTTGATTAGGCCACCATTCGCGGTTAGATGTACCTTCTCCCATATTTTTTGTAATTGCTCCGTGCATTACAGGGCATTTACTCTCTGCATCCATTTAGAACCTCCGTTATTTAATACTAATATATAAAGAAATTAAATTAAAGAAAAGTGAAAACTATAACTCAATTTTGAAATTTTCAGGTCGCCACGTCGCAGGTGCAAGTTCAAAATCATCAAAATCAAAAGCAGGTGCGACAGTGCATCCAATTAAACTGAAAGCACCAGAAGATCTCATAGCAAACCATGTGTTCGCTGTTACGGTGTAAATATAATTATTATCTGACCCTAAAGAAAAAACTTCATAATTAACTCCGTCATTTGATGTGAAAACTTCTAGAGGATCTCCAGAATAAAAATGTAATATTTCATTTTTAGTTAATCGATGCCAATGTGATTTTTCATTCCTTTTTAATAGGTAATAAATTTGACTAACATTGTCGTTCTTAAAATTTTCAACATAATGTCCTCCTTCAGGATGACTTATCATATTGAGTTTTTTTATTAAATTATTTGCTTCCACTTAGATTAAATGACCAAGTTTGCTTTTCTTAGTTGAGATATATTTTTCATTATACTTATTGGTGTCTGAGAAAATAGGAATTCTTTGATTTACTTTGATACCCATACCCTCAAGCGCTTTTATTTTTTTTGGATTATTAGTCATCAAGTCTAATTTTTTGATTGCTAAATATTTTACCATTCCAGCAATATTTTCATATGTTCTCTCATCATCTTTGAAACCTAATTGATGATTAGCTTCAACGGTATCTAGTCCCTTATCTTGTAAACTATATGCTTTAATTTTATTTGAAAGACCAATACCTCTTCCTTCTTGTTGAAGATAAAAAATAACCCCTCTTCCATTTTGAGCAATTTGTTTTAATGATTCAGTTAGTTGGAATCTACAATCACATCTCATACTAAAAAAAGATTCCCCTGTAATACACTGCGAATGAATTCTTGATAAAACTGGCTCATCAGTAAGCAAGTCACCCATACATATTGCTAAATGATCTTTAGATTCATTTTCATCTGTAAAGGCATGTACAGTGAACTCTCCAATATCTGTTGGAAGTTTACTAGTCTCAATAAACTTTAATTTGTCTGACATTATAGTTTAGTAGGATTTTGGGCACCTTTATATACTTCTTCAGGATCAAAAACTTTTTCATTCTCTTCAAATTTAAGAACAACTTTAGAACTAGTATTATCCAAAGGAATACTTCTATAAAAACATGACCTATATCCTACATGACAGCTAGCACCACCTTTGACATCAACCCTTAACCAAACACAATCTTGATCATCATCAATTCTTATTTCTTTTATCTTCTGCGTTAATCCACTTGTTTTACCCTTATGCCAAAGGGTATTTCTGCTTCTAGAAAAATAAACAGCTTCGCCCAAACTTATAGTTTTTTTAAAAGCTTCTTCATTCATATAACCTTGCATAAGTAGTTCACCAGATGAAAAATCTGTAGTTACAACTGGTATCAGACCATTTGAGTCAAATTTTGGAGCAAGCTCATTTGACTCCTCAACTTGTTCTATAGATTTTCTTTTTTCAAATTGAATGTTATTCATTTTTTAATTTTTCAGCAGCTTCTAATGCGAAGTAAGTTAGTATACCATTTGCCCCAGCTCTTTTAAAAGATAAAAGAGATTCCATTATAACTTTTTCATTGAGCCAACCTTTATTAATTGACTCTTTTATCATCGAATATTCACCAGATACTTGATAGGCAAAAGTTGGAACTTTAAATTCTGATTTTATTCTAGAAATAATATCAAGATAAGGCATACCAGGTTTAACCATTACCATATCTGCGCCTTCACTTATATCTAATCCAACTTCTCTAATGGCCTCATCACTGTTTGATGGATCCATTTGATATGTTAATTTACCATCTTTACCTAAATTAGAACCAGAACCTATAGCATCTCTAAAAGGTCCATAAAAACCTGAAGCATATTTTGCAGCATAAGAAAGTATTAGGGTATCAGTTAAATTATTTGAATCTAATGCACTTCTTATTCTTCCCACTCTTCCATCCATCATATCTGATGGAGCAATTACATCACAACCAGCATTCGCTTGGATTAGAGCTTGTTGTTCCAAGACCTCCAAAGTTTTATCATTATCTATTTTATCATTTATAACTAAACCATCATGCCCATGGTCCGTAAAAGGATCTAATGCAACATCACATACGATACCAATATTTGGAAAATCTTTTTTGATACTTTTAATAGATCTGCACACCAAGTTGTTTTCATCTACAGCTAAACTTCCCTCAGAATTTTTAAGACCACTTTCAATTTGCGGAAAAATTGCAATAGCAGGGATATTAAATTTAACAGCTTTTTCTACTTCGCTTAAAAGTTTATCAATAGAGTATCTGCTTACACCAGGCATCGAATTAATAGGATCATCAATCTTGTTTCCCTCGCATACAAATAGAGGCAAGATTAAATCATTAACACTAAGTGTATTTTCAGCAACTAAACGGCGAGAGAATTCTTTCATTCTATTACGTCTAAGCCTTGTACTTGGAAACTTACCTTGCATGTTATTCATTTTTTATTCTATTGGCGATTTTGCTTCTTTAGATAAGCTAGTAACAATATCTTCTAATTTAAAGGTCTTTGTTTCAGAAGATCCAATTCTTCTAACAGACACTGTTTTATCTTGAGCTTCTTTTTTTCCAACAGCAATAATTGCTGGAACTTTACTATTACTGTGTTCACGTATTTTATAACCAATTTTTTCATTACGTGTATCTATTTCGGCCCTAATTCCTTTTGATACTAATACCTTTTGTACCTCATATGCATACTCATCAGTATCAGATGTAATTGTAGCAACTACAGCTTGCAATGGTGAAAGCCAAAACGGAAGATGGCCTGCATAATGCTCAATCAGAATGCCAGTGAATCTCTCTAAGGAACCAAATAGAGCTCTATGCAACATGACTGGTATTTTTTTATTACCATCTTCTCCAATATATGTAGCTCCCAATCTTCCAGGTAAATTTAAATCTACTTGCAGTGTGCCGCATTGCCAGTCTCTACCAATTGCATCTCGTAAAACAAATTCTAATTTTGGACCGTAAAATGCACCTTCTCCTGGGTTGAGTGTATACTCAAGACCTGTTGCTTCCATGGCTTGCATTAATGCAGCCTCAGCTTTATCCCAAATAGCATCATCCCCTACGCGTTTTTCAGGACGGTCAGAAAATTTAATTCTAACATTATCAAAACCAAAATCCTTATAAATACTAAGTATCAGATCACATACCGTCTTACTCTCTTGTGTAATTTGATCCTCTGTACAAAATATATGCGCATCATCTTGTGTAAATGCTCTCACTCGCATTAATCCATGAAGGGCACCTGATGGTTCATAACGATGTACTTTTCCAAATTCAGATAATAGAAATGGTAAGTCTCTATAACTTTTTAATCCTTGTTTAAAAATTTCTACAGCACCAGGGCAATTCATTGGTTTGATAGCATAAATTTTATCGTCTTTTGCTTCAGTTCTAAACATCATGTCACTAAATTTATCCCAGTGACCAGACATTTCCCATAGAGACTTATCCATCATGTCAGGTGTATTAGTTTCTACATACCCTGCCTTGTCTTGTCTGTTTCGCATATAATTTATTAACGATTGGAATAATGTCCAACCTTTAGGATGCCAAAAAACAGCTCCAGGAGCCTCTTCCTGAAAATGAAATAAATCCATTTCTCGTCCTAGTTTTCGGTGATCTCTTTTCTCTGCTTCTTCAATTTGTAAAAGGTGTTGTTCAAGATCTTTTTCTGTTGCCCATGCAGTTCCATAAATTCTTGTTAGCATTGCATTGGATGAGTCACCTCGCCAGTAAGCACCAGCAACCTTCATTAATTTAAATGCTTTACCAATTTGTTTAGTTGAAACCATGTGAGGGCCCCGGCACAAGTCTAACCAGTCACCCTGTTTGTAAATACTGATTTCCTCATTATTAGGTAAATCATTTATTAATTCAACTTTGTAGTCTTCGCCCTTATTTTTAAAATGTTTTATTGATTCTTCCTTAGACCATACTTCTCTAACAAAATTTTTATTTCTTTGTATGATATCATGCATTCTCTTTTCAATTTTTGGAAGATCAGCAACAGTAAAAGGCTCATCTCTTGCAAAATCATAATAAAAACCATTTTCAATAGCTGGGCCAATCGTAACTTGTGTTCCTGGGAATAATTCTTGTACAGCTTCTGCCATTACATGAGCACAGTCATGTCGAATTAATTCAAGGGCTTCATCACTATCTCTTTTTAAAATTGCTACTGAAGCATCACTATTAATAGGCAAACTAATATCTTTTATTTCATTATTAATTTTTATAGCAACTGATTCTTTGGCAAGAGATTTAGAAATTTGTGAAGCTAAATCTAGACCATTAATGCCTTTATCAACTTCTTTTTTATTTCCATCTGGGAATGTAATTATTATCTTTTCACTCATCTAGATTTCCGCCAAATCGTTCCTTTATCAGTATCTTCTATTTCTATACCTTTATCTTTTAATGTGTCCCTTATACTATCTGCCAAATTAAAATTTTTACTGCGTCTAGCTTCATTGCGTTCATTTATCAACCTTTCAATTTCTTCAGTATTTTTAGTATTTTTTTGATTATAACCCAACCAATTACTTGGATCATTCTCAAGAATACCTAATATTTTACCGGCTGAAAGAAGATTGTTTTTGATTTCTTTTTTTCTTTCAGCAGATGCAGATGAGACATCATTTGCTTCCTCATTAAGTTTTGCAATGACTTTAGGTGTATTCAAATCATCTAAAAATGACTCCATTATAGAATCAGAAGGTAAGTTAGAATCTATTTCAACTTCTGACAGCTCTAATAGAACTCTATAAAGTCGATCTATCATTTTGCTATTTTGTTCAATGATTTCTTCTGTCCAGTTCAATGGCTGTTTGTAGTGAGCTGACAACAATGTTAATCGCAAAACCTCTCCCTTGTATTTTTTATTGAGATCATGAACGAGTCTAATATTGCCAATTGACTTTGACATTTTTTCTCCCTCAACATTAACAAATCCATTATGAAACCAATAAGTTGCAAAATCTTTAGGATCTTTATTTTCAGATATGGAACAAGTTTGTGCTATTTCATTTTCATGATGCGGAAACACCAAGTCAATACCACCGCTATGGATATCAAAAGGAAGGCCTAATGATTTTTCTGACATAACGGAGCACTCTAAATGCCATCCTGGTCTTCCAAATCCCCAAGGTGAATCCCAACCAGGTAAGGGTGAGGGAGATGGTTTCCATAAAATAAAATCTGCTGGATCTTTTTTGAACGGCGCTACTTCAACACGGCTTCCAGCTATTTGTTCATCTCTATTTCTTTTTGAAAGAATTCCATAATTATCAAAACTTGGCACATGAAATAAAACATGACCCTCTTCTTCATAAGCTTTATTTTCATCAATTAATTTTTTTATTAATTCGATCATTTCTTTAATATGATCAGTTGCCCTTGGTTGAATATCAGGAAGATTAACGCCAAGTGCACTCATGTCATTATTGTAAATCTCTGTATATTTATTTGTGATAACACTAATATCCTCACCTGTTTCTTTAGAAGCTTCTATAATCTTGTCATCAATATCAGTGATATTAGATACATAGGTCACTTGTTTAAATTGTGTTTTTAATACACGGACTAATAAATCATTTACAACTGCCATACGCGCATTACCTATGTGCGCAAAATTGTAAACAGTTGGACCGCAAGCATATATTCTTACATGATCTGGATTAACTGGTTTAAAAAATTCTTTTTTACCACTTAATGTGTTTTGTAACCGTAATGACATCAATATAA
Organism: uncultured Alphaproteobacteria bacterium; assembly: GCA_902570155.1. Lineage (GTDB taxonomy): Bacteria > Pseudomonadota > Alphaproteobacteria > HIMB59 > CACPNW01. The sequence continues at coordinate 153,493 of CACFXU010000001.1, forward strand.
TTTTTAATAATTAAGTTCTATTACCACGGGTTCGCCATGAACTAAAATGATTGCGGCTTTTTCAAATGATGGAGGACCTTTTGGTTGATAATTATTACTAAAGGCAAAGCCTTCTTTTGGTCTCCAGAATAATCCAGTCTTTAATTTTCCATCTGAATCTTCATCGTGATAAGCAACAATTGCTATTTTTCCTTCATGGATCTTACTCAAAGGAACTACAACCTCACCCTTTTGCACTCTTTTTCTAACGCTCTCAATTGCTAATTCTTCATCCAAAAAGCTCTCTTTTGAGTCATATATCTTAACATCAATGTAACCATCACCATGTTCTACATTTGGAAAAATGATAGTTCCATGTGCAAAAAGACCTAAAGACCATGTGACTGTTAAGCAAAAAAAGAATATTTTAGTAAAAAAACTTTTCATATAAGTATCCTAATTATAATAGAATCAAGTGCTGAACAATAAAGAATATCTAAATAGACTATATCAATCAGATAAACCTCTTATAATTTATAAAACTGATAAGGGTTATGACATCTATACTGATTTTTCTAGAAGAATTATTATTAATAAAAAAAATCTAAAATATTTTCTTAATACCCAATCTAAATCAAAAAAATCTAAGATTGAAGAATTGAATTGTTATGTTGGTTTCTTTAGTTATAAACTTCTTTGTGAAAATATAGGAATAAAGTTTCCAAAACAGCGATCTAAAAATTTTTATAGCAGTGTATTTTACAAGCCACAAACTAAAATTAGTATTGGTGAAAAAATAATAATCAAAAGCATTAAACCTAATTTTAGAAATATAAGTATAAATACAAAAAAATATTTACAGTTAAATAAAAAGTTTAATCTTAATTTATCTTTAAAGCAGTACTCTAAGATATTTAATGATTTCTCTAAAAATATTAAACAGGGAAAAACTTATCAAATTAAAATAGCTCAAACATATTCGAAAAAAGGTAATATCAATTCTATTGATCTTTTTTGGAAGCTAATGAAAATGAATGAATCACCTGAAAGTTTTCTTATCAGGGAAAAAGACTATAATATCGTAAGTTGTTCACCAGAGACACTCATATTGAAAAAAGATAACACAATTAGAACTAAACCTATTGCTGGAACATTAAGAAAAACAAAGCAGTTAAATAAAAATAAAGCTCTCACATTCTTTAGAAGAAATGAAAAAGAAACTAAAGAACATAATATGATTGTTGATATGGAAAGAAATGATCTGTCTAAAATTTGTAAAACTGGATCTGTAAAAATAGATAAACTAAAAAAGGTTGAGGAATATCGTGATCTTTTTCATTACGTTACAACAATCAAGGGAGTTATAAAAAATAAAATAAGTAACCATGATATAATTTCTTCTTTAATGCCAGGAGGTTCAGTCATTGGTTGTCCAAAAATTAGTACTATTCAACTTCTAAATAGAAAAGAAAAATTTGACAGAAATATTTATACAGGCAGTTTTGGAATTATACATTCAAATGGTGATATGCGATTTAACATAATGATTAGAACACTACTTAATTTCAAAAATGATATTGAATTATCAGTTGCTAGTGGTGTGATCTTAGGTAGTACTGCAAAAAAAGAATATAATGAAAATTATATTAAAGCTAAATCGCTTTTAGATCTATTTAACTAATGATTTATCTCATTGATCATGAAGACTCATTCACATACAATTTAGCTCATCTACTAGATAGTATTGAGCCAACATTTGTTTCAAATTATTATGAAATAAATCAAACAAAACTAGAAAAATCTTCGACCATCGTTCTTTCACCAGGCCCTGGTGAACCAAAAGATTATCCATTAACAACTAAGATTTACAATAAATATAAAGGAAAGAAAAAAATATTAGGAATATGCTTAGGTTTCCAACAAATAGTTTTTTGTGAAGGAGCTAAAATAGTTCAACAAAAAAATATTCTTCATGGTTATCAGAGTCATATTAAAGTTACTAACGATAAATCAATTTTTAAAAAAAATTTTAATTTCCTTGGAGGTCGATATCATTCCTTAAAAATGGCTGAACCATTTGTTTCTCAATCAATGATAATTACAATGCGTTGTGTAAAAACAAATGTAGCAATGGCGGTTGAAGATGATATTAATAAAGTCTATGGATTACAGTTTCACCCAGATTCATTTTTAACTCCACATGGAAAATATCTTATTAAAAAAATCCTTTCACGCTAAGAATTTTAAATTACTAAAGTTCAATTCTCTTTGGGGATACAAGGGCATCTTTACAACCATTAGACTATTTGGCAAAGAGCCAAATTTTATCTTAGTTGATCAGCATTTAAAAAAACTAAATAAAGATTTAAGATACTTTGGCATTGATATTAAAATTTCAAAAAATTTTTTAACTAATTTTTTAAATAAATATTCTAAAATTAAAAATTACGATCACCTACTAAGAATTGCAGTCACAAAAAAAATAATCTCATTATCTGTACGTAAACGAAACAAAGATCATAAGTATTTTACTGCAAAATTTTTTAGATTCCAACGGGCTTTACCTAACTTCAAAAACTTACAATACAAAAAAATAATTTCTTTACAAAAAAAAATTAATTTACAAAAAGAAGAGATTCTTTTTTATTTTAGCAACAAAATTTTAGAAGGCTCTACGACCAATTTAATTTTTGTAAACGGTAATAAATTATTCACTCCAAAAAATTACTATTATCATGGAATTACTCTAGAATACTTAATTAAAAATCTACCTTATAAAATTCATAGAACAGATATTAATATTTCTAGTTTACATCAATTTAGTGAAATACTTCTAGTTGGTTCTGGTAAAGGTGTGGTTAGTATTTCTTTTATTAAACAATTTAATTGGTATAGGTCTTCAATGAAAATATATAATTATTTATCAAAAAAATATTCAAAAATATTATTGAAATGAAATTAGGAAAATATAATTTTAAACTATCTAGTCCAACGGTAATGGGAATATGCAATGTTACTCCTGACTCTTTTAGTGATGGTGGAAAGAGTTTTAAAAGTTCAGATGCACTAAAAAATATCAAAGAAATGGTTAAAAATGGAGCAAGTATTATTGATATTGGGGCAGAAAGTACAAGACCTGGTTCAGATCCATTAACACACATAGAAGAAGTTAAAAGATTAGATCCGATATTAAAAAAATTACCAAAAAATAAATTTGTCATATCGGTTGATACTAATAAAATTGAAACTCAAGAATATGCATTAAATATGGGAGCACATATTATAAATGATGTGTTCGGTGGCTCGGAAGATTTATTCTTTTTAACTAAAAAATTTAAAACAGGTTTAATTTTAATGCACACACCTGCGCCACCCAAAACTATGCAAAAGAAAATACACTCATATAATAATGTTGTACAAGATATTAAAAAAATATTTCTTCAGAAAATTAAACAATTAGAAAAAATAAAAATTCCTTCATCCAAAGTTTGGTTTGACCCAGGTATTGGTTTTGGTAAAAATTTAAAACAAAATATAGAAATCATGCAAAAAATTAATCAATTTAAGTTTAAGGGATATGGATTACTATTAGGATCATCTAGAAAAAGCTGGATCAACTTCATAGATAAGAGTGAAACAAATCAAAGATTGGGAGGTTCAATCGCTTCTGCATTATATTGTTATCAAAAGGGAGTTGATATATTTAGAGTTCACGACATAAAAGAAACGTCTCAATCATTAAAAATTTTTGAAAAACTATGTTCAAAGTAGAAATTAAAAACTTATCCATCAGTGCAAATATAGGTATCACTGCACAAGAAAGAAAGAAAAAACAGTTGTTAAAGGTAACATTAGAATTTAGTTATCCTGTTAAAAACTCACTAGATTTAAATAATATAAATAATGTGAAGGATTATTCATCTATTACAAAATATTTAAAAACCTTCATAAAGGAGTCTCAATCTCATACTCTTGAGCATTTAATAATAAAAACATCTAATGTTCTTGAAAAAAAATTTAAAATTAAAAAAGTTAAAATTACAATTAATAAAACAGCTGTAGCAAAAAAATATGGAGCTGACTCACTAAGTGTATCAAACTGAAACAATAATCGCACTTGGCTCAAATCTAGGTCATGCTATATTTAATTTACGGTGTGCTGTTAGAGAGTTAAAAAATATTGGTAATATAAAAAAATTTGCAAATATTTATGTTTCTTCTCCTTATGGATACAAATCGCAAAGTAATTTTTTTAACACCGCAATAAAACTATTAACCAACCAGCAGCCATTAGAATTAATAAATAATATTTATGAAATTGAAAAAAAATTAAAAAAAAATAAAAAAATTATCAATGGTCCAAGAAACATTGATTTGGATATTATTTTTTTTGGCAAACAAATATTTAATAAAAAAAATTTAATAATTCCTCACCCAAGAGCAGCTGAAAGAGATTTTGTGTTATATCCAATACTTGATATTGATCCATTTTTTAGACATCCGCTTGAAAAAAAATCAGTAAAAGTCTTATCGCAAGAGTTGCAAAATAAATATATTATTAAACGTTTATCCTACCGAAATTTGATTTAAAAAATCCTTGAGTTTTGATTTAGAAATTAAATTTCTCTGATTTTTCAAGCTTCTAGAAATATCTAATCCAAAAGGTGTTATTTGTTTTAGAATGGTGGAAACATTTTTTTTGTCTATACCGCCACCAATATAAACTGGAATATTTTTATTTTTTATAAACTGTATTTGTTTAATACTTTTTCTCAATGAATACTTTTTAATACTCTTTTTCCTATAAACATTCATATCAAAATAAATAACATCAACAATTTTTCTAATTGATTCAATGTATTTTTTATCAAAATTTTCTGGATTAATTGCAATACCAATTTTTAATCTTCTAAATATTTTTTTTATTTTTAATAAATCTTTTTTGGGAAAATGATATGAACATGAAATTGTCTTTGGTTTTGTAAAATCTATTTGCTCTATTAGCTTGTCTAAAGATACATACCGAGTCAGAAGCACTGATTCTATCTTATAATTTTTACATTCTTTAATTAATGATTGTATTTTTTTATCACTAACTGTGTTTGGTCCATTTAAATTTTTACTTGCAAAACCCAATGATTTTATTTTATTTTTATGTGCCACTTCAACAGATTTCACATTTGTTATGCCACAAATTTTTAGAGGTATATTTTTCATTAAATTTTATTTTTAAAAATTATAAATATATGTAAACTATTTTTTTTTATATATGTCATTAAATTTTTATAGACGAGTAGCGTTTGGCCTGTCGCCAAATGAAAAACCAGATAAAGATCCTCTTAATTGGGCAATAAATCAATTAGATACCATACCTGATCTCTTGTGGCCTGGAACAATCCCAACAGAAAAAGATTTAAGAAAAAAATATGGTGAATGGGTGTACGGAGATAGAGAGGTTTTAAGAAAAAAATTTAAAAATGATAAACATGCGTATAGAAAAGCAAAAAATGAATTAAGAATAAAAACTGGTGAAAGATATTTTGAATTAAATGAACATGCTATTCGTCATTTTCAAACAAAGTATTCCAAACAACCTGTTTTCGAGCGTTTCTGGCTTTTTTGGGGAAATCATTTTGCAATAAGTGAAAAAGATTTTCTAGCAGAGTTTAGTACTGGACCTTATCAACGTGAAATTATTAGACCTAACATGGTTAAAACTTTTGAAGAAATGGTTCAATCAGTTACGACTTCATGGTGTATGATTCACCACCTTGATAATTCAGAATCTTTTGGCCCCAATTCTAAAAAAGGAATGGAGTGGGGAGAAACTATAAATGAAAATCATGCAAGAGAATTATTAGAGTTACATACAGTATCTCCAAATGCTGGATACACACAGGAAGATGTGATTCAATTAGCCTATATCATGACAGGTTGGGCGCACAAATGGGATAGAAAAAATTTAGAAACCGGCGATATATGGTTTGATCAAGAAATGCATCAAAAAGGAGATAAAATTGTTTTAGGAGTTAAATACAAAAACGATGCAAAAAGAGAACTTGCTAAAGTAATTCATGATTTGGCAACTCACCCAATCTGTATCAAATTTGTTTCAACAAAATTATGCAGGCATTTTATTACAGATGAACCAACAGAAGAAATGATAGATCCAGTAATAGAAGCATGGAACAAATCCAATGGAAGCTTAATTGAAATTCACAAAGCAGTTATAACGCAAGCTTATAAGTATAATGAGATTACACATAAATTTCATCCACCTGAAATATGGTTAATGCAATTATCTAGAATGTTTGATTTAAATATTCCGCTTTCTTTTGAAAAAATGAATTATACTTTTAAGTCGAAGCCAAATAACAGACAAAGACAATTATCATGGATACTTAGAGAAATAGGCCATTCACCTTATCGTGCCAAACAACCTAATGGTTGGAGTGATTTGGAGGTAGATTGGGTATCGCCAGAATTATTATTACGCCGCTTTTGGTTTGCTTCAGTTGAACTTCCAATGCTTGTTAAATCTGGAAACAGATCCCATGGTTTTATTTTATCTTGTCTTAAAAATAATTTTGAAGATCATAAAAATATGGCGTCTCTTATTGATAATTTTAGATTTGGCACATCAGATTATGATTTAGGTCAAAAGTATGGAGTCATTTGTAATTTGCCAGGAGTATTAAAAATATGAACTGCACAAGAAGAAATTTTTTAATTGGAGGATCAACAACATTATTTCTTTCTGGATATTTTCCAAAAATAAGTTTTGCTTCAATGCAGAAAAAAAATCTAATTATTATATCACTTCGTGGGGGAATGGATGGTTTAACAGCGGTTCCTGTTATTGGAGATAAACGTCTTAAAAAATTGAGAAAAAAACTTATTCTGGAAGACGTTCTTAATTTGAACAGTGATTTTGGTCTTCACCCTAAATTAGAAATTTTTCATAAACTCTGGCAAAAAAATCAAGCGGCATTTGTTCATGCAACAAATATTCCTTACACAGGTAGATCACATTTTGATGGGCAAAATTTAATGGAAACTGGAGCACACATTCCATACAAAGAAAAAACAGGATGGCTTGGTAGAGGATTACTAGCTTCAAATATTATAGGAAAAGGTCTGGCAATATCTTTACCAATGCCACTTTTATTAAGAGGCGTGCCACAGAATAATAATTTCTTCCCATCACCAGATTTTGTTGAAACAAAGTTAATAGATCAAATTTATAATGAATTTAAAGGTGAGCATAACGAGCTAATTAAATCTACACTTGATACAATTAGACAAAGACCATTGTCTATGCAAATAGCTACTGACTCTGATGATAGAAAAAAACTTGCTCTTGAAGCTGCTAAACAATTAAAAGATCAAAGTGGTCCTCGAGTTGCTGTATTTGATTTAGATGGTTTTGATACCCATGCTGCTCAAGGAGGTGTTGATGGAGCGCATGCTGATGAACTAGAAGAAGTAAATAAGATCGTTACTATTCTTCATGAAAATCTTGGCCAAGCATTTGATAATACACTAATTCTTACTCTCACTGAATTTGGCCGAACTATAAAACAAAATGGAGGCTATGGAACTGAGCACGGATATGGAAGTGCAATACTAATGGCTGGAGGCTTGTTAAAAAAATCTCAAGTTTATACAGATTGGCCTGGACTAAAAAAGAAAGAATTGTTTGAGGGAAGAGATCTAAATTCGACTGTTGATTCCAGAGCTGTTTATAATTCTGCTATGTCAATTTGTTTTAACCAAGATCCAGAATTTTTGCGTAAAGAAGTTTTTTGGGGAGACGAACTTCCTGATTTGTCTCAAGAATTGTTTAAGATTTAGAAATAAATAATTTTTTTAGCAATTTCATGTTAAACAAGAATATGGTTTCAGAAAATTTTGATAGTTTATTTAAGGCTGCAAAAAAAGTTAGAGAGCAAGCTCATGTGCCTTATTCAAATTTTAAAGTAGGAGCAGCTTTTCTAACAGAAGATAGTAAAATTATTACTGGTTGTAATGTTGAAAATGCTGCCTATCCTCAATCCCAGTGTGCCGAAGCAACTGCAATTGGAAATATGATATCTAATGGAAACAAAAAAATTTTAGAAGTTGTGATTATAGGTTCAGGTGAATTATTATGCTCACCATGTGGAGGTTGTAGACAGAGGTTAAGAGAATTTGCTACTTTAGATACTAAGATTCATATGTGTAATGAAAATGGTCATATGAAAACATCTACTCTCGAAGAATTACTTCCAGATTCTTTTGGCCCAGAGAATCTTTAATGTTACCCTCGGCAAAAAAATTTTTAGAAATAACAAATAATACTTCACCCGATATTGCCGTAATTTTAGGAAGTGGACTAACTAATTTTTTTGAAGAAAAAGATATTCAAGAATCAATCTCATATGAACAGTTAGCTGATTTTCCACAACCAACTGTTAAAGGTCACGCAGGTAAATTAGTTTTAGGAAAAATAAATAATTTAAATGTTGTTTGTATGTATGGAAGATCACATATTTATGAGGGGCATAATCCTCAAAGTTTAGCTTCGCCCATAAGAGTATTGAAGGACATTGGGTCTAAGTTATTAGTTGTTACAAATGCAGCAGGTAGTTTAGATGAAGCTATGCCGGCTGGCAGTCTAATGGCAATTAAAGATCATATTAACTGGAGTGGTTTCAATCCACTTATTGGACCCAATGCTGAAGAGTATGGCCCTCGTTTTCATGATATGAGTGATGGGTATCACAAGTTTTATAGAGATCAGTTAATACAAGTCGCTAAAAAAATAGATCAAAAAATTTATGAAGGTATCTATTGTATGTACTCAGGACCAAATTTTGAAACTCCTGCTGAAATCAATGCCTTAAAAGTAATAGGTGGAAATGCAGTTGGAATGTCTACAGTACCAGAAGTTTTAGTTGCTAATCATTGCGGACTTCCCGTTATTGGTATCAGCGTAATCACCAACTTAGCTGCTGGTATGAATAAAACAAAATTAAGTCATCAAGAAACTTTAGAGAATGCAAGTTTAGCAGAGAACAATGTTTTAAATTTAATTAAACAATTTATACAAGAAGTTCAATTCGATGATACCTCAAGAGATAATTAGAAAAAAAAGAGACAACAAAGATCTATCAAAAGAAGATATCAACTTTTTTGTAGACGGTTTAACAAATGGATCTTTTTCAGATGCACAAATTGCAGCAATGAGCATGGCAATATTTTCAAATGGAATGACTCCTGAAGAAACTGTTTGTTTAACTGAAGCGATGACGAACTCAGGCGATACACTAAATTGGTCTGAGATTGTAGATTCTGAGTTGGTTTGTGATAAGCACTCAACTGGTGGTGTTGGAGACAAGACGAGCGTTATTTTAGCACCAATACTTGCAGCTTGTGGACTGTATGTACCTATGATTTCAGGTAGAGGTTTGGGTCATACCGGTGGTACTCTAGATAAATTTGATTCAATACCTGGGTACAATACAAAGCCTGATTTAGAAACTTTTAAAAAAGTTGTAAAAGACGTTGGTTGTGCAATTATTGGTCAAACCTCTAACTTAGCACCAGCTGATAAAAAATTATATTCTATAAGGGATATTGTAGGTACAGTAGAATCTTTACCCTTAATAACATCATCTATTCTTTCAAAAAAAATTGCAAGCGGTCTTTCATCTTTAGTACTTGATGTAAAAGTTGGTAATGGATCTTTTAATAGCACTATTGATATAGCAAGAGATTTATCCAACTCCTTAGTAAGAGTCGCTAAAGGAGCAGGTTTACATTGCGAAGCTATATTAACGGATATGAATCAGGTCCTAGGTAAAAGTGCTGGTCATACACTGGAGATATTAGAATGCATAAAATATATTAAAAATGATTTTAAAGATCATCGATTAGAGAAGATCACTAATGAATTAATATCTTCGCTATTAGTAAACATTTATAAAATTTCAAAAGAAGAGGCTTATAATAAAATTAATACTGTTATTAATAATGGACTAGCTGCAGAAAAATTTGAAATGATGGTTGCGGCCTTGGGTGGACCAAAAAATATTTTATCATCTTATGAAAAAGATTTAATAAATACTTCAGTTCGAAAAGATGTATTTTCTAGTGAACAAGGCTGGATAGAAAAAATTCATACTAGAGAATTAGGCCTTATACTTATTGAACTAGGAGGTGGAAGAAAACAGGTTACCGATAAAATAGATTACGGAGTTGGATATGATAATGTACTCAATATTGGTGATGAAGTGAATTCCTCAACTCCTTTATTAAGTTTATACTCAAATAAAAATATAGATGATAATTTAATAAATAAAATACAAAGTTGTTTCATCATTTCAGATAAAAAAACTCACAAACTATCTGAAATATTTGAAACCATAAACTAATGAGTACCCAAACTGAAATTAATAAAGCACTTGTGCAATACTTACAAAGCGTAGGTTACCGAGAAGATAAAATAATTACTGAACTAGAAAATGAAACTTTAAAACTTGGTAGTGTTTCCCAAATGCAGATTGCAAAAGAACAAGGTCAGTTTTTAGAAATGATAACTAAAATTTCTAATGCTAAAAACTGTTTAGAAATTGGAAGGTTTACAGGGATGAGCACTTTGTTTTTGGCTAGAGGTATACCTGAATCAGGAAAAATCGTAACTGTTGATAATTCAGATGAATTTTTATCCTTAGCAAAAAAATATTGGGAATTAGATAATATGAGCTCAAAAATTGAATCTATTATTGGAGATGGTGTTGAGGTAATGCAAAGCATGATAGACCGTCAACAGAGTTATGATTTAATTTTTATAGATGCTGATAAAAATAATTACCCAAATTATTACGAACTGTCGCTAAGCCTATTAGTTTCTAATGGAATAATAATTATTGATAATATGCTTTGGCACGGTGATGTGGCAGATGAAACTAAACAAGATTCTCAAACAAAAACTATCCGTGATTTAAATTTAAAAATACAAAATGACACAAGAGTGGAATTCTCTCTTTTGCCATTATCTGATGGATTATCGTTTATAAGAAAAAAATAACAAAGACTTGAATTAAACACAATCATCCCCACATTATAATTGTCTGTATGCCATTGTGGGTGCGGACAAAATAAACTTGCTTAATAAAGGAGTTATTATGACTAGAAACCTATCCGTTTGGAATTCTCTAAGACCATTCTCTGTTGGATTTGACTCAATTTTTGATGAATTTGATAGAATGCTGGAGTCTACAGAACGATACAATACAAATTATCCACCTTACAATATTCATAGAGTCGATGAGCATAACTATAAAATTGAAGTTGCTCTCGCTGGATATAGTAAAGAAGATATTGAGATTGAATTAAAAGAAAACAACCTAACTGTTAGAAATAAACCTAAAGAAAAAGTGGTTAATGAAAATGGCAATGGTGTAATCCATAAAGGAATCTCAACAAGACAGTTTGAAAGATCGTTCACAATTTCAGAGGACATCAAAGTCAAAGATGCTGAATTGAAGAATGGACTTTTAGCGATTGATTTGGAGAGAATTATTCCAGAAGAAAAAAAAGCTAGACTTATTTCAATAAAATAGTTTTGATAGGGGCCCAAAGTGGCCCCAACATTTTTAACTTTAAATTTAGAATAAATCTAATTTTATGAATTTTAACAACACTGATATTAAAAAAAAATTCATATAGATCTACATTCGTATTCTGATAATTTTTAATAAGATTCTTAATCATAGAACGTGGAGATATTTATTATCTCCACAAAAAAAAGAAGGTTATATGAAAATTATTTTTAGATTACTATTGATACTAATTGCATCTACGATTTCACTAAACTTGTTTGCCAAAGAGGTTAATGTTTATTCTTACAGGCAGCCAATTTTAATAGATCCTTTCTTTGAGGAATTTACAAAATTGACTGGCATAAAGGTAAATGTTTTACATGCAAAAAAAGGATTGCTAGAAAGAGTTTTAGCTGAAGGTGAAGATACACCTGCTGACTTAGTATTAACAGTTGATATAGCCAGGTTAAACCAATTTGTTGAAAAGGATATTTTACAACCAATTAACTCAGATATTTTGAATATGAATATTCCAAATCATTTAAGAGACAGTAATAATAAATGGTTTGCACTTTCAAAGAGAGCTAGAATTGTTGCAATATCAAAAGAAAGAGTATCTACAGACTCAATTAAAAGAATAGAAGATTTATCTGATCCAAAATGGAAAGGTAAAATTTGTACAAGACCTGGCAGCCATGACTACAATAGATCACTTTTAGCTTCAATAATTGCTGCAAATGGAGAAGCTATAGCTGAAGAATGGGCAGCAGGCATCGTTGCAAATTTAGCACGAAAACCTGAAGGTAATGATAGAGCTCAAGCAAAAGCAATTTATGAAGGTGTTTGTGACATTGCTGTAATGAATACCTATTATTTTGGAAAAATGAAATTTAATGAAAAGAATCCAGAACAAAAAGAATGGGCTAACTCAATAGAGTTAGTTTTTACTAACCAAGAAGACAGAGGTAATCACATTAATGTTGCTGGCGGTGGTGTAATTAAGTACTCTAAAAATAAAGACAACGCGATTGCACTACTTGAATTTTTGACTCAACCAAAAGCCCAAGTCCTCTACAGTTCTATAAACTATGAATATCCGGTTAACCCAGATATGCAATTAACTGATGAGTTAAAATCATGGGGTGAATTTAAAGAAGATAAACTGCCTGTTGAAAAACTAGCAGAACTTGCTCCCATAGCTCAGAAAATCATTGATAGAGTAGGCTGGTAAATTATAGGTTAACTGTTTTGATAAATTTTAATTTATGGTCTAATTCTGTGGCGATAATTGCTTTAGTAATTATCGCCCCTATTTTTTCAATATTTTATTACGCGATCTTAGGTGATACATCACTATGGCCACATCTATTTTCTACTGTTTTGCCCAGATATCTTACCAATACAATAATTCTAATGTTTGGTGTTGGAGGATTAAGTTTAGTCTTTGGTTTGACTACTGCTTGGATAGTGACAAGATATAATTTTTTTGGGAAAAAATTTTTTGAATGGATGTTATTATTACCAGCTGCTGTCCCAGCTTATATTATTGCCTATACTTATACCGACTTTTTTGAATATGCTGGTCCTCTTCAATCATTGCTAAGAGACATATTTGGTTGGACGAGCTCAAAAGATTACTGGTTTCCAAATGTGCGATCAATGGGAGGTGCAATTTTCGTAATGTCTTCTGTACTGTATCCATACGTATATTTAATGACTAGAGCATCATTTATAACGACACCTATATCTTTTTTTCAAACTAGTTCTATTTATGGAAGGAATTCTTTCTTCAATGTTGCTATTCCATTTGGTCGTCCTGGTATAATTGCTGGCTTGGCCTTAGTACTAATGGAAACAATTTCTGATTTTGGGACAGTTGATTATTTTGCAATTGAAACATTAACCTTAGGCGTATTTAATGTTTGGTTAGGAATGAATAGTTTATCTGGCGCATCACAGATTTCTAGTATTTTATTTATGATTGTTATAGTACTTTTAACTTTAGAGTATTTGGGTAGGCGTAGCAGAAAATTTCATGAAAAATATAGTGGTGCATCTTATACACCAACCCAGGCAGTTTCTGGTGTCAAAAATTCTTTATTGTTTTTAATTTGCCTAATACCTTTAAGTCTTGGTTTTATAATACCTGTTTCAATTTTATTGAATTTTGTAATTAAAGGTTATTCTATAATAAATTTTTTTGAAATTTTTCAAATAACACTATCAAGTATATCTTTAGCATTTATTTCTTCATCATTGATTATGTTGCTATCCTTATTAATGATTATAGTTGGAGCATATAAATCAAATAATTTCCATAAAATTTTAATATTTTTTGCTTCTTCTGGTTATGCTTTTCCAGGAACAATTCTTGCTGTTGGAATAGTTGTATTTGTTGGGTGGCTTAATGATTTAATTTATTTTCGTGTGAGTTATGCTGTTGGCGGATTTATAATTTTATTATTTGCGTATAGTATAAGATTTTTAGCTGTTGGTAATGGAGCCATTACATCAGGTATTTCAAGAATTCATCCAAACTTATTAGATGCATCAAGAACAATGGGTGTTAGCTTTTTCAAAAGTATAAGAAAAATTATATTACCCCTGCTGTATACAAATTTATTAGTTGGAGGAATATTAGTTTTCGTAGATATCTTAAAAGAACTTCCAATAACACTTTTATTAAGACCATTTAATTTTGAGACACTAGCAACCTATGTTTATCAATATGCCTCTGATGAAATGTTGGAGGAGTCAGCATTTGCAGCTCTAATTATCGTTATTGCTGGATTAGGACCGGTAATTTTTCTTAACAGAACAATTACTAAATCAATAAAAAACTAAAACTTAATACTTAAAAATATAAGCCTGATCATTATCAATTTCTATCTCGACTGCAGACGATTGTTTTGGATTAAAGTCAGCAGGCATGTGGCTATGAACATGAACAACTTCATTATTATTATCTAACACAGATAAATGTATAAAACTAAATGACCCCATTAATTTTGACGCCATAACGGTTCCCTTAATTCCATTAACTGGTGTTGGTTGTTTGTTGAGTTTTATACCTTGAGGTCTTATGTGTACTACAACTTTTTCACCTTCTAAATTTCCAGGTGTTTTAATTTTCCCAACTGGTGTGTAAATGTGAGATTCTTTAACAACACCTTCAAATTTATTTGTTTCACCAAAAAAACCTGTAACATATGAATTTTTTGGATTGTTGTAGAGATCATTCGGAGTTCCTGACTGTACAATCGAACCTGATTTATCAAAAATATTTATATGATTTGAGATAAACATTGCCTCGAAAGGATCATGAGTGACTATAATTACAGACACATTTGATTTTTGTAATAGATGCAGTGTATCATCTCTCACCTCTTCTCGAAGGCTTAAATCTAAACTTGAAAAAGGCTCATCTAATAAAAGTAAATCGGGTTGTGAAATTATAGATCGTGCAAGTGCAACTCTTTGTTGTTCACCACCACTTAACTCGTGTGGGTATTTATCTAGTGAATTAGGTAATTTTATTAATTCAATAATTTCATCAACATTATTAGTTGAATTTTTAGCGTTAGTTGGAAATCTCAAATTTTCTTTTACTGTCAAATGCGGGAATAAAGCGTAATCTTGAAATAAAAAACCAATTTTTCTTTTTTCTGTAGGTAAGTGTTTTGCAGTACTGCTTACTTCTTCACCATTAATAATAATTTTACCTGATTGTACTTTTTCAAGACCTGCTATGAGCTTTAATAAAGTAGTTTTTCCACTACCTGACGGTCCCAAAATACAAGAGATACTATCTTTATTGAGATTAAAATTAATATTATTTAAAATTTTTTTATTATTAATTGAATGAGTAAGATCTTTAACTTCAACAGCAATCATAAAATACCTATTACACTAAAATTAAACTTGGGGAAATTTATCTAAAATTTCACTTTCCCATTCAAGAAACTTTTTTGATCTATTATCAGGACTTGGATGTGATCCCATAAATTCAGGCACTCTCCCTTCTTGACCTGCCATCATTCTTTGCCATAATTTAGCAGGTTCTTTAATATTAAATCCAGCAAGATTCATAAATCCCATACCTAAATAATCAGCTTCACTTTCCATTTTTCTACTAAATGGAAGAAAAATACCATACTTAACCACTGAGTTGTAAACATTACCACCTACGTTACCAACTCTAAAAGATTTATTTAAAAGTTCAGCGTATTTACTTCGCGATATTCCAATTGTTGCCATTTGCATCATAGATGCTTGGGTTAATTTTTCAACAGTGTGTCTAGCAAATGCATGCGCAATTTCATGACCCATCACTGCAGCAATCCCGTCATCATTTTTACAAACAGGAAGTATACCAGTGTAGAAAGCAATTTTTCCACCAGGCATACACCATGCATTTTTTGTTTCAGACTCAATTAAAGCAAATTGCCAATTAAAATTTTCTACAGGATTTTTTTCACGCTTATTAAGATAAAATGTATCTAGAGAGGTATAAATTTCTTTTCCAATTTCTTCAATTTTTTTAGATTCATCTGTGTTATCTAATAAAATTTTATCTTCTTTAGCTTTTGATAAAAATTTTGAATATGTTTTCTCAACTTCTTGATTTAAAGATCTTTCATTGGGATAAATTTTTGGAGTACCAAGAACACCACCTCCCATTAAAATTATAGGTAGATTGCTATCATATAAATTTAACTGACTTCGATTTGTTAATGGTACTTGTGTACAAGAAGGTAAAATCATCGAACCACATAAAGAGCAACTTGCGCCAAAAACAAAGCTTCTTCTGTTTATTCTTGCTTCCATATTATTATTATATAGGTAATTTTATTTATATGAATATTTTTAATTCAGTTAAAAAAGCAGAAATTCATGTCCATTTAGAAGCAACCATTACGCCAGATTTATGTAAGAAATTTGCCAAACGTAATAATTATGAAATACCTGAAGAAATGTTTGGCTCAAAGTATGCATACCAATGGGATGATTTTTATGATTTTATAAAAAAATATGACATCGTTACTTCTGTCATACATACGCCAGAAGATTATTTTGAATTAACGTATGAATATCTAAAAGATTGTGCCGCCAATAATGTTCTTTATGTTGAGGCGATGATTTCCTCTACTCATGCTAAAGAAAAAGGTATGACCTATCATTCATTTATTGAAGGAGTTTATGAAGCTTCTAAAAAAGCTGAAGAGGATTTTGGTATTGTTTCACGTTACATAATGAATGGGATCAGACATTTAGGACCAGAGTCAGTACAAGGGACTGCAGAGGAAGTTTTAAATAATCCTCATCCTTGTTTAGTTGGTTTTGGTTTGGCGGGGGATGAATTGCATTTTCCTCCAAGCTTATTTGTTGAAACATTTGATATGTTAAAAAAAGAAAATTTTCCAATTACTGTTCATGCAGGTGAATGGGATGGTCCTGTAAATATAAGAAATGCTATTAACCTTCTGCATCCAACAAGATTAGGCCATGGTGTTCGATCAATAGAGGATCCTGATTTAGTTAAAGAAATAATTGATAAAGATATTATTCTAGAAACTTGTCCAACAAGTAATATTGCAACTAAAATTTACAAAGATTTTGTAGATCATCCTGTGAAAACATTATTTGATCAAGGGGTAAAAGTAACAGTGAATTCTGATGACCCTCCTTTTTTTAATGCAACGATAAACGGTGAATACAAAGTCATGGAAGATTTAGGCTTAAATGAAAAGGAACTAACCTCCCTTACTCATAACGCAGTTAAATATTCTTTTTGTGATGAAGAAAATAAAACTAAATTATTAGCTAAATTAAACTAGACAATTTTACTAAAGGTCTTGCACCATAATGCGAAATAATTTCCGCAGCAGCAATTGATGCATAATTACCGCATTCATCCATTGCTTTCCCTTTAGAATAACCAAATAAAAAACCAGCTGCAAATAAATCCCCAGCTCCAGTTGTATCTACAACTTTTTCTACTTTTTTTGCAGCAACTTCAGTGATGTCATTACCAGAAACAATAACTGATCCACTACTTCCTTTGGTAATAGCAGCAATTATATTTAATGATTTTGCATATTCTAGACCTTCTTCAAAACTTTCTGTTTGTGCCATTGCTTTGATTTCATCTTCATTAGCAAAAAGAATATCAACATTCTCAGTTATTAATTCTTTAAAAGAGTCTCTGTGTCTATCAACACAAAAAAGATCAGATAAAGTAAATGCAATTTTTTGATTATCGGATTTGCAAATATCTACCATTTTTTTCATAGCCTTTTTTGCATTTTCATTGTCCCACAAGTAACCTTCCAAATATGCAATCTTATGATTTATAATATCATCCTCTTTTATATCTTCAGGTCCTATTAATGTCCCAGCACCAAGAAAAGTACACATTGTTCTTGTTCCATCTTCTTCAACAAAAATTGTACAACATCCAGTTGAAATATCAGGAGATGTAAATCCCAATGGAAATTTTAGTCCTTCCCGGATCATATCTTTTTGAAGGTATACTCCAATTTCATCATTTTTAATTTTTCCAATAAAACTTCCATTACCGCCAAAAGAGGTGATACCAAACATGGAGTTACCAAGGGAACCTCCGCCTGCCATTTCTCTGATGGAATAACTTTCATGCAAATTATTTTTTAAGTTTTCATCAATAAGATTCATAGAATCTCTATTAATTTCATGCTTTTCAATTTCACTTTGATTGGAAGGAATTATGGCATCTACCATAGCATTTCCAATTCCAACTACATCTAATTTATCACTCATTTTTGTTTAATTATTATAGGTACTAATTGTACTATAATGACTCCAACAAATATTGCAAGGCATCCAAGTATTTTTTGTGTGTCTAAAATTTGATTTAAAAGTATCCAACCTGCTATTGCAGCAAAGACTGACTCCATTGATAAAATAATAGCAGCAGGAGCAGGATTAGCTTTATGTTGAGCAATAATTTGAAGTGTATATCCAATGCCAGCAGAAAAAATACCTGCATATAAAATTTCAAACCATTCAATTTGCATATTTGACAGCTTTGGTTCTTCCCACATAAAAGCTAAGATCATAGATAAAATAAAAACAATGAAGTACTGAATACTTCCAAATAAAAAAGGACTGTTAAGTTCTTTCATAAAAATATCGATACAAATAATATGTAAGGCAAAAAATAAAGCAGCAATAAACAAGAGTGAATCTGATTGTTGAATTTCAACTGATTGATTAGAGGACAAAAGATATGATCCATACAAACAAAGTAAAATGGCAATCCAGATAATCCAGTGTACCTGTTTTTTAATTATGAATCTTGAAATTATACCAACAAAGGGAACGTAAAGAGTGCTAAGAAAAGCAGCATTTGATATTAATGATTTTTGTAAAGCGTATTGTTGAAGACCCATACCACCAAAAAGAAAAAAACCTGTAGCTAAACAAAGATAAACTTTTTTTCTATCACTTAATATTTTAACAATATTTTGTTGTTCTAGATAAATCGCAAATGGAATTACTGTTAAAAAAGCAAAAAAGAATCTTCCAAAGCTAAAAGTAAAAGGACCTATGGCTCCCATTCCAGTAGTTTGACTGACAAAAGCTGTTCCCCATATAAGTGAGGCAATTAACATGAGTATGTTAGCTCTTGTATGACTCATAAAAATATTTGATTACTTATTTTATTGTTTATCTTTATTAATCCACCAAGACTCAATTACAATTCCGTAAAGTGGAATTTCATCTGGGTATTCAAAAAAATCCCAATAAGCAATTCTGTCTTTGTTGCTATGATAAAGAGGAACAACATAGTGACCCCATAACAATACTCTATCAAGTGCGTGGATCGCCGTTGTCAATTCTTCTCTATTTGTTGCACTAATTAGTTTTTCAATTAATGCATCAACTGCTGGACTATTGATACCAGGATAATTTCTGCTTCCATCTTTTTGACCAACTTCTGATCCCCAATAAAATTGTTGCTCATTTCCTGGACTTAAACTGACTCCCCAATATCTTTTAATCATATCAAAATCATAACTTAACAAACGCTCTTGATACTGTGATGAATCAACAGTTCTTACATCCATTGTAATGCCAAGTTTTTTTAAATTACTTTGATAGGCTAAGGCAATTTTCTCATCAGATGGACTGACAATCAAGAACTCAAACTTGAATTCTTTTCCATCTTTTACCAGTTTTCCATTTTCAACAAACCATCCCTCTTTTTCAAGTATTTCTTTTGCTTTCAATAAATTTTTACGGTCATTACCACTTCCATCCGTAATAGGTGGCGTAAATGATTCGGTAAATACCTCTGCTGGAATTTCATCTTTCCATACATTCAGTAATTCTAACTCATTTTTTGACGGTAAGCCTGAAGAGGCTAATGGTGAATTATCAAAATAACTATCTGTTCTCACATAAGCATTTTGATATATTGTTTTATTAATCCATTCATGATCATAGGCATAACTTAAAGCAAGTCTTACATTTCTATTATTAAATATGTCACGTCTTGTATTCATCACAAGACCATTCATTCCAACAGGTCTATCGTTATTCATTTCTGTCAGTATTACCTCTCCATTCTGAACAGCTTTGAAATCATATTCTGATAACCAACGTTTAACATTGTACTCTCTTCTAAAGTCGTATTCACCAACCTTAAATGCTTCAACTAAGACATTTGAGTCTTTGTAATAATCATAAATAATTGTATCAAAATTATAGAGACCTTTATTTACTGGTAAATCTTTTGCCCAATAATTTTCAACGCGTTTGTATTTTATTTGACGGCCTGGATCGAGACTATCAACTTGGTATGGACCACTGCCTAGAGGGATATCTAAAAATGTTTTTGTAACATCAAGATTTTCATAAAACTTTTTTGGAATGATAGGAAGAAAGCCCGCAATAATAAGAGGCAATTCTTTATCTTCATTATTTTCAAAAATCATTTTTATTCCATCATTTCCAATCAATTGAGTTTCAACAACTTTGCCATATGTTTTTTTCTGATTTGGAGTACCTTTTGTTTGAAATGTTTCTAGACTAAACAATACATCATCGCGTGTTATTGGTGAGCCATCATGAAAGGTTGCATTTGCATTTAAATAAAAAGTTATAGATGATCTATCTTCAGGCAGTTCTACTTTTTCAGCTATTAAACCATAGAGAGAGAATGCTTCATCCCATACTCTTCTCATTAACGTATCATTAACATACCCAAGTCCAGCAGCTTTAGAACCTTTAAATGCTACTCTATTAAGATTATCAAAAGAACCATATGATCCAAATTTTACCGTTCCACCTTTAGGTGCATTTGGGTTTACATAATCTAGATTTTCAAAATCACTGGCATACTTTGGTGTTCCATGCATTGCAATTCCGTGAATTTTTTCACTGTAAGCATGTTTGTTAAGTGCAATTATTGAAGTTAAAATGGCAAATGCGATTAGAAATTTTTTCATAGATATATCCTATCAAAAAAAAAGACAGATTTGTAATGAAATATAAATTTAAAAAATTATATAAATAGAATGCAAACCCTTAAATTAATTTCGGTACTTATAATATTATGTATTGGACATAGTATTCATGCAGCAGAAGTTGATATTTTTAAAGGTATGAAACTATATGCTGAAAATTGTGCAGGGTGTCATATGGGTAATTTAGCAGGTCATGAAGAGTGGGATAAATCGTTAGATGAAGATGGCCATAGAAGAGCACCTCCTCTTAATGGCACTGGGCATACTTGGCACCACTCTCCTGCACAATTATTTCATGTCATTAAATATGGTTTTAAAAAATCAAATCCTGATTATGAAGGTAAAATGCTTGGTAATGATGCGTTATCAGATGACGATGTTTGGTCTATTCTTGAATTTATCAAAAGTACATGGCCAGAAAAAATACTAAATAAATATAACTCCCATTTTAAAAGCTAAGATTATTGAAGCAAATCTTCAATTTTAATATTTAAGATATATATTATTATTATGAAAATTTTAGGATCTGAAATCACACCCTATAAGACATATTTAAATAGACGTAAGTTTATAAAGGGATCTTTAGCTAGCACCATGCTAGCAACGGTTACCTCATCAGCATTTGCAAACCACGATAGTGATCTTTCTATTTATACTAAAAATCTAAATGAAAACGACAAACTTAATTCTTACGAAGAAATCACAACGTACAATAATTTTTATGAGTTTGGGACTCATAAAAAACATCCCCATTTAAATTCTGGAAATTTTAAACCTAGGCCATGGACAATAAAAATAGATGGTCTTGTGAAAAAGCCTCAAACATTTGACTTAGAAAAAATTTTATCAAATGTAACAATAGAAGATAGGGTTTATAGATTAAGATGTGTTGAAGCATGGTCCATGGTTATTCCTTGGCAAGGTTTTCAGTTATCTGAACTTATAAAAATGGCCGAACCTCTAAGTTCAGCAAAGTATGTTCAATTTGTAACTGTGTTCAGGCCGGAAGAAATGCCAGGTCAGCAAAAGAGAACAATTATTTGGCCATATAGAGAAGGACTTCGAATGGATGAAGCAATGAATCCTCTAACAATATTAGCAACTGGATTGTATGGTCATGAAATGCCTAATCAAAATGGTGCACCCATCAGATTAGTAGTTCCATGGAAGTATGGTTTCAAATCAATTAAATCAATTGTGGAAATTAGATTTTTAGATACTCAACCTGAAACATCTTGGGAAACTTTAGCTCCTTGGGAATATGGTTTTTATGCTAATGTTAATCCTAATGTTAATCATCCAAGATGGAGTCAAGGAACAGAGAGACGAATTGGAGAGTTTAAAAGAAGAGAAACACTTATGTTTAATGGCTATGAAGAAGAAGTAGCACATCTCTATAAAGATTTAGATTTGACTAAATTTTATTAATGAATGTTTTCAACAAGAAATTTTAATCGCAGTAAACCTGTCTTATTTATTTTAATTTTATTTCCTAGTCTACTCTGGGCTTACCAATTTGTTACTGGAAATCTTGGAGTAAATCCAATTGAAAAACTAATGGATGAGTTAGGTCTAATGGCACTTAGATTAATAATAATAACTCTTATGATTACTACTCTATCAAATATTAAACCTTTAAAATCGATAGTTGTATTACGAAGAATGATTGGACTTTTTGCGTTCTATTATGTCTGTTTGCATTTCTCCACTTACATAGTTTTAGATCATTTTTTAGATATGCAATTTATCATACAAGATATTATAAAAAGACCATTTATAACTTTTGGTTTTATAAGTTTTCTTTTTTTAATCCCACTTGCTAGCACTTCAACAAACAATATGATTAAACGATTAGGTTTTAAATTATGGAAGAAAATTCATTATTTAATTTACCCAGTAGCCATTCTGGCTTGTATGCATTTTTATGTTTTAGTTCGCGCTGATAAAACCGAACCAGTCATTTATATGGGAATAATTATTCTCTTATTACTTCATAGAATATTTAAAAGACTTACTCGTCCTCAGTTGGCTCAGTAACGGGGTTCATTTCCATACCGGCAGGACTAATATTTCGTGGTAAAGGGTTGTATTGTGATTCAAGATCACGTGGTTTAGTTCTTTGTGTCATTCTATACAAACCAAACAGTCCTAGCAGTCCATGTATTAAAAATAAATAGATGTAAAAACCTACCGCTCCCATAATTTCCATGAATCCAGAAACAAACAAAGGTCCGATAATTGATCCAATACCAATAAGTATACCAAAGGTTGCACTTGCCGATACAATCTCATTAGGTTGTAAGAAGTCATTTGTATGAGCAACCGTAAGTGAATACATTGGTAAACATGCAACTGAAAAAAGACCAGTAAAAATTAAGAATAATGTTAGCGGCATAAAGTTTGCAAAAACAAAAAATAAACTCAAACCTGATGCCATAAAAGAAACACCAATAAGAATAACACGTCTATCAATTCTATCTGACAAATATCCAATAGGCCATTGAGATAGGGCGCCAGCTGATGTTATAATCATCATATACAGAGAAATTTCAAATAAGCTTAAATTAATAGATGATGCATAAATTGCACCGTAGCCAAAAACTGCACTATGCGATAAACCAGTTGCTAACGCGCCAACAAAACCTAACGGTGAAACAGTATAAAATTCTCTTAAAGAAAAAAATTTAGGACTTTCTGTACTAGGTTGTTCTGTTGAAGAGAGAAGAATAGGAAGAAGTGCGAATGATAATAAGATTGATACTAAAATAAATAAATCAACTTTAGCTGGATCGCCTAAATTTAATAAAAATTGTCCTGCCCCAACAAATACAAAAGTAATAATCATGTAAACTGAAAGTAATTGACCGCGAGTTTGATTAGTTGATTTTTCATTTAACCAACTCTCCATGATTACATAAATCCCAGCAAGACTTAAACCAGTTAATATTCGTATAAACATCCATGAATAGGGATGAACAAACACTGAGTGCAATAATATAGCGATAGAAGCAAGCGACGCTAGAGCTGCAAAAACTCTTATGTGACCAACACGTTGTAAAAAAATTGGAATTGTTAATGCGCCCGTTAAGTATCCAACGTAATATCCAGCTATAATAAGTCCTGATGCAAAAAAACTAAAACCCTCTAAAACAGAACGAACACCGATTAGTGTTCCTTGCAAACCATGACCAAGACTAATTAATGCAAAGCCAAAAAAAAGAGCCCAAGTATTTTGTAGTACCTTAAACATCTTCTAAATTTATATTAAAATTTTAGTATTCTTCTTCGCCGTCTTCTTTAGGCTTAATACCTTCGGCTATTGGATCAATTTCTGTTTCATCTTCTAATAAAACAGTATCATCCTCAAGATTGTCTTCATTATTATCTAAATCCAAATTATCGATATCAAGATCATCATCTTTTTCTTTTGGTTTTGGAGGAATTGGGTTTGCGAGTGGTGCAGCGTTTGTACTTCCTGGCTTTCTCCCTCTGCGCGGTCTAGATAGTGTTGTTACTTCAATTTCTTTACCACACTCAGGACAATCCATTTTATCTAAATTAAGATCATAATATTGTATCTTATTACACGGACACGTTCTTTTATTACCCCAGGATTCTTTATACATTTTATTCTTCTTTTCTTATAAATATTTTACCACAATAACCACAGACAATTTTGTTCTCATTATTAAAGGTATAATAAACTGCGGGATGTCCTAAACCATCTTCACCACCATCGCAAGAGATAGTTTCAGTTTTAGGATCAACTTCAACAATATCATCTGCCATAAAACTCATATAAAATTTTAACCCAAAATGTCTATGTTTTTTAACTAAAGAATTTGAAAATAAACAACCGAAATACCACTCACTATTAAAATAGATGGTATTATTCGAGATTTTGCATTCTTCTCAAATAAGAAAAGCATTCCAATAATTGCAGCAAACACAATGCTTATTTCTCTAATACTAGAGACATAAGCTATTTCTATAAATTGCATACTCCAAACAACAATTGCGTAACTACTTGTTGCAAACACACCAGCAGCAATCCCAGATCTAAAAGTGTATGTTTCTCTTTTTCGTAAACCATCTTTAGAGATCAAACCGATAATTAGTAAAGGTATTCCATTAAGTGTGAAGAGCCAGTAAATATAGGAAAAACCATTTTCAGAAAGTCTAACCCCGACCCCGTCAACTAAAGTGTAAGCAGTAATTAGAATAGCCGTTGATATTGCGAGAGCAAAACCTCTAAAGTTAAAAGATAAATTTTTAGAATAAGAAATTAAAAATAAACCAATACAAACAATTAATATTCCCACAAAACCAGCAACACTAATATCAGAACTTAAAAATAAAATACTAATGATCGCTACAAACAAACATGAACTTCCTCTAGAAATTGGATATATGTACGAGAGATCTCCGTACCTATATGAGTAGATAACATTTAGTCTGTAGAACACATGAATGATTACGGTTGCAATTAAAAAATACCAAACCTCTAAAGTTGGAAATGGAACAGTAAATGTTAAAGGTAAAAAAATAGTAACTTCCAAGACAGACGTTATACCCATTAACGATAAAGGGTTCTTGCTTGATTTTATTATTGCACTCCAAACTGCATGACATAGAGCAGAAACAAGAATTAAGATAAAAATAAAATTTACTGACAATGTCATCAGTAGATAAGAATTTACTTCATGCCTGTCAAAGTAATTCCTTCAATAAATCGTTTTTGTGCGATTATAAAAGCAACAATAAGAGGAACAGTTACAGTAACTATTGAAGCCATCATAGGACCAAATTCGTCACTATCAATCCCACCTCTAAATTCTCTTATACCAAGTGGTGGAGTAAAGAGATCTCTATTTCCTGTTATTACCATACGAGGCCAGAAATAATCATTCCAGTGCGCAACAACTGAGAATATTGCAAAAGCAAGTAACGCTGGTATTGCAGTTGGAAGCATTACCTTCCATACGATTGCGTACTCTCCCATGCCATCCATCCTGGCGGCATCAATTAATTCATCTGGAACAGTCATAAAGAATTGCCGCATTAAAAAAATTCCAAACACCGATATGGTCCAGGGGAGTATTAAGGCGGAATAAGTGTCAACTAATCCTGCCTGGGCCAACATAACATATAATGGAAGTGCAATTCCGTGAACAGGAATCAGTAAGCAAAATAAAACCATCGAGAAAACAAATTCTCGTCCGTAAAACCGTAACTTGGCGAGTGCATATGCGCACGGTAAGGCAACTAAAACCTGAATAATGAAAATTGATAAAGTAACAATGACACCATTCATTAAGTATCTAGGAATAGGGGCTTTTTCAAATGCAAACCAATAGTTGTATTGATATGGCTTCATTGTACATGTTTCTTCTGAATAACCAGTTTTAACACATACGGGAAACGTTTGAGTTTCTTGCGCACCAATAAGACCACCAGAAATTGATTGGATTTCTTGCTGAGATTTTAATGACATAGAAACCATCATATAAAAAGGGAGCATTACTACGATAGCACCAATAATTAAGATTGCATGTTTCCAACCTTCTCCAATATATTGTTTAGCTTCCATTAATAATGAACCCTCTTCTCAATGACATATCTTTGGAAAAACGTTAACACAAGAATAAATCCAATAAAGACAACAGTGATTGCTGCACCAATACTGGTTAAGTTTTGTTGAATAGCTTTTTCAAAGATTGCATACATCATGACATACGTTGTTTTTGATGGACCACCTTTAGTAAGTATCTCAATGGTATCAAATACTTGAAATGTTCTAATGGTAGTAATAGTGACAACAAACAACGTTGTTGGACCAAGCATTGGCCATGTAACAAGTTTAAATTGCTCCCATGTAGATTTAGCCCCATCCATTTCTGCAGCTTGGTATAACTCTCTTGGTATGCTTGTTAAGCCAGCTAAATATAAAACCATGTTAAAACCAAAAGCTTGCCAAATTCCTATGAAACATACTGTCCAAATCGCAGTATTTTTTTGTTTTAACCAATATGGAAAATCCATGTTGTTTGCACATGCTACAGCGTACCAGCTTTCTTGTGAGTCTACCCACGGCAACCAATGAAAACCAAGAATGAATTCCCTAACTCCTCCACACCCATTTGCTAAAAAACTATTTACAATTCCTAATGTTGGATGAAGAGTAAATTCCCATGCAATTGCCATTGCAAGAAGAGTTGCCATAACTGGAAGAAAGAAAATTGTTTTATATATATCAGCGCCAAACCTTAGTGAATTTAAGAGCATAGCAGCACATAATCCAAGTACAACAGAAATTGGAACGACAACAATAACATACGTCGCTGTGGCCCAAATCATTTTGACATAAGTTTTGCGATTGAACATCTTGTCATAATTTTCTAGTCCAACCCACTCGAATGTTTTGTTTCCTAAATTATAGTCAGTAAAAGAAATTCCTCCTGCAAGAAAAAGAGGAAAAATTAAAATAATTATCATCAGTATGATTGCTGGTGCAATAAACCATATGTGAGCTTTTGAATTATGCATTAGTAAATTGAACTCTCATTCCTGCTTGATTAAATAGTAATGCTTTATCTGAAACTCTTTTTATATTTACACTAGAACCGTTTGAAATTTGGTGTGTAAATTGTGGTAAGCCTCTTACAATTATTTTATTTGAACCGTCTTCAATATTTACATGAAAGAAAATATCTGAACCTAAATTTTCTCTATATGCAACGGTTCCACTAAATGTATTTTCATTACTTTCATTTGTAATTTCTAAATGTTCTGGTCGAATACCAATATGTAAATCTGTGTTACTTTCAGAACTTTTTCTTTTTAGATTAACGTTGAGAAAACTTATCATCCCACTAGAGTCCGCAGTTCCTTTAAATATATTTATTTTTGGACTTCCAACAAATTGAGCCACACTTAATGAGGAAGGATTGTCATATACTTCTTGAGGCTTATCTAGTTGTAATAAATTTCCATCAATCATAACAGCCATTCTAGAGGACATAGTTAATGCTTCTGCTTGATCATGTGTTACGTAAACAAAAGTAGTTTTAAGTGAATTATGAAGCTCAGATAGTTCAGATCGCATGTGAACTCTCAGAGCCGCATCTAAATTTGAAAGAGGTTCATCCATTAAAAAGGCAACAGGCTCTCTAACCATAGCACGACCAAGAGCAACTCTTTGTCTTTGACCACCTGACAATTGTCCTGGTTTTCTATCCAATAGTTCTGAAATTTTTAGAGTTTCAGAAGTTTTATTTACTAATTGATTTATAGATTCTGTTTTCTCTTTTTTGCTTGGAGAAAAATTACCAATCAAGGGCAGTCTTTCAAATGCATTATAATCCCTTAGTCTTAATGGGGTTTCTAAATTTCTTCTTACTGTGAGATGAGGATAAAGAGCATATGACTGGAATACCATTGCCAAATCTCTTTCACTGGCTCTAACTCTATTTACATTTTTATTATCTATTAATACATCACCTGAAGTCTGTTGTTCCAATCCTGCAATTATTCTAAGTAATGTAGATTTACCACAACCAGATGGACCAACTAATGTTAAGAATTCTCCATCGTTTATATCAACATTCAAATTATTAAGTACTTGTGTAGACCCAAATGACTTTGAAATATTTTTAAGTGATATTGTCCCCACTCATTCCCCCTGTATCTTAACTTTAATCTACAAAATTTTATTAAATTTGAGAATATTTTAAATCTATTTATTTCAGTTTTATTTCAATTTTATTAACAAATATTCAAATTATGATTGAGTTTAACTAGCAGATAACTATAAATTCGTATTTTTAATAATATATATTAGTTGAATTCGTGTCCGATAATTTAGAAATTAATAAAAGAGAATATCCAAGCTCTTTCTCAAAAACTGCTATTGTTATATGCCTTGATGGTAGTCAAAAAGAGTATCTCGAAGAAGCATCAAAATCTAATCTTACACCAAATCTTGATAAATTAATTGCAAGTGGTGAAAACCTACTTGTTCACAGCGCTATTCCAAGTTTTACAAATCCAAATAACATTTCGATTGTAACAGGCCAACCAAGTTCTGTTCACGGTATATGCGGAAACTTCTTTTATACACCTGAGACGGGCGAAGAAGTAATGATGAATGATCCAAAATATATGCGAGCACCAACTATTTTTGAAAAATTTTACAATTCTGGTTCTAAAATTGCTCTTGTTACTGCAAAAGACAAGTTGAGAACACTTTTAGGAAACGGATTAAGTTTTGATGATGAGAGAGCTATTTGTTTTTCTGCTGAAAAATCTGATCAAGCAACAAAAGATCTCAATGGTATAGATAATGTAAACGATTGGTTGGGGATGCCAGTGCCAGAAGTATATTCTGAAGGACTCTCTGAATTTGTAATGGCTGCAGGTGTAAAACTTCTTGAAGAGTTTAAACCAAATATTATGTATTTATCGACTACGGATTATATTCAACACAAATATGCACCGGGAAATGAAACAGCAAATAAATTTTATGCAATGTTTGATAAATATATTGGTCTTTTAAATAAGGAGAATGTTTCTATAATCATCACAGCAGATCACGGAATGAAACCAAAATCAAAAGAAGATGGTTCACCTAATGCAATATTTTTACAAGATTATTTAGATAAAAAATTTGATCCAAACATGGCTAAAGTCATCCTACCAATTACAGATCCATATGTTGTTCATCATGGTTCACTTGGTTCTTTTGCAACAATTTATTTAGAAGACAAGAGCAAGATAGATTCAGTTGTAAATGCTATTAAAGAAATAAAAGATATAGAAGTTGTTTTAACAAAAGATGAAGGATGCTCTACTTACAATTTACCTCCTGATAGAATGGGAGATATTATATGTATGTCTTCAGAATTTATGACTATTGGTTCATCGGAAGATAAACACAATCTTTCTGGATTAAATGAACCTTTACGTTCTCATGGAGGACTCCATGAAAGAGAAGTGCCATTCATATCAAATTTAAAATTACAAAACTTAGATACTAGCAAACAATTATATAACTATGATGCATTTTATTATGCAATAAATGGAGCCCTATGATGCACAAAAAAATGATTAATGAAGCAATGCGTATTGCTGGAGAAAAAGTTACTTCAGATAAAACAATAAATGTTGAGTACCCTTTTACAGGTGAAGTAATCGGAACGGTTCCAGCCGGTACTGCAGAGCATGCAAGAAAGGCTTTAGATATTGCTGCAAATTATCAGCCTAAACTTACAAGATATGAGAGACAAAAAATTCTACAAACTGCTGCAGAAGTACTTGTTAAAAGAAAAGAAGAAATTTCTGATATTATTACTTTAGAACTTGGTATCTCAAAACAAGATTCTTTATACGAAGTAGGAAGAGCTTTCGATGTATTTTCATTAACGGCTCAACTTTGTATTCATGATGATGGAGAAATATTTTCTTGTGATTTAACTCCGCATGGAAAAGCCAGAAAAATATTTACCATAAGAGAACCTTTAACGGCAATCTCAGCAATCACCCCATTTAATCATCCTTTGAATATGGTAGCGCATAAAATTGCACCTTCAATTGCAACTAATAATTGTACTGTATGTAAACAAACAGAATTAACACCTTTAACAGCAATGGTACTCGCCGATGTTTTATATGAAGCAGGTTTACCACCCGAAATGTTTTCAGTTGTAACTGGATGGCCTCAAGACATTGGATCAGAAATGATCAAAAATCCAAACATTGATCTAATTACTTTTACAGGCAGTGTGGGTGTAGGAAAATTAATTGCTGAACAAGCTGGATACAAAAGAACAGTACTAGAGCTTGGCGGTAATGATCCATTAATTGTTTTAAATGACTTAGATGGTGATGATCTTAAAAAAGCTGTTGAACTAGCTGTTACTGGAGCAACGAAAAATTCTGGTCAACGTTGTACAGCTGTTAAAAGAATATTGGTTCAAGAATCCATTGCAGATCAATTTGTTGAAATGGCTCTTGAGCGTGCTAAGAAAATTAAATTTGGTGATCCTATGAATATGGAAACAGACTTAGGTACTGTTGTTAATGCTCAAGCTGCAGAACTTTTTGATAAAAGAGTTTCTATGGCTGAAGAAGACGGTGCAAAAATTTTATATCACCCTGGAAGAAAGGGTGCTTTGTTACCTCCAATAGTTGTAGATCATGTTGATCCTAAAAGTGAATTAGTTTTAGAAGAAACATTTGGTCCAGTTATACCAATCATTCGTGTGCCTAATGACGATGAAGCTGTAATGAAAATATCTAATTCAACCGCATTCGGATTATCATCTGGTGTATGCACAAATAACTTCATGAGAGCAAAAAAATATATTCAAGGCTTAAATGTTGGCACTGTAAATATTTGGGAAGTTCCAGGCTATAGAATTGAAATGTCTCCTTTTGGAGGAATTAAAGATTCAGGTCTTGGTTATAAAGAAGGTGTAATTGAAGCAATGAAAAGCTTTACTAATGTAAAAACCTTCTCACTACCCTGGTAAAAATCATTTTTTCTCTAATTTTTCTTATTGCTGTGGAAAAATAAGCTTATTTTTTAGTAATATTTTCGTAATAAAATTGTAACCCTTTGGGGCTACATGTTAGATTAAATTATTATATTCAATCGGGAGGATTAAATGAAAAAATTAATTACAGGATTGGCAGCCGTATTAGCTTTCGGTTTTTATGGTTCTGTTAATTCAGCTAAGTCTATTGAAATAGAAGTAGCTTATCCTTATTCAGGATTATTCGATGTTACGTTTCAAGCTATTATGCCAGAGTTTGAAAAAGCACATCCAGATATTCAAGTTAAATTTAGAGCAACTTATGAAAACTATGAGGATGCAACTGCAACAATCTTCAGAGAGTCTACTTCAGGTAATTTACCAGATGTAACAATGCAAGGTCTTAACAGACAGGCACCTCTAGTTGACAAAGGTATTGCTAAGTCTTTAGAGCCATTTATCGCAAAAGAAGCAGCTTTTGAAAAAGATGGTTACCATTCTGCTATGTTAAGTCTTTCAACATTCGGTGGTGAAGTTTATGGATTACCATTTTCTGTATCAACACCAGTTGGATATTATAACATGGATTTATTAGCTGAAGCAGGTGTAGATAGTATTCCAACTAACTGGGACGAAGTTATTGCAGCATGTAATAAATTAGAAGCAGCAGGTAAAGGAACTCTATACTTTGGTTGGAACATTACAGGTAACTGGTTCCACCAAGCATTAATGCATACTCAGAATGTTCCAATGGTTAAAGATGGAGCTGTAAATATGGGTGGAGATGCAGGACTTGCAACGTTAGAGCAAATGAAATCAATCATGAGCGGATGTAATATGCCAAACTATTCAATTGCTGATGGTCAAGCTGCGTTTAACGCAGGTACTATTGGTATGATGTTCTGGTCTACTTCAAGCTTGGGTTCAGTTAATGCTGCAAAGGCAGACTTTGTTTTAAAAACTGCACCATTCCCTGGAATGGCTGGAGTAAACAATGGAACACCAGCAAGATTACCAGCAGGTGGAAACGCTGCAATGTTAGTGTCTACATCTGATGATCCAGCAAGAGTTGATGCTGCATGGACTTTCTTAAAGTTCATTACATCAGGTATCGGTGCTGCATTAGTTGCTGAAACAACTGGATATGTTCCACCAAACAAAGCAGCGAATGATTTATTAGGTGACTTCTATAGTCAAAACCCTAATAAACTTACTGCAGTTGAACAACTTCCACTTCTAGCTGATTGGTTTGCGTATCCTGGAGAAAATGGATTAGCTGTTACACAGGTAATCTATGATTTCACGGAAGAAATTGCTACAGGCGACGCTGATGATATGGCAGATCTTCAAGAAGAAATGATGGAAGAAATAAACGATCTTATGTAATTTGAGATTATTTATTATTAACTTTTTATTACAGCGGCTTTATAAAAGCCGCTGTTTTATTTTAAATTTAAATGGGAGTAAAAATAGATGCCTCTTACAACAACTACAATAGGTGCTTATCCAAAACCTAAACAAACACCCATTCAAGATTGGTTTTTAGGGACAAAATCAGAAGAAGAGAAAAAAGCATCAAAAGGATTATTATCAAATTGGTCACCTGGCGCATATGAAAAAGCATTAGAGTCTGCAGGTGCGGATGCTGAAAAATTATTTTTAGCAGCAATTAAAGAAGTTATAACTGATCAAGTAAGTGCGGGTATTGATGTTCCAACAGATGGGGAAGTTAGGCGCGAGAGTTATGTATTATATCAATGTCGATTTTTAAATGGTGTAAGTTTTAAGGAAGTTACACATAAGTCAGTAAGACAGGGTGCGTTCGAAGCTGACCTTCCAACTATTGTTGCACCAATTTCAAGTAAAGAAATACGTATGCATTTAGACTGGAAGAGTGCACAACAATTTACAAAAAACCCAGTTAAAATTACGCTACCTGGACCAATGACAATTACAGATTCAATTGCCAACAATTACTATGATGACATGAAAAAACTTGGTTTTGATTTAGCATTAGCCCTCAATAAAGAAGTTAAAGCACTTGTAGATGCAGGTTGTCAGTATATTCAAATTGATGAACCAGTATTTGCTAGAAAGCCCGATGAAGCTCATTCTTACGGTATGGAAAATTTAGAAAGAATGATGCATGGTATTCCTAAAGAAGTGCAACGCGTTTGCCATATTTGTTGTGGTTATCCTAACTCATTAGATTCAGAAGGGTATAAAAAGGCTGATCTAGATGCTTATGATAGAATTGCATCACTTGTAGATGATTCAACTATTGATGAAGTATCTTTAGAAGATTCACATAGGCATAATGATTTAAATCTTTTAGAAAAATTTACTAAAACAAAAGTAATTTTTGGATTTATTGATATTGCAAAAAGCAGAATGGAATCTGTTGAAGAAGTAAGAGTTCGTATCAAAGATTCACTTGAACATATTGATGAACACCGTTTAATAGCTGCACCAGATTGTGGTTTAGGTTTCTTTACACGAGAACAAGCAATTGAGAAAATGACAATTTTAACTAAAGCGGCAAAATCAATTTAAGGTAATGTGGAATTATTTTAACCCTGTTGAAATTATCTTTGGAAAAAATAGATTTACAGAAGTACATGATGCTCTTAAAAATAAGAACTACATCATAATCACTCATCCAGAAGAAATTTTTAAAAAATATAGCGATGAATTAAAATCTTCTTCAAATCCACCTTTATCCATTATGACGGATGTTCAGCCTAATCCAGATTATAAGGATATTTTAGAGCTACAAAATAAATTTTCTTCAATCAATGAATCGGTAGATTATATTTTAGCTATAGGTGGTGGCTCTGTTACAGACACAGCTAAAGCAATTGCTGCATTTAAAGATAAACAAGAATATCTAACAGATTTCGTTCGTAATAAGCAAAATCCAAGAGTCGAAAATCCAATCAAGATTATTGCAATACCTACAACTTCAGGAACATCAAGTGAGCTTACGTGTTGGGCCACAATATGGGATAAAGAAAAAAATAATAAATTATCTTTGGCGCATAAATCACTTTATGCAGAAAAAGCAATTATCGATCCATCTATTATGGTTGATAAGCCTTTAGGTTTGACCATTTCAACTGGTTTAGATGCTCTCTCCCATTCAATGGAAAGTATTTGGAATATTAATGCGAACCCAATTTCTGCTTCACATGCAATACAAGCATCAAAATTAGTATTAGAAAATTTACCACTTCTCACTAAAGATTTAAGAAATGTTGAATTACGCTCAAACATTGCACTGGCATGCGTTCATGCTGGCTTAGCGTTTTCCAATACAAAAACTGCTATTGCGCACAATCTATCATACCCTGTGACGCTCAATTACGGCATTCAACATGGTATTGCTTGCTCATTTACATTACCCATGATTACTAAAAGTATGGTTGGAATTGATAGTGTAGCTGAAGAAAGACTAAAACTAATTTTTAACGATAACCTAGAGAATGCTGCAAATCATCTGAGTGAATTTATGCGTTCTTTAGAGGTTCCTCTTAACTTAAATGAAATAAAAGTTCCTGTTCAAGAATGGAATAATATAGTAGATGATGCGTTTTTAGGGGAACGAGGTAAAAACTTTATTGGCAATAAAGAAGCCTTCATCTCTTCTGCTAAATCAATGGGACTTTATTAGTAATGAAAAAAAATTTCAGGTTTTATGATAACAGACAAAAATACTTATTATTTGTCACAACAACAAATGAAAAAAATCAAATTGCTGATGCGATACGCCCTCACGTAAATAAAATTAAACCTCAAAAACCTGGTATAAAAATATTTGATGCTGGTATGGGTGATGGTTCCTTACTTATGAATGTTATGCGTCAGTGCCACGAGGCTAAGCCTAACGTACCTTTATTAGTTTGCACAAAAGAAATAAGCATAGAAGATGTAAGATTAGGTTTAGAAAAATTACCCGACAGGTTTGTTGAACATAAGAATACGGTTTTTGTCATTTCAAATCTACACTACGCTGAAGCTGCAAACCTAAAATCAAAAAATGAAGTTAAACAGAAAAAAATTAATTGGAATATTATTAAATTAAAAGGAGATACCTCTCTTGAATTTGCCCAACAATTAAGAAAACAAAATGAATTTTTAGAAAAAAAATGGAATATAGAAATTAATAAAAAGTCAGGTAACCATACTTATAAAGAGCCTTCAGTCATGGTTATCTACCGCGAAGATCAAGAATTTAATGTAAATGAATTAATACCTACCAAAAAAAAATCAGATAATAAATTTGATCTTATAATTGCTTCACAGCCTTATCGTTCAAGAATCACAGCAGAAAAGAAATCAAAATATGTCATCGAACCAATGATTAGAGCGTTAAAATCAAAAGGGAAATTATTAACTATTCATGCTTCAGGAAAAGATCCTGCTAATGAAATAATTCGTAAAATTTGGCCAAAAGAGGACCCATTTCCTTCTCTTGGAAATAGTATCATTTCTTATCTTAAGAAAAATTTAGATAAAGATTTATTAAGAAGATTATCTTTTGGAGAAAAAAGAATTATTAAATGTAAATTGAGAGCTCTACCAACAGAAATCAGCGGAGGTATAGCGACATCATTAGTTTTTTCTGCTTGGAATGCCTCCATATATGTCAATCAAATGGATGACGACAAAGTAATGAAAGTAGAAAAAACTAAAAACTATGAAAAAATTGTTCAAAACATTGTTGCTAAAAATAAAGGTCTTTATTTTAACAATGAAATATTTGTAATCGAAAAAAAATAATTTTTTATTTAAACCAATTAACTTCTGTTTTTAAAAAATCCTCTGTATGAATAATTAAGGCGTCAGATCGAATTATTGCAACATTATAATTTGTATCTGTATTAGCCGTTCCTAAACGATATTCATTTGAAAAGTTAGGTATTAGAGGAGACCAAGTACTTCTTGGGGAAGAAAAAGTAATACCACAATAAGAGCCAGAACTTGTAATATGTTGATGACCAAAAAAAATATGTTTTATTATCTTATTATTTTTCGTTAAAATTTTTTGAAACTCTTTTTTTTGTTGTAATCCTATTCCATCACTTTCCTCTTTTACTAATGCCAGTGGATTATGATGCATAAAGATATACGTATCTGTATTAGTCTTACTTAAAATATTATTTAACCATTCTTGCCTCTCTTCACAGTAATGTCCTTGGTGAGTATTAATTAGATTAGTATCTATAAAAATTAAACGTTTATTATCTATATCCTTAAAGTATTGAATAAATCCATTTGGATCGGTTTCAATATTAGGAAAGTTTATTTTAAACTCATCTCTGTTATCATGATTACCTATAATTAACTGAGGACTCAAATTCTTTGGCAGGTCTGCTTCATCAATTATTTTTAAAAATAACTGATAAGAATCTTTATCACCTAAGTCTGTAATATCACCAGTGATGGCAAATAAATCTGCATCACCATGATTATTTTTTATATGAGTTAATGCTTTTTTAAATTTACTGACAGGATCTATGCCATGAATCTTATCTATATAAATATGAGGGTCTGAAAGGTGAATAATTTTCATTATTAAATATAAATTTATAATTAGATCGCAGTTTTAAAATAAATATACTTATTAAATTCCTCTTTTAAGTCGATGCTAACTCTTGCATGTACTTTACCTTGTTTTCCTTGAAACGATTGTTTTTCTGTAACTGGAAACACCCCTTCATGCCAAATATTTGGATGAATATACAAACCTTTTGATCCGTCACAATAAAATGCTTTAAAATGTTCTGGTTCAATGTCGTCTGTCGGTAAGGCTAAAGGGCAAATAAATGGTTTATTTTCTTCAGGAAAGAAAAGCTGACCTCCATCAGGATGATAATTTGCATGCCATAAAAAAATTTTTGTTGGATCTGAATATTTATCTTTTTGTAATTCTTGATCAGGATTATTGGCATAACCCAGTATATATTTTCCATCTACTTCATAATCGCTCTTATGTTGAACAGCATTATTTTGCCCATAAAGCACGTCACCTTGCCACCAGGTATCAAAAGAACCTTCGGTAGTTCCACCTTCATTACCAGTTCCCTCTTCTATGTCGCGCCATCCTTGTTTTGGCCAAGTAACAATTTCAATATCGCTATTTTCAAAACTATCGATTAAATACCCATATCCTGTAAGATTTTCATTTGTTGCTTTAACTAATGGTATTTCAATTTCTTTTGTCATTGTTTTGTTAGTTTAATGTTAATCCCAATTCAGTAACAACTTCTTTTACTGCCTCTATAGTATCTATCATGTCTTGTTCATCTAAATTACCAATACACCCAATTCTAAAAGTTTCTGCCACTGTTAGTTTTCCAGGATAAATTAAAAAATCTTTTTCACTAAGAGCATTATAAAATTTCTCAAAATTAAATTTAGGATCATTAGGTTGTTTAAACGTAATAATAATTGGTGCCTGCAAATTATCAGGAAGTAATTGCTCAAATCCTAACTCTTTCATTCCATTACAAATAATTTCACAATTTTTTTTATATCTTTTGCCCCGTCCCTCTACACCGCCTTGTTCTTTATGTTCTTCAATAGCTTGGTTGAATGCAGCCAATACGTGTGTTGGAGGTGTAAATCGCCATTGTTTATTTTTTTCCATTGCTTGCCATTGATCATATAAGTCTAGACTTAGTGAGTGACTATTGCCTTTTGCATTTTGAATAACTTCATTTTTAACAAGAATGAAACCAACACCTGGCACACCTTCTAAGCATTTGTTTGATGAAGCGGCTACAGCATCAAAAGTAATTGTTTTAGAACTTAAGGGTAATGCACCAAAGGCACTCATTGCATCGATGAATAACGATAAATTTTTCCCTTCAACCAATTTTGCAATGTCTTCAATAGGATTTAAAATACCCGATGTTGTTTCACAATATACAGCAAAGACGTGTGTTAAGTTGTTGCTATCAATTAACTCTTCAATTTTATTGATGTCATGTACTTCATGTTCAGCAACTTCATATTCAATAAAATCTCTCCCTAAATATGTGCACATTTTTTTCATTCTTTGTCCGTAAGCACCATTGATCAGAATCAGAATTTTAGAATCTTTTTGAGTAAGAGAGCTCACCATCGACTCTACAGCAAAAGTCCCACTTCCCTGCATTGGAACACATTGATATTTATCTTCACCATCTATTAATTTAACAAGGGAATCTCTAATTGATGCATTGAGATCAATAAATTTTGTATCTCTCGAACCCCAATCATGAAGCATTGCCTCTTTTGTTGACATCGATGTCGTGAGAGGCCCAGGGGTTAATAATTTTTTATCCATTAAATATTTACTTAATAAATATTATTATAAATTTGATCAATCTTATTAAAGTTGGAATTGAATTTATTTTCTAATAAGTTAATTATAAATGAGAATGGAAGAAAATATCGTAGATTATCTCTTAGATCTTTTGAAAACAAAAGGTGCTGATATTCAATATGGTAATGAGGATGTCACACAGCTTGAGCACGCACTCCAATGCGCTGAACTTGCTGAAAAAAATAAATTACCAGGACCAACAATTGCTGCAGCATTACTGCATGATGTTGGTCACCTTATCTATGAGGACGGCGATCCCATTCATGAAGGCAAAGATGGTCATCATGAAAATTTAGGTGCTGATTTTTTAAAAAAATATTTTGGTGAGGATGTTATTTTACCAATTAGAGCACATGTTGACTCAAAAAGATATTTATCAAGTGTTGAAGAGGGTTATTATGATAGCCTATCAGAAGCATCGAAACTTTCATTAAAAGTTCAAGGCGGTCCTTTCACAAAAGAAGAAGCAGATGCATTTATAAGTAAACCTTTTATGGATGAAGCAATAGAGCTTAGGAGATTTGATGATTTAGCAAAAGTTCTAGATAAAAAAACTCCCGATGTTGAACATTTCCGTCCCTATTTAGAAGAAGCAAGAGAGTCTTTTTTAGCTAAACAAGCGTAAATGCAATTTAGCAATTATGATTTTATTGACTCTAAGTCATTTGCAGGAAAAATTATATTAACTTCTTTCCCAGGTCTTAACTCTAATGGTTTATTTGAAGAAACAATTTTAGCAAACGAATTAGAAATATTTAAAAATAATAATTGTAGTTCTATTACTTCTTTTGTTGAAGATAGCGAATTTGAAAAATTGTGTGATAAAACTTTGTTTGTCAAAAATATTTATGAACATAAATTACATTGGTACCATTTACCCATTTATGACATGGGAGCACCAGATAAAGATTTTAAATATAAATGGGAAACAACAAAAGTTTTATTAAAGAACGAATTGATAGATGGTAAAAATATAGTCTTACATTGTCGTGGAGGAAAAGGAAGAGCTGGCACTATAGCTGCTATTTTACTTGTTGAATTTAATTATGAAAAACAAGAAGCTATTAATCTTGTACGATCAAGAAGAAAAGGAGCTATTGAGTCAAAAATCCAAGAAGATTTTATTTTTTCTTATCGAGCAGTTAATTAAAAAGAGACCGTTAAATTAAAAATATTTTCTAGAATAAATAAAACAATTAAAGAAATTAAAGCTGCAATTATAGGTAGCGTCATCCAACCCAAAGAAATTCTACCCGCAATTGACCATTGAACCTCTTTTCCTCCTTTTAAAAGACCAATTCCAATTACGCCGCCAACAACAGCTTGGGAACTTGATACTGGTACCAAAGGTATAGAGGGAAGATTTATAGATTGTAAAAAAGCACTTATACCCTGAGATGCAAATAAAAATAAAACAATAGAATGCGATATAACAACAATAAATGCTGCCACTGGTGTCATTTTTAAAAGATCATTACCCACGGTAAACATAACTCTTTTCGAATAAGTAAAAACACCAACAGCTATTGCTAAACCACCCAGCAGAAATAATTGTTCTTTTGAGGAAAAGACAAATAAATTTCCAATAGTAACATCAGTAAACGGTGATATAGGTACGAAGACACCCATTACGTTAGCAATATTGTTTGCGCCTAAACTATAAGCACCAAAAGCACCCGCTAAAAGTAAAGCTGTTCTTGTATAGGCATCAAGTCTGAGAATATGTAACTTTCTATTGAGTATAACTCTTTTTGTAAAAGTAAATAAACCCATTGCAATAACTCCTGCAATGATAGGACAGAGTATCCATGTTCCTAAAATAGTAATTAAAACTTGAAGGTTAGTTGAAGATCCCGTGTATAAATTCCAACCAACAATTGCTCCAACGATCGCTTGCGTTGTTGAAACAGGCAAGCCAACTTTGGTCATTAAATAAACGGATATGCCTGCAGCCACACATGCTGCAAAGGCACCAGGTAATGCATTAATAGCACCTAACTTACCTAAAGTTTCTGTTGTACCTGCTCCGCTAATTATTGCACCTAGAATAACAAAGAGACTACAGATTATTGCTGCACTTGTGAAACTAACCATTCGTGTTCCAACTGCAGTTCCAAAAACATTTGCTGCATCATTGGCGCCAAGTGACCAACCTAAAAAAAGACCACCAAATAAAAAAATTAGAATTGTAATTTCCATTGAAAATTAAACGGAGCGTTTAATAGCGTAAATTTGAACCTCGTCAGCTATGTCTTCTGCTTGATCACAAATACGATCAATCTTCTCTACAAAATATCGAAGATGCATTTTTTGATCTAGAGGTAATTCAGAATCAAAAATTCTTCTTGCAAGTGCACTAAATTTTATATCAGATTCTTTTTCGTAAAATGTAACTTTATGTGCATTATCTCTAACAGATTTAATATCTCTAAAAAATGATCTTACAGTTAAACATAATGATTCAACACAATTTACAACAGTCTCTGTTAACTCAATTAAATCTTGGTGAAACTCTTTTGGAAAATTAGGTTTTTGAATAGAGAAGTGATAACAATTCCCTTGGTACATTCCAATTAATTCGTCGATGTGTTCTAGAAGTCGTAACACATCACTTCTTGCATCTGGGATTAGTGTTTCTTCATAAAGAGTATGCTCAACATCTTTCGTAATTTTGTCGGCCTTACTTTCCATTTCTTTTACTTTTTCAACCATTTCCTCAAATTTACCATTGGCGGAATGATTGAGATAAGTTGGAACTATCGATTTAAATACTAAGCCCACTTCAGAGACAATATCAACAAACTCATCAATTTCTCTTTCAAGCTTTTTGGTATCACCAAATAATGATGCACTTTTTAATCCAAACATGGCGTGCTTATAGAACTTTTCAAAAAAAAAGAAAGAAATGTTAAATTTTTGTTACAATTTGATTAATATCTTTATCTTTAAGTAAAGTGTAATATTCGCAATCTATAGAATTTAGGAGAAGATATGACAGATTTATCAATTAATAGAATTAAGTGGTTTAGCACCGCGTTAATTTTATCGGGAATATTATTAACCAATTTAAATGCCTATCCAATTAACATAATTATTCACGGCACAGGAGCTGTTGGTTGGTCAATTGTTGGCTATATGACAAAAGATAGAGCTCTTCTTACAAACTTTGGTTTACAACTTCCACTATTTATTTTTGGATATATTTATTTGCTTTCATGAAAAATAAAAATATTCTTTTTATGTGTGTTGCTAATTCAGCAAGAAGTCAAATGGCTGAAGGAATTGCAAAAAAATTATATCCTAATTGTATAATTCAAAGTGCAGGATCAGTGCCCAAAGAAGTTAATCCCAATGCTATCGAGGTTATGGGTGAAATCGATATTGATATATCAAAACATTATTCAAAAGATTTTGAAAGTTTAGACAAAAAATTTAGAGATGAATTAAATACCGTTTTTACGCTTTGTAAAGAAGAGGTATGTCCAGTTTTAAATTCCAAAGCTCAGATATTTTCAATACCATTTGATGATCCAGCATCAGATCATTTTAGTTCAAACCAATTAGATAAATTTAGAGAAGTAAGAGACTCAATTTTTATTAAATTGAAAGAACTAAAAAATTTATTTGAAAACTAATAAATTTAAATATTAGTTTAATTTATAAAAATTTAATATTCTATTAATACGTCTGTAAAAAATAAAATTTAAATACTTTTTACCACTCACAGTATTATTTCTTCCTGCTTATGTCCAATTATTGTGAGTGGGATTAAATTCTATTTTCCAATTTTTAAATTAGACTTAGCTCTAGATTTGAGTTTTGCTGAACCCCTCCCAGACAAGCTTGGATTTTTGATAAAAAAATTGTGAGAGGAAAATTTTTTCTCTTTGCTTGATATTTCTTTTTTCTGATAATTGCCATTACTTAACATTTGCCAAGAATTTGTATTATCTGTCATACTGGCAATTAAGATCTGATTTAATATTTGTTCATGTACAGTTTCATTTTCAATAGGAATAAATGTTTCAACCCGCCTATCTAGATTTCTTTGCATTAAATCGGCAGAAGAAATAAACAAGATATTTTTTCTATGAGGGAATTTATGACCGTTATAAAAACAATATATTCTCGTATGTTCTAAAAAACGACCAATTATACTTTTAACAACTATATTTTCCGATAGATTTTCTTTACCAGGTATTAGAGAGCAAATTCCTCTTATTAACAATTCAATTTTTACATTTTTTTGAGATGCTTTATAAAATTCATCAATAATTTGTTTATCAACAAGAGAATTACACTTACAAACTATTCCAGATGGTTTATTTTTTCCAGCATTTGTAATTTCATTTCTAATTAGTTCATTTAATTTGTTTCTTGCAGTTATTGGAGAATATACTATTTTTTTTATTGTGGTTGGTTCTGAATAACTAGTTAAATAATTAAACATTTTTGCAGCATCATTTGTTAATGTTTTGTCACAGGTGAAGTAAGATAAATCCATATAAACTCTTGCATTTCTCGGGTGATAATTACCTGTTCCATAATGTGCGTAATTTACAACAGAATTCATTTGCTTCCTTGTTACAAGTGTAATTTTTGCATGAGTTTTCATATCAATATTGCCAAAAACAACTTGCGCTCCAGCTAATTCTAATTCTTTTGCCCATTTTAAGTTACGCTCTTCATCAAAACGTGCTTGCAACTCTATAATGACAGTTACTAATTTTCCTTTTTGTGCTGCTCTAACTAAACTTGCTTCTATTGGTGAGTCATCAGTAGTTCGATATAAAGTATGTTTTATTGATAAGACTTTTGGATCATCTGCAGCTTGATCAATAAACTGAGTCACTACTTCAAAAGATTCAAAAGGGTGATGAATAACAATATCTTTATTTGCTATAGCTTTAAAATAATCATTTTTAAAATCTTTAATTCTTTCAGGAAACCGTACCTTAAATTTTGGAAAAAATAATTTTTTAAAATCTTTCAAGAAAATTGACTCTATACTCGAAAGATTAACGGGTATTGGCAGTTTATATGTATTTACATCCTTATAGTTAAGTTTTTTATTTATGAATTTAATTAAGTGACTAGATATACTTTCATCAAAATCAATTCTTATTACCTCTTGTCTTCTTCTCTCAAAAATAGCTTTTTGAAATACTAAAAATAAATCTTCTCCTTCACCTCCTAATTCTAATTCACTATTCCTAATTGGTCTAAAAACACCTTTATCCAAAACCCTATCACACTGGAAAATTTCTTTTAAAGAAATAAGTAGGGCTGTCTCCATAGATACAAAACGTGTTTTTTTACCAGGTAATTTAATAAATTTTTCTAATCCCTCTGGCACTCTCAGTATTCCATAAAAAGTTTTTTTATTATTTATTAAACGACATACTAAGGTTGTTTCTTTATTTGGTATAAAAGGAAATGGGTGAGATGGATCAATAATAATTGGCGTTAAAACCCCCCAATTATTTTCTTCTAAATAATTTTTAATAAATGTTTTATCTTTTGTTTTCAGTGTTTTTTCTACATCTATATGGATTTTGTTTTCTGAAAGCTCTCTTAGTAAATCTATCCATATTGATTTTATATTTGAAATCATCTTCGATGTTTCTTTATCTATCAGCTTGAGTTGTTGTTGTGGTGTTAATCCATCAAAACTTTTATTTCGTGAAAATTTTTGAACATTCAATCCTGCTACTCTAACCAT
This sequence comes from uncultured Alphaproteobacteria bacterium, assembly GCA_902570155.1. Taxonomy (GTDB): domain Bacteria; phylum Pseudomonadota; class Alphaproteobacteria; order HIMB59; genus CACPNW01. The sequence continues at coordinate 198,189 of CACFXU010000001.1, forward strand.
AAAAAATTCATCTAAATTAGAGAATGCTATTGATAAAAATCTAACCCTTTCTAAAAGTGGAATTTTACTATCAGATGTCTGACTTAAGACTCTTTCATTGAATTTTAGCCAAGACAATTCCCTGTTTGCATAGTTATAAGCAGTATTTTTTTTTAACATAATTTTTTTTTATATTTTTTAGGTATAAAAAAAACATGTTCATAAAAAATTCATATTTCTTTAATAATTTTTATTTTTTGGTTTTAAAATTTTATCAATAATCCAGTTATTTTTAAAGGATATTATAGCAAAAGCACAGGTTGGAAAATGTTCAATATTTGAATTACATAAAATATTAATTGAATCTATCAAACTAGGGTTGTGTCCAATGATAAGAGTATTTTTTTTTAATTTTTTAATTTTGCTTACAAGTATATTTGGTGGGCATTCATAAATATCGTTATCAATTGTAAATTTTACTGAGCGATCAAATGAATTAGAAATTATATCATATGTGCTAGTTGTTCTTTTAGAAGGAGAACATATTATCTGACCAATTTGAAATTTTCTTTTATCTAATATTTTAGAAAATTGTTTTGCGTTTCTCACACCTCTTTTATTCAGTGGCCTATCAATGTCATCAAGTTCTAAATTATCCCAACTAGATTTGGCGTGACGTAATAAATAGACTTGTAGCATTCGAGTTTAATACTTTAGATGTATACATTTCCATGGCTAAAAAGAAAAATAAAAATCCCATAACAGTGATTGATCTAGGCTCTAACACATTTAGACTAGTTATATATGCGCAAGCTATTCATCCTTTTCCAATACTTTATCAAAAAAGAGAATTCTTAAAATTAGGTGAAAGTATTAAAATAGGTAAACTCCCATCGATAAAAATAAAAGAAGCTATAAAATGCTTAGAAGAATATATTAAGATTGCAAAAGATTATGAGTCCTTAGATATTCATATAATTGCAACGGCCGCAATTCGTGAAACAATAAATGGAAAAGAAATTATTGAACCCTTCAAGAAAAAAAAGTCAGTTAGAGTAGAAGTGCTCTCACCAAAAAATGAAGCTAAATGCGGATCTCTAGGTGTAATTAGTTCAATAAAAAATCCAATCGGTTTAGTTGCTGATTTGGGAGGTGGAAGTTTAGAACTTAGTACTATAAAAAATGAAAACATACTTGAAACTAAAAGTTTAAAAATTGGCATCTTAAGAAGTGAATCTGAGATGTACAAAACTACTAAAATTAAATTTGGTAATTTTTTATTTTCTAAATTTAAAAACCAATCTCTTAAATTTTCTAAAAACGTAGGAAATATTTATGTTATTGGAGGCATGTGGCGCAACCTTGCAAAACTTCATTTGCACCTAAATGGAATCAAGAAAAATAAATTACATGGGTACATGATACGATTTTCAGAGTTAGAAATATTTTATCACAAATTATACTCTATGGAAAAAAAACAAATTCAAAAATTGAATGTTGTCCAACCCAATCGATTAGATAAATTAAAATTATCTACATATATTTTATTTAGCCTTGCTTCATTTTATAACATTAAAAATATTATTTTTGTAAGATATGGAATCCGTGAAGGCTACTTGTACGATATGTTGAACTAATTTTTAAAAAACAATCTAACAATAAATGTAGCAATAAGAGCACCAATAATCTGAGCTAAAATAAAACCTAGAACACTTGATGGACTTATTCCACTAAAACTATCTGTAAACATTCTTCCTATTGTTACTGCTGGATTTGCAAAACTTGTTGATGAAGTAAACCAATATCCTGCGGTAATAAATAGAGCTACACCAATAGCAATTCTTTCCTTGTTTACTTCTTTTAATATAAAAATAGTTAATAATAATCCAACAGTTGCAATTATTTCTGAAAAGAATTTAAATACACCAACTCTTTCATTGAGTGACCATTCAATTATAGGATATTCAAAATACCAATTTGCAGTTAAACAACCAAATATACCAGCAATAATCTGAGTAAAAATAAAAATTATTCCGTAATTAATAGGAATATTTTTTTGGATAATATCACTTAATACAACAGCAGGATTAAAGTACGCTCCTGAGATATTAATAAACATAGAAATAATTACATATAAAATGGCACCTGTTGCGATAGTGTTTCCTAGTAATATTATACCAAGGTCATTTGACATTAACTCTCCCATAATTCCACTACCTACAACTGTTAGTACAAGAAAATATGTCCCAATAAATTCTGCTAGTATTTTTTGTCTTAAAGAAAATGTCACTATAAAATTACCTTAAATAACTAAACTTTTACCATGAATTCTAAAAATTCATTCACACATTTGTCCCAAGTTAATTTAAGAGAAAAATTTCTACAATCAACTCTTTTTACTTTAAGTGCCTTCTTAACTGATTGTAACAAGTCATTATCTAAAGTGTTAATCTTTTCATCTGTTAATACATCTATGGGCCCGGTTACTGGATATGCAGCAATTGGTGTTCCACTAGCCAATGCTTCAAGTATTACATTTCCTAAAGTGTCTGTTTTAGAAGGAAAGACAAATACATCTGCGTTTGCATAATATTTCGCTAGTTCATCTCCAGTTTTTACACCGACAAAATTTATTTCAGGATATTTATTAATATATTTTTGTAATTCGGGACCATCACCCACAACAGTTTTATTATAATTTCCTTTAAGTTTTAAAAATTCTTCAATATTTTTTTCAATTGCTACTCTACCAACATAAGTCAGTTGTCTATCTTTACTGTTTGTGTCTCTTTTATTTGGATTAAATAATTCTGTATCAACACCTCTATTCCAAACTACTAAATTTTTAAAATTATATTTTTTTAACTCATTTAGCATTGAAACTGATGGAACAAGAACTCTTTCTGAATCACTATGTAGTCTTCTTAATATGGAGTATGTAAATCTCTTTGGGATAAAAGCTCTTTGCTTAATGTAGTCAGGAAAACGGGTGTGAAAGGAAGAAGTGTATTGTAGTTTATTTTTAAGACAGTACTTACGACCAGCAAAACCTACCGGACCTTCAGTCATTATATGAACAATATCTGGATTAAATTCTTTAAAAAATTTTTCAGTAACTTTTTTAGTATTGTAAGAAATTTTTATTTCTTTGTACCAAGGATAACTAAAATTATTAAACATCTCAGGATGTAATATTTTAATTTCAAAACCTTTTTTTTCTAGAATAGGTATAACGCTTTGAAATGTCGTAACTACGCCATTTACCTGAGGAACCCACGCATCACTAATTAACGCGATTTTTTTAGGCTGCATCCTCTTTAATTTTTCGTCTTTCTTCAAAAGAAATTAATTTTAATTTTTCTCTTTCTTCGGGCCAATTAAGAATAGATAAATTGCCAATTTCATCTTCAACGAGTGCTGTGCAACTTTCAATCCAGTCACCATCATTACAATAGAGAACACCATTTAATTCCTTTATTTCAGGTCTATGTATATGCCCGCACACAACAACATCGGCATTTTCTCTTCTTGCCCTATCAGATACAGCAAACTCAAAATTACTAATAAAGTTTGTTGCATGCTTTGTTTTCTTTTTTAAATATTGAGACAGTGACCAATAAGATAAACCCATCTTTCGTCGAATAAAATTAAATACATTATTTAACTTTAGTAAATATTCATAAAGTGCTGATCCCACTTTGGCTAACCATCTTGCATTAATGATCACAGCATCAAATTCATCTCCGTGTGTAATCAGTACTTTCCTTCCATCAGCTAATTGATGTGTATCTTCATTTTTGATTGAAATTTCTCCAAAGGAAAAATTTGTAAAATCTTTTAATACTTCATCATGATTTCCTGGGATAAGCACTACCCTAGTTCCATTTTTCGCTTTCTTTAAAACTTTTTGAACCACGTCGTTATGTTCTTGTGGCCAATACATTTTCTTACGCATGCGCCATCCATCAACAATGTCGCCTACTAAAAATAAATATTCCGAATCTGTTTCTTCTAAGAATTCTAAAAGCATTTTGCTTTTACAACCACTGGTTCCTAGGTGGGTATCCGAAATCCAAATTGTGCGGTAAAATTTTTTATTACTTTCAAATTTCATTAATTAAAGATTTGTTCTTATACATAAAAGTATCATTTTATAATACAATTTATTATTATATGTGTGTATTGTATAAAAATAACAGTATGACGCAGAAAATTTGGTTTAAAAAAAAATCACCCCTTCACGGTTCTGGATTATTTGCAAAAACTAATATTAAAAAAGGCCAGAAAGTAATCCAATATATTGGTGATAAAGTTACTAAAAGAGAGGGTGACAAAAGAGCAGATAAACAAATCCGCAAAGCAAAAAAAGATAAAAATAACGGCATGGTCTATGTTTTTGAACTAAACAAGCGATACGACATAGACGGTGATGTTGATTATAACTTTGCAAAATTTATTAATCACTCATGTAATCCGAATTGTGAAGTAGACATCATAGATAATGAGATTTGGATTTCTTCTATTAAACGAATAAAAAAAGGAGACGAACTTTTCTATAACTATGGTTATCCTTTTGATACAGATTTTGTGGATCACATTTGTAAGTGTGGTTCTAGAAATTGTGTAGGTTATATTTTAAGTGACAATGATTGGCCAAAATTAAAAAAATATGAAAAAAAAACTAAGACTAAGTCTAAGTAAGATACCTTCGATTATTATTGCAATTGATACAAATAAGGAAATAATTTTTTACAATAATGCAGCTAAACAAAAATTTTTATTTATAGATGAAGGAAGAGATCTCAATAATATTATTAGATCAACAGAGTTAAATACTTTTATTGATAAAGCCTTTAGGGAGAAAGAAGATTTTAGGTTTGAATTCACCCCATCTAATTTTAGTGATATGTATTTTATTGCTGACTTAATATTTGTTGAAAAAGATTATGAACAATTATTAATATCACTAAACGATCAAAGTCTTCTTAAAAACTACGAACAAATGCGAACAGATTTTGTGGCTAATGTAAGCCATGAATTGAGAACTCCTCTTTCCTCAATTCTAGGCTATGTTGAAACAATTAAAAATTCACTCAATGAAGATAAGAACAAAGACAAAACGGTTGGTAAATTTTTAGACACAATGGAAGATCAGGCTTGGCGTATGACTAGATTAGTCGAAGATTTATTATTACTAAGTAAATATGAGACTGAAGATAAGCCGATAGAATTTCAAGAAGCGAATATAAGGCAATTAATTGATGGCGTAGTAGATAATTTACAAAACAAGTTAATGGCAAAAAAAATTGAAGTTCAAATCAAGGATGATTTTGATAAGTCTACAATATCAGCAAACAAAGATGCTTTGATTCAAGTTTTTTTAAATCTAACTGATAATGCAATCAAATATAGCAAAGAAAATTCTACTATTGAAATTGAGCTTGAGAGTGTAATTGATGACAATACCACCTTTTGCCAAATAAGTTTTATAGATAAGGGAGAAGGCATATCGAAAGAGCATTTAACTAGACTTACTGAAAGATTTTATAGAGTAGATAAAAATAGATCTCGAAATCAAGGCGGTACGGGTTTGGGTTTATCTATTGTTAAACATATAACTAATAGGCATAATGGTAAATTATCGATAAAAAGCAAGGTAGATAAGGGTTCAACATTTACTATTTCTTTACCAGTATTTCAGCAAACTGTAATAAATCCTTAATATATATTCTGTAGGACAACCTTATTTTAAATGAGGCTTAATATGAAAAATGTAATCAAATTAATTGCTGTCCTTGCTTTATTTGGAACTACTTCAGTTTCAGCAAGAGACTATATTTCAATTGTAGGATCTTCTACAGTTTATCCTTTCGCTACTTTAGTTGCTGAAAAAATGGCATCTCAAGGAATGAAAGCACCCGTAATTGAATCAACTGGTTCTGGTGGAGGACACAAATTATTTTGTGCAGGTGTTGGAGTTGAACATCCAGATATCACTAACTCTTCAAGAGCACAAAAAGATAAAGAATTCAAACTTTGTCAAGATGGTGGTGTAACCGATATCATCGAAGTTAGAGTTGGTAATGATGGTATAGCTTTTGCATACGCTGCAGATTATGAATGGAAATATACTAACGGTGCTACAATGAAAGGTGGCATTGATTTAACTAAAGAAGAAATCTGGCAGGCAATGGCTAGAGATAATGCAAATGCTCCAACAACTTGGTATGAAATAGATAAAAGATTACCAAAAGTTGAAATTTCTATCATGGCACCTCCTCCAACTTCTGGAACAAGAGATGCATTTGACTCACTTGTAATGAAAAAGGGTTGTGTTAAAGATATGTTAGTTGCTGACGGTGATTGTCAAGCGTATCGTGAAGATGGCCATGTTATTGAAGGTGGTGAAAATGATGAACTGTATGTTGAGCATATAACTAAAGAACAAGGTGCATTCGGTATCTTTGGTTATAGTTTTGTATCTAATAATTCTGATAAAGTTAAAGCGTCAATGATTAACGGTGTTGAAATCTCTATGGAAGGTATCCAAGATTATTCATATCCAATAGCAAGACCTTTATTCTTCTACATTAAAAAAGCACACATTGGTGTTATTCCTGGTTTAATGGATTATGTTAATGAGTTTGTAAGTGAAGAAGCAACAGAAGGTTACTTACTAGATGCTGGACTTGTTCAACTAAGTCCTGCGGATAGAGCAGCTGTTCTTGATGCTATTTCTAATCAAACAAATTATAAATAAAAATCTTAAATTTTTATAAAATGGGGGCATACAAGCCCCCTTTTTTTTAATACTAAGTTATAAATGTTTTTTTGGTCTTTAGTTTTAATTGCAGTCGGAATTTTCTCATCCTTTATATACGGAAGATCAAGAATTAAATTAAACTCTAAAAAACAAGGTACGAAAAGCAAATCTCTTCCCAATTATTACGCACAATACGTTTTAATGTGGTGTTTGTTTCCTGCACTAATTGTTTATTTTTCATGGGCTATTTTTCAAGAACAGATTATTCAAAACATAGTTATTAGTAACTTTGAATATATTGAGGGCGCAGTTTACAACGAAGGATTATTGTTAGCAGAGATTAGAAATGTTGCTAATAACCCTTCTTTTGCTGATGGTAAATCTATAGAAATAATTAATGCTGCAGCTCATTATTCTTCCTTAAGACAAATAAGTCAAATATCTTTTTATACCTCAATAATCATTATAATGTTACTTGGAGCCTTATACGCTTCACAAAAATTAAAACCAGAATTTCATGCTCAACATACAATTGAAAAATATATTCAATATATACTTATATTTTGTTCATCTGTTGCTATTTTCACTACAATAGGAATAGTTTTTTCACTAATATTTGAAAGCCTTCGCTTTTTTGCAGAAGTATCAATCTTCGAATTTTTATTTAGTACTGAGTGGTATCCTTTTATTCCAATTAGAGAAGGTCAAACAGCTGCAGAGGGATCCTTTGGTGCAGTACCAATATTTGCTGGAACATTTTTAGTAATGGTAGTAGCCATGTGTGTTGCGGCACCTCTTGGATTATTAACAGCAATTTATTTAGCAGAATACGCAAGTCAAAGAGTTAGAAAAATAGTTAAACCTCTTCTCGAAATTTTGGCAGGGATACCAACAATAGTTTACGGGTTCTTTGCTTTTGTTAGTGTTGCACCTTTCGTTAAAGCATTTGGACAATCAATTGGAATTGATGCTTCACCAACAAGCGCTCTTGCAGCCGGCATGGTAATGGGGGTTATGATTATTCCTTTTATTTCTTCTTTATCTGATGATGTAATAAACTCTGTCCCACAAAGTCTAAGGGAAGCATCTCTTGGTATTGGCGCTAATAAAGCAGAAACTATTAAAAAAGTAATTTTACCAGCAGCTTTACCTGGAATTGTAGGAGCATTTTTATTAGCAATATCCAGAGCGATAGGGGAGACTATGATTGTTGTAGTTGCAGCAGGCACAGCCCCCAATCTTACGGGCAATCCTTTTGAAAACGTAACAACAGTTACAGTTCAAATTGTTGTGGCCTTAATAGGTGATCAAGAATTTGATAACCCAAGAACATTATCAGCATTTGCTTTAGGATTAGTTTTATTTGTTATTACATTATTTCTTAACATTATAGCTCTACAAATAGTAAAGAGATACAGGGAGCGTTATGAATAATTCTATTGCTAAAGAAAAAATTGTTTCTTTGAGAAAAAAGAGAAGCCTAGAAGATATGCGATTTAAGTATTACGGCTTTACAGCTATGTGTTTATCTTTAGCAGTTTTAGTTTTTCTTTTGTATACAATATTTTCTAAAGGATACACTGCTTTTCAAAAAACAATTGTTCTCCTAGAAGTTGATTATAATCAAGAGGTTTTAAAACTAACACCTGACTCTTCAGATGAAGATATGGAAAAAGGAAAATTTTTTAGAGTTAAAAAACAGGCTATTGAAAATTTTTTCCCTGATCTCTCAAAATCAGATATTAAATTAGTAAAAAAATTATTTTCTATAAATGTAGATAAGGAAATTAAAGACTACTTCTTAGATAATCCTGAAGTTATTAATACTAAGCAACAAATTTGGGTAACCGCCCATAGTGATGTGGATCAACTATTAAAAGGTAATTCAAGAAGGGATGTGCCAGAAGATAGAAGAAAATTAAATGATATTCAATTAAGTTATGTTGATCAATTAGTTGAAGAAAATAGAGTTAAACAAGTTTTTAATAATTTCTTTTTTACTAAAGCAGATTCAAGGCATCCTGAAATTGCTGGTGTAGCTGGTTCATTTATGGGATCATTATTTACTCTTTTTACTGTTTTTATTTTATCTTTTCCAATTGCTATAGGAGCGTCTGTTTATCTTGAGGAATTTGCTCCAAAAAATAGAATAACTGAATTAATAGAAGTAAATATTTCAAATCTAGCAGCAGTCCCATCAATAGTTTTTGGACTACTTGGGTTGGGGGTATTGCTTAATGTTTTTGGTCTTCCAAGGAGTACACCGTTAGTTGGAGGGTCCGTATTAGCCTTAATGACGTTACCAACCATTATCATTGCCTGTCGAGCTTCATTGAAAGCTGTTCCTCCTTCAATTAAAGAAGGAGCACTTGCAGTTGGAGCAACAAAAACACAAGCGGTATTTCATCATGTCGTACCCCTTGCACTACCAGGGACTTTAACAGGGACTATTATTGGATTAGCACAAGCATTAGGAGAAACAGCACCACTAATAATGATTGGCATGATTGCATTTATTCCTAATATTCCAACTGGTTTAACAGAACCTTCAGCAGCACTACCTGTTCAAATATATCTTTGGGTGGAAAGTGCAGAAAGAGGTTTTCAAGAAAAATCAGCCGCAGCAATAATGGTAATTTTAATATTTTTGTTTATGATGAATGCCATTGCAGTGTTCTTAAGAAATAGATTTGAAAGGAAGTGGTAAAACATGAGTAACTCTAAAATATTGGCAAATGGTGTAGATGTATATTATGGATCCAAACAAGCTCTTTTTGGAATCTCAATGGATATCAAGGAGAAAGAAGTTACGGCATTAATCGGTCCTTCAGGATGTGGTAAATCAACTTTCTTAAGATGTATAAACAGAATGAATGATTTAATTGAAATATGTAAAGTATCGGGATCAATAAAAGTAGATAACGAAGAAATTATTAGTGAAAAAACCGATGTTGTAAGTCTAAGATCTAAAATTGGAATGGTATTTCAAAAACCAAATCCTTTTCCTAAATCTATTTTTGATAATGTTGCTTATGGCCCAACTATACATGGTTTAGTTGACTCAAAAAATGAATTAGAAGAAATTGTACATTCATCATTAAAAAAGGCAGGTCTATTTGATGAAGTAAAAGATCGATTAAATGAACCTGGAACAAGTTTATCAGGCGGTCAACAACAACGATTATGTATTGCAAGAGCAATTGCTGTTAATCCTGAAATAATCCTAATGGATGAACCTTGCTCTGCTTTAGATCCAATAGCAACTGCTATTATAGAAGAATTAATTGATGAGTTAAGATTAAACTATACAATTATTATAGTAACTCATTCTATGCAACAGGCAGCCAGGGTTTCGCAGAAAACATGTTTCTTCCATTTAGGAGAATTAATAGAAACGGGTGAGACAAACAAAATTTTTACAAATCCTGATAATACAAAAACACAGGATTACATTACAGGGAGATTTGGTTAATGAAACAAGAAGGACATATCGTAAAATCATATGATGAAGAAATTAGAGACATTAAAAATAATATTGTTGATATGGGCAGTTTAGTTGAAAATCAACTAAAAGACTCACTTCAATGTTTAAAGGATAAAGATACAGAATTTGCAGAAAAAATTATAGAAAACGATGATGTAATTGATAAAGCATATAATACTCTTGATCAAAGCTTAGTTGAAATACTTGGCAAAAGACAACCGATGGCTGCAGACTTACGAACAATTTTTTCAGCAATTAAAATCAATAAAGATCTAGAAAGAATAGGAGATCATGCAACAAATATTGCCAAAAGAGTAGCAGTAGCAGAAATAGTTTTGCCAGAAAAACCTTCGAGAGATATTATTAATATGGGTGCACAAGTAAATATAATGATTAGTGAAGTAATAAAAGCTTTTTTAGAATTTTCAGATCAAGCCGCAAAAAAAGTTTGGTTAATGGATAGACAAATTGATGAAGAATATCTTGGAATATTAAGACAACTATTAACCTACATGATGGAAGAACCAAAAAGAATCACAGCATGTACAAGTCTTTTATATATGGTTAAAGACCTAGAGCGAATTGGTGATTATGTACAAAATATAGCTGAAGATATTTATTATGCAGTTTCTGGTGAGCCCCTATTTGATGGTAATCCAGACCCAACCTGGGAAGCAATTCTTCCAAAGAAAAAATAAATTGTAATAGAATTGTAACAAAAATTTAATAGTAGAGATTCATGAAACTAAAAATGCTTATCGTCGAAGATGAAGAAGCATTACTAGATCTTCTTAAATTTAATTTTAATAAAGAAGGATATAAAATAGATACTGCAACGGACGGTGAAACTGCTTTAGAAAAAATATTATATAAACCACCTGACATAATTATTCTTGATTGGATGTTACCTAAACTATCAGGAATTGAACTTTGTAGAAGAATTAGAAAAAATAAAGAACATAAGAATATTCCTATCATAATGTTAACAGCAAAAGGCGAAGAAGAAGATAAACTTCGCGGCTTAGAAACTGGAGCAGATGATTACATAACAAAACCTTTTTCGGTTAACGAATTAGTGGCAAGAGTAAAAGCTGTTCTTCGACGAATTAGACCAATGTTTGTAGATGAAGTTTTAACTTATAAAGGAATAGTAATTGACCTTGTATCTCACTCAGCATCACGAGATGGAGAAACTCTTCATCTTGGTCCAACAGAATTTAATTTATTAGCTTTCTTCATGGAAAATATTGGTCGTGTCTTTAGCCGCGAACAATTACTTAATCATGTTTGGAAAAATGAGGCCCATGTAGAACCTCGAACAGTTGATGTTCATATAAGAAGACTGCGAAAGGCCATTAATAATGACGTAAAAGAAGATTTTATAAGAACCGTGAGATCAGCAGGATATTGTTTTGGCTCGTAATTAAGCCATAAATTTCACTTATACAAATCACTTACCAAACTATAAAACCACCATATGAAGAGTCTTTTTAGATCATTCTTTACTGTCAGCTTCTATACATTTTTAAGTCGAGTATTAGGTTTTATCCGGGACATATTAATAGCGAGATATCTTGGATCGACAGTCATTGCTGATGCATTCTTCGTAGCATTTCGTATTCCTAATTTCTTTCGCCGTGTCCTAGCAGAAGGAGCATACAGTGCTGCATTAATCCCTGTTTTCTCAGGTGTTGTTCTTAATCCAAAAGATGAACGCGAGGCTTCTGATTTTGTTGAAAACACGACCTCAATGTTACTATTTGCTACGGTCGTTTTAACAATCATTTTCTTCTTTGGAATGCCTTATATTATTCAAGTTTTGGCACCTGGATTTACCGATAATAAAGAGGCCTATGAACTTGCTGTGCATTTTGGAAAAATAATTTTTCCCTATATTATTTTTATTTCCTTAGCTGCTCACTTTGCTTCAATCAATAATGTTCATGAACGTTTCGCTGCTGGTGCATTTGCTCCTGCCATTTTAAATATAAGTTTTATTCTATCATTATTCTTTCTAACACCTTTTGTGACAACTGCAGGTCACGCGTTATCGTATGGTGTATTAATAGGAGGAGTTTTACAATTTTTATATTTATACAGAGCGGTTTTAAACTTTTATCGACCACGTATTATCCTTCCAGTTTTAAACGAAAAGTTAAAAAAGTTTTTCAAATTATTTTTACCAGGTGTTGTTGGCTCAGGTGTTATTCAATTAAATATTGTCATTGGAACTATCATCGCTTCCTTTTTACCCGTTGGTGCTATCAGCCATATTTATTATGCGGATCGTCTTAACCAATTACCACTTGCGATATTTGGAATAGCACTTGGCATAGTTCTTTTACCAAGTTTATCAAAAGCAATTAAACAAACAGATCAAGAAACAACAAATAATATTCAAAATAGATCTATTGAATTTTCCTTATTAATTTCTTTACCATCAGCCATAGGATTATTTATTTTAGCTGAACCTATTATACAAATTTTATTTGAACGAGGTGCCTTTGTAGCAGAAGATACTTTTTATACTGCTAAAGTATTAAGTTACTTTGCTTTAGGTCTACCTGCTTACATTATAATTAAAGTTTTAGTTTCCTGTTTCTTTGCAAGAGAAGATACTAAAACACCACTATACATATCCATTGTCAGTGTGATTACTAACGTTGTCTTATCGCTACTTTTAATTGGATCAATGAGAGAAATGGGTATCGCCGTTGCAACAGCAATTAGTGCATGGGTCAATGCATTATTACTGTACCTCTTTTTAGCTATTAGGAATCATATGAAATTTGATGATCTGTTAGTAAGGAATTCTATTAAAATTTTACTAAGTTCGTCCCTATTATTTGTAGGAATATACGTATTAAATGGACTATTCTTTACGAATATCACTGGTAATTCAGTGTTATTAAATTCAACACTTTTACTTCTGATGATCTTTTTAGCTATAATTATTTATTTTGGATTAGTAATTATGTTAAAAGTCCTATCGGTAAATCAGTTAAGAGAATATTTAAAAAAATAAAATGGAAAAACCAACAAAAAGAATTTTATCCGGTGTTCAACCATCTGGTGATCTTCATTTAGGAAATTATCTTGGTGCTATAAAAAATTTTGTTAGTCTTCAAAAAGAATACGAATGTTTTTTTTGTGTTGTCGATTTGCATGCGATTACTGTTTGGCAAGATCCAAAAGTATTAGCAAATAAAACAAGAGAAGTAACTGCAGCTTTTATTGCTTCTGGAATTGATCCAAATCAAAATAATATTTTTGTTCAATCACAAGTACCTCAACATGCACAACTTGGATGGTTGTTTAATTGTGTTGCGAGGATGGGATGGTTAAACCGTATGACACAATTTAAAGATAAGGCTGGAAAGAATAGTGAAAATGTTTCTGTTGGTTTATTTTCTTATCCAACACTGATGGCTGCAGATATATTAATTTATTTAGCAACGCATGTTCCTGTAGGTGATGATCAAAAACAACATTTGGAACTAACTAGAGATATCGCACAAAAATTTAATAATGATTTCAAGACAGATTTTTTTCCAATTCCTGAACCATTAATTTTAGGAGAGGCTACAAGAGTGATGAGCCTTCGTGATGGGTCAAAAAAAATGAGTAAATCAGATCCTTCTGATTATTCGAGAATAATGTTAACTGATACTGCAGAAAATATTACACAAAAAATTAAAAAGGCAAAAACAGACCCTGAACCATTACCACAAGATAAAACTGGTTTAGAAAAAAGACCAGAAGCTGAAAACTTAATCTCGATATTTGCTTCTTTACAAGATACATCAATTGAAAGTGTTATTAAGGATTATGCAGGTAAAGAATTCTCCACCTTTAAAAAAGATTTGGCAGATTTATCTGTATCTAAATTAGAGCCAATTACGAGTGAGATGAATAAACTTATGAGTGATGTTTCTTACATCGATTCTATTTTAAATCAGGGTAAAGAGAATGCTATAGCGGTAGCAGAACCTGTTTTACAAAAAACTAAAGAAATTATTGGTTTTTTATCCTAAAAAATCCCCTAAATTTTAAATTTTTTTTTAGAAAATTCATACTAAAGACATATTAATAACTATATATAGTGAATATGTTTATACAAACTGAACAAACTCCTAATCCACAAACATTAAAATTTCTACCTGGAAAGGTTGTCATGGATGATGGAACCGCCTTTTTCCAAAACATTGGTGAAACAGCTGACTCACCATTTGCAAAACGTTTATTTGATGTCGAGGGAGTTGAAGGAGTTTTTTTTGGAAGTGATTTTATTACTATTACTAAAAATCAATCTTTAGATTGGCAAGTTATGAAACCATTGATCCTAGGTTCAATAATGGATCATTATAACTCTGGCGATACAACAATTAATAATAGTAAAAAGGGTGACGATAAATCTTTAGAGATTGATGAAAACGATACCGATATTGTAAAACAAATTAAAGAATTACTGGATACACGAGTAAGACCAGCTGTTGCAATGGATGGTGGTGATATTATCTATGATAGTTTTAAGGATGGTGTCGTATATCTCCACATGCAAGGTGCTTGTTCAGGCTGTCCAAGTTCAACTGCTACATTAAAAATGGGTATTGAAAATATGTTAAAACACTATGTTCCAGAGGTACAAGAAGTAAGGCCTATTGATGGATAGACTTTATAATTTTTTTTGCTTTCCTCTATTACTTCTTGGGTTAATTTTTATAAGCAATGGTTTTGTTGGTTATGTAGAATTTAATGCAGTTGATACTAAGAATACCATTCAAACTGCAAATCAAATAAACAAATTATATTCTGAAAAAGAAATTACACCATCCGAAAAAGAAATTACCCTTAAAGGCCCTCCTATTACAGAAATAGTGAATGAAAAATTAATTGTTAAAGTAAGAATAAAGCCTATTAATCCTATAATCTCATCAAAGATTGAAGAGCAAATTAATCCTAGTATTCAGGTAACATTATCAGATAAAGATTTTGATTACCTTGATTCAAGTAAAAAAGAATTTGTAAAAAAGGTTTTACCGATAATTATTAATGAAAATCAAAATATTTTGATGATTAGAAGCTTTGTTAGTGAACTTAAGGGTAAGTTAGAAACCTCTAGAACTCTGAACAATAAAGAAATAAGAAAACTTAATGAAATTGCTAAAAAATATAACATTAAACATAATAATAAACATAAATTAGACTTAGTTGATGAGATACTTTCAAATGTTGATATAATACCAAATTCAATAGCATTAGCCCAAGCAGCAATCGAAAGTGGTTGGGGTAAGTCTAGATTTGCAAAAGAATATAATGCACTTTTTGGTGAGTATACATATGATAATTCTAAAGGTGTTATCCCGCTTGAAAGAGAAAATGGTGATACACATCTAATTAAAGCATTCAGTTCATATAGTAACAGTGTTGTATCGTATTTCGATAACATAAATTCTCATAATGCCTATGAAGATTTTCGTGATATCCGAAATATAATGAGAGAACGAAATAATTTTTCAAACGTTAACTTACTTGTTAATAAGCTAAGTACTTATGCAGAAGATGAAAATTATATTAAAACAATAAGACAAGTTATTAAAAGTAATAACTTTGGTATTTTTGATCAAAAAACTATTTCTTATTAATTAAAGATAAAATTGGTGACCAAACCATCTCCAATTTCCCTCATCATCTTTAACAGTACAATTCATTCTAGATCTTCCAGGTGACAATTCTCGTGAAAGTCTTATTTCAATTCTTTCATTAAACTTATAAATTTCTCTATCAACTTGACCTTTGCTATCAAATATAAAACAATCTAGTGATTGAACTTTTTTATCATCCAGAAGAGAGAAACCTATGAATGGCGGGTTTTGTTTAATAGTTGGGTTTTTAGGTATAAAGTCATAAACTCCTAATCCTTTAGAAGAAGCAGCAAATTTTACTCTATCTATTTCACCATACCTTTCATTTAATGAAAATCTTGGTAGATAATACATGTTAGAAGTTTCATTAATTATTCCTGAATGCTGTCCAAAAGCAACTTTAAATTTAAATTCTTTTACTAATTCAATTATTTCATCTGTTGTTTCACCATAAGGAAATGCAAATAAAGTTGGAATTTCCCCTAGTTCTTTTAAGAAGATTTTATTGGATGTTTCTATTTCATCTCTTACTTCTTCAATACTAATATCTGGCATATGAGCATGTGTATGAGAGTGTGCACCAATTACCACGCCTTCTTCTTTAAGTTTTCTTATTTGATCCCAGTTAATATATTTTTTATTATTTGAGATTGTCCCCGTTGTTACAAATAAGGTAACTGGAATATTATTTTCTTTAAATAAAGGCCACCCAACTTCTAAAAAAGACTTATCAGCATCATCTACACTTATGCCAATAGTATTTGCTGGAAGATCACCATCATTAATAATTGTATCAATAATAAAATCTAATGATTTAATCGTATATTTTTCTTTAGTTAATTCTTCAATATGACTATTAAGTTGGTCAATAGTTACACTTGTTGAGGGATATTTAGAAACTCCAAATTTATGATACATAAATACAGTTGCTGAGTTTTTTACTTCATTAGCAAAAGCTTCACTTACTAATAAAAAAATTAAAGTAATACTTTTTAAAAATAGCAATAGAAGGTAGTTATGTAATTTCATATGTTGTTATTTCTAGATATTATATCATCAATACCAGAGTTTTGTGTAATTGATGACAACAAAATAATATTACAACAGAAAATTACTCAATCTGAAACAGATAAGTTGAGTGATAATATAATACAATCCTATATAGAAATAGATAAAAGATTAAATTTAACTAAAAATCTCAAAAAAATTTCTACAACAATTGGTCCTGGATCTTATACAAGTTTAAGGGTTGGTTCAGCATTTATATCTGGTCTTATGATTTCTCGCAATATTCCTTATTACCCACTAACAATTGAGGATATCTTAAATTTGAACGCAATAAAACATTCCAAAAAAAAATTGGGAGTTTTTATAACCTCTTCTAATAATCAGAAATTTTTCTGTTATAAAACTAAGGATGACAACATGGAATACTATAAAATTGAAAATAATAAATATCCAATTCCAAAAAATATCGATTTTATACTTTATAATAAAAGTAAAATTAATGAAAACAATGAATTGGAACAAATGAAGTTTTCTTTCTTTGAAGAATTTTACAACAATTACAATAATTTTACCTTTAAAAAAAATATTATTATTGAACCAATATATATATCAAATAATCAATTACTAAATTGAATAGAATTAGCTTAATAAATAAAGAACACCTAATATCAATAATCAATTTTATAAATGATAATAGTGATGAATTTAATTATTTTAAAAAAATAGGATGGAATATAAAAAATATTGAAAGTCAATTCAGCAAAGATAATAATTACTCTCTTGGTTATTTTCAGGATAATAATCTTGTAGGAGTCTTAATTGGTGATACAATTAAAAATGATAAAGAATATGATTTAGAATTGCATATTTTATTTGTATTAAAAGATGAAAGAAGAAAAAAAATTGCAACAAAATTATTAAATTATATTGAAACAAATAATCTTAATTTTTCAAAGATTTTCATTGAAGTTGCTGAAGATAATGTAGAAGCAATAAATTTTTATCAAAAAAACAACTTTGTCTTTTTAAATTTTAGACATAAATACTATAGGTATAATGACAAATATATTCATGCTAAATGCTTCATAAAAAATATTAATAATGAGCGATAAATATATTTATATAAAATCTTATGGTTGTCAGATGAATGTATATGACAGTAATCGTATTAAAGATTTGTTTTCAAATAAAGGATATAAAATAACAAAAGATATTTCTAAGGCAGATTTAACTGTTTTGAATACTTGTCATATTAGAGAAAAGGCAGTTGAAAAAGTTTATTCTGATATTGGCAGAGTAAAAAAAATTAAAGACAAAAAACAGAATATGAAATTAGTAGTTGCAGGTTGTGTAGCGCAAGCTGAGGGTCTTGAGATAAAA
Organism: uncultured Alphaproteobacteria bacterium; assembly: GCA_902570155.1. Lineage (GTDB taxonomy): Bacteria > Pseudomonadota > Alphaproteobacteria > HIMB59 > CACPNW01. Next base: position 216,448 of record CACFXU010000001.1, read on the forward strand.
AAAAGATCTCCTTCAGTTGATTATGTTGTTGGACCTCAATCATATCACAAATTACCTGATATGATTAGTAAGGTGGATGAAATAGAAAATAGTGAGTTTTTACAAAATGAAAAATTTAAAAACTTAATTTTCAAATCTTCTAATTTATCTTCTGAGTTTTTATCTATTCAAGAAGGGTGTGATAAGTTCTGTTCTTTTTGTGTAGTGCCATATACAAGAGGACCTGAATTTTCTAGACCAGTTGATGATATAGTAGAAGAAACAAGAAAATATGTATCAAATGGAATAAAAGAAATAATTTTACTAGGTCAAAATGTTAATGCCTATCACGGTATTGCCTCTGATGGAAAATCAAAAGATCTAGCTTATTTGATTAACAAGATAGGTGAAATTGAAGAAATTAAGAGGATTAGATATATGACATCTCATCCTATCGATATGAAAGATTCTCTTATAAATGCCCATGCTGATAATTCAAAGCTTATGCCTTTTCTTCACCTTCCTATTCAATCTGGCTCAGATAAAATTTTAAAAAAAATGAACAGAAAACACACAGTTGATGATTATTTAAGAATAGTTGAAAAAATAAGAAATGTTCGCCCCGATATTGCTCTTTCATCCGACTTTATTGTTGGTTTCCCTGAAGAAACAGATAAAGATTTTGAGGATACAATGAAATTTATTGAAAAAGTAAATTTTGTCATTGCTTATTCATTTATTTATAGTCCAAGACCAGGAACACCTGCTCAAAATAAAGATAATATTAGTTTGTCAGATAAAAAGGCACGCTTGAGCGCATTACAATCATTACTAACACAACAACAAATAAATTTTAATAAATCATTTGTTAATAAAGGAATGGAAGTATTATTTGAAAAGATAGGCAGGCATAAAGATCAATTTATAGGTCGTACAATCTATAATCAAAGTACATTTATTAACTCGAAAAAAAATTTATTAAATCAAATTATGAATGTTAAAATTACAAACTCAACTAATTTTGCACTTGAATGTCAGATATAGTAAATAAAAACGAAAATTTAGAATTAGAATTAAATGATAATACAATTTTAAGTAACTTATTTGGAGTCAATGATAGAAACTTGTCTCTTATAGAACAAATTAATCAAGTTAAAATTCAATACCGTGGAAATAAAATTAAAATATCAGGTAATAAAAAATCAATCTTTGAGACCAAGAAAACTATTCTTAATTTATTTAAAGAAGCACAAAATGGTGCTGAAATAGATGAGGATAGAATTAGAGATAATAAAAGTTTAATATCTATGAATATTAAGTCAGACAAAAAGATGGATTTATTTATTCAAACTAAAAAAAGAAAAATTATACCAAGAACAGAAATACAAAATAAATATCTTCAACTACTAAATACTAAAAATATCACATTTGCTATTGGTCCTGCTGGAACAGGAAAAACTTATTTGGCTGTCGCTAAAGCAGTTTCAGCATTGCAAGATGGTAAAGTAAATAAAATTATTTTATCAAGACCAGCTGTTGAAGCCGGTGAAAAGTTAGGTTTCCTCCCAGGGGATTTGAAAGAAAAAGTAGATCCTTTTTTAAGACCAATTTATGATGCTTTATATTCAATGCTACCATACGAACAGGTAGAAAAAAAATTACTTAATAATACAATAGAAATAGCACCTATTGCATTTATGAGAGGAAGAACTCTTGAAGATTGTTTTATAATCTTAGATGAAGCTCAAAATACGACAAAAACACAAATGAAAATGTTTTTAACAAGATTAGGTAAAAATAGTCAAATGGTGGTTGTAGGAGATATTACACAAATCGATCTAGTAAGCGAAAAAGATTCAGGACTTAAAGATGCATTAAAAAAGTTAAACAAAGTTGATGATATAGGTTTTATCGAATTATCAGAAAAAGATGTTGTACGACATGATTTAGTCAAAAAAATTATTAATGCATATGAAAAACATAAAAGTTGATTTTTTCTCTGAATCAAAAAAATGGCCAAGAAGAATACCCAAAATTAAGATTATAACAAAAAAAACAGTAAATAAGATGAGTTCTTATTTTAAAAATGATCATTCATATGAATTAAATATAATACTAACAGATAAATCTAAGATGATAAAACTTAATAAAATCTATAAAAATAAACAATCCGATACAGATGTTCTTACTTTTATTTCAAAGAATTCAAATAAAAATGTTGGAAAAATTTTATATTGTGATATTTTTTTCTCTATAGATACCATTGAGAAATTTATACGTAGAAATAAAGTTAGCATATATGATCATTTTAACCATCTATTAATTCATAGTTTTTTGCATATTAATGGATACGATCACAAAAAAAATTTAGATTTTAAAAAAATGAAAAAAGAGGAGATAAAAATTTTAGGATTACGTGGAATAAAAAATCCTTATAAAATTCAATGAACACAAATAACGCTGATAAAACATCTAGCTGGAAAAATTGGATAATTAAAAAATTGCTATCTAATGATTCAACAAAAGAAGATATTTTAAATTTTATAGCTAATGATGAAGATGATAAAGATCTAGAAGATCTTAATGACAATAACGAAAAAAATTTAATTAAGAACATTGTAAATTTGAACGAAAAAAGTGTTGAAGATTTAATGATACCTAGAAGTGAAATAATAGCTCTAGATCAAGATAAATCTTATAATGAAATTTTAGAAGTCATTAAAGAGGAGGGGCACTCTAGATTTCCAGTATACAAAAAAAATATTGATAATGTAATGGGTTTTTTTCACATAAAAGATTTTATTAAATCATCTCAAGATACATTTCAAATGAGTGAAATTATTAGGGATGTTTTATATGTTGCACCAAAATCACCAATTTTAGACTTACTAAAAACAATGAGATCATCGAGAATTCATATAGGACTTGTCGTGGATGGAGTTGGAGGTGTAGATGGATTGGTTACGATAGAAGACTTAGTTGAAGAAATTGTTGGTGAGATTGAAGATGAACATGACGCAGAAGATGATGAAGAATTAGTTTATAAAAAATCAGATAATTCAATAACTGTAGATGCTAGTTATAGAGTGGAAGATTTAGAAGAATTTTTTTCAATTAATATTCCAAGAAATGAAGATGATGAAACTTCTTCTGTAGGCGGTCTTGTATATGAAAAAATAAATAGGATACCAAAAAATAATGAAGTAATTGATTTTAATGATGAACTTAGAATCAAGATCGTTAAATCAAACAATAGAAAAATTGAAATTGTTGAAGTAAATAAAAATAATTGAGTATTTTAATTTATTTTTTCTTAGGACTTCTAACCTCACTTTTATTTCCTCCATATTTTTTTTTACCACTAGGTTTTATTATTTTTCCATCCCTTTGTTTTTTATTAGAATCAAATAAAGAAAATTATAGTGATAAAAATATTTTTAATACATTCTCAATATTTGGGTTTGGTTTTTTTATTAGTTATTTATTTTGGATCAAAAATCCTTTTTTTGTTTTTGAAGAAACTAAAAATTTTTTTTTAGTTTTTTTATTACTGATAATATTCTTATCTGTAATTTTAGGTTTAATCTTTACAATAATTTTTAAAGTAGGAAAAAAAATTCCAATAATTATTCTTATTCCACTAATGTTTACATCTAGTGAATATATAATATCAATATTTTTTTATGGATTTCCTTGGTTTACATTTTCGTTATTACTTTCTAGTAATGAATATTTACTATTTTTAATAAAATTATTTGGAACATTATTTTCGAGTTATTTAATTATTCAGATTTTTTGTATACCTTTTATTTTTTTAACAAAAGAAAACTTCAAACAAGAATTGAAATATCTGTCATTATTTATTTCTTTGCCAATCATTACTTTAATGATTACAAATTTTAATAAAGAAGAAAATAATTTTAAAATTAAAACAATTAATTTGGAAATTTTCCAATTAAATTTTAAAAATAATGACAAATTTTTAACTTCTGAGAAAAAACTTCAAAGAATAATCAAACATATAGATGAAAGTAATGCAGATTTGCTTATATTTGGAGAAAATAATTTTCCTTATCTTTTAGATGATCTTGAACTAAATATCATAAAAGATTCTTTAAAAGAAAATCAAACATTAGTTATTGGAGCTACAAGATATGAAAATAATAAATATTATAATAGTTTAGTAAATATTAATTTAGTAGATGTAACTTACTTTGATAAAAAAATTCTTGTTCCTTTTGGAGAGTTTCTACCTTTAAGAAATTCACTAACTTTTTTAGAGAGTATCGTTGGTCAAAATGATTATTCAAAAGGTAAAGTTGAAAGAATAATTAACCTATCTGATAATATAAGTTTTATTCCTGTAATTTGTTATGAGATTGTTTTTTATTGGAAGCTTTTAAACAAATTAAATCACAATAGTAATTTCATTATAAATATTACGAATGATTTTTGGTTTGGTGATTATTTAGGTCCTTATCAACATTTTTATCTCACTAAAATCAGAGCCGCAGAGTTTAATAAACCAATTATTCGTGTTTCAAATAACGGCATATCTGCAGTGATAAATAATAATGGTGCGGTGCTAAATAAAACCGAATTTAATAAAACTGAAAATTTTAAACATAAATTATTTTTTAAAGAAAATAATAATTTTGTATATTTTCATTTAACATTTAAAATTTATCTCTTTATTATTTTTATACTAACTACTTTCTATTATTTAAGAAAAAATGATTAGTAATAATTATAGCAATCGCTTATTTGGGAGAACAAGAGGAAGAAGCAAGAAAAAAATTGATTTAAAAAAATATCATCAAATAGTTGACAAATACAAGTTTCAAAATTGTGATAAAAAAATAAATTATATTTTAGATATTGGTACTGGATATGGTGAAACCAGTATATTTCTTGCAAACCAATTTTTAGACAAAGTGATTATATCTTGTGAAAAATATATTGATGGAAATATAATTTTACTTAAAAATATTGAAAAGAATGAAATAAAAAATATTCTATTACATAACGGAAATGTATATGATGTATTAGAATGTGCACATAGGGAATGTTTTGACCTTGTATGGATATTTTTTCCTGACCCATGGCCAAAAAATAGACACGCAAAGCGTAGATTGATAACTAGTGATTTCTTAATAAAACTTCACAATACTTTAAAAGAGAATAGCGAGATACATATAGCTACAGACTCCACAATATATTTAAGATTTATTTTAAACTCAATTTATAATTGTAAGGATTATTTTGTCTGGATGAACCAATCTGAAATGAATCTGCATATAAAAGATTATTTCGATATTGAGACAAAATATTATAAAAAAGCAATTAATTCTCAAAGAAAACCATCTTTATTCATTTTGAGAAAATTATAGGCTTGAAATTCTGCAAAATATTAATATACGCAGTATTATTAAGGTGGGTTATCCCACCTTTTTTTTATAAATATGGCTAAAAAAAAATATAATGTAATAAGAGAAGAGATGCTTCAAGTTGCATCTAATGTAGCACAAGAAAAAAATATTGATCAAGATTCAGTTTTTTCTGCAATGGAACAAGCATTAGAAAAAGCTGCAAGAGTAAAATATGGCCAAGAGATTGATATAAGAATATCTATTGATAGAAGCACAGGGGATATTAAGCTTAATTCATATTTGGAAGTTGTTGCAGAAATTGAAGAAGAGTTTCAGTCTAGGCAAATTCTTTTAGAAGATGCAAAAAAAACAAATCCAGATATCGCTTTAGGAGAGTACATAACTAAAGAACTGCCACCTATTGAATTAGGAAGAGTTGCAGCTCAAAATGCTAAAGGAGTAATAATTCAAAAAGTAAGAGAAGCTGATAAATCTAATCAATATGAAGAATATAAAGATAAAGTTGGTGAAATAGCAGTTGGTATAGTCAAAAGAACTGAATTCGGAAATTTAATAATAGATTTAGGTAAGAGTGAAGCCATAATTAAAAGAGAAGAACTTATTCCAAGAGAAACATTTAAGAATGGAGATAGGGTTAGAGCTTACATTTACGAAGTAAAGAATGATGTAAAAGGTTACCAAGTTTTTTTATCAAGAACACATCCTCAATTTTTATCAAAATTATTTTTTCAAGAAGTACCAGAAATATACGAAGGAGTTATTACTGTTAAAAGTGTTGCAAGAGATCCTGGTTCGAGAGCAAAGATTAGTGTTTTTACAGAAGACTCAACTATAGATCCAGTAGGAGCTTGTGTTGGTATGAGAGGTTCAAGAGTACAAGCTGTTGTAAACGAATTGCAAGGAGAGAAAATAGACATTGTTACATGGTCAGATAATCAAGCTACTTTTTTAGCCAATGCTCTTGCTCCTGCAGAAGTTAGTAAGATTTTCTTGTATGAAGAAAAAAATAAAGTTGAAGTTGTAATACCTGATGATCAACTAAGTTTAGCAATTGGAAGAAAAGGTCAAAATGTAAAATTAGCTTCTAACTTAACTAGTTTAGAAATAGATATCTTAACTGAAGATGAAGAATCTGAAAGAAGACAACAAGAATTTAAAGAAAAAAGTATTTTATTAGCTGAGATACTTGATGTTGAAGACGTTATTGCTCAACTACTTGTTACTGATGGTTATACAACTGTTGAGTCCATAGCTACTGAAACTTTAGATAATTTAGAAAAAATAGAAGGTTTTGACACTACTTTAGCTCAAGAAATAATTGATAGATCTACAAACTTTGTGAAGGAAAAAGCTGAGTCAGACAAAAAACTCATAGATGAAAATATTAGTGATGAAAAATTAAAAAATTTGAAGGGTATGAATAACAGTATTTTAGCAAAATTAGCAAAATCAAATATTCTCAATGTTAATGATTTTGCCGATTTAGCTACATTCGAACTTATAGACAAAGAAGAAGGTATCTTAAGAGAATTAGATCTTGATGAAGAAATAGCTAACAATATGATAATGGAAGCACGAAGTTTCTGGTCTGAAGAAAAAAATAAGGATTAAAATTGGATAAAGATAAAGGTAATAAAAAAAAGCCATTAAAACTATCCTCATCAGGAAGACTTCAAATAAGAAAAAATCTTGGTCCAGCAGGTGATAAAGCAAGAACTAGTGGTAGTAAAAAAACAATACAAATTGTTTTTAAAAATAAAAATAATCAACAGAAAAGTTCATCTACAACCCAATCTAATTTCAGAGGATCATCTAGCCTAAGAACACCTAGGCCAGGAATTAATTCATCACCACAACCAAACTTTTCCTCACCTAATAAAACTAGAAACTTTGATAATAAAAATAAAAAAACTGTTGATAAAAAAACACAACAAAAAAAATCAACTCTTAGACCACTTGAAGATGATTTTAGTAAATCTGATGCTAAAAAAATCCTAGAACAAGAAGAACAAGAATTTGATAAATTTCCCAGTTTAGCTAAAATAAAAAGAGCGAGAGAAAAAGAAAGACTTAAATCAGCAACTGACGAAGATGACGCTAAAATCTCTAGAGAAGTTTCTATTCCTGATTTTATTACTGTTCAAGATTTAGCCAACAGAATGGCTGAGAAAACAGCAGACGTAGTTAAAGCCCTAATGAAAATGGGTGTCATGGCAAATGCTACTCAATCTTTGGAGTCTGATACAGCTCAACTAGTTGCAGAAGAATTGGGCCACAAAGTAACAGTAGTTAAAGATGATGATGTTTTAAATGACATTAAAGATTATGAAGATCCAGATGGAAGTCTTATTCAAAGAGCTCCTGTTGTAACGATCATGGGTCATGTTGACCATGGCAAAACCTCTTTACTTGATGCATTCAGACAAAGTAATGTAGTGTCTGGTGAAGCTGGAGGCATTACACAGCATATTGGTGCTTATCAAACAAACAATAATAACAAAAAAATTACATTTATTGATACTCCTGGTCATGCTGCCTTCTCGAATATGAGAGCTAGAGGTTCTAAAACAACTGATATAATTATACTTGTTGTGGCTGCAGATGACGGAATTAAACCTCAGACAATTGAGTCAATTGCCCACGCAAAAACTGCAGAGGTTCCAATAATAGTTGCTATTAATAAAATTGATCTCCCTGGAGCCGATCCTGATAAAGTTAGAAATGAATTACTTAGTCATGAAGTAATTGTTGAAAAACTAAGTGGGGAAGTTTTAGATATAGAAGTATCGGCTACTAAAGGAACAAATTTAGATAAATTAGAAGAAGCTATTCATTTACAAGCAGACCTTCTTAATCTCAAAGCTAATCCTGATAGAAAAGCTAGAGGATCTGTAATTGAATCTAAACTTGAAAAGGGTAGAGGTTCAGTTGCAACAGTTTTAGTGCAAAAAGGAACATTAAAAGTAAGTGACATATTTGTATCTGGATCTGAGTGGGGTAAGGTCAAAGCTTTAATTGATGATAAGGGTAAAAATATAAAACAAGCTGAACCATCTGTTCCAGTTGAAGTTTTAGGATTTGACTCCAACCCTTTAGCTGGTGATGATTTTATTGTGGTTGAAAGTGAGGCTATCGCTCGAAAAATTTCAGAATTTAGAGCAAGTAAACTTCAAATTCAAAAAAATACGGTTGCAAAATCTAATGTTGAAGAAATGTTTGCTCAAATTAACAAAGGTGAAGCAACTAGTCTTCCAGTAGTAATTAAAACAGATGTACAAGGCTCAGCAGAAGCTATTGAAAATTCAATAACTAAACTCTCAACCGATGAAGTTAAGGTTAATGTTATTTACAAAGGTGTAGGTGCAATTACTGAGAGTGATGTTACATTAGCTAGTTCCGGAAAAGGTTTTATTGTTGGTTTTAATGTTAGAGCACTACCTCATGCAAGAGATATAGCAAAAAGAGATGGCGTAGATATTAAATATTATTCAATTATCTATGAGCTTATTGATGATGTAAAAAATCTTTTAACTGGTTTATTAAAACCAGATATCTCTGAAAATATCACAGGAAATGTAGAGATTAGAGAGGTATTTAATATCTCCAAAGTTGGAAATATAGCAGGTTGTATGGTTAAAGATGGTCTTATTTCAAGAAAATCACAGATTAGAATTCTTAGAGACAATATCGTAATTCACAAAGGACAAATTAGTAGTCTAAAAAGATTTAAAGAAGAAGTATCTGAGGTCAAATCAGGTTTTGAGTGTGGTGTAATGCTAGACAATTATAGTGATATAAAAGTAGGTGATATTATTGAAACATTTGAAGAAATTTCTACAAGTAGAAAGTTATAATGTTTTTTTACAATGGATACGCAGAGGCAAATTAGATTTGGTGAACTAGTAAGGTCATTATTAAGTGATTGTTTACTAAAAGAAGATTTTTTTGATACAAATATTAACTCTTCATCCATTACAATATCATTTGTTAGAATGTCCAAGGATTTAAAAATAGCAAATGTATATTTTATGCCTCTTGGTGGTAAAGACAAAACACAAATTTTAGAAGTTTTAAAAGATAAAAAATATATTTTTCAAAAATTTCTATCAAAAGCAAAAATTAATTCAAAATTTACACCAAAGCTCTCTTTTTATTTAGATGATACATTTGATGAGGCAGAAAAAATTGAAAATCTATTATTAAACAAAAATGTCCTTAGAGATATTAAGTAATGATTTCAAAACAAGGTTGGATAAATTTATATAAACCCAAAAATATTACATCTTTTAAAGCCGTTAATTCTATCAAAAAAAAATTTTTAATCAGAAAAATTGGTCATGCGGGTACTTTAGACCCTATGGCAGAAGGTGTGTTACCAATTGCTATAGGAAAAGCAACAAAACTAATTCCATATATTAGTAATATGAATAAAGAATATGAGTTTACAGTAAATTGGGGAATTCAAACAACAACAGATGATGCTGAGGGTAAAATTTTATTTGAATCAAATTATCTCCCTAAAAGAAAAGAAATAGAAAAAAAAATTATTAAATACATTGGTTATATAAGTCAGATACCTCCAAAAGTTTCAGCAGTTAAAATTAATGGTAAAAGAGCTTATAAATTATTTAGAGAAAATAAAAAATTTACAATTCAACCAAAAAAAGTTTTTATCGAAGATTTGTATATTACTGACCATAGTATAAACAAAACATCATTTAAAATTTTATGTAGTAAGGGCTTTTATGTTAGAAGCCTAGCTCGTGATTTAGCCATAGATCTTAAAACATATGGACACATTTCTTCATTGAAAAGGTCAAAAGTGGGTAAATTCACCGAAAAAAATTCGATTTTACTGGACGATCTTCTAAAAATAGGACAAACGCACGAAGAAATTAATTGTATCTCCACTACAATTTCTATGCTGGACGACATCTTGGCTTATGAAATTGAAGAAAAACTAGATATTGAAAATTTATCTTTTGGAAGATCTATTAAAATTGATGAAAGAAAAATTATAAATCCTTCGTCAATAAACTTAGATAAAAAAAATATTTTTTTATGTAAGAAAGGAGACATTGTCTCAATAGGCAAATTAGATGGTAATTTGTTTAAACCAAATAAAATATTAATATAGGAGAACCGATGTCGATAACAAAAGAAAATAAAAAAAATCTTATTAATGAATTTTCTAAAAATGAAAAAGATACTGGATCAGCAAGTGTTCAGATAGCAGTTTTAACAGAAAGAATAAAAAATTTAACTGAACATTTTAAGACTCACAATAAAGATAATCATTCAAAAAGAGGGCTAGTATCATTAGTTAATAAAAGAAAAAAATTATTAAACTACTTATCTAAAAAAAATAAATCTGAATATTCAGATTTAATAAAAAAATTAAATATTAGAGGTTAAAAAAAGAGGATAAATAAAAATTATGTTTGATGTGAAAAATGTAGAAATTGATTGGGCTGGAAGAACACTTAAGTTAGAAACTGGAAAAATAGCAAGACAAGCTGACTCAACAGTTATAGCCACTTATGGTGGTACGACTGTTATGTGTAATGTAGTTGCTGCAAAAGAAGCAAATCCTGATATGGATTTTTTTCCCTTAACAGTAAATTATCAAGAAAAATATTATTCTGTAGGAAAAATACCTGGCGGTTTTTTTAAAAGAGAGGCTAGACCAACTGAAAAAGAAACATTAGTTTCTCGATTAATTGATAGGCCAGTAAGACCTTTATTTCATAAAGATTTTAAAAATGAGACCCAAGTTACTTGTACTGTATTATCACATGATCAAGAAAATGACTCAGATGTTGTAGCAATGGTAGCAGCAAGTGCCGCATTAACTTTATCTGGTTTGCCATTTTTAGGTCCACTCGGAGCAATTAAGATTGGTTTTATAGACGATGAGTTTGTTGTTAACCCAAGTAAGAGTCAATTATCAAATTCTAAACTAGAATTAGTATTAGCAGGTACTAAGGAAGGTGTACTAATGATCGAGTCTGAAGCTCACGAGCTTTCAGAAAAACAAATGCTAGATGCAGTAGTTCTAGGTCAAGAAAATTATAAAATAGTGATTGAAGCAATAATTTCCTTAGCTAAAAAAGCGGCAAAAAAACCCTGGGAACTTAAAGAAAAAGATGAAGAAATTAAAAATCTACCATTTAAGATCAACGAAGACTTTGGTAAAGATTTTATAGATGCTTACAAAATAACTGAAAAACAAAAAAGATCAGAAAAATTATCTTCGTTACGTAATGAAATTTCTGAAAAATTTGTAAGTGAAACACTCTCACCAGTATTGGTTTCAGATGCAATAAAAAATGTAGAAAAAGATATAGTTAGAGGAGAATTAATTAATACTGGTAATAGAATTGATGGAAGAGATACTAAAACAGTCCGTCCAATTGTGTGTGAAACTGGAGTTTTAGAAAGAACTCACGGTTCTGCATTATTTACCAGAGGAGAAACACAAGCTCTTGTAGTTTCAACTTTGGGAACTGGACAAGACGAGCAAAGAATAGATGCAATTGATGGTGAATATACAGAGAATTTTATGCTTCATTACAATTTTCCACCTTACTCTGTTGGAGAAGTTGGAAGAATAGGTTCTACCAGTAGAAGAGAAATAGGACATGGAAAATTAGCCTGGAGAGCTATTCATCCAATGTTACCCTCAAAAGAAAAGTTTCCTTACACTTATAGAGTTGTTTCTGAAATTACAGAATCTAATGGATCTAGCTCTATGGCAACTGTTTGTGGTTCCTCAATGTCTTTAATGGATGCAGGAGTGCCTTTAGAAAGACCAGTAGCAGGTATCGCGATGGGCTTAATTAAAGAGAATGATAAATATGTGATATTATCAGACATACTTGGTGATGAAGATCATCTTGGTGATATGGATTTTAAAGTTGCAGGAACTTCTGAAGGAATAACTTCATTACAAATGGATATTAAAATAACTAGTATCACAGCTGAAATTATGGAAGAAGCATTAGCGCAAGCTAAAGATGGACGCTTTCATATACTTGGTGAAATGGCTAAAGCAATTGATAAACCTAATCAATCGATTTCTCAATACGCGCCAACAATAACCAATCTACAAATAAACAAAGATAAAATTAGAGAAGTTATTGGTAAAGGAGGAGCAGTTATTAGAGAAATATCTGAAACAACTGGAGCTAAAATTGAAATTAATGATGAAGGTTTAGTGAGTATTGCAGCTGTAGATCAAAAATCTGGAAATGATGCATTAGAATGGATCAAAGGTATTGTCGAAGAGCCAGAGATTGGGAAAATTTATGATGGTAAAGTTATAAAGATAATGGACTTTGGTGCTTTTGTTAATTTCATGGGATCTACAGATGGTCTTGTTCATATTAGTCAATTAAAAAATGAAAGAGTAGAGAAAGTTGAAGATGTTATTAGTGAAGGAGATATCGTAAAAGTAAAAGTATTGGATATCGACTCAAGAGGAAAAATAAAACTTTCTATGAAAGCAGTTGACGCAGAAGAAAACGCTTAAATTACCTAAATTAATTGGGCACAGAGGTGTAAAAGATCTGTGTCCAGAAAACACTTTAGAATCTATCTTAAAGGCATTCGATTTAGGTTTAAGTTTTGTAGAAATAGATGTTAAGATTTCTAAAGACAGAATCCCAATTTTATTACATGATGATACTCTTGATAGAACTACTAATGGAAGTGGGCTTGCAATTGATTATGATTATGAAAACATAAAAAAACTTGATGCGGGAAAATTTTTTTATAAAGAAAATACAAATATTTTTGTTCCAAAGTTAGAAGATATTCTTAGTTTGTGTACTAATTATAATGGTAATTTAAATATCGAATTAAAACCCAATAAAAAATTTGAAAAAGAAAATGTTTATCAAATATATAAAATTATAAAAAATATTAATCAAATAGATATTTTTTTCTCCTCATTTGATATGATTTCTATTTTAGAAATTTCAAAACTTTACCCTCAATCTACACGTAGTTTTTTATTAGATGATTTTAAAGAATATAATATTGATGATTTGATTAGTATATCAATTAATCATGATTTAAAAATTTGTGGATTAAATATAGATCTTGTTACTGTTGATATTATAAAAAAAATTAAAGAATCCAATATGGCAATAACTGTTTATTCAGATAAAAATATAAATTTATCTAGTGCTAATGATATTTTCTCCATAGGTGTTGATAGTATTTTTGTTGATAATCCTTTAGATTTATTGGGAAAATTTTAGAACTTATTGGGCATTCCAATAATATTGTAACCACAGTCAACATAATGCACTTCACCAGTAACTGCAGAAGATAAATCACTAACAAAGTATAAAGCAGATTTACCAATTTCATCTAGTTTTGCATTTCGTTTCAATGCTGAATGTTCTTCTGTAAATTTAAACACCTCCCTAGCATTATTTATGGCTGCACCAGCAATTGTTCTCATAGGTCCTGCTGAGATTGCATTAACACGAATATTTTTTGTGCCTAAATCCACACTTAAGTATTTTATACTTGTTTCTAAAGCAGCTTTTGCAATTCCCATTAAATTGTAATTTGGTATTACTTTATTTGACCCATAAAAAGTAAGTGTGAGAATACTTCCTCCATCATTCATTATAGGTTCAAAATTTCTTGCGAGACTAGTTAAAGAAAAACATGATATTTCCAAACAATTAATAAAATTATCCTTCGTAGTATCAACATATCTACCATTTAACTCTGACTTATCTGCAAAAGCAACAGCATGAATTATAAAATCAATTGTGCCCCATTCTTTTTTTATAATTTCTACAGATTTGTTTATTGAGTCATGATTATTAAAATCACATTCTATTAATATTTTTGAATTAATTTCTTCAGAAAGCGGTTTTACTCTCTTCAATAATATTTCATTTTGATAACCAATGGCTATTTCAGCACCATTTTCAGCTAGTTGTTTTGCTATTCCCCATGCTATTGAATGATTATTTGCAATACCAAATACTAAACCTTTTTTATTTTTAAGCATAATATTTTGAAAATACTAATGTTGCATTTGTACCACCAAAACCAAAACTATTCGACATAACATGCTCAATTTCAACGTCATTTTCCGTTTTTAAAAGAATATTACAATCTATGGCATTATCATCGAGATTTTCAATATTAGCAGAACCACTAATAAAATTATTTTTCATCATCAATAAACTATAAATTGCTTCATGCACACCAGTTGCCCCTAAAGAATGACCAGTCAAAGATTTTGTTGAGCTCATTTTTGGAATATTTGAACCAAAAACATTTTTGATTGCTTCCAATTCTTTTATATCTCCTATTGGAGTGCTTGTTCCATGTGTATTTATATAATCAATTTTACCATCAATATTTTTTAATGCTTGCTTCATACATCTTTCTGCTCCCTCTCCAGAAGGCTGTACCATATCGAATCCATCTGAGGTTGCTCCATATCCTGTTATTTCACCATATATTTTAGCACCTCTAGCTTTTGCATGTTCTAATTCTTCAAGTACTAAAGTTCCACCCCCTCCAGCAATTACAAATCCATCTCTATTTGCATCATATGCTCTTGAAGATTTATTTGGAGTAGAATTATATTTTGAAGACAAAGCACCCATTGCATCAAATAAAATTGATAAAGTCCAATGGAGCTCTTCACCTCCTCCAGCAAAAACAATGTTTTGTTTTCCCATCTGAATTAGTTCGTACGCATTACCAATACAATGTGAACTTGTAGAACATGCTGAAGTAATTGAATAGTTAACTCCTTTAATTTTAAAAGGAGTTGCAAGAGTTGCAGAATTTGTACTAGACATTGCTCTTGGCACCATAAATGGTCCAATTTTTTTTGAACCTGAACTCTTCCCAATTTCAGAAGACTTAAATAAATTTTGTGTAGATGGACCACCTGAACCAACAATTATACCAGTCATTTCATTTGAAATATCACTATCCTCCAGCCCTGAGTCTTCTATAGCATCTTTCATCGCAATATAGTTGTAGGCAGCTCCATCACCCATAAACCTTAGTAATCTTCTATCAATTTCGTTACTAATATCTATATTTGGTTTACCGTGTACAAGACTTCTAAAAGAAAACTCTTCATACTCTTCTGCATTTGTTATACCAGATTTCAAATTTCTAAGACTGTCTATAACATCCGATTGATTATTACCAATACATGATACTATACCTAAACCTGTTACTACTACTCTATTCATTACTTATTTCTCAGGCGAAAATAAACCAACTTTCATATCTTTAGCTTCATAAATTGTTTCACCATCAGCTTTTAAAACCCCATCTCCAACTCCTAAAATCAATTTTCTTAGTATAAGTCTTTTAAGAGATATATGATAAGTTACTTTTTTGACTTTTTGTAATACTTGACCAGTAAACTTAACTTCACCAACTCCTAAAGCTCTCCCCCTTCCTGGTTGACCAAGCCATCCTAAATAAAAACCGAGTAATTGCCACATAGCATCCAAACCTAAACAACCTGGCATTACTGGATCATCTTTGAAATGACATTCAAAAAACCATAAGTCTTCTTTAATATCTAATTCCGCAATAATCTCACCTTTAGCGAATACCCCTCCATTCTCATTTATTGAGGTAATTCTGTCAAACATTAACATAGGAGGCATTGGAAGTTGTGCATTCCCTTTTCCAAAAAGAACACCTTTTGCACAATCAATTAATTGCTCGTAGGTAAATGAATTTTGTTTCATAATTTTAATTAAACTTTTTTTATGTATTTTTCAATTAACTTAAACTGATTTTAAATAACAATCATGTTTACTTTTAATAAGAATATTATCAATGCTTAATTTTTTTCCATCAGAAATTGTCATTATATTAGTTTCATCCTTTAAATTTAAATAGAAGTTAATTATTTTTTGAGCAGCAATCAAACCTGCTAACCCTGCAGAAATACCAGAAATACCTACTACATCACATCTTGGAAGATTAACATCATCTTTGTTAGGAAAGATACAATTTAAACATAGATGATTATTTTTATTTGAATTATTGAAAAGAATTATTTGTAAATCGTGTCTTAATGCAGAGGAATATAAAAAATTGATTGAATTTTTAAGACAATACTCATTTAATAATTTAGAACTTACCCAATCATCAGTTGCATCAACAATTATAGAACATCCATTTAAAGAATTTAAATTTAAAGAACTAATATTTTCATCAATAGAATGAATTTTACATTCAGTATTGATTAATTGTAATTTATTTTTTGCTACATCAACCTTTTTTCTTCCAATATCATTTAAATTGAACAAAATTTGTCTATTAAGATTACTTTTTTCAACAATGTCTCCATCTACTATTAACAATTCTTTTATTCCAGAGTTGACTAAATATTGACTTAAAGGACATCCTATACCCCCCATACCCACGATACCAATTTTTATATTTGATAATTTTTTTAGGTTTTCTTCAGAAAATTCTTTTAAAATAAATAATCTGCTGAAAATTTTATATTCTTCTTCAGAGTAATTATTCATAATTCTATATAGAATTATAAATTTGTTTTATAATTTGCTTTGCACAATTTACCTTTGTCATTTTCTTAAATTTTTTTATTTGGTTTTTTGTAATTATTGATATCCGATTATAATCTGAACCAAATACTTTATTTTTACTATCGATTTTATTGTAAACCATCATATCACATTTTTTATCAACTAATTTTTTTTTGGCATTAACAATGCTCCCTGTTTCTGCTGCAAAACCAACTAAAAATTTAGGCCTTTGAGTTTTGCTTTTTCCAATTTTTTCTAAAATATCAATATTCTTATAAAGTCTAATATTTAATTTTTCATTTTTTTTAATCTTGGATTTATTTATATTTTTATTTTTGAAATCAGATACTGCAGCAGTAAAAATTCCTATATCAATTTTAGAAATTTTTCTAATTTTTTGATACATTTCATCCGCAGATTTAATTTTAACAAATTTTAAATTTGGTGGAGGGTCTAAATTTGTTGGTCCAGATATCAAGGTCACTTTTGCACCATGTAAAACTAGTTGTGAAGCAATTTCATACCCTTGTTTTCCAGAGGATTGATTCGAAATAAACCTAACTGGATCAATCATTTCAATTGTGGGTCCTGCAGTTACTAGGCATTTTTTATTTTTTAAAAAATTAACATTATCTAGTCTGTTTAAAATTCTATTTACTATATTTTTTGAGTTATCAATTCTGCCTAAACCAAATTCTCCACATTTTAGATTTCCAACTTTAGGGCCAATAAACTCATGACCACTATCTTTTAATAATCTCACATTTTTTTGATTAATTTTATTATACCACATAAAACTATTCATAGCTGGGACAAACAAAATTTTTTTATTAGAAGCAAGCAAGGTATTAGAAGATAAATTATCTCCATATCCATTAGCAAACTTAGCAATTGAATTAGCTGTAGCTGGACATACAATTATCATATCATTATTTCTTGATAAATTTATATGAAGCATCTTATTTTTTTTTTCATCTTCATCTGTAAATATTCTATTTTTTAGCAATTTTTTGATATCTGATATTTTTATATATTTTTTAGCCTCTTTAGTTAGTATACAGCTAATTTTAACTTCCTTGTTGTGAAGTAAAGTAATAATTTCTTTACATCTGGAAGCAGCAATGGAACCAGTTATTATAAATAAAATATTATTCATTAAAGTTTATAACCAGTATGTATTGCTACAATTCCATTAAATAGATTAATAGTCTCAACTTTACTAAATCCACAATCTCGTAGATTTTTGCTAAGCTCTTCCTGTGAAGGAAACAAATCAATACTTTCACTCAAATAGTTATAAGCATTCTTATCTTTAGCAACTATTTCTCCAAGCAGAGGTAAAATCATTGATTTGTAAATTTTATATGAACTTGATATTAAAGATGATTTAGGAGTACTAAATTCTAAGCAACAATATTTACCTCCAGGTTTAAGAACTCTGTAAGCTTCTTTTATAGATAATAAATACTCTGTAACATTTCTTAAGCAGAAAGAAATAGTATATTTATCAAAAAAATTATTTTCAAAATTTAACTTTTCAGCATTACCAATAAAATATTTTATATTTTTTTCTTTTTTTAATCTTTTTCTTCCTTGCAATAACATTTCTTCATTTAGATCTAAAAGATAAAGATTGGTTGGTAAATTTTCTTTTAAAATTTCACTAGCGATATCACCAGAACCAGAACCGACATCTAAGATAATTTCATTTTCTTTTAGATCCACAGTCTCTACAAATCTTTTTTTCCATAATCGATGCATACCCAAACTCATTAAATCATTCATTATATCGTAGTTTGGGGCTACGCTTGAAAATACATTCTGAACAAGTTTAGTCTTTTGTTTTGAATTTACTTTTGTATAACCAAAATTATAATCTTTTTTCATTATGCCAGAATTACCTGAAGTTGAAACTACAGTTAAAGGACTTAGTGTAATATTGAATCAAAAAATATCTAATGTCAAAATTCATACATCAAAACTTCGTTTTAAAATTCCTAATTATATAAATAATATACTACGTAACTCCAAGATATCCAACCTAAGACGCATAGCAAAGTTCATTATCATAGATTTAGATACAAATTATTCTCTAGTAATACATCTAGGAATGTCAGGAAGATTGAAAACTACTGATAAAAGCTACAAAAGAATAAAACATGATCATTTTGTACTCTTTTTTTTAAATAAAAGGATACTTGTTTATCATGATCCAAGAAAATTTGGTTTTATAGATATAGTACAAACAAAAGATCTACAAAAACAAAAGTATATATTGAGTTTGGGTATAGATGCACTGAGTCCAGATCTTACTGCACAAATTATATTTAATAAAATATCTAAATCTGAGGTTCCAATAAAGCAGATTTTACTCAATCAAAAAATAATTGCTGGTATAGGTAATATCTATGCATCCGAAATTCTATTTGATTCTAAAATTTCACCACTTACTTTAGGTAAAGATTTAGAAATTAGTCTCATTATGAAACTAATTAAGTCTACTAGAAAAATTTTAATGAAAGCAATTAAATATGGTGGTTCGAGTATAAGAGATTATAGGTCTACTGACGGAACATTAGGAAATTTTCAGTCTAATTTTAAAGTTTATAATAAAGAAGGAAAAAAAATAGGGGATGACGAGGTTAAAAAGATTGTTCAGTATGGAAGATCTACATTTTACTGTCCTAAACTTCAAAATAATAAGTAATTCTTGAATAAATATTAATTGACTTAATTTATTTTGAATTTATAGCATCCATATGGCAAACCATGCTTCTGCAAAAAAAAGATCTAGACAGAATAAAACTAGAAATACTGTTAATTCTCAATACTTATCTAAGTTTAGAACTGCTCTAAATAAATTTAAATCTTCAGTTGAAGCTAAAAATGAGGATGAAATTCAAAAATCCTTCAGTAATGTCAATTCAATAATGGCTAGAGCTTCAAAAAGAGGTGTATTTAAAAGAGAATACATATCCAGAAAGTTATCCTCTTTATCAAAACAAATTTCAAAAAAATAAATTTTTTTTTATTTTTTTCACTTTTCTTCTTGCTAAAAATACTTAAAGGGTGTTGATTAAGTAAATAATTTGGTGATTAAATTTTACGACTTTAGATTTTTTGCGTAAAACTTATTAAGTTATAAAATCGTCGTGTTGGGGGAAAATGGATAATACATCTGCTATATTCGATGAAAGTAAGTGGTTATCCTTTAAAAAAAATCTTAAAAAAAATGCTGGCGATTCTGCCTTCAATAATTGGTTGAAGCATTTAAATTTTGTCTCTTTGGAGGAAAATACAATTACCTTTTCAGTTCCAACAAAATTTTTAAGAGATTGGATAGTAAATAATTATTCTGATAAAATAAAATCAGAAGCAAAAAATTATATTGAAAAAGTTGATACAATTAAATTTGTAGTAAAGCCCTCAGGTGGAAGAATAGTTCCAGGCACTACAAGAACTATCAAAAGTAATGATAATCATTGGAAATCTACTATGGATCTCAGATCCAATCAATCTTCAACATATCCTAATGAATTTGGAGCACCGCTAGACCCAAGATTTACATTTGAAAATTTTGTTGTAGGAAAACCTAATGAACTAGCTTTTGCAGCTTCTCAAAGGGTATCAGAAGCAAATAAAATTACTTTCAACCCTCTTTTTTTATGTGGCGGTGTTGGTTTAGGAAAAACACATCTTATGCATGCTATAGGATGGAAGATAAAACAGCAACAACCTGAAAGAAAAGTAATTTATCTTTCAGCAGAAAAATTTATGTATCAATTTGTGAGAGCTTTAAGATATAAAGATACTTCAGCATTTAAAGAACAATTTAGATCAATAGATGTTCTTATGATTGATGATGTTCAATTTATAAGTGGTAAAGATAATACCCAAGAAGAATTTTTTCACACTTTTAATGCTCTAATTGAACAAAATAAACAAATTGTTATCTC
This sequence comes from uncultured Alphaproteobacteria bacterium, assembly GCA_902570155.1. Classification (GTDB taxonomy): domain Bacteria; phylum Pseudomonadota; class Alphaproteobacteria; order HIMB59; genus CACPNW01. Next base: position 237,337 of record CACFXU010000001.1, read on the forward strand.
TGCTGACAAAACACCAACTGATCTTGATGGAGTACAAGAAAGATTAAAATCAAGACTTGGGTGTGGCTTAGTTGCAGATATTCACCCAACAACCTATGAATTAAGGCTAGGTATTTTGATCGAAAAAGCCCATAAAAAAGGTGTTGAAATTCCACCAAAAGTTCTAGAGTTTCTTTCACATAGAATTATATCAAATGTTAGAGAAATGGAAGGTGCTTTGAATAGATTAGTAGCACACGCTACACTTGTCGGAACGTCAATCACCGTTGAAACCGCGCAACTTGTCCTTCAAGATTTATTAAAATCTTCAAATAAAAAAATTACTATTGAAGAAATTCAAAAGAAAGTTGCTGAACATTTTAATATTAGAATAACTGATATGCATTCACCAAGAAGATCCAGATCTGTTGCAAGACCTCGACAAATAGCAATGTATTTAGCTAAATCAATAACATCAAGATCTTTGCCTGAAATTGGACGAAAATTTGGTGGTAGGGATCATACAACAGTTATGCATGCTGTTAAAAAAATTGAGGAACTTAAACTATCTGATGTAAATTTTAATGAAGATTTGGAATTACTAAAAAGACTTATAGATTCTTAATTCTATTTGTCATATGTTTAAGTATGAAATTTAAAATACCTCGTTCAATTTTATTTAAATCTCTTTCACATCTTCAAGGAATAGTTGATAAGAAAAATTCTCTTCCAATTTTAGCAAATATCTTAATTGAGGCAAAAAATAATCAATTAATTTTATCTTCAACAGATATGGATATTTCAATAATTGAAAAAATCAATTGTACTGTCACAGAAGATGGTGCAACTACTATCAATTCTCAAATATTATACGACATTGTAAGAAAAATTGATGATAACTCATTAATAGAAATAATATCTAATAATGGTAAGCTACTTACCTTAAGAGCAGATGGATCAAGATTTTCTCTAGCATCATTACCCAAGGCAGACTACCCAATTATAGAACAAGAAAATAGTGGTATAAATATAAAATTAAACTCAAGAATTTTGTTTAAATTAATAGATAAAACTAAGTTTGCCATATCTAATGAAGAGACAAGATATTTTTTAAATGGATTGTATTTTAGTATTAATAATGAAGATAATAAAAGGATTGTTACTTTAGTAGGCACTGATGGACATCGACTAGCTAAATCAAGCCATTATATTGATGACAATGTTGATCAAATCTCTGGAGTGATAATCCCCAAGAAAACAATTTACGAATTATCTAAATTATTGTCTGAAATTGATCAAGATATTGAAATATCTGTAAGTACAAATAAGATAATTTTTTTTATAGATGATATAATATTTATTTCTAAATTAATAGACGGCAGTTTTCCTGATTACAAAAGAGTAATTCCTAAAAATAACACAAATCTTTTAAAAATAAGTAGAGAAAAACTGCTATCGGCAGTTGATAGAGTAAGCACAATCTCTAATGAAAAGTCACCTGTAATTAAATTCAAATTACTTGAAAATATTTTGAACCTGAATACTATAAATAGTGAAAGTAGCACTGCATCTGAGGATTTAAAAATTAATTATATTGGAGATGAAATTGAAATAGGATTTAACTCAAAATATATAATGGATATAGTTAATAACTTAGAAGATAATGAAATATCTATAAATTTAAAAGATAATATTTCACCAATAACAGCTCAAGAAAACTCAAATGCTAACTTAGTTTATGTTTTAATGCCAATGAGAGTATAAAATTTGGTAAAAATAAATAAAATTCATTTTAACAATTTTAGAAATTTTACTAACTACGAAATATTATTTGAAAAAAAAATAAATATTTTATTTGGTGAAAATGGTTGTGGCAAAACAAATATCCTAGAAGGCATATCATTGAATAGTAAAGGTAGAGGATTAAGAAACTCAAGCATTTCTAATTTAATAAAAAAAAAAGAACATAATTTTTTAATAAAAAATAATTTGGAAATAAATAATAATTTTTTTGATATTGAAATATTAACAGAAAATAAAAATGATAAATTAAAAAAAATTATTAGAGTAAATAATGATTCATCAAAAGATTCAATTGATATTTTAAATCAATATATATCATTTCTGATATTTGTACCAGAGATGGAAAGGCTATTTCAAGCTTCACCATCTTATCGAAGAAATTTTATTGATAGACTTATTTTTTCTAGTAAAAACAACTACAACAGTTTGATCAACAAATATAAAAAATTTTTACTTGAAAGAATAAAAATACTGCAAAAAAATATCATTGATAATGATTGGTTAAATCAAATTGAAAAAGATATATCTTTGCTTGGATTAGAAATATATCAATTAAGACATTCTCAAATAAACTTTATAAATAATAATTTAAAAATTTTAAAAAAGGATCATAATTTTCAATTTAATCTTACACTGCAAATTAAAGACGAATTTTTTAATGCAGATCTATCTTTTGAAGAATATTTGTCGTATTTATTCAACTCACGTAGTCATGATAAGCAATTTGGAGGTGCCAAAATTGGTCCACACAAATCAGACATTTTAGCAATAATAAACAATGATTTTGATGCTTCTTTGTTATCTACAGGGCAACAAAAGACAATTGTTCTTATGATACTTTTAGCTCAATGTAATTATCTGGTAAATTACAAAAAAATTAATCCAATTTTATTATTAGACGAGATTGGTTCTCATTTAGATTCATATAATCGCGAAATATTATTAGATATGATTAACAGATTTGAGATACAATTTTTCTTAACTGGAACTGATAAAAATTTATTTTCTTTTGTATCAACAAACGCACAATTTTATAATATAACAGATTTATGAATACTGAATATTCTTCTGATTCTATTAAAGTTCTCAAAGGTTTAGAGGCTGTAAGAAAAAGACCAGGAATGTACATTGGAGATACTGATGATGGATCAGGTCTCCATCAAATGATTTATGAAGTGCTAGACAATTCTATTGATGAAGCTTTAGCTGGTTTTTGTGATAAAATTGAAGTAATATTAAATGCAGATGGCACTGCTACTATTATTGATAATGGTAGGGGAATACCTGTTGATCTTCACAAAACAGAAAAAATACCTGCAGCACAGCTTATAATGACAGAATTACATGCAGGTGGTAAATTTGATCAAAATAGTTACAAAGTATCTGGAGGATTACATGGAGTGGGCGTTTCAGTTGTTAACGCGTTATCTGAGAATTTAATTTTAGAAATTAACAGAGATGGTAAAATTTATAATATTGAATTTGAGAATGGTATAGTTACTAAAGAATTAAATATAATTGGAAACTCAAATACAATTAACAACAAATTTTATACAGGAACTAAAATCACATTTCTTCCTACTAGTAAAATTTTTAAAGATATAAATTTTAATTTTAAATCAATAGAAAAAAGATTAAGAGAGCTTGCATTCTTGAATACAGGTATTAGCATTTATTTTACTGATAAGAGGCTATCTGAAGAAAAAAATATTCATTTTAAGTATGATGGAGGTATTAAGGAATATGTAAAATATTTAAATGAGGGTAAAAACCTTATTAATTCTGAGCCAATTTTTTTCTATGCTCAAAAAAATAATATTTCAGTTGAATGCTCATTACAATGGACTGATAGCTATCATGAAAATACAATATGTTTTACCAATAATATTATACAAAGAGATGGAGGAACTCATCTAGCTGGATTTAGAGGAGCACTTACAAGGTCTATTGTAAATTACATAAATAAAAATACAAAAAATTCTAATAATATCACTGGTGAAGATGCTAGAGAAGGATTAACATGTATAATATCAGTTAAACTACCAGATCCTAAATTTTCAAGTCAAACAAAAGATAAACTTGTGTCTTCTGAGGTTCGTCCAGTTATTGAGTCAACAAGTTTGAATAAATTAGAACAATGGATTGAAGAAAATCCTTCAGAAATTAAAAAAGTAATTGATAAAATAATTGAAGCTTCGAACGCTAGAGAAGCTGCAAGAAAAGCAAGAGAACTTACAAGAAGAAAAACAGGTTTAGAAAATACATCTCTTCCTGGTAAGTTGGCAGATTGCCAAGAGAAAAACCCTGAATTATCAGAATTGTTTATAGTTGAAGGAGATTCAGCTGGAGGATCTGCTAAACAAGGAAGAGATAGAAAAAATCAAGCGATACTTCCCTTGAGAGGAAAAATCTTAAATGTAGAAAGAGCTAATGACAAACAAGTTTTAACAAGTAATGAAATAGGAGCTCTAATTACAGCTATTGGTGCAGGAGTAGGTAATCCGACAGATGATGATAATCAAAATAAAATAGAAGGTAAATTTGATTATTCTAAAATGCGATATCACAAAATAATTATTATGACAGATGCAGATGTAGATGGAAGTCATATAAGGACACTATTATTAACTTTTTTTTACAGACACATGAAACCTATTATAGATTTTGGAAGATTATTTATTGCTCAACCACCTCTTTATAGACTTAAAAAAGGCAACTCAACTGTATACAAAAAAGATGATAATGATTTGGAAGATTATTTGATAGAAGAAGGATTAAAAAATACTTTTTTTGAGAATACCCAACTTTCTCAGATTGCAGGTGAAGAACTAAAACAAATAATTTATCTCTCAAAAAAAACTAAAAATCTAGTAATACCATTATTAAGAAGAGTAGATAATAGTGACATAATTGAACATGCAGCAATTGTTAGAGCTTTAGATATAAGAAATCTTAAAGATAAAAAAATTGGTCATGAAATAGCAAAATACCTTCAGCAAAGATTAAATTTAATTTCTAATATTTCTGAAAAAAACTGGATAGTAATTCACAAAAATAATTCCTTTTTATTTGAAAGAAATATTAGAGGTTTTACTGAAAAATATACCATAGATGAAAATTTTATTGTTTCACCGGAAGCAAAAGCTTTAAATGAAATCAAAGATCAATTAATGGAGAATTTTTATCGTCTAAAAGAAACTGGTTGTGGAATACTTAACCATAAAAATGAAGAATTTAAAATATTTGGACCTTTAGATTTAATTGATAAAATTTTAGATTTTGGAAAGTCTGGTCTACAAATAAATAGATATAAAGGTTTGGGTGAAATGAACCCAGATCAATTATGGGAAACAACATTAGACCATAATGAAAGAGTATTATTAGCTGTAAAAATTAATGAAGTCGATACTGCAAACAAAGCTTTTGAAGATCTTATGGGTGGCGAGACAGATGCAAGAAAAAGATTTATAGCTGAAAATTCATTAAAAGTCGCAAATCTAGATATTTAGTTTTTAATGAATACCATACTCCTTGGAAATCTGATCAAAATAAGATGGATTGCTATTTTTGGACAAATATTGGCAATTTGCTTTGTTTATTATTTTATAAATATTCAAATTCCATTCTTTGAAACTTTAGTAATAATTTTTCTCTCAGTCGCTCTAAATTTTTATTCTTATTTTGAAGAAAGAAAAAATAAATCTATAAGCAATATTAAAGCATTTTCTTTTTTGCTTTTTGACACCTTACAATTGGGATTTCTCCTTTTTTTAACTGGTGGTATTATTAATCCCTTTTCAATATTAATTTTAGCTCCAGTAATAACTTCAGCATCATATTTACCAGCTTTTATGACAGTAGTTTTATCAACTATTTCAATTGGTATTATTATTATTTTAAACTTTTATTTTATACCTCTTGATCTAGGAACAGAATTTTATCTACCAGAAATTTATAGTTTTGGCCTAGTAGCATCATTAATAATAACTGTAATTTTTATTGCGATATATGCCTATCTTTTTGCTAGCTCATCTAGAAAAATATCTAATGCACTTTCTGTTTCAAAATTACAAATTTTAAATCAAAAAAAAATAACTGAAGTAGGGTCTCTTAGTGCTGCTGCAGCTCACGAACTTGGCACTCCTTTAAACACTATATTTTTAATTATAAATGATTTGTTGAAGGAAAAAATACTTATTAATAATAAAAATATAGCCAAAGATATTATGTTATTAAAATCTCAAGCTGAAAGATGTAGAGAGATATTACAAAGATTTTCTACAAATCCCTTGAAACTTAAAGATAAATTTCTTGAAAAAGTTAAAATAACTGATCTTATAAAAATAAATTTTGAAAAATTTAACAAAAATAAAAAACTAATTATTAAACAACACCCAATTGATAATGAGCCAGAAATCATTTTTAAAGATGAAATCATGTACGCGCTAGGCAACATCATACAAAACGCGATATTATATTCTAGGACTTATGTAACAGCTGAAATAAATTATAATAATTTATATGTAAAAATTATAATTATTGATGATGGCGATGGATTTTCAAAAGACATAATTGATAAATTAGGTGAGCCATATATTTCAAAAAATAATCAAGGAATGGGACTAGGAATATTTATTGCTAAAAATTTGATAGAAAATATGGGTGGTAATATTAAATTCTATAATTCAAAAGATGATAATGCTAATGTTGAAATTGTATTTGATAACTCTATCTTAAATATATGAATATGTCTTTACTGATTGTAGACGATGATATGCCTTTTAGAGAAAGGCTTACCAGATCTATGGAAAAAAAAGGTTTTGAAGTAGTTTCTTCACCAGGTTTTAAAGATTCACTATTAAAAGTAACCGAAAAAAACTTTGATTACGCTGTAGTTGATATGCGATTAGAGGATGGTTCTGGGTTAGAATTAATTAAAGAACTTCAGAAAATAAGCCCTCAAACAAAATCTTTATTACTAACTGGTTATGGTAACATAGCAACAGCAGTAGCAGCAATAAAATCCGGAGCTATAGATTATCTCCCTAAACCAGCAGAAATAGATCAAATTTATGACGCACTTACAAATTCAAAAGAGTTATTACCTCCTCCTCCTGAAAATCCTATGACTGCTGATAGAATTAGGTGGGAACATATTCAAAGAGTGTTTATACAGTGTAATAGAAATGTATCTGAAACAGCGAGAAGACTGAGAATGCATAGACGTACATTACAAAGAATACTGAATAAACATGCCCCAAGAGAATAGTAGGGTCTTATCAATAGTAATACCTATTTTTAATGAGATTACCTTTCTTAAAAAACTATTTGATCAAATAAAATTATATTTTAATAAAGAAAATATTGAAATTATATTTGTTGATGATGGATCGACTGATGGTTCATCAAAATTATTAAATGAATTAAAAAAAAAAAATAATTATAAATTTCAATTTAAACTCATTAGATTAGATAAAAATTCTGGTAAAGGAAAAGCAGTTCAAGAAGGAATAAAAATTTCTCAAGGTGAATACATTTTACTTCAGGATGCTGATTTAGAGCTAGATATTAAAGATGCAAAAGAAATGTTTGAAATAATAAAAAAAAATAAAGACATTAAATGTATTTTTGGAAGTCGTTATCTTTCAGGAAAATTGCAAAGAAATAATTATTTTTTTAATAACCTTTTAGTTAAAATAAATTCGCTAATATTTAATATTTTTTTTTCACAGTCATTAAGTGATGTCCATTGTGGTTTAAAAATTCTTCACAGAAGTGTAATTGAAAAAATTAGTTTAAGTGTTAACGATTTTGGAATAGAGATTGATTTAGCTTCTCAAATAGTCAGGAATAATTTTTCCATTTATGAATTAGGTGTATCATATTTTTTTAGATCTAAAGCCGAAGGAAAAAAAATTACTTGGGTTGATGGTTTAAATTCTTTTTATTATCTTATAAAAGTAAGATTTTTTGACAATTCTGTTTCAACTAATATATCAATGCTATACTCCTCCTTTTATATGGCTTATGTAGGTTCAAATTTTGGCATGGGATTAGGAAACACATTATTTATAATTATTTTTACATTTATTGGTTCAATCTTAGGACTTCATTTTAAGGTATTATCATCTTCGGTTATTTTTCTTTTCATATATATTGGTTCTTTATTTGGACAGGGTAATGGAACGACTCTAGCAGTGTTATTTACTTTTGTTTTAGGTTTATTCATTGCAATAAAATTAAAAAAAAATTTTCTTAATTCTAGTTTTAATTATTATTTCTAAATTTACTTAGACACATACACAATCCAACAATAAAAAATATAATAATTCCAAACCAATTTTTTATTAAACTTCCTGTAGACATTATTGGCCAAAACATAATTATAATTACTGCGATTGAGATTATTTTATATTTTTTTTCACCGGTATTATTTTTTAAAAAAAATATTAAAAAAACTAAGTATATAATGAATATCATAAAAACAAGCAAACCACCTTCTGCAAGCCATTGAATATAGATATTGTGAGGATGTGATGCGCATTCGTAATGCACCATCATGTTTTGATAGATATTATTATTATTACACAAAAATTTAAAATTATTTATTCCGATACCTGTAATTGGATTATCCAAGAACATTTTAAATGATAACGCATATATTTCACCATATGCTGATGTTCTAAAATTTTTTATTATTTCATAAATACTCGGCTGAATATCTACAATTTTTGAACAAATTTGTTCTTTTTCATTAATACAGTTAAAAAATTTCTCTATTTTTTGACCTTGATGATATTGTGTTGATTCAACAATTTTAAAATCATTGTAAGAAGGATGTAAATAAACAGCTAAAAATATAAAAAAAAAACCAATAATTATTGATAAAAAAATAGATTTTCTAAACCCATTTAGAAATAAGAATAAAAATATTAAACCTAACCCAAATGTTGCAAATGCCATTCTTTCACCAGAAATAAAACTAATGAAAAGTATTGAAGCTAAATATATTGAATGAAAAAATATTTTATTTTCAAATTTCTTAATAGAAATAATAAATGCAAATCCTAATAAACCAAATTTTGATATATAGGAACCAGGTATTAATTCATCCCCAAATGGTCCTGTTAGTCTGCCATACCAATTTGATTTAAAACCTAATAAATCTCTTCCAAAGCCATTTTCTGGGGTGTAATTTAAGAATTGATAAAATGAGTCTACACAAACAAATATAACAATTAGAGTAATAACAAATAAAATTTGTTTAAAAATTTCTCTTTTTTTAAAAAAAATAAAATAACATAAAATAGGTATAAATAAAAACCTAACAAAAATAATACCATCTTGAAATGAATTTGTTTTGTTATAAGAAAAAAAACTTATAAATATAAGACTCAACCAAAAAAGAATTGATATTCTAAAAAAGTTAATTTTAACTAATTTTGAATATTCTTTTAGATAAAAAAAATAAATAACTCCATAAATTAGACCTAAAGAAATTACAATATCAGGTAATGCTGGACCAGTAATAAGGAACAAAGGAATAAGTAAAAATAAAATACTAAAAAATTTTTCAGATAATTGAATCATTTTTATTTACAACTTTTAAGAAGACATCTTCTAAATCACCCTCAGATGTATTAATTTCTTTAAAATCAATTTTTTCTCTATTTAAAATATCAATTATTTTTTTTATATTTGTTTTGTTTTTATCATAACTCAGTTTCAATACTCCATTATCTATAAACGCGTTGAAATCTTTTAAATCTTTAGGAATATCTATATTTTTATTTAAAACAAATGTAACAGATTTAGTTGATATAATATTTAAAAGATCATTTTTTGATCCTTCAATGATTTTCTTACCATGATTAATTATAGTAATATTGTCACAAAGGTTTTCTGCTTCTTCAAGATAATGTGTAGTTAAGCATACAGTCTTCCCTTGTCCACTTATTCTTTTTATATAATTCCAAACTGATGTTCTTATATCAATATCTACACCTGCAGTTGGTTCATCTAAAATAATAATTTCTGGGTCGTGCACTAATGCTTTACCAATTAACAATCTCCTTCTCATACCTCCTGACAGAGTTCTAGCATATGCATTTCTTTGATCAGTTAACTTTAAGTTTTCTAAAATTTCTTCAGTCTTCCTTTTCTTTTTTGGAACTCCATATAAACCTGCTTGAAGTTCTAATAATTCTGCTGGAGAGAAGAAAGGATCGATATTAAGTTCCTGAGGAACTATACCAATTTTAAATTTACTTAATTTTATGTTTTTATCTATATTTATCCCACAAATATTTATTTCACCTGAATTTTTTTTTACTAAACCGCCAAGAATATTTATGAAAGTCGATTTTCCTGCACCATTTGGCCCTAATAAACCATGAATCGTACCCTTTTTTATTGTGATACTAAAATCAATAAGAGCTTTAACTTCCTGAGTTTTTTTTATGAAAGTTTTATTTACATTTTTTGCTTCAATTGAATATTTATAATCTGACATTTAATATAAATCTTATATATTTAAATTTATAATGAATAAAAAGAGTAGATTAGTATTAGTTGATGGCTCTGCTTACATATTTAGGGCTTATTATGGATTACCTCCCATGAATCGTGCTGATGGAACTCCAATTAATGCAGTTTTTGGATTCACAAATATGCTCGTTAAACTCATAGAGGACTATAGTGATGATAAAATGATAGTAATTTTTGATGCTGCTAGAGAAAATTTTAGAAATAAAATATATCCTGAATATAAAGCTAACAGAGGTGAAGCACCAGATGATCTTATTCCACAATTTCCACTAATTAGAGAATGTGTAAAAAGCTTCAATATTCCTCAATTAGAAATAGAAGGTTATGAAGCAGATGATTTAATTGCTACTTATGTAAGCTTAGCTGAAAAAGATAAAATTGAAACTATCGTAGTTTCATCAGATAAAGATTTAATGCAGCTTGTTAGTGATAATGTGACAATGCTTGATCCAATGAAAAATAAAAAAATAGAAACTAAAGATGTAGAAGAAAAATTTGGAGTACACCCAGATAAAGTTATTTTTATTCAAGCTCTAACAGGAGACAAGGTAGATAACATTCCAGGTGCTCCTGGTATAGGCCCCAAAACAGCGTCTCAGTTAATAAATGAATTTAATGACATCGATGGTTTAATTAAAAATCTTGATAAAATTAAGCAAGAAAAAAGAAGAAACATTTTAAAAGAATCAGAAAATGATATTAGATTAAGTTTAGAACTTGTGAGACTCAAAAATGATGTAAAAATACCTGAAGGTATTAACAAAATAAAAACGTATAATGAATTAAAAAATGAAATTAATAATATCTTTGAGTTTCTTAAAGAGCAAGGTTTTAGATCAATATCTGAAAGATTAAAATCCAATTCTTTTATATCTAGCAATAATGATAACATTATTCGTAAAAAAGAAATAAAGCCAAAGTATCAATTAATTAATTCAAAGAAAAATTTTGAAAAGATTTTAAGTGAAATTGAAAAAAAAGGTATATGCGCTATTGATACTGAAACCAACTCACTCAATATAGAAAAAGCTAAATTAGTTGGTATATCAATATGTTATAGTGAAAACATTTCTTACTATATTCCTATAAACCATACTACTTCAGATGGGTCAAAAAAAATTGATGACCAGTTAGAGGAAAATTATGTAATTAATCATATAAATAAAATTTGTAAAAATGAATCAATCTTGAAAATTGGTCAAAACATAAAATATGATATTAGAATTTTAAATAAGTATGGAGTGATGTTCAATTCAATTGCAGATACAATGTTAATTTCCTACTCAATTGATAACGGGATTTATAAGCACAATTTAGATGATCTATCATTTAATCATTTAAACCATACAACAATTAAATATAAAGAAGTTGTTGGTACGGGTAAAAATGAAATTACTTTTGATAAAGTAACTATCGATAACGCAATTAATTATGCTGCTGAAGATTCTCTTTTAACATTCAGGCTTTTTCAAAATCTTTATCCTCGTTTAATAAAAGAAAAGGCTAATTTTGTTTATCAAAACATCGACTTGCCTCTTGTAGAGGTATTATCTTCAATTGAAGCTAATGGCATAGAGGTAAATAAAAAGTTTTTAACAAGTCTAAGTAATGAATTTGAAAATGAAAGTAAAAAACTTGAAAAGAACATTTATAAACTTTCAAAAGAAGAGTTCAATATTGGCTCACCTAAACAATTAGGAGAGATACTTTTTGTTAATCTTAAAATACCTGGCGGTAAAAAAACAAAATCAGGAACTTATTCAACTGATTCTTCAACTTTAAATAATTTAGCCTTAGATGGCTTTGAAATTGCACAACTTGTTCTTGATTGGAGGGAATTAACAAAACTTAAATCAACCTATACAGATGCTTTGTTTAGATTAACAGATGGTAAAAGTAGAGTTCATACATCATTTGGTTTAGCTAATACTTTAACTGGTCGATTAAGTTCTACAGATCCAAATCTTCAAAATATCCCAATTAGAACAGAAAATGGAAAAAAAATAAGAACAGCTTTTGTTAGTGGAAAAGGAAAAAAATTAGTCAGTTTTGATTATTCTCAAATAGAGCTTAGATTAGCTGCAGAAATTTCTAGTGATAAAAACTTTATTAAAGCTTTTAAAAACAATGAAGATATTCATGCATCAACTGCTAAAGAAATATTTAATCTAAACGATAGTCAAATAAACAACGATTATAGAAGAAAAGCAAAAGCAATTAATTTTGGTATTCTATATGGAATTAGTCCATATGGTTTAGCTAAACAACTTGATATATCCAATACAGAAGCAAAAGATTACATAAATGAGTATTTTATTAAATATCCAAAAATTAAAAAATATATGGAGCATCAAATTGATTTCGCAAAAACAAATCAATACGTTGAAACAATTTTTAAAAGAAAAATTAATATTAAGGGAATTACCGATAAGAATTTTGCTGTTAGAGGTTTTGCAGAAAGACAAGCTATAAATGCACCAATTCAGGGTAGTGCAGCAGACATTATTAAGTTAGCAATGATTGAAATTCATAAGGAAATAAAACTTAAAAATATTGAGGCTGAAATGCTTTTACAAGTACATGATGAACTAATTTTTGAAGTTGAAAGTAAAAAATATGACAATTTAGTAAGTAATGTAAAAACGATTATGGAGTCTGTACATTTACAATATAAAGATTTTGCAGTTCCACTTACTGTTGATTTTGGTGCTGGTGATCATTGGGGACAGGCACATTAGAATATATTTTATGGAAACTAAAAAAAAAATTAAGAAAAGAAATCCATTTGCTCAAGATTTAAAACTACCTAAATATAAACAAAGAATTGTTAGAAATAAAAAAACTTACACAAGAAAAGGAAAAAAAAAGGTTATTTAGAATTCTTCATCAAAGGTATTCATTTCAAACCATTTTTCAAGTTCATGATACCCTCCAATTTTTTCACCATTTAAAATTATTTGAGGAAAAGTTTTAGCGTTTGGAAATTTTTCAAAAAAATCTTCTCTCGTATAATCTGTATCAAGCATATAAATCTTTGGATTATATTTAGCTAACCGTAGTTTAGCTCTATCACAGTAACCACAATTAGTTTTAGAATATATCTCTGCTTCCATCAAAATGCTTCATCAAAACTTAAAGCTCTATCTGTAGGTCTTTGATACTCAGACACTCTTTTTTCGAAAAAGTTTGTAACATTTTGAACATCTAAAGCTCTCATAAAATCAAAAGGATTCTCTGTCTTAAAGACTCTGTCAAATTCAAATAGATCAGCAATCCTGTCTGCAACAGCTTCGATATACTGACACATTAAATCAGCATTCATACCAATCAAATCTACTGGGAGTGCATCTTTTACGAATTCTTTTTCAAAAGCTACTGCTTCTCTAACAATCTCCTCAAATTGTGATTGAGGAACGTCTGAAGGAATTAGAGATAAATCACTAATATCTGCATCAGTTAATGTTTTATTATTAAACTTATCTCTCAAAGTTCTAAACATTAATGATGAGAAGCTAAAGTGCATTCCTTCGTCTCTTGCAATCCAATCATTTGATAAGGCTAAACCGGGTAGTAAACCTCTTTTTCTAAAATAGTATATTGCACAAAACGACCCCGCAAAAAACAAACCTTCAACTAATCCAAATCCTATTAGTCTTGTTAATAAATTTTGACTACCATTAAGCCATTTTGATACCCATTGTGCTTTATGGTTAATACACGGTACGTTTTGTATTGCATCAAAAAGCATATCTTTTTCTTTTGCATCTTTTACATAAGCCTCAATTTGAAGACCGTACATTTCTGCATGAATGGATTCGTTTAACATTTGCATTGAGATAAAACATCTTGCTTCAGGTATTAGTATTTCTTTGTAAAATCTACTTGCTAAGTTTTCATTAATCATTGCCTCAGAGTTTGCAAAATATGCAAGTACATGTTTAATAAAATGCTTTTCACCATCATTTAAAGTTTCAAGATCTCTTAAATCATCTTGCAATGATACTTCTTCGGTTGTCCAAAAGGCTTGAATATGTTGTTTGTACCTATCCCAAATTTCTTGGTTTTTTATTGGAAATATTGATTTAACCCCTTTTGATATCATTCTTTACTCCTTCTTTAAGCACTGCAAGTTTCGCAATCTTCTGGTTCATTGTGTTGTTTAATAGCAGTATTTATATAAGCATCTTTTGCTGCTTTTTCTGATGAAACTGTAACTTTTACAGCATCAACTGCTGATCTACTTCTGAGATAATACATTCCTGTTTTAAGACCTTTTTTCCAAGCATACATATGCATTGAATTAACTTTTCCAAATGTAGGCGTTGAAAGCCAAAGATTCATTGATTGGGTTTGATCAATAAATGGCGCTCTATCTGCTGACATATCAATTACAGTTTTTTGTGATACTTCCCAAACTGTTTTATAAATTTCTTTCAGTTCAGCTGGAATTTCATTTATATTTTCTACCGATCCATTTTCTAAAATTATTTTATCTCTCATTTCTTTATTCCATAATCCTCTTTGAGAAAGTTCATTCACTAAATATCTATTTACAAGTAGAAACTCTCCTGAGAGTGTTTGTCTTTTATATATATTAGAGGTTTGTATTTGGAACGTTTCAGTATTACCTAATATAATACCTGTTGACGCAGTTGGCATACAAGCTGTGGTTAAAGAGTTTCTTACACCGTGCTCTTTAATTTTAGCTCTGAGTGAATCCCAATCCCATTTTGAAGAAGGATTAACATTCCACAGATCAAATTGGAATCTACCTTCCGAAATTGGTGAGTTTTTAAATGTTTCGTAAGCCCCTTTTTCTTTTGCTAACTCACATGAAGCTTCCAAAGCTCCAAAATAAATTGTCTCAAAAATTAATTTATTTATTTCTTTGGCTTCTTCTGATTCATAAGCAATTCCCAATTTAAAGTAGACATCTGCAAGCCCCTGTATTCCTAAACCTATAGGCCTATGTTTATTATTAGATCTTTCCGTTTTATCAGTTGGATAGAAATTAATATCAATTACTTCATCCAAGTTTTTTGTAGCTAATTTTGCAGTTTCATAAAGACCATCATAATCATATATTAATTTTTTATCTGATTTTTTTACAAATTTTGGCAGAGCTATAGAAGCTAAGTTACATACAGATGTTTCATTCTTATCTGAATATTCAACTATCTCTGCACACAGGTTAGAAGATTTAATGACACCAATATTTTTTTGATTAGACTTAATATTAATAGAGTCTTTATAAAGCATATAAGGTTGTCCTGTTTCTATTTGTGCTTCTATGATTTTAGACATTAAATCTCTTGCTTTAATTTTTTCTAAATGCTTCATTTCATTTTCATACTTTGTGTAAAGTTTTTCAAACTCGTCACCATAAACATCTGAAAGGCCTGGACATTCATGTTCACTCATAAGTGTCCACTCTTCATCATTTTCTACTCTCTTCATGAATAAATCTGGTATCCATAAAGCGTAAAACAAATCTCTAGCTCTAAATTCTTCGGCACCTGTATTCTTTCTAAGTTCTAGAAATTTCTCAATATCAGCGTGCCAAGGTTCTAAGTAAACTGCAAACGAACCTTTTCTTTTACCACCACCTTGATCAACTGATTTAGCAGTCTCATTAAATATTTTCAAAAATGGAATAAGGCCATTAGATTTGCCATTTGTTGATTTGATTCTACTTCCACTACCTCTAATATTGTGAGCGTGCATTCCAATACCACCTGCTGTTTTAGATATTAGAGCACAATCTTTTATAGTATTAAAAATACCTTCTATGGAGTCATCCTCCATACCTATCAAAAAGCATGAAGATAATTGCTGCATTTTTAATCCACTATTAAACAATGTTGGGGTAGCATGTGTATACATACCAGTTGATAAACTTTTATAAGTTTCTTTTATTTTATCTAAATTAAACTCATTACCGGTAACTGTTAAAGTTACTCTCATCCAAAGGTCTTGAGGTCTTTCAATTGTTTTATTATCAAACTTTAATAAATATGCCCTTATTAGTGTTGTGAGAGCAAAATAATCAAAAGTATAATCTTTATCATAATCAATTACTGACTCTATTAAATCTGCATTCTCCATCACCTTTTTATAATATTCTTCTCTTAACAATCCATCATCGTATAAATTTTTTGTTGCTATTATGAAACCTGGAGTTTCTTTATGAAGTGAGTTAACTTTTATTCTTGCTGCAAGATAAGAATAATCAGGATGTTCAACGGTTAAAGCGGCAGCAGTTTCAGCAAGATAAGTATCAATTTCAACGGAACTAATATCACCATATAAACCGGGAACAGCTTTTTGAACAATGACAATTGGATCAATATTCAGACCAGTAGATAGAACAGAGACTCTATTGGTTATTTTATCAAGTGAAATTGGCTCTTTACTTCCATCTCTTTTAGTTACCATCATTGAAGAAGCTTTTTCTCCAACTTGTTCTTTTAGTTTTTTAGTATGATATCTTGAAGCAGCTCTTTGTTCTCTATACAAAACATACGCTCTAGCAACTTTATGATGCTCATCCCTCATAAGTGCTAACTCAACTTGATCTTGTATATCCTCAATGTGAATCATATCACCGTCAGCAATCCTTCTTGTTAGAGCCGAAACAACTTTATGTGTTAAAGCTTCAACAGTTTTATGAATTCCATCTTGTTGTTCTTTTTCTTTATTTTTATCATTTCTAATTTTTGTTTGTGCCAAGAATGCTTTTTTTATAGCATTTGAAATTTTGTCTGATTTGAAAGGAGTGATAGCTCCGTCACGGCGCACGACACTTAATGTTAAAATATTTACGCTTTTTTCTTCTGAGATTTTTGCTGATACCTGTAGATTGTCTGCCATTTAAATTCTATCCATTTTTAAAAAATTATTGTCGAAAAACACAATATGTAGTGCCGCCGAAAAAGGACAATACAACATTTGCTCAATATCGCAATAAGAACAAAATAAGAACATAAATATTTTTTTTATCATGTCAATCCCTTACTTAATTCATATTTTTATGAGGCAAACAAGTTATTGAAATATTTACATTTACTTATCAACTTAAGTCACATTTTGTTAACTGAGTCATTTTTTCTTTGAACTTAAATCTGCCATAAATTATTAATAAAAGGCAGTATGCCGAAGATAGCATTAGTTGATGACGAGCAGTCGATTCTCACATCAGTATCTCTTTCTCTGCAAAGTGAGGGATTTACAGTAGATACATTTATTAATGGAGTTGAAGCATTAGAGGCTCTTGAAAGAAAATCTTATGATTTGGGACTGTTTGATATTAAGATGCCAAAAATGGATGGAAATGAACTTCTTGCAAAAGTACGTTCGAGCAAGATTGAAAATCTAAAAGATCTTCCGATTATCTTTTTAACGTCAAAAGATCATGAACAAGATGAGATAATTGGATTAAGAATGGGAGCTTCAGATTATATAAAAAAACCTTTTTCACAAAAATTAT
This sequence comes from uncultured Alphaproteobacteria bacterium, assembly GCA_902570155.1. Taxonomy (GTDB): domain Bacteria; phylum Pseudomonadota; class Alphaproteobacteria; order HIMB59; genus CACPNW01. Next base: position 255,152 of record CACFXU010000001.1, read on the forward strand.
TAAATGAGCGCATAAGAACAGTGCTAAGAATTCATAATAATAGAAATGAAGAACAAAAAGATAATAATATTAAAAAACCAAATTTTATAAAAGGTGATTTGATACTAGATGAAGATAAACAATTATGTTTTTGGAAAGGTATAGAAATTGAACTTACGGTTGCAGAGTTTAATTTAATTAAATCTCTTGCTCAGTATCCTGGGGTAGTAAAAGATAGAAATCAATTAATGGACGCAATGTATGGTGATTCAATATATGTTGATGACAGGACTATTGATAGCCATATAAAGAGATTAAGAAAAAAATTCAGATCTTATGATAATTCTTTTGATCAAATAAGAACAAGATATGGCTCTGGATATTCTTGGCGTGATTAAGAGATTATTTACCTTATCAAGTTACAATCTAACATTTCAACTCATTATAATTAACTTAATTATTGTATTTTTAGGTTTAGTATTTTTATCTTATTTCAATTTAAACTTAATTCAAAATAATAAATTCATAGATAATAGAGATCAATCAATAAGATTAAATTTATCAAATATAACAAAATATTTAGAAAATACTTCAATATTAAGAGTGCCAATTTTTCAGTATGATTATCGTTGCAGATATCTTCAAGATATTGAAGCATACAAGGAGAGTTGTGACTTGGCAGATAATATTAATCCTATAGAATTGTCAGAACCTGAGTTAGAAAAGTTTACAACTGAACAATTTATATTTCAAAACTTTGGTGATAAAGATTTTAACACTATTATTTATAATGAAAATTGGATTAAAATTGCAGATTCATCAAATTTATTTCTGAGTACAGATGTTGAGGAAATAGATTTATCTGAAACGCGTGAAAATATAGCTGATTTCTCAAACTTATTTGAAAAAATTTATATTAATAATTTTAATTATATTAATAATTACATTCTTAAAAATAAATTTACTAAAAATTTAGACAAAAATGTACATGAAATTATTTTGATTATTGACACTATTAAAGAAAAGCAGAAACTCGTTAAAACTTTCGAAGATGAGAATAATGATATAACTAGAATCTTAACATCTCCAATAATCCAAGATAATAACGTCTATGGAGTTGTTCTAATAAAGTATAAATTATTATTAAATAATAATGAACTAGCTAGACAATCTTTGAATTTCTTTAATTTTTTTCTATTATTTATTTTAGTTACAATTTTGTTATCATTTATTTTTTTGAGAGGTTTGATTACACCATTAAGGCAAATAACTAAAATTACTGTCCTTGAGAGAGATAAAACAAATAAGAAAAAATTAATATACCCTCTAAGATCTGATGAAATTGGTATTTTATCAAACCAAATACAACTTATGTCAAATGAATTGAAATCACAAATCAATCAATTAGAAAAATTTAGCTCTGATGTTGCACATGAACTAAAAAATCCACTTACTGCAATAAAATCTTCGATTGAATTATTAACTAGCAAAAACATAACTAATGAAAATAGAGCCAAAGTAATGAATAATTTTAATAAAGATATAGACAGAATGAATAGATTGATCTCCGACATTTCTCATTTTTCAAAAACTATTGCAGAAATTGAAATAGAAAATTTTGAACTAACTAATGTAAACAAATTTCTAAAAGAAAATTTTAGTGAAAAATCAATTAATAAGAAAAATATTAAAATTTTACTTCAAACTGATAATAATAAAAATTTAGTACTTCTTAACAAAGATAAATTTTTGCAGGTAATACTAAATTTAATAGATAATAGTATTTCAATTGCCAAAAATAATTCAAATATTTTAATTACATCAAATAAAAAAAATGAAAATTGTGTTGAAATCAAAATTTATGATCAAGGAAAAGGTATAGATTTTAAAGAAAAAAATAAAATTTTTGATAGATTTTACACTGATAGAATAGATGATCGGGACAAGCACTCAGGTCTTGGGCTATCTATATCCTACGAGATAATCAATTCATTCAATGGTTCAATTGAATTAACAGAAAGTGACAAATTAGACTTTAGAGGTGCTTGTTTTCTGATTAAATTACCATTAAAAAGTTAAAATAATCATAAAAGGATACAATCATGAGTGAAGATTTTAAGGTTAAAGACATAAGTTTAGCTGATTTTGGCGATAAAGAAATTGCAATAGCTGAAACCGAAATGCCTGGTTTAATGGCATTAAGAGAAGAGTATGGTGACTCTAAACCCCTAGATGGGGCAAGAATTGTAGGTTGTTTACATATGACAATACAAACTGCTGTTTTGATTGAGACTTTGGTATTCTTAGGTGCTACTGTTAGATGGAGCTCATGTAATATTTTTTCCACTCAAGATCACGCTGCTGCAGCAATAGCTGCCAAAGGCATTCCAGTATTTGCTTGGAAAGGAATGACAGAGGAAGAATTTTGGTGGTGTATTGAGAAAACATTAGAAGGCCCAGATGGTTGGAAGCCAAATATGATTTTAGATGATGGTGGAGACGCTACAAAAATAATTCATGAAAAGTATCCAAAAATGTTGGAAGAAATTTTAGGTTTATCAGAAGAAACAACCACAGGTGTTCACCGTTTGAAAGAAATGGAAAAAAATGGAACATTAAAAGTGCCAGCAATAAATGTTAATGACTCAGTTACTAAGTCTAAATTCGACAACTTATACGGTTGTAAGGAAAGTTTAGTAGATGGAATAAGAAGAGGTACTGATGTAATGATGGCTGGTAAAATAGCCGTTGTAGCTGGGTATGGAGATGTTGGTAAAGGTTCAGCAGCTAGCTTAAGAGGTGCAGGCGCACGTGTTTGTGTGACTGAAATAGATCCAATTAATGCACTTCAAGCGGCAATGGAAGGTTACGAAGTTGTCACAATGGATGATGCTTGTAAATATGGCGATATATTTGTTACCGCCACAGGTAATCTTGATGTTATTACGCAAGATCATATGAGGCAAATGAGAGATCGTGCTATCGTTTGTAATATTGGACATTTTGATAACGAAATACAAACAGAAGCTCTTCAAAATTACAAGTCTGATGAGATTAAACCACAAGTTAGAGAAGTAGAATTTCCAGATGGGAAGAAAATATTATTACTATCAGAGGGAAGACTTGTTAACCTAGGAAATGCTACTGGTCATCCAAGTTTTGTTATGAGCGCATCATTTACTAATCAGGTCTTAGCGCAACTTGAACTTTGGAAAAATTCTAAAAATTATGAAAATAAAGTTTATGTTTTACCAAAACATTTAGATGAAAAAGTTGCATCATTACACTTAAAGAAGGTTGGAGCAAAACTTACAGAATTAACCGATAAACAAGCAGAATATATTGGTGTTAGTAAGCAGGGTCCATTTAAAGATAATACTTATAGATATTAGGAGTTAATATGAATAGATCTTATTTATTTACTAGTGAATCAGTTTCTGAAGGCCATCCAGATAAAGTGTGTGATAGAATTTCAGATATGGTTGTTGATACTTATCTATCATCTGGTGACCCACAAACACGGGTAGCTTGTGAGACTTTGACAACTACTAATAAAGTAGTTCTAGCAGGAGAAGTAAGAGGACCATCAGTTTCTAAAGATCAAATCATATCTCAAGTTAGAGATTGTATTAAAGATATTGGTTACGAACAAGATGGCTTTCATTGGCAGAATTGTGATGTTGAAAGTTTTCTTCATGAGCAATCAGCTGATATTGCTATGGGTGTTGATTCTGGTAGCAACAAAGATGAGGGCGCAGGTGATCAAGGAATCATGTTTGGTTTTGCTTGTAAAGATACTGAATCATTAATGCCGGCACCGATACATTATTCTCATCAAATTTTATATAAAATGGCACAAGCCCGTAAAGATGGATCTGCATCTGGTCTAGAACCTGATTCTAAAAGCCAGGTTACAATGCTTTATGAAAATGGAAAACCAACTAAAGTTACATCTTTAGTAATTTCTTCACAACATAAGGAAGGTCTGTCTCCTGCAGAGGTAAAAGAAATTGTTAAACCTTATGTATATGAGTGTATCCCTAATGATTTATTAGAAGGTCTTAAAGATGAAGAGTTCTATGTTAATCCTACAGGAAACTTTGTTATTGGAGGTCCTGATGGTGACTCTGGTCTGACAGGTAGAAAAATAATTGTTGATACATATGGTGGCGCAGCACCTCATGGTGGAGGGGCATTCTCTGGTAAGGATCCATCGAAAGTTGATAGATCTGCAGCATATGCAGCTAGGTACTTAGCAAAAAATATTGTTGCAGCTGATCTTGCAGATGAATGTACTATACAGTTATCTTATGCAATAGGAGTCTCAAAACCTTTATCAGTATATGTAAATACTAATGGAACAAATAAAGTCGATGAACAAAAGATTGAAAAATCTGTACAAGATTTATTTGATTTAAGTCCAAGAGGAATAAGAGAACATTTGAAACTAACAAATGCAATTTATGTTCCAACCTCTGCTTACGGCCATTTTGGTAGAGAGCCAAGTGACAAGGGACATTTTACTTGGGAAAAAACTGATTTAGTCGAAGCTTTAAAAGGAATTGCATAACAAAGTTTGCACAAATTAAGTAATCAAATTTTAGATCTTCGTGAAATCGAAAAATTAGCAACAAATTTATGTAAAGATATATCTGTTGGAGATATCTACTTATTTCAAGGGGAACTAGGGGCTGGCAAAACAACATTTGTAAGATTATTAATTAATAATCTTTATTTATTAAATAATTTACCCAAACCAGCTTCAATTGCTAGCCCAACATTTCCTATTTTAATAACGTACGATTTAAATTCATTACAAATTTATCATTATGACCTTTATAGAATTCAAAACTTAAAGGAATTAGAGGAATTAGATTTTTTTGAAAATCTAAATAATAATATTACATTTATTGAATGGCCTGAAATGTTAATTAGTTTACCATTAAATAAAAAACATTATTTAATAAATTTAGAAATGATATCTGAAACTGAAAGAAAAATTAATATTAGTTTTAATCAATAGTTTTATGAATTCTAATCATAATGATCTAGAAAAAATTGAGGATGGATTATCAAAAAAATCAATTTACAGAAAAACAGAAAAAAATAATAGCAAAATAATAATTGATTTTTCTAAAGATAAACGAGAGTTTAAAAATTTTCTTAAGGTTTACGAAATATTATTAAAAGTTAATATATCAATTCCTAAGATATATGAAGTTAATCAACAACAATATAAAATATATATGCAAGATTTTGGAAATGATAGATTTAATAAAATATATAATAAAGATAATCTTTACAAACTTTTAAAACTAGCTGTAGATAATATAATTATTATTCAAAGTGAAACAAATTTAAAAAATTTAAAAAATTTAAAAAAATATACCTTTAAAGATTTAAAAAATGAACTTAAAGAGTTTGTTAAATATTATATTGCAAGCAAGAAAATATTAAATTTTCCAACCTCAAAATTTTATAAATTATGGGAAAATATTTTTTATTCTCAAAATTATAATATGAGTAATTTTTCCCATAAAGACTTTGAATTTATTAATTTATTTTTTTTAGAAAATTATAAATCACATTTACAATGTGGAATTATTGATTTTCAAAGTGCCTTTATGGGATTTATAGGATGGGACTTAATATCATTATTAGAAAACCCTAGAATTAATTTTGTAAGAGATTATAACGATAAATTAATTGAATATTTCTATGATAAATCTCCAATTATTGAAAATATCAATACTTTTCGTGAACAATATTATGTTTTAAGCTTAGCTAGACAGACCCGATTACTTGGTAGATGGATAAAATTACTTAATATAAATAATGATAATCAATACCTAGATTATTTAAACATAACTAAATCAAGAACAATAGCAACATTGAATAATATTAATAATCATGAACTAAAATTAATATATGAAAAGTATTTATAAATTATGAATAATTTTACGTTAATGATTTTATCTGCAGGTTTTGGATCAAGAATGCTTAATTTGACACGCAGTACCCCAAAACCTCTGTTAAAATATAAAAATAAAATATTATTAAAGAACACTATTGATTTTTTTATTAATATTGGATGTGATGAAATCTTTGTAAATACACATTATTTACATAATAAAATTGAAAAATACTTGGACAAAAATTTTAAAAATTATCCCATTCAGATTATTTATGAAAAAGTAATACTTGGTACAGGTGGAGGAGTAAAAAATATTTTTAATCATACAAAAAGAAAAAAAATATGTGTTGTTAATTCTGATATTTTTTGGACTAAAAAAAATAAATCACATATCAAATATTTTCTTAACAATTATCAAAATGTTTCACACTGTAAAATGTTGCTCTCTAAAGATATTAACTTTTTAGGTTTAAAAAAAGAAAATGGAGACTTTAATTTAAAAAGAAATGTGGTTACAAATTGGAAAAGTAAAAATGAGAAACTATATTATTCTGGTCTCCAAATTGTATCTAAAAATATATTTAATTATAGAAAAAAAATATTCCCTATGAATGAAATTTGGACAAAACTAATTAAAAAAAATCAAATCAAGGGGTATATAATTCCTTCTAAAATTAGACATATTGGGGATAAAAAATCAATTTTACAAGAATAGATTTTATTTAGCTTGATAAAATATAAATATTTCTTACATAACTATTATGTCTACTAAAGTAACAAATGATCAAACTTTTGAAAATGACATATTCTCCAATGAATTACCTGTAGTAGTTGATTTTGGGGCTGAATGGTGTGGCCCTTGTAAAGTGCTTGATCCAATTTTGGAAGAAATTGCTGAAGAAAACAAAGACAAAGTAAAAATATATAAAATGAATATTGATGAGAACCCTATGACACCACAGAAATACGGTATAAGAGGTATACCAACAATAATGATTTTTAAAAAAGGTGAGTTGATTGATACTAAGGTTGGCAGTCTTCCAAAAACAGCATTAGAAACCTGGATACAATCCAATTTATAATAATTTTTTTCTAATTTTTCCTATCAAATATAAAGAACCAGTAATTAAATATATTTTTTGCCGGTTAGATATAAAATATTTTAAAGCGTCGTTAATATCATTTATTTGTTCACATTTAATTGAATAAACATCACAAATTTCATTTATTTGTTTAGTTTTAAATGAATTTTTTTCATCTGGAATTTCTATAGCTAAAACTTTAGATACTCTTTTTTTTATTTTATTCAAAAATAAACTTACTTTCTTGTTATTCAACATTCCAAACAAGACTACAGGTTTTATTTTTTTAGTTTTTAAAAATTCATTTAGTTTTTCTGCTCCATCAATATTATGTGATCCATCAAGAATTATTTTTTTATTTTTATAATTAATAATTTCTAATCTTCCTGGCCAAACCGTTTTTTTTAAAGCTGCATTAATTTCTTTTGTATTTAATTTATACCCAATATTTTTCATAATTTTTGCAAAATATACAGATATTGAAGCATTTTCTTCCTGATGTTTTCCGTTTAATGAAGGGCGGGAATACAAATACTTTTTATTATCAATTTTTATCTCAAACTTTTTTTTTGATGATTTTGTGACACGAAATTCTTTTCCATAAAAATATTTATTTTCAAACTTATTTAATTTTTTTCGAATGTGATCTTTTAATTCTTTTTTTTGTTTACCAACTAAAACAAATTCGCAATTCTTCACTATACCTAATTTTTCATTAGCAATTTTCTTAAGCGTTTTTCCTAGAAATTCCTCATGATCAAAACTAATCGGTGTTAAAATACTGCAAATCTTTTTTGGTATTATGTTAGTTGCATCTAATCTACCTCCTAATCCTGTTTCTAAAATAAGAAAGTCAGATCTAGATTGTTTAAATAATATGAAAGCTGCAGCTGTTGTTATTTCAAAGAAAGTTATTGGTTTATTATTATTTATTTTTTTTACAAATTTTAAAGTTTCATAAAGTTTCTTTGTACTTACTTCCTTATTATTTAGAATTATTCTTTCATTAAACCTAGATAAATGAGGTGATATATAAGCATCACATTTATACCCATTCATAAATAAAATATTTCTGATAAAACTTTGTACCGAGCCTTTACCATTTGTTCCTGCAATATGAATGGTTTTTGGGAGATGATCTTGAGGATTACCTAATTTTTTTAATAATAATTTTAATCTGTCCAATGAAAGATCAATATATTTAGGATGAAGTTTGACAAGCTCATCTAATAACTTTTCTGTTTTAGATTTCACTTATCAATTTATATGATCTATTACTTTGTATAATGTTTCTTTAAGATCTTTTCTATGCGAAACAATATCAACCATGCCATGATCTTTTAGATATTCTGCTTTTTGAAAATCTATTGGTAACTCTTCTCTAATAGTATCTTGAATAACTCTTTTACCAGCAAATCCTATTGTGGCACCTTGTTCTGCTATTGTTATATCACCTAACATTGCGAAAGAAGCTGTTACTCCACCAGTGGTAGGCTCAGTTAGAATTACTATGTAAGGTATCTTATTTTCATTTAACAAATCAACAGCAGCAATTGTTCTAGGCATTTGCATTAAGCTAACAATTCCTTCTTGCATTCTTGCTCCACCAGATGAGGTTACAATTACATAAGGTAATTTTTTTTCTATTGCAATTTTTGCACCCTTAACTATTGCTCCCCCTACTGCTCTTCCCATAGAGCCTCCCATAAACTCGAAATTCATTATTCCAGTAATAACTTCTTTATTTTTAATTTTACCTTTAATAAGTATAAACGCATCATCTCTTTTTGTTTTCTTTCTATATTCTTTTAACCTGTCTTTATATTTTTTTTTATCTTTAAATTTAAGTGGATCATCTGAAATTTTATCAGGATTAATTTCAGTATAATTCCCTTTTTCAAAAAAAAGTTTTATTCTATCTTCTGCAGACATCCTAAAATGATAATTACAATTTACACAAACAAATAAATTTTCTCTTAAATCTTTATGATGAATCATATTTCCACATGAAACACAGTTATTCCATAATTTTTCTGGGACACTTCTTCGCTTTACAAGTGAAGATAATTTAGGCTTAACAAAATTTGTTAACCAATTCATACTTTAGTTCCATTCTTTAGATCTTTTGAGAATTTATCAATCTCTGATAACATTTTTTGTTTATCATTCAAATTTTCTTCAATAAATTTAATTATACTTGAACCTACAACGGCTCCATCAGCTATCTTACAAATATTATTCACATCAGTTGAGTTTTTAATTCCAAATCCGGGAACAACAGGTAGATTTGTGTGCTTCTTGATAAATTTTACTGATTTTTCAAGTTCATTAAGATCGGCAGATTTTTGACCTGTTATACCCATAACACTAACAAAATACAAAAAACCACTTGCGTTTTTTAGAATTAGTTTAAGTCTGTTCTCATCAGTTGTTGGAGTAATTAATCTTATTAGATCTATTTGGTTTTTATTTAGTTCTTTAATTAAATCCTCATCTTCTTCAGGTTGTAAATCAACAATGATCAAACCATCTACACCATTTTCTTTGCATTTTTTGACAAACTTCTGAATACCAAAATATAAAATCAGGTTATAATAACCCATTAGAATAATGGGTAGATCTTTTTTTATTTTCTTTGCCTCAGAAGCTAAATAAAAGATATCTTCTAGACTAACATCTTTGCTTATAGCTCTATTACTTGATAATTGAATTGTTGGACCATCAGCCATTGGGTCAGAAAAAGGCATTCCAATTTCTATAATATCAGCTCCACTATTAATTATTGTCTTAATAATTTTTAAACTAGTTTCTAAATCAGGATCCCCACCCGTAACAAATGTTACCAATTTTTTTTTATCATCTCTAAATGCCTGACTAATTAAATTAGTCATTTAAATTTTTATATTTAATTCATCGGCTATAGTAAAAATATCTTTGTCACCTCTACCGCACATGTTCATGACAATAATTTTATCTTTACCATAGTTCTTTGCTATTTTTTTTAACACAGCCAAAGCATGAGCTGGTTCTAAAGCAGGAATTATACCTTCTAATTTACAACAATATTGAAAAGCTTCTAATGCCTCTTTATCTGTGGCGGACATATAAGTAACTCTTTTTTCTTCAAATAAAAAAGAGTGCTCTGGACCAATACCTGGATAGTCTAATCCTGCTGAAATGGAGTGCGCTTCCTGAATCTGTCCTGTGTTTGACTGTAATAAATATGTTTTATTACCATGTAATACACCTGGTTTTCCACCAGTTAAACTTGCTGCATGCTTATTTGTAGTAATACCATGACCAGCTGCTTCAACAGCAATCATTTCTACATTTGAGTCATCTAAAAATTCATGAAAAAGTCCTAGGGCATTTGAACCACCACCAATACAAGCCATTAATAAATCTGGTAATTTACCTTCGACAGCTTCTAGTTGTTCACGGACTTCTTTACCTATAACAGATTGAAAGTCTCTAACCATTTCTGGATATGGATGTGGTCCGGCAGCTGTTCCTATAATATAAAAAGTATCTTGAACATTTGTCACCCAATCTCTCAGAGCTTCATTCATAGCATCTTTAAGGGATTTTGAACCAGTCGAAACAGATCGTATTTCTGCACCAAGTAATTTCATTCTAAATACATTTGGTGATTGTCTCTCAATATCTTTCTCTCCCATATAGACAATACAAGGCAAACCAAATAAAGCACATACAGTTGCTGTGGCTACTCCATGTTGTCCTGCACCCGTTTCTGCTATAATTCTAGACTTTCCCATTTTTTTAGCCAATAGGATTTGTCCCATACAATTATTAATTTTATGTGCACCAGTATGATTAAGTTCATCTCTTTTAAAGTAAATTTTTGGACCACCAAGATCATTTGTAATTCTTTCAGCAAAAAATAAAGGACTAGGTCTTCCAACATAAGTTTTTAAATAATGATTAAACTCATTAATAAAATTTTTATCATTTTTGATTTTTTCATATTCTTTTTCTACTTCAAGAATCAATGGCATTAAAGTTTCAGAAACATATCTTCCACCAAATTGACCAAAATACCCTTTTTCATTTGGATAACTTTTAAATGTATTCTTAAGCATTATTTAATTTTTCGATAAAATTATTTATAATCCGATTATCTTTAATGCCAAGCTCTTTTTCCACTCCAGACGATAAATCTATTCCATAAGGATTTATATCAACAAGAATCTGTTGAATATTATTTATATTTATTCCCCCAGACAAAAACCAAGGTTTATTAGTTTTCAAATTTTTTAATATATTCCAATCAAAACTCTTTGAATTACCACCAGGTAATTCATTTTTTTTCGGCTTATAGTCAAATAAAAAATAATCAGCTGTTTGGTAATTATTAATTTTTTTTAAGTCATCTTCTTCACTTATAGAAATTGATTTTATTATTTGGACTCCTAATCTTTTTAAATTTTTAATGTATAATTCATCCTCTGATCCATGTAATTGTACGTATTTTAGATTCACAAATTTTATTATTTGTTCCAATTCATTAATGTCTTTATTTACAAATACTCCAATACCCTTGATATTTAATTTTTCTGAAATTTTATTAAGTTTATTTGCATTTTCAATTGTTATATTTCTTGGACTTTTAGGATAAAAAATCATTCCAAAAAAATCGATACTATTATTTTCACAACATTTAAGTGTGTCTTGATTTTGAATTCCACAAATTTTAATAATCATTTATGATAATGTATCATTAATTTCTTTTAATGTTTTTAGAGGATTTTTTGATTTTGTAATTGGTCTGCCTATAACTAAATAATTAGCACCCATTTTTATCGCTTTTTCAGGAGTCTCAATTCTTTTTTGATCATCACTCTTAATTTTACTTTTTAGCCTTATTCCTGGGGTAACAATTATAAAATTTTTTCCAGTTGCTTTTCTTATAACTGCAATTTCCTTTGGACTACAAACAATACCGTCTAAACCATTTTTTTTTGCAAATTTTGAAAATTTTTTTACAAGAAAAGATATATTCTTTTGATTATAAAATTTATTTGTTTGCTTTGAATCCATACTAGTCAGAATAGATACTCCAAGAATTTTTGTAAATTTTTTGTCTTTTACAGAAGACTTCATCATCTCATCTCCACCTGAAATGTGAATTGTAGTAAGAATTGGTTTAATTTTATTTAGAGCTTCAAGGCCATTTTTGACTGTATTAGGAATATCATGTAATTTTAAATCTAAAAATATCTTAGGACAAATAGAATAAATTTTTTTGTAACCAATTAAGCCAAAGTTAAAAAAAAATTGATATCCAATTTTAAATGCGTAAACATCTTTCTTGAGGGATTTAACTAGTTTTTCTATTTCACTGAAATTATTACTATCCAAAGCAACAATTATTTTTTTAGACTGCATCTTCTGTATTTGTAACAGGTAAATTATTTATTTTTTGATGTAATATTTTTCCAATTTTAAAATGTAATTTGTAACTTTGATTTTTAAATAATTTTTGATTAGTTTTTGGATTTCTTACAAATTTTTCTTTATTAACTTTTCTAGTAAATGTTCCAAAACCTCTTATTTCAATATTTTGTCCATTTCTCAGCGATTTTGTTATTTTTTTGATAAAAATATTAAATAATTGTTCAATGTCATTATCACTTAGGTTGCCATGTTTTTTTTGTAATTTTTCTAGGATTTGTGATTTTAACATTAATCCTATTTTTTCAAGACTGATCCAAGGATATCACCTAAAGAAGCGCCAGATGCACTAGACCCATATTTAGATAAGGCCTCTTTTTCATCTCGAATTTCAAGCTCTTTGATTGAAAGATTTAATGTCCTACTCTTCGAGTCTATAGATAAAATTATTGAGTCTATATTTTCTTCTAAAGCAAAACGCTCAATTTTGTTCTCACTTTTATCACTAGATAAGTTTGATTTTTTAATAAAGCCAAAGACTTGCTTTTCTTTGCTTAGTTCGATTTTTAAACCTTTTTCATCAACATTTATAATTTTACCGGTTACTTTTGAATTTAATGGATTAGCCTCAATGAACTCTTGTACTGGATCATTTTCTAGATGTTTAATCCCTAAGCTGATCCTTTCCTTTTCAGCATTGATATCTAATATTTTCACTTTTACCTTTTCACCTTTTTTAAAGTTTTTCAGTATCGTATCACACTCTTTTTCATCCCAGCTCAAATCTGAAATGTGGACCATTCCATCAATTTCATCAAGAACTTTAACAAAAATACCAAAATCAACTATATTTACGATTTCTGTTTCAAAAGAATCATTAATTTTAAAATCTTCTTTAAGTTTAATCCAAGGATTTTCTTTAATTTGTTTTAAGCTACAATTTATTCTCTTTTTTTCATCATCAATATCAATAACCATCACTTCAATATCTTGATTTTGATTGAGTATTTTTGAAGGATGTGGAGGTTTCTTTAACCAACTAAGCTCATTTATCGAAATTACTCCATCATACTGATTATCTATAATAATAAATACATTATTATCATTCATATTTATTACTTTGCCAATAATTCTATCGTTGGCTTTTATGTTATCTTTTACGTTATCCCATGGATTATCAGTTAATTGTTTAATTCCAAGGCTTAATCTTGATAATTCTTCATCAAACTTTAAAACTTTAACTTTTATATTTGTATTGAGTTCCAGTATTTCTGAAGGAGAATTAATTTTAGTCCAAGATATGTCTGTAACGTGGACAAGTCCATCTATACCCCCAAGATCAATAAAAGCTCCATAATCAGTAATATTCTTAACCTTACCCTCGATAATTGATCCTTCTTTTATATTTTTTAGAAGTTCCGATCTTTGCTCTTTTAATTCATTCTCTGTTATTGCTTTTCTTGAAACAACTATATTACCTCTATATTTGTCCATCTTCAAAATAAGAAGCTCAAGAGGTTTATTTAATAATTCTTTTGTGTCTTTAACAATTTGTCTAGTTTCAATTTGGCTACCAGGAAGAAATGCAACAACTCCATCTAAATCTACACTCAAACCACCTTTAACTCTATTAAATGGAATACCTGTTACTATTTTATTTTCATTAAAACTCTCTTGTAAATTATGCCATGCCTTTTGCTTTACAGCTTTTTCTCTCGATAACAATGTTTCACCATTTGCATTATCAACATTTTCAATAAAAACTTCAATTTCATCTCCAACCTGAACTTCAGAACTTTGACCTGGTCTACTAAATTCGCTTAAAGGAATCCTGCCTTCACTTTTTAAACCAACATCAATGGTAACAATATCATTCTCAATCGAAACTATTTTACCAGATGTTATGCTTTTTTCTTTCGCTGAAGAGTTTTTAGAATAATCATTAATTAAGCTGTCGTATTGGGTATTAGATATTTTAGTGTTTAGTTCTTGACTCATACTAAAGTTTTTTTAACAACTTGTTTATTTGATCAGTCGTTTTCTTAAATTTACCTTCATTATTAATATGATAAGCATCTTTAGGGATTACTAAAGGTGAGTTTTTTCTATTTTTGTCTTTTTTATCTCTCAATTTTATATCCTTCAAAATTTTTGGGTATATAGACTTTTCACCACTATCAATCAACTGTTTATATCTCCTTTTTGCTCTTATTTCTGCATTTACGACAATAAATAGTTTTAAATCAGCATTTTTAAAAACGACTGACCCTATATCTCTTCCATCAATAACAAAACCTCGATAATTTTTATTTTTTTTGACAAAATTGTACTGCAGATTATTTATAAATTCCCTTATTGATTTATTAACTGCAATTATTGATGCAAAATTACCAATTTTCTGAGTTCTAATTTTTTTACTTTTTCGAAATGAAATATTACCAATTTCTCTTAATTTTTTTTTAATTTCATTAGAATTATTAATTTTTATTTTATCATTTAATAAAATTAATGCGAGTCTCCTATATAGAATTCCTGAGTCTAGATGTTTTAAATTCCATTTTTTGCTAATATATTTTGAAATTTTTTCTTTGCCTGAAGCTGCAGGCCCGTCCACTGTTACAATTAAGTTTTTCAAATAATTCTTCCGCCCAGTTTATTAAATTCATTTTTAAAATTAGGGAAACTAGTTTTAATTGAATCAGAGTCATTTATTTTTAAAGCACCTATTCTTGTGGCCATAACACAAAAAGCCATAGCAATTCTGTGATCAAAATCTGTCTGAATTATATTTGAATTAACTTCATATTTTTTAGATGGATAAATAAACAAATCGTCGTTTTCAGTTTTACAATCCACCCCACACTTTTGTAAGTTTAACATAATTAATTTTAGCCTATCACTCTCTTTTACTCTTAATTCCTTTAGACCACGAAATATACTAGGTGAGCTGGCAAATGAAGCAGCTACAGCAAGAATGGGATATTCATCTATCATTAGATCTGCAATTTCAGGCCCTAGTTCACAACCATTTAAATTGGTTGATAATACTTCAATATCACAAATGTTTTCATTATTACTTTTTCTATTATTAAGTAATTTAATTTTTGCTCCCATTTTCTCTAAAGCCAATAAAAAGCCATTTCTTGTTGGATTATTGTTAATATTTTTAAGAATTAATTTGGAGTTATTGTTAATTAATGCAGCAACAATAAAAAAAGCACTACTGGAAAGATCATTTGGTACATCAATATTTTTAGAAACTAATTCATTTTTACCAATTATTTTAATTAATTTATTATCTTCATTTTTTCTAACTTCTATTTTTGCTCCAAATGCTTCAAGCATGATTTCTGTGTGATCTCTTGTAATTTTATTTTCACTTATTGATGTTTCACCTTTTGTATTTAAACTTGCTAATAATAATCCTGATTTAATTTGTGCTGATGGTATTTTTAAACTAATTTTAGTACATTTTAATTCTGAACCTTCAATTTTTAATGGTAATTTTCCATTTGAAGTTTTAATTCTTGCATTCATTTTATTTAACGGATCTGATATTCTCTTCATTGGTCTCTTTGATAAAGAGTTGTCACCTATTAAAATAGTGTCAAATTTTTGAGATGATAATAGGCCAGTCAGCAATCTCGCACTAGTACCTGAATTGCCAAGATAGATTTTATTTTTTGGTTTTTTTAAGGAATTTAAACCATTTCCAAAAATAATAAGTTTTTTATTGTTTTCCTCAACTTTAACACCCATTGCTTTAAAAGCATTGAGAGTGTGCAAAACATCCTCTGATTTGAGAATATTATTAATTTCACAAACACCATTTGAAATTGATGGAATTATAATTGATCTGTGAGATATTGATTTATCTCCAGGTATATTTGCATAACCATTTATACCTTTAGATATTGAATAACTTATCATTTATAGTGTGAAGTTAGAACCTAAATAAAACTTCTTAATTTTCTCGTCATTTACTGCGGACAAAGGATCACCTGAATAAAATATTGCACCTTCATTAACGATATATACCTTATCAACTATTTTAAGTGTTTCTCTAACATTATGATCAGTTATTAAAATACCAATATCTCTCTCTTTTAATTTTTTTATAATAGTTTTAATTTCTTCTATTGATACTGGATCAATACCTGTAAGTGGTTCATCTAATAATAGATATTTTGGATTTGTAGCTAAAGTTCTTGCAATTTCTAATCTTCTTCTTTCTCCTCCAGAAAGTACAACAGATTTGGATTTTTTTACATGATTAATATCAAATTCGTTAAGTAAGTTCTGTAAAATAATATTTTGTTTATTTTTATCCTTTTCTTTTGTTTCAATTATAGACAATAAATTATCTTCCACACTCATACCCCTAAAAATTGAGGCTTCTTGAGGAAGATAACTTATACCAAGCTTACCTCTGAGGTATATTGGAAGGTTAGATACATCTAATTTGTCTAACGTAATACTTCCAGTATCTGGCTTTACTAATCCAACAATTATATAAAATGTTGTTGTTTTTCCTGCTCCATTAGGCCCTAATAATCCAACTATCTCTCTTCTATTAATTGATATACTAATATCTCTTACAACCTTCTTATTTCCATAAGTTTTAGAAATTTTATTTATTAATAGTCCGTTATCTAGAACTTTAAATTTATTATTCATTATTTTGAATTACTACTTTAACTTTAGTATCGTTATTTGATTTAATTTTATATGAATTATTTTTAGTATCAAGAGTTCCGTAATCGCCTGATATTTTTTCACTATTACGTATTATAATAACATCATCTATTAGCTCTATAATTGAAGTTTTATTGTCAAAGTTTATTTTCTTTGCGTACATTTCTGTATTATTATTTTTTATGTATGACTCTCTCTCATCAACAATATTTAATAGAATTATTTCTTTTTTATCTTCATTATTTGAAAATTTCCCATGAATTTTTTCAGATTTAATAAATATACTATCATTGCTTAATATGGAATTTGGACCTTCTAATTTAAAATCACCATTTAGATTATTGACTTCTATAAAACCATCTGAATACATCTCAATATCTTCAGTAATTAATTGTGATTTTTCTCCATCTACTCTTAATTTTTCAATTTTAACTTCAAATTTTAATTTCTGGCTTCTACTGCTCAATCTAAACTTCAAAGAATTAAAATTTACATCTCCTTTTGCATTCAGTTCAGTAATGTCATAAAGACTTGTATCAAAATAAATTTTTACATCTTTTGCGTTTAAGTTAAAATTATCAGATGAAATCTTAACGTTTTTTTTTAATAAATAATATTTCTCATCTTGAAATACTTCAATGCCATCTTCTGTTGTAATCTCTGTTTCGCCGTTTTCTCTTGCTATAGCATTAAAAGAAAATAGAATTACTATTGCTATCTTAAAAATTATTCTCATTTTAAAACTATTAAAGAATTCCCATAAAATATTATCTTTTTTCCATTATCATAAATATTAAAACCATCTGAAGAGATAGTAGTATTTTTTGATTTGAATATAGATTTCGATCTACTTTCAGCAGTTTGTTTATTTCTATCAAAAACTACTTTATCGGTTTCAATACTAAAGTCATTTGATTTGAACTTGACTTTTTTATTTAATAAAATTTTATCGTTATTTAAAAAATTACCCTCTTTTGCTGTTATATGTATTTTTTTTGAGTCATTACTTATAGCAAACTTCGGCTCAGAAATATCTATATTTGATAAATTATTTTGGATAACACTTAAATTAATATTTTTAATACTAATTTGTTTTGAGAATATTATCACTATAAAGGTTAAAGCTACAGAAATACCAAGCAAAAAAATTATATTTCTATTAATATGTAAAAAGAAATTCAATTTAACTCGTCAATCTCAGTAAATCATGAATATGAACTATTCCTAATGGAACTTTTTTATCACAAATAAATAAACTCGTTATTTTTTTTGTATTCATCAAATTTATTGCTTCACCAACTAACATGTTCTTATTTGCAAGTGTTGGGTTTTTCGTCATTATTTCAGATGCTTTTTTTTCAAATAATTTAGAATTCAATTTTCTTCTCAAATCACCATCGGTTATAATTCCAACAATCTGTTTGCTTTTATTAACTACCCCAACACACCCAAAACTTTTTTGTGTCATAGTTAATAAAGCCTTAGACATTTTTTCATCTAATTTTGCAAGAGGGAGTTTATCTTTAATATGCATTACTTCATTTAAGTTTTTAAGATCTTTTCCAAGATTTCCTCCTGGATGTAGGTTTTTAAATTCTTTACTTTTAAAGCCCCTTAATTCTAATAAAGCAATTGCAATACAATCTCCAATGATCATTGCCATAGAGGTAGAACTGGTAGGTGCTAAGTTTAAAGGACAGGCTTCTTTTGGCTTTTTATATAAAATACCTACGGAGGAATTTTTATGAAGACTACTTTTTGAATTACTGGTTATACTTATTAACCTAATATTAAATCTTTTAGTAAATTGAATAATATTGTTTAATTCTGATGTTTCTCCAGAATTTGAAATTGCAACAACACAATCCTCTTTTTTAATACTTCCTAAATCACCATGACTTGCTTCTGTTGCGTGAATAAAATAAGATGGTGTGCCAGTTGATGTAAGAGTTGCTGATATTTTGTTGCCAATATGAGCACTTTTACCAACACCAGTAATAACAATTTTACCTTTGGTGTTAAAAATAAAATTTACTGCCTTACAAAAATTGATATTAAAAGTAGATTTTAAATTTTTAATACTGCTTAATTCTCTATTCAGCGTTCTTTTTGCACTACTAATTATTTTGTAATTATTTTTCATTAATGCTTAAATATATCTTGTTCGGACCAACCATTTATATCTAAATCTGTTCTATATTGAATGAAATCAAAACAAGCATTAGCTAATTTGACTCTGTTTTCTCTTAATAACATTTTATCAAGCTTATCTTTTATTTTATGCAGATATAAAACGTCAGTAGCAGCATATCTTTGTTGCTCCTTACTTAAATCACCACCCCAGTCAGAAGATTGTTCAGTTTTTGAAATCGATTTTCCTAATAATTCACTACATAGATCCTTGTATCCATGTTTATCAGTGTAAGTTCTAACTAATTTTGATGCAATCTTTGTACAGTAAATATTTTTTATATCAATTTTAAAGTTATATTTGAATACGGCTACATCAAATCTTGCATAATGAAAGATTTTTTGAATTTTGTTATTTTTTAGAATCTTGATTAAATTGACTGGCTTTTGAAAAAATAAATTTATTTTTACTAAGTGGCACGTTTCATCACCATTAGATATTTGAACCAAACATAATTTGTCCCTTTTTGGATTTAAGCCCATTGTTTCACTATCTAATGCAATAATATTAGCAGCTTTAAAACTTTCTGGCAGATCTCCATTGTAGAAATTTATTTTCATTTTGATTTTATTACCTGTATAATTTATATTTTTCCTCTATATCACTTATTTAATTAAAGGTCATGAAATCAATAGTAATTTTTGGTGGAGCAGGTTTTGTTGGTAAACACTTAATAAGACGTCTTACTAAAAATCACTATAAAATTATTGTTCCCTATCAAAGATCTGTACAAGAAGCTAAAATCCGCCTTTTAGGTGTAACAGGGCAGGTAATTCCTTTTCGTTACTCTTCTTTAGAAGACAAAAGGCTTAAGTCTGTATTAAATAATACAGATGTATGTATTAATTTAAAAACTACATATGATCAAAAAAAAGGTAATTTTAATGACACAATATTTAAGTTTAATCAGAAACTTATTAGAATTTTAAAATCTAGTAAGGAATTAAAACAATTCATTCTTTTTTCTGGTCTTGGTGTAGATATTGATAAAAATTCAACAAGAAGTGCTGCAGTGCATAAATCTGAAAAGGAAGCTTTTAAACAACTAGATAATGTAAATATTATTAGGCCAGGAGTTATAATAGGTGGAGGCGATATTTTCATGAAAAGACTTTTGCCAATATTTAAAGCTTCATTTTTTGTCCCACTTTTTGGTGATGGTTCAACAAAATTCCAACCAGTATTTATTGATGATGTATCTCTAGCTGTTGATGAAATAATTAATTCTAAGATCAAACGGAAAAATATTTACGAACTTGCTGGTCCTAGGATTTATTCTTACAAAGAATTTTTTAATCATATTTCTAATTTTTTAAACAAAACTCGAGTTTTAGTTCCTGTTCCTATGGCATTAATGAAACCTATGATAAACATTGCTGAAAAAACACCAATTTCTCCTCTTACTTCAGAACAGTTAACATTATTTGAAAAAGATAATCTTGTCGTAAATGTCGATAAATCGTTTCAAAATCTTGAAATTAATCCACAGGACACTCTACAAATACTTAAAAATATTGTTGTAAATTAAAGGTTTTCTTAGTTTTAGTACATAAATGGTACTATTATTACAAAATTATTCTTTTCTTTTTCATCTTGAATGTGTATTTGGTTCGATCTAGATAAAATAGTAAACAAATGATAACTAAATGCTAAAATTTACAAAAATAAATAAGGAAAATCCTAGTAAAATATCTGCTAAAGAGAGAGTTAAATCATTTGATGAAATTTACGCTAAATATGCCTCGCAAAAGGCCGAAGAACAAGCTTCCCGATGTTCTCAATGCGGTGTTCCTTTCTGCCAAGTTCATTGTCCGTTGCACAATAATATTCCAGATTGGTTAAAGCTTACTGCTGAGGATAGAATGCAGGAGGCATTTGAAATTTCCAGCTCTACAAATAACATGCCTGAAATTTGTGGTCGTATTTGTCCCCAAGATCGTTTGTGTGAAGGTAACTGCGTAATTGAACAATCTGGCCACGGTACTGTTACTATAGGATCGATAGAGAAATATATTACGGATAAAGCTTGGGAAGAAGGTTGGGTTAAAAATATAGAACCAGTTGAAGAAAGAAATCAAAGTGTTGGAATTATTGGTTCTGGCCCTGCTGGATTAGCTGCTGCAGAAGAAATTCGTAAAAAAGGATTTCAAGTTACAATCTATGATCGCTACGACAGACCAGGTGGACTTTTAATCTATGGTATTCCAAATTTTAAACTAGAAAAAGATATTGTTATAAGAAGAACAAATCGACTTAAAGAAAGTGGAATTAAGTTTGAATTAAACTGCGATATTGGCAAAGATATTACGTTTGATGAAATTAAAATTAAGCATGATGCAGTTCTTATAGCAACCGGGGTTTACAAATTTAGAGAAATTAATCTAAATACATCTAATTTTAATAATGTTGTACCAGCTTTAGATTTTCTAATAGCAAGTAACAAGACTGGTTTAAAAGATAAAGTTGAAGATTTTACAAATGGAAGATTAAACGCAAATGGAAAAAATGTAGTTGTCATTGGTGGCGGTGATACCGCCATGGATTGTGTTAGAACAGCTGTAAGACAAGGAGCAAAATCTGTTAAGTGTCTTTACAGACGTGATAAGACAAACATGCCTGGTTCGCAAAGAGAAGTTCAAAATGCAATAGAAGAGGGCGTCGATTTTCAATGGTTGACTTTACCAACTGAATATTCGGGAAACGGATCATTGAAAAATGTCAGAACTGTTTTGATGCAACTTGGTGAACCTGATGAATCAGGTAGAAGGAAGCCAGAGTCAAAAGAAGGTACAGAAAAAGACCTAGATGTTGATTTAGCTATAGAAGCTTTGGGTTTTGAACCTGAAGATTTACCAAAGCTTTTTGATCATAACAACCTGACAGTTACAAGATGGGGTACATTAAAAATTAATTATAAAAATATGATGACATCAATTGATGGAGTATTCGCTGCTGGAGATATAGTTCGAGGTGCAAGTTTAGTTGTTTGGGGAATCAAAGATGGTCGTGATGCAGCAAAGAATATTAATGAATATTTAGAAAACAAATTTTCCGATCAAAATAATATTAATAAGAAAGCAGTAAATGCCTAATCACTTTATTGAGAAGTACAAAAAGGATAAAAAATTCTTAGAAGAAAATCACATTTATAATGAGAAAGATGAACATTCATCATGTGGTGTTGGATTAATAGCATCTTTAGATGGATCGGAGACAAGAGAAATAGTCGAATTAGGAGTTCAAGCTTTAAGAGTTTTGTATCACCGGGGAGCAGTTGATGCTGATGGTAAAACAGGTGATGGTGCAGGAATACAGTTATCAATACCAAAGAATTTTTTTACTCAACAAATAGAAAGAACAGGTCACACTCCTAACGATTTACCTTTCGGGGTTGGCATGATTTTTTTACCACGTACAGATTTTGCTGCTCAAGAAAATGCTCGTACAATTGTTGAATCTGAAATAATTAAAGAAGGTTTGAAAATATATGGTTGGAGACACGTTCCAATTAATTCATCGATTATTGGTGATAAAGCAAAAGCAACAAGACCTGAAATAGAACAAATACTAATTTGTAATGAAGAACTAGAAGATGAAAAGCAATTTGATAATAAACTTTACATAATTAGAAAAAGAATAGAAAAAGAAATTAGAAATCAAAATATTTCAGATTTTTATATTTGCTCACTATCTTGTCAGTCTATTGTTTATAAAGGTATGTTTTTAGCAGAACAGCTTTCCAATTTTTATCCAGACATACAAAATGAAAATTTTATTTCTAGATATGCAGTTTATCACCAGCGTTATTCAACTAATACATTTCCTACATGGTCTTTAGCACAGCCTTTTAGAGTGATTGCGCATAATGGTGAAATAAATACACTTAAAGGTAATAAAAATTGGATGGCTGCTCATGAGCCAAGAATGGAACATAAAAATTTTGGCAATAATGTAGATGATTTAAAACCTATAATTGATTCTAAAGCGTCTGACTCTGCTGCATTAGATTCAACAATAGAGTTATTAGTCAAAGCTAATCGCTCTTTACCTATGGCTAAAATAATAACAATTCCAGAAGCTTGGTCCCATAGAAGAGATTTTCCAAAAAAAATAAAAGATTTATACGCTTATGGTGGAGCAGTTATGGAGCCATGGGATGGTCCAGCAGCAATATGTGGCGCGTACGGTGATTGGGCTATTGCTGGAATGGATAGAAATGGCCTTAGACCTATAAGATATACACTGACAAAAAATCTTCTTATTGCGGGTTCTGAAACTGGAATGGTTGACATTGAAGAAAATGAAATAGTAGAAAGAGGTAGGGTAGGACCAGGTCAATTAATAGCAGTCAATTTTAAAGAGAAAAAATTTTTTAAAGATCATGAGATAAAAAAGTATTTGGCAGAAACTAAACCATTTGGTGATTGGACTAAAAAAATTACGTATATTGATAAACTTGTTCAATCTGTTGATGAGGAATTTAGAGATTTAGACTCTGGAGATCTACGAAAAAGAATGGCATGCTTTGCCTGGTCAGTAGAAGACATCGAGTTAATACTTCATCCGATGATTGCTGAAAAAAAAGAAGCAACAGGATCGATGGGAGATGATACTCCTTTAGCTGTGCTCTCAAATAAATATAGAGGACTCCATCACTTTTTTAGACAAAATTTTAGTCAAGTTACAAACCCACCAATTGATTCATTAAGAGAAAGAGTTGTTATGAGTCTTCGAACTAGAATTGGAAACTTAAGTAATATTCTTGATGAAGATGAAGATCAATGTGATCATTTACAATTGAACTCCCCTGTTCTTTCAATTGAGCAATTCAAATCTATGCGTAGATATATGAAAGATACTGTGAAGATCATTGACACTACAATGGATAAAACAAATACTGAAAATAATTTTGAGACAGAAATTGCAAGAATTAACCAAGAAGCAGAACAAGCTGTTAGAGAGGGCTATGTTCATATAATTTTAAGTGACAAAGAAATGTCTAAAACAAGAATAGCTCTTCCTATAATATTAGTTACAAGCTCTGTTCATCATCATTTAATTAAACAAAATCTTCGAACTTTTATTTCCTTAAATGTTCAATCTGCAGAATGTTTAGATGTACAATATTTTGCA
The DNA here is from genome assembly GCA_902570155.1 of uncultured Alphaproteobacteria bacterium. Taxonomy (GTDB): domain Bacteria; phylum Pseudomonadota; class Alphaproteobacteria; order HIMB59; genus CACPNW01. Next base: position 279,558 of record CACFXU010000001.1, read on the forward strand.
GTGCTTATCGGAGTAGGAGCAACAAGTGTGAATGCATATATGGCACAACAAGCTATAGCGGAAAGACATAAAAAGGGATTATTTAAAAATCTCTCATACGAAGAATGTGTAGAGAGATTCATTAATTCTATAAATAATGGTTTGCTTAAGACTATGAGTAAGATGGGAATATCAGTGATTAATTCATATCGAGGCGGTTGTAACTTTGAAGCAATTGGTCTTAGTAGAAATTTAATGAGCAAATATTTCCCTTCTATGAGTTCTAAAATATCTGGTATCGGAATCAGTGGTATTGAAAGAAGATCTAGATTAGCCCATGACAAGGCTTATGAAGAAAGTGTTATTACGTTACCAATTGGAGGAAACTATCGCTATAGATTTGGTGGAGAAAAACATGCTTTTGAAGCAAGATCAATTCACATGCTTCAAACTGCAGTAACTTCTAATAATTATTCTTTATTTAAAAAATATTCTACAATGATAGATGAAATGGATCCCATAAATATTCGTGATCTTTTAGACTTCAAAAATAATAACGATAATAGTAACTCTAACACTGTAGAACCTTCTCAAGAAATTAGAAAAAGACTAGTTGCACCAGGAATATCACTTGGAGCTCTAAGTCCAGAAGCGCACGAAACTCTTTCTGTAGCAATGAATAGGATAGGAGCTAAATCAGATTCAGGTGAAGGTGGTGAAGATCCGATTAGATTTAAACCTAAGCCAAATGGAGATAACGCATCATCAAAAATTAAACAAATTGCAAGTGGACGATTTGGTGTAACAGCGGAGTATTTAAATAATTGTGAAGAAATTGAAATTAAAGTTGCACAAGGTGCAAAACCTGGTGAGGGTGGACAATTGCCAGGAGGAAAAGTTACAGAATTAATTGCTAAACTAAGACATTCAACTGAAGGTGTGACGCTTATTAGTCCTCCTCCTCATCATGATATTTATTCTATCGAAGATTTAGCTCAGCTTATTTACGATTTGAAACAAATAAATCCAAGAGCTAAAGTATGCGTTAAGTTAGTTGCTCAGTCAGGGATTGGGACAGTCGCAGCTGGTGTTGCAAAAGCAAAAGCTGATACGATACTCATATCAGGTCACAATGGTGGAACTGGAGCAAGCCCACAAACAAGTATTAAGTATGCAGGACTTCCTTGGGAACTTGGATTAAGTGAAGTACATCAAGTTCTATCTCTAAACAACTTAAGGGATAAAGTTGTTCTTAGAACAGATGGAGGTTTGAAAACAGGAAAAGATATTGTTATTGCGGCTATGCTTGGGGCAGAAGAATATGGAATTGGGACAGCAAGTTTAGTTGCTATGGGCTGTATTATGGTTAGACAATGTCATTCAAATACTTGCCCCGTTGGAGTTTGCTCTCAGGATGAAAAACTTAGAGAAAAATTTACTGGTACACCAGAAAAAGTAATTAACCTTTTTAGTTTTATTGCTGATGAAGTAAGAGAAATTTTAGGATCACTAGGCTTTTCTTCTCTTGATGAAGTAGTTGGAAGATCTGATCTTTTATATCAAGTCAGTAGAGGAAGTTCTGATCTTGATGATTTGGATTTAAATCCAATTATTCAGACCATTGATTCATCAGTTGGAGAATTTGATATAAAGAAAAACACAATTAATAAAGTTAGCGATAGCCTTGATATTAAAATCATAGAGGATGCTAAGTCTTTCTTTGAAACAGATCAAAAAATTGAACTAAACTATAATATCAAAAATACTGATAGAGCCATTGGTACAAGACTTGCATCAGAAATTACTACTACAAAAGGAATGAGTTCTCTTCCAGAGGATTTCTTTACTGTTAATTTTCATGGTTCTGCCGGCCAATCTTTTGGAGCATGGAGTGTGCAAGGAACTACTCTTAAAGTTTTTGGTGATGCTAACGATTATGTTGCAAAAGGATTATCAGGGGGTAAAATTATTATTAAACCAAGCTCATCTTCACAACTAAAAACAAACAAAAATGTTATCATTGGGAATACTGTCCTTTATGGAGCAACACGTGGTAAACTTTTTGCAGCTGGAACTGCTGGTGATAGATTTGCTGTTAGAAACTCTGGCGCACATGCTGTTATTGAGGGATGTGGTGATAATGGATGTGAATATATGACTGGAGGAAGTGCAGTTATTCTTGGCGAAGTAGGAAATAATTTTGGAGCTGGAATGACAGGGGGTATGGCATTTGTCTACGATAAAGAAGGAACTCTACCACTTCGAATTAATCTTGAAGATATTTTCTATCAACAACAAATGACAAATTATTGGGAAAAAATTTTATATCAAAAAATTGAAGAACATATCAAAGAAACAAATTCAATGTACTCCAAAAATTTACTCGAAAATTGGGAAAATGAGAAATTACTATTCTGGCAGATTGTACCAAAAGAAATGATCAATAAATTTGATCAACCTGTATTAATTCAAGAAGAAAAATCCGCTTAGTTTTTTATTATTGATTGAATAGAATCATTTATTATTTTTAAATCAAATAGATTAGATAATCGATGATCGCTATTTTTTAATAATTTAATTTGTATTTGATTTCCTTTAATTTTTTTTACTATTTTTTCTGGAAAATCTGGTGTGACAACATTATCTTTTAGACCTTGTATTAAAATTAAAGGCTTATTCCATTTGAATTCTTTATTTAAAATTTTATTTTTTCTACCTTCAACAATGTATTTCTTTTTTATAAGATAACTAAACCCGTAGGAGGAATAATTAATAATTCCTTTTTTCTTCATTTCTTGTTTTTTCTTTAAAGGGAGTTTTTTGTAAAACCCATCGATATAATCAGGTGCTGCCGCTAGGCCAATTAATCCTGCAATTCTTTTTGGTCTTGCTTTGGCAGCTAAAAACATTAACCATCCACCCATACTGCTACCAACCAGAATTTGCGGTCCTTTTGCAATATTATCAATGATATCAATTAAGTCTTTCTTCCAATCTGAAATTGTAAAATCTTCAAATTTTCCATCAGATTTACCATGACCACGGCATTCAAAACGGATAAACCGCAATTTATTTTTTCGCGCAAATCTTTCTAAAGACAAAGCTTTTTGACCACTCATATCTGAGTTAAGGCCATGGATAAAGATGATACCAGGCCCCTTACCCTTTATAGATTTATAGCGAATTCTTTCTTTTTTCTTATTAATAAAGTAAGGCATCTTTGATACAAATACTTATATTTTAATAAAATGTCATCATTTAATGTCGCTCAAATTCTTCCCTCTTTAGATTCTGGTGGTGTCGAAAGAGGCACTATTGAAGTCGCAAATTATTTATCTGAATTAAATTTAAAAAATAATATTATTTCAAATGGAGGGCGTTTAATTAAGGAAATTGATAAAAATTATACTGATCATTTTCAATTACCAGTTAACTCAAAAAATTTTTTTATTTATCCATTAATTGCTAATCAATTAAAAAAATTAATTTTTAATCAAAATATTAATATTGTTCATGTAAGATCAAGAGCGCCAGCATGGATTTTAAGTTTTATAAAAAATAGAAACTTCAAAACAATATCTACATTTCATAATGTGTATAGTGGTAATTCTTATTTTAAAAAAATCTATAATAAGCAATTATCCAAAGTTGATCAGATTGTTGCGATTTCAAATTATGTAAAAAATGAAATTAGTAAAAAATACAATTTAGATTCAAATAAAATTAAAGTGATTAATAGAGGAGTTGATGTTAAATATTTTGAAAAACCAATTTTAGATTCTCAAATAGAAAATATAATAAATAAGTATCAAATTGACACCTCAAAAAATATTATTCTATATCCTGCAAGACTAACAAATTGGAAAGGTCAAATTGAGTTTTTAGATATATTTAATAAGATGCAAAATGATAATTTTTTGCTTTATTTTGCAGGTGATACAAAAAATCAATCTTATACAGAGAAACTACAAAATAAAATTCAAAGTTTTAACCTTGGTCATAAATGTAAGATTATAGGCAATCTACTAAGAGATGATTTGAAAACTTTATATTACCTATCATCAATTATTACCTCTTTTCCTTTACAGGCTGAAGGGTTTGGAAGAACTATAAGCGAAGCATTAATAATGAAAAAAAAGGTACTAGCCTTTAACTATGGTGGTGTCAAAGATCAGTTAGATAACTTAGATGATATCTATAAAGTAGATCCTCATAATTATAATGAAATAGATATTAAACTTCAAAACATTATAAATTTAGATGACGAAGAATTTTCTAATATATCTTTAAATAGTAAAGATTATATATCAAAAACATTTTCAAGATACCAAATGGTGCAAAGTTACGTAAACTTATATGAACAGCAGTCAATTTAACAAAATACTAGTTGTAAAGCATGGATCACTTGGGGATATTGCATTTTCTATACTTGCCATGGCATCAATTAAGCAATTTTTTAATAATGCCACTATTGACTTGCTCACTGAAGAAAAATACGTAAATTTTTTAAGCAATTCAAATTATTTTAATTCGATTTTTAAAGATAATAGAAAAGGAATAATTGATTCACTTAAGGTTTTATTAAAAATTAATCAAAATAAATATGATCTAATCATAGATTTACAGAATTCTAAAAGAACAAATAATTATTGGTCATTCTTAAAATTTATTTCAGAAGTAAAAGTTAACGGATCTCGTTCTAATTGTGATATTCAATATGTAATTCCTCCACAAGGAACTGAATCTCCACAACAAGGTTTATACAATCAACTAAAGTTAATTGGAGTAAATGAAATTAATCAAAATGTAGATTGGCTTTCCAGAGATATTACGGCAATTAATGAAGATAAAATAATCTTAATGATACCTGGGGTTTCTAAATCAGGTAAGGACAAGCAATGGTCACCAGATAAATTTGCAATACTTGCAAGTACTCTAGAAAAAAAAGGATATCATATTTGTGTTATTGGGCAAAAATCAGATAAACAAACAGTAGAAACGATCAATAATGCATGTCAGAAGGTTATTGATTTAAGCGATAAATCACCTCCTGAAATTATCTATTCCATTGCTAAAAAAAGTGATTTTATAATTAGTAATGATACTGGCCCAGGTCATATAGCAGCTCTAAGTAATTCACCTATTCTTTTTTTAGCTAAAGATAATGTTATCTCAAAATCAAACTTATCTGAATATAAAAATGCTCATACAATTCTGACCGATACAATGGACTCAATTTCAGTAAAAAAAGTTTTAGATTTTTTACAAGATAGTAAATTAATCAATAAATGAAATTAATTCTTTTTCTAAATTTTGGTTGTTAGAGAATAGTTTAGTATATTTTTTCTTCCAGGGCGCATATTCTTCTGCAATCATACTTGGAAGATTATCCGAATCATAAATAACACAAAGTTTCGTTTCAGAAAGTGATGCAATATGTGTGCATCCACATTCAGGTGTAATTACATATGTTGAAGAGTTTATTATTGATGTCCAATTATCAAAATTTAATTGATTTAAGATTAAAACATTATTTATACTTTTAAGATTTTCAAACTCTTCATTAGTAATAATTTCATATTTTTTAAATATTTCATAGAATACATTTTTTGATGTTCCATCAGTTGTCATTACAATATTGATTTTCAAATTTTTAAGATTGTCTAATAGATTAATGAAGTTTTCTTCTGAAAAATATTTATTAATCCATTTTGAAGATAAATGAATTAAGCATAATTTTTTAGAACTTATTTCTATTTTATTAAATCCTAATTCATTCTTAATCTCTGCAGTATTATTATAACTTAATCCACTTTTATTAACTAACTCCATCATAATTTCTGTTTGATGAATTGGGATTTTTTTGGAATATCTTAATTGGCGATCAATTATTAAGCAGTGAGTAAAAAAGATTTTACCCAAAATTCTATCAAAAAATTTACTCATATAATTATTTTTGTATCGAGATTTAAAAATTAACAATGACTTTATTTTACTTTTAGAAAAAATTGATATTAATATACTGAATAGACCAGGACTAAATGTGAAAACATAATCATAATCTTCATTTCTTAATTTTGAAATTATTTTTAAGACTTGATAAAATTTATTTTGAAGTAAAAAAATTTTGTTAATAGATTTATAGTTTTTACATATTTTTTGATTTTTTTTAGAACATACAATATCAATTTTACAATCCTGATTAGCTTGTTTTAGTCCTTGAACAATTGGAAGAGTAAGGATCATATCTCCCATTTTATCGTTTCTAACTAAACAAATTTTCATAAAGTGTATTTAATAACTTAAAAAACAGTTTATATTTTTTAAAATCAGCCCTTGAATTTAAATTCATTTGAGATTATATCCTAACAAAACATGACAAAAGACCTAATTTCCTAATATGCTATTAAATAATAGCTTTAACTCAATCTCTATATAATTTTGGCTGTAAATTTCAAAACAAAGAAAGATACTGGTCCAAGAATCAATGAGCAGATTACTGCAAGTGAAGTCAGACTAATATCTAGTACTGGCAAACAAATGGGGATCCTAAGCATTCGTGAAGCTTTAATTCAAGCAGAAGATGAAGGTTTTGATTTAGTAGAAGTGTCTCCTGAAGCTAATCCACCAGTTTGTAAAATTATAGATTATGGAAAATTAAAATATAGAGAGCAAAAAAGTAAGAAAGAAGCAAAAAAGAAACAAAAAACAATTGAAGTTAAAGAGATTAAAATGAGACCTGGCATTGATACCCACGATTACAATGTTAAAATTAAAGCACTTTCAAAGTTTATAGGTGGTGGTAATAAAGTTAAAGTCTCTATGCGTTTCAGAGGACGTGAAATGGAACATCAAAATTTAGGCTTTGATCTTCTAAAAAAACTAACTTCAGAAGTTGAAGAATATGCAAAAGTTGAAGTAGCTCCTAAGTTTGAGGGAAGACAGATAATGATGATACTTGTTCCTCAAGTTGCTAAATAATTCTAGATATTGCAAAATACTCAATTATCAGTATAAGCCATCAAAACTTGTTATGGCCTGCAGGGCAGCCTAACGGTTAAACTTATAATATAGGAGATAGTAATGCCCAAGCTTAAAACTAAGAGTAGTTTAAAAAAAAGATTTTCTAGAACAGGTACTGGTAAAATTAAATTTAAACCTGCTGGAAAGAGACATGGAATGAGTAAACGTTCCAATAAATTTATTCGTAACACTAAAAGATCTGCAATTATGTCACCAGGTGACTCTGCTTTGATTGATCATATGTTACCATACAACAAGTAAGGGGATATCAATGGCAAGAGTATCACGAGGTGTTACAGCAAGAGCTAGACACAAAAAAGTAATTAAAAGAGCAAAAGGTTATTACGGTAGAAGAAAAAATGTTTTTCGAGTTGCTGTGCAAGCTGTCGAAAGAGGCATGCAATATGCTTATAGAGATCGTAAAAAAAGAAAAAGTGATTTTAGGGGTTTATGGATTCAAAGAATCAATGCTGGTGTTCGACTTCATGGTTTAACATATTCGCAATTTATATCTGGTCTTAAAAAATCATCTATTGAAATAGATAGAAAGATTTTAGCGGATCTTGCAGTTAACCAGCCAGAAGCTTTTAAAGCTTTAGTTGATAAAGCTCAATCTGCTAGATAATTTTAATTAATAAAATATAATAGATATTGATGGCATTTGCTGAAAATAAAATTGATGTTCTAAAAAAAATCAAAGCTTCAAAATCCTTTGAAGATTTAGAAAAACTTCGATTATATTATTTAGGTAAAAAAGGATTAATACCTGAAGCTCTAAAAGGATTAGGCTCTTTGTCGATTGAAGAAAAAAAATCGAAAGGACAGGAATTAAATATTATTAAAAAAGAAATTGAAGAAGGTATTAAAAACCAAAGAATTGAAATTGAAAATATTGAAATTTCAAACAGGATTAACTTAGAATCAATTGATGTTACTTTACCACCTAATATTTCTGAAAAAGGAAAAATACACCCAATTAGTCAAACAATATTTAATATTATAGAAATTTTTGGAAATTTAAATTATGCAGTGGAAACAGGTCCAGATATAGAAACAGATTTTAATAATTTTACAGCTTTAAATATACCAGAACATCACCCAGCAAGAGAAATGCAGGATACTTTTTATGTTCAGGATAACGGAGACAAAAATGTTCTTCGCACCCACACTAGCCCTGTTCAAGTGAGAACTATGCTCAACACAAAACCACCTATTAAAATTATTGTGCCTGGCAGAACTTATAGAAGTGACTCAGATGCTACACATGCTCCTATGTTTCATCAGGTAGAAGGTTTAGTCGTTGATACAAGTTCTACTATGGTTGATTTAAAATCAACACTCGTTTCATTCTTAGAAGAATTTTTCGAAGTAAAAAACTTACAATACCGTTTTCGCCCTAGTTACTTTCCTTTTACTGAGCCTAGTGCAGAAATGGATGTAGCTTATACCAAAGTAAATAATAAAATAAAAATTGGTGAAGGAGATAAATGGTTAGAAATATTGGGTTGTGGAATGGTCAATCCTATTGTTTTAGATAATTGTAATATTGATTCAAAACAGTATCAGGGTTTTGCTTTTGGTATGGGAATTGAGCGTTTGTCGATGCTTAAATATGGTATTACAGATTTAAGAAGTTTTTTTGATCCAAATTATAGATGGCTGGATCATTATGGTTTTAGTATTTTGGATAACCAAACACGATCAGGACTATAAATGAAATTTACACTAGACTGGCTAAAAGATCATTTAGATACTTCTGAAAATTTAAATACCATAACAGATACTTTAACCAATATTGGTTTAGAGATTGAAAGTGTAGAAGATAAATCAGAAATATTTAAGAATTTTACAGTAGCTAAAGTTTTAAAAGCAGAAAAACATCCTGATGCCGATAAGCTTAAAGTATGTCAGGTTGAAACAATAAATGGAAATTTTCAAGTTGTGTGTGGTGCTCCAAATGCAAGAGAAGGCATGCTTGGAATTTTTGCACCAGAAAATAGTTACATTCCTGGAACTGACTTACATTTAAAAAAAACCAAAATAAGAGGAGTTGAGTCTTGCGGAATGCTTGTATCAGAAAGAGAGATGGGTATTTCTAATGAACACGATGGAATTATTGAAATAAAAGATAATTATAAAATTGGTGATTTGTTTAGTAAAATCTTTAAAATAGATGAACCTGTTATTGAAATTAATTTAACACCAAATAGATCTGACTGTTTATCGGTCAGAGGTATTGCAAGAGATTTAGCAGCAGCAGGAATTGGTAAATTAAAAGACATAATTTATAAAAAAGTTAAAGAATCATTTAAAAGCCCAATTACGTGGAAAAAAGAATTTCAAAATAATAATCTATGTCCTGGAGTAGCAGGTCGATATTTCAAAAATGTCAAAAATGTAGAAAGCCCTAAATGGCTTCAAGATAGATTAACTGCAATCGGATTAAGACCCATTTCAGCTCTTGTTGACATTACAAATTATATTACCTTTGACTTAGGAAGACCACTTCATGTTTACGATGCTGATAAAGTAACAGGCAATTTAACAATGCGATTAGCCAATAAAAACGAGAAATGTTTAGCATTAAATGAAGTTAATTATCAATGTGACAGTGATATGATTGTAATTTCTGATGATGAAAATAAACTTCATGGAATTGGTGGGGTCATGGGCGGCCTTGATAGTGGTTGTAGTATGGAGACCAAAAATGTTTTTCTAGAAGTTGCTTTATTTGATCCGGTTTCTGTCACTAAAACTGGAAGAAAACTAAATCTTCAAAGTGATGCACGTTACCGTTTTGAAAGAGGGATAGATACTGACTCCATCTATTGGGGTGTAGATGCTGCAACTCAAATGATTTTAGAATTATGTGGAGGTGAAGTTGGCGAGTTCGTTTCTTCAGAAATTAATATAGAAAAAAGTAAACCATTTATGTTTGATACAAATAAAGTGAAGACTTTTGGTGGAATAGAAATCAATAATGAGGAACAAGAAAAAATTTTAGTTTCACTTGGTTTTTCTGTTAATAAAAAAAAATCAAAATTTGAAATTCAAAGCCCTACTTTTAGACCAGATATTTTTGGTGAGGCAGATATAGTAGAGGAAATAATTAGAATTTATGGTTATAATAAAATTCCTCTTAAAAAAGTAACTAATCAAGAAGAAAAAAAGCAGATTTTAAATACCAAAACAAAAACTTTTTATAAAAGTAAAAAAATTATGGCTCTGAATGGATATTCTGAAGTTGTAACCTGGTCGTTTATGGATGAAAATAATGCAAAAATTTTATCTGATGAAATAATTAGTTTAAAAAATCCTATAAGTACCGATTTAAATACGATGAGACCATCTACGCTTCCAAATTTATTAGATGCAATCAATCAAAATAAATCTAGAATGTATCTAAGAGCAAAAATATTTGAAGTAGGTCCAAACTTTTCTAAATCACTACCTGACCAACAAGAAAATGTTGCCACTGCTATAGCTTATGGCCCATCTGATGGACAAAATTGGTTATCAAATAAAAAAAATATTGATGTTTTTAGTATAAAGGCCGATTTATTTTCTATTTTAGCTGATTTAAATGTACCTACAGATAATTTGCTATATGAAAAATTAGAAGGTAAAATTTATCATCCTGGCAAATCATCTTCTTTGAGGCTTGGTAAAAACAAAATAGCTAATTTTGGAGAATTACATCCAGTTCTATTAAAAACAATGGATGTTAATTTCAAGGTATATGGTTTTGAAATATATTTGGAGAATATTTCACAATTTCAAGAGAATAAATCTTCTTCAAAAGGAGGTTTTACTAACAATCCCTATCAAATGGTTGAAAGAGACTTTGCCTTTCTTTTCCCAAAAGAAGTAAAGGCTGGTGAGATAATTAAAAAAGTAAAAAAAATAGATAAAAATATAATTCAAAACGTAACGATATTTGATGTTTATGATGGAGATAAACTTCCAGAAAATAAAAAAAGTATTGCTTTTAGGGTTTTACTTCAACCTCAAGATAAAACATTCAATGATCAAGAAATTGAGGAATTATCAAACAAAATAATAGACGAAATATCCAAATCGCTTAATGCTTCTATAAGAAACTAATGACAGAACTTAGTTCTATTCGTAATTTCTCAATTGTTGCTCACATAGATCATGGAAAATCAACTTTAGCCGATAGACTAATACAATTTTGTGGAGGTTTAACCGATAGAGAGATGAAAGAGCAGGTTCTAGATTCAATGGAATTAGAAAGAGAAAGAGGCATTACAATAAAAGCTCAAACAGTTAGACTTTCTTACAAATCAAATGATGGAAAGACTTATATACTTAATATTATGGACACCCCAGGTCATGTAGATTTCTCATATGAGGTATCAAGATCTTTAGCAGCGTGCGAAGGGTCCTTATTAATTGTTGATTCTACACAGGGTGTTGAGGCACAAACATTAGCTAATGCGTATCAGGCGATTAATAATGATCATGAAATTTTACCTGTCCTAAATAAAATTGATCTTCCCTCTTCTGAACCAGATAAAATAAAATCACAAATTGAAGATGTGCTTGGTATTGAAACAGTTAATGCTTCTCTTGTTTCGGCAAAAACAGGTGTAGGCATAGAAGATTTATTAAATAAAATCATAAATCTTCTACCTTCTCCATCGGGTGAAATAAGTAAAGAATTGAAATGTATGTTAGTTGATAGTTGGTATGATAGTTATCTTGGTGTTGTAGTACTTGTTAGAGTTATAAATGGAGAGCTAAAAAAAGGTCAAAAAATCAGATTTATGGCAACAGGCGCCACATACACCGTTGATAGAGTAGGTATATTTTCTCCTAAGGCAACTGAAGTTGATACACTTGGTCCTGGAGAAATTGGATTTATCAATTCTGGTATTAAAAGTGTTTCTGATTGTAAAGTTGGAGACACAATAACAGATGATAAACTTCCAACTGAAGAAGTTCTTCCAGGTTTTAAACCATCCCAACCGGTTGTTTTTTGTGGAATGTTTCCAGTTGATTCAGATGACTATGAACATATGCGTGATAGTATGGCAAAGCTTGCATTGAATGACTCAAGTTTTTCTTACGAACCAGAAGTTAGCCCAGCATTAGGTTATGGTTTCCGATGCGGTTTCTTAGGCTTACTACATTTAGAAATTATTAGAGATCGTTTTGAAAGAGAATTTAATTTAGAGCTTGTAACTACTGCTCCATCGGTTGTTTATAAAATTTTGATGAAAGATGGATCTACTATAAACCTTCATAATCCTACAGACATGCCAGATCCGGTAAAAATAGAAAATATTTCAGAGCCTTGGATAAAAGCAACAATAATTGTTCCTGAAGAATTTTTAGGATCAGTATTAGAGTTATGTACATCAAAAAGAGGTAAACAGCTAAATATGAGCTACGCAGGAAATAGACCATTAGTTGAATATAAATTACCACTAAACGAAGTAGTCTTTGATTTTTATGATAGATTGAAATCAATTACAAAAGGATATGCAAGTTTTGATTATGAAATTACAGGATATGAGGTCAATAATTTGGTGAAAGTTGGAATACTTATAAACGGCGATCCTGTCGATGCACTTTCATTGATAGTTCATAAAGAAAGATCTGAACAAAGAGGAAGAGCACTTTGTGAAAGATTAAAAGATTTAATTCCAAGACAACAATTTAAAGTTGCAATTCAGGCGGCTATAGGTGGAAAAGTTATTGCTCGTGAAACAGTAGCTTCATTTAGAAAAGATGTTACTCAAAAATTGTATGGGGGCGATGTTACAAGAAAAAACAAACTTTTAGAAAAACAGAAAAAAGGTAAAAAGAGGATGAGACAGTTTGGAAAAATTGATATACCTCAAAATACTTTTCTAAATGCTTTAAAAATGAGTGACAAATAATTTGGAAATCAACTTTCTAAAAGTCTTTTTATCACACTTTTCATAATAGATATAAATTAAGAGATTGAATTATTAGCTTATAAAAATTTAAATTCTTAATATTTTTTTCTGTTTAAAAATATATTTAAATCTTCTGGAGTTCCTAGCCCCCACATTTTATCAACTTTATATATCTTAATCTTTTTACCATCTTTAATTGCTTCATTATATACGGGGCATACATAATATTCATTATTTGTAGTAATTTTTTTTTCTATCATATTTTCACAATATTTTACATATTCTGAACCTTTATTCCAAAAATATATTCCAACAGTTGCATTATTAGATATTGGATTCTTTTCTGCTACTTCCAATACTTCATTTTTATTATTTGTTTTTGCAAAAGACCATCTTGGATGAGTTGCTGGAAAAGTCAATATGCCGCCATCAATTTTACTAGATGTAAAATAATACATAGTTTTTATTGGATTCCATTCAACATATTGATCTGAATTGGCAATTAAAAGTTGATTATTATTATTAATAAATTTTTTAGCCAATAAAGTTGTGCAAGCTGCACCATTAGTTAATCCATCAACTTCAACAACTTGGTAATTTTTTGATATTAATTTAAGCATTGAGTCTACATTATATTTCTCTCTATGTTCCTTTTGAACAATAAATATAAAATTTGCCTCAATGCCCAAGTTTTCTACAACAACTTGTATCATTGGTTTACCCTCAACTTCAATAAGTGGTTTTGGAAAAGTATATCCAGCATCTTTGAATCTTGAGCCTAGTCCTGCCATGGGTATAAGTACATTAAGTTTATCTGAAACCCAAATATCTAGACCTTTTTTATTTTTCATAGAATTGATTTCCTTAATTTTATTATAAATATTTTTTTTATTTACATCAGATAATTTTTCAACAGGAAAAAGTTTAGCTCCAGAATTTAGTGCTGCAATCCTGCCATTTTCAGAGTCTTCCAAAACCAATGTCTCTCTTGGACTAACTCCATAATAAATCATGCACTTTAAAAAAATTTGTGGATTTGGCTTAATATATTTAACATCTTCATTTGAAATCAAGAACCCAACAAATTTTTTTATTTTTAAAATATTTAAACATTGTACTACTGTATCTTCTATAGCATTTGAAGCTACACTTATAAAATATTTTTTTGATAATTGATTAAATAATTCAAAAATTTTTTTGTTAAATTTAATTTCTTTTTTTAAAAGTTTTTTTGTGTATTCTTTTTTGGATTCAATAATTTTAGTAAATTTTTTTTTTGGTAATTTTTTTTTTCTATTTAAAATTTCTAGTTTTTTTATTGTAGATAATCCATCATAATTTTTTAAATGTTCATCCCATTCAATAATATATTTTTTGTTTTCTTTTTCTAATGCTAAATTTAAGGATTTATAATGTATAATTTTTGTATCAACTAATACTCCATCTAAATCAAAAATAATGTGTTTAATCATTTCAAATTTATAATTTCCACGTAGTCGGAGCAAATACCTGAACAAGCAGGTAAAACGTTTTTGTCTAGTTTTTCCTTTATAACTGCAATCGAGTTTGAGAATAATCTCTTATTTGGATATGTCCACATGTAACCTCTAGATGTTAAAGTTACATCATCATTTTGATGCCAAAAGCAATGAATCTTTGGATGTTTTAGCATTGTATTTAAAGCTTCCAAATTTTTTGCGTGGCACCATAATTTATTATTTTCTAACCAATTTAAATTCTTTATTTTGTACTGTGGGTTATCGTGTCCTAACCAAAGTTCATTTTTATAAAAAAAAATATCTATTTCAACATGATAATTCAATAGAGCTTTTTCAATATAATCTGGCCTATTTTCATTTTCTGGTTGAGGTCCGTCTAAGTTACCTCTATGCGATATTAATATCATCTTAAAAATTTAAATATAAACAAAAACTTTATAAATGAACTTCTTAACATAACTTTTTTATATTTTGGATGTTTTTTTGACCATGGTCCCTCTTTGTATTTTAAGAATCTAACTGAAGAAAATTTATTAAACGAGAATTTATAAATCTTTCTTACCCTTAAAGACCACTCCACATCTTCTTTTTCTCCCCACTTTAATATTTCATTCAATTTAAATTTATTCATTACTTCCTTTTTTGCACACCAATAATACCCAGGAATATATTGATAGTGATTAATATTTTTATCTTCAGGTAAGAAAGTTACTTTTTTATATGTTATTGGTTGATCATATAAGACCCAATCAAAAACTCTTGTATTATCTTGATTTAATATTTTATTAGTGAGTATCTTCCATTCATTTTTAGTTTCAAATTTTAATATTCCACTATACCAATTTTGATCTAAATATACATAATCATGTAAAAAACATATTTTCTCAAATTTTGCTTTATCAACAATAAGATTCTTTTTTAATGAAATTGGAAAAGTTTTATCTTTGTTGTTATTTGACCATTCACCTAAATTTTCAAAATCAAATATCCTAATTGCATTATTATTGAATTTAGAATTATATTTTTCTTTCTTATCTCCAATTATTATTATTTCAAAGTTTGGAATATTTTGAGATATTATACTTTTTACTATTTTAATTATTCTAGACTGATGATAACCGTCTGTAATAACACCAAAACTCCAACCATTTGTTATTTTCATTCCAAAATAATATCATAAATCAATTACTCTTAAATATTTATTAATTGCTGTTAACAAGAATTTAAGTGTGATAGATCTTTTATAATTTAAGGAGAGATGTGAGAGCGGTTTAATCAGCACGCTTGGAAAGCGTGTCGTGTAGAAAGACTCACTAGGCTTGAAAGATATATCACGAGCCAAAAATCAAAACATAAAAGAAGAAAACGATTCCTAAAAAGAGTGTTTGGCACACATATGGCACACTCGGAAAGGGAAAAATTAGCTCATGAAGAACGCATGAAGAAAGATTTTCGTTATGCAAACAGTATAGGAAAATACAACGCTAAAAGAAAAGCGTTACTTCAAAAAGAAATAGATAAAAAAGCAAAAGAACTAATTGAAAAAAATAAGATATTATTTTAATCATAAATCATGAAAATAATTTTTCGAATAATTGCAAAATTAATTATTTTTTCTTTAGCAATATATTGTATTTCTGTAATAATTGGTTTTTTTTCAGGATATTCAATTACATTCCCGTTTTCGTTTACTGAAGGTAGATCTGTTCCAGAACATCGTTTACAAGCAATTCGCTTATCTACATTAGGAACTTTTTTTTATTTTAGTCTTTATTATTTATTTTCAAGCTCAACCAAACTTTATCCAATACAATTTATGGCAGTTTTTTTGTTTAATTTATCTTTAGTAGGGCCTTTATCATATTTGATATTAGGTATTGAATATAAGGAATACTTGCAATCTATTTTCTTTTTCTTTATTTCTATTCTTTTATACAATTCTCACAAACCACAAATAAGAAATTATTTTCATTAAGATAAGCGGCTTTTACACACTATATCACACCACTTTCTTTCGATTATTTATGCAAAGGTACGTTAAGAAATCACTTAATCAAAAAACTTTTCTATTTGAACTGTGTTAAGTGTGTAATTAAGAAAAAAGATAAGCGTTAAAACAAAAAATTCACCACACTCAAACTGTGTTGATACTGTGGAGATGTGATTTACTTGTGCCGGGATTCATGAACGGCTTGGAACCTTATTATTTAACGACCCGGGGATAACTAATCACGTTCCGCCGGAGGCGGAACGACGATATATGGGGTCTAGGAATCTCAAAATTGAATCTCAGGAATCAAAACTCGAAATTCCGATTCAAGATTCAACTCAATATTTTAGATTCACTCACGATTCATTTTAGGCTTTTAAAGAATCAAATGCGTTCGTTTTTTTGAATCACTCTTGAATCACTTTGGCACACTTTATTATCCCATAATATCTTATTTGTGATATTGTTTACGTTAGAAATAAGAAAGGATATCGGTTCTTTTTTCGTGTGGAGAGATGTGAGAGCGGTTTAATCAGCACGCTTGGAAAGCGTGTGTAGTAGCAATACTACCGAGGGTTCGAATCCCTCTCTCTCCGCCATCCAATATTTAAAATCAAATTTTTTTACACCAAAACTGATACATTCCTGCAAAGATTCTAGGGTTATTTTTTTCAAATTCTTCCCACTTATCAAGATTATATAAATCAACTTCTCTATTATAAATTTCTTTAAAACTTTCTTTAACTAACTGATCTTCAAATCCTAAAAAGATTAATCCTAATTTATCTAAATATTCTCTAATTTTACTTATTGTAAATCTATGTTCTTGAGTATGAAATAATAAATCTCTTACTCCACTTACTGTATAAAAATCAGGACTTGATTTAATAAGATTCCAATGAACATTATGATTCTCAATTAAATCTTTTCTAAAATTAATAATATTGTTGTAATTAGGCTGAAGTTTGAGTTTATTAATTTTTTTTTTAATTTGTATTATATGTTGTCTCGCTTTTTCACTATACAATCCAATGAGCATCAAAGAATCATTATCCAAACATGAAGTTAAAATTTTCCATCCTTTAAATGGATTATCCATATGATGAAGAACTCCAACAGTTTCAATTATATCAAACTTTATTTCTATAGATTCTAAATCCAGAATATCTCCTTGAATAAAATCAATATTACCAATTTTGAGATCATCTGCTTTTCTTTTTGCATAAGATAAACTCCTAAAACTTAAATCCAGAGCAAGTATTTTTGAATTTTTATATTTTGAAGCAGTAGTGATTGCATGCTGACCAGTGCCACAACCCGCAATTAGAATTTTAGGACTTTCAGATTTTGGTAGTTTCTTTAAATCTAAATTCAAAGCACTATCATTAATTACGTCTTTAATATTTCTAGGATTAATACTTAACCCAAGATTTTCCCACCTAGGATAGGGGTTTTCTTCATATTGTTTTTTTACTCTAATAGAAACTCGATCTTCTACTTTTGATATAGACTTTATTGATTTAGATATTTGATTTTCAATTTCATGTTGATTTAAATGTAATTCAAATATTTCATTTAATTTATTTGAAAATTTGATTTTATTTGACCAACTAAAATTAGTTAAAGGCTCATAACACGATAAACATAATATTTCTAAATCACTGATTTTTTTATTTTCTTTTAAATTATTTATAATTCTTTCATCGATTTTTTTTATTTTTTCTATCTCATCTTTTGATTGGGCATATATGTATTCATTAAGAAAACATTGCTTAGATAAAGAAATCAAAAAATTAATATGATTTTTATCAATATTTGATTCGTATATCTGATTTAAAATTTTTTTTCTTATCTTAACAAAATTTTTTTCAATATAATAATCAGGAATAGGACAAACTTTCATAAATTGCATTAGAAGAGAGTTCTCCTGTAAATTTTTTAAAACGTAATTAAAATCTTCATTATTTATTTTGTCATTAATTAAAGATAAATTTTTTTTCAAATTAGTATTTAAAAATAAACAATTTAAAACATTAGGAGCAATAGAATTTGGCCTAACAATAATTTTTTCTTTTAAAAGATGTAAAAGATATTTATTAATTTTTTTATTTTCTACATCTAATATGTAAAACTGAAGCACTCCAGCTAAGTTGTAATATGCTACTTTATAATTCGAATTGATTTCTAAAGTTGATAAATAAAATTCAATAGCTTTCTTATTTAAACCTTTTTTTCTGTATATGTTTCCTAGATTATTATGAGCTTTAAAATAATTATTATCTAATTCTATAACTTTATTATAACTTTCTATTGCTTTCTCTTTTTCATCTAATTTGTTTAAAATATTTGCTAAATTATAATAACCATCAGTATAATTTGGACTAAGATTCACTACTTTGATAAATAAATTTTTTGCCAATTTATAATTTTTAAGTTCTGTGTGAACTACACCTTGTATATTTTGAAGAAGAATAGAGTTAGGAAAATCATCCATTAGTTCATTTGATAATTTCAAAAGTTGATCAAATTTTTTTTTATCAAATAATGATATTAATTCTTTTATTTTAATTTCTGATGGCTCTATGGGATTCATCTATACAACAGAAGAAATAAGTTTTTTAGTATACTCTGATTTAGGAGTATTAAATACATTACTACTACTATTTTCTTCTACAATTAATCCATCTTTTAATACAATTATTCTGTCTGATATTGCTTTGATGACTGTCATATCATGACTAATAAATATGTAGCTAAGTTGAAGTTGTTTTTGCAGTTTATTTAAAAGATTTATTATTTGATTTTGTATTGTTACGTCTAAAGCTGAAGTAGGCTCATCTAATATTAAAATTTTTGGTTCTAAAATTAGAGCTCTTGCAATTGCAATTCTTTGACGTTGACCTCCTGAAAATTCATGTGGGTATTTTTCAATTGTATTTTTATACTCTAATCCAACTTTATCTAATATGTTTTTTATTTTTTCTTCTTTTTCCTTTTTATTTATACTTGGATAATGAATTAACAAACCTTCAGAAATAATATCCTCTATATTCATTCTTGGACTTAATGATGAAAATGGATCTTGAAAGACAATCTGTATTTCCTTTCTTAAATTTAGCATTTCCTTTTTATTTAATTGATTAAGATCTTTTTTATTTATTTTTATTTTTCCTTTTGATTCTATTAAATTTAAAATTGCTAAAATAAGAGATGTTTTTCCTGAACCTGACTCTCCAACGATACCAATACTTTCACCAATTTTTAAATCAAAACTGACATTTTTAATTGCTTTTACATAGTCAACTGTTCTTTTTAGAAGACCTTTTTTAATTGGGTACCAAACATCTAAATCTTCAACTTTTAAGATCGAATCTGAATCAAAATTTTTACTCTCTTTAATATTACTTTGATAAGAAACTAATTCTTTTGTATAATCATTTTTTGGATTATTAAATATTTCTTTATTTGAGCCAAATTCAACGATTTTACCATTTTTCATTACATAAATATAATCTGATAATTTTTTTACTACTGATAAATCATGACTTATAAAAACTAAAGACATCCCTAGTCTTGTTTGTATATTTTTTAATAGTTCTAAAATTTGTAATTGAATTGTAACATCTAATGCCGTTGTTGGCTCATCAGCAATAAGAACTTCTGGGTTATTGGCAATACTCATTGCAATCATAGCTCTCTGTCTCTGTCCGCCTGATAATTCATATGGATATATTTTTGGCCTTGATGCAATGTTATCTAAACCCACTTCTTTTAATAAGTTTATAGTTTTTTTCTTAGCTTCATTCTTGCTAATTACATTGTGAGTTGTAATAATCTCCTCAATTTGTTTGTTAATAGTGTGCAAAGGATTTAAACTTGTCATGGGTTCTTGAAAAATTGTAGAAATTTTATTTCCTCTTATTTTTTGTATTTCACTTTCGTTTAATTTTAATAAATTGACATTATTAAAAAATATATTTCCATTTTTAATTTCAGCACCATTAGGTAGAAGTTTTAAAATACTTAGTACAGATAAAGTTTTACCTGAACCTGACTCACCAACTATAGCAGTAGTTTTTCCTTTTATAACATCTAGATTTATATTTTTTACTACTTCAATGTTCCTATTAAATTCAATTGTAAGATTTTGTATTGAAACTATTTTATCCATTTTAATTAAAAGTCTTTCTGGGATCTAAAGAATCTCTAATTGCTTCGCCTACAAAAACTAACAGACCTAACATCAAACCTAAGGTTAAAAAACTTGTAATTCCAAGCCATGGAGCTTGTAAATTATTCCTTCCTTGATTTACCATTTCCCCTAATGATGCTGATCCTGGTGGTAGGCCAAAACCTAAGAAATCAAGACCTGATAATGCAGTTACAGATGCGCTTAAACTGAATGGAAGAAAAGTAACAGTAGCAATAGTAGCATTAGGTAACATGTGCCTAATCATTATTCTTGTGTTCGAAACACCTAGTGCTTTTGCAGCTCTTATATAGTCAAAATTTCTTGCTCTTAAAAATTCTGCACGAACTACCCCAACATAACCCATCCAACTAAAAAGTAATAAAATAATCAAAAGCCACCAAAAATTTGGTTGAATTACACTAGCTAAAATTATTAAGACATACAAAGTTGGAATGGCTGACCACACTTCCATGAATCTTTGGAAGAATAAATCAGTCTTTCCACCAAAATA
Organism: uncultured Alphaproteobacteria bacterium; assembly: GCA_902570155.1. Taxonomy (GTDB): domain Bacteria; phylum Pseudomonadota; class Alphaproteobacteria; order HIMB59; genus CACPNW01. Next base: position 300,658 of record CACFXU010000001.1, read on the forward strand.
ACCCTGTATTGCTCCTGCAGATACTCCTATAATCATTGAAAAAAATGTTAAAGTAAATCCAAATAATACGGATATTCGGAAACCATAAATTAATCTTGATAGTACATCTCTTGCTTGATCATCAGTACCAAGCCAATTTTTATTTGAAGGTGGTGAAGGAGCTGGAGCAGATAAATCTCTTATTATAGTATTATATGAATATGGAATTATAGGCATAATCATCCATCCATTTTCCTCAATTAAGTTTTTAACATATGGATCTTTGTAATCTGCCTCTGTTTCAAAATCCCCTCCAAATGTTGTTTCTGAATAGAAAGAAAATATTGGATAATAAAAGTTTGAGTTATATTTTACTAATAAGGGTTTTTCATTTGCAATAAAATTAGCAAACAAAGAAATAATAAATAAAAAACTGAATATCCAAAAAGAATAATAACCTCTTTTATTGTTCTTAAAATTATTTAATCTTCTTTGATTTAATTTTGATAATTTCTTCATTGTCTTGATTCAAAATCTATACGTGGATCAATAATTGAGTACATAAAATCACCAATTATTCCCATAACCAAACCTAGTAGTGAGAAAAAATAAAGTGTTGCAAATATAACTGGATAATCTCTAGTCAGAGCCGCTTCGTATCCTAATAAACCTAAACCATCTAAAGAAAAAATAACCTCAATGAATAGAGAACTTGAAAAAAGAATTCCAATAAATGCTGATGGAAAACCAGCAATAACTATTAACATTGCATTTCTAAATACATGACCATAAAGAACCTTTCTTTCAGTTAAGCCTTTAGACCGTGCAGTAATTACATATTGTTGATTTACTTGATCAAGAAATGAATTTTTTGTTAAAAAAGTCAATCCAGCAAATCCACTCACAAGCATCGCAGTTAATGGCAAAGCTAAGTGCCAGAAGTAATCTATAATTTTTTGAAATAATGTTAACTCATCAAAATTTTCAGAAAACAATCCTCTTAGAGGAAAAATATCATAAAATCTTCCTCCTGCAAAAAATACGATTAGTATTACGGCAAATAAAAAATTTGGTATTGCATAACCAATTGTTACAATTGAACTTGATACTATATCAAACCGTGATCCATCCTTTATCGCTTTTCTTATACCGAGGGGAATAGATATTAAATATACTAATAATGTTGTCCATAAACCAAGTGATATTGAAACTGGCATTTTATCTAAAACGATAGAAGTAACTTTTTGATCTCTAAAAAAACTTTCTCCAAAATCAAAAGTTAAATAATCTTTTAACATTTTCATGAAACGTTGATGTGCTGGTTTGTCCATTCCATACATCTTTTCTATTTCTTTTATAACATCTGGATCGAGGCCTTGTGCTCCTCTATATTTACTATCATTAACTGATGTAGAATTATCTCGATTAAAATCTAAAGTTTCACCCTCACCGCCTCCAGAAAATCGTGCTGTTGATTCAACAGCTGTACCAGTCATTTGTGCAATCATTTGTTCTACTGGGCCTCCTGGAACAATTTGAATAATTGCAAAATTTATAATCATTATCCCAAAAAGAGTTGGAATAATTAAAAGAAGTCTTTTTATTAAGTAAGCACTCATATTGTGCTATTTTATATTATTTCTAATAAACTTTAATAATTAGTTTGATGTTCTATTTGATTGGATTGTTTCAAATTTATTCTGATTAATCCACCATGTATCGAAGCCTAAAGAATATTTTGGTTTTATTTTTGGTTGATCAAAAAAATCCCAATATAGAACTCTGTATGAGGAGATATGCCATTGTGGAATGACATAATAATTCCATAGAAGAACACGATCTAGAGCTTTGGTTATTGTAATTAATTCTTCTCTATCACTAGCATTAATTAGACTTTCAATTAATCCATCTACAGCATAATTTTTTATACCAACAACATTTCTAGAGCCCTCAGTATCTGCAGCATCAGAGCCCCAAAAATTTCTTTGCTCGTTACCTGGTGATAAAGATTGACCAAAGGTTTGTACAACCATATCAAAATCGAATGTTTCCATTCTTTTTTGATATTGTGCACTATCAATTGTCCTTACTTCGACAATTATTCCTAATTTTTCAAGATTATCTTTAAATGGAAAAACTATTCTCTCAAAAGCTGGTGATCGAAGTAAAATTTCAAACTCAAAAGGTTCTTTCGTATTAGAATGTAAAAGTTTTCCATCAACTAATTCCCATCCAGATTCTTTTAAAAGTTTTGAAGCTTCTTGTAATTGCATCCTCATATAACCTGAACCATCTGTTACTGGATTTGTATATACTTCTGTAAATATTTCTTTTGGTAGTACATCAAAATATGGATTTAAATAATTTAATTCTTCTTTTGAAGGAAGACCAGAGGAAGCAAGTTCTGAATTTTCAAAAAAGCTATCTGTTCTTGTATATGCATCAAAGAATAAATTTTTATTAGACCATTCAAAATCAAAAGCATAAGAAAGAGCCTTTCTTACTCTTCTATCTTTAAATTTATCTTTTCTAATATTAAACGCAAAACCTTGCATGCCTTGTGGATTTTCATGAGTTATTAATTCTTTTTTAATTAAACCTTCATTCACAGCATTTATATCGTACGCAGTTGCCCACTCTTTTGATGAATTTTCAGAGAAGAAATCAATCTCACCAGATTTAAAAGCTTCTCTTTCAATACCTCTGTCTTTGTAATAATCATATCTAATTGTGCCGAAGTTATCTTTACCAATTTTAATTGGTATTGATGCACCAAAACCCCAATAATTTTGATCTAGTTCATAAGTAATTGATCTTCCACTATCAAACGACTTAATTTTATAAGGACCACTTCCAATTGGAACTTCTAAAGATGTTTCTTCAAAATTTTTATTTTCCCAATAATGTTTTGGCAGTACAGGTAATTGGCCAACAATTAATACTAATTCTTTATTTGTATTTGTTGTAAAATTAAATCTTACTTTATTTTCTTCTTCCTTAATAACTTCTTTTACATCACCATAATAATATTTATAAAATGGGTGACCTTTTTCCATCAAGGTATTAAATGTCCACACAACATCATCAGCTGTAATTTTTTTTCCATCGTGCCAATATGCTTCATTTCTTAATGTAAATGAAACCCAAGATCTATCTTCTGGCCATTCAATCGTTTCTGCCAATAGTCCATATTCCGTGAATGCTTCATCACTTGATCCCGTTGTTAATGTCTCATACAGTCCTCCAATTCCTGCTGCCGAGGTACCTTTTAAAATAAATGGATTGAAACTGTCATAGGTTCCAATGGCACTTCTTACTATTAATCCACCCTTGATTGAATTTGGATTAATGTATTCAACATTTTCAAAATCTTTTGAGTATTTTGGTTCACCATGCATTGCAATTGCATGAGATATATTAGTATTAGCTTGTGCTTTTAATTGAAAAATTAGAGTAAATGTAAAGATCAAAGTGAGTATTTTCATACTTGTAATATATGTCTATTTATTAAAAATTAAAATAAATTTTAGTTTATTAATTTTATTATTTCATCATGAAGAGAGCTTGTACTGGAAGCAACTAAACTGCCATCTGAGTTTAGCGATATATCTTGTCCAAACTTATCCGTAATTACTCCACCAGCTCCTTCAATTACATTTACAAGGGCCATATAATCATGTACTTTTAATGTATCCTCTAAAACAATATCAATTAGTCCTGAGGCTAACATTCCATACATGTAACAGTCACCACCAAGTCTATAATATCTTGATTGTTCTTTTAGTAATTCTAATCCCTTTCTGATTTGAGGCTCATCAAAATATAATCCAGATGTAAAAAGATAGGCATCTTTAATTTGTTTAATTGCACTAGTTTGAACATCTTTTCCATTACATTTTGTCTGTTGATTTTTTATTCCCATCCATCGCTCACCATGTGCAGGACAATTAATAATTCCTAAAACTGGTTTTTTATTGTGAAGTAATGCAATTAAATTACCAAAATCTTTATGCCCAGCTATATAGCTTCTTGTTCCATCTATAGGATCTAATACCCATATAAATTCAGCGTCTATTTTTTCATTTTCATACTCTTCACCTAAAATTCCATGATCAGGATATTCTTTTCTTATTCTCTCTCTTAATACTTGTTCTGTTTCTTTATCTGCTAAAGTTACAGGACTTTCATCATCTTTAATTTCAATTTTAATTTTGTTTCTAAAATAATGCATTGAACTTTTAGATGCATCATCGGCTAAAGAGTTTGCAAATTTTGAAAACTCTTCTGTATCTAAGATCATTACTTTAGTTTATGGAAGGGGTGCTGGATTATCTGAGTGTTCTCTTAGGAAATAAACTAAGTCTGCTCTATCTTTTACTTTTTTCAAACCTGCAAAGTTCATTTTTGTACCTTTTATATATTTTTTTGGTTTATATAAAAATTCTGCTAATTCTTCATATCCCCATTCTCCACCGTATTCAGCTAAAGCCTTAGAGTATGCAAAACCTTCAACATTTGCTTTTGGTCTATTTATAATGTTCCATAGGTGTGGACCTACTTTATTTGCACTTCCTTTTTCGTAGTTATGGCAAGTAGCACATTTTTTGAATAATTTTTCTCCATTATCGACAGAAGCACTAGCTAATAACATTGATATTGGCTCTATTACTTCTTCTTTTTTTTCCACTACTCCAACACCAGTAGAGTCCTCAGGCACGTCTATTTTATAAGCTGTTTCTTTTTTTTCATCATGATCAATATCAATGACTAAATCTCCAAAATGCCCGATAAGGGTAACAATTAAGACTGCTAAAATAATAGATGCTAAAATTTTATTAACTTCAAGCCCAGACATGTATAAGTACATATACATATTTTTTAGAAGAAAGAATATATTTGTCGTAAGTATGAAATTTAAATTCTCTTGCCTAATTGTCGCATAAATTATGAAAAATGTTGTAATTATACCTTCACGAATGGCTTCAACTAGACTGCCGGGAAAACCATTAATGGCTATAAATGGTATTCCAATGATACAACGAGTATGGCAACAAGCAATTGAGTCAAATATTGGAGAGGTGTTTGTTGCTTGCTCTGAAATTGAAGTTCATGATTTAATCGTAAGCAATGGTGGCAAAGCTATTATGACAGATCCCAATCTCCCCTCTGGAACTGACAGAGTTCACTCCGCTTTTTTAAAGATAAAAAATAACAAAGACATTGATGTAATAATCAATCTACAAGGCGATATGCCTCTTATAAATCCAGAACATATTCTTAAAGTCATTGAACCAATAAAAAGAAATTTTATCATTGGCACACTTGCAACAAACTTAAATGATAATGAATTAAATAATCCCAATGTAACAAAAGTTGAAGTTGATTTTAAAAAAAATGAAACAGCGCGGGCGTTAAGTTTTTATAGAGAAGTTACGATAGAAAATAAAAACCTATACCATCATGTTGGTATCTATAGTTTTACTCCAGATTCAATAAATACATTTATCAATCTACCTAAGTCAAAAAATGAAATAGATCTAAGCTTAGAACAAATGAGAGCTATGGATTCTAACATTCCAATTGGAGTTACGTATGTTCCTGAAGTTCCAATAAGTGTAGATACAAAAGAGGATTTAATAAATATTGAAACTAATATAAGAAAGCACAATGATAAAAATTAATAGATTTTCGTTTCAAGGTGTAAATGGTGCTTATAGTGAACAAGCTGGAAAAAATATTTTTCCAAACGCTAGAAGTATACCGTGTGCAACCTTTGAAGATATGTTTGAACATGTTAGATCAGGAAAATCAGAAGCAGCGATGGTTCCAATAGAAAACTCACTTGCAGGAAGAGTAGCGGATACTCAAAGATTGATACCCGATTCTAATTTAAAAATAACTTATGAATATTTTCATGAGGTAAATCATTACTTACTTGGAATTAGAGGTGCAAAAATATCAGATATCAAAAGAATAAGAAGTCATGAACAGGGAATTGCTCAATGTCGAAACAAAATTTTAAAACTAGATAAACAAATGATTGTTGAAGCTGACACAGCTGGATCTGCTAAACTAATTTCAGAGTTAAACAATATTGAAGATGGAGCTATCGCATCTACACTTGCTGCTAAGATCTATGGTCTTGATATTTTGGAAAAAAATTTCCAAGATAACCAAAATAACGTAACCCGATTTCTTGTTATGCAAAAAAATTTATTAGATATAAATCCAGATACAGAGGATATTCTTACAACATTAGTATTTACAGTTAGAAGTATTCCAGCAGTTTTGTACAAATGCCTTGGTGGATTTGCTAGTAATGGTGTTAATATAACTAAGCTTGAGAGTTACATTCACCCACAGGGTTTTGATGTTGCACAATTTTATGTAGATTTTGAGGGACATCCTGAAAATACATCTGTAAAATTAGCACTAGAAGAGATGAAATTTTTTTGTAAGAAGATAGAAATCCTTGGAGTATATAAGAAATCTTCATTCAGGAAAAAATAGGATTTTTTGAAAAGTCTATTTATATTTTATTTACATTAATGTTATATTGCTACAGGGAGGATTGAGGGCAAATAAATTGCTAATCCAGTCAGATCTGAAAAGAAGCAGCTGTAACAATCTTGTTTGGGTCTCAACTCCTTCCATTGATTATAATGACAGAAGAAAAAAAATATAAAGTTTTAGCTAGAAAATACAGACCGCAAAAATTTGAAGATTTAGTTGGTCAAGAATTATTAGTAAAAATTCTATCAAACGCTATAAATAATGATCGGCTAGCTCATGCTTATATTCTAACCGGCGTCAGAGGTGTTGGAAAAACCACAACAGCTAGACTTATAGCAATGAGTATTAATTGTATAAATAGGGATAAAAAAAATTGTGAACCATGCGGAAATTGTGATTCATGCAAATCAACAACTTCAGACAGCAATCTTGATGTTATTGAGATTGATGCAGCATCGAATACTGGCGTTGATGACATTAGAGAAATAATTGAAAATGTAAAATATAAACCCGTTATTGGAGATTATAAAATATTTATAATTGATGAAGTTCATATGCTTTCAAAAAGTGCATTCAATGCACTGCTTAAAACTTTAGAAGAACCACCAGAACATGTTAAATTTATTTTTGCCACAACAGAAATTAAAAAAGTACCAATAACTGTTTTATCGAGGTGTCAGAGATTTGATTTACATAGAATAGAGAATAAAATTTTATCAGATCATTTATTAAAAATTTCCAAACTAGAAAATATTGATATTGATTTAGACGCTATTTCGTTAATTGTTAGATCGGCAGATGGATCTGTAAGAGATGGTCTTAGTCTATTAGATCAAGCAATAACTAGTCCAAATGAAAAAGTTGACTCGCAAACTATAATAAGCATGCTGGGATTAGCTGATAGAGAAAAAATATTTAACTTAATTGAAATTATTTTTGAAGGTGATGCGATTGCTGCAATGAACAAGTATAAAGAGTTGTACGATTTAGGGGCAGATATATCAATGATATTTGATGAACTATTAAACGTAGTACATTTCCTTGTTCAAATAAAAATAGCATCCGATTTAAAAGATGACATTTATATTCCTGAATTTGAAAGAAATAAGGGAGCTGAATTGTCATCAAAAATGACATTAAATAATTTGAATATTATATGGCAAATTTTATTCAAAGGTTATCAAGAACTGCAAAATAGTTCTCATTTATATCAACATGGTGAAATGATTATTTTAAGAATTATTTACTTACACGATGGCCCAAGTCCTGAAGATCTAATTAAAAAATTGGACAAGGAAGTAGTCGAAAAAGAACCATTAAAAAAAAATCTTGAATTGCAAAATGAAACTAATGAAAGTAGCAAAGTACTAAACTTTAAAGAAAATAAAAAAGAATTACCAAAAGAAAATGTAGATATAAAACATGTTCAAGACTTCAGGCATTTTGTCGATATGTTTTTTAAAAATAGAGAAGGATTACTTCATACCAAGCTATACAATGATGTGAAATTAGTGTCTTTTAAAGAGGGAGAAGTTACCTTAAATACTTCGAAAATTAATGACACTGCCTTCAATAGAACAGTTGCAAAATTAATCTCTAAATGGACAGGAAGAATATGGCAGATACATTCATCTACAAGTAATCTTGGAAAAAGTTTACATGATGAGGATATTATTAATCAACAAAAAGAAATTGAAATAATGAAAAATCATCCAGAAGTAAAAAAAATATTAAATGAATTTCCTGAAAGTAAAATTCACGCTATTACAGAACTAGGTGAAATAAATGATGATGAGACAGATATAAATCAACCAAAGATGAAAAAGGAGAAATAATGGTTAATTTAGGTAATATGATGAAGCAAGCTCAACAGTTGCAAAAAAAAATGGCTGAAGCACAGAATAAACTAAATGATATTGAAGTTGAGGGTACTTCTGGAGGAGGCCTTATTAAAGTAACAGCTACAGCAAAAGGTATATTTAAAAGAATTTCAATCGACGATAGTTTGATTAAACAAGATGAGAAAGAAATACTTGAAGATCTGATTGTCGCTGCAATAAATGATGCCAAAGAAAAAGGAGAAGCCGCAGCCCAAGAAGAAATGAAAAATCTTACAGGTGGCCTACCGTTACCTCCAGGAATGAAACTTCCTTTCTAAAAATGGAGCAATCCCCAATAGATAAATTAATAAATGATATTTCAAAACTTCCAGGATTAGGAAGAAGATCGGCGCAAAGAATTGCTCTTTTTTTATTAAAAAATAAAGATAAAAATCTATCTCCTTTAATTGAGAGTTTAAACTTATCTTATAATAAAATTATTGAGTGTTCAGAATGTGGAAATATAGACATGGTAAATCCATGCAATATTTGTGCAAATCCTAAAAGGGATAAAGGAACAATTTGTGTTGTTGAGGATGTGTCAGATTTGTGGACATTAGAAAAAGTAGGATTTTATCGTGGCCTCTATAATGTTTTAGGTGGTTCATTATCAGCGATTCAAGGCATAGGAACTGATGAATTGAAAATAGAACATCTACTAAACAGAATTGAAACAAATAATGTTAAAGAAATTATTCTTGCCTTAAGTACAACTATGGAAGGACAAACAACATCTTTTGTAATTGCAGATAAACTAGAAAAATTTAAAGATCTAAATGTAACAAGACTTGCACAAGGAATCCCTATGGGTGGAGAAGTACACTACTTAGATGAAAACACATTAAATACAGCATTCCAATCTAGAAAAAAAATTACATAAATAAAAATGGATAAATTACTTTATGTACCAAATCCACTATTACGCCAAAAAGCAGATAAAATTCAGTCTGTTGGAATTAAGGAAAAAGAAATTGCCAAAAAAATGATGCAAATAATGATAAAAGCACCAGGCGTAGGTTTAGCAGCAAATCAAATTGGAATTCTAAAACAAATTGTGACTATTTTTTTTGTAGATCAAGAGACGAAAAAAGAAACACAATATATATTATTTAACCCCAATATCATTTCTTACTCTCAAGAAAAAATTGTTATGGAAGAGGGTTGTTTATCTCTTCCTGAACAATTTGCAGAAATTGAGAGACCTCAAAATATAGTAGTCGAATACTTAGATGAAAATAACAAACAAATAACAAAAGAAGTTAGCGGAGTGGAATCAAGAATTTTACAACATGAAATTGATCATCTTTCTGGAAAATTATTTGTAGATTATCTTTCTTCATTAAAAAGGAATATAATGATCAAAAAAGTACAAAAATTTTTAAAAAACAAAAAATAATGAATAATAAAAAAATAATTTTCATGGGCTCCCCTAAAATAGCTTCTGACTATCTTGAGGCTTTAATTAAAAGTAATTTCATAATTTCCGCAGTATTTTCACAACCTCCAAAAAAGAAATCTAGAGGAATGAAAATAATTGAATCCGAAGTTCATCAAATTGCAAATAAAAATAAAATAGAAGTTTTTTGTCCAAATATATTTGATAAAGATACTATTGAGACAGTGAAAAAATTAAATCCTGATTTAATTATTGTCATGGCATATGGTAAAATATTGCCAAAAGATATTTTAGATTTACCACCATTTGGTTGTATCAATATCCATGTCTCTTTATTGCCTAGATGGAGGGGTGCAGCCCCAATAGAGCATTCTCTAATGAATGGTGATAAAGAGACTGGTATATCAATAATACAGCTAATTGAAAAATTAGATGCTGGACCAATTATTAATCAAAAAAAAATAGATATAGAAGATGATTGTAATAAAAATGAATTAAGTCAAAAATTAACAGAGGTTGGAATCAAATTATTAGTGGAAACTATTCCTCTTATATTTGATAAAAAAATTTCTTATTCTAATCAGGACGATAATGATGCAACATATGCAAATAAAATTTCTTCACTAAACAGAAAAATTAATTTTAATAAATCTGTAAATGAAGTTTTAAATCTTATAAGAGCACATTCACCTAAACCTGGTGCTTGGTTTACTATACAAAATGAAAGAATTAAAATCATTAAAGCAAGAAAATCAAACTCTTACGGTAATGCATCGACAATTCTTAACGAGACATTTGATATTGGGTGCAATGATGGAAGTATTGAACCACTAATTTTACAAAGAGAAGGCAAAAATTCTATTTCTAAAGATGATTTTCTTCGGGGATATAGTTTTAAGGTTAATGAAGTAATAAATGCCTAACTACAAAATAACATTAGAATATGATGGAACTAATTATGTTGGTTGGCAACGTCAAGAAAATGGTCCTTCCGTTCAACAATTGGTTGAAGAGTCTATAGAAAAACTATCAAAACAAAAAATAACACTTTTTGGAGCTGGTCGAACAGATGCAGGCGTTCATGCAAGAGGACAAGTAGCTAATTTTGAATTAAAGCAACATTTTGATACTGATACTATTAGAGATGGCATTAATCATTATCTAAGACCCCAACCCATATCTATTTTACATGCTGAAGAAGTAGATAAAGATTTTAATTCAAGATTTTCAGCAAAATTGAGATGGTATGAATACAAGATCTTAAATAGAAGATCACCAATTACGTTAGAGCAAAACAAAGTTTGGTGTGTACATAAAAAAATAGATGCTGAAAAAATAATAAAACAATCACAACAATTTATAGGCAAATTTGATTTGTCTGCTTTTAGGTCAATAAATTGCCAATCCAAATCACCAATTAAATCTATTAATTCACTAGATATAAATTTTAATCATGATGAAATAAATTTTTTAATATCAGCTAAATCCTTTTTACATTCTCAAGTTAGAATCATGGTCGGTACACTGGTTGATATAGGACTTAGTAAAATAGAAAAATCTATTTCAGAAATTATTCAATCCAAAAAAAGAGAATATGCAGGAGTTACTGCACCACCTGAAGGATTATATTTATTGAAAATAGATTATTAGTAAAAGCCAATTTCTGATAAGCAAATATCTGCTTGAAAATCTTTAAATCCAGCAACCAGCCCTAATGTTTTTATATTCTGACCAACTAATTTTTTAGGTTGATAAGCATTTGATTTTTTAAATTCACTGAACGGTGCTTTTATTACTGTCCACTCAGAATTAGTTTTAAAACTATATTTATAATATTGCCATGGAGCCATCGTTAGAGCGGTTCTTACGTGAATTGAATACTCTTCATTATTACCAAATACTTTAAAATAAACACCTTCAAACTCCTCTGTTGATATTGAAGGTCTTAATTGATTTCTTATTTGTATAAAGCCGCCATTATTTTCAGTCGTTACATCTCCTGTCATATGATAACAATTAACATCATTAACTTTTGATATGATCGCTTTACCCTGTGATAATCCACCCATTACGCCATCAGTAAAAAAGGCCCAATTTTGACCTTGAGAAGAAATTCCTGGTGTTTCTAAGTTATCAAGTATCATTTTATTCTGAGATTGAAGATTGAATGAAAAAAATAAAATAAAAACAAAAATTATTAAACTTTTCAATTTTTACGATTTTCTGCTAATTTTTTTTTGATAAGAGATAAACCCGTTTCAACTTTTGATTTATATGATTCTTCAAATGCCTTTAACTGCCAATCTGAAAATCTAGATTTTAGTTCAGATAAATTATTTTGTTTCCATTCATTAGAAGTATTTTCATCTTTCCAAATATCTTTTTCTTCATTGGTTCTTCCACAACCGTAGCAATACCCTGAGATTGGGTCAGTTTTACATACGCTAATGCAAGGCGAAGTTACTTTGTTCTGTTCCATGATAATATACATATATTTTTTTTTAGTTTATTCCATTAAAACGATGTAAAACTTGAAAATTATGACTGATTTTAGCTATTTAAATGTTGATAATGCTTATAAATTAATCAACCAAAAGGTAACAAAAACTCCTTTGGTAACTAATGATTACATAAATAATCTTTTAGAAGCTGAAATTTATTTTAAACTTGAGAATTTACAAAATACTGGATCATTTAAACTACGTGGAGCTACACATAAAATTACAAAATTAATAGAAACTGTAAAAGACTCAGGTGTAGTAGCATATTCATCAGGTAATCATGCACAAGCTGTTGCCTATGCTTCTATGATTAATACCATTAGTGCAAAAATAATAATGCCTAAAACTGCACCTCAAATAAAAATCGAAAATACAAAAAAATATGGAGCAGAGGTAATATTATATGACACTTACTTTCAAAGTAGAGAAGAGATAGGAAATGAAATTCAAAAGAAGGATAATAGAGCTCTAATTAAACCCTATGATGATGAAGATATAATTGCTGGTCAAGGAACTGCAGCTATTGAAATTGTAAATGATTTGAAAGAGCAATCAATTGAACCTGATCTGTATTTATGTTGTTGTGGAGGTGGTGGTCTTATTGCAGGAACATCAACTTACCTAAAACATATTTATCCAAATATAAGATCATACTCTGTGGAGCCTGATGAATTTGATGACACAAAAAGATCTTTAGAAGCTGGTAAACTTATAGAAAATAAAAAAAATGCTAAATCTTTTTGTGATGCACTATTAGCACCACAACCGGGTAATATAACTTTTCAAATTAATTCAAATAATCTTGAAGGAGGACTAAGTGTTTCTGATGAAGAAGTAACAAAAACTATAATTTTGCTAGCTGAACAACTTAAAATAGTTGTGGAGCCAGGAGGAGCAGTTGCAGCTGCAGCAGTATTAAATAATAAAATTGATGTTAAAAATAAAAAAATTATAGTTATGATTTCTGGTGGTAATATCGATCTAAGTTTATTTAATAAGTTATAATGAATCAATCAAATTTAAAAAAATTACAAAATCTATTAAAAGAAAAAGATATCGATATTTTTGTCATTAATAGAAGTGATGAATATTTAAATGAGTATATTTCCCCAAATGCAGAAAGATTAAATTTTATAACAAATTTTTCTGGTTCAGCAGGAAGAGCAATTATAATGCCAACAGATGCCTTCTTGTATGTTGATGGACGATATACTTTTCAAGCGAATACTCAAATTAATCCAAAAGAAATTCAGGCAAAACATTTAAATAACTTTTGGACAGATTTAGAAAAAATTTTATTAGAAGAAGAATATAAAATTGCATTAGATCCAACTCTTCATTCAATTATAGAAATTGAAAAAGTGGAAAAAATGTTAGAGAATTCAACATCTCAACTCCAACTAATAGATAAAAATTTTGTTGATTTAATATGGGAAAATCAACCAAAAACTCAGTATACAGAAATATTTGATCACCCAACAAGTTTTGCTGGTCAGGGCAGACGTGAAAAATTAGATATTTTAAAAAAATTTTTAGATCAAAATGAAATTGATCATTACTTTATTTCTGGGCTTGATAATATTGCTTGGCTATTAAATTTAAGAGCAGATGATATTAAATATACACCGCTGCTTTATTCTTACCTTTTAATTTCAAAGAATAATAAACACTCTTTGTATGTTAATGAGTCTTCAATGCCAGAAATTCTAAAAAAAGAAATCCAAACACTAATAAATATTAATAATATTGAAAATATCGGATCAATTTTTAATAACATTAATTCATCCGAATCAATTGGTTTAGATTTTAATTCTACCACTTTTTATTTTTTAGATCTTTTAAGAAAACAAAAAATAAATACTAAAAATTTAGCAAATCCATGTATTTTGTTAAAAGCTATCAAAAATGAAACTGAACTAGATGGGGCAAAAAAAGCACATATAAGAGATGGTGTTAGTATTACCAAATATATTTATTGGTTAAAAAATATCATGGATCCTAAATCAAATGATGAAATAAGTGTTGCACATCATTTAGAAAATCTGCGAAGAAAAAATAAATTTTTTCATTCTCTATCTTTTGATACAATATCAGCAATTGATCAAAATGCAGCCCTTCCTCATTACCGCGTTACTGAAGAAGGAAAATCATCTTTCTCAGATAATAATATTTACCTTGTTGACTCAGGAGGGCAATATTTTGATGGAACAACCGATATAACAAGAACAATAATTTTAGGTAAAGCAACAACAGAACAAAAAGATAGATTTACGAGAGTTCTTAAAGGTCATATTGCATTATCAAATCATGTTTTTGAAAAGGGAACAAAAGGAACTGATATTGATTATCTAGCAAGAAAAAGTCTACAAGAAATTAATTTAGATTATGATCACGGTACTGGTCATGGTATCGGAAGTTTTTTGAGTGTTCATGAAGCTCCACAACGTATTGCAAAAAAATCAATGTTTGATAGTGTTGAGTTGCTTCCAGGAATGATTTTATCGAATGAACCTGGATACTATAAAGAAAATGAATATGGCATAAGAACAGAAAATTTAGTCGTTATAAAAGAGAATAATAATAAAAAATTATATTTTGAAAACATTTCTTGGTGTCCAATAGATTTGGATCTCATTGAAAGTAGTATGCTGGATCAAATTGAAAGACATTGGTTAAATACATATCATAAAAAGGTTTATGATACACTGGAGACGTTCCTTGAAAATAAAGAGAAAGATTGGCTTAAAGAGGTAACTTCTGAAGTTTAACTAAAGCCGCCAACTATGCGGCTTTCTTATTAATATCAAATTCAGTTTTTAGGAGGTGCTTATCTAATTCAATTTTCCACTCTTTTCCATATTCAGATTTGAAATATTTAACTAAATCCTCATCATAATTGTAGTTTTTATCGCCTAAATCCTCGTAAACTTTATTAAAAAAGTTAAAAACATTAATCATTATTATTCCTTTCAATAATAAAATAGTAATTATTCTATGCAATCAAAGTATAAAAATATGAATTTTAATATGCAAAAAATGCATATATAAATATATGAAAAATTTAAATGTAGTTAAATTATTTAATAATGGTTAAAATTAATTGTTCCTGATTGACTTTGTACATTAATACTTCATAAATTTTAAAATATTATAACTTTCAATGATAATTATTTTAACACAATGTTTTCCATCTAGAGTAGGGGGAATTGAAACATTGATGTATGACATAGCATTAAATTTAAGTCTCAAACACAATGTAAAAGTCTTAGCTGACCAACAAGACAGTGCTAAAGATTTAGAATTTGATAAAAACAATAAAAATTTTTCAATATTAAGATTTAAAGGTTTAAAATTCTTAAGAAAAAGAAATAAATTTAATCAACTAAAAAATATTTGTTCTTCAAATAATATTGAAGCAGTCATCACTGATAGCTGGAAAAGTCTTGAGTTACCAATTAATTTTTTAAAAGAGAAAAAAATTCCAATCATTAGTCTTGTTCATGGAAATGAAATAATAATCAAAAACGATAATCATCATAAACGAATAAAGAAAGTTTTAGAATTAGCAAACGCATTAGTGGTTAATTCATCATATACTAAAAACTTACTTTCAAAAATAAGTGAAAACTTTAAAAAAATTGAGGTTATCTATCCAGGTGTAAAATCTACTAAGAATATTATAGAACAAGCAATAGATTTAGATGATAGTTATCCAACGTTGCTTACTCTTGCCAGACTAGAAAAAAGAAAAGGACATTCGTATATTCTTAAATCTATTTTTAATTTAAAAAAAATTTATCCAGATATTCAATATATAATTGCTGGTGAAGGTGATCAGTTAGAGAATATAAAGAAAGAAATAAAAAATTATAATCTAGAACCAAATGTAAAGTTAGTTGGAACAATAAATGAAAATCAAAAAAAATTCATTTTTTCTAAGACTGATATTATGATCATGCCGACAATAGATGAAACTCATGCAAATTCTATTGAAGGTTTTGGAATCGCATATATTGAAGCAGCACAATATGGAATTCCTTCAATTGCCTCAAATGTTGGAGGCACTCCTGAAGCTGTATTGCATAATAAAACAGGTTTAATTATTAATAATTTTAATGAATTAGATGAATCAATTATGAATTTAGTTGAGAACAAACAAAATAGAATTGAATTAGGACAAAATGCAAAAAATAGAGCAGAAAATGAATTAATCTGGGAAAAACAAGTAGTAAAATACAATAAGTTAATAGATGACATTCAATGACTATTTTATTTCATAACACCACTTTTGATAAAATTGATGTTTGGAAAAAAACAATAAAAAAATATTTTAAAAATGAAAAAATAATTTCTATCAAAGATTATAAAAATTTTAATGATGTAAACTGTGCAATTATTTGGAATCTACCAGATAATATTCTTTCAAGACTAAAAAATCTCCAAGTTATTTTCTCTATGGGAGCTGGAGTAGATCACATTCTAAAACTTAAAAATTATAATAAAAAAATTCCCATAATCAGAATAAAAGATGAAGAAATGGGGGAGAGAATTGCCAATTATTCTCTAGCTCAAATACTAAATTATCAATTAAATTTTAAAATTTTTCAAAATTCTCAAATCAAACAATACTGGTCTGGAGAAAGGACACCAATTGATAATAAAAATTTAACAGTAGGTATTTTAGGTCTAGGCTTTCTTGGTAATCATATTGCAAAATTACTAAATAAATTAAATTATAATGTTATTGCATATAAAAAAAATCGAGTAAAAGTAAAAAATATAAAAATATATACGGGTAAAAATATTATAAGTTTTATCAAAAGTTCTGATGTTATCATTTCTATTCTACCATCAACAACTCAAACAAATAATATAATAGATAAAAAGTTTTTAAAGAATATGAAAAAAAATTCTTGTTTAATAAATATAGGCAGAGGAAATGCAATTGAAGAGAAAGATCTTCTAAATCATTTAAAGAAAAACAAAAATTTTTATGCTTATTTGGATGTCTTTAAAAATGAACCTTTAAAATCAAGTAGTCAATTTTGGAGATTGCCTAATGTAACAATTACTCCACATGTGGCAGGTGTAACAGCTATAGAGCCATCTGTTAAATATATGTACTCCAAATATAAAAAACTAAGAAAAAAGAAAAAAGTAAAATCAGATGTTAATCCATCTGACGGATATTAAGTGACATCAAAATAATTTTGTAAAATTCTAAAATAAATACTTTCCAATTTAATAATATCTTCAACAAAAACAAATTCATCTACTTTATGAAGAGTTTGATTTCTAAGACCTAACTCTACTACTTCACAATAGTTCTTTATATATCTTGCATCAGAAGTACCACCATCGGTAGCTTGCTCAGGCGGGCTATTTCTTCCTGTGACATCAGAAATTGATTTTGAAATAATATTATATAAATCACCGGCTTTATTCAAAAATGACTCAGCTGTTGCATCATATGTATAAGTGCAACTAGCGTTTTCCAGTTTAGAGAAAATCTTTTCTATTTTATTATCGATCCATTTTATAAGTGAGTCAGATGAGTGCATATCATTAAATCTAATATTAACTGTTGCTTTAGCTAATTCTGGAATTACGTTTTGAACAGGATTGCCAATATCAATAGTAGCGATTTGAACTGATGTTGGTAAAAAATTTTCATTACCTTCATCTAGCGGCTCTTCTAATATACTATTTAATAAATTCACTAAGTGATGTGAAGAATTTTCAGCTAAATGAGAATTTGCCGTATGTCCTTGAATACCTTTTACCTGAAAAAAGAAACTAACTGATCCTCTTCTTCCAATTTTTACTTTATCGCCAACCTCATTTTTAGAAGTTGGTTCACCAACAAGACAATGATCAAATTTATAATTTTGTTTACTTGCCCATTCTAGAATTCTTGGTGTGCCGTTTACAGAATCTCTTTCTTCATCTCCTGTAATAATAAATGAAATCTTACCTGGAATATTTTTATATTTATCTACAAATCTTTTAGCGGCACTAATGAAACAAGCAACACTACTTTTCATATCTTCACTACCTCTTCCATAAAGTTTACCTTCATCTATTTTTGCTGAAAAAGGAGGGTATTTCCAAGAATTCTCATTTCCTACTGGAACTACATCTGTGTGACCAGCATAAGCAAAATGCTTTCCTTCATTTCCTATCGTTGCAAATAAATTTTTAACCTCATAAGAATTGTTTCCAGAGAAAGTTAATTGATGACAGTCACATCCTATAGCATTTAGATGATTTTCAACGACTGTTAAAGCGCCCTCATCTTTTGGAGTTACACTTGCACATTTAACTAAGGATTGTGTAAGAGTAACTGGATCAAAATTAATTTCTGACATTAATCTCTTAAAAGATCATTGATTGATGTTTTGCTTCTAGTTTTTTCATCAACTCTTTTAACAATAACAGCACAGTATAAAGAAGGATTAATATCCCCTTCTTTTTTTCCTGGTAATGTACCTGGTACCACAACTGAATACGCTGGAACTTTTCCCATATGAATTTCTCCAGTTGATCGATCGACTATTTTTGTAGATGCTCCAATAAACACACCCATTGATAAAACCGCGCCTTCACCAACAATAACACCTTCAGCCACTTCACTTCTTGCTCCAATAAAACAATTGTCTTCAATAATCACAGGATTTGCTTGAAGAGGTTCAAGTACACCACCAATCCCAGCGCCTCCAGAAATATGACAGTTTTTACCTATTTGCGCACATGAGCCAACTGTTGCCCAAGTATCAATCATTGTTCCTTCATCAACATATGCGCCAAGATTTACAAAAGAAGGCATTAAAACAACACCTTTAGCAATAAATGCAGATTTTCTTACAACAGCGTCTGGTACATATCGAAATCCTGCTTTTAGATGGTCATCTTTAGTCCAATTTGCAGTTTTACTTTCTACTTTGTCAAACCAAGTGGCATGCGATGCTTTAATTATTTCATTATCATTTAATCTGAAACTTAAAAGAATTGCCTTTTTAATCCATTGATTAACTTGCCATTCATTATCAATTTTTTCACAAACCCTTAAGTTTCCACTATCAAGTTTGTTTAAAGTTTCATCTACTGCATTTCTAATATCACCTGCAGTATTGACATTAATATTATCTCTGTCCTCAAAGGCATCATTTATAATTTTTTCGAGATTACTCATATTTTACCCTCATTTACATCTTTTAAAAATAAACTCAAATCTCTTGTTTGAAAATCTAAATATTCTTTAGATGCTTCAATATCATCGGAAAAATTCTCATAACCAGCATCAACCCAGACAGGTGTAAAACCAACTTTTTTTGCTGGAACTAAATTTTTTGCGATATCATCAAACATTGCTGATTTATTTGGTTCAATATTAAATAAGTCGATAATTTTTTCATAGGGAGAAATTTCTGGCTTAGGAATATAATCAGCCATTTTAATATCATATATTTCATCAAAAAAATTTGTTAGATTTATTTTATCTAATACATCTAAGACATGTTGCTTATTTGCATTTGTATAAATAATTTTTCTTCCCTCAAGTTTATATAATTCATCATTAAGATTTTGATTTGGACCAACAATTGAATAATCTAACTTATGAACTTCTTCTAAAAAATAATCAGGATCTACGCCATGATTATCCATCATACCTCTTAGAGTTGTGCCATGTTGCTTGTAATATTTTGCTTGTAGTTTTTTTGCTTCAGCTAATTCTATATTTAAATTTTTAGCTACAAATTCACCCATTAACTTATGTACTTGCTGAAAAATTCCACTGTCTGCTGAGTAAAGTGTGTTGTCTAGATCAAATATCCAGGTATTGATGTTATCTTTAAAGCTCATTCAATTACTTGTTATTTGTGTACCAATTCCATGTTCAGTGAATAACTCTAATATTACTGAATGAGGAATTCTTCCATCTAAAATAGTAGATTTCTTAACGCCTTTTTTCATTGCATCAATACATGTCTTAATTTTTGGCTTCATACCTCCAGAAATATATTCTTTATTAGCAATACTTCTAGCTTCTTCTAAAGTTATTGATGAGATTAATTTTTCATCTTTGTCTAAAATTCCAGGTACATCGGTTAGTAATAATAATTTACTTGCCTGTAACTCACCTGCTATAAAACCCGCAACAGTGTCAGCATTAATATTATATGTAAAATTATTTTCATCCTTACCTAAGGGAGATATGACAGGTATTTGACCATTTTTTATAAAGCTAGTTAGCATATCTTTATTTAATTTTTTTGGTTGTCCAACAAAACCAATATCAACTATTTTTTCAATATTTGAATCATTATCTTTAATTTCCACGTTCAATTTAGTTGCAGTGACTAAGTTATCATTACCAGATACTCCTATCGCTTTTCCTCCAGAGGCACTTATAGATTCTACTATTTCTGAATTGATATCCTTAGATAATACTTCTTCAACCACCTTAATTGTTTCTTTATCAGTAACTCTTAATCCTTCAACAAATTGTGTTGATATATTTTTTGATTTAAGTCTCTCGCCAATTTGAGGCCCTCCACCATGAATAATAATTGGTGACACACCTACTTCTTTTAACAATCCAATATCTCTTGAAAAACTCTCAGACAGTTTTTTATCTCCCATTGCATGTCCACCGTATTTTATTACAATGGTATCACCACTATGTTCTCGAATGTATGGAAGAGCTTCAACTAAGGTTGAGGCTTTATGTATAAAATAAGCCTGATCACTCTCTGATAAAAAATCAAATTTCATATTTATTGTGATAACCCGTATATAGATCTTTGAATCTCTGTAATACCATTATTTTTTTTGGTCTCAGATTGATATATTTTCGTAAATGATTTTTTATAATTTTGCATTAAACTTAAAATTGATTTTTTTTGATATTCTAAATGATTATTAGATATTTTATCTATTTTAGTTAAAATTATGGAAAATTTTCTTGAGCAATCGCTCAATAAATCCAACATATCAATATCAGAATTTTTGATACCAACTTTTGAGTCAATTAGTAAAAAAACATGATCAAGTGAATCTCTGTTTTCTATATATTCTTCAATCAAGGTCATTAAGTTTTCTCGTGCAACTTTTGATACTTTGGCAAAACCATAACCGGGTAAATCAATCATATTTATTTTTTCACTAATTAAAAAAACATTTATAGCCTGTGTTCTTCCTGGAGTTTTACTAGTTTTAGCTAGTTTTTTTGTTTTAGTTAATGAATTTATTAAACTAGATTTTCCAACATTAGATCTGCCTATAAAACAACATTCTTTTTTTATATCTGAATAAGGAATGTCTTTAAATGACTGAAAGGAACCTAAAAACTTATTATTATTAAAAAAGTTATTTAAATTTTTATTTAAGCTAGCCATTTTTGGCTAAAATTCTTCTTTGAATATACCATTGCTGCGCAATTGATAAAATATTGTTCACTGACCAATATAAAACTAAACCAGCTGCAAAACCAGCTAGTACAAAAGTAAATACAAATGGAAGTAATGCAAAAATTCTAGCCTGTGTTGGATCAGCGGGAGCAGGATTTAGTTTTTGTTGTAACCACATAGTGAAGCCCATAATGATAGGAAGAATACCAATATCAATTATTGAAAGTATAGGTGGCACATCCCAAGGAACTAATCCAAATATTGTCATTAAGCCCAACGGGTCTGGCGCAGATAGATCATGAATCCATCCATAAAAAGGAGCGTGATACATCTCTATCGTAACAAACAACACTTTATACAAAGAGAAGAAAATTGGTATTTGTACTAAAATTGGTAGACAACCCGCAACAGGATTAGCACCCTCTCTTTTATACAAGGCCATTAGTTCTTGCTGCATTTTTTGTCTGTCATTTGGATATGTTTCTTTTAATCTTTGCATATCAGGCTGAAGTTTTTTCATCTTTGCCATAGATTTAAAAGATGCTTGTGCCAGTGGGAATAAAATTAAACGCATTAAAATGGTAAAGGCAATTATTGCTAGACCAAAATTACCAGCATAACCAAAAAACCAATTAATGGCATATGAAACAGGTTTAGTTAAAAAACTAAACCAGCCCCAGTCAATTGCATCAGTAAATCTTGGTATAGAGAGATTTTCGTCATAAGCACTTAAGACATTTAATTTTTTTGCACCCACAAATAATTTTCCGCCGTAAGATATATTTTCACCCGAGTTAATTTTATATATCTGACCAACATAACCTGCCCTATAGCTATCACGTCCATTATTTCCGTATCTATAATTGACGTTAATTGATTGGTCAGCATCAGGAATTAAAGCAGACATCCAATATTTGTCTGTAAAACCTAACCAACCTCCTTGTGTTTTATTATCGCAAAACTCTTTTTTTGTTTGCATTGATGAATTACAATCATCGGCAATATCATCATAATTTTTTTCCAATAATTCGTCGTTTATTAAACTAATTAAACCCTCGTGAAGTATAAAAAAATTAATTGTATCTGGTGTGTTTATTCTTTTGATTAATCTGTATGGAAAAACTTCAATATCTTCACCACTGTTATTTTCTATTTCCTGTGTAATTGTAAACATATATTCATCATCAACTTGATAGTTGATTTTGAAAGTTATATTTTTATTATTCGTCCAACTAAGTGTAACAGGGCTTGAGGGGCTTAGAGTGGTAGAGTTAGTTTTCCAATTTGTTTCTAAATTAGGTAATTCAATGTTAGAATTTTTTAGTTCTTTCCAACCTGTTTCAATATAATATGGATTAGCAGTCCCATCAGGTAACAAAAGCTGTATATTATTCGAATCAGGTTCTAAGCTAGTTTTATATTTTGATAATATGAGGTCATCTAAAATTGCTCCTTTTAAATTTATAGAACCTTTAATAGATGTATTTTCAAAAATAACTCTGTCGGTTTGAATTAAAGCTTCATCTCTACTTAGTATTTCTGAAACAGCTTGGCTGCTTTGTCCGTCAATGGATGTTGCAGGCTCTAATACTTCATCTTCTTCAAAGGATGTTGTTTGAATTGGTTGAGTTGGAAATAATAATTGAAAAAAAATAATTATCGCAATTGAAATACCAATAGCCAAATATAAATTTCTTTGTTCGTTCATTTATTTAACTCAGATTTTTTTGGTACTGGATCAAATCCGTGGGAACCCCATGGATGACATTTTGAAATTCTTTTCACCGATAAAATTGATCCTTTAAATAACCCATGTTCCTTTAATGCTTTAATAGAATACTCAGAGCAGGTTGGTAAATACCGACAATTCTGCCCAAGTATTGGGGAAATCAATAACTGGTATAATCTAATTATTATGATTAAAGGTAATGAAATATATTTACTAACCATTTATCTTTCCCTTAAGTTCTAATAAAAGTTTATCAAATTTCTCTTCGAGCAATGACGTTTTAGCTATTAACACATAATATGAATTAATTTTACCATTAATAATAATTTTTCTAGCTAATTCTCTCATTATTCTCTTTGCTCTATTTCTTTTTACTGCGTTGCCAATTTTTTTGGAAGCTGTGTATCCTACACCTATAGAATTTTCTAGATCTTGATTGTGTAAAATTTGGATATTCATATTTTTACCTTTTATAAATTCTCCCTGGTTTCGTATCATAACGAAAGTCGATCTTTTCTTAATTGTAAATAATGTTTGGGCCATTTGGCCTTTTTAAGCGCTTAATTGAGCTCTTCCTTTTGCACGTCTTCTATTAATGATTTGACGACCTGCTTTAGTTGCCATTCTAGCCCTAAAACCGTGTCTCCTTTTTCTAATTACTCTACTAGGTTGGTAAGTGCGTTTCATAATAAATCTTTGGGCCTAATACGAATTCATTATATATAAGTCAAATATTTACTTATGTAATCGATGAAAATTTTCAGAAAAGCTAGTGAATTAGAGCCAAATTTAGTTTCA
Organism: uncultured Alphaproteobacteria bacterium; assembly: GCA_902570155.1. Classification (GTDB taxonomy): domain Bacteria; phylum Pseudomonadota; class Alphaproteobacteria; order HIMB59; genus CACPNW01. Next base: position 324,864 of record CACFXU010000001.1, read on the forward strand.
ATCAAAGACAAGGGTCAGTCTATTGGTTTAGTTTTAACAATGGGAAACTTACACGATGGACATTTATCTCTCATTAGAGAAGCACAATTACATAACGAATTTGTGATCTGTTCAATATTTATTAATCCTACTCAATTTAACAATGAAAATGATTTCAATTCTTATCCAAAGACAATTGATGAAGATATTTCTAAATTAGAAAATATTGGTTGTAATGCACTCTTCTTACCCGACATTCAAGAGATATACCCTAAAGGATTGGCAAAGAAAAAAATTGTAAACAATTTTAGAAATATTTTATGTGATAAATTTCGACCCGGCCATTTTGATGGAGTTACTACTGTTGTGGATCTTTTTTTTAATATAATTAAACCAACGAATAGTTATTTTGGTGAGAAGGATTTTCAGCAAGTAAAAATAATACAAGATTTAGTAAAAATTAATCATCACAATATTAAAATAATTCAATGCCCATCTGTACGAGATAAAACAGGTATGAGTTTATCTTCAAGGAACTCTAAATTTTCTAATGATCAATTAAAAATTTTCAATGTATTAGGAAATAAAATTAAAGAACATATTAATCTGTTAAAACAAAATGAAATTAATAATTTAGATCAATTAAAAATAGAGTTTCTTCAAAATAATATAAATAAAATTGACTATTTAGAGATAAGAAATGAAAATAATTTAGAAATAACAAAAAATTATTCTGAAGCTAGATTATTTATTGCTTTATATATTGGTGAAATTAGAATTATTGATAATTTTAAATTATATTAAGGTATTAACCAATTATATTCTGGTTCATTATTTTTAAATGTTAATTTTAATCGACGATGACCTGAAATTTCTAAATAAAGCCAATCAATTTCATTAATTTTATTTTCAACTACTGTAAAATTTTTATATCCTTTTTCACTTTCTTCATGACTTGGTTCCTTTCCGGTTAAGTGTTCAGGGATACCATCTTCTGGAAATTCAGTGATTGAGCTTGGATCTTTCAATGTTAAGTAACATTTTCTACTAAACAATCTTGTTTTATCCCACATTTCTTTAGCTTTATCATTTTGATTATTAACCAAAGACGTTGTTTTGATTCGCATTTGAATTTTTAATTTATGATCATAAAAAACAAATTGAGAACTACTATTTTTTTTTAAATTAGGAACCTTCGGAGATCTAAAGTCTGTGTGAAAATTTAGTGTCATGCTATTGGGATCAAACTTTCTTAAGACTACAACTCTAGAATCAATTCCACCTTCACTATCAATATTACTAAAGACTGGCGTGTGAAAGGTGTGTTTTCTATCTTTAACTCCTCTAGTTAAATTTTTCTTTATATCCTCAAATATTTCTGCAGCATTTTCTTTTGAAGAAGTCGACATTATTATTGTAATATAAATTGTTTTGAAGAAATAGCTAGATAATGGAAATAAATAAAATTACGAATTTATTGAATCTGGAGCATGTTAAGTTTTTAATATCTATCTTTAAAGAAAATAATATTGAAATTCGATTAGTAGGAGGGTGTATACGAGATGCTCTTCTTGAAAGAGAAATCAAAGATATTGATACAGCGACAACTTTGGAGCCTGAAGATGTTTTGTCATTACTAAAAGATAACAATATTGAGTATGATGATTTTGCTATTCAATATGGATCTATAATTGCTTATCCTCATAATCGAAAAATACAAATTACAACTTTACGTGAAGATGTTAATCAAATGGGAAGACATACAAATGTAATTTACACCAACAGCTGGAAAAAAGATTCAGCCAGAAGAGATTTTACTTTCAATGCTTTATATGTTGGAAACAATAATAAACTCCATGATTATTACAATGGCCAATCAGATTTAAATGAAAGTAAAATTTGTTTTATTGGTGAAATAGAGGATAGAATAAAAGAAGATTACTTAAGAATCTATCGATACTTTAGGTTTAGAGGTTTATTTAATTTACCTAAAACATCTTTAAGTGATCAAAAGATTGTAGAAAAATATATTCACGAATCTTTGGCAGTGTTGACCAACGATGTAATAAGACAAGAAATATTAAAAATGTTTAATATGTCTTTTCCATTAAATTGTTTTTACATATCTCATCAAACGTTACAAAAATTCAAATGGGTTGAAATAGTGCAAGAGCATTTTATACGAACAAAATACGACCTTGGATTAAATAAATGTCTGAATAAGATTGATAATTTAATAAATTAGTTTTTTAGTTTACAATTTTCGCACAAACCAAATATTTCTAAATTATGTTTTTTATAATTGAAGTTATTTTTTTCTGCTTGTTTTGAAAAATAAGAAAATAAATTATTTCCAGTTAGCTCAGTAACACTATCACAGTTTTCACATATCAAAAAAGATGTAGAAGTTTTTGCATTACATCCTTCATGTTTACAAGCAACGTAAGAATTTCTACTTTCTATTTTGTGAACTTTTCCAATTTCAATCAATTTATCGAGTGCCCTGTAAACTTGCAGAGGAGATTTTATTCCCATTTTTTGTATATCATAAAGAATTGTGTACGCCTTCATCGGTTCAGAAGAGTTTTCTAAAACTCCAAGAACTGTTTTTTGATTCTTAGTTAAATTATCCGATGTCAATCCCATATATCTCAATTACCAAATTGTTTTCATTTTTGCAACTTACCTCTCAACTCTAGTGGAATAAGAGAAATGATAAATAATATTATCGCTATAACAATAATTGATGGTCCCGAAGAGGTATTAAATTCCAAAGAAGTAAATAAGCCAATTGTAACAGATAAAATACCAATTAATATGGCTACAAATACCATTTGTTTTGGATTGTTAGTGATATTTCTCGATGTCGCTGCCGGTATTATTAGTAATCCTGTAATTAAAAGAGTACCAATCATTTTTATAGATAATGCAATAACTCCAGCAAGTAGCAGGGTAAAAATCATATTATAAATGTTAGGTTGCATCCCCTCTGCTGAGGCAAGGTCAAAATTAACTGTAGCTGAAAATAATGATTTCCAAATAAAATATAAAATTCCTAAAATTACAGAACCACCAATCCATACTAGAGCAATGTCTTCTACAGTTACTGATAAAATATCTCCAAATAGTAATCCCATAATATCAAAACGAATACTCGATAAAAAACCCATTAAAACCAAACCAATCGCAAGAGTAGAGTGAGCTAATAATCCAAGTAATGAGTCCCCGGCTAATCTAGTCCTCTTTTGAAGATTGAGAAGAAGTAGAGCAATGACTGCCGATATTATAAACACAGAAAAGGCAATATTTAAACTGAAGGCATAGGCTAAAGTTACTCCTAGTAAGGCAGAGTGTGCTAAGGTATCACCAAAATAAGATAATCGTCTCCAAATTACTAAACAACCTAGCGGTCCTGTTATTATTGCAATACCAATACCAGTAACTAGTGCTCTTGTAAAAAAATCATCAAACATTAACTAGACACACTTCCATCAGAATTATGTGTGTGATCATGATCGTGCTGATAATATGTCAACGTTTTTGATCTATGTTCACCAAATAATTCTATATAGGCTTTATCTTTTATAACTGTACTTGGTTTTCCTGAACAACAGATATGCCCATTTAAACAAACTACATGATCTGTAGCAGACATAACAAAATGCAAGTCATGGGAGACTAATAAAATTCCACAATTTAGGTTTGCAGAAATATTTTTGATAATATTATAAAGATCAATTTCCCCATTAAAATCAACTCCTTGAACGGGTTCATCTAAGACTAGTAATTCTGGTTTTTTTGCGATAGCTCTTGCTAGAAGAACACGTTGAAATTCTCCACCAGATAGACCATGAATTTGTTCCTTGAAAAGTTTTTCTACTCCAGTTTGATTTAAAGATTCACTAACTTCATTATCATTGAGATTATTGGTTAATCGCATGAAATCTACAACTCGTAATGGCATTGTCCAATCGATATTAATTTTCTGAGGAACATATGCGATTTTATCTGTATACCTTTTTATTGAACCTTCATCAGGTTCAAGAATACTTAGCACCATTTTAGCTGTTGTTGTCTTTCCAGAACCATTAGGTCCTATTAGCGTAACTATTTGACCACGCCTTACTTCAAGAGATACACCTTTTATCAACCATTTTGGAGACTTATAAACACCTGCGTTTTCCAAATTTACTAATAAATTATTTTTACTACTCATTTTTCTATTTACAATGCAAAATGTAATATTATAACATTACACTATTTAACAGACTTATTTTTAATAGGAATACTTTTATGAAACAAACGAATTTTTTTCTACATATATTTAAGATTATGTTATTTTCGGGAATTCTTGTTGCAACTGCATCTGCAAGAGCAGAGTTAAAGGTTGTTACTACAATTAAACCACTACATTCATTAATTTCAAACGTTATGGATGGAATAGGTGAGCCTGGACTCATAATCGATGGAAGTATATCACCACACAGTTTTACAATGAAACCTTCTCATGCGAAAATGCTTGAAGAAGCAGATGTCATTTTTTGGATTGGAGAGGGTATTGAAACATCAATGGAAGAACCTCTAGACACAATTGCAAAAGATGCAGAAGTAATTGAATTTATGGAACTTGATTCAATTGCTAAATTAAAATTTAGAGAAGAATCAATTTTTGGTGACCATGACGATCACGACGATCACGACGACCACGATAATCACGATGACCACGATGATCATGACGACCACGATGATCACGATGATCACGATGATCATGACGACCACGATGATCACGATGACCACGATGATCATGACGACCACGATGATCACGCACACGGTGCACATGCTTTTGAATGGGCAGGATTGTTTGATCTAAAAGCGGGAACATATAAGTGGTCTGCTGCTAAAGTTGATGGCGATTATGCTGACCCTGCTATGAAGTTAGTATTACTAGCGGCTGATGATATTGAAGCAGTTGAGGAAACGGCTGAAGAACTTTTAGAAAGTAAAACTTCCGCAAAAAAAACAAATGGCGGAACTCTTGTTGCTAAGGAGATTGCATACTCTTTAAATTTTGATGATTCTCAAAATATGACTGTGTTTACAGTTGAAATTGCTGAGAATGGAAAATATGCTTTCTTCACAGAGCATATGCCTTTTGAGTTTGAAGCAAATGAACATTTCTTCAAAGATACCTCTGGTGTAGATATAGAACCAATTGCTCAAGAACCAGAAATGGATGGTCACGATCATCATGATCATCACGGCCATGCACACGGTGAATTTGATGCTCACATTTGGCTAGATCCAATGAATGCTAAAGAAATGGTTCATGAAATAGCTCATGAGTTAGGTGATTTAGATCCTGCCAATAAAGAGAAATATGAAGCAAATGCTGAAGCAACAATTAAAGCTTTAGATCAGCTTATTAGTGATGTTGGTACAGATATTAATTCTGATGCAAAATTTGTTGTCTTCCATGACGCCTACCAATACTTTGAAGAAAGATTTGGTGTAAGAGCTGCAGGAGCTTTAACATTGAATACTGATGTTTTACCTGGTGCGAAGCAAATAGCTGATATTCAGGATGTTATTAAGGATAAGGGAATAAAATGTATTTTCTCTGAACCTCAATTTAATCCAAAGATTATTACAACAATAGCTGAGGATATGAATATCAAAACAGGAGTTTTTGATCCTTTAGGTGCTAACATTGATGCTGGTAAGTCACTTTACTTTACGTTGATTAGTAATCTCGGGGACGAGCTTAAAGGCTGTTAAATTTTAATATTTAAATAAATTCCACCTTGTATTAAGGTGGAATTTATAAAACTAATTATAAGGAAATTGATATGGAAAATACTTCTCAGGTTCCAGTTACTGTTTTAACAGGGTTTCTTGGAGCTGGAAAAACAACTCTTTTAAATCGAATATTAACTGAACAGCATGGACGGAAATATGCCGTTATAGTTAATGAATTTGGTGAACAAGGTATCGACAATGATCTTGTTGTTGATGCTGATGAAGAAGTATTTGAAATGAACAACGGGTGCATTTGTTGCACTGTTAGAGGTGATTTAATTAGAATTCTAAGTGGCTTAATGAAACGTGCTGATAAGCTTGATGCAATTATTGTTGAGACAACTGGTTTAGCAGATCCAGCCCCAGTTGCTCAGACATTTTTTGTTGATCAAGATGTTGCTGATAGAACAAAATTAGATGCAATTGTTACAGTTGCCGATGCTGTTCATCTAAGTTCTCAATTAGTCGATCATCATGAAGCAGAAGAACAAATTGCTTTTGCTGATGTAATTTTGTTAAATAAAGTTGAACTTGTTGGCGATAATGACATTGTAAAAGTTAATGATCGTATTAGAAAAATTAATCCTTTTGCAAAGATTATTAAAACAACACGTTGTGATGCACCTCTTGATGAAATCGTAGGCTTAAATGCATTTAGTCTAGATAGAGTATTAGATATTGAACCTGACTTTCTTGAATCAGAACATGATCATGAACATGATGATGATGTTACTAGTCTATCCTTTGTATCTGATACACCATTAGATATGGATAAGTTTCAAGATTGGTTTGGAAATTTACTCAGGACTAAGGGTCAGGATATTCTTCGATCAAAAGGTATTTTGAATTTTAAAGGTGAAGATGAGCGATATGTGTTTCAAGGAGTACACATGCTCATGGATGCTTCTCCAATGGGGCCATGGCCAAAAGGAAAAGATAGAAGTTCTCGAGTAGTTTTTATTGGTCGTGACCTTGATAATATGAACCTTAAGGAAGGCTTTGAAAATTGTAAATCAGCATGAATGCTGATCTAGAAACACTTCAAAAATCAAATAAAACTGAACTTGAAAGAAGAGGTTCAATTTTTAATATTGGAGCCCCAGCTACAGAAGCGGTTACAATTCGTGATCAAATAGCGGTAGGATTTGGAGACGGTACTGTAAGATTTTTTCAATCTGGATCTGATCCTAAAACTGTTAAAGCACATAAGGGTGTAGTGTTGAGTATGACAAATTATGAAGATCATGTGTTAACGGGAGGAGAAGATGGACGTTTTCTAAAAATATCATCTGATGGAAATATTGATGAAATTTTTAATTTTGGTTCAAAGTGGGTTGACTGTGTAGCTTCCCACAAAGATACTAAAGTTTGTTCATCAGGAAAGACTGTTTATATTTGGACAAAAAACAAAGATAAACCACAAACTTTAGAGCATCAAAGTACTGTTGCTGGATTAGCATTTGATAATAAAGGCAAGCGTCTTGCGGTCTCAAGATACGGTGGAGTAACAGTGTGGAAACTTAATAATAATAAATGGACAGCATCAAATTTTACATGGAAAGGATCGCATGGAACTGTAACGTTTAGCCCAGATACAAAATATATTGTAACTGCAATGCAAGAAAATCAAATTCATGGTTGGCGCATAAACGACAAAGCTGATTTAGCAATGAGAGGTTATCCATCAAAAATTAAAAGTTTTACTTGGGTTGGTGATACACCGTATTTGGTAACATCTGGATCCAGTGATGCAGTTTGCTGGCCATTTGATGGTAAAGAAGGACCAATGGGGAGAAAGCCAATTGTTGTTGCAAACGGTGGTAAAGAACTTGCAACATTTGTTAAAGCACTAAATGGAGAAAAAGCTGTTTTCACCGGTTTTACAGATGGGTCAGTTTTATTAGCAGAAATTGATGAAAGTAAAAAACCAATTATGATTAGAAGTTCAACAGGTGCAGAAGTTTCAACAATAGCGATATCTAGTGATAATTCACAAATATTAATTGGGGATATGAAAGGTTCTATTCTTTTATCATCTTTATGGGCAGACAATTAAAGGAGAAAATATGTTTAATCGTAAAACTCAAAATGTTGAAAAAATAAGAAATCTTAAACATTTAATTTCCAAGAAATATAAATTACCAGAAAATACTATAATAAGTATTGCTGAGCTCAGTTGTCATGAGCCTGATTGTCCACCAATCGAAACTGTAATTACTGCAAGAAATGAAGACGGATCAATGAAAAATTGGCGAGTTGCAAAATCAATAGAAGAAATAGAGGAGTCAGATATTAATAATCTAACAAACCACACCCATTAGATTATTAAATTTAGAATAAAAATGTCAAAAAAACAAAAAGAAATAATATTATCTGTTTGTCTCACATGTACCCTTAATAAAGCTCAAAATAATAATAAACTTGCAGGAGAAAAACTTGCACAAAAATTAATTGATAAATTTAAAAATACAAAAAATGTAACTTTAAGAGGTGTAAATTGCATGAGTAATTGTAAACGTTCATGTATTGTATCCTTTACCGCAGAAAATTGTTTTACCTATGTGTTTGGAGATATAGATCCTGAAAATTCTGCTTATATTGATTCAATAGAGGAACTGCTATTATCCTATAGCAAATCTGATGATGGTTTTTTGAGACGTAGACATAGACCTGAAATATATAGATCTAATATCGTTGGTAGATTTCCTCCAATAAATAGTAAGTCAGATATTATTATTAATTTAAAATAGTAAAATTTTAAAAAAAATTAAATTATAATTATTTATTTCTGAATTTTGTTTAATTTAGAATGTATTATTAACAGCAATCTCCACCTTCACAAGTGCAACAACAGCTGCAGCTGCAACCACACTTTGGTGGGTTTGGATTTTGATTTTTCATAATCATACCTATATATTTTATAATAATTTAAAATACAAATGAGAAAAGCATTAGAAATTAAAGAGTGTATGAAGACTTTCGAGGGTGACGGGATACCTGTAACGAGAGCTTTCCCTGTCCCTGGAATGAGAGAAAATGATCCATTTCTTCTTTTTGATCATTTCGGCCCAATTAATTATGAGCCAGGAGGTGCAACTGGTGTACCAGCACATCCTCATTGTGGATTTGAGGCAATTACTTATATGCTTGGTGGTGAAGTAGAGCATAGAGATTCATTTGGAGGACAAGCAGAAATTGAAACTGGTGATGTACAATGGATGACAACTGGATCAGGTTTAATCCACTCTGAATTAGTAACAGAAAAATTTAAGAAGAGTGGTGGTATCATGCAAGGATTACAAATTTGGGTAAACCTTCCACAAAAAAATAAAAAAGTGAAACCTTGGTACCAACATATTAAAAGAAACACTATTCCAACAGTATCTGAAAATGCAAATATAGAAATTAAAGTTCTTGTGGGTGAAATAAATGGAACCAAATCCAAAGTTCAAACATATTCACCTGTATCAATATTTGATATTCAATTTTCAAAACCAGATAAGACAAAGTTTAATGTTGATAAAGAACAAAATCTTATGATCTATATTATCGATGGTCAATTACAATTTAACGAGGATGATAAAATCGCTAATGAAGGTGATATGATTTACTTTGATCAGTCAAGTGATGAGATTCAACTTACATCGATATCAGAAAAAGGATCCTACCTAGTTTTAGCAGGTAAGCCGCTTAAAGAACCTGTAGCACGTTATGGTCCTTTTGTGGCAAATTCTGAAGGAGAAATCAAGCAAGCAATGATGGACTATCAAGAAGGAAAGATGGGAAGCTTAGCTTAAGCTAATTGACGTAACATTTCACCAGCTACAATAGCAACTGAACTACTAAGATTAATCGATCTAGGCCCCTTTATCATTGGTATTGTTAATCTTTCATCGACAGAGCTATGAACAAAATCAGGCGCTCCAGCACTTTCTCTGCCAAATAAAATAATATCATTTGATTGAAATTTATAATCGAAATAACTTTTTTTACTTTTTGTTGTTAGAAGAACGAGTCGATATGAATTATCTTTTGACCAATCATAAAATTTTTCCCAACTTAAATGTTTTTTTAATTCTAGATAATCATAGTAATCCATTGATGCTCTTTTTAGTCTCTTATCATCAATCACAAAGCCAGCTGGCTCTATTATATCTACTGGTATTCCAAGACAGGCACCTAGTCTAAATATGTTTCCTGCATTCTGTGGTATGTCGGGTTCAAATAGAGCAATTCTCATGTTTTTTTACTATATTATTTTATTACTTGCGTCACGCTGGCACATATTTAAAAAGTATTTTTTTGAGTAATTAAGATATAAGAAATTCACAATAAATGGCTAAAAAACCCAAAAATAAGAGAAGAGATTTCCTACAACTTAGCACCGTAACGCTTGGTGCTGTTGGAACAGCTGCTTTTATATGGCCTTTTCTAAAAAGTATGAGTCCAGCAGAGGACACATTAGCTGCAGGATCAACTGAAGTAGATATTAGTACTATTGAAGAAGGTCAAAGTATAACAATAAAATGGCGTGGAAAACCAGTCTTCATTAAAAAAAGAACAAAAGAAGAGATAGATGCAGCTAAAATGGTTCAAGCTTCTGATTTAAGAGACCCACAAGATGATGCTGATAGAGTACAAAAAGAAGAATGGTTAGTTTTAGTGGGAGTGTGCACACACCTAGGTTGTGTTCCGCTTGGTCAGAAAGTTTCTGATATGAAAGGTGAGTACGATGGTTGGTATTGCCCATGCCATGGTTCACATTACGATACATCAGGTAGGATAAGAAAGGGACCAGCTCCCAAAAACTTGGACGTTCCGCCCTATACCTTTTTAAATGATAATACTATAAAGATAGGATAACATGGATAAGAATCGAAAAGTACATCAGTTTAAAAATCCCGTCCTTAATTGGATAGAGTTTCGTTTACCAATTATTTCTTACTTCAAAAAAGAATACGGTGATTATCCAATGCCTAAAAATTGTAATTATTTTTGGAGTTTTGGTGCTTTAGCAACAATTACGCTTGTTACAATGATAGTAAGCGGAATTTTTCTTGCAATGAATTACACACCACATACTGATATGGCATTTGATAGTGTTGAAAGAATAATGCGAGATGTCAATTACGGTTGGTTAATGCGATACATTCATTCCAATGGTGCAGCCTTTTTCTTCATTATAGTTTACATTCATATAGTAAGAGCAATGTATTTTGGTTCTTATAAATATCCAAGAGAGCTTAATTGGATTTTAGGTGTATTTATATTTTTATTAATGATGGCAACTTCTTTTCTTGGTTACACATTACCGTGGGGACAAATGTCTTATTGGGGAGCTACAGTTATAACAAATTTATTTAGTGCAATTCCATTTATTGGTGAGGGATTAAAGACATGGCTTCTTGGTGATTACAATGTTGGAAATGCTACTTTAAACCGTTTCTTTGCTCTTCATTATGTTTTACCATTTGTTATTTTTGGTGTCGTAGGATTACATGTTGCTGCAGTCCATGTTCATGGTTCAAATAACCCTGATGGGATTGATATTAAAACTAACAATGACTCAGTAAACTTTTTTCCATATATGTTAATTAAAGATACAGTAGCTATGTGTGCTTTTGGTGTTGCTATTTCTGCAGTAATATTCTTTGGACCAAATCTTATGGCTGAAGTAGATAATTATATTCCAGCAGATCCACTTGTTACTCCAGCTCACATTGTTCCAAACTGGTATCTTGCACCTTTTTATGCAATTTTAAGAGCTGTACCTGATAAATTAGGAGGAGTGCTCCTAATGTTTGGTGCGATAGTAATTCTTTTTGTTCTACCTTGGCTTGATAGATCAAAAGTGAGAAGCTGTAATTATAGACCAATATACAAGTGGTTTATGATGGGCTTTTTTGTTAACTTCTTTGCATTAGGCTACGTTGGTATGCTTCCTGCTGAAGGTTTATATCTTTTAATTGCTAGAGTAGGTTTACTTTACTACTTTGGTTTTTTCTTTATCATTACACCTTTTGTTGGTTGGATAGAGAAGCCAAGTAAGCTACCGCTCAGTATTAGTGATGTTTATGCTAAAAATATAGCTCCTAATATTGGTGGAGGAGAAAAAGGAATTCCTTCACCAGCAATGCAAAAAGATACTAATCTATAATGCGCCTATTACTTATTATTTTTCTATTCTTCTCTTCAAATATATTTGCTGCAGAAATGAGTACTGAAAAAATGCCAAAACATGATTGGTCTTTTAAAGGTGTAACAGGAACTTTTGACAGAGCTGCAATTCAAAGGGGCTATAAAGTTTATAGAGAAGTATGTGCAGGATGTCATTCAATGAAACTGCTATATTACAGAGATCTTATTGATGTTGGTTTTTCCGAAGCTCAAGTAAAAGTAATTGCTTCTGAATATACTGTATTAGACGGTCCAAATGATGATGGTGAAATGTTTGAAAGACCGGCTAGACCAGCAGATAGATTTGTTAATCCATATGCCAATGATAACGAGGCAAGAGCAAATAATAATGGAGCTTATCCCCCAGATTTGAGTGTAATTACAAAAGCTAGAAAATATGGGGTTGATTATATTTATAACCTTCTTCTAGGCTATGTTGAACCTCCAAAGGGAATGGAGGTCGGTAATGGAATGTGGTACAATAAATGGATGGCTGGAAATCAAATAGCTATGCCAGCACCTATAGCTGATGGAAGCGTAGATTATGATGATGGCACTGATAATAATGCAGAACAGTTATCAGCTGATGTAACACATTTTCTTCACTGGGCTGCTGAACCAGAAATGGAAGAAAGAAAAAATTTAGGAATCAAAGTAATATTATTCTTTATTATTCTAGGAACAATTGTTTTCTTAGCAAAAAATAGACTTTGGCGAGACGTCACTTAGACATTAAATAAAAAGTTCATTACATCACCATCTTTGACAATATAATCTTTACCTTCTTGTCTTAGCTTTCCTGAATCTCTACTTCCAGCATCACCATTATTTTCTATATAGTCTCCATAAGAGATAGTCTCTGCTCTAATAAATCCTTTTTCAAAATCAGTGTGAATTTTTCCAGCAGCTTGAGGCGCAAGTGTTTCTTTTTTTATTGTCCATGATCTTGTTTCTTTTGGACCACATGTAAAATAGTTTATCAAACCTAAAAGTTCATATCCTGACTTTATAACTTTATTCAATGTTGTTTGATCTAAATTAAGTTCTTTTAGAAATTCAAGTTTTTCGTCCTCATTATCTAATTCTGCTATTTGTGCTTCTATTGATGCAGAGATTAAAACTACAGAATGGTTGTTTTTTTTGGCAAACTCGATGACTTTTTTTGATAACTCGTTTCCAGTATGAATAGATTCTTCATCTACATTACATATGTACATAGTAGGCTTTAGGCTAA
>CACFXU010000002.1 GCA_902570155.1 uncultured Alphaproteobacteria bacterium
AACAATATTTATTTTGTTTCGATTTGTAAAATAAATAGTTCAAATAAAAATTTTTGAACCCCTACGTCTTAAATTTTATATTCGAAGTTCTGTGTTGTAGGGTTAATCTTAATTAATCTTGCCCCATTTCGAATATGATAATGGGTAGCAACAGGCGTAAGAGGAGAAATAGTAATAATACTTTCAAACTGCTCTTTTGATTTAATATATTTTTGTAATTCTTTCATAATTTTTTTCCCTGCCCCTTTTTTAAAAGACCATAACGTATAGGCAATTGGAATGGTTGCTTGATCTTCCTCAACACTCATTAAATCCATTTCTTTAATGGTTGTGGGTATTTCATTTGTAAAGGCAAAGCAGGCAATACCTTCAATATCATCTTTATATTTGAGGCCAAAAATTTTTCTTCCTTTTGACGTACGAAAATCATTATCCAGTTCTGGGCGCACTGGATCGTCTGATGGATTAACACCATCTAGTTCAACTAGTTCAGTTTTTTTGATCCAACTAAAGAAATCAAACTCGTATTTGTATCTGCCAATTTTCATTTAAAGTATGTAATGCTTTATAAGATTTGATAAATAAAGATAGTGAATATTTTGATAAGAAAGTAGCCTTAATTACTTATTATCAAATTTTACTAATATAAATTCTTGCTAAACTAAAAATGTCTTCAAAATCATCCATCCAAAATATTTTTAAATTATCTATCCCTATTTTCTTTGCAAATTTGGTTATACCTTTTGTGGCTATTGTTGATACGGGTTTAATGGGTAATCTTGATAATGCTAGTTACTTGGTTGCGACTAGTATTGCGGCCAGTGTCTTTTCCATTCTTTTTGGGAGTTTTGGTTTTTTAAGATCAGGTACGGTTGGAATGATCGCACAAGCAGATGGATCAAAAGATTATGAAGAAATCGTAAATATTTTTTTACGTAATATTGCTTTTGTTATTATTATTTCCCTCCTATTAGTTATTCTTCAAACATACATATATAATATTTCCTTATCTATTTTTGAGTTATCGCAAGAGACGAAATTATATTTTAAAGATTATTTTACCTTTCGTATTTACTCCTCTTTTGGTGAGCTAACAATTTTTGTGATCACAGGATTGTTTATTGGTTTACAAAAAACAAAAACATCCAGTCTTATTGTCGGGTTTTATTCTATTGCCAATATAATTTTAAGTTTAGTCTTTGTTTTATATTTTAATTTAAATGTTTTAGGTGTTGCCTTAGGCACTCTTGTAGCCTCAACACTGACAACGATAATCTTTTTATTCTATACGTTCTATGATCTAAGCAAGATAACTAAATTAGAATTTAATACAAAAAAAATTTTCAATCTCAGTAAAGTAAAAAATATTTTTAATATTAATCTTAATATATTTATCCGATCTCTTCTTCTTGCTTTTGCCTTTTTATATTTTACCTATCTTGGTAATTCTATCAGTGAAGAAACAGTAGCAGCAAATACCATTTTGCTGAATTTTATTATGTTATCCGCTTATGTTCTTGATGCTTATGCATTCTCTACAGAGGGTATTGTTGGATATTCTATTGGATCAAAAAATAAACAATTATTAAGAGATGTGATAAAAAATTCCTTTATCCTAAGTACGTTAACCGGCTTGGTAATATGTGTAATCTTTTTCTTTAGTAAAAATTATTTCATTATTACGATGACAGATTTACCTGACATTCGAGAAATTAGTTTTAATTTTTCTTACTGGGTAATCATTATTCCTTTTGCAGCTTCTTTTTGTTTTCAATTTGATGGTATCTTTGTTGGTGCATCGCAAACAACAGAACTACGAAATGCGATGATCGTATCTGTCGCCATCTATATTGTTGTCTCTTTCTTTTTAATAGCAAGTTTTGGGAATACAGGATTATGGCTGTCTCTCTGCCTTTTCTTTATTGCAAGAGCACTCACTCTGTTTGTCTACATGCCTAGGATTTATACCCGCATCCAAGAATAATTCTATTAAATTTAAAAAAAATACTTAAAAAGACTGATAATTATACAAATAGGTCGGCCACTAGCCCTATTTTAAAATAAAAAAGGCCAAACATTATTAAAAGTTTTTTATGTTTGTAAACTTGGTCAAAATAAATAAATACTCAATTTACCTTTTCCTATTTTTATTTTTCAATTCTATTTTTATTAGCTCTCTTAAAGCAGCAGATACAACAAAAGGAGTCAAATTAGATAATGATGATCTCACAGATGCTTTTACTGGACGACTGCTTAGAAGTATAACATTTAATAATGATGGTACTAAAATGTTTGTAAGTGGAATTCTGAATGATCGTATAGTTCAATATGACTTATCAACTGGTTATGATTTATCCACAATCTCTGAAGGAGATCAGCTTACAGGAGCTAAAATAGCCAATCCTTATTCTTTACGATTTAATAACGATGGCACCAAAATGTTTTTTATTGTAGGTGTTTCTTCAACCATAAGAGAATTTTCTCTAGGTACAGCCTTTGACATTACAACAGCAAGTTTTACTGTTGATGCTTCATTATCAGATGGTACCTCAAGTGGCTTCGCGTTCAATCAAGATGGTACCAAATTGTTTGCTGCAGATAATGGAAACAATCAGATTGATGAATACAGTTTATCAACTGGTTTTGATTTAAGTACGATCAATTATGTTCAACGTATTGATATTTCAGCTGAAACTGAAGATGCACGATCATTGATATTTAACCCTGATGGAACGACAATGTTTATTTTGGAGAAAGAAGAAGTACATGAATACGTCTTAACAACTGGGTATGATATTACGACTGCTGAATTCGCTGATAAGATTTTAGACTCAGCTGGACACAATGTAGGAGGTCAACATCCTTGGGGTATAGAATTAAATAGGTGTAGTAGTTGTGATGGAAAAAAATTATTTATTGCTGTTAATGATGAGATAATAGTAGAATATTTATTACCTGCTGCCTATAATTTAACAACACCAACTCTAAGCTCTTCAGTGCCAGCAGATAATGCTACGGGTGTTTTAATAAATGCTAATATAGTTTTAAACTTTAGTGAATCGATGGATGTAGAAAGTGGTAATATAGAAATTTATAAAACATCCGATAACTCTCTTGTTGAAACAATTGATGTCACGAGTAGTCAAGTCACTGGTACTGGAACAACCGCGATAACAATTAATCCTAGTTCAGATTTTGAGTATAATGTTGAATATTATGTATTAATTGATGCTACAGCTTTTGATGATGGAAGTGATGCTTCTTATGCTGGTATAACGTCAACAACGGCTTTAAGTTTTACTGTTAGCGATGATAGGTTGGATCCAACAACAATTAAAGATGTTATAGGCTCCATAGATGCACAAAGTGAATTAGCAAAAAATTACATTAGTCGATCTATTGATACTGTCTCAAATCGTTTACGATTTTTAAGACAAAATAGATTGAGTGATACTTTATCTAGCCTAGGTTTGCAGATAGATTTTGGCAATACAATTCTCACCTCATTAGCAAATGATAATATAGAAAAAAATACCAATTCCATCATGCCGAATAATTGGTCTGCATGGACATCCGGATCAACTTATCTGTCAAAAATTGGTGATAGTACAAATTCGTCATCACAAGAAACTGAAGGGCAAGCAGTAGCATTAGGATTTGATAAAAAATTAAGTGATAGTGATTTTCTTGGTTTTGCTATTCAATATGATCAGAGTGATACGGATATTGGAACAAATGGAACAAGTATTGATAGTGAAAATATGAATTTCTCTATCTACCGAACGAAACCACTTGATAATAATAACTTTATCGAAACATTATTAGGTGTAGGGTTAATAGAAAGTGATTTAAAAAGAGTCCATAATTCTAGTGTATTAACTGGTACGCGGGATGGAACACAAATATTTGGCTCTATCAATTACGGTAAAACAATTGATAAAGGTGATTTTAATATAACACCAATTGGACGTCTTGATTTAGGTTATACTAAACTTGATGACTACAAGGAGACTGGAATAAACGCTTTGTATTATGCAAGTCAGAGAATTGAAAGTGGATTAGCTTCATTTGGTTTTGAATTTAGTGATAATATTCAACTTAATGAAAATAAATTACAACCATTTGGATCACTTAAATTTATTACTGATTTTAGTAACAAATCTGATGCCAAGATCAATTATGTAACAGATACTTCAACAATTTATACGTACACACAAAAAGCAAATTCAGATCATTTAATAAGATCAATGATTGGATTGACATATACCGCTGGAGATTATTTAAATATTAACTCCAGTTATACTAGGTTGCAAGGTAACAGGAGCGAACGAAGAGATACTATAGACTTTGCTATTAACTTTATTTCAAATCGTGAGACACAATATAGTCTGTCATTAGCAGGTGATGAAAATGCAGAGGCTAAACTTGGTATATCAAAAAATATATATGGTTTTGATTTAGGGTTTAATGCCAGTGAGTCTCTTAGTGCTAATCCAAATCAAGAAGCGGAATTAATTCTGACTTACAATTTTTAAATATACTAATTCAGTTTATCTTTACGGTAATTAGATCGTATTTCATCAAGTAGGACTGATTTAGACTTATTTTTTACATGCCAAAAATCCCATCCATTACAACTTGGTAGTCCTTGTATCTTTGCTCCCATTTGATGAATAGAACCTGTTAAATCTTTAATTTTAAGTGTTCCATCAATACTAACGGTTGCTTTAAAGCGTTCTTTTTTATCTGTTAATACTGCACCTGGTGGAATAATTCCTTGCTCGACTAATTCACCAAAAGGAACTTTTGGTAATTCTTTTCTGCTCTTTGCAATAGTGACAACTTCTTCTTTCAATACTTTGGTTTTCTTTAATCGTTCTTTTGATAGTTTAACGTAGTCCTTATCTTTTTCTATACCAATAAAGTTACGTTGTAATTTTTTTGCAACAACGGCAGTTGTTCCACTTCCTGAAAAAGGATCAAGAACAAGATCACCCTTATTTGTCGAAGCTAATAGAATCCGATAGAGTAGAGCTTCTGGTTTTTGTGTTGGGTGTGATCGTTGATTGTTATCTTTACGTAATCTTTCTTTCCCTGAACAAATAGGAATATACCAGTCACTGCGCATTTGTTTTCCTTCATTTAGTTCTTTGAGATTTTGATAGTTGAATGTGTATTTTGCTTCTCTTGATGTTGTGCACCATAAAAGTGTTTCATGGGCATTTGTGAAACGTGTACCACGAAAGTTTGGCATGGGATTTGTTTTATGCCAAATAATATCATTTAAGATCCATAAGCCTTCATCTTGGATTGTAGAACCTACACGTAAAATATTATGATAACTTCCTATCACCCAAAGCGCTCCACCTTTTTTTAGAACACGTTTACATTCATTAAGCCACGCATTGGTAAATTGATCATATTCTTTATATGTGCTAAATTTATCCCAATCTTGTGTAACAGCTTCAACCGTTGTTTGATCAGGTCTGTATAATGTATCCTTTAATTGAAGATTATAGGGTGGATCAGCAAAAATAAGATCAACCGAATGATCTTTTAATTTTTTCATTTCCTTAATGGAATCACCCAAAATAATTTGATTTTTCTTCATAATTGATAAAAAGAATCTTTAAGCAGATATGGAATCAGGTCAATTGAGTTATCAACAGGTGGAATCTTTAGGTAGGGATAACCTTAAAATTCGGCTATAAACATAAAAAAAGGGGTCCGTAGACCCCTGGAATAGTTCATCAAATGGGAGGAATGATGAAACTTAACCACTATTTAGTGTTTGTCGCATCTTTTTGAAGCATAATAAAATAATATTTGGTATGCATTCTTTGCATGGATAAATTTGGGTAATTTATTTTTTTAATAACGATTTAATTGGTTCAAATGATTTTCGGTGAAACTGAGTTACACCGTGCTTGTGTATTGCATCTATATGTTTTTTAGTTCCATAACCTGCATTTTTTTTCCAATCATAAAATGTAAACTTACTATCAAGTATACTCATCAGTCGATCACGGTGAACTTTTGCAATAATAGATGCACTTGCAATCGATAAAGATTTTTTATCTCCACCTATTATAGATTTTTCATTTTGATAATTTAATGAAAAGTTTCCATCAATAATAAGATGTGGATTTTCAAAATTAAATTTTTCAATTACTCTTTTCATTGATAATTTTGTTGCTTCCAAAATATTAATTTTATCGATTTCTTCTACACTCGCATAGCCTAAGTAATATTGAAGTTTTCTTTCTTTTTGTAATTTTTTAAAAAATATAAATAATTTTTCTCTCTGTTTTGCCGTATGTTTTTTTGAATCAGTTATTGGTATTTCTGATTCTAAATCATCATAATTAGAAAAATAACATCCACAACTAACTACTGGACCTGCTAATGGACCTCTGCCAACTTCATCTAAACCAATTACAGGTCCATTGATTGATTTTTCTATAGAAAAATCAGTCACTATTTTTCATTTAATCTTGGCATGATTTCAACAAAATTACACGGCTTATGTCTAATGTCTAATTGATATTGTAAAATTTCATCCCAACCATCTTTGCATGCACCTGTTGATCCGGGTAAACAAAAAACATACGTACTATTTATTAAAGCTGCAACTGCTCGTGATTGAATTGCCGATGTACCAATTTTTTCAAAACTAACTTGTCGAAATAGTTCCCCAAAACCATCGATATGTTTACTGGCAATAGCATTTACAGCTTCTGGTGTTGTATCTCTCCCTGTTAAACCAGTCCCACCAGTTGTAATAATGCAATCAATCTCTTTTTCTTTAGACATTGTGTTTAAGGTATCTTTTATTTGAGAAACATCATCTGGGATAATTGTACGTTTAATCATTGTATGACCAGCATTAGTAATACGTTTTTCTAATGTATCGCCAGATGTATCATTCTCTTTTGTTCTTGAATCTGAAATTGTAATAACAGCAATATTTATGGGAACAAAATCTAGAGAAGTATCAATTGGCATAACCTATTAATAAAGTGGATCATTTCCATTTGCTAGCATTTTTAGGGAACGCATTTCTTTATTGTTTTTATTTTGGTAAATCCAATATTTTGTTAAGATCTTTTCTATGAACCACCTTGTTTCTCTTGATGGAATACTTTCCATAAAAAAGAGTGAGTCTTCCATATAATTTGTTTCATTTTTCCATTTTTGTAAATTTCCAGGACCACCATTGTAAGCTGCTGCAAGAAATATAAGATTTCTTGAAACTTGCTCTAGATCTAGAAGATAGGCTAAATATTCTTGTCCAACTTCTAAATTTATCTCTGGATTTTTAAGAATATTACTATTGCTTCTTTTTACATCTTTACTTTTGGTGATAAATTTTGCAGTTGAAGGTAATACTTGCATTAACCCTATGGCACCATCTTTACTTTTTGCTTTTATGTTGAACATAGATTCTTGATGCATAAAGGCGTGTAGTAATTCTTTTTCTAATTTGAAACCATCTCGTGGCTTCCAAACACTAGTTGGGTAATAGAGGTAAGTAGGAACATCCATACCAAAATTCTCTAACTTATTGACAATTTTTAATTGTGTATAGGCTAGATCAAAATTTTCGGCAATTTGAATAGACTCCTTCGCTATTTCTCTATTTAAAATAGAATTGATATGAACAATTTCCTTTTCTAATTCATCAGCAAAACCAACCTGTATTAGTGTCTGTATTCTTTTTCCTGCTGGTATATTTAAAATAGTACTATTGTTTTTATTAAGATCAGTATGTTCTACCCATTCTATTTTTTCATCTATACCTAATATTTCTAATGCAAGCATTCCATAAAAACTATTCGGATTATTTGATGCTCTTTTTAACCAAAAATTAATATCATCATATCGACCAAGTTTTGCATACGATCTAGCTGTCCAAAAACTTCCTGACGTTTGATGCCACGCATCATCTTTTAAACTTATCGAAAAGAGAGAAAAATATTTTGCAGCATCTTGATATTTTTCTAGCCTCCAAGAAGATAAACCAGCAGTCCAAGCTGCATAAGGAACATATTTTGCAGAATTTACAAGAGCTTCAGAAGCATATTGGATTGCCAAGTCATTTTTATTTGCTAAGAAATATCCTTTCGCAATTAATTCTTTTTGCTGATCTATCTCAACTTGATCTAATAATAGATCTACATCTCTTTGGTTCAATAATTGTACTGCACCTGTCGGCCATCCTTTGTTAACTCTTGATTTAATTCCGTTAATTAATTTTCTTTTTTCAGCTCTTTGATTGTTAGATAGTTTTTTGGAACTTTTATATTTACTAGATTTCTTACTATTTACCTGTTCCGATTCTATCCCAATTGGAATGCTTGGTTTAGTTGGGCTTTTATAACCCTCTGGCATTCTTCGAATAGCCAATTTATATATTTGCTTTGCTTGTGGATGATCATTATATTTTTTTAACCAATAATATAATTCTAAATACTTTGATCGATAACAATTTGGATGCAAAAATTTTTGTGCATAGATGTGTCCTAATAAAGATTTATTTTTAATTTTTAAAATAAAATTGTTTGCACTTTTCCATTTGCATATATCTTGAAACTTGTATGCTTGTTGATAGTTATAAACATCTTCTTCACTAAGAACCTTTGATGAGAATATATCGTCGTATTTGGTGACTATATCTTGTTGGTATGCGTAGATTTGTTTTGAAAAAATTATAAAGAATAAAAAAAAACAAAAAATTAAAAATTTTTTATGATACATTTTTCAATTTCTCTTGTAGCATTTGTAAATCTTCCCAAGAATGTTTTTTATACTGAGGAGATCGCAGTAGAAAAGCAGGATGATAGGAAGCTATCGTAGGAATTGATTCATCTAAATTGAGTGATTTGTATTCATGCCATTTACCTCTGAGTTTTCCAAGCGCTAGAGGCGTTGATAAAATAGCTTTTGCTGCAACGCCTCCTAATAGAAAGATAAATTTTGGTTTAATGATATCAATTTGTCTTTGTAAAAATGGCAAAAATTCTAAAATTTCTTCATCATTAGGAGTTCTATTATCAGGCGGACGCCAATTAACAACATTAGTAATGTAGACGTCTTCTCTTTGTAAATTAATTGCTAAAAGCATTTTATTTAGTAGTTGCCCAGCTCTGCCAACAAATGGAATACCTTGCTGATCCTCATCTCTTCCTGGAGCCTCACCAATTAACATAACTTTTGCATTTAAATTTCCATCATAGACTACTAAATTTTTTGCTGTTTTTTGAAGATTAGATTTGTGATCTTTAAGGTCTTTAATCACATCATCAATTTCCCTTTTTTTATCCCCAGCATTGATATTGGGATCAGGTAATTTAGATTTTTTCTCATTTTCAAACCAGTTTCTTGGAGAATCTTGAAGAAAATAGTTTACTCCAGAATTAACTATGAATTCTAAATTTTTTTTATTTGATTGATTCATGCAAAATTACAATTATCTATTCATAGTGCAACTCTAGTATATTTAAAATGATTAATTTGATTAAAAAATGGTTTTTTATTTGTCTTCTTATCTCCTTCAATAATAGTGTTTTTGCAACAAGTAGTTCTAACTTTTTAATCTCACAACTAGCCTTTAAAAATTATGATTATCCTGCAACATTATTGAATTTTAATGCAGATAAAATAAAACTATCACAAGACCAACTACTTGATAAAGCAATAGCAGCGATTATTACCGAAGACATTAATTTAGCCAAAGATATTGCTAATAAAATTTTGGAAAAAAACAAAAATAATCAAGAAGCATATATAATTAAAATTTCATCTTTATTTTTAGATAAAAAATTTAATCAGATAAAAGAATTACGAGATAATTTAGACCAACCAAATGAATTACTAGATTTTATTTTCTTCACAAATAATAAACTTAAGGATGGTACTACCATTAGTCGTTCACTTGTTGAAATTGTGGCATCATCTTTTTCAAGCAATGAGCAAAGACGTTTAAATTATAATTTTTTGTTATTTTATACTTCACTTGCCAAATTAATTGATCCGAAAAATGAAAGAGCAATAATTATTAAGGCTGAACTATTTGATCAAGTTGGTCAATTTGAAGTGGCAAGAGATGTTTTTGAGAAGATAGGAAAGGAAAGTCCATATTATTTAGATGCACAAAGTAGTTTAGCAATAAATTATTTATATAATAGTTCATATGTAGATGCTGAAAATAAAATTTTATCTATTCTACAAAATAACAATAACAATTATTCTCTTAAAAAAATTCTTGGCGATTTTTATCGGTACAATAAAAAATATGATTTAGCTTTATCAATTTATAACCAGATGATTGAAGAAAACCGCGGTGACGTTTGGAATATATATTATATGAGAGGTATATGTTTTGAACAATTAGGTGATTGGAATTTAGCAGAAAAAAATTTTTTAAAATCACTTGAAATAAAACCTGATAGTCCAAATGTATTAAATTATCTTGCTTATGGTTGGGTTGAAAGAGAAATGAAATTAGATCGTTCTTTACAAATGTTAGAAGAGGCGTATGAAGCTAACCCTGAAAGTTTTTATATTATTGACAGTCTTGCTTGGGCACATTTTAAAAAAAATAATCTTTCAGAAGCTGCTCGTTTAATGGAAATGGTAATAGATATTGCGCCAGGTGAAGCAATATCTCTAGACCACCTAGGAGATATTTATTATGCTATGAATAGAAAAAGAGAAGCTATTCATTTCTGGCAACAAGCACTAGAATTAGCTGAACCTGAAGATGAAATTGAAGAAAATGTTAAAATTAAATTAGAAAAATTTAATGGATAATAGTATTACTGAGAAGTCGCCTGCAAAAATAAATTTATTTCTTAAAATTTTAAATCGAAGAGAAGATAATTATCATAATATTAGAACAGGAATAACCAGTATTAATTTATGTGATGAAATAGAAGTAAAGCCAAGCAATCAATTCAATGTTGAATACAGGGGTGTATTTGCTCCAGAAAATAATATATTTGATGATTGTATTATAAAAAAAATATTTAGTTTTTTGAATATTTCACCCCCCAACATTTCGTTTTCAATTACAAAAAACTTTCCTTATCAAGCTGGATTGGGCTCGGCATCTTCAAATGCAGCAACAGTAATAAAGATCCTTGAAAATCTAGAAATTATTAATAAAAAAAATATTTTTGACTATACAGATTTAGGTTCTGATATTCCTTTCTTTCTTAATCAGCACGATAGTTTGGTAAGAGGAAGAGGGGACTTAATTTCAAATATTGTCTTCCCAAAATATTTTTTCTTAATAACAAAACCTAATTTTAATTGCTCCACAAAAAAAATGTACGACACATTCATTCCTTCTGATTTTGATTATAATGTCGAGGAAGATATTGAAGAAATTAATGATAACGATAACGGGAATGATTTTGAAAAAGTAATTAAAAAACTCGAGCCTGATTTTAATTCTATTTATAATAAGATGGATAATTTAGAAGATACTATTTTTACAAGACTAACAGGTAGTGGATCATGTATTTTTTCAGTTTTTGAAAATAAACTTACAGCTGAAAATGCAAAAAATTCTTTTCTTAAAACTTATCCAAATTTATGGGTAGCAGTTGCTGAAAATAATAATATAAAATTATAAAATTTTATGTTTCTCAAATACGGCAGTTAAACTATCACCTTTTTTTAGTTCATCTCTAACAGTATTTTCACTACTTACTTTTTCTAGAGCTTTTCTTATTACTTCATCAATAACTTTAGATGGTACAATAACAACACCATCATTATCGCCAAATACCAAATCTCCACTTTCAATATAGACATTTGCTATTTCGCCTGGCACATCTGCCATCATCATTTTACCTCTAAATTTTGTATCAACAGGATTAGTACCTTTTGCAAAAACTGGAAAACCAATTTCATTAATCATTTTTGTATCACGAACGCAACCATCTGTTAAACAACCTGCTGATTTTAGATAAGTTGCTCGAGTTGACAATAATTCTCCCCATGGAGCTATCTTTTCATTTCCATGACAACATAAAACAGCAATTTCATTTTCTTTTAAACTATCAATCAATGCTATTTCATGTTCGTAAACATTTGTATTTTCATCATCATGATAAATAGGCATATACAAACCAACTCTCGCAAGCCCACATATAATTACATCTGGTTTTATTGATTTGATACCAGGCGTTAATGTTTGTTTATGATAACCCAAACTATCTAATGTATCAGCTAATACAGCTGAATAAAGTTTCGTTTTATATTCTTCAAAATTAAGAGCCATTTTTTTTGAATTTATTTATATTATCAATTTACTTATTCATATAACATCATACTATTATAAAGTGGTCAAGTTAGTTTTATATAAATAATGATTTATAATATTTTAATAATTGGAGCAGGTGGAATTGGTAAAAGACATATTAAAGGTTATTTGGGAACTAGCAGAGCTAAAATTTCTATTGTTGAACCAGATGTTAATAAACAAAAAAACTTAAATAGTGAATTTGAAATTCAATATACATTTAATTCTCTTGATGACGTTAATCAAAAATTTGATCTAGCAATAATATGTTCACCAGCTAATTGGCATATGGAACATATGCAGTTTTGTATAAAAAATAATCTATCATTTATGGTAGAAAAACCTCTTTCTACAAAAATTGATGGTCTGGAAAACATTATAAAAGAGGTCAGAGAAAAAAAATTATTTGTTCGTGTAGGATATACAAGAAGAAATAGCTTAGTCTCCAGAACCTTAAAAGATCAAATTATGAATAATAAAATAGGGGAAGTTAAATTAGCTTATATTAATTCTTCTCAAGAGTTTCCTAAATATAGGCCAGATTATCAAACTATTTATTATGCAAAAGAAGAAACGGGAGGCGGAGCCATTCTTGATGCTTCTACTCATATGATTGATCAATTAATTTGGATATTGGGTATTCCTGAAGAGGTAGGATGTATGTACGACAGATTAGTATTAGAGGGCACAGAAACTGAGGATACTTGTCTTATTAATATAAAATTTTCTAATGGATGTTTAGCCAATATAACTGTTAATCAATTTCAGAAACCAAATATTAATACATATGAGTTTGTTGGCACTAAAGGTAATATTAAACTTGATCATTCTACTTTAATGTTTGCTGATGATGATAGTGGTGTTTGGAAAGATCAAAAAGATTATATGAAAGGTCAAGATCCAATGGAAGTACATCAAAATAATTTTCTTTTACAGGCAAACAGATTTTTAGATGGTTATGAAGGTAAGGATTGTGACTTAGCAACTTTAGAAGAAGCTTATTTAAATTTAAAAGTTGTATTGGCTGCTAAATCGTCTTGGAAAAATAAAAAAATAATTAAAATCAGTTAATATGATTAGTTTGAAAAATAAAAATATTTTTATTGCTGGAGGTAGTGGATATCTTGGTTCAGTTTTATGTGAAGAAATATTAAAATTAGACGGAAATCTATTTTTAGCTGACCAAGACATCAAAAGATCTGAATTAGTAATAAAAAAATTAAAAAAAAAATATCCCAAGAGTAAAATTATATTTTCACACTTAGATATGATTGATCCTAAATCTATTTCTAAAAATATTAAATTAGCTTATCAAAAATTTAAATACATAGATGGATTAGTTAATGCAACATTTGGATCAACTTCTGATAAACTATCAGAATTAACTGCAGAAAAATTTAATAAAGCTAATCAAATTAATTTAACAGGTTCTTTTTTACTTATGAGAGGTGTTGCAAATAAAATGAAAAAAGGAGGAAGTATCGTAATGTTTGCTTCAATGTATGGATTAGTATCACCAAAAATGGAAATGTATCCAAAAAATATTAATCCTAATCCTGTAGAATATGGTGCTGGAAAAGCTGGTCTAAACCAAATGGTAAAATATTTTTCCTCGTATTATGGTAAAAATAATATTCGTATTAATGCAATTGTACCTGGACCTTTTCCAAACATAACTAAGGCTGCAAACAATAATAAAAAATTTTTGAGTAATTTAAAAAATTCTACAATGTTAAAACGTTTCGGTAAACCTATCGAAACCGCAAAACCAACAATTTTTCTTTTATCTGATGCATCAAGTTATATGACGGGTCATTCACTTATAGTTGATGGTGGTTGGACAGCGTGGTAAGTGATATTAATTAATGACTCAGTTTCCCATAGAAAATAAAAAAATCAAATTAGCAATGCTAGGAATGACGGAAGGAAATGGACATCCTTACTCATGGAGCATAATTATTAACGGACGATATAATGCTGAAGCATTAGCACAATGTCCTTATGCAGCAATTATTGATTATATTTCAAAGCAACCAAAAAATACCCTAGGTATAAAAGATGTAGAAGTTTCACATGTATGGACAGATAATCCTGAGGATGCAAAACTTGTCGCTAAAGTTGCAGAAATTGAAAATATTGTTGAAGATCCAAAAGATGTGATTAGACAAGTCGATGCAGTTTTAGTTGCAACTGATATTGGTTCAGAGCATGTTGAAAGGTGTAAACCATTCGTTGAGGCAAATGTACCAATCTTTGTTGATAAACCATTATGCGATAATTTTACTGATCTAAAAATTTTTCAACAGTGGATTGATGAAGGAAAGCCGATAATTAGTTCTTCTGCAATGCGATATTGTAAAGAGTACGAGCCATACCATCAATCAACTTACGAACTAGGTGATTTAAGATACATTAATGTCACTATGGCAAAAAGTTGGGAAAAATATGGGATACACGCTTTAGAAACATTATATCCAATTGTTGGTCCAGGCTTTACCTCAATACAAAATCTAGGAGATAAAGATAGAAATATTGTTCATTTACATCATTCAAAAGGTATTGATATCAATATTGCTAATGTCTTTGATATGATTGGAGGTTTTGGTCTTGTTTCTTTAGTTGGAACTAAAAGCGGAATACAAATAAAATCAAATGATACTTTTTATGCATTTAAAAAACAATTAGAGTCATATGTTCATTATTTACGAACAGGTATAAAACCAGTTGCATGGGAGGAAACCAAAGAATTAATGCAACTTGTTGCTGCTGGTATAAAGAGTAGAGAAGAGGGTGGAATTAAAATTAATTTAAGTGAGGTTAGTTAGATGAATGTTTTAGAAAGTTTTTCTTTAAAAGGTAAAGTTGCACTTGTTACTGGAGGTGCTGGACTTTACGGGAGACAAATAGTGGAAGCATTAGCTGAAGCTGGAGCAGATACATATATAGCTTCACGAAATTTTGAAAGTTTACAACAAGTAGCAGAAGAAGAAACAAAACGAGGCTATAAAGTTACTGCATTACAATTAGATTTATCTCAGGATGACTCAATCGAAAAATTATACAATGATATTATTGAGAAAAGTGGAAAATGTGATGTCTTGATAAATAATGCAGTTTCCAGAGAGCATGGCAGTCTAGGTTGGGACAATAGTCTAGATGACTTTGATAAAAGTTTAAGAATAAATGCATCAGCATTATTTAAAATTACAAATATGTTTGCTGAAGGAATGAAAAAAAATAAATCTGGATCTATTATAAATATTGGATCAATGATGGGTACTGTTGGTGTAGAAAATGGTAATTATGAAGGTACAGACTTCACACCTGCTACTTCTCCATTATATTTTTATGAAAAGGGAGGCATGCACAATTTTACAAGATGGGCAGCAAGTATGTTAGGTCCTTTTAATATTCGAGTAAATTGTTTAGCTCCAGGAGGATTTAAAGTTCCTTCTCATCCAGACAGATTTGTTGAAAATTATAGTAAAAGAACCCAGCTAGGACGAATGGCTAATAGTACTGATTTAAAAGGCCCAATAATTTTTTTAGCATCAGACTCATCAGCTTATTTGACTGGAACAATTATTGCTGTTGATGGTGGATATACTGCAAAATAACAAAGGATAAAGAATATGACAAAATATGATGACAACAAAGAAACTAAATTAAATAACCATTTTAATTCTTTTCGAAAAAGCAGGATTAAAAGAACAACAAGTCAAGGGAAAGTAGCAACTATCCTTAAGCTTAATACTTCAGATACTAAAATTGCAGAAATTTTTGCTCTAGCTCAACCAGATGCAATTTGGTTAGATATGGAACATGGACATTCAAATTATTCACAAGCTGAAAATCAAGTAAATGCAGGTAAAGTATATGATGTCGATAGTTTACTGAGAGTCTCAAGAGGAGGATATAGTAATTATATAAGAGGATTAGAAATAGATTGTGCAGGTTTAATTATTCCTCAAATTAAAAGTTTTGATGATGCAAGATCAGTTAGAGATTTTACCAAGTTCCCTCCTATAGGTAAAAGAGGTTTAGATGGTGGTAACAATGATGGTAAGTATACCAAACTTCAAATAGATAAATATTTAAAACTATCTAATGAGGAAAGATTAATAATTTATCAAATTGAAACTCCAGAAGTAATTGATGATATCGAAAAAATTGCTGAAATGGATGGGGTTGATGCATTATTCTTTGGCCCTGGTGATTATTCTTTAGGCTTAGGAGTGCCCGGTGAAATGAACCATCCTGAAGTAGTAAAAGCTAGAGAGTTAGTTGCTAAAATTGCTCGTAAAAATAATAAAATTGCAGCAACTCCAGGTGGGCCTGATAATTTAAAATATATAGATATGGGTTATAATCTTTTGAACTTAGGCTCAGATGTCGTAGGTTTGTCTAGTTATGCAGAAAATTTAGTTTATGAATTTTCAAAAATAAATTCATGATGGATATATCTATAATTGAAAACACTATCTTAGATCAGCGACTTAAAGGTATTCCAGGTTCGAGTGAGCCATTTCCACTAAAAGAATTAAAAAATAAAAAATGGAATATTTTGAAGGAAGATATGCCTATGCCATTAATGGTATTAAAACAAAAAAATTATTTTCATAACTTAAAAACTTTTTCTAATTATTTAGAAAAACACAATCTAGATATTGCTCCTCATGGTAAAACTACCATGGCCCCTCAGATCTTTTCTGAACAGATAAAACATGGTGCATGGGGCATTACAGCTGGTGCAATTAATCAAATTCAAGTTATGTTTGATTTTGGTATAAAAAAAGTTTTACTTGCTAATCAACTTTTAGGTAAATCACATTTAGAAACAATAGCATCATATATTAATCAAAATAAAAATTTTTCTTTCTATTGTTTTGTTGATTCTATTGAACAGTTTTTAAATATAAAAAAAAATCTTGGTGATAAAAATTTAATCAATTCAATAAATTTATTGCCAGAAGTAGGTGCAGAAAATGGACGGACCGGTATACGTAAAAAAGAAGATTTTTTAAAACTTGTTAATATAATTGGAGAGGATTCATCAAAGAATTTTAATTTCGCAGGTATTTCTTCATACGAGGGTATAGCAGCTGTAGCAATGAAAGGATCAGATGCTGTGCATGATTTTTGTTCAAAGATTGAAGATATTATTAATGATATTCCTTCAAATTATTACTCTCATCTAAATGAATTATTAATTACTGCTGGTGGATCAACTCATTTTGATATTGTGGGGGAAAGATTTTCAAAAATTAAACTCAGTGTTCCTATTAAAATACTATTAAGAAGCGGATGTTATATTACACATGATCATGGACCTTATTTGGATGCACTTGAGACAGCCAAAAGTGATTCTAATAGACAATGGGATCAATCTCTGCGACCAGCTCTTGAAATTTGGTCCTATGTACAATCCATTCCTGAAAATAATCTTGCTTTTCTAACTATGGGAAAACGAGATGCTCCATATGATTCAGGTTTACCAAAACCAATAAAAAGATTTAGACCTGGTGAAGGTTTCTTAGATATTGGTGAAGCAGAAATATTTAGCACAAATGATCAGCATGCCTTTGTTAAACTTGCTGATAATCATCAATGGCAGGTAGGGGATATGATTTGTTCTGGTATTTCACATCCATGCACAGCATTTGATAAATGGAAGTTTATTCCAGTTGTTGATGATGACTATAATGTACTTGATGGAATATTAACTTTTTTTTAATTATCCTTCTTGTCTAGTATTTGGTACATAAGCAACACAATCAAGCTCAAATTTTAAGAAAGTAGGTAACACTTTTACAATTGTACTTCTTGTTGGTAGTGGATCTGTAAAATATTCAGGATAAATTTTATTATATTCTTTTAAATCTTTTTGATCAGCTACGTAGCCCTTAACATTAATAACATGATCCAAGGTCAGACCTGCTTCTTTTAAAATCACTTCTAAATTTTCAATTGAACGTCTCATTTCTTCTTCAAATGTACCTTCAATGACTGAACCATTTTCTCGATCAACGGAAGCTTGTCCTGAAACATATACAAAATCACCTGCTTTAATTGCGGGGCTAAAAGGTAAAACTGATTTTGCACCAGTGGTTATTATTTTAATCATATTCTCTCCTTTTTTAAATTTTTTATAAAAGTGACTCATCCCAATTTAATTGATTAGCTAAAATTCCACCATCTATGTATAACATTTGTCCTGTAATATATTTTGCTTCTTCAGATGCTAAAAATACAGCTGCTCCACCGATATCTGATGGCTCCCCAATTCTACCAAGTGGAATTTGTGAACTTATTACTTTTTTATTATTTCCTTTGTTTAGACCTTCACTAGTCAGTGGTGTTTCGAGTATTCCTGGACCAATACCATTAACACGTATATTCTTTGATGCTAAACTTACAGCCATTGATTTAATCATCATTAGTACAGCTCCTTTGGAAGTATCATACATGACGCTGTTTTTTTCAGCTGCTAAGGAGTTAGAGGAACCAATACAAATAATACTACTATTATTTTGATCGTTTGAAATTTGTTTTACAAATTCTTGAGATGTAAACATAT
Organism: uncultured Alphaproteobacteria bacterium; assembly: GCA_902570155.1. Taxonomy (GTDB): domain Bacteria; phylum Pseudomonadota; class Alphaproteobacteria; order HIMB59; genus CACPNW01. The sequence goes on from CACFXU010000002.1 coordinate 18,888, forward strand.
AACCTCTAACGTTCAGATTAAATGTTTTATCAAATTTTTCTTTATTAATATTTTCAAAATCAGTATCTTGAAAAGTACCAGCATTATTTATAAGAGTATCTATTTTTCCAAGTTTAACTTTTGCTTCTTGAATTAGTTTTTTATTTCCATCAATTGTTGATAGATCTGATTGTACAAAATAACACTCAGTCAATTTTTTGAGCTTATCTAAAGCGCCATTATCTTTTTCATGAGAATTAATGACAATTTTTGCTCCTTTTTTAGCAAATGCCTCTGCAATTCCAAATCCTATACCATGTGTAGATCCAGTTATACATACACATTGGTCTTTCATCTTATTTCCCCTAGTTCTTGTTTTTTCACTATAGTTGTTTTAGGTTTTACCTTAATATTAAATTAAATATATGCAACACAAACAAAGATTTACAAATGTTACTTTGGTAACTCCATATGGAGAAGAAGATAAAGATCTTCTAATTGATGGCGATAAAATTGTTGATATTTTGAATCCGAATGAAAATATTTCTGATGAATGGAAAATAATTGATGGTCAGAATAACTTTATCTTTCCAGGAATGATCGATGTACTGCAACATGGTTTTTTAAATTATTTGTATGGTCATGCAGAAGAAAATTGTACTGTTGATAATTCTAAAATACTACCATCAGTAGGAGTGACAGGTTTTTTACCGTCAACACCATGCCTGCCGCCTGAAAAAACTAAAACTTTATTAAACGCACTATCAAAAGACATTGATAAAGCTAAAGAGGGCGCACGTGTTTTAGGAATTCATTCAGAAGGACCTTGTTTTGCCTTACCTGGGGCTCATGATCCTAAAAATCTTCGAAATCCTTCTGTACCTTTAGCCGAAGAATTATTAGATGCATGCCAGGGTAAACTAAAAGCTCTGACATTAGCACCAGAAATGAATGGCTCAGAAGAATTTATAAAGAGACTTAAAAAAGAAAAAATTTCAATTCATTTGGGTCACAGTGGAGCTAATCCAATTGATGTTCCTAAATTTGCAGATTGGGGGGTTGATGCTGTAACACATATGTACGATGCACTTCCAACTTATCCACCAGATGACACAGGTGTTCATGTATTATCTCTAACTGATGCTTTAATTGCTGAAACACGAATTGCTCTTGGAGTTATATGTGACGGTATTCATGTTCACCCTCAATTAGTTGAACTACTATCTCACTTACCAACTGATAGAGTATTCTTAGAAACGGACTCTGTTAAGGGAGCCGGTTCTCCAGTTCCTGTTAAGTTTGAATTTTTTCCTGGAAGATGGTGTACAGTTGAAAAAGGGAAAGCTTCTACTTATAATGGTTTATTAGCTGGATCATCATTAACTTCTATTGAAGCATTACAAAATTATTATAAGTTTTCAAAAAAAACTTTATCCCAAGTTGCTATTGCTGCAAGTTTAGTACCAGCAAGAGTAATAGGTTTAGAAAATATTATGGGAAGTATTGAAAAAAATAAATTAGCTGATTTTATTCTTTTACAAAAAGACAATTTGGAGATTAGTGAAACCTATATTGCTGGAAAATCTGTATACAAAAGTGAATAAAAATAATTTAGATCAAAAACTTCGTTACAACGATGCTGGTAATGTCCACATGGATTTTCACGGTGCTACAAATACAACTATTGAGTTTATCATTAATAAATATGGTATCGATACTATGAATGACATCTTCAAAAAAGTTGGTAATGATGTTTATAAGGACATCAAACATCATATTAAAAAAGGGAATATCAAAATGTTAGCTAAACATTGGCAACATTTTTTTGATCGGGAAAATGCTGATTATAATATTTCTATTAATGACGAAGAGATTATTTTAACAGTTAATCGTTGTACAGCGTATGAGCATGTAAGGAAGTTGGTTGGAAATGTTTCTCCTAACTTCTGTGATCAAACTATTAAAACAAATGAAGCACTGGCAGAAAATACTCCATACGAAATTAAAACTGAAATTTTAGGAGAAGCAGCATGCAGACAAACTATAAGGAAAAGAGCATGATACCCAGCGATCATTTCACCCGTTTCTATAACGAAGTTTTTAAGTTTCTTGAAGATCAAGGAGAAGAGCATTTAGAGGCTTACTGGTTGGAAATCAGTAAAAATCAAGAAAAACATACTTTAGAATTATTCAAAGAAAAAGGTTTGAAGGGGATGTATGAATACTGGGATCATATTAGAATTGAAGAAAACTGTGATATGGATCTAAAATTAGATGACGAAAAATTAGAATTAAGAATGAATGTTTGTCCAAGTCTTAGTAAAGTTTTGGATAATGATGCTGAGCCTATGAAAAGATACTGCGATCATTGTGCTGGTTGGATAGGCCCACTTATTGATAAAGTAGATCACCATCTAGTTTATGATGTAATTGATCGTAATAAACCTCAATGCGTAGTGAAAATTTTTAAAGATAAAGAAAAAGCTATTGAAGAAGAAAAAAATGCTAAACTATTAATGAAATGGCCTGGTAAAAAATAAATATGGTACTTATGGAATTTGCTTTCTATAAAAAATTAATTGTCTCAAAAAAGTTCTAACTCCCATTGCTCCTTCTTCTCTTATAAGAATAAAAGCATTCATAGAAATTGCTATAATAAATGCACAAATAACAAATAAAACTTCATAGCTACCTAGTAATTTATCAAACAAAATTATCTCATTATTATCTAACCAAACAACTAAATAACCAGCTAATACTGTTGTCACTCCTGCTGTTATTCCATCTAAGCTATAAGCAAGCGACATAAAAGATTCTTTGTTATTACTTGGTACATAGTTTAGCATAAAAATATAACCTATTGATGCACTTCCCCACATTAAGAAACCAAAGAGAAAGAAAATTATTCCAATTACGTAGCTTAAGTAAGGAGTATCAGAATTTATAAATGGTAAAGTAAGTAATAGTATTATTTGTAGGCTTTGGAATATTACTCTTATACCCCTACAACCATAACTATCTGTTACTCTTCCAACTACTAAACCACTACACGTCCCACCAATTAGAATTAAAGTTGAAGAAAAAATTAATTCCCCACTTGGAATATTCATTCTAATTTTAAAATAGAGAGTTAAGAAAATAGCTAGTATGGTAATGACTAAATATTGTGTTCCTGATGAAACTAAAAATAAGTTAAAATTTTTATCTTTTGTTGCTTTAATCAAATTTTTAAAATAACCTTGATCATCATCTCGTCCTTTAATTTTTTTTCCTCCTCTTAATTTTAAAAGTAGAAGAGCTGATATTAGTCCAAGAATTATTGCTATAAAAAAAACTGGGTAAAATCTTTCTAAACCCTCTCTACTGTCCAACCAGATTTTTATTCCATATGATGCAACTAAAGCAAAGGGTGTACAGATAATTCCATTAATGCCAATAACTCTACCCCTAACATCTCTTGGAATAAATTCTTGCATCCAAGGCACAAATGCAGCTTCAGATAATGAACGTAAAATAGAAAACATGAGCATTGCAAAAAATAACAAGTAGAAAACAAGTGTTAAATTATCTTGATAAAACGGAACAATTAAAAAAATTAAAAGAAAAATGTACCTGCTAAATAATGTCCAAATAGATAAAATCTTACTACCAAAATAAAGAGTTAAAGGGATACTAATTAAAGCTAAAACTTGGCAAAAAGCCATAAGACTACCTAAAATACCAATTCTATCTGGATCTAATCCCAATTCTACAGAATATAATGTTAAAGGGGCTGCAACTGTTCCTATAACAGCACACATTTGTAGTGCAGTTGAAAAATGATAATAATTAATTACTTTCATTTTTTCTTTTTCATTTGATATTAGATTGAACATACTGATGACTATATATTTACGATATACGTTTTAATAATATGTTGGTTATCATGAATGCACCAAAAACAAATTAGTAATTCATTGTTATTTAAAAGAAGAATTGATGGTTGACCAAACTTAAGCGAGCCAAACTGTTTACTTATGTTAGTATCATCACTTGATAAACCATCTTTAGAAAACAAATTGATTTCGTCTAAAATTGAAAACTTATTATCTCTGACATCAACTTTTCTTAGAATTAATCCTGTTGGGTTTTCTCTGTGACAATGAATGGTAAAAATTATATCATCTTTATAAAACATTAAATTAGACGCTTGTCCTCTGATTTTAGTATCAATTACAGTATTAAATGTTTTTCCAGCATCATCGGAAATTACAACATGGTTGCTAAGATTTTTTTTATTTTTATTGTCATAAGCCCAAAAAATAACAATAATTTTGCTGTTCGTTTCACATAATCGACATTCCCAAGTTGAAACATGTCCTTCCTTGGATTTGTAAAATTCAGATAGTTTACTCCAATTTTCTCCTTCATCATCACTATAAATTATCCATCCTGAATGATCTGACTCTTTTAAATGGAAAGGTGGCGCTGCTCCTAATATTCTACCTGATTGTAATTGAATACACGGTCCTGATATTTCAAGCGGTGTTTCATTGACATTAAAATTTTTTGGCATAGACCAACTTTCACCCTTATCATTAGAAATACTTATTTTATTATTGAGCGGCAGTATTTCAAATGTATTAGGATTAACAATTGGTGTTAAACTATCTGGTCTTACAAAAGCATAACCTATTGCCAGCAATTTATTATTTTGTAATAATAGTGGTTTAAGAGATTCTGATTCTTCTTTATTTTTATATATATGATTATGTAAAGGTTTTGGTTTAGACCAACTTCTTCCATCATCAAAACTTTTTGAAACAAATGTTCTTTGATCAGCAGAATCAAAAGCTTGCCCAATAGTAAATAATGCAAGTAAGGAATTATCCTGTAATTTTACTATACCCGGGAAAATACCTTGTTTACTAACGAGTAAAGGATCAGGGTTTTCGTATAGAATTATTTCATCAATTATTTTCATTTATTTTATACTAGTTAAAATTTTATTTCTTTACCACTCACTTTCAAATTCATGATGAAATTGAAAGCCTTTAACAGGGGTTGCTTCGCCTCTCGGCATAGGAGCAATAGGATTTAAAGAGTGATTTGTTTCACCTCTAGCTATTTGAACAGAAAAAAAAGGCCACTCTGATAAATCTGCTTTAACATTTGAAGGAGAATATCTAAGAGTAATTCCACATCTAGGATTATTTGAATGGTTTGCATCAGAACCATGTAAAAGAGCATCCGAATGAAGAGAAATCTCACCAGCTTTTAAATTCATATATACTATTTTTTCTTTATCAATTTGATCATTAGATACTTCTTGATTTAAATCATAATTTTTATTGTCATTAATTTTATGTAAAAATCTTTTTGTTTTGTGGCTTTCTGATACTATTTTCATTGCTGAATTAGATTTATCTGTATCATATACAGCTAACCAAACTGTAACAGAGTTTGATGGATTTAAAGGCCAATATTGAGAATCTTGATGCCATGGAACAACACCTTTACTTTTAGCTGCTTTGTAAAAAAATTGTCCACCCCAAAGGAAGAAATTTGGCCCTAAAAGATCTTCCACATAATCAAGAATAGCTGGCGTATGTGCTAAATCATAAAACTTTTTACTCGCTTTATGCCACATATTAGTTTTATTTATGTTAACGCCTGCAGGCAGTCTATTACTTAAATCTAAAAAAAGTTTTTGAAGATCTTTAACACCACCTTGAGAAAATACAGGCAGGCCTTTTATATAACCCTTATCTTCATACTGCGATATTTCATTATCATTTAATCTTCTAACTAGTTTACTAATTTCCATTTAGATTTTTTTTATTAATTTCTTAAATTTTTCTAGCTCTTTTTTTTCGGCAAAAACAACATTATTTTTTGATGGAAATTTCTTACTTACTACATCCTTCTGATATTCCTTAAAAGCATCTATTCTATCCTTTTGTAACTTTTCGTATGTCTTATTAAAATCTTTATATTTTTTGGCATGTCTAGGTATTTTAGTTGAATTCAAGTGATATCCCAAAATATCTTCACCGAACAAAAATTGAATATCGGCATATCTGCCTGATCCTATTGAAATAGTCAAAGCTTTGGTGTCTTTTGTTATTTCTTTTAAAACATCCTCCGGTACACATTCGACCTCTACAGCCCAAGCACCAATTTTTTCTAGTTCTTTTATATCATGATAAACTTTAATAGCCTCAGCAGAACTTTTCCCAACTGGTTTCACACCCCCTGTCCACGTTGATTTCATTGGAACAAAACCTACGTGCCCTTGAAAAGGGATATTAAAATCACTTAAATATTTAATAAAATTTATATTCCACGAATTGGTGTGTATGGAGTCTACACCGACTTCAAGTAATTCAAATACTTTTTTCATCATACTTTCTTTGGAAGCATACTCAGTATATTTTATCCCACACGTTAAAAATGTATTGGGCGCAGCTTCGCGTATTTCTTTTAACTGATCTACCCCACAAATGATCATATCTATACCAGCAGCTTCTGCAGCCGCAGCTTCTTCAGCAGATACAACATTTATTTGTGTTAATTTTTTCTTACCTTTTAAATTTATTAAATCTTTAATCGTATAGTTTCTATAACCAGCTTGATGTGCAAGAGAGTAAACTTTTTTAAATTTATTTTTCATAATTAATATTGTTCCAGAAACTTTCTAAATTTATTTAATTCTATTTTTTTAATTGAAATAGTATGTTTTTTTGTTGGAAATTTATTTTTTTGAACTTCTGTTTTATACTTTTTGAAAGCATCAATTCTTTCTTTTTGAATATCACGTAATATTTTATCAAAATTTTTATATTTTTTTGCATGTCTTGGAAAACTTATTTTACTCTGTCCTAATATATCATCGGCGAATAAAAATTGAGCATCCGCAGCTATTCCCGAACCAATTGAAATAGTAACAAGTGATGTGTGCTTTGTAATAACTTCTAAAATATTTTCTGGAACGAGTTCTACTTCTATGCCCCATGCACCAGTTTTCTCAATATCCTTTATATCTCTAAATAATTCTACAGCTTCATTTGCTGTCTTTCCAAAAGATCTAATGCCACCTATCCATGTAGTTCTTCTTGGAATAAAACCAACATGACTTTGAAAGGGAATTCTAAATTTACTTAAATGTGCCATCCATTCAAGATTCCAATTTTGACACATTAGTGAATCAGCACCAGCCTCAATTATTTCGAATGCTTTTTTTGTTGCTTCTCTTTCTGACGGGTTCTCAATAAATGGTACACCAACAGTCATAAAAGTTTTTGCAGCAGCTTTTCTAATATTTGGAAAATCTTTTCCTGGTCCAGTTAATAATAAATCAATTCCTGCTTCTTCAGCAGCCGCAGCTTCTTCAACTGTGGTAACTCTCACTTGTGTTAGTTTTTTCTTACCTTTTAAATTTATTAAATCTCTGACAGTATAATTTCTATATACTAGATCATTGTTTATAGAAAAAACTCTTTTATATTTTTTTTGCATTCTCTTATGATTTATAATTTAATTAAGAAAATATGGTAAATAATTAATTTTTACTAGCTATCTTTTTAATTTCAGTTACCATAATTTTATTAAATTATGACAACTTTTAATAATCAAGATCTTCAATCTAAATTTGATGACAACGGCTATATTGCAATAAACCCAATATTTTCAATTGATAAAATAGAAGAGATTAAGATTGAATTATCTAGATACATTAAAGAAATTACGCCAAATGTACCTGATCATCATATATTTTATGAAAATAAAGATGATAAAACTTCTATAAAGCAACTTCAGCAAATGTTTACTTATGATGATTACTTTAAAGAATTAATTGAAAACTCTCCTATTAGAGAAGTTGCAGAAATAGTTTTACGAGAAAAAGCTGAGCCCAAAAATTTACAATTTTTTAATAAACCACCAGGAATTGGAAAGCCAACACCACCACATCAGGATGGTTATTACTTTATGTTAAAAAAACATAATGCCGTTACTTGTTGGTTAGCTCTAGAAAAAGTAGATGAAGAGAATGGATGTATTCATTATGTAAAAGGTTCTCATAAATCTGAATACAGGCCACATGGTAGATCCAATGTATTAGGTTTTTCTCAAGGTATTACTGATTTTGGAAATGAGGAAGATAAAAAGAACACAGTCTCTTTTCCTGGAGAGCCAGGAACTTTTTTAATTCACAATGCTAAAACAATACATTGGGCTGAAGGAAATAAATCTCAAACAAGAACTAGAAAAGCACTGGGATTTATTTATTATGGAGAAAGCGCAGAAATAAATCAAGAAGCACATGACGCTTATCAAGAAAAACTTCGAAAAGAAATGAAGGAGAAAAATCTAATATGAATTTTAATACCAAAACTCCTGAATTAAGTGATCTAAAAAAAATTTATGATGAAAATGGTTATAATCATATTCCTGAACTTTTTTCGAAGTCTGATATGGAGCTTATAAATAATGAGTTTGATAGATATATTAAAGACTGTGTTCCTAAAATGAAAGAAGGGGAAGTGTATTACGTTGATAAAGAAAACAAAGATACTTTAATGCAAATGCAAAAGTTAGAAGAATACGATGCTTTCTTTCATGATCTATTTCACAATAGTAAAATAAAAGAATTAGCTGCGAACGCTTTAGGTGAGGATGTTATACCTAGAGCAATGGAATACTTTAATAAACCTCCTGGTAAAAGCAATCCTACTCCACCTCATCAAGATGGTTATTATTTTAATTTAGATAATGATAAAGCTGTTACTGGTTGGCTTGCCCTTGAAGATGTTGATGATGAAAATGGATGTATCCATTATGTTAAAGGTTCACATAAATATGAAGGATACAGACCACATGGCAAATCAGAAATTTTAGGTTTTTCAAAAGGGGTAACTGATTTTGGAACTGAAGAGGATAAAAAAAATACTGTAAAGTTTGAAGGTAAAGCTGGAATGTTTTTAATGCACCATGCTAAAATTATTCATTTTGCTGATCCCAATAAATCTAAAACTCGATCACGAAGAGCTTTTGGTTTTGTTTATCATGGTGTTTCTGCAAAACACGATAAGCAGAAAGAGAAAATGGAACAAGAACAATTAAAAGCAGAATTAAAATCAAAAAACAAATTATAAAATGAACAATAGAAAAGTTTATATTTCTGGTGAGATTGTACCAGAAGTAGATGCTAAAATTTCAATATTTGATAGTGCTGTACTTTTAGGTGATACAGTTACTGAATCTACTAGAACATTTAATTTCAAACCATTCAAATTAGATGAACATTTAGAAAGATTATATAAATCATTTAAATTAACACGTATCGACCCTCAAATGACAATAGAGGAAATGAAAAAGGTTAGTCTTGAATTATTAGAAATTAATAAAGATAATTACAAGACTAATGAGGATTGTTGGCTTGTGCATAATATTTCTCGAGGACATTCAATCACTGGAGGTAATCCAGCTTTGCAAGTTTCTAAGCCAACTGTTATGATTTATACTCAACCTATGAATCTTGTTTTGTGGGCTCCTTTTTATACTAAAGGTTGTCATGCAGTAACTCCTCCCACTAGAATGGTACCATCACAATCTTTAGATGCTAGAATTAAAAATAGAAGTCGCCTTTTTTATACCTTAGCAGAAATTGAAGCAAAGCTAGTTGATCCTGATGCGCAAAGTGTCATTCTTGATATTCATGGAAATGTTGCTGAAAATAAAGGTGGTAATATATTTATGATCAAAGATGGAAAGTTAATTACGCCAACCACTGCTAATTGTTTGGAAGGGCTTACAAGAAATTCAACAATGGAAATAGCCCGATCTTTAGACATTGAAGTGATTGAAGCTGTTATTCAATCTTATGACTTAGCAACTTCTGACGAAATGTTTATTACTAGTACGCCATACTCAATAATGCCTGCAACAAAGTTTAATGGAATGCCAATTGCTGATGGAAATGTTGGTCCAGTAACTAAGAAATTGATTCAAGGATGGAGCGATAGAGTGGGTGTAGATATTATTAAGCAAGCACAAGATCAATTACATAAACATTAAAATGAAACAACGAGAGAAACCAAATGGAATTTGGGGAACTATTCTTTTACCAATTAATAATAATCAAATTGACTGGGTTGCATTTGAAGAACAGATTCATATTTTATGTGACTCAAAAGTTTCTGGTATCTATACTAATGGTACCGCTGCAGAATGTCATAATCAAACAGAACAAGAATTTGATAAATTATCAGAAATTGTCTCAACAATTGCATTAAAAAAGAAGAAAAAATTTCAACTTGGTTTAAGTCATACTAATCCAAGAGTTTGCCAAGAAAGAGCAAAGCGAATGGTAAGTTTAAAACCAAATGGATTTCAAATTACCTTACCAGATTGGTGGCCTCCAACTTTTAATGAGTCAAAAAATTTTATTTTAGGAATGCAAGAGGTGGTTGAGGATATTTATATGATTTTATACAATCCTCCTCATGCAAAAGTCCTGCTTTCTCTTGAAGAGATTAGTTTATTAAAACAATCAGTTAAAAATCTTGTAGGAATTAAATGTTCAGGGGGTGATAAGCAATGGTACTCACAAAGAAGAGAATTATTAGATGATTTCTCAGTATTTGTGCCTGGACATACAGTTGTATATGGAAAACCTTTAGGAGCAAATGGATCTTATTCCAATGTTGCATGTTTAAGCCCAAATGGTGCTGTTAAAATTTGGGATTTAATAGAGAAAGATTATGAAAAAGCACAAGAACTAGAAGCAAAAGTCCTAAACTTTATGAAACAATATATTTTACCTTTTGCTGATAAACTATCAAATACTGGTTTAGATAAATTACTTGCTTCTGTTGGTGGATGGGGACCAGTTTCTGAAAAAGTTCTCTGGCCTTATGATGGAGCAACTGCAGAAGATGTAAAAAAAATAAAAATACATGCAAATAATGAATTAGAAGAAATACTACATGTCTAAAAATATTTTTCTCTCAGGTATATATCATGAAACGCATACATTTTTAGGTGAACCAACTACTTTAAAAGATTTTATTATTTTTCATGATGAAGAAATAATTAATGAAAACACTGGTAATGGATCTCCAACAGATGGTTTTATAGAATATGCTTCTGGTCAAAATTGGAATATAATTCCAGGAATTCAAATGTCAGCCAGACCTTCAGGTACTGTTGATGAAGAATCAGAAAACTATTTTAAAAAAAATTTCTTTGAAAAATTAAAAGTTTCTTGTCATAACATAGATGCTATTTTCTTAGTTTTACATGGAGCTATGGTAAGCACTAACCATGATGATTTTGAGGGAGATTTTCTCAGAGATATTCAAAGTTTTTTATCAAAAGAAAATATATCTATTCCTATTGTTGCAGTTTTAGATTTACACGCCAATGTTTCAGAAAATATGATTAAGTATAGTACATGTGTTTATGCATATAGAAAAAACCCTCACAGTGATTCTAGAGAAACAGCAGTAAAAGCTGCATCAATATTAAATGACCTTCTTCTAGACCCTAATGTAAAACAAGTACATCTGGATACAAAATATATTTTACCTCCAACAGGTGTCGGTACAGCAAATGATCCAATGAAAACAATTTTAGAGGAAGCACTAAAAATAGAGAGGAAAGATCCAGAGATCTTATGCATTAATGTTATGGCAGGATATTCATACGCGGATATTCCAGATTGTGGTTTTAGTATAAATTGTTGTACTAGAGGAAAAATTAGTGATGCAAAAAACTATCTAGATAAATTGGTCAATATACTAGAAGCAAAAATTAAAGATGGTTATCCAAAAGAAAATTCTCTGGATGAAGCTCTAAATGTGATTGATAATATTACAGAAATTAAAAAACCTATTTTACTAATTGAACCAGCTGATAATATTGGTGGAGGAACACCAGGAGATGCTACTGATTTATTAGATCGATTATTACAAACTAATCATACCGGTATCGTTGCTATCATTAATGATCCTGAAGCTGCAAATGCTTGTCATAAAGCTCATATTAATAATGAAGTTCAGCTATATATAGGTGCAAAATTTGATGCATTTCATGGCAAACCTATTTTTATTAAAGCAAATTTAGAAAGAATTTCTGATGGAAGATTTGAACTTGAAAATAAACAATCTCACTTAGCTTCAATGATGGGAGCAAAAATTAATATGGGCCCTTCCGCTGTATTAAAAAATGATCAATTAACCTTATTGTTAACAACAATTAAAACACCACCAATGGATTTAGGCCAACTAACTTCACAAGGTATTAATCCTAGAGATGCAAAATTAATAATAATTAAAGCAGCTGTGTCTCATAAAGATGCTTATGATCCAATTGCATCTCAGAGTTTTTATATTGATAGCCAAGGTCTTTGCACAAGTAATTTAAAAAGATTGCCTTTTAAAAAAATTGGAAATAAAATTATATCTTTAGATTAGTTTAATCGTTTAAAACCATTATGTGCAACAGGGCCTTCTAATAAATCCATAATATTTCTTCCATCCTCACACTCTTTTATCGTTTGAAAAATAGGGCGTATATTTTCAATGTAACCATCAATGATGTCTTTTGTGTGTGCAGTACAAACATAGACTGCAGTTGCAGCAAGATAACCTTTTTTAAGCATTTCTTGAGTAATAAATGTTTTATAGACCAATGCATTTTCACTTTTAAATGAAAATGTTGTCAGTGCCGCTAATCCACTAATAGTAATTGGAAGATCAAATTCTTTAGATAACTTCATCCACTCAATATTTACGTATTCACCAATTTTTGTAATTTTTTCCCATGATTTTTCTTTATCCATAACTTTTAGTGTCGCAAGACCAGCACTAGATCCAATTCGTTCAGTCCAAAAGGTGCTACTTATAAAAGATTTTTCTGCTGCTTGCATTACCTCTCTTTTACCAAGGACTGCAGTTACAGCATATCCATTTCCAAGAGCTTTTCCAAACATTGCGACGTCAGGCTCAACATCATAAAGCATATGTAAACCACCATAGTTTTTTCTAAATCCTGATGTACATTCATCAAAAACTAAAACAATATTATTATCATTTGCTAATTTTCTTACTCGTTGCAAAAAATTATTTTCTGGTTCTTTGTTTCGGTAAACTTCCATTTTGATAACGCCAATATTTTTAGTTTTGACTAAGTTTTCTAGTTTATCAAAATTATTATACTCAAACGGATATACACTTCCTTTGAGATTTTGTGGTACACCATGAGGATCTAAACCTGGTAGCAGGTGACTATCTAACCCTTTTGAGTCAGATAAATTTGAAGCTAAGTACCAATCATGCCAGCCATGATATCCACAAAATGCTACATTATCTCTTCCAGATGCAGCTCTTGAAAGACGAATAGCGACTGAATTAGCTTCACCTCCTGATCTTGCAAATCTTGCCATATCAGCCCATGGATGTAGCTCAACTAATCTTTCCGTGAGTTCAACTTCTTCTGGAGCATTAAGAGAGGACATATTACCATTTCCGACTGTTTCTTTTACAGCTTCATCGACTTCTGGATGACTATAACCAAGTGAATTAGTTCCTGGCATCATTAAGGTATCTATATATTTATTTCCATCGAGATCCCATACTTCACAACCTCTTGTTTTAGTAAAATAAGCAGGCCAATGTTCAGGTAAAAACATTTCAGGTCTTTTTGATAAAAGCATATTACCACCAGCAACAATTTGCTTTGCTTTTGAATATAATTTTTGTCCTTTTCCCATTTTAATTAACCTATGCAATTTTCATTAAAAGCACAATCAGTTTCTTGTGTTTATAGCAAAACACCCATTTTTGCTGCTTTTACTCCAAGAGATGACTTTACTACTTTTACATGAAACAATTTAGGTTCTTTATTCAAATTTTTTTTTACGAGCTCTACATAACCTTGTGCCATTCCAATACTTCCACCAAGAATAATTATATCTATATCAAATATAGCTTTCAAATTTGCACACAGTTCTGAGACAGATTTTGCAGATAGATCGATTATTTCTTTTGCCCATTTTTTATTTTGTAAACTAAGCTTAAAAATTTCTTTAGCACTAATATTTTTATGACCTTTTTGTTTAGCAATTTTACTCATTGCTTTACCAGAAGCGATACTTTCAAAAGTTCCAATTCTACCACTCCCACATTTCGTTTTTGCTATCGTTGAAGTTGTAAATCCTAAATGTCCTGCTAATCCATTTTCTGAGAGAAGAGGTTTATTGTTTAAAATTACACCAACTCCTATACCACTTGAAATTGTAATATATCCCACACTTTTGTATCTAAAACCTTTTCCATAATTTGCTTCTCCTAAAGCTGCAGCTGTTGCATCATTTATTATTGTAGAAGCTGTATTAAATTTTTTTTCTATAAGTTTTTTAAGGGGTATTTTGAAATTTCCTAAATTTTCTTTATTTACTGGGTACCAATTTCCGTATTGGTCAACCCTTCCTGTAATAGCAATGCCTATTTTTTTAGATTTATATGTATTTAAGTTTTTAATATTTTTTTCAATTTGTTGAATGTAATTATTTGCTACTTTATTTATTGAAGTTGGCTCAGTAATAGTTTTTTTAAACTTTCCTTTAATTATTTGAGATACTGATATCTTAGTTGCTCCAAAATCAATTGCGATACCTGATTTGTTAAATATTTTTTTATTCATTTTAATTTTTAATTTTTTTTACAAACCAACTCGTAATATTATCAATACGCGTAATAGCACTTCCAATTGTAACTGCATCTGCTCCTGCTTGTATAGCTTGCTTTGCAAGCTCTGGAGTGTTGTAACGCCCTTCAGCCATTACAAAGCAATTAAGTTTTTTAAATTCTTTAACTAATTTTATATTTGGTTTATCCGTATCTTTCACTTGTTTACCAACATAGCCGGCAAGTGTTGTTCCAATAATATCTGCACCCTCTAAAATAGCATTTTTAGCATCATCTAGATTTGAGCAATCTGCCATAGCTAAACGATTTGCTTTTTTAATTTTTAAAATAATTTCTTTTGTTGGAAAAGGCCTTTTCCTATTTGTGGCATCATACGCTATTATATCTGCACCACTATTAATAATTTTATCGACATCCTTTAAGAGAGGCGTAATTCTAACTTTAAAGTTCTCTAAGTCATTTTTTATTATGCCAATTATTGGTAAAGAAATAATTTTTTTGATTGCTCGTATATTTTTTTCTCCTTCAATTCGCACACCACCACAACCTCCTATAATTGCAGCTTCTGCCATTGAAACAACAATAGACGTCTTGTCTTGAGGCCCACCCTCATTAGGCTGACATGATACAATGATTTTATTTTTTAATTTTTTTAAAATATTTTTTTTCACAAAGTTAATTATAATGCTTTTAAAAATTTTATTTCTGAAAGATCATTTTCCGACATTAATTTTTTTAAATCATCTTTTATTTCCTTTTCTATCTCTGTACTGACAATACTTGAAAAAGGTTTCCTTACATACCCTGAATCAACTTCCATCCAACTTAATCCCATTTTAATAAATGGATAACCTGATTTTTTTAAAGCATACAAAATGATCATATTGGCTTTGTCTTGTAATTTTTTTGCCTCAGCAAAATTACCATTTTTCATATTTTGAAAAATTCCTACAAACATTTCTGGCATTAAATTATAAAATGATCCAATCATACCATCAGCACCTGACATTAGACCAGAGATAGCCATTTCATCCATACCAGAATAAATTTTAAAATATGCTCCAATTTCTTTTTTTATTTTCTCAAAATTAAAATGAGTTGCTGCCGTATATTTAACCCCTTTAATATTATCTATAGCGGCCAATCTTTTTAACATATCTATGTCCATCAAATTTGCTTGACTAATGTTATATATAATAATTGGCAAATGTGAGGATTGAGCTATGTCACTATAATAATTATAAATCTCTTCATTAGAAAAATTGTAATAAAAAGGTGGCAATGCTGATAATGCGTCGACTCCAGCATGAGTGGCATATTTTGCTAGATCAGTTGTAATTTTAGTTCCAATAGATCCAACATGCGCAATAACAGGAACTCTGCCATTAACTTCTTCAACAACAATATCAAGCACTTCTTTTTTTTCTTCTGGTGACATTAAAAAAGTTTCACCTGTACTACCAGTTACGTACAAGCCATTAACATTTTCAGCTATTAAATGATTTATTATTTTTCTTAAACCTTCCTTGTTTATAGTTTCATCTTTTTTAATCGATGTGATCATAGCAGGGATAACACCATTTAGATCTTTTGGATCATATTTAGACATTTAGCTAATTTCGGGTAAATCAATTAAGTGGCAAGATGCATAGTGTTCATTACCATTTGTTGAATATTTTTTTAATGTTGGTACCTCAGTTTTACAAATGTCAGTTGCTTTAGGACAACGAGGATGAAAAGGACAGCCTTTAGGCGGATTAACTGGACTTGGTACATCTCCTTCCAAAACAATTCTTTTCGTTTGTTTGTCAAGATCTGCAACTGGTATAGCTGAAATCAAAGCTTCAGAGTATGGGTGAAGAGTATTATTATATAGATCTTCAGAATCACAAAGTTCAACAATTCTCCCAAGATACATAACAGCAATTCGATCACATAGATATTCTGTAACACTCAAGTCATGAGTAATGAAAAGGTAGGTTAGATTTTTTTCTTTCTTAAGTTGCATTAATAATTTTAGTACTTGTGCCTGAATTGATACATCAAGTGCACTAACCGCTTCATCACAAACTATAAGTTCTGGCTCAAGACATAAAGCTCTGACAATACCAATTCTTTGTCTTTGTCCTCCTGAAAATTCGTGAGGATATCTATCCATGTATTCTCTACGCATATTTACTGCTTCTAGGAGATCACCAATAATTTTTCTTCTTTCCTCTTTTGATTTGATACCAAATTTTTTCAATGGATCTTGAAGAGAGCCAAAAATTGTAAATGAAGGATTAAGAGAAGAGTGTGGATCCTGAAAGACTATTTGTAACTTCTTTCGAAATGGATCCATTTCTTTTTTTTCTAAAGATGTTAATTCTGTCTCATTATCATCAAGTGAAATATATTTTACTTCTCCATCCGTAGGTTCTACCAATCTTAGGATGGCTTTACCAAGAGTTGTCTTTCCACAACCACTTTCTCCAGCTAGACCTAAAACTTCACCTCTAAAAATATCTAAATCCACACCATCAACAGCCAAAACATGTCCTACAACACGGTTAAAAACACCCGCTTGTACTGGAAAATGTACTTTTACACCGCGTAATTTAAGAATCTCTTTTTTCATTTATATTTCTCAAAAAATTGCTCGTACTTGTGACATCTTACTTGGTGAGTTTCATTTATTTGAGTGATTTCTGGCATCACGTCACAGCTTTCCGTTTGCCAATTACACCTTGGAGCAAATTGACAACCAATAGGTCTATTATAGGGATCAGGCGTTGATCCTTTAATAGGATTAATATCTTGATTTTTTCCTCTTCCAAGTACAGGTACTGATTCTAAAAGAGCTTTAGTATATGGATGTGTTGGTCGTCTTAAAACATCATCTGCTGTTCCAGCCTCAACAATGTTTCCCATATACATGACTGCAACATTATCAGCTAACTCAGCAACAACTCCCATATCATGTGTTATAAGAATAATAGCTGTATCATTTTCTTTTTTTAATTTATCCATTAGCTCAAATATTTGTGCCTGAATTGTAACATCTAGAGCTGTTGTTGGCTCATCGGCAATTAATATTTTTGGATTACAAGCCATGGCCATTGCTATCATTGCTCTTTGCCTCATCCCACCAGAATAACTGTGAGGATATTCATCAACTCTTTTTTCTGGAAGTGGTATGCCCATGTCATTGAGAAGAGAAATACACTTTTCCCTTATTTCTTTTTTATTGAGATTAGTATGATACTTAAGATTTTCACTTATTTGAAATCCGACTGTGTAAACAGGATTAAGTGCTGTCATGGGATCTTGGAATATCATTGCAATATCAGACCCTCTGATCTCCCTCATTTCTTTTCCATTTTTTTCTAATTTTTCAATATTGATAATTTTATCATCTTTTTGAAATTTAATTTCACCCTCTTCAATTCTTGATAGTGTTGGAAGTAATTGCATAATTGTAGCTGCGGTAACACTTTTACCACAACCACTTTCACCAACGATACAAAGTGTTTTACCCTTTTCAACATCAAAGGATACTCCATTAACTGCTTTGTTGCATCGATTATTGGTATAAAAAAAAGTTTTTAGATCTCTAACTGAAAGCGCTATATTATTTTTATCTTCCATTACTAACCTTGCTGTGATGGATCAGTTGAATCTCTTAGACCATCTCCTATAAAATTAACACAAAGAACAAAAACTGAAATAACAATCCCTACAGGTCCCCACATCCACCAATAGTTTTGTAAAATTAAAATATCTTGTGCAACATTTAAAATATTTCCCCATGTAGGAATATTTAATGGAACTCCTAAACCAAGAAAACTTAGTCCTGCTTCTGTTAAAATAAACATTGCAGTTGATAGAGTAATGTTTACCATTATGGGGCTTAAAGCATTTGGCAACATATGTTTGTAGCATATCGTAAATGTAGATAAGCCAAAACTTCTTAGTGCTTGAACATATTCTTCCTCTCTTAAGGATAACATTCTAGCTCGAGCAAGCCTATACATACCTCCCCAACCTGTAAGGATAAATATGGCCATTAAATTAAACAAACTTTGACCTGTGATGGATACAAGTAATAAAACTAAAATAATTTGAGGGAAAGACATAAATATTTCAGAAATTCTAAGAGCAATAACATCAATCCAACCACCTTTATATCCAGCGTAACAACCAACTGCTATTCCCACAACAGCTGATAGAATAGCACTTCCTAAACCAATAAATATTGAAACTCTGCCTCCAAATAAGACCCTTGTAAACACATCTCGTCCTGTACTATCTGTTCCAAACCAATGATCAAAGGATGGCGGTTGTCTCATAGAACGTAAATCTACTCGCATTGGATCATATGGTGAGAGAAGAGGAGCAAAAATAGAAGCTAAAATAATTATTGTAAAAATGATTAAACCTAAAACCGCTAAACGGTTATTTAAAAATTTATTAACAATTCTACTTCTTTTTTTTGTAGAAAAAGTTTTTTCCTCTTCACGTTTTCTTATTTGATCAAATTTCTTATCTAGTGAAGACTTTGCCATTATTCTTTTCCTAACCTAACTCTTGGGTCAATTAACGCTGTTAAAACATCTATTATTAAACTTGCTGTAAGAACAACAAAAACATACATTAGTGAAATTGTCATAACTAAAGGATAATCAGAAGCACGCACAGAGCGAATAAACATACTCCCAATTCCTGGCCATTGGTAAACTTGTTCGATAATAGTTGATCCCCCTATAAGTAAAGGTAGACGAAAACCAATTAGAACAACAACTGGTGTTAGGGCTACTCTAAATCCGTGTAATATATTTACTCTCCACTCAGGCATTCCTTTTGATCGAGCAGTAGTAATAAATTCTCGTGCTAAAACATCTAACATTGATGAACGTGCATAACGCATAGCTCCTGCAGTCATCATTAATGCCAATACTAATGAGGGGAGAACAATATTTGGTATGCGATCCCAAAGTGTTTCATAATGAGGTAGTAATCTACCTCCAACGGGAAGCCACTTTAATTCGATTGCAAATAAAAGAATAGCTACAAGTCCAAAAAAAAATTCAGGTATAGAAACTCCAGCCATTCCAGCAACCGTAAGAGAATTATCAGTACCGGAACCTCTTTTAAGAGCACTAATAACTCCTAAAGAACATCCTAAAATTGTTGAGAAAAATAATGCTACCATAGATAGCTCTAAAGTTGCAGGAACTGTTTTTACCATTATTTCAGAAATAGCAACACCACCTGCCATGGAATAACCCATGTCTCCTTGAACCATGCTAGTTAACCAAATCCAGTATCGTGTAAGGAAACTTTGATTTAACCCATACGCTTCACGCATTGCATCAAGTTGTTCCGCAGTAATTGTTGATGCGAGTTCAGGACTGATCATATGTGAAACAGCATCGCCTGGTGATAATTCTAATCCTGAATAAACAAGAAAACTTATTACAAGCAACATCGGAAAGAAAATAAATAAACGTTGAATAATATAAGTGGTCACTTTTACTTTCCGTTATTATTAAAAAAAGAAAGCTGAGGCGTATGCCTCAGCTTTAATGATTAAATTAACTATGGTTTTGGATACTGCATAATCCACATCATACGAGTATAAGGGATATCAACAGCTTTAGTTCCCATGTTGTCCATAGCATCTAGTGCAGCAACATCGGCTACGTTTTTAGTAAATCCGTAGTCCATTTTTCCTGCAGCAGCATTCTTAATTAAGTTACCATCACCATCATAACTTGGGTAAGCAATGATATCAAAACCAGCTTTACCGCCATGATAGCCGTCAAAAGGTTCGAACTTCGCAAAGTCGTTCATTTTAACTTCAGTAATTTTGAATGCTCCAGATCCTATTGGCATTTGCCAGAAATCACTTTGTTGGAATTTCAAAGGATCAACATCACCTAATAAGTGCTTAGGTAAAATAGCAAATTGAGTGAACGTAGTTAAGATGTTAGGATCAATTTTTGTTAATTCTAACGTAATAACTCTGTCTGCAATATTATATTTAATACCAGAAACATCATCAGTTGAGCCGTCTTTAAATGCATCAGCACCTTTGATTGATCCAACTGTGTTTCCAATTAGAGCGTGCATTTGAGGTGCTTTCATAGCAGTACGAATACTCCATGCTACATCCTCAACAGTTACATCGTTTCCATCATGGAAAGTAAGACCATCTTTTAGTTTAAATGTTAGACTTAAACCATCAGCAGCTAACTCATAACTTTCACAAGCTGAACATCCAACTGGTTGTAACGCACCATCAGCAACTAATAGTCTATCGAATACAACTTTGTTGTGTATCCACAAACCAAGGTTGTACCAAGGTTGTTCAAAGAATTCAACAGGACCAGTGTTAGTTTGTAATGTACCACCACTTACGTTCCAATCAGTAATTCCCCAGTTATAGTTATACTGAGCGTTACCATATGCTCCACCATTTCTATCAACTTTATTACTCTCATAGATGAATAATTTTTGATAGTACAATGGACAAATATTAACTTTCTCCATTTGATATTCTTGTATTTCAAAGAAAGCAGGTTTTAGAACTTCTGGGTCTGCACTTGAATTGATCTTTTCAATTAGCGCATCCATTTTTGGATCACCAGGAGTTTGTGGGTTTAGACCTGTTTTAAAAGTATTGTAATACTCTTGCATTGCAATTGCTGCACGAGCACCATAACCTAAGTCATAGTCAACAGCAGCTGGTCCGTTCACACCATCATCAGGAACTGAATTAAGTTGTGCACCAACATCACCCTGTAATAGACGGTAAGACATTTTTACACCAACATCAGCAAAGTATGCTTGAATTGCTGCCATGAAGTCAGCTGTCAGCTGATCTCCATAATAGAAAACCATATCAAGTTCTCTATTAGAGTCCCAATTTGCTTCTGCTAACAGTTGACGAGCCTTTTCAGGATTGTAACTGTAATCAGGTAGATTTGGAGACTTCATTGGACCGTTTGGTAATAAACTATCCGCCATTATGATTTGATCTTCAAATAATGTTTCACCGATTGTTTTCATGTCAATAGCCATACACAAAGCTTGTCTAACACGAGGATCGGATAATTGGTTACTGTTTGTAGGTTGAGCTGAAGCTGATGAAATAAACATCAGATGAGCTAACACTGCAACTATAACCACATATAGTTTTTTCATATTTCCTCCTATTGAGTAAAATACGCTACTAGCTAGCATATATCAGGCATATAAACATAATGTGGAGATATAGACAAGGTATAATATACCCTAAATTAAAGATAACTAAGTTATTGAAAATATTGATTTAAGTTAGTTTTTTACACTAACTCTTTTAAGCATTTTTTCATGCATTTCTTTTGATCCATCATGATAAGTTCCAAACCATTGATCAAAAGGAATCATAAGATTTCCATAATTTACCTCAAAATATTTATGATGAAGATAATGATTATAATTACTGAGATCTATTGCCCTCTTATCATTGATCATCATTTGCTTAAAACCTATGTGACCATTCGCTGATCCTAAGCCTGCATGAAATAAATGATAAGTGGCATGTAGTGGATGTGAGAGAATAACCCAATGAATGATAACGCCAGAAAAATATAATAAATGTTCAATAGGATGCATTGATAGGCTAGACCAAGGTCCAGGATTAACATTTCGATGATGCACAGAATGAGCAATTTTGTACATAAATTTGAAATGCAAGAAACGGTGAATTAAATAAAAGTGAGCATCTCTAAATGCTGGAATCAGCAAAAGAATAATAAAGAAATAAATTGGAGCTTCACTGAATTGAATAAAAGGCACCAAACCAGAAGCATAAAACCAAAAAGATAAAACCTCGTAAGTTGTCCAAATAGGAACACCCCAAAACAAACTCCAAAATAAATTATCAAATATTTGTTTATTAAACGTAAAAATCTTTTGAATTTTTTCTGGCCAGTTTGGATTAAATTTAAATTTAATTCCCTGAGATTTTTTTACATAAAGAGGTATATGTATTAAACTAAAAAAGATTGTCCCTATTACATAGTTCCGAATTAAGATTTCAGAAATCCAACCTGGGGAAAGATTTTTCATTTCAGAAAGTGCAGGTGTAAAAAAATAGTAAGCAATAAAAGCAACAGCCAAGTAAACAAGATTCCAAGAAAAAAAATACGAAAAGATAAACCAATCTAAAATTTTTTTTAAATTAAAGGGAAGTATCCAAATAGGATTTTTATCAGCTGCCTCTTTAGGAACGAAGTGACCTCTTTTATCTCTATATCCAAAATTTTCTTCTTTAATCATCTTATTTAATTTTTTTACTATATTTAATATTTAATGCAATATTTTGATAATACCATTTTAACTCAGCTTAAATTCTTTTTTAAATTCACTAATTGTTAATACTTCATTAACTGGTTTGTCCCAGCGAATACGGTGTATTCTTGGGAATCTCATAGCTACACCTGACTTATGTCTAGTACTCGGAAATACATCATCGAATGCTACTTCTAGTATAATCTCTTTTTTTACTTCTCTCACAGGACCAAATTTATTGATAGTATTGTTTCTAATAAATTTATCTAACACTAATAGTTCTTTGTCAGTGTAACCGGAATACGCTTTTCCTATTGGAACTAATTCATTCTCTTTCCAAACACCAAAAGTAAAATCTGAATAATATGATGATCTTTTGCCATGTCCTCGTTGAGCATACATTAAAATAGCATCGACTAGTTTTGGATTTTTTTTCCATTTGTACCAATACCCCTTTTTTCTCCCTGGTAAATATTCACTATTTTTGAGTTTAATCATAACTCCTTCATTCAAATCATCATGAAAATTATTTTTATATTTTGTTAGTTCTTTCCAGGTTGAAAAATTAATGATTGAAGATAAATCAATTTGATTGGTTTTATTTTCTTTTTGAAATTTTTCTAAATATTTTCTTCTTTCAAGAAGAGAAAATTTTCGAAGATCTTTTCCTTTATAAAAAAGGATATCATAAGCTCGTATGAAAACAGGAAACTTGTTTTGAAGATCTTTTGATGCTTTTTTTCTATTTAACCTTTGTTGTAGATCATTAAAACCTGAGGGTTTAAAATTTGTCCCTACAAGTAATTCTCCGTCAATAACCGCATCACCTTTAGTAGCTTCAATTATTTCGGGAAATGCAGATGATATATTATCACCTGTTCTTGAGTATAGTGAAACACTTTTTGATGAAACCATAAGCTGAACCCTAATGCCATCCCATTTATATTCTGCTTGAAATTCATTTGCGTCTAATCTTTTAAAATCTTTTTCCTCATCAATGGGGTTAGCAAGCATCATTGGATGAAATAATTTTTTAAAATCTATTTTTGGTTTTGATATTTCATTTTTTAACCATTGAAATAAATTTTCATATGGAAATTCTAGACCATGCCAAATTTCTTCAATCTCATTTACAGATTTGTTATACAGATCAGCTAAGGCCGTTTTGACTAATCTTTCCGAGACTCCAATTCGCAGTCCACCTGTGCAAATTTTAATTAAAGTCCACCTTTCGTTATTAGATAGTTCACTCAAAATTTTACTAAACTCAGTATTAATTTCAGACTTTTTAATTTTTTTTATATTTTCTATTAAGGTAGATAAATTTTGTGATTTACCCTCTTTTTTTGTTGGCCAAATTAATGATATTGTTTCTGCTAAATCCCCAACATAGTCATATGAGTAATCAAATAAATGTTGATCTACTTGTTCATAGACAAGCTCTTTAAGTTTAGATGCTTTTATAAATTGAAATGAAAGTTGATCAGATAAAATTGCAAGTGCATATGCACGGTTGATATCAAGTTTATTAAAATAATCTTGAAGTAATTTAATTTTGGTATTTCGACTTGGTGTTAAAATCAAATTGTGAAGTAAGGAAGAAAATTTTTTCATTCTATTTCCTCATCACTTCTTCCTTGGATGGAAAGGGGCTTTGAAATAAGATTTTGTTTCTTACAATAATAAACTAAAGCATCTTCCTGACCGTGTGTAATAAGAATATTTTTAGCTTTTGATTTTTTAATTGTATCTAATAATTCATTCCAATCGCTATGATCACTAATAACTAATGGTAATTCAATACCTTGTTGTTTTGCTCTTTGCTTAACAGTCATCCATCCACTTGCCATGCAAATAATAGGATTAGGAAATCGTCTTGACCAACGATCCTTTAAAGCTGAAGGAGGTGCAATAATTATTTTACCCTCATAAAAGTTTTTATCTTTTGAAGAGACTTTTTCAAACTTTCCAATATCAATTTTTTCTTTTGAATAATATTGGCATAACTTTTCTAGAGAGCCATGAATATAAATTGTCTCATTATATTTCTGCTGGCGTAAAAGATTCATTACTCTTTGTGCTTTGCCAAGAGCATACGCACCAACAATATGACAATTATTTTTATTTATCTTTACAGATCGTATGAGTTTTTGAATTTCATCTTTGGGATCTGGATGTTGAAATATGGGCAATCCAAATGTTGCTTCGGTAATTAAAGTATCACATTTAACCAGTTTGAAATTTTTACATGTTTCATCTTTTCCTACTTTATAATCACCTGTGATGACTAAACGATGATTATTTTTTTCAACTAAAACTTGAGCACTCCCTAAAATATGTCCAGCAGGGTGAAGTGTAAAATCATAGTTTTTAATTGAGTATTTTTGTCCGTATCTAAGAGGAGTAAATTTCTTCGCACATTTATCTCCGTAGCGAATTTTCATTATGTCTATTGTTTGCCTAGTAGCAATAACATGATCATGTCCAAATCGGGCGTGATCTGCGTGACCATGTGTAATAATTGCTGTTTTTTTAGGCAATATTGGATCTATATGTACATTTATATCTTTGATAAATAGCTGATGGTTAATGAAATCCATATGAATATAAATAAATCGAATCCCTTATTATTACACCCCTTAAACAAGTGGATGAAGAAAAAAAAATGGTCCTGGTTTCCTCATCAAATTGAAACCTTTCATTATGTTCGAACTGGGTCTGATGTTGTTGTATTTGCTCCTACTGGTGCTGGCAAAACGTTAACAGGGTTTATTAATCCAATAGATGATTTAATAAAATTAAAAAAATTTAAAGGTCTTCATACTCTCTATATTTCTCCATTAAAATCTCTTGCCAACGATATTGTGAGAAATTTAGAGAAACCTATTAAAGAGCTTGATTTAAATATTTCATTTCAAGTAAGAACAGGAGACACAACACCATATAAAAAACAAAAACAAAAACAAAAACCTCCTAATATCCTTATTACAACTCCAGAGTCACTTGCGTTGTTAAATTCGTATGAGAATGCAAAAGAATTTTTTCACAATCTAAAATATATAATTATTGATGAGATACACACTTTTTTGGATAATAAGAGAGCTGATCTTCTAAGTTTAAATATTGAAAGACTACAAACTTTCTCTCCAAATTTACAACGAATAGGTTTGTCTGCAACTCTCAAGAATAAACAAGACGCCAAAAAATGGCTTTGCCGCAAAAAACCAAAAATAGTTTCTTATGAAAATTCAGTTTTACCTAAGATTAAAATTCTAGAATCAAAAGAACGTATTCCTTGGTCTGGTCATATGGCTACGTATTCTATTAATGAAATCTATAAAGAAATAATGAAATCAAAATTAACTATTATTTTCGTTAATACGAGGGCGCAAGCCGAATATATGTTTAAAAACTTATGGCTAATTAATAAGAAAAAATTAAAAATTGCTGTTCACCACGGTTCATTAGAAAAAAACCTACGTTTAAAAGTAGAAAATAATCTTAGCAAAGGATTAGTTGACTGTGTTGTTGCTACCTCTTCTTTAGAGCTTGGATTAGATTATGGAGATGTCGAAAAAATTATTCAAGTTGGAGCACCTAAAGGAATTAATAGATTATTACAGCGTGTAGGAAGATCAAATCATAATTTAAATACACCTTCAAAAGCAATTTTAGTACCCACTAATCGTTTTGAATTTATCGAAGCAAAAGCTGCTATTGAAGAAATAAAAAAAAATAACTTAGATAAAATAGATTTAAAAGAAGGAAGTTTTGATGTTGTAGCTCAACATATTTTTGCAACGGCTTGTGTGGGGCAATTTGATATTAATGATCTCTACAAAGAAATTATCAAAGCATATCCATACAAAAAATTAAAACTTAATGATTTTAAACAATTGATTAATCTCATACAAGATGGTGGATATGTTTTAAAAAATTATGATCAATTTAAGAGAATCTTCCAATTGAGAGAAAATAAAAATATTTATAAGCTAGTAAATAGAAGAGAAACACGAAAATATCGCATGAATGTTGGAACAATAATTGAAAATCCGATGTTAAAAATAAAACTTGGAACAAAAACGTTAGGGAATATAGAAGAAGTTTTTATTCAAAATCTTTCTCAAGGCGATTCATTTATATTTGCCGGTCAAGTACTAGAATTTCAATCAATGAAAAATAACTTAGTACAAGTTAAAAGAAGTAAATCTTTAATTTCAAAAATTCCATCATACTCTGGAGGCAGAATGCCATTATCAACAAATTTGGCTAACTCAGTTAGGGCTTTACTGGCAAAAAATAATTTGTGGGATTCATATCCAAATCAAATTACTGAATGGTTAAAAAGACAAAAAAATATATCTAAAATTCCTAAAAAAGATGAATATCTAGTCGAACAATTCCCTCGAAAAAAAAATTTTTATACTGTTATCTATACTTTTGCAGGATGGCATGCCAATCAAACACTAGGATTTTTATTGCTTAGAGGCTTTAAGGAATTTAACTATAAACCTCTAGGTTTTGTTGCAAATGATTATGCTATTGTTTTATGGTCTTTAAAAGAAGTCAAAGAAATTAAAACAATTCTAAATTTAGGATTGTTAGATAAACATTTAGATAATTATCTTGAAGAAACTTCAATAGTCAAAAGATTGTTTAGAGATAATGCAATTATATCTTGTTTAATAGAAAGAAGGTTGCCAGGGATGGAAAAAACTGGAAAGCAAGTTTTATTTAGTTCTGATCTAATTTATACAGTTCTTAAAAAAAATGAACCAGATCACATTCTTCTAAAATCATCATATGAAGACGCAAAAAAGAATATGATTGATTATGAGAGACTTAGAGAAATCTTAAAAAAAATTGATAAAAAAATTATTTTAAAAAAACTCACAAGTATCTCACCATTGGCTGTTCCAATTATTCTTGAAATAAATAGAGAAAATTTATCAAAAAAAGAAACTGATGAATATATTTTAGAGGATTTAGAAAATGAAATATTAAAAGAGGCTAATGTACTATCAATTAATTAATTTTGGTAATGAAGAATTTCATGCTTACCCAAATAAATCTCTTTATTGGAAAAGACTAAATACCCTGATCGTATCAGATTTACATATAGGAAAATCTATTAGTTATGCAAAGAATAAGCAATTCTTACCTCCGTATGATACAAATGAAATATTAAACAAAATTTTTGTTAGTTTAGATAAAATTAAACCAAGTAATTTAATTATAGTTGGTGATTTATTACACGATGTTTTTTCAACTTTGAGTTTAAAAGATCAAGATTATAAAAATCTTAGTCAATATATGAAAAACACTGATTTCGTATGGATCAAGGGTAATCATGATAAAAATATACAAATTGAAGGTTTTAAAAATTTTACAAATTACAAAATTGGTAAATTTTTATTTACACACATACCTATCAAAACATCTTTATTTCAAATTTGTGGTCACTATCATCCAAAAGTAAAAATTGTTCACAGAGGGAAAACTATTTTTAAAACATCTTTCGTGCATAATGAAAAAATATTCATTTTACCAAGTTTTGGAATTTTTACAGGTGGGTTGGATATAAATTCTAAGGAAATAAGCGATGTATTGGGTAAGAAAAATTTGAAAATTTATCCTGTGGGACAGGATAAAGTTTATAAATTATAATTAATGTAGTTATTAATAACGATTCCAATTAAAATAATAAAATTCAATAGAAATAATAAAACTGATAGCAAATGCATATTTTTAAAACTTGAAGATGCTTTTTTATCTCCTTCTAATTCTTTGTCTCTAAAATCATTAATTTTTGGTGTTAAATAATTTCTATTAATAATAAAACTTATAGCCACTACTATTAACAAAACAGAATTTAAAATATTTCCAGAAATATAACTAAGGATTAAAGATAAAACAGATATTATAAATCCAAATAAAAACATTCGAGGAAAAATTGTTCTTAAAAATTTACTGCTGGCATTAGTACTTAAAGTGACGAAGACTGAGGGTGAGACAACAGCCATAAAGAAAATCATTGAGCCTATTAAGATTGATAACGAAAAGTTAAGAGTATAAATTATCATAGGTCAAAATTGCTCTTCATAAAGAGCAATTGTAGTATTTATGAATTATCAATTGCTGATTTTAATTTTCTATATTCCATAGAATTGGTTCCAGCTAATGTTTCTAATTTTGACAGCATTTCATTTGCTTTATTCATCTTTCCAAGTGTAATGTAAAGTTCACCGAGGTATTCATGAGCACCTAAATGTTCAGGGTTTGCTTCTAATGCAATTTGATATGCATCAAATGCTTTGTTTAAATTTGGCTCACTATGTTTTCTATAACTAAAACCAAGTAAATTATATACATCAGCTTTTTTGTTACCAAGATCTTTACGTTTAGCTAATTTTTCAAGCAATTTGATAGATTTATCAAATTTCTTGTAATAGACTAATTCGTACGCTTTATCATAAAGCTTAATAACTTGTTCATCTGCAGATATACTTGAGCTACTGTCGTCTGAACTTGCAGCAGCAAATACACCAGAACTAATAAATAATAATGTAAGTAATATTCTAATCATCAAAACCAAATATGTGTGTTTAAACTAATTTCAATATTCGTTTGTGAATTAATTTAATTAATGGCAGGCAATATTATATTTTTTTAATCTGTAATAATTATATGGCCACGGCGTTAGAAAGCCTGCAAGAAGCATTATAGGTATTACCCACCATACAAGTTTAGCGCCACCCATAATGATCCAGTCAACTGCATTCATGGCTATTTCCATAGACACCATTGAAATTAAACTCATTCCTATGGCTGTTTTAAAGGCTTTGCTGATAATCATTTGTCTTGATAAAACGACAGTCTCTAAAATGATGCTAGTAATAATACCATTAATGATTGCTAGGATCATAACATAAAGAGTAGGCCAAGGAATGCCAGTTAATTGAAAATAGAGTATGGTTCCAAAATCGCCAATACTACATCCTAGCAAACACCAAGCAGTATTTTTAGCACTTCTTCTCCATGTATGTTTACATTTCCAATGAAAACGCGGAGCTGATTTTTTAATTGTTTCAGCAACAGACATTAAATTATATTCCTTGTTTAAATTCGAATGTATTATTTATATCATTAATTTCATAACTATCAATTGTTCCATTCGTCCATTTGATTGTTATATTTTTAATGATTTCACCTTCACGCAAACCGTAATGTGCTACTGGTTCCATTTGACATAAATATCCTGACCCTGCATCAATAGTCTTTGCATGATTTCTTAAATTTGTATGCAAAGTAACTGTTGCACCTCTAGCAGGAGCACCAAAAGTATTGAGAGGTTTAATTCTAAGATAATTAGTATTTAACACATTTGCTTTAAATAAACTTAGCGGCTGAGCACCAGATTCACCATGAGAAATAAGTAATTCTAAAATTCCATCTCCATCAATATCGGCAACAGCAGCACCAGTTCCTAGACCTTGTGCTTCAAGTGCTTCGTCTAATTTGATTTCTTTTAAATTTCCTTCTTCAAGAATACGAAAGAGTTTATTTGGTTGACCTATATTATTTAAAAAAATTTCATCATAACCATCATTATCAAAATCAGCCGATATAACTGTTCGTATTCTACTTGGTGATCTAAAATCTAATGAGGACATATCGAGAAATGATTCTTTTTGTTTTACAAAAATACGATGATAGCCTTCCCAGTTACTTGTTATAATATCAAGTTCACCTCTATACAAAAAATCAGTTAAAGCAGTTCCACGACCATTTTGAAAAGTATCTTGCACATTTTTTTCAATCGCAATATCATTAAAATTACCATTAATATTTTTATATAAAAAATTTGGACCTCTCTCATTAGCTGCAAATATATCCATATTATCAGAAACTATATGTCCTGAAATTACAGCTCTACCTCCAGTTATTTGATCTATTCCAAGCAATGGAGCTAAATCTTCAACTTCATTTTCTTCAATTTCATAAAATCTAGTTGGACCTCCATAGTTAGCAACATATATGCCGTACTTTCCCGATCCATTTCTGTCTACACAAACAACTGATCTACCTGCAGTCAAATTTAAATTTTCTAAATTTTTTTCTAACTCAAAATAATCGAAAATATTATTGTTGTTGTTATCCAACAATCTATCAGAGTATTTTTTTTCTCCACTATACGTATCAGTATTTAAGAAATAAATTTCTTCAAAACCATCCTGATCAATATCACAAGCAGATACACCAATAGTACTCCTATCTTTATCAATGAATAAAGGATCTTGTATTGTATTTATTATTTTTCCATTTTTATAGCTAAGAGCTAAATTAGAGTAACCAAAACCTGCAACAATAAATTCAAAATTTCCATCTTTATTAAAATCAGTTACTGAAACTCCATAACTTAATCTATCGTAATTATTTTCAATTATATTTGAAATATTAGAAAAAAATTCTGCCTTAGCCATATTAGATACCAACAC
Source organism: uncultured Alphaproteobacteria bacterium (assembly GCA_902570155.1). Taxonomy (GTDB): domain Bacteria; phylum Pseudomonadota; class Alphaproteobacteria; order HIMB59; genus CACPNW01. Next base: position 50,371 of record CACFXU010000002.1, read on the forward strand.
AATAAAAATAAAAATTAACTTACGCATTTCAAGTATTTTCAATTTGCCAATCTAATAAAAATATCACCCATTCCAAAATTAAGTTCTTCAAGGGGCATACTATTCCTAGCTTCGCACATAGGGCCTGTTATCTGGTCATTTTTTATGTAATCAATATCGTAAGCATCACATATTTTTGCATTATGTAATACACCGATAACAAGTTTGTTATCTACTGAGTATGTATATTCTTTATTTAAATCATTTCCTTCACAAAAATAATCTCTATTAACAAGTTCGGGAAAATCATTTTTATTGCATGGATTATCAATAACAATTGCATAAATGTCTTTTGATTGATCTTTGAAATCTATGTTTATTTTTTTTGTTTCTGAATATTTCATTACATCACATAAACAAGGCCAACAACATTTATAATATTGGCCACAAATTTGCTCATCGTTTTCTAAATTAGTTAGAAGAATTTCATCTGGTTGAGCATCAGGAGGAATTAAAGAGCCTGAAACAGCACAATATAATTTGTTAAATTGCATAAACTCTTCATATTCTAAGTTTTGATCTAAAATATATTTAAAAAATCTTGGCCCAGCAGCGTTTCTATTTCCATCAGGAAAAATAGCTGACCAATCATTAACAAGTCTCTCATACATTTTTTCTGTATTCGCATTAACCTGAGTAATGGATGAAAAAATTGATAGGCATGAAATTATTGTAAGTAATTTTCGCATAAAAATTAAATAGGTTTAGCTTTAAAAATGTAAATCCCTTGTTTTGAATCAATCTTGAAATAATATAGATCACTTTTTATACTTTTTAATGCTATTTATGGTATTGTCGCACTTGAAGAATTTGACTTATTTTGTGCTAACGACTAGAGAGTAAGCATAATTTGGGGCGTCGCCAAGCGGTAAGGCACCGGTTTTTGGAGTCGGCATTCGTAGGTTCGAATCCTACCGCCCCAGCCAATATTTTCGTGTTTAGAGTTTCTTTTTTCGAGTTGGTCACTCATTGGTCACTTATTAAAAACAATTATTAAGATTATTTATGAAATTCTAACCTTTGGTTTTTATTTGGCTCTGCTAAACCATAAACACCTACTGACTTTGCAAAATTTTTTATCCTCTCATTGCTAAAGTAATCTAATTGGTCACTACATATATAGCCGTATACCGCTTCAGTATAATAACCCGGAAAATTTGAATTGAATAATGTTCCAAAACCAAAACAATCATAAATTTTTTCATTTGTGTCTTTAAATTTTGCACTACTATATACAACAGCATTACTATGATTTCCTTTTGTCCCTTTATTTTTATTACTCATTTCTATAATTTCACCATCTTCAGGGTAAAAATTACAAATGTGATCATACCATGGAAAACGTTTATCTATTTCTTCTTCTGGACATATTTCAAAGAATGTCTTAGCTCTAATAAAAGAATTAAGTGCTGCTAGATCAAAGCCAACCGTTTGCGTTTCATGTAATTTTCCATATGCAATATGCGCACAAAGTTTCAAATTGTCGTTTTCTACTTTATCAAAAAATATTTCTTCATAATCAAATGCACCATATCCTAAATTTCCCATATTCTTTGCATGAGTTTTATAAGCCTCGATATTAGATCCATCTAAAATTTTATCATACATAGATACCTTAATGGAAGAAGGACTAACAGCTTCTAAGGCTTCAGGCTCATCTATCATAAGTATATTAGGACCACCACATTTTGACTTAACTTGTGTAGAAAATATAAAGATTAATGGAACGATATATTTAAAGAATTTCATTATGATTTAATTATATATTATAATTATTTATTATCATATATTGATTACACTATGGTCACATTCACAAACTAATTTTTTGAAATAAAAAAAAATTTAATCTAAGAAATCTAACAAATTTATAACTCTAATTGTTAATTCACCCATTTTTGGACTCGGCATTCGTAGGTTCGAATCCTACCGCCCCAGCCAATTTTAAATTCCTTTTTGAAATTTGTTTAGAGAATTAACACTCTTCCAATATAAATCTTCTAATCTTTGGAAAATGCTTATTTTAATTATTTCTTTTTCTTTAACACCCCAAATATATTTTTTATCCATCCAACCTTTGAAATTCCCTGATGAAATTAAACACCAATCAATTTTACATTTTTCTAAAAAAATAATATTCCCCATTCCTATTTCCCCGATAACACTACCGCCTAAAGTATTAAATAATTTTATATTTTTACTATCATTTGATAAAACAATGCCAGTTCTAATTCCGGATATTAAACTTTTGTGAATCCATCCAATATTGTTATTAAAGTCTTTTACTTTTCTCCATTCTTCATACTCTTCTAATACTTTTAATGGATAATTTCTTTTTACGTATTTAATTTCTATAGGATAATTTTTACTTGGACCAACTCGAATATTTGCATCATCAGATTTTAAAGATACATATCTAGGTATTTCTAGACCAGATTCTTTACCAACATTTGCATTGCTTACTTGACAAAAAATTATCATTGAAATGAATACTATTTTGAATTTCATGTTAATATTTTTATAAAGTAGCACACGTTTTATATAAAGTGTATAATATTATCAGCGCCTGTAGCTCAATTGGATAGAGCGTATGACTACGGATCATAAGGTTAGGAGTTCGACTCTTCTCAGGCGCGCCAAATATATAAAATATTTTTTACAAAATAATTTAAATATATTAGTTAGATAATATAATATGATAATTGATGTAAATTTAGATAAAATTAAAGATAATAAGTATTTATCTGAGCTATTTATTAACGCTAAATTTAATAAACTTAATCTTAATTGTAATATTTTACAAGGTAATTTTTTTTCTGATTCATTCCATTATTTTCCCATTACAAAAAATAATGAAACATTTTCATCTTTGTATTTGAGAACATTCAGTAATATAGAACATTTTTATAAGCAAAAATTCTTTGAAAACTTTTCAAATAATAAAAATAAATTAAAAAGCTTTGATAATATATTTGTCCTTGGATCAAATGCAGGAAATAATTATTATTCAAATTTATTAGAATTTCTTCCGAGAATTTTTTTTAGTAACAAAAAAAATATTAAGATCGCTATTCATAGAAATTCCTCAAATAAGTACAGAAAATTTATAGAAGGTATATTAAAAGCTCTCAATGTAGAATTTAATTTCGTTTTCTTAGATGATGATTTTTACTTTTTTAATAATTCAGAATTCCCGCAATTTATAAATCTAAATGACTCTATTAAAATTTTAAAAGAATTTTTGAATCCAAAAATTAAATTAGATAGTAGCAAAAAAATTTATGTAACTAGACAGGACTCAAATTACAGAAAGCTTATTAATGAAAGTGATGTAGTCACTTTGCTAAGAGAAAAAGGTTACAAGGTTATTAATCCACAATTATATGAAATAGACGAACAAATAGAAATTTTTTCAAATGCTGATAAAATTATAGCTCCTCACGGATCTAACTTAGCAAACATAACATTTTGTAAACCAGGAACAGAAATTTTTGAAATTACTCCATCTTTTAGAGAAAACGAAAAATTATTTAATGATAGATATGTAAATTTATCTTCCATTAATAAACTCAAACATCACAAAATTACATCTGATACGGTTGATGTCGAAATTCATTCTGAGTTAGCAAAAAAATATATACATCCAAATGTACTAGACCAAAGTAATTATTATAAAAACTTACTTGTTAAAATTAAAGATTTGAAAGAAATTGTTTAATTAACATTCTTTTAGAAATAGCGGAGTTATTACATTAATACTCATCTCAAATCTGTTACAAATATTAAATTTAGCATCATTGTAATTTTTATAACTTACTAAAAAATTTCCTAATAAACTCTTTTTAGTAACATTTTCATAAATTTTATAATCATCATAATTATTTTTTTTGATTATATATCTAATTAATGAGCTATAAGAAACAACATCATCAATTAAAAATTTTTCTTTTGCTTGTTTACTACTATAAATTAATGCACCAATATTATTTCTTATAGTTTTAATCTCAATATTACGATTTTTAGAAACTTTTGTTATAAAGTCTTCATATATTTCATCTACAATTTTCTGTAAATGCAAAATCTCTTGGTCTTTAGGTTTTCTAAAAGGATTAAATAAATCTTTACTTTGGCCTGCATTTTGATTGAAAACTTCAATACCTTTTTCAGTTTCTATCGTTTGTCCAAGTAAACCTGAGGATACACTTAACGGTGTATTGTAATAATACCAGCTTGGTCCACCAACTCCAATACTGCCTATAGTTGAGCCATAAGATGCAAATATTTCATCAGCAGTAGTAGCAATCCAATATCCTCCAGATGCTAAAATTTCATTTGTAAAAAAATATATTTTTACTTTTGATTCTTTTTTAAAATTTTTAAAAATATTTTCTAATTGTGATGTAGCAGTTACTGTACCTCCAGGTGAATTGATCTTTACGAGTAAAATTTTGACATTTAGTTTTTTTAATTCTTCTAAATACAAACTGATGTGTTCAGGATTAATGTAATCATAAAAATTGTTTTCTAACACATTGCTGGAATTATTAAAAATTGGACCGTTTAAATTTATTACACCAATGATATTTTGCGAGTTTTGATCTCCCTCAGTCATTGTAAACTCAGACTTTTGCAAATTATTTGTTAGATTAAGTAGTATGCTGATAATCAAAAAAAAAGCTAATAGAGCAGTTAGAAATCCAAAAGTTCGAAAAAAAACCGAGAAAAAGACCATTTTTAAGAAATATCATAACTTTACTTAATTTAAATTTTTTTTTGTTTTCTTCTTGAATAGAATTCAATAATGCTTAAATAACTAGCACTCTCATTATGAGAGTGCTAATAAAAAATGATTTAATTTCAATTAGTTAACAAATGAGGAAATATGAATTTTAGACCTTTACATGATAGAGTCTTAGTTAAAAGAGTAGACTCTGATCAAAAAACAGCAGGGGGAATAATTATCCCTGATACTGCTCAAGAAAAACCAATGGAAGGTGAAGTATTAGAAGTTGGTTCTGGGGCAAGAGATGAAACAGGAAAACTAGTACCTTTGGATGTCAAAAAAGGAGATAAAATACTTTTTGGAAAATGGTCTGGTACTGAAGTAAAAATGAATGGTGAGGACTTTCTGATTATGAAAGAGTCTGACATCATGGGAATTATAACTTCAGGTAAGAAAAAGAAATAGAAAATAAGAGAGGATAAAAAAATGTCTGCAAAAAATATATTTTTTGGATCAGATGCTAGATCAAAAATGTTAACTGGTGTTAACAAGCTAGCTGACGCAGTAAAAGTAACACTAGGACCTAAAGGAAGAAATGTTGTCATGGATAAATCTTTCGGTGCACCTAGAATTACCAAGGACGGTGTAAGTGTTGCTAAAGAAATAGAGTTAAAAGATAAATTTGAAAATATGGGCGCTCAAATGGTTAGAGACGTTGCTAGTAAAACTAATGACATTGCTGGTGATGGAACAACTACTGCCACCGTATTAACACAAGCAATTGCGACTGAAGGAATGAAAGCGGTTGCAGCTGGAATGAACCCTATGGATCTTAAAAGAGGAGTTGATCTTGCTGTAGAAGCTGTAGTTGATGAAATTAGAAAAAAATCTAAAGTTATTAAAACTGATAAGGAAGTTGCACAAGTAGGCACTATTGCCTCAAATGGCGATACTGAAGTTGGTAAAATGATTTCAAGTGCAATGCAAAAAGTTGGTAAAGAAGGTGTTATTACTGTAGAGGAAGCAAAGAGCTTAGATACTGAACTTGATGTCGTAGAAGGTATGATGTTTGATAGAGGTTATCTTTCACCATATTTTGTAACTAATGCAGAAAAAATGATAACTGAACTTGGTGATTGCTATGTATTACTTCATGAGAAAAAATTATCAAGTTTACAGCCAATGTTGCCTTTACTCGAATCCATTGTTCAATCTACTAAGCCACTATTAATTATTGCTGAAGATATTGAAGGTGAAGCTTTAGCTACTTTAGTTGTAAATAAACTAAGAGGTGGCTTAAAAATAGCTGCAGTTAAAGCTCCAGGTTTTGGAGATAGAAGAAAAGCTATGTTGGAGGACATTGCAATTCTAACCGGAGGCCAAGTGATAAGTGAAGATCTTGGTATAAAGTTAGAAAATGTTAATCTTGAAATGCTAGGTACTGCTAAACGGGTAGTTGTTGATAAAGAAAATACTACCATCGTTCAAGGAGCTGGTAAAAAGAAAGACATTGAAGGTAGATGTAATCAAATCAGAGCACAAATTGAAGAAACAACTTCTGACTATGATAGAGAAAAACTTCAAGAAAGGCTTGCAAAATTAGCAGGCGGTGTAGCAGTTATCAGAGTTGGTGGAGCTACAGAAGTTGAAGTTAAAGAGAAAAAAGACAGAGTCGAAGATGCAATGCATGCAACAAGAGCAGCAGTTGAAGAAGGTATAGTACCTGGTGGTGGTTCAGCTCTTGCATATGCTACAAATTCATTGAAATCAGTTAAAACTGCTAATGATGATCAAAAGATTGGCGTTGATATAGTAAGAAGAGCGCTGTTTAATCCAATGAGACAAATTGCAGAAAATGCTGGTGTTGATGGGGCAGTAGTAGCGGGTAAAATTCGTGAAAGTAAAGATCACAATATTGGCTATGATGCTCAAATGGACAAATACACCAACATGGTAAATGCCGGTATAATTGATCCAACTAAAGTTGTTAGAACCGCACTACAAGATGCAGCATCTGTAGCTGGTTTACTAATTACAACTGAAGCTATGGTAGCTGATGCTCCTGAAGATAAATCTGCAGCACCTGCAATGCCTGACATGGGCGGCGGCATGGGCGGCATGGGTGGCATGGGCGGCATGGGCGGCATGATGTAATTTTTAATAAAATAATTATGAGAAGAGGGCAAATTTATTTGCCCTTTTTTTTTAAATTAATCGATCTATTAGATTTGTAATTTTTGTACTATCTGGTTTAGTCATAGAAGACCAAGATTTAACGAGTTGTCCTTTTCTATCAAATAAATATTTATAAAAATTCCACTTTGGCTTTTCGTTATACTCATTGTCGATCCAGGCATAAATTGGATGGGCACTGCTTCCTTTAACATCCATTGGAGATGAAGTAACAAAACCTACGCCGTAGTTAACTAAACATATTTTTTTAATATCTTCAGTATCTGAATACTCTTGATTAAAGGAATTGCTAGTAGTAGCTATTATTGTTAAATCACTTTTTCTATAATTAAGAAATAGATTTTGAAGATCTTCATACTGTGGAGTGAAACCACATCTTGAAGCTGTATTTACTATTAAAATTGGCTTACCTGCAAATTTCTCTAAATTTACTTGATTGCCGTCTATATCTTCAAATGAAAAATCATATAAATTCACTGTTTCATTAGCTAATAATGTATTCTTCAAGTTAAGCATAATCAAAAAAACAAGTAAAAATTTAAATTTCATGTTAGTGAGTAGTAAATATATCGCTTATGGAAACATTCAATAGCTTTACAGACCTTTTTTTAGATGTTTGGAATAACGGTGTTTTTGGCATAAATGCTACAGATATCATAGTAAGCCTAGTAATTTTCCTACTTTTTTATTTACTTAGAAGGCTTATAGCTAGATTTATTCTTAATCGATTATCAAGTATTGTTTCAAAAACTTCCAATCAAATTGATGACGCTGTTATTGAAGTCCTCGATGGACCATTAAAATTTCTTCCTGTTGTTTTAGGTTTCTTTATAGCTTCTTCGTACTTGGATGTTTCTGATAACAATCAAGATTTTTTAGATTTATTAAACAGATCTTTGATTACAATTTTTATATTCTGGTTATTACATCAATTGATTATACCTTTTTCATTTGTAATAAAAAACTTTGAGTCAACAATTTCAAAGCCATTAGTTGATTGGACTCTTAAAGGTTTAAAAATTCTTGTTATTGTACTTGGGTCGGTCGCAATATTAGAGTTGTGGGGCATAAGAGTAGGGCCAGTAATTGCAGGATTAGGTTTATTTGGTGTAGCGGTAGCACTTGGTGCTCAAGATTTATTTAAAAATTTAATTAGTGGTATTATGATACTAATGGAAAAAAGATTTACTGTAGGAGATGTAATATTAGTTTCTGGAGAAGTTGAAGGAGTTGTTGAACAAATTGGATTTAGATCCACCCTTGTTAGAAGGTTTGATTCAACACCAGTAATGGTTCCAAATTATAAATTTGCTGAGCAGTCTGTAACTAATTATACAAGAAGACATCATAGACGTATAAGATGGTTAATTGGACTAGAGTATAGAACAACAATTGATCAATTAAAAAAAATTAGAGATGAGATAAATACATTAATTGAGAAAGATGATAACTTTGCAAAAAATCAAAATGCAAGTTTCTACGTTCGAATAGATAGTTTTTCTGATAGTTCTATTGATATGTTAGTACAAACATTTACAGTTACGAATGAATGGGCTGAATTTTTAAAAATTAAAGAAAATCTTGCTGTAAAAATAATTGAAATTGTTGAAAATAATGAGGCTGGTTTTGCGTTTCCAAGCCAATCACTTTATGTTGAGAAATTATCTGATGAAAAAACTGAGATATTTAATCCTCAATCTACAAAAAATTAATGAACGAAAGTAATCGTGTAATTTCTGGTTCTCTTTTTATATTAGCTAGTATTGCTGTTGCATTTATACTAAATTTTTCTCAACCAATAATGGTTCCATTTGTGTTAGCACTTCTTTTAAGGATATTAATTGATCCAATAATTGATTTTCAAACTATAAATCTTCGTGTACACAGATTTATAGCAGTTTTTATAAGTATTTGTTTAATTGTACTTTTATTCTCAATTATAGTTCCTTTTATTGTTTCTTCTGTAGCAACATTCTTGGAGTCTGCAGATGATTATAATCAAAAAGTAATTATTTTAATAGAGGCAGTCATAATACAACTGCAACAATTTGATATTGATATTGATAGAGAAACAATTAGAAATACAATTGCAGAGTTACCTATTACTAATTGGGCTGCAACTATATTAAGTAATAGTGCAAATTTTATTTCAAAGTTTCTTTTAGTTGTAGTTATAACATTATTTTTATTATTGGGAACTCCTCCTAAAAATACTTCAGATGAATGGAATGATATTATTAGATTAGTAAAAAAATATATATTTACTAAATTTTTAACATCAGCTTTTACAGGCGTTGCAGCAGGATTAATTTATTGGTTTTTAGGTCTTGAATTAGCCTTCATTTTCGGAAGCTTAACATTTATTTTAAATTTCATTCCAGTTATTGGTTCTGTTATTGCTGTTTTACTTCCATTACCAATTGCTTTCCTTCAATACAACGATCCAACACTAGTTGTATTAATTATAATTTTACCAACGGTTATTCATCAAATAGTGGGAAATTTTGTAGAACCTAAAATATTTGGTGAGAGTTTTGGATTACATCCAATTACAATTATTTTATCGTTAATATTCTGGGGAATGATTTGGGGCTTTATTGGAGTTCTTCTCGCAGCACCTTTAACTGCAATCATCAGAATTTCATTTGAAAGATTTGAAACAACCAAACAAATTGCAAGATTATTAGAAGGTAAGATTCATATAAAAGAAATCTAACCTAATATTTTCTTACATATTTCATAGCTAAAACCAGCTCTTGCCATTTTTGCTAATTTTTTTTCATAACTTTCATTTTTTTCCAACAATTTCTTTTTTTTAGCAAATATTTTTGCTGACTCTAATTCCCAATTATCGTTATCTTGCTTCATTAAGTTTAAATTATTTTGAATTTGAGATTTACTCACTCCTTTTTTAATCAAGTAATTGAAAATAAAATTTTTAGATCTTCCAGAATTTGATAATGAAAGAATTTTTGTTGAGCTATATCTATCATCATCAATAAATTTATTTTTTTCTAATTTTAAAATTATACTTTCAATAATATCAATGAGTTTTTTTTTCTCAAAATTTGTTAAATTTAATCTTAAAATTTTTCTTTTAAGCACACTAACTAAATTATTCTTTGAGGAATCATACTTGCTTAAGTAATCAACGGCATATTTTAAGAGTTTTTTTTCGTCCACTAAATTAATATACAAATAATTTAAATATATTAAAAGAAAACCCGTAATATGATTTACTATAATTATCTTTGTTTTCTTACATTAGTTAAAAAAGAAGTCTTTAGGTTCTTAAAAGTTGGAATACAAACTGTGATTGGACCAGCTATTAGCTCTTTATTATTTTTAGCTGTTTTTAGTTTGGCTCTAGGTAGATCTGTAAATTCTATAAATGGTATTGATCTTTCTTATTTCATTGCACCCGGTCTAATAATGATGACTATGTTGCAAAACGCTTTCGCTAATTCCGCATCAAGTATTGGTCAATCAAAATTTCAAGGAAATATTGTAGACATATTAATGGCTCCATTAAATAATGTTGAACTAGCATTTGGTTTTATTATTGGCTCTGTTTGTAGAGGTATTGTTTGTGGTATAGTTACTACTTTGGGGGTTATGATATTTGTTCCTTTAACCGTTCACTCTTACACTGCTTTACTATTTTTTACATTAATGGGGTGTACAATGATGGGAACTTTGGGAACAATTGTTGGTATATGGGCAGACAAATGGGATCAACAACAAGGTATAACTAATTTTATAGTTTTACCTCTTACTTTTTTGTCTGGAACATTTTATTCAATTTCGAGACTTCCAGAGTTTTGGCAGACAGTTTCCTCATTCAATCCATTCTTCTATAATATTGATGGTTTCAGATATGCTTTTACGGGTATTTCTGATAGCTCATTAATCCAAGGATCAATCTTCTTAATAATTATTAATATTATATTAATTTTATTATGCTATTTTATGTTTCGCAAAGGATATAAAATTAAATTTTAAATATGGTTAGTAAACTTTTATCAAACGTGATGCCAACTTATGGGAACAAATCTCTTGAATTTGCAAAAGGCAAAGGATGTTATTTATACTCTAATCAAAATACAAAATATTTAGATTTTGCAAGTGGAATAGCTGTAAATTCTCTTGGTCATTGTCATCCTAAGCTTATAGATGCGCTTAATAAGCAATCGAAACAACTCTGGCATGTTTCAAACTTATATAAAATTAAAAAACAGGAACAATTTGCAAAATTACTATGTAAAAATTCTTTTGCAGACAAAGTCTTTTTTACTAATTCAGGAGCTGAATCTATTGAATGCGGAATTAAAATAATAAGAGGATATCATTCATATTACAATACTAACAAAACAGAGATTATTACTTTTGATGGCGCTTTTCATGGAAGAACTTATGGAGCACTTTCTGCGCAAAAAAACAAAAAATACTCTAATGGTTTTGGCCCTATGCTTAAAGGATTTAAACAAATCGAATTTAATAATGAAAAAAAATTAATATCGGCAATAAACAAAAAAACAGCTGGTATTATTATTGAACCAATTCAAGGAGAAGGAGGTATTCGTCCTGCCAATCTAAGTTTTTTAAAATTACTAAGAAAAATCTGTAACGAAAAGAAAATCTTACTTTTTTTCGATGAGGTTCAGTGTGGATTTGGAAGATCAGGTAAATTATTTTCACACGAATGGGCAAAAATAAAACCTGATATTATGTCTGTAGCAAAAGGTATTGGATCGGGTTTTCCTCTTGGCGCTTGTATGTCAACAAACAAAGCATGTGTTGCTATGACTAAAGGTAGTCATGGATCAACTTATGGTGGTAATCCGTTAGCCATGAGTGTAGGTTTAGAAGTCTTAAAAATTATCTCTAATAAAACATTTCTTACAAAAGTTGATAAAACAGCAAGATATTTCTGGAAAAATTTAAAAAAATTAGAGAATTCATCAAATATTATTTCAGAGGTTAGAGGTGCAGGACTTTTATTGGGAATTAAAACAAATATTAGCAATATAGATTTTTCTGAACAACTTAAAAAAAATAAATTACTAAATGTACCTGCTGCAGATAATACAGTAAGATTAGCCCCGCCACTTATTGTATCTTATAAAGAGATTGATAAATCATTAACAATAATTAAAAAAAGTTTAAAAGAACTATCAGGATGAAGCATTTTATTGATATTAATAGTTTTAATAAAAAAGAAATTGATGAAATAATTTCTCTTGCTAAAAAAATCAAAAAAAACCCAAAAAAATATTCTTTATCTTGCAAAGATAAAACTCTCGGTTTAATTTTCGAAAAACAATCACTAAGAACCAGATTAAGCTTTAATGTTGGAATGCAAAAATTAGGAGGTTATGTTTTAGAATTGCAAAGTAAAGATATTGGCTTTGATAATAAAAGAGAAAAAGCCGAAGATGTTCTTAATATATTAAGTCAATATATTGATTGCATAATGATAAGAAATAATAATCATAAACAAATAGTAAATTTAAGCAAAGAAAATATTTTGCCGATTATAAATGGTTTAACTGAATATAGTCATCCATGCCAAATACTTGGTGATTTTTTAACTCTACAAGAGCATCTTAAAAGTACAAAAAATGCTAATATTGCTTGGATAGGTGATTATAATAATGTCTTACGCTCTCTTATTCATCTGCAAAATATTTATAATTTCAAACTAAATTTAATCATTCCAAAAGAAATTTTTAAAAATTATAAAAAAGAGTTTCAACAATACAAAAATAAAAATTTAAACCATTTTTTTGATCCTATATTAGGTACAAAAAATTCAAATTGTATAATGACTGATGTTTGGGTTTCTATGGGTGAAAAAAATAAAAATAAAAAAAAATATTTCAAAAATTATACCGTAGATAAAAAAATTATTAGCAATGCTAAAAACAATGTAATATTTATGCACTGCTTACCTGCAAAAAGAGGACAAGAAGTGACATCAGAAGTTCTTGATGGAAAAAATTCTGTTGTATTAATGCAAGCAAAAAATAGAATGTACATTCAACAAGCTATATTAATTTATGTACTTAAAAAGTAGTTTTACCTTAATTTTATTTTTGGTGCTATCATGTCAACCAGTTGAAATATTAAGACCAATTGAAATTGATACTTCTAATCTTGATACTATTTCAATTTATTCAAAAAATATTGAAATTAACAAAAAATATAATTCTGTTTTTTCTCAAAATAATATTGAAGAACAAATCCAAAAATCACCAACTGATGTAATAGTGGAATGGCATAACAAAAACATATTAAAAATTGGAAATGAAAATAAATTAGTTATTAATATTTTAGATGCATCTATTACAAAAAATGAAATTGAGAATGTTGATGCAAAAAAATATGAAGAAAAAACTATATATAAATATGAATTATTTTTTTTAGTTGAGTATGAACTCTACGATGACAGTGGTTTTTTAATGGCAAATACCACTGTTCAAACTTCTAGATCTACAACATCTCAAAAATATATTTCATTAAATGAAGTTGAAATAATTATTAATGAATTATTATTAACAACAATGAAAGATTATATTAACGAAACAAAAAACCAATTATCTATTTATATGGCAGATTATCTAAGTATTTAAGCTCTCCAAAAATTAATAGATAATAAAACTAGTACTGTAAAAATTTCTAGTCTTCCAATAATCATTGTTAAAGACAATATCCATTTAGCCCCATTGTCTAATAAAAAATAATTTCCACTAGGTCCTATCATTTCACCTAAACCAGGGCCAACATTTGAAATTGCAGAAGCAGCTGCTGAAAAGGCAGTTAAAAAATCTAAATTGAATAAGCTTAAACTTACTGCTGATAAAATAAACAAAAATATATACATAAAGAAAAAGCCCATAATGGAGTTATAAGTGTTTTCATTAACTGCTTTCCCATTAAATCTCATCATCAATACTGCATGAGGTTGAGTCAGTTTCCTTATTTGGGTAATTGCTCCTCTAAAAAGTATTTGCAATCTAAATATTTTAATTCCTCCTGTGGTTGATCCTGCACACCCACCAATAAACATAATTATCATCATTATTACAATGCCAAAACTTCCCCAATTAGAAAAGTTATTACTAGTATAGCCGGTGCCAGTTAAAATTGATGTAATATTAAATAAAGCAATTCTAAAAGCAGAAATTGCATCTATAGATTGATTAGTAATTAGCCAAATTGTCGTTAACAAAATAATTATAAATAAAATTAGAAAGAATAATTTTATTTGATCATCTTTAAAAATAAATTTTTTTTGATTATGTAAAAATTGCAAATACAAGACAAATGGTAAACTTCCTACCAACATAAAAATAATACTTATACTTTCAATCTTAAATGAATTAAAATATGAAAATGATTCATCATAATTAGAAAATCCACCAGTTGAGATAGTAGTCATTGCATGAATAATTGAATCAAAACCTTGCATTCCATTTACAAAATACAAAAAGGCACAAATAATTGACAATGATACGTAAAGTAGAAATAATTCAATTACAAATCGATTAACTTTAGGAATTGTTTTTTCATAAGGATCATCATGTTCCATGTGTAGCAGTTGCATTCCACCAATTTGTAAAGTTGGTAAAATTGCCATTGCAAGAACAATTATCCCTATTCCTCCAAACCATTGAAGAAGAGATCTCCAAATTAATATACCCTCTGATAAGTTTTCTAAATTATTAATAACAGTTGCACCAGTCGTAGTAATTCCACTTACTGACTCAAAAAAAGCATCTGTATATGAGAGGGAAGATGATGAATACAAAAATGGAATTGCACCAAAAAGAGATATTACTAACCAAGATAAAATTGTTAACAAAAATGCCTGCCTAATTCCAAGCTTAATATTTTTTTTTCTAAATGAAAAATATAAAATTATACCAATAAAAAATGTGATTAAGCTTGAGTAAAAAAATTGTAACCAATCATAATTACCATAATAAAGATCAAAGAACATTGGAATCAGCATTGCTACTGCTTCAATACATATCAGTATTCCAATTATATTTAATATCGACCTAAAGTCTCTCATTGTATTTGTGAATTAATTTAATTTATTATTTTCAAATGGTGTATCTAATGAAAACTGAGGTATTTGAACATCAAAAGAATTTCCATCATCGCCTTGCATCTCATAACTTCCTTCCATGAAACCTGAAGAAGTAGTTAAAGGTGTGCCACTAGTATACTCAAACTTTTCACCTGGATTTAATATAGGTTGTTCACCTACAACACCCTTACCTCGTACTTCTTGAAGAGTGCCATTAGCATCAATAATTTTCCAATGCCTGTTTACAAGCTGTACTTTTTCATTGCCTTGGTTATCAATTATTACTTTATAAGCCCATACATAATGCTGATCTTCAGGCTCAGATTGGTCTTCAAGATAATAAGGCTTAACAGTAATATTTATTTTTTTTGTAGTTTTGGAATACATTGAAAGAAGCTCAATATACCAAAATATTTATAAACAAAAGTTAATTTGTTTTTTTTATTTCCACTCTTCTATTTGCGGGCTGTTTGGTGTCATCTGGAGTATCTACAGCTAAAGTTTCCTCACCTTTGCCTAAAATTTTAATACTACTTTGATTAATTCCATAATTAATTAAAATTTCTTTTACAACCTCTGCTCTTTTGATTGATAATAATAAATTATATCTTTTTGTTCCTTTAGTATCAGTATGTCCAACGACAAGATATTCATTAATATCACTTCCATAATTATTTAAAAATTTTTTTATTTTATCTTTACTAACTTCAGATAAATTGAATTGATCAAAATCAAAATAAATTATTTGCATTAATTCTTTATTTTCATTTTTAGTCACAATTGTTACTTCATCTTTTGTTTCATTTTCTAAATTTTTATCTTTATTATCTGAATTTTCCTGCTCATTTTCCTGAGTAGATATTTTTTCATAAATATTATGGATGGCTTTTAAGAAATCATTCTTGCAACTATTAATATCCCATGTTTGCCAATTTTCCTCCTGTTGCTCTGACCAGCAATCTAATGACGAAATAGCTCTTGCCAAATTAATAGGATCAATATTTTTAGCATCTTTATAAATTGTCATTAGGTTTTCATATGCAATTTTTATTTCATTAATATTTTCTTCTGGAATTTTCCAATATGAAATTTCTTCTGGATATATTTCATCAGTTTCTAAACTCTTGAGAGCTTTTTCAGAATATAATTTTGCGGAATTCCAATCGTGCATTTCTTCTGCCTCGAAACTAGCTCTTTTTTTGTATTCGGATAGTAAGTGTTCTTGAAAATTTTTTGGTTCTTTATTTTCCATTTTAGAGAGTTGTTTATAACTAGCTGAACAACCGCCTAAAAAAATTAGTAAAGAGATAATAGGTAGTAATAATTTAAATTTCATAAGTACAAATATCAAAATTTGCTGTCAAAACTAAGACGAAATTTTGACCTAATTAAGGTCCACCATTTTTTTTACATCACCTACATTTTATCATTGCAGAGTATTTAAAGATTAAATACAGAAATAACATATTTATTTAAGGAGTTTATAATGATTAAACATTCTACGTCGGTGGATCAATCGGACAGAAAGGTTCCCTACAATTTAAGACAAAGTGGTCCTACACCAGTCCAAATGCTTATTTCAACCAGAGTGAGAAAATCACCTTATTGGCATTTGTCAATGGAGGCGGGATGTTGGAGAGCAACAGTTTATAATAGAATTTATCATCCAAGAGGTTACGTAAAGCCTGAAGATGGTGGAGCAATGGTTGAGTATGAGGCAATTAAAAATCATGTTACCATGTGGAATGTTGCTGTCGAAAGACAAATTCAGGTCAAAGGTCCTGATGCTGAGGCATTTGTTGATTATGTCATAACTAGAGATGCTACTAAAATATCTCCAATGAGAGGAAGATACGTAATTCTTTGTAATCAATATGGTGGTGTTTTAAACGATCCTATTCTTCTAAGAATTTCGAAGGATGAGTTTTGGTTTTCTTTATCTGACTCAGATATTGGCTTGTATTTGCAAGGTGTAAATCATGATAATAGATTTAATGTTCATATCGATGAAATTGATGTAAGCCCAGTTCAAATTCAAGGCCCTAAAGCGCATGCTTTGATGAATGATTTAATAGGTGATCAAGTTAAAGTTGATGAAATGCCATTCTATGGACTTGCTGCTGCGAAAGTAGGTGGAAGAGATTGTATAATTTCTCAAACAGGTTTCTCTGGTGAGGCTGGATTTGAAATTTATTTATATGAGTCTACTAAATATGCCGATGATATGTGGAATGCTGTTTTAGAAGCAGGAAAAAAACATAATCTTATGGTTATAGCTCCGGCTCATCATCGAAGAATCCAAGCAGGAATTCTATCTTGGGGTCAAGACATGGATAATCAGCATAATCCTTTTCAATGTAATTTAGGCTATCAAGTATCTTTATCTGGTAAAGGTGAATGGAATAAAACTTCTGATTATGTTGGTAAGGCTGTTCTTGAAAAGATGAAGGCAGATTTAAAAGATGGAAAAAAACCATACAAGCTTCAGTTAGTTGGATTAAGCTTAGGTGGAAAACCTATCGAAGAATATGCTCCTGATTTTTGGCTTGTTTCAGAAGATGGTAATGAACCTTGTGGATTCATAACATCTCCTTGGTATCATCCTGAACAAGGAAGGAACATTGCTATGGCCTATGTGCCATTTGATGGAACTCTAAATAAAAATGGTTTTCCTATTGGAAATTTTGGTCGTAAATTCAAGGTTCATCTACCTGATCAATATGCAGATACACCTGGTGTTCCAGTAGATGCAGAAGTTGTACCAATTCCTTTTACTGAATCACACAACGCTAATACTAGAGAAGTACTAGATAAATAAAATATTTTAAGAAGCTCTATTTAATTAATAGGGCTTCTTTAATTTAATAAAGCTTTTATTCTATCAATAGAGATATAACCAACAACAAGTTCTTCATTAACAAAAAAAGTAGGAGTACCTCGAGCACCCGATCCATTAGCTAAAAAAGAACTCAGTCTTACAATATTATTAACACTTTCTTTTGTCATATCGATATTTAATTTAGCATCATTTAACTCAAGGTTTTCAATTATCAGTTTTAGTTTTGCATTATTTAAATTTCCTTCAACTTCAAACAATGCATTATGAAAATCGATACCTTTGTTCTGCATGTTTGCAGCTATAACCATATTTGCTAGTAATTTAGAAGACTCACTTAAAATTGGATGTTGTAAGAATACTATTCGTGTATCTTTTCTTTCACTTGCAATCTGAAGTAATTCAGGATGTACTTTTTTACAATATCCGCAAAAATAATCCATAAATTCAATAATGGTATTGTTCGCATTTTCATCACCAATTTGAACAATTCCCTCTTCAGGAATAACATCTAATATTTTTAAATGAAAAGGCTTAGACTCATCAAAAAACAATTCTTTAAGAGTCATTTCAGCCTTTATAGGAAGACAAATAAACGCACTCATTATAACCACCAAAATTATTTTTTTGAAGTATCTCATGATTGACCCACCTTATTTAATATGATTAATGAAGTACAGTATTAAATAGTAATAATGAAATCAAAGTCAAAAGTAATTGTAATCGGTGGAGGTGCTGTAGGCGTTAGCACTCTCTATCATTTAGCTAAAAAGGGTTGGTCAGATGTAGTTCTGGTTGAAAGAAAGGAATTAACTTCAGGATCAACATGGCATGCAGCAGGGTTACTTCCATTATTCAATATGAGTTATTCGGTAGGTCAATTGCATAAATACGCAGTCAAACTTTACAAAACTCTTGAAGAAGAAACAGGACAAAAAGTTGGTTTTAGTGTGGTTTCAAATATTCGTTTAGCAACTACTCAAGATAGAATGGATGAGTATTATCAATATTCAGGAGTCGCTAAAACAATTGGTGTAGATGTTAAATTTTTAACTCCTGAACAAGTAAAAGAAATTTGGCCACTTTGTAATACAGATGGATTGATAGGTGCAATTCAGCATCCTGAAGATGGATACATTCAACCAGCCGATCTAACCCAAGCTCTTGCAAAAGGAGCAAGAGATAAAGGTGCAGAAATTTATAGAAATACTTCTGTAATAGGGATTAAAAAAAATAAAGATGATTTATGGATTGTAGAAACCGATAAAGGATCAATTGAATGTGAGCATGTAGTTTCATGTAGTGGTAATTTCGCTCGACAGACTGGAAAGATGGTCGGACTTGATATTCCAGTTATACCTGTTGAACACCAATACATAGTGACTGACGACCATCCTGAAATATTAAAAAGAAAAGAACAAGGACTTCCTGAAATGGGAGTCTTACGAGATTCTGATAGTTCTTGGTACATGCGTGAAGAAAGAGGAGGATTAATATTAGGGCCTTATGAAAAAGGAGCTCCAGTTTGCTATGTAGACGGACCTGATAAGGAATCTGAATTCGAATTATTTCAAGAAGATCTAGAGCGTTTAGAACCTCACATTGAATCAGCAATGCATCGTGTTCCTATTTTTGGAGAAGTTGGAGTTAAGAAAGTTTACAATGGTGCTATTTGTTATACACCGGATGGAAGTCCAATTGTTGGACCAGCATGGGGACTTAAAAATTTCTGGTTAAATGAAGGTCACAGTTTTGGAATTACCGCAGCTGGCGGAGCTGGATGGCAAATTGCTGAGTGGATAGTAGACGGTGAACCTACAATTGATATGTTAGGTGTAGATCCAAGAAGATTTGGTGATTATGCTACAGAGGCATATTTGATTAAAAAGAATGAAGAAGCTTACGCGAATGTCTTTACAGTACACTATCCTGATGAAGAAAGAGAAGAGGGACGTCCATTAAGACAAGCACCTTGTTATGATAGATTAAAAAATCTTGGTGCAGTTTTTGGTCAAAAGTTTGGTTGGGAGCGCGCTAACTGGTTTGCACCTTCAAAAGAATTACAAAAAGATGATTGGTCATTTAGAAGATCAAAATGGTTTGAGTATGTTGGCAACGAGTGCTTAAATGTTCAGAAAAATGCTGGCCTTCTAGATATGACTGCGTTTGCTAAATGCCAGATTTCAGGACCTGGTGCAGAAGAGTTTCTAGACTACTTGGTTGCAAATAAAATCCCAAAAAAAATTGGAAGAGTTAATCTTTGTCATGCATTAAACACTGCTGGAGGAGTTCACTCAGAATTCACAATTGCAAAAGAAAAAGAAAATTCCTTTTATTTAGTTTCAGCAGGAGCATTTCAAAGATTAGATCATGATTGGATTCATAAATGGATGCCCAAAGATGGATCAGTGATTTATGAAAATTTAACTAATAGTATGGGTGTTCTTGTTTTAGCAGGACCCAAATCAAGAGATATTCTCTCTAAAATTACCAAGACTGATTTATCTAATGAAAATTTCCCTTGGCTATCATCAAAAAAAATTAATGTTGGTTTAGCTCCTAGTATCGCTATGCGTATGAATTTTGTTGGCGAACTCGGATGGGAATTACATCATCCAATTGAATATCAAAACCATATTTTTGATAAATTGATGGAAGCAGGAAAAGATCATGGACTTAAACCATTTGGTATAAGAGCGATGGAAAGCTTACGTGTTGAAAAAACATATAAATTGGTTGGTACAGAAATGTCTATAGAATACGCAGCTTTTGAGTCTGGGTTAGATAGATTTGTACATTTAAACAAAGGGAATTTTATTGGCAGAGATTCTCTCGTTAAATGGCAGCAAAATGGTTTTAAAAACAAAATGGTAACTTTAGAGGTTCATGATGTTGAAGATGCAGATGCATTAGGTAATAATCCAATTTATAATAATGGAAGAGTTATAGGTCGTGCGACAGGAGGTAACTATGGTTTTAGAGTGAAAAAATCATTAGCTATTGGTATGGTGGATCCTCAATTTGCCGACATTGGTCAAAAATTAGAAATGGATATATTAGATAAAAAATACAATGTAACTGTTATAGAGGATAGCCCTTATGATCCTAAAAATGAAAAACTAAAACAATAGTATGAAGTTACTTGTTACTGTAAAAAGAGTTATAGATTATAATGTTCAAATCAGGGTTAAAGCTGATGGTTCTGGAGTTGAAAAAGATAATGTAAAAATGTCTATGAATCCTCCTGATGAAAACGCAGTAGAAGAAGCTCTACGAATAAAAGAAGCTGGTAAAGCAGATGAGATTATAATTCTTTCTATAGGTAATGATAAGGCACAAGAAACTATTCGAACTGCATTAGCAATGGGAGCTGATAGGGGTATTCATATTAAAACAGACAATGATTTAGAACCTCTAGCTATTTCTAAAATAATTTCTAAGGTTGCTGAAGAAGAAAAACCATCAATTATTTTAATGGGAAAACAAGCAATTGATGATGACTCTAATCAAACTGGTCAAATGACATCTGCATTACTCAATTGGCCTCAGGCTACATTTGCATCTAAAATTGAAATTGATGATCAAAATGCAATCGTTACTAGAGAAATAGATGAAGGTTTAGAAAGAATAAAAGTGTCTATACCATTTGTAGCATCATGTGATCTTCGACTGAATGAACCTAGGTATGCTTCTTTACCAAATATAATGAAAGCAAAGAAAAAACCAATTGATACAAAAGAAGCATCTTCACTTGGTATAAATATAGAACCTAGAATTGAACAAATAAAAGTAGAAGAACCACCTGTTAGACAAAAAGGAATTATGGTAAGTGATGTTGCTGAATTGGTTCAAAAACTAAAACATGAGGCAAAAGTTATATGACAATATTAGTATTAGCAGAACATAATAATATAGATATCAAATCATCAACCTTAAATACTATATCTGCAGCATCGCAAGTAGACCAAGATATCCATGTTTTGGTAACAGGCTATGAATGTGAAGAGTTAGCTAAAAATATCTCTAAATGTGAAAAAGTTTCAAAAGTATATTTAGCCAATAATGAAAAACTTAAAAACCCAATTGCTGAAAACATTGAGCCTATCGTTTTATCTTTGGCTAATAATTATTCCCACATAATGGCACCTGCAACAACATTTGGTAAAAATATTTTTCCTAGAATTGCCGTTAAACTAGATATTGCACAAGTTAGTGATGTTATAAAAATAATAAGTTCTGATACTTTTATGAGGCCAATTTACGCTGGTAACGCTATTGCAACAGTTAAATCAAATGACAAGATTAAAGTAGTAACAGTAAGACCAACATCGTTTGACCCTGTAGAAACTAGCGGTGGAAAAGAACAAGTCGAAAATATTTCTTTTGATAATAATAGCGGTAGTGTTGAATTTATAGATAGAGAAGAGTCTCAATCTGAAAGACCAGAGTTGAGCACTGCTCGAGTTGTGATATCCGGTGGCAGAGGATTACAAAGCGCCGAAAATTTTAAACTTTTAAATGAAATAGCAGATAAGCTTAATGCGGCAGTTGGAGCTTCTCGTGCTGCTGTAGATGCTGGTTATGTTTCTAATGATTATCAAGTTGGGCAAACTGGCAAAGTAGTTGTACCAGATTTGTATATTGCCGTCGGAATTTCTGGTGCAATACAGCACTTAGCGGGTATGAAAGAAAGTAAGGTAATTGTTGCAATCAATAAAGATGAAGAAGCACCAATATTTAATGTCGCTGACTATGGATTAAACGCTGATTTATTTGACGCATTGCCTCAATTATCTTCTGAACTAGATAAATTAAATACTATTCAACAATAAATTAATTTATTACAATAAATAAAATGGAAGTAGAACGCGAGTCAATGGACTATGATGTTGTAGTGGTAGGTGCTGGTCCATCAGGCCTTTCAACTGCGATTAAACTAAAACAGCTGAACCCAGAAATTAATGTTTGTGTATTAGAAAAGGGATCAGAGGTAGGAGCCCATATTTTAAGTGGTAATGTGTTTGAAACAAGAGCACTCGATGAATTAATACCTGATTGGAGAAGTAAAGACTCACCAATTAAAACTAAAGTTACAAAAGAAAAGTTTTTATTCTTATCTAAGAAAGGCTCGTTAAATTGGCCTACATGGCTTCTTCCTAGTGTACAAAAAAATCATAAGAATTATATCATTAGTCTTGCAAATTTATGTAGATGGCTTGCAAGTGAGGCTGAAAATTTAGGAGTAGAAATTTTCCCAGGATTTGCGGCATCTAAAATATTATATTCAGATGACAACCATGTAATTGGTGTACAAACTGGTGATATGGGTATTGATAAAGATGGTAACAAAAAGGATAGTTTTGAACCAGGAATAAATATTAACGCTAAAGTAACAGTCTTTGCTGAGGGTTGTAGAGGTCATTTAGGAAAAGAATTAATTAAAAAATATAATTTATCAAAAGATAAGTCACCACAACAATACGGAATTGGGTTTAAAGAAATTTGGGAAGTAGATGAAAGTCAGCATGAAGAAGGTCTTGTCATGCATACTGCAGGATGGCCATTAGATAATGCAACTTATGGTGGCAGTTTTTGTTATCATGCTGAAAATAAACAAATATTTTTAGGATACGTAATCGGTCTTGATTATAAAAATCCATATTTATCCCCTTATGACGAATTTCAAAAATTTAAAACCCACTCAGCTATTAAGAAAATTTTAACTAATGGAAAACGTATCGCGTATGGAGCAAGGGCACTTATTGAAGGTGGTATTCAAAGTTTACCTACAATGTATATGCCGGGCGGATTACTAGTTGGATGCGATGCAGGTACCTTAAATATGCCAAAGATTAAAGGCTCTCATACTGCAATGAAAAGTGGAATTATAGCTGCTGAAACAATTAATGATTATTTAAGTAAATCTATACCTCTTGCATCATATGAGGATAATTTTAAACGTTCATGGCTTTATAAAGAATTGTTCGCTGCAAGAAATGTAAAACCTAGTTTTAATTGGGGGCTAATACCTGCAATAATATTTACAGGTATTGATCAAATAATATTTAGAGGTAAGCTTCCTTTTACTCTAAAACACAAACATGCTGATCATGAAGCTTTACAATTAGCAAAAGATTCAAAAAAAATAGATTATCCAAAATATGATGGAATATTTACTTTTGATAAAACCAGTTCTGTTTATTTGACTGGAACTAACCATGAAGCTGATCAGCCAGTGCATTTACAGTTAAAGGATAAGGAATTGCCAATAACATTTACATTAAATGCTTATGATGAGCCATCTCAAAGATATTGTCCTGCTGGTGTATATGAGGTTGATAAGACAGATATTCAAAATCCTAAATTTGTAATTAATGCACAAAACTGTATTCATTGTAAAACATGTGATATTAAAGAGCCATCACAAAACATAAATTGGGTTGTACCTGAAGGTAGTGGGGGGCCAAATTATGCAAATATGTAATGTATTTGAAATATACTTATTTTATTTTAATTGACTCATTTTCATTATGAATAAAAATAAAATTGTATTTACTTTTGCAACAGCGGAAGTAAATTTTATTGGTCAAATATTTATTAAGATTACTGAATTATTAACAGGAAAATTAAAATTAAAAAAATTATATGATGAATATTTATCTGAAAATAGACCTCCTGAGCTTTTTTGGGATGATGCAGTAGATAAATTAAATCTTACTTTAATTACTAATTTTCAGGACGGTAGCTACATTCCAAAAAAAGGAAAATTGATTGTTATAGCAAATCATGCTTTTGGAGTTGCTGATGGCGTATCTATATGTTCAGCAATTTCAAAAGTAAGACAAGATTATAAAATGGTTACACATAAAGTCTTAAAGCAAGCAGAGGCAGTAAAAGATAAAATATTACCAATTGATTTTAATGAAAATAGAGAAGCTCTATTAACTAACATTAATACACGTAAAGAAGCCGAAAAAGTTTTGCATAATGAAGGCGTTCTAGTTCTTTTTCCTTCTGGAACAATAGCAACTAAACAAAACTTAAAAAAAAATACAAAAGCACACGATGGTGAGTGGAAACAATGGGTATCAAAACTAGTTCTTAAAACTAAAAGCCCTGTGTTACCAATTTTTTTTGACGGTCAAAATAGTCAACTTTACCATATTGCTAATAAAATCGGACAAACATTTAGATACTCATTGTGTATGTATGAACTTAAAAGAAAGATAGGTGATGATATCTATATGTACTTTGGTTCACTTATACCTTACGAAAACCTGGAAAAAATTGGTGATATCAAAAAAATTACTCAGTACTTAAGATCAACCACATATTCTTTAGATCCAAAATTTAATAATTAAATATTTATTTTTTACACTTGCCGTTTTATAGAGTTAATATGGTAGGTTTTGTTGGTTTACAAGCAAGAAGAAGAAGAAGAAACAGAATCTTACTAGTCATTTCAATTATAGCTATCTTTGGTATTTTTTTCTATTTGCCTTCTATCGATTTTTCAACTGATCAAACTGAGCCACCTATTGAAATCATTCCTAGCAGCGTTGTTGATGAATCAAGTTTACGATCTGAAATAGAAGAACTTAAACTAGAAATATTCCAAAAAGATCAGCGACTAAAGTTTAGGGATGATCAAATAAAAAACTTACGCGAAGAAATACGTGATTTAAATAAATCATTTGATACAATTAAGAATGATTATGAACAATCCCTAAACAATATATCAGATCTAGAAAATAACAAATTAGAAAATAATTCGGAAAGTATTGAGAAACTCAACAAACTTGAAAATAAAATAACTGAATTAA
This sequence comes from uncultured Alphaproteobacteria bacterium, assembly GCA_902570155.1. Taxonomy (GTDB): domain Bacteria; phylum Pseudomonadota; class Alphaproteobacteria; order HIMB59; genus CACPNW01. Next base: position 76,077 of record CACFXU010000002.1, read on the forward strand.
ATAAACAATTATCAAAATATGAAAATCTTGTTCAAAAATTAGAAATAGAATTAGAAAGTTCTGTGTCAACTAAAGATATGGAAGAAGTAAATATTGAAAATTCAATACTTAAATCAGAACTTAGACAGATTGAACAAAAAAATCGTAGTTTTGAAAATGAATTAAATGAACTAAAAAAAATAATTATAAATAAAGATAAAGAAATAAAAGATTTAATTTATTTAAAAGATTCCCAACATCATGGTTGATTATTTATTTTTCTTTCTGAATAAATAAGGTTCTTCAAAATCTCCAATCCATATGCCCTTTTTATCTCGTTTTGCTTCTTCTTCTTCTTCAATATAATCTTTTGAATAATAGCGATAAGCTATTGCCCATCCATTCAGAACCATTGCACTATTTAAATCTAAATTATCTTTATAGCAGATTCCAATAAATCTATTATATCGATCCTTACCTTTTGTGATGCATTCAATTTTATTGTTACCAATTAATTCCTTTAAGAACTTTGTTGATTCCACACCACAATTCCAGACTTTACTATTTTTATTACATGTTTGATTTGTCTCAGGGGCATCAATAGCATGCAGTCTTATTTTATTTTTATTAATATGTATGGTATCACCATCAATTACTTTTGCTTTTCCAAATATAGTTTTGCCAGATGATACTGTGCTTAATGAAATTAAGATTAAAAATAAATTAAATATTAAGATTTTTACTACCATCAACTAATAAATCATAAACATATTTTGCATGTGATCTGTTTAAGTGTAAATCGAGTGAAGTCTCTTCTTTATCAGTATTATTTCTAATAAAAAGTATTGGAATTTTTATAAATATAGTTTGAGCTACAGAAAAATTAGTTTCCAAAATTTTTTCTAGGTTGGCTACAAGAAATTTAGAAAGTAAAATAAATACCTTTTCCCCTTCAAGCCGTAAAACAGTTTTATTAAATGAAACATCAGTTATTGCTGTTTTTTCTGGATTAAGTTTAGATTCTAATAGAGAAATAATTTCATCTTTCTCATTTTCTGGTGTTTCGACTAACCATTCATTAGGACCAAGCCACATAATACTAATATTATTATTAAAAATTCTTACATTTGGTTCAATTGGTAAAACCAGGTTTAATACTGAGCCTATATTTTTCATAAATTCTTTATCTGAACTTTTACCTCGTATATTTATTTTACCTGATAGACCTCTTTCTTCTATTATTACTCCATTGTAATTTTTTTTATTTATATTCAAAACATTACTGTAAGTTAAACTCATTGATTAACCCTTTGATTCTGAGGATCAATAAATATTGGACTAGTTATTTCTACTTCAATATTTTCATTTACCATTGGAGCAATTAAAACACTTCCTTTTTTTTCTAGACCACCTTTGATTAAAGCTAAAGCAAAAGAGCTTTTTAAATTAGGTGAATAGTAACTAGAGGTCACGTGACCAACCATTTTCATAGGTAGGTCAGTTATTTCTTCAACTAATTGAGATCCTTCTTCAAGAACCTTATTTGGATCTTTAGTTCTTAATCCAACTAATTGTTTCCTATCTTTTTTAATAGTATCACTTCTAAATAATGCCCTTTTACCAATAAAATCATATTTCTTCTTACTAACTATCCAGTCCATATCCAGATCTACTGGTGTCACTGATCCATCTGTTTCTTGACCAACAATAATAAATCCTTTTTCAGCACGAAGTACATGCATCGCTTCAGTACCATATGGCGTAATATTAAATTCTTTACCTTTATCTATACAAAGTTCCCAAAGATTTTTAGCATAGCCAGATGGCACATTTATTTCATAACACATTTCCCCAGTAAAACTTATACGCATGACTCTACATTCTATTCCATTAATATTAATATTCTTAAAACTCATATGAGGAAAATTTTCTTTTGAAAAATCAAAATCTGGAACTAGCTTTTGCATTAATTTTTTTGAATTTGGGCCATTTAAGCTTATCGTTCCATAATTTTCTGTTACGGATGTTAAATATACTTCTAGCTCTGGCCATTCTGTTTGCAACCAATCTTCTAATTTTGATATTACTGATGCCGCATTTCCTGTAGTTGTTGACATAAGATAGTGATACTCATCCAATCTAGTTGTTACACCATCATCAATAACCATTCCATCGTCACCTAACATTACACCATATCGACATTTTCCAATTTCTAATTTTGACCATGAATTTGTGTAAACTCTATTTAAAAATTCACTTACATCTCTACCCTTAATATCTATTTTACCAAGAGTTGATGCATCTAATATTCCTAGACTATCTCTAGTTGCTTTTACCTCTCTATTTAGAGCAGATTGAAAACTTTCATTTTTTTGAGGATAATACCAGGCTCTTTTCCATTGGCCTACGTCCTCAAATAAAGCTTTATTATCAATATGCCATTGATGCATTGGGCTTGTTCTCTCTAAATCAAAAAATTCTTTAACATGACGCCCAGCAATTGCTCCAAATGTTACTGGTTTATAGGGTAAACGAAATGTTGTTGTGCCTAATTCAGAGATTTCAGTATTTGTTAATTCTGATATTATTCCAAGTGCATTAACATTACTGGTCTTGCCTTGATCAGTTGCCATTCCTGTAGTTGTATATCGTTTAACATGTTCAATGGATTGAAAACCCTCTTTTAAAGCTAGTTTAATATCTTTTGCTGTTACATCGTTTTGAAAATCTACAAACATTTTTGTTCTTGAAATACTGTTCTTTGATGTAATCCAAACATTTTCGTGTTTGCCATGCTTCACATTATCTGATTTGTAATTTACTTCACTAAGTTCATTTTGCTGATTATCATTTAAATATTTATATGTATCTTTTTCAGTTTTTATTAATATTTCATTTAAATTATAGTCACCATTGCAACTACCAACACACAATGTATCTTGATAAACTTCATTAGGAATAAAACTTCCATCTACATCTCTAAATTTGAGTTTTCCTTTTGATTGAGTAAATAAATGAACAGTAGGAGTCCAACCACCAGCAATTGCTAAAAGATCGCATTTAATATTAATAGAAGATTTTTCATTATTGTTTTCAGTTTTTATTTTTCTTAATTTAACTTCTCTAATTTTTAATCTACCAACAGTATCACTAATTTCATAACCTTTTAGTATAGTAATACCTAATTTATTTGCTTTTTTAGGGTAATATCCTTCACTACCATCTCTTGTATCGACAATAGCCTCTACTTTTATACCTTGTTCAAAAAAATCTATTGCAGTTTCATAGGCACTATCATTGTTTGTAAAAAAAACTAAATTTTTTCCAGGTGCAACTCCATACTTATTTAAGTATTTTTTCGCACTGTTAGAAAGCATAATACCAGGCCTATCATTATTGTTAAAAATTATTGGTCTTTCTATTGTGCCTGTTGCTAAAATAACTTTCTTTGATCTAATTTTCCAAATTCTTTCTTTAATATCGTTTTTTTTATATAATCCTTTTTCTGGATCAATTTCTTGGACAGCTAATAATAAATTATAATTTAAATAAGCAAAACAAGTTGTATTTTTTACTATTTTTATATTTGAATTTTTAGAAAGTTTATCAACAATTTTATTTTTCCATTCATTAATTGGCACGTTATCTATTTTAATATCTTGATTTCTTGTAGATAAAATTTCACCTCCGAGATCGTCATCTTGCTCAATAAGTAATACTTTATAATTATTATTCACTGCAATTTCTGCTGAAATTAATCCACTCACTCCTGCTCCAACAACTAGAACATCACAATGATAATGAAAATGTTCGTATTTGTGGGGATCATCTTTTTTTGGAGATTTACCAAGTCCTGCCGCATGTCTTATAAAAAACTCATATGCCTTCCAAAACTTTGGCGGCCACATAAAGGTCTTGTAATAGAACCCTGCAGGAAAAAATGGTGATAGTAAATCATTTATAGCGCCTGCATCGAATTTCACAGACGGCCAATTATTTTGACTAAAAGCTTTTAACCCCTCATATATCTGGACTTCAGTCACTCTTCTATTAGGTTCGGTATATTCTTTAGTCTCAAGCTGAACTATTCCATTAGGTTCTTCACTACCTGCGGTATAAATACCCCGCGGTCGATGATATTTAAAACTTCTTCCTACTAAGTGAACATCATTTGCAAGAAGTGCTGAAGCTAGGGTGTCACCTTCAAATCCAAAATATTCTTTATTATCAAAATAAAACCTAACATACTTATTATTTTCGAGATTTTTATTATTTTTGTATCGCATCTTTATTTTTAAAATCTATCTTTTTTTGATGTTGATAAATTCCCTGATCCAATACTTGGCTCACCTGAAGGAGTAGCTGGAATATTTGCTTTTAATTTAGGAGGAGCTTCTCCCATCTTATATACTGCTAGAATTTCATCGGTTGAGGTATTTCTTGCTAAATTAAACCATTGTCTGCATCCATATTCATGGTTCCATCTTTCATAATGAATACCTTTTTCGTTCTTTCGTAAGAATAAATATTCTGCCCATTGATCATCAGAGAGTTCAGGAGGATTTTTTGGTCTTGCAATATGAGCCTCTCCACCACAAGAAAATTCAGCTTGATCTCTTTCTCCACAGTATGGGCAATTTATTAAAAACATGATTTAATGTGCTACGGCAGCTGCACCATGTTCATCAACTAATTCACCGCTAGAAAATCTATTTATTGTAAAAGGAGCATTTAATTTATGGGCTTGATCATTAGCTATAGTGTGAGCAAATACCCAACCAGAACCTGGTGTTGCTTTGAAACCACCTGTTCCCCAACCACAATTAAAATATAGTCCGTTTATGTGAGTTTTACTGATAATGGGGCTTGCATCAGGACATATATCTACAATCCCTCCCCAATGACGAAGCATCTTCATTCTAGAAAATATTGGAAACAATTCAACGATCGCCATTAAAGTATCTTCAACAATGTTAAAGCCACCTCTTTGAGTATATGATGTATATCCATCTGTTCCAGCACCAATAACTAATTCTCCTTTATCTGATTGAGAAACATACGCATGAATTGTATTTGACATTACTACAGTATCAATAACTGGTTTTACTGGTTCTGAAACTAGAGCTTGCAATGGCTTACTCTCTAAAGGTAATTTAATTCCAGCCATATTGGCAATAACACTAGTATGACCAGCAGCAGCTATTCCAATTTTATTTGAATTAATAGTTCCTTTTGTTGTCTCAATACCAGTTACATTTCCATTTTTTACATTAATACCAGTTACTTCACAATTTTGAATTATATCAACCCCCATCTCATCAGCTCCTCTTGCATAACCCCATGCAACAGCATCATGTCTTGCAGTTCCTGCTCTTCTTTGTAGTGTTGCTCCTAAAACAGGATATCTTATGTTTGGTGAAGTATTTATTATTGGACAAAATTCTTTAACTTTCTTTGTATCAAGCCATTCACAATCAATATCATTTAGTCTGTTTGCATGCCACCGTCTTTTTAATTCTCTTACATCATGAAGATTATGAGCAACATTCAAAACTCCTCTTTGAGAAAACATTACATTGTAGTTTAATTCTTGAGACATACCTTCCCAAAGTTTTAATGCATGCTCGTATAAAGCTGCACTTTGATCCCATAAATAGTTTGATCTAATTATAGTGGTATTTCGCCCTGTATTCCCTCCGCCTATCCAACCTTTTTCAATTACTGCAATATTATTAATTCCATGGTTTTTTGCTAAATAGTAAGCAGTAGTTAAACCGTGTCCACCACCACCGACTATTATTGCATCATAACTTTTTTTTGGTTCAGGACTATTCCACGTCTTTTGCCAATTCTCATGATGATTTAAAGCGTTTCTAGCAATAGAAAGAAATGAGTATTTATTATTAAACATTATATCTCTTTATAGCAGTTTTAAAAAAGACCTTCAATTTCTCCATGGTCATTTAGCTTTATCGAATTTGCCGCAGGAACACTTGGTAGACCCGGCATGGTCATAATATCACCGCAAACAACTACTATAAATTCTGCTCCTGATGACAATCTTACCTCTCTAATAGGTAAAACGTGGCCAGTAGGGGCACCTTTTAAATTAGGGTCAGTTGAAAAACTATATTGAGTCTTTGCAATGCAAACAGGTAATTTGCCAAATCCTTTAGTTTCAAAATCCTTCAGTTGTTGACGTACTTTCGTGTCTGCCACAACTTCACTTGCGTGATAAATCTCTTGTGCAATTTTTTCTATTTTTTTGAATAGAGTTAAATCATCTTCATACAAAAATTTAAATGTATTCTTATTTTCTTCACAAATATCTATTACATTTTGAGCTAATTCAGTTGCACCATCACCACCATCGGACCAGTGAGTACACATAGAAGCCTTGACTCCTTGAGTTGTACAAAAACTTAGAACGGCATCAACTTCAGCTTTAGAATCAGTGACAAAATGATTAATAGCAACAGTTACTGGTAATCCAAATTTTCTAACATTATTAATATGTCTTTCTAGATTTACTAAACCTTTTTTAAGAGCATTTACATTTTCATTTTTTAAATCTTCTTTAGAAACATCGCCATGCATTTTTAGTGCTCTAATTGTAGCTACCAAAACCACACAATCAGGTTTTAAATTTGATTTTCTACATTTTATATTAAGGAATTTTTCTGCTCCTAGATCAGCTCCAAAACCTGCTTCAGTTACAACGTAATCACTTAATTTTAAACTAGCTTTAGTTGCAATTACAGAATTGCAACCATGAGCAATATTTGCAAATGGCCCACCATGAATTATAGCAGGATTATTTTCTAACGTTTGTGTTATGTTAGGCCTAATGGCATCTTTCAATAATACTGTCATTGGACCTTCTGCCTTTAAATCTTTTGCATAAATAGCTTTTTTGTCTCGTGTATAAGCAATAGTTATATTTCCAATTCTCTCTTCAAGATCTTTTAAATCTTTTGCTAAGCAGAAAATTGCCATTATCTCCGATGCAACAGTAATATCAAAACCATCTTGTCTAGGATATCCATTTGCAACTCCTCCTAAATCAACAACAATAGATCTAAGTGATCTATCATTCATATCCATTACTCTCTTCCAAACAACCCTTCTAACATCAATATTTAATTTATTTCCCCAGTAGATATGATTATCAATTAATGAAGAAAGTAAATTATGAGCGGATGTAATTGCATGAAAATCTCCAGTAAAATGTAAATTAATTTGCTCCATTGGTACTACTTGAGAATAACCTCCACCAGCTGCACCACCTTTCATACCGAATGATGGTCCAAGACTCGGCTCTCTTAAACAAACTATTGATTTCTTTCCTAGTTTATTAAGACCATCACTTAATCCAACAGAAGTTGTTGTTTTACCTTCTCCTGCTGGTGTTGGAGTTATTGCTGAGACTAGAACAAGTTTACCATCTTTATTTTTATTAAGTGACTCTATGTACTCCAAGTTTATTTTTGCTATATGACGACCCATAGGACTGAAGGCTTCAGGTGTGTCTGGTACATCAAGCCCTTTTAGAATTTCACTAATAGGCTTCATTTTAGCTTTTCTTGCTATTTCAATATCTGACATGAGACTCCTTAATTATTAGATTCTTAATCTATAAATTAACTTAAATATCAAACAACTTTTGTTTCATTAAAAGATAAAAAAATTGTGAAGAAGCTAATTTAATTCGAATTTCTGTTTATTATTATAAGAAAAATCTGAGTTATTAAATTGATTTAACCACTTTGATGTTTTTTTCATACCACCAAACGCATAGAAGTGTATTTTTTCAAGTTTAGAGTCTTTGTTTATTTCGCTATGTTCAGCAAGATCATAAATTAATTTGTCTGGAGTGCTCAATGTTGCAAGTTTAGTTAAGTTAAAAGCCTGTTTTGTAATAAATCTTAAAGAATTTCCAATACCGCAAGACCTTGCATAATTTACTAATGTTTTAATAGAGGCAGGACCTGGTATACCAGCGTGGATTGGTAATTTATTTCCAATTTTTACTAAGTGTTTTTCCCAATCGATTAAAGATTTTGCTTCAAAAAAAAATTGTGTTGCTAAATACATTTTAAAATCAACATTTTTTGCAAAATCATTCTTCTGTTTAATTGCTAAATCTAAATTTTCATTTGAAATATCTGGGCTTCCTTCGGGATGCCCAGCCACACCTACAGATTGATAATTATATTTTGAAAGAAAATCTGTTTTTAAAACATCAATTGAGGAAGAGATTTCGCCAGCTTGATTTCCACCACCACCAATAATTAACATTTTTGAACACCCAGATTCATTTGCAAGTTCACCAATATATTTTTCTAAGTCATTTTTATTTACAATAGTTCTCGCAGGTAAATGAGGTATAACATCATAACCTTCTAATTTTAATTTTTTTGCCGTTCTAATAACATTTTTTGAATTTTCATCTGGTAAATAAGTTATATAAACGTCATGATTTTTATTAAGAAATTCAGAAAAGCTTCCATATTTTTCATAAACATTTGGAGTTGTTTCTATAGAATAACTATTGAGAAACTTTTTAACAGTATTAATGGTTTCTTTAGACATAAATTTTTAAAGTTTTTTATATTAATTAGATAAATGAACAACAAGTACTTTACTATAATTACTTTTTATCAATTCAAAATAATTAAAGATAAAAATGATATCATTACTAAACTTAAAGATTTTTGCAAATTTAATAAAATAAAAGGTACAATATTGATTGCTAATGAAGGCATTAATGGAACAATAGCTGGCTTAGAAAAAAACATAAATTCTTTCATTCTATATCTTGAAAATTTTAGTTTTGAGAAACTTAATCTAAAACGATCAAAATATAAATATATGCCTTTTCAAAAACTTAAAATTAGAAATAAAAATGAAATAGTCACACTCAGAACCAAATTTGCTGATCCTACAAAAATATCTGGAAAAAAAGTTAAATACAATGAATGGAATCAACTAATTAAAGACAAAGACACTATTGTGATTGATGTAAGAAATGAATTTGAGGTTAAAATAGGATCTTTTGAAGGGGCAATTAATCCAAAAACTAAAAGTTTCACTGACTTTAAATCTTTTGTTCAAAAAAAACTAAATAAGTCAAAAGACAAAAAAATTGCAATGTTTTGCACTGGAGGTATCAGGTGTGAAAAGGCTTCATCATATATGATGATGAAGGGTTTTAAAAATGTTGCTCAGTTAGATGGAGGTATACTAAAGTATTTACAAAAAACTCCAAAAAAAGATTCAATGTGGAATGGTGAATGTTTCGTATTTGATGGAAGAGTATCTTTGAAAAATGAATTAAAAGATGGAACTTATAAACTTTGTCATGCTTGTCGGTTACCCATTAGTAATAAAGATACTTTTAATAAATATTATAAACCAGGTGTATCTTGTCATAACTGTTTTGATAAAACATCTGAAGAAAAGAAAAAAAACTTACTTGAAAGAAATAAACAAATTAAACTTGATAAAAAAAGAGGAAATTATAACCGTTTTATTAAGCAGTCAATTTCTGATTATGAATAAATAATACTTTATTTCATATAATTATTCTATATAGACACTTCATGGCAAAAAAAACTTCATTCGCTCTTAAACAACTAGTACCTGAAGAAAATCCAAAAACAGGAACCAAGTATATTGTAAGAAAACCGACAAAAGGATTGAAAGTTGCTGAAAAGCTTCGAATGAAAAAATATGATCCTGTGTTAAAAAAACACGTTTGGTTCGTAGAGAAAAAAATGCCTCCTCATAGTAAATAATAGATTTACCTCTTTAATTTATTCTAAATTAACATAATTTAAACTCATGGTAGCCACTTATGGAATTCATTGGTTTAGACAAGATTTGCGATTACAACAAAATCCATCTTTATTGTCACTTTCAAAAAAAGTTGATCAGATAATTCCAATTTATATTTTTGATTTAAATCAAAGAATTGGATCCACATCCAAATGGTGGTTAGAAAAATCCTTAATTAGTTTATATGACTCAATACAAAAACATAATGGTAAACTAAATATATTTGCTGGTGATCCAGAGAAAATTATATCTTCAATACTAAAGAATTCAAATGTTAAATATGTATCCTGGAATAGACTATATGATCCATATTCAATTAAAAGAGATACTAAAATTAAATCAATAGTTACTTCATCTAAAATAGAATGCGACTCGCACAATGGATATCTTTTAAATGAACCTTGGAATATTAAAAATAAAAGTGGAACCTTTTTTAAAGTATTTACTCCTTATTGGCGACATTGTGATGAACTACTAAAACTAAAAGATATTAAATTTAAAAATACAAAAATAAGCTACTCCAATTCGAAATTTAAAAATGAAATAACTATACAAGATTTAAATCTAACAAACAAAAAAGAGCAATGGATCAAAAAAATTGAAAAATATTGGATACCTGGTGAAAGTAATGCAAAATTACAATTAAAAAAATATATTTCGCAAAAAGCAAATAATTATTCAGTTGGAAGAGATAGACCCGATAAAGATTTAACTTCAAAATTATCACCTTATCTTCATTTTGGAGAAATATCTGCTTTAGAAGTTTATGATACCGTAAATATTGAAAAAAAAATTGATCCTGAAAATAAAAAAAAATTTCTTGCTGAACTTGGTTGGAGAGATTTTTCTTATAATCTTTTATTTCATTATCCAGCTATGACTCATAAACCAATACAAAGTAAATTTAATAAATTTCCGTGGATTAAAAATGCTAAAAATTTAACATTATGGCATAATGGTAAAACTGGTATTCCAATTGTTGATGCTGGAATGAGACAACTATATAAAACAGGCTGGATGCATAATAGAGTAAGAATGATTGTAGGCTCGTTTCTAACAAAAAATTTATTGTTACACTGGAAAAATGGAGAAGAGTGGTTTTTTGATACTTTAGTTGATGCTGACGTTGGGTCTAATTCTGCAGGTTGGCAATGGATCTCTGGTTGTGGTGCTGATGCAAGTCCGTATTTTAGAATTTTTAATCCAATATTGCAGGGTCAAAAATTTGATCCAGATGGTGATTATGTAAAAGAATTTGTTCCTGAGTTGAATAATATTCCAAAAAAATATATTCATAATCCTTGGGAGATGTCTATGGAGGATCAAAAAAAATATAATTTTGAGATTGGTACTTCATATCCAGCACCAATCGTAGATTTAAAAGAAACAAGAAATAGAGCACTATCAGCGTTTAAAACTATTAGTTGATGTGAGAGAAAAAATAGCAATCATTGGTTCTGGTATTTCAGGAATAAGTGCAGCTTACCTTTTATCTTCTAAATATGATGTTTATTTATTTGAAAAAAATAATAGATTGGGTGGACATACAAGAACTATCTATGTTGAAGAATCAACAAAGACAATCCCAGTCGATACAGGGTTTATTGTATTCAATGAAAATAATTATCCAGATTTAACAAATTTTTTTAAATTACTTGATGTGAAATGTAAAAATTCAGATATGTCTTTTGCCGTCTCAAATCAAGATCCTCAAATTGAATATAGTGGCAAAAATATATTTTCTCTTTTTGCTAATTTTAGAAATGTTTTTTCTTTTAATTTTTTTAAAATGTTATTTGAAATAAGAAAACTTTATTTATTATGTAATAGCTTAAATGTTAGTGATTTAAAGCAAACTAAAACCTTAAATGATTTTTTAAAAACTAATAATTTTTCAACATACCTAATAAATTATCATATTTTGCCTATGATATCATCTATATGGTCAAGCAATATAAGTGATGTAAAAAATTTTCCTCTCATAACATTTATTAATTTTTTTAAAAATCATGCTTTATTTAATTTAAAACAAAGACCTCAATGGAAATATGTAGAAGGCGGTAGTAACGAATATATAAAAAAAATTATTAATAAAAATTTATTTGAGTATGCAATAAATTTCAAAATAAAAAAAATTATTAGAGAAAATAATAAAATTAAAATAGAAGATGAGAAAAATAATATATTAGAATTTCATAAAATAATATTCGCAACCCACGCTAATCAAGTATTGGATATTTTGGAAAAACCAACAGAAGAAGAAGTAAAAATATTTTCACAATTTAAATATTCAACAAATTCAGCAATACTTCACTCCGATCACTCTTTAATGCCTAAATCAAAAATTGCTTGGTCAAGTTGGAACTTTTTAAATAGGTCATCATCTTCTAAATTTACTTTAACTTATTGGATGAATTTCTTGCAAAAATTACCTACTAAACAAAATTATTTTGTAACTGTTAATCCATATAAAAAGCCTAAAAACATAATTAACGAAACATCATTTAATCATCCAATATATACTACCGATACTATTATTGCTCAAAAAAATGTTATGGAAATCCAAGGAAAGAATAATACTTTTTTCTGTGGAGCTTACCTTGGATATGGTTTTCATGAAGACGGCATTCAATCATCTTCTTATATTTGTAAATTGTTAAATTGTGATTTACCTTGGAAGAGAGAGAAAAATTTTTATAATAGATTGCAAATTAATTTTAAATGATTTCTCAAATTCTTTTATCTAGCATTATTCATAAAAGATTTATTCCATTTAAACACACATTGAAATATGAGGTACCAAGTCTTTTTATTAATTTGGATAATCTTGATCAATTAAGTAAAAACTATAAACTTTTTTCATTAAACTCCTTTAATCTTTTTTCTATTTATGAAAAAGATCATGGATATAGAGACAAAAGGTCAATAAAGACATTCGTTAAAGATTCCCTCTCTAAATTTAATATTAAATATAAACATCTTAATATAATGATATTATGTTTTCCAAGAATTTTGGGATATGTATTTGATCCCTTATCAATTATATATTGTTATGATGATAAAAAATTAATATCTATTTTCTATGAAGTTAAAAATACGACTAATGAACAACATACCTATATTTTTAAAGGAAGTGTAAATTTTGAAGATTTTAAACTATCTCATGAATGTGCAAAGCAGTTTTATGTATCTCCATTCATAGAAATGGAGGCAAATTATAAATTTTTTAATCGAATGCAAAAAGATAAAATAAATATTAACATTGATCTTTATGATAAAAATAATAAAAAAGTTCTAACAGCTACTCAGCATGGAAAATTTATAGATTTTAACTCAAAAAATATGTTTAAATTTTTATATTATAATCCACTTTTAGGCTTCAAGGTAATGGCTGGAATTCTTTTTGAGGCTTTAAAAATAATTTACAAAGGTGGTAAATATTATGCACGAAATAAGAAGCCAAATGATACAGTGAGTTTTGAAGGTAATTTTTAAATGAATTTTTTTAAAACAAATTTTGATAAAACTGTCAAAAAATTATTAGTAAACTTTTTATCTAAAATTCGATATGGAAAATTAACAGTTCAATTTCCAACTGGCGAGGAGAGAGTTTTTGTCGGAAAAGAGGAGGATATATCTGCAAATATAAAAATTCATAATTATAATTTTTTAAATTTAATTTTTAAAAAAGGTTCTGTAGGTTTTGCAGAAGCCTATATGAATGGTTACTTTTCAAGTACCGATTTAACTAATTTATTACTACTTTCTCACAAAAATGAGAGTTATTTTTTACAAAGTATAAATACTAATCTTTTTTTTGCTACTTTTGCCAAATTAAAGCATTTTTTAAATAACAATTCAAAATCACAGAGTAAAAAAAATATTAAATATCATTATGATTTAGGAAATAATTTTTACGAAAAGTGGTTAGATAAAACCATGACCTATTCTTCTGCTCTTTTTGATAATAAGAATACCAATTTATCGGATGCACAATTTAACAAATATAGAAAAATTGCTGAAACTTTATCATTAGACTCAAATTCTAAAACTTTAGAAATTGGATGTGGATGGGGAGGTTTTTCATCATTTGTAGCGAAAAATTACAATTGTTCAGTTGATGCTATAACTATTTCCAAGGAACAATACGAATATGCTTCTGAAAAAATTCAAAATGAAGGTTTGTCTGAAAAAGTATCAGTTATATTCAGAGATTATAGGGATATAAAAAAAAAATATTCAAATATTGTTTCAATTGAAATGTTTGAAGCAGTTGGGAAGAAATACTGGCATAATTACTTTGATACAATTCGTAATTCTCTCAATGATGGCGGTATGGCTGCACTACAAGTCATAACCATTGATGAACAAAAGGCTAAAGATTATCAAAACAGACCAGATTTTATTCAACAATATATTTTTCCAGGTGGAATGCTTCCAACTAAAAAACAATTTGAATATTCGGCAAAAAACGTTGGATTAAAATGTATTGAAAATCTAAGTTTTGGTGGTTCTTATGCAAAAACACTTAAAATGTGGAATAAACAATTTCAAAAATCTTGGAATGATTTATCTCAGTTTGGTTTTGATATTAAATTTAAAAGAATGTGGGAATTTTATCTATCTTATTGTGAAACAGGTTTTGCAAATAGTTCAACCGATGTTTCTCATTTCTTAATTCAAAAATAGAAATGCAAAAATTAAAAGTATTTTTAGTCTTAACTGGCTATCAACTAACTTGGTTAGCCTGTGTATTTGGTGAAACAAAATTTTATAATTCTATGTTGGGCATTTGGGTTGGAATTATTTTCTTACTAACTTATTTTTATTTTAATCATAATAAACAAAAATTTATTAAGATTTCACTTTTGATTTCAGTTCCAGGATATTTTTTTGATACTTTATTAGTTTATTTCCAAATTTACGATTTTGAAACTATTGCTAAACTTGGTACTCTGCCATTATGGATGATTGTTTTATGGTTTAGTTTTAGTACCCTTTTTGATGAAATTCTTACTTTTTTTAAAAGTTATAAAATTTTAGGAATTTTTTTAAGTGGAGTTTTAGGACCTTTAACCTATTATCTTGGCGAGCCTATTGGAGTTATAAAAATATATAACTTTCAGATTTTTATTATTTCAATGGTGTTATTTTGGATGATCTTGATGTTCTATTATCTAAATTACGTTATAAAAAATGATTAAATTTCTTGATCTACTTTTTTTGTTCTAGTTCTATTTAAAGTTCTTTCGAGATCCTTATAAGTACATAAACCAACATCCATTGGACTCTTTGCTTCAAGAACTGCTTCTCTGTATGTACCATTTCTTATAGCCTCTACCGTATTTTTTGTTGAACTGGTAAGTTTTGCAATTTGAGAACTACTTAATTCAGTTGGATATCTTTTTATAAGCCACAAAATAGCATATGGCTTTTCTTGTCTTAAAGAGAGAGGTGTATATTTAGAATCTTTTTTTCTTGGTGGTAAATCTTCAATTACATCAGACTTAATAAGACTCAAACTAGCTGCATTATCTTTTTCACATCTTTCAATTTCTTCTTTTGTTAATTGATTATTATCAATGGGATCATAACCTCTCATACCGACAGCAACTTCTCCATCAGCTATTCCTTGAACCTCTAATTCATGTAATCCACAGAATTCAGCTATTTGATCAAACGTTAAAGCTGTATTTTCAACTAACCATATTGCTGTTGCTTTAGGCATTAAAGGGTATTTCATAATTGGCTCATATAATATAATCAAAAAATAATATATAACAAAATATGACTATGACAGATTTTTTTGAAGTCGATGAAAAAAAAAAGACGGTTAAAATATTAAATTTGGATGATTTCAGTGTTGAGGATTTGCAACATTATATTTCTGAACTTCAGATTGAAATACTAAGAGTTCAAGATGAGATAAAAAAGAAGGAAAATTTAAAACTTAATGCTGAAAAGTTTTTTAAATAATTATTTATTAATTTTAAGACCTTTAAATCTTTTTTGGAATCTAGCTACCTGTCCTTCAGATTCATTAAGACCAGCCTTACCACCGGTCCATGCTGGGTGAGATTTAGAATCAATTTCTAATTTAAGAGTATCACCTTCTTTACCCCAAGTAGATCTAGTTTTAAAAGTAGATCCATCAGTCATAACGACGTTTATTTCATGATATTTAGGATGTATATCTTTTTTCATGACTGTCTTATATTTATATAGATTTCAAAGTAAAGTAAGTTTTTTAACTAATTCATTATGAATTTTATTATTTGAAGCAACTAAATCACGAGAATTTATTTCCCATGCATTTCCATCTATTTTAGAAATTTTCCCCCCAGCTTCTTTAACTAAAAGAATGCCCGTTGAAACATCCCATAAATTTAGATCTTTTTCCCAAAAACCATCTAATTTACCAGAGGCAACATAAGCAAGATCAAGGCCTGCAGAACCGAGTCTTCTTATTCCTGCAGATGATTTTAGGATTTCATCAATCTCACTTAAATAGTTTTTATAAATTCTTTCTCCAAACGGAAGCCCAGTGCCTATCAAGCAATCTGAAAAAATTTGCCTGTTTGACACTCTAAGTCTACCATTATTACACCACGAACCTTTACCCTTAGAACTCCAAAAAAATTCGTTTAAAATTGGATTATAAATCACACCGTCTGTGATTTCATCATTTGTCATTTTGGCAACGATTATTCCAACATGAGGTATTCCATGAATAAAATTTGATGTTCCATCAATGGGATCAATAATAATGGTGTTTTCATCACCCTTTATTTTGCCAGTTTCTTCAGTTATGTAAGTATAATCTGGATAATAATATTTTAGAGTTTCTAAAAGTGTTTTTTCTACTTTAATATCTGCATTTGTTACAAAATCTCCAACTGATTTAGATTGTATTTGTAAATTTTCTAATTCTCCAAAATCTCTTAATAATATTTTACCAGCTTTTTTTACTGCCTTTTCAAAGATATTAATTACAGCAGGCTGCATTAATTTTTTGATTTTTCGATATAACTACCGTCGATTGTACTTATTACTATTTTATCATTAACTGCAATAAATTGTGGTACAGATGTTTTAATATTCTTTTCTAAAGTAGCTGGTTTATATGATGACGCAGCTGTTTGACCTTTTACAACACCTTCAGTTTCTATAACAGTTAATTCTACAGTATCAGGCAAGTCAATTCCGACCGGTTTTTCATTATAGAAATTAATAATAACATTACTATTCTCTACTAAAAATTTTGATTGATCCTCAGTTAATATGTCTGAGCCGAGTTCTATTTGTTCATAAGTTTGTTTATCCATAAATATAAAATTATTATTATCATCATAAAGATATTGAAATTCTTTTTCATCAAGGATAGCTCTTTCTACTGTTTCTGATGATCTAAACCTGCTATTCATTTTAGTACCTTCTCTTATTTCTTTAAGTTCAGCTTGCAAGTAGGCACCACCCTTTCCTGGTTGAGTATGCTGGGTTTTCAAAACTTTCCAAAGTTTGTTATTAATTTCTAAAATATTTCCGACTTTGATTTCATTTCCATCTATTTTCATAGTTTTATCTTAAGTTTTTTTTGTATATTTTTAATTTTCGTAAGATCTACTACATCAAAAGTTGGATTTAATAAAACCTTATTTTTTTTA
Source organism: uncultured Alphaproteobacteria bacterium (assembly GCA_902570155.1). Lineage (GTDB taxonomy): Bacteria > Pseudomonadota > Alphaproteobacteria > HIMB59 > CACPNW01. The sequence goes on from CACFXU010000002.1 coordinate 93,557, forward strand.
GCAATTTGATTAATTTTATTTAAGATGATTTTATTATTTTTTAATTTTAAATAATCAATATTTTCGTGAGATAATAATATACAAAGACCTTGATCATAGCCTGAGTCGACAAAAAACTTTATATTGTGTGTCTTATATTTATTTTTAATATGGTTTATTAACGTTCTAAGCCACTTTATCCCAAAACCTTTAATTAAAAAATATTTTATAAATATGATCGAAGTTTTGAACTTTGATTTTCGAAATTCTATTAAATTTTCAATTTGTATTAGTGTCGATACTGCAAAACAAATTTTTTTAGGCACTAAATAAATTTTTTAAGATTAACCATAGTGTCTACCATTCTATTTGAAAATCCCCATTCATTATCATACCAAGATAAAACTCTGCAGAATTTATCTTTGACAACTTGTGTTTGACTCATATCAAATACAGAACTGCTTGAATTATGATTAAAATCAATTGAAACTAGAGGTAATGAGTTTGTTGTTAGAATTCCATTTAATTTTTTAGTTTTTGAAGCTTTAAGAACTATAGAATTAATTTTTTCTGGGCTAGTTTTTTTCTTACTTACAAATGTAAGATCTATAAGTGAGACATTAGGAGTAGGTACTCGAATAGCTGTTCCATCTAGTTTACCTTTTAATTTAGGTAAGACTAGACTCAAAGCCTTTGCTGCTCCTGTAGAAGTTGGAATCATTGACTCAGCTGCAGCCCTAGCTCTTCTAAAGTCAGAATGGGTTTGATCAACAGTTCTTTGATCACCCGTGTAACTATGAATTGTTGTCATGAAACCACTTTCAATTCCTAATTTTTCATCAAGAACCATAGCTAAAGGAGCAAGACAGTTAGTAGTACAAGATCCGTTTGAAATTACGTTATGATTTTTTTTAATGTTATCGTTATTTACACCTTGAACAATTGTGGCATCTACATTTGAAGCTGGTGCTGAAATAATAACTTTTTTTGCTCCTGCATTTAAATGAGAAATCGCCTTTTCTTTTGAAGTAAAAACACCACTACATTCAAGAACAACATCTACCTTGAGAGATTTCCAAGGAAGGTTATTTGGATCTCTTTCGGAATAAAAATTAATTTTATGTTTACCAATTTTTAATCCACTTTTGATTGAGCTAATCTCATCTTTAAGAATACCGTGAACACTGTCATATTTAAGTAAGTGAGCACTGCTCTCAACACTTCCTAGTTCATTAATAGCTACAATATTAATATCTTTAGGATTTTTTTCTAATAAAGCTCTAAAAACAAGTTTTCCAATTCTTCCAAATCCATTTATTGCAACTTTCATATTTCTCCTTTTTATAAACTTTTAATTATTTTTTCAATTAAGTAATCATCTGTTATCTTAAAGTGCTTATATAAATCTTTGTATGGACCACTTTCACCAAAAGTTGACATGCCAACAAAATTTTCATTTTTAATATATTTTTCCCAACCATTTATCACTCCAGCTTCAATAGCAAAAATAGGTTTATTTCCTAAAATTTCATTTTTATAACCATCATCATTTTTCTCAAACAATTCAAATGAAGACATGCTTACAACTCTTATCTTTAAATTATTGTTTTCAAAAAGTTTATTTGATGCAGAGCAAGCAATCTCAACCTCAGAACCAGAAGATAAAATTGTCGCATCATATTCTTTAAAATCTCTTATTTTATAAGCACCTTTATTTACAAGATTTTCTTTTCGATTATCTTTTTGTAACATTGGTAGATTTTGTCTTGTTAAAACTAAGATTGTTGGTCCAGTATTGTTGATTGCACATTCCCATGCTTCTATAGTTTCAATAATATCACAAGGCCTAATGACTGTTAAATTTGGTATAGCCCGTAAAGATGCAAGATGTTCAACAGGTTGATGGGTTGGTCCATCTTCTCCTAATCCTATTGAGTCATGCGTCATTACATAAATAACTGGTATATTCATGATGGCTGATAACCTAATTGAAGGTCTGCAATAATCAGTAAATACCAAAAACGTTCCTCCGTATGGAATTAAACCTTTATGCAAAGCAATGCCATTCATTACTCCAGCCATTCCATGTTCTCTGATACCGTAATGAATATAATTTCCATTAAAATTATTAGATGTAATTACATTCATATCCTTTGCCTTAGTGTTATTTGATCCAGTAAGATCAGCAGATCCACCAATAAGATTTTTTTGATAGTTTGAAATTAAATTTAGCGTTAGCTCACTTGATTTTCTTGAAGCACAATTTGTTTTATCATTAAAATGCTCAGATTTTAATTCACTAAGTTTTTCTGGAATTTGATGATCAATTTTTTGATAAAAACTATCTTTAAAATTTTTACTTTCAATTAATTTTTTGTTTTTTGATAACCATGATTTTCTTGATTTTTCATTTCTTTGATAGAAACTTCTCCACTCACGTAATAAATCATCTGGAATTTCAAACGGCGAATAATTCCATTCTAATTTTTTTCTTGTTAAACTAATTTCATCTTCACCAAGAGGTGAACCATGTGATGAAGCTGAACCCTCTTTGTTTGGAGAGCCAAAACCAATTTTAGTTTTACAAGATATAATTGTTGGAGCATCATTTTTTTTTGCTTGAATTATAGCTTGATCAATTTCCTCATATTTATGACCATCTATTTCAATTATATTCCAATTATAAGCTTCAAATCTTTTTTTCACATTGTCTGAAACTGAAAGATCTGTTGATCCATCTATGGAAATAGAATTATTATCAAAAAACATAATAAGCTTATTTAATTTTAAATGTCCTGCGAGACTACACGCTTCATGACTTAAACCTTCCATTAAGCATCCATCTCCAGCAAAAACATAAGTGTAATGATCGAATAATTCTTCTCCATAATTATTTGATAATTTTTTTTCCGCTAGTGCCATTCCAACTGCATTTGCTAAACCTTGAGATAAAGGCCCAGTAGTTGTTTCTATTCCTTCTGCACTTCCGTATTCTGGGTGACCTGCAGTTTTATTATGTAATTTTCTAAAATTTTTAATTTGATTTATGTCAATGTCTTTATATCCTGTTAGATACAAACAAGAGTATAAAAGCATTGAGCCATGACCATTTGAAATAATTAATCTATCTCTATCAATCCACTCCGGATCATTCGGATTAAACTTTAAATGATTTTTATAAAGAATTGTTGCGATGTCTGCCATACCCATAGGCATACCAGGATGACCAGATTTTGCTTTTTCCACTGCATCCATTGATAAAAATCTAATACAATTTGATAATTGTCTTAGATTGTTGATATTATTTAAATTATTCAAATACTTACCTTTATGGTTGATATAAAATTATTTAATATGGGTTCATTACAGTGACAATTATAAAATTACAAACTATAAAATTATAATGGAAATACAAAAAAAAATTACAGTTCTAAGCGAAAACTTAAATAATCTAAGATCAGCTTTAGAAGATTTTAGGGATCATCATATTTCTAAAAAAGAAAAAATTAAAAATCTTGAAAATGAAATTGAAAATTTACGAAAACAAATGTCCGAGTATATTGATGAATTGGAACTTCTAATTAAGAAATAACTATGCCTTTTTATAAGACAAAAATTTTAAATAGAGAAATATCATTAGAATATGAAAACAAAGATGAAAAAAAAATAATAGATTCAATAAATTTAATTAATGAAAAAATTGATGATAAATTACAAAATCCAAAATATTCTAATGGAAAAATAAGTGATACAGTATTGTTATCACTTCTCTCTATTGAACTTCAAGCAGAGCTTTCAGAAAAATTAAATATAGAAAGAAGTTCAGAAGTAAATGATACCAAGAAACAAGAATATCTAAAGAACAATTTAGAACTTAAAGACAAAATACTAAAACTACATAATGAAAAAAAAATTTTAGAAGATGAAAAATTGAAATTAGATCAAGAATTTGATGAAATAAATAAAAATGTAGAAGGTTTAATTAATATAATTAAGAATTCTTATTATGAATAATATTAAAGATGAAAAATCAATTATCAGAAAAAAACAAAAAATTATAAGAGATAAGATTTTTAATAATAAGCCATCTCATTTTGCTTTAACTTTGTTTAATGACCTTTTTGAAAAAATTAACTTTCAAGAAATTAATATAGTTTCTAGTTTTATTTCTATAAATTCTGAGATAAATACAAGAGAGCTTAACAATCTTATATTTATTAAAAATAAAATTTTATGTCTCCCTGTAATTGAAAAAAAAAATAGTCATTTAATCTTTAAGCAATTTAAGAGTGAAGAGAATTTTGTAAAAGGACATATGAATATATCAGAGCCTCAAAATAAAAATAAAATTTTAAATCCTGAATTAATTTTTGTACCTTGTTTAGCTTTTGATAAGAAGGGAAATAGATTAGGTTATGGTGGAGGTTATTATGACAGGACATTTGCTTATTTAAATAAAATTAATCACAGATTCATCTCTGTAGCCTATGCATATGAAGAACAAAAGTTAGATTACATACCCATAGACAAATTTGATTTTAAAGTGGATTATGTTATTACTGAAAAAAATTTATATAGTTTTCAATGAAAATTCTTTTTATAGGTGATATTGTCGGTAAGGCGTCACGAAAAAAAATTAAAGAAATTATACCAACACTCAAATCTAAATATAATACAGACATGATTATTGCTAATGGTGAGAATGCTACTTCTGGTTATGGACTTTCAAAAAAGGATGCAGAAGAACTATTTTCTAGCGGAATTGATCTACTTACACTTGGGAATCATGCATGGGATCAAAGAGATATGCTTTCTTATATTGAAGAAAATCCAAAAATAATCAGAGCTTTGAATTATCCTGATGGGGTTCCTGGAAAAGGATATTATAAGCTTGAACTTTTAAATGGAAAAAAAATTATAGTAGCACAAGTAATGCTCAGATTATTTATGAATTTATCATTAGATGATCCCTTCAAAAGCATAATTGAATTTCTTCATAAAGAGAAGTTAGGCAGTACATGTGATGCGATAATTATTGATATGCATGGTGAAGCAACTTCTGAAAAAAAGGCATTTGGATATTATGTTGATGGACAGGTTACGGCAGTTTTAGGCACACATACTCATGTGCCAACGGCAGACAGTGTTATTTTACCTAAAGGTACAGCCTATCAAACAGACGTGGGGATGTCAGGTGATTATAATTCAATAATTGGTTTTGATATAAATAATCCAATACATGGATTTGTTAAGGGGTACAGGGCAGAAGGTAGATTTACACCTGCTACTGAAAACATAACAGTATGCGGAGCTTTAATAGAGATTGATACTAATACTGGTTTAGCTAAAAATATCACCCCAATTCAACAGACATAATTTACATATATTAGACACATTTATCTAATATTTTATATCTTTACTAACATCGGATTAAATATTTATAAATCTACTCGTAATGGCAGGGCACTCGAAATTTAAAAATATTATGCATCGTAAAGGTGCTCAAGATAAAAAAAGAGCAAAAGTTTTCTCAAGACTTGGAAGAGAAATTTCTGTTGCTGTCAAAGTAGGAGGTGAAGATATTGAGAGTAATATTAGATTAAGATCTGCAATTTCGTCGGCCAAGTCACTCAATATGCCAAAAGATAATATTGAGAGAGCAATAAAAAAAGGTCAAGGAAATGATCCTGATAGCAATTATGAAGAAGTAAGATATGAAGGATATGGCCCTGAAGGTATTGCAATAATAGTTGAGGCACTTACAAATAATAAAAATAGAACAGCTGCTGAGATTAGGTCCTCTTTTAGTAAATATGGAGGTAATTTGGGTGAAACAGGAAGTGTTAGTTTTGGTTTTGACAGATTTGGAAATATCACTCTCGATAAAAACTTAGTAAAAGAAGATCAACTCTTAGAATTTCTTATTGAAAATAATAGTGAAGATTATGAAATTAATGAAACAGAATATTCAATATACTGTGATCAAAACCATTTGCATGAACTTAATGATAAATTAATTAAACAGTATGGTCAGACTAACTCTGCAAATTTAATTTGGAAAAGTAAAAATAATATAAATATTGGAAAAGAAACAGCGGACAAACTATTTAAATTACTTGAAGTTTTAGAAGACAATGACGACGTTCAAGTTGTATCATCAAATTTTGAAGTTGATGATAATGTTCTATCTTCACTCACAGCCTAATGAAAGGAATATAGATGCCTGATAAAGCCTGGAAAAAAAGAGAAAGAGATGTTGCAAACTATTTCAATGGGAAAAGGACACCTTTGAGTGGCGGTAATGGTAAAGTGACAAGAGCTGATGTAATCCATGAAGAATTATTTATAGAATGTAAACTAAGAGCAAAACATACAGCAATTAGTTTATGGGATGATACTGCAAAACTTGCGAAAGAGGAGGGTAAGACACCAGTGATAGCATTATGTGAAAAAAATAGACCAGGGTTTTGGGTTATGGTTCATAGTAGCGATCTTGAAAAAATTAAAAAATAATAATTATGGCAGATATTAATAGTACAAATTTATCGACAGAAGCACCAGATTTTTCAATGCTTGCTTTATTCATGCAGGCTGACATTGTTGTCAAATCTGTAATTATAATATTAATCTTAGCCTCTCTTTATTCTTGGAATGTAATAATTTCAAAAATTTTAAGAATAAGACAATTAAAAAAACTTGAAAAAGAATTTGAAGATATTTTTTGGTCTGGAAATTCATTTGAAGATTTATATGAAACGTTAAACTTTAATCAGACAGATCCAAAATCAAAATTATTTTGTGCTGCAATTTTAGAGTGGAAAAAAAGTAAAGCTCAGTTTGAAAATGATACATCTGATATTAATTCTTTAAAAGATAGAATGATGAGATCAATGACAGTTGTTTTCAATAAAGAAAGTGAAAATGTTGAGAGAAATTTAACATTTCTTGCAACTGCTGGATCAACTGCACCTTTTATTGGCTTATTTGGAACAGTCTGGGGTATAATGAATAGTTTTAAATCTATTGCAATAGCTCAAAATACAAATTTAGCAGTAGTTGCACCAGGAATTGCTGAGGCCCTTTTTGCAACTGCATTAGGTCTTTTTGTGGCTATACCTGCTGTTGTTGCTTACAATAAAATTTCAAACGATTTATCAAAATATTTTATATCCTTGGAAACATTTATGGATGAATTCTCAACAATTTTTTTTAGACAATTAGAGAAAAAATAAATTGATTACTTCAAATAATTTAAACAAACGAAAAAAGCAAAAGTACACTCAAATGAGTGAAATTAACGTTACACCTTTTGTAGATGTTATGCTTGTTTTACTAATTGTTTTTATGGTTACCGCACCTCTTCTAACGGTTGGAATTAAAGTTGATTTACCAAAGGTTAAAGCTACTGCATTAACTGATATTAAAGACCCAATTGAGATAACCGTTAAGTTAGACGGAGAAGTCTACATTGGAGAATCAAAGGTTGAAGTAGAAAATTTAATTCCTCGACTAAACGCTATTACTGAACAAAACACAGAAGCAAGAATTTATATACGAGGTGATAGAGTGGTAGCTTATGGAAGGATTATGGAAATTATGTCCATAATAAATTCGGCAGGATATATTAAAGTTGCATTAATTACTCAAAATCTTGAGCAATAGATGGATCGTATAAGCTATAATAGTTTAAAAATTATAAACTTTTTTGAAAATTTAAATCCTAAAACATCAGGAGTTATTTTTTCAACACTAATACATTTAATTATCCTTTTGTTTATGGTCGGCTTACCAAATTTTTTTTCTACAAAAGAAATCTATGTTCCAAACGTAATACCTATTGAAATACTTAATGTTGACGAAAATACCAATTTGAAAAAATCTGATACTGAAAAACCAGAAAATAAAAATAAGGAAATAATAACTAAGCAAAAAAAATTTAATTCATCAGATCAATTAGAAGTAAAAAAAAATGTTGAAATAAATAAAACTGAAATTGAAGAAAAAACTAATCCAAATCAACCAGTTTTGGAAATGAAACAAACTCCAAATTTAGAAGTTAAGGAAACAAAAAAAGTAGTTATCAAAGAAAAGGAAATTTTAGAGGTTAAGAAAAAAGTAGAAACAATTAAAACTGATATAATTAAACCAAAACTCAAGCCAAAGCCAAAAATTATAAATAATGAAAATGTTAAATCGGATTTAGATGTTGAAACAAACATAAAGGATAAACCAAAGTTGGAAAATGATAAAACCGTATCTAAACCAAAGCCAAAACCTGAGAAAGATTTTAGCATAGCATCAATGCTTAAAGATTTAAGAAATGAAAAAACTAATACAGTTCAAAATGAAGTTAAGGAAGAGGTTGAAGAGTTTGATAATAAAAGCACAGATGATACTGATGACAATATTATGCTATCAATATCTGAAATAGATATGTTGAGGCAGCAATTATCTTCTTGTTGGAATGCTCCAGCAGGTGCAGTTATAGAAAGAGGAGACAAAGTAACAATTTCAGCAAAAATATTACAAAATATGAAGGTTTCACCAAGTAGTATCCGCATTGTTGACACAAATATAGCTAAAACTAATCCATTTTATGGACCAATTACAGATAGCGCAATGAGAACTCTTTTAAATCCAGAATGTACACCGTTAAAACTTCCAAAAGATAAATATAATCTATGGAAAAATCTTACAATTACTTTTGATTATAGTATTATGAAAGGATATTGATGAAAAAAGTTTTCTTAATAACCCTTTTTTTATTTTCGAGTTTAAAAGTTCATTCATTAGAAGTGACTTTAACACAAGGTAGTGTGAAGCCAACTCCAATAGCTGTGACAGAATTATATTCAAAAAATTCGCAATTAACAAAAGTAGGTAAAAATATTTCATCTGTAATCTCTGATAACTTAGAAAGGTCTGGTCTTTTTCTACCAATTGATAAAAGGTCATTTATCCAAGATAAAGAATCATTAGCTCAAAAGCCAAGATTTGAAGATTGGAAATTAATAAAGGCTCAACATTTAGTTTCTGGAAAAATTTCAACAAACAATGGAAAAATATCTGTAGAATTTAGATTGTTTGATGTCTTTCAACAAAAGCAAATAGTTGGAAAAAAGTACGAAACTAATGAGAAGAATTGGAGAAGAGTTGCACACATTATTTCAGATTCCATATTTAAAAATATAACAGGTGAAGGTGGTTACTTTGATACAAGAATAGTTTATGTTGCTGAAACTGGTCCAAAAGAAAATAAACAAAAAAGATTAGCAATCATGGATCAAGATCAATCAAACCATCGTTTTTTAACGGACGGATCATATCTAGTTTTAACTCCAAGGTTCTCTCCAAATTCACAAAAAATTACATACATGTCTTACGTAAACAGAAATAATCCTAGGGTTTACATTTTTGATATAGAAACTGGTAAACAAGAAATAGTTGGTGAGTTTCCAGGCATGACATTTGCGCCACGTTTTTCACCTGATGGTAATCAAATCGTTATGTCATACACTGATCCAGAAATTGGTAATTCTGAAATTTATATTCTTGATTTAAAAACAAGAATCTCAAAAAGAGTTACTAATAATTCTTCAATAGATGTGTCTGCAAGTTTTTCACCTGACGGAAAAAAAATAGTTTTTAATTCAGATAGAAGTGGACGAAGACATTTGTATGTAAGTGATAATAATGGAAAAAATATTAAGAGAATTAGTAGGGAAGCAGGAAGTTACTACACACCAGTCTGGTCTCCAAGAGGTGATATGATTGCATTCACTAAACAAGAGGGAGGTCAATTTTATATAGGTGTTATGGAGGTTGATGGCTCAAATGAAAGAATGATTGCAAAATCATTTCATGTTGAGGGGCCAACATGGGCGCCAAATGGTAGATTTTTAATGTATTTTAAAGAAGAAAGAACAGCTGAAGATGGATCCGGAGGTGAATCCAGTCTATATTCTATTGATTTAACTGGTTTTAATGAGAGAAAGGTAATAACCCCGCTAGGTGGATCTGATCCAGCATGGTCGCCATTGATGCACTAATTCAATATAATACAAAAAAATATACGAAATTTTGAAAAAAATGTTAAGGATCTGCAAATAATTTAGTATATCTAGTCAAAGTATTAAGGGAGCATTATTTATGTTTTACAAGTTTTTTATCTCTATATTTATGGTTTTATTTGTTGCAGCTTGTGCAACAACTCCAAAAGACTCAGCTGATTCCTCAGGTTCAGGATCAAGTAGTTCTGGAAGTGATGTTTCTTCAGAAGGAACTATTACTGAAACTACAGGAAGTGGCATAGTTTCTGGATCACAGGAAGATTTAATTGTTAACGTTGGTGACAGAGTATTCTTTGGATATGACAGTTCAGATTTAGACTCTGACGCTCTAGAGTTACTGCAAGATCAAGTAGCATGGCTTAAACAGAATAGTGATGTGACTGTCACTATTGAAGGTCACTGTGACGAAAGAGGAACTAGGGAGTACAACTTAGCTCTTGGTGAAAAAAGAGCTCAGGCTGTTAAAAATTATCTAATTGGATTAGGGATCAACCCTGATAGAGTTTCAACTATTAGTTATGGTAAAGAAAGACCTGCTGTTGTCGGATCAAATGATGGAGCATGGGCTCAAAACAGAAGATCAGTAACTTTAGTTAATTAATTATTATTCCTTAATACTTTGGCGCTATAGAAATATAGCGCCACATTTATATCTCAATTAGAAATTAAAATCTGCTAATGTTTAAATACATACTCACAGTTTTAATTTTATTTTTTTCAAGCTATTCTTTTTCTAATGAAAGTGATCTAACAGTCTCCCAACAATTAGAAAGATTACAAAGAGAAGTTTCCGATCTTTCAAAAGAGGTATTTTCAAATTCACCGAATCAATCAAATGGAACAAATAATGATTTTGTTAAAAATCTTTCTGCTATCGATTTGAGAATATATGATATCGAAAACGATATAAAAAATTTAACTTCTAATTTAGAAGAATTGTATTTTCAATTAGACGATATCTTTAATAAATTAGAAAATTTAGAATTAGTTATTAATAATTTCCAATCAGTTCCTTTAAATAATGTTGAAGTAAATACTGATGAAGCAACACAAGATAGTTCTGAAGTTAAAAGCAATACTTTAAGTGATACAGAATCTGAAAATACACTTGGAACATTAAATATTTCAAAAAAAACAAATGATACAAATGAAGAAGTTATATCTGAAGATCAGGAAGTAAATCCTAATGAAAAAGAAGTGGTCTTATCACCTGAAGATCAATTTCAAGAAGCATTTGATAATATTAGAAATAAAAAATGGCAGGATGCCAAAACTTCATTCGAACAGTTTATTTCAGATAATCCTGATAATCAACTATCAGGTTCAGCACATTATTGGCTTGGAGAATTATATATTCTAGAAAAAAATTATAGAGAAGCAGCACTTATATTTGCAGAAGGTTTCCAAAAATTTCCAGATAGTATTAAAGCTGCAGAAATGCTTTTCAAACTTTCTCATTCATTATATCAAGTGGAAAAAACAACTGAGGCTTGTAAAACTATGGAAAAATTAATTATTGATTTTCCAAAAAATAAAATAATTCCTCAAACCAAAAAACAAATTGTTGAGTATAATTGTTTAGAAAATAATGAATGAAGATCACAAATAAAGAATTCATTAAAAACATAGAAAAAAAATATACTTTTGAAAAAAAACCTTCTGTTGCTGTGGCAGTTTCAGGTGGTCCAGATAGTATGTCATTATTATTCCTTGTAAATGCTTTTATAAAATACAAAAAAGGGAAATTGATGGCTTTAATTGTAGATCATCGTATTAGAAAAAATTCTAAAGAGGAAGCTAAGTTTATTTCTACCTATTTGGATAAAAACAACATTAACTCTCAAATTCTAACTGTAGACAAATATAAAGTGATTAAGAAAAATATGAATGAGGCTAGAAATAATCGTTATAATTTACTTACAGATTTTTGTATTAAAAATAATATTTTGCACTTGTTTATTGCTCATCACAAAGATGATAATTTAGAAACTTTTTTGAATAGAAAGATCTCTGGAAGTGATTTTTATGGTTTAAAATCAATGTCTGAATTCTCACTTTATAATAAAGTTTGTATAATTAGACCACTTTTAAATTTTTCTAAAGATGAATTATTGAATTATAATAAGAAAAATAAAATAAAATATATTAAAGATCCATCTAATTATAATTTAAATTATACTCGTCCTACAATAAGAAATTTTCTTAAAAAATCTGACCAAAAAACTATTAAACAAATAAATAAAGATTTTGAGAGCATACTTTTTTATTCACCATATTTCATTCAAATGATATTTGAGATACTTCTCAAAAATATTGTTAAGATTGATAGTAAAAAAATTATTGTTGATCTTGATGATATGAAAAGTTTGAATGAAATTAATTCTGAAAATATAATACGAAGAATATATCAATTTCTATTTTATGGATCTAATGCTCCCAGATCAAAAAAAACTAGAATCTTAATTAATGAAATAAAGAAATTGAATTTTAAATATTTTAATATAGGAGGCATGATTGTTAAAAAAAAAGAAGAATTTCTTATATTTTCTAGATAATTTGTTTAATTTTCTACAAAACTATTGTGTTTTTATAATAAATTCCTATGTATAAAGTAGATGAAAAACATCAGTAAAAACGTTGTATTATGGATAATCATTGGATTACTCTTAATAGTTCTTTTCAATCTTTTCCAAGGATCTTCAAACAATAGGAATACTACAAAAATCTCATTTTCTGACTTTATTGCTGCAACTGAAAGTGGAAACGTTTCTGAAGTTAATATTAATGGAAGCAACGTTTCGGGATTTCTAAATGACGGTCGATCATTTAGCACATATGTTCCTAATTATCCTAATTTAGTAGATAAATTAAACGAAAGTGGGGTAAAGATTACCGCTGAGCCTTCTGAAAGATCAATGCATCCACTTCTAAGTGTATTACTTTCATGGTTTCCTATGCTCCTTTTAATCGGAGTTTGGATCTTTTTTATGCGCCAAATGCAAGGCGGTGGTGGAAAAGCAATGGGCTTTGGTAAATCTAAAGCTAAATTATTAAACGAGGCTGTAGGTAAAGTTACATTTGACGACGTGGCCGGTATCGATGAAGCTAAACAAGAATTAGAAGAAGTTGTTGAATTTTTAAAAGATCCTTCAAAGTTTTCTAGATTAGGAGGTAAGATTCCAAGAGGTGCGCTTCTAGTAGGCCCCCCAGGCACTGGAAAAACATTACTTGCAAGAGCAATTGCAGGCGAAGCAAATGTTCCTTTCTTCTCTATTTCAGGATCAGATTTTGTTGAAATGTTTGTAGGGGTCGGAGCTAGTAGAGTTAGAGATATGTTTGACCAAGGTAAAAAAAATGCGCCTTGTATAGTTTTTATCGATGAAATTGACGCTGTTGGAAGGCACCGTGGTGCTGGTCTTGGTGGTGGGAATGACGAAAGAGAACAAACTCTTAATCAACTTCTTGTAGAAATGGATGGGTTTGAAGCTAATGCAGGTGTAATTATTATTGCTGCAACAAATAGGCCTGATGTCCTCGACCCAGCTTTGCTTAGACCAGGAAGATTTGACCGTCAAATAACAGTTAATAATCCTGATGTAATGGGAAGAGATAAAATACTTAAAGTTCATATTAAAAAAATTAAAGTTTCACCAAAATTTGACTCAAAAATTATTGCAAGGGGGACGCCAGGTTTTTCTGGAGCTGATTTAGCAAATTTAGTCAATGAAGCAGCATTACTAGCTGCTAGAAAAAATAAAAGAATGGTTACACTTGAGGATTTTGAAAGCGCCAAAGATAAAGTGATGATGGGTGCTGAAAAAAGATCTATGGTCATGTCAGAAGACGAAAAGAAACTTACTGCCTATCATGAAGCTGGTCATGCAGTAGCAACTCTTCACTCACCAGCCTCTGATCCAATACACAAAGCGACTATAATACCGAGAGGCAGAGCCTTAGGTATGGTTATGAGACTTCCTGAAAAAGATCAGCTGTCTATGCGAAAAGACCAAATGAAAGCTCATTTATTAATAGCTACTGGTGGAAGAATTGCAGAAGAAATGATTTTTGGTAAAGATAAAATTACAAATGGTGCGGCAAGTGATATACAAATGGTCACAAATCTATCAAAAAAAATGATTACTGAATGGGGTATGAGTGAAAAATTAGGCCGTCTTAGATATAACAGTGATAGTGAGGAAGTTTTCCTTGGGCATTCTGTTGCACAATCAAAAAATTTATCTGACTCCACAGCAAAATTAATTGATGAAGAGGTTAGATCTCTTGCAGAAGAGGCTGAAAATAATTGTAGAAAAATTCTTCATGATAATATTGAAGAATTGCATATAGTTGCCAAGGGGCTTTTAGAGTATGAAACATTATCAGGTGATGAAATTAAAGATTTAATCAAAGGTATAAAACCAACTCGAGATGATTTTGATAATGATATAAACACACCAAAAAAACCAGCTACATCTGTTCCAAAAACAGGCGGATCAGCTACGGCACCTGCAAACTAATTTAATTACTTCACTTTATTTATATTTTTGAATAAAAGACACAAATGTCTAAAATATTTGGTACCGATGGTATACGGTGCTTAGTTAATGAGGAACCCCTTTCTGCAGAAACCTGTCTAAAAATATCAAAGACAGTAGCATTTCTTCTCAAAAAGAAAAATTCTAAAAATAGTAGGGTTGTCATCTGTAAAGATACAAGATTATCTGGTTATTTATATGAGCCACTTGTGACAGCTGGATTTATTTCTATGGGTATGGATGTAATTTTAGTCGGTCCCCTTCCAACACCAGCTGTACCATTAATGATTAAAACTTTAAGAGCAGATATTGGTGTAATGATTACAGCTTCTCATAACACGTATGAATATAATGGGCTTAAATTTTTTGATAGTACTGGAACAAAGCTAAGTTCATTAATAGAGCAAAAGGTTGAAAATATAGTTTTAAATAATAAAAAATATTCTAAAGTAACAAACAACACATTTGTATCTGGAAATGCAAAAAGACTAGAAGATGCTTCAGGAAGGTACTCAGAATTTTTAAAGAGCACTTTGAATAAAACGTCATCCAAGAAAAAATTAAAAATTGTCTTAGATTGTGCGAATGGAGCTACATACAATATAGCCCCAAATTTATTTTGGGAATTAGGTCATAATGTAATAGCCATAAATAATAATCCTGATGGTTTGAATATTAATAAAAATTGTGGCGCAGTTGACGTTAAATCACTTTCAGAAAATGTTATAAAAGAAAAGGCAGATATTGGATTTGCATTTGATGGTGATGGAGATAGGTTAATAGTTGTAGATGAAAAAGGACAAGAAGTTGATGGTGATAAGATTATAGCATTGCTATGTAAAAGTTATGTAAAACCTAAGAAAAAATCTAATAAACATGATGTTATTATAACAGTAATGTCTAACATGGGATTAGAAAATTATCTTACAAATAAATTAAAATTAAATATTAAACGAACTCCTGTTGGAGATATAAACGTTATAAATCAAATGAAAAAATCCAAATCCATGATTGGTGGTGAACAATCAGGACATATAATATTATCAGAACATGCTAATACAGGTGATGGAATTTTAGCAGCTTTAAAAATTACAGAAATTTTGATATCAAACAAAAATAAGGCAAGTAAACTTTTTGATTTGTATGATGACTTTGCTCAGGAAAAAATTAACTTACGTTATAAAACAAAGAATACCAAACTGTTAAAAATTCTTGGTAAGTTAAAAAATGATAAACTATATAATAATAAAAAAATAAGATCTCTTGTTAGGTTATCTGGAACTGAACCATTAGTAAGAATACTAGTTGAAGGTCAAGAAATTACCGAGGTTAAAAAGAAGTCTTTAGAAATAAAAAGATTAGTAAGGCCCTATCTTGGTTAATAAATTTTTAGTACCTGCAGGTTTCAAAGATAGTCTAAATTTTGATGCATCTATTGAGCATAAATACAAAAATAGCATAATAAATTATTTTAGAGATAATGGTTTTACTTTAATTAAGACTCCACTAGTTGAGTTTAGTAAAAATTTAGATCGCAATACTCTAACTTTAAAGACTAAAATAAAAAATGATCAATTAAGTATTCGCAATGATATAACTCCACAAATAATTAGAATTGCCTCATCTAGACTAGCCAATAAAATACGACCACTTAAACTATGTTATTATGGTGAAGTTGTGAGAAAAGTGGGAACAATTTTAAGACCTGAAAGACAATTTCAACAAGTTGGTGCTGAGATTATTGGATCTGAAAGCTATAAGGCGGATGTAGAAATTATTAATCTTGCTTACGAAACTTTAAAAAAAATTGGGGTTAAAAATATTGTTATTGAAATAACAGCACCATTTTTTCTCGATAGTTTGCTTAAAAAAATAACTAATAAAGATTTAAAAAATAAATTAAAAAAATATATTAAATTAAAAGATATTAATAATTGTTTAAAGTTATTGAAAAAAAATGAATTATATAATTCATTTAAAACTTTACATTTATGTTCTGGTTCAATCCAAAACAAAAAAAAATATATATCTAAGTTAAATAAAATAATAGGTTATGAAAATGAAGTTGAAAGATTAGTAAAAATTGCTAATTTAATTAAAACTTCAAAAAATGATTCTTTAAGTGTAGATTTTTTTGACTTACAAAAAAATAAAAATTACTACAAAGGGATAAAATTTACATTTTTTGCTAAAGATGTAAGAGGTGAAATAGCTGGAGGAGGTCGATATAATTTAAAATATGGTCGTAATTCTGAGACTGCTATAGGATATACTTGTTATATGGATACAATTTTAAGATCTTCGTCTATAATCAATCAAAATAAAAAAATTTTAATTGCGTTCAATACAAGTGATAAAATTAAGCAAAAATTAATAAATAAAGGTTATAGTTTATTTAAAACTTTTGAAGATAATATTGATATAAAAAAAGAGGCAAAAAAGTTTGGCATCAAGTATTATTTAATGAAAAATATAGTTAAGCAAATCTAATGTTTTATACGATAGTTGGAACCCAATGGGGAGATGAAGGAAAAGGCAAAATTGTTGATTGGATTTCTTCTAAGGCTGACTTGATAGTCAGATATCAAGGAGGGAATAATGCGGGTCATACAATTAAAGTAGATAATAATGTTTATAAACTTAATTTATTACCCTCAGGAATAATTAATAATAAAAAATGTGCTATTGGTAATGGGGTTGTTTTAGATCCGTGGGCACTAATTAATGAAATTGATAATCTTAAAGAACAAGGAATAGAGGTAAACGAAGACAATTTATATATTGCTGATAATATTTGTTTAATCTTACCTATTCATAAACTTCTTGATGAAATTAATGAAACCTCTAGAGGCAAAAAAGAACTAGGAACAACTAAAAAAGGTATTGGTCCAGCATACGAAGATAAAGTAGGTAGAAGAGCAATAAGAATTTGTGATTTAAAAGATCCAATATTTTTAAAACAAAAAATTGATAATCTTTATGAATTTCATAAAGATAAAATTTCAAAACATATTCATAAAATTACACATAATTATTATGAAGAACTTTTATCTATGTCTAATTATCTTAACTCTTTTAGTGTTCCATTATGGAAAATAATAAATGAATTAGGTCAAAAAAATAGAAACATTGTTTTTGAGGGGGCTCAAGGTTCAATGTTAGACATTGATTTTGGAACATATCCATATGTTACATCATCAAATACGATATCAGGCCAGATATTCTCTGGAACAGGTTTTAGTGATAGAAAAAATCATAAAATTTTAGGAATTACAAAAGCATATACTACTAGAGTTGGATCAGGCCCATTTCCAACTGAGTTAATGGACGAGATTGGAGAACATCTTGGTGAAAAAGGTCAAGAATTTGGAACAGTCACAAAAAGAAAAAGAAGGTGTGGTTGGTTTGATAGTGTACTTTTGAAACAATCAATTAAACTTAATGGTATTACAGACATTGTACTTACTAAACTTGACGTCTTAGATGAATTAAAAGAAATTAATATATGTACTGGATACTTAATTGATAACAAACACTACGATTATTTACCAAGTGAAGAATTTTTATTTGATAAGATAAAACCTGTTTATAAAAAAGTTGCTGGCTGGGAAAAATCAACTGCAGGAATTAACAAATTTAATGATCTTCCTGAAAATGCTAAAAAATATATTCAAATACTCGAGGATCTTATGGAAACTAATATTTCAATTGTTTCAACAGGTCCTGACAGAAAAGAGACAATTGATATAAATGGAACTTTATCTAATATTTGAAATTTCTTTTTGAAGTTTTTCTAATGCTTTCTCTTCAATTTGTCTTACTCTTTCTCTGCTAATTTTATATTTTTTACTCAAGTCTTCTAATTTTAATGGATTTTCACTTAGTTTTCGAAGTTTAATAATTTCTTTTTCTCTTTCGTTCAAGACTTCAACAGCTTTTGAAAATAAACTTCTTCGATAATTAAGTTCATCTTTATTTTCAATTATTCTGTCATGAGTTTCTTGTTTATCTTCTATTAAGTCCTGCCATTCAGTATCATGTTCTTCTCCAAGTTTAACATTTAAAGATTGATCTGATGTAAAAAGTCTATTTTCCATATCGATTACTTCACCTTCTTTTACATCTAATCGAGTTGCAATCTCTCTAACATTTTCTGGTGACAAATTACCTGAGTCAATTGAGGTTAGTTGATTTTTAATTTTACGTAAATTAAAAAAAAGTTTTTTCTGAGCTGCGGTAGTTCCAATTTTTACTAAAGACCAACTATGTAAAACATACTCTTGTATTTGAGCTCTTATCCACCACATTGCATATGTTGCTAATCTAAAACCTTTTTCTGGATCAAATCTTTTAACTGCTTGCATAATTCCAACATTACCCTCTGAAATTAAGTCTGTAACAGGTAAGCCATATCCTCTATACCCCATTGCTATTTTGGCAACTAATCGAAGGTGACTTGTAACTAGTTTATGCGCAGCGTCTGAGTCTCCATGTTCCTTATAACGTTTAGCTAACATGTACTCCTCTTCAGCAGTGAGCATCGGAAATTTTTTAATTTCCTGCAAGTATACTGCTAAATTTCCTTCACTTGATAGTACTGGTAAATTCATAACAAGCCTATATCATAAATAAAATATAATTTAATATTTAAGCAATAATTCAATTAAATTCTTAAAATCTTCAGGAATTTCAATATCAAAATCCATCCTTTTTTTTGATGTAGGATGATCAAAACCAAGATGATAAGCATGTAATGCTTGTCTTTCAAAATTTTTTAAAATCATGAATTTATTAAATGTATTTTTATCTTTTCCAAATTGATTAATTTTACTTTTTCCATAAATCTTATCACCGATGATTGGAGAATTTTTAGAAGTTAAATGAAGTCTAATTTGATGCGTTCTTCCAGTATGTAAAAGACAGTCAACTAAACTAGCAATACCAAAAGTTTTTTCTAATTTAATATCGGTTTTAGAATATTTTCCAAAACCCTTATTATTTAAACTCATTTTTTTTCTATTTTTTCTATTTCTCTCTATGTACCCTTCAATCGATTGATTATCAGGAGTTCCCCAAACTATTGCTTTATATCTACGAGATATTGTATGTTCTTTAAATTGTTTGGCTAAATTAATATGAACATAATTATTTTTCGCAACAACAAGAATTCCACTCGTATCCTTATCTAAACGATGGACTATTCCTGGTCTAGAATTATCATCTAAATTACTTAGCTGATTATTAGTGTAATGCATAAGAGCATTCACAAGAGTGCCGCTTTCATTTCCAGGAGCTGGATGCATTACTAAATTTGGAGGTTTATTTATAACAATTAAATCTTCATCTTCAAAAATAATGTTTAAGTCTATATTTTCAGCTGAATGTTTTGTTTCTTGCTTTAAGATAATATTTATAAAGTAATTTTCATTTTCTTTAGTTATGTAAGATGGATCTTTTATTTCCTTTTCATCAAGACATACATTGCCATTTAATATTAAAGTTTTAATTTGTGTTCTTGAATATCCTTCCAATTTTGAAACGAGCACTTTATCTAATCTTTGTGAACTTAATTGTTTATTTATAGTTAATTTAAGATTATAGAATTCGTTCATGTCTCAAAAAATTCTTAAATTTATTGTAATATTTTTAGGTATATTAATTGTTATTTGTTTTTTTGCTCTAGTTTATGGTTTGTATATAAAAACAACAAAAAAACAAAGTAATTTAGAAACAAATTTAATTGAATATAATTTAAATTTAGAAAAAGGGCACAAAATTACAGATATAGATATGATTGATAATAATCGGATTTTGTTTACAATAAAAAGTAATGATAAAGTTTATGCTTTAATATATGATATAGAAACATCAAATATTACAAAAATAGATACATCTAATGAATAAAGATAATAATTTTGAAAACAATTTAAAAAAACTTGAGTCTATTGTAGAGAAATTAGAAAATGGTGAAGTTGATTTAGAAGAATCTGTAAAACTTTACGAAGAAGGAATGAATTTAAAAAAAGCATGTGAGGAAAAATTAAAAAGCATTGAAAGACAAATTAAAAAAATTAAGCAAGAAAACAATAAAGTTACAAAAGAAGATTTTAAGTAATTTTCAAATTTGAGTAAAAATCTAAAAATAAGACTTGATCAGCTTTTAATGGATAGAAACTTAGCTGATACTAAATCAAAGGCACAATCTATGATTATGGCTGGTCAAGTTTATGTAAACGATAAAATTATTACCAAAAGTGGTAACAGTTTTAATGAAAACTCAAAAATAAATATTAAACAACTACATCCTCCATGGGTATCAAGAGGTGCATTCAAATTACTCAAAGCGATTGATCATTTTAAGATTGATATTGAAAATAAAATTTGTCTAGATATCGGTTCATCAACTGGTGGATTCACAGAAGTTCTTTTAAAAAAAAATGCTAAAAAAATATATTCTATTGATGTTGGTACAAATCAACTTCATGAAAAATTAAAAAAAGAAAAAAAAATTATTAGTATAGAAAATTTTAATGCTAAATTTTTAGATAACTCAATAATTCATGAAAAAATTAATTTAGTAGTCTGTGATGTTAGTTTCATTAGTCTAACAAAGGTTATAGAACCTAGCCTGAAGCTTTTATCAAGTAAAGCTGAGATTATTTCACTAATTAAGCCGCAATTTGAAACTAATAAAATAAATTTGAAAAAAGGTATTGTGAAAAATCCATTGATTCATGAACAAGTATGTAATGATATATCGAATTGGTTTAAAAAAACAATTAAGGCTGAAGTTGTAGGTTTAGTCGAAAGTCCAATAACTGGACCAAAAGGAAATAAAGAATTTTTGATTTATAGTATTTTAAAGAAATCTTAAACAATGATCAGCTATAGTTGTGGCAACCATTGCTTCACCGACAGGAACAGCTCTTATACCAACACATGGATCATGACGACCTTTAGTAGATATTGTTGTTTCCTTTAATTTTGTATTAATTGTTTTTTTTGGGGATAATATTGAGCTTGTAGGTTTTACTACAAATCTAGTAATTAACTCTTGACCCGTTGTAATACCTCCAAGAACTCCACCATTATTATTTGAAAGAAATAAAGGTTTTTTATTTTTTATTCTCATTTCATCAACATTAGAAATTCCAGTTTCATAAACACTGCTAAATCCATTTCCCATTTCTACTCCCTTAACAGCATTAATTGACATCAATGCCTTAGCAATATCAGAGTCTATTTTTTCATAAATAGGTTCTCCTAATCCTGCTGGCAAACCTTTCACTCTAATTTCAATTATTGCACCTAAAGAGGAACCAGATTTTCTTGCAGTTTGTATTTCGTTTTCCCATATTTTAATAATTTCTTTATCAGGACTCCAAAAATTATTTTTTGGAATAAAATTATTATTCCAATTATCATAATTAATTTTATGATTACCTATTTGAATTAATGCACCTGTTATTATAACTTGATTTTTAATTTTATTTTTTATGATTTTTCTTGCTATTGCCCCTGCTGCTACTCTCATTGCAGTTTCTCTAGCACTAGATCTACCACCACCCCTATAATCTCTTATGCCATATTTTTTCCAATATGTATAATCTGCATGACCTGGTCTAAATTTACTTTTGATATCACCATAATCTTTTGATCTCTGATCTTGATTGTAGATAATTAGAGAAATAGGATGACCTGTTGTTTTTCCCTCAAAAGTTCCAGATAGTATTTCAACTTTATCCTCTTCTTTTCTTTGAGTTGTAAATTTTGACTGACCAGGTTTTCTTTTATCTAAATAGGGTTGAATATCTTTTTCAGTTAAATTTATGTTTGATGGCACTCCATCGACAACACAACCAATAGCTTTGCCATGGCTTTCTCCCCATGTGGTAAAGTTAAAGATTTTTCCTATTGAATTAGAAGTCATTTTTTAGAATTTGTAAATTCACCTAATAATTCTGAAACACTTTCACTCTCATCAACTGCAACCATTCCTACAGTATGATAGCCACAATCGACATGTTGTATCTCACCAGTAACGGCACTCCCAAGATCACTTAAGAGATACAAAGCAGAATTTCCAACATCTTGCTGATTTACATTTCTTTTAAGTGGAGCATTAAGCTCGTTCCATTTTAGAATAAATCTAAAATCACCTATTCCTGATGCTGCCAAAGTTTTAATTGGCCCAGCACTAATAGCATTAACTCTTATATTTTTTTCTCCCAAATCAACTGCTAAATATCTAACACTTGCCTCTAAAGCTGCTTTTGCAACTCCCATAACATTATAATGAGGCATAACTTGTTCTGATCCATAATATGTTAAAGTTAAAATTGATCCACCATTATTCATTAAAGGTTCTGCTAGCCTACAAGCCTCTGTAAAAGAATAACATGATATATGCATAGTTTGTTTAAAATTATCAGAAGATGTATTGTAATATTTACCTCTTAATTCATCTTTGTTGGAAAAACCAATTCCATGAACAAGAAAATCTAATTCACCCCATTTATTTTTAAGTGTTTCAAAAACGTTATTCATACTTTGTGAGTCTGAAACATCACAAGGAATAATAGTGTTAGATCCTATTTCTTCTGCAAGTGGCTGAACTCTTTTCTTAAGAGCTTCACCTTGATAAGTAAGTGCAATTTCTGCACCCTGTTCTGCTAATTTTTTCGCAATACCCCAAGCAATAGATCTGTCATTTGCCACTCCCATAATCAGACCTTTTTTATTTTGCATCAACATATTGTAAATCAGTGTTTTTTTATAAATATAGATATATATACTTATAAAATAATATTCATATCTATAATATGCAATCAAACCAAAAATTAATAAATTCTGATAAAAAACCAATTGAACTTTTTCAAGAATGGTTTGAAGAGGCAAAGAAAAGTGAAATCAATGATCCAAATGCTATGAACCTTGCTACTATATCTTCTGATGGCAAACCCAGCTCGCGAATTGTTTTACTTAAATCATATGATGATAAAGGGTTTGTTTTTTACACAAATTCAAATAGTAAAAAAGGTAGAGCAATTAAAAACAACGATAGTGTAGCTTTAAATTTTCATTGGAAAACACTTCAAAGACAAATTAGAATAGAAGGTAATGTTTCTCAAATTTCAAACGCTGAAGCTGATGAATATTATAATTCAAGGCCATTAGGAAGTAGAATAGGAGCTTGGGCTTCATTACAGTCAGAAGAACTAGATGATAGATCGACATTAACTAAAAGAGTAGAAGAGTTTGAAAAAAAATTTTCAGATAATGATATACCAAGACCTTTACATTGGAATGGTTACTTAGTAGCGCCTGTATTAATTGAATTTTGGCAAGATATGCCATTCAGATTGCATGACAGACTTGAATTCCGTATGGAAAATGATGGTTGGGTTACAAGAAAATTATATCCTTAATTATCTTCTTTCCATTTTTGTAAAATCCATGAACTAGAATTTGATTTATTGTCACCACCTATACCCCAAAGTAACTGTATATTGTTTTTTTCACAGAATATTGTTTCTGGTGTTGTACTATTATTTCTATCACCACCATTTGCAAATTTAATAATTGATTTTGGATATTTATTTTTTACTTTTTTAAGACCATCGATGCACGTCTTATCTTCGTCATCAAATTCTATAACATCAATAACATTTTTTAACTCATTCATAATTATAGTTCTTTCAATAAAAGGAAGAAATTCCTTACCTTTCTTTTTTTGAAGCCATAAATCAGAATTTAGCAAAACTATAACTTCACCATGTTTGGCAGCTTCCTTAATTAATTTTATATGACCACTGTGAATTGGGTCAAAACCTCCACTGACAACAACTATTTCACGCATACTTGCTTCTCCATTTTTCTGGATCTTCTAAAAATTCTTTTAAGTTTGAAACCTTATCTTCAGAATATATTTTTTCACTTTCAATATAATTTATTATATCTTTCCAAGTACACAGTGAGTGCATATTTACATTTAATTTAAATAATTCTGATTCTTTGAAATTAAAAATATCATAATAGAATATTACAAATATATCTTTAACTTTTAACCCTGCTTCACGCATTGCGTTAATAAAAATTATTTTACTACCTCCATCAGTAGCTAGATCTTCAACTAAAAGAGCTTTTTGATTATTTTCAAATTCACCTTCAATTTGTTTGTTTTTTCCAAAACCTTTTGTTTTTTTTCTGATATAAATCATTTGTTTATTTAATTTTTGAGAAATAAAAGCAGCATAGGGAATTCCAGCGGTCTCGCCACCAGCAATAATTTCTGTCTGAATATTATTTTTAGTTAAATAATCTATGGCTTTATCAATTATAAAATTTCTTTCTTTTGTAAAAGAAATAATTTTTCTACAATCAACATAAACAGGACTAGCCAACCCTGATGTAAGAGTAAAATATTTATCAAACGAAAAATTAATAGACTTTATATCAACTAATATTTTAGCTATCTCTTTAGACATTTTTTTAAGTTATTTGCGCAATATGTTCAAATGATAAATTTCCAGGGACAATCATTATTGGTATTCTTAGGTTTGTTATTTCATTACTCACCAGAGAAGTTATTATTGGACCAGGGTTTTTACTATTTGGATCAGTATTGGCAGCTAAAACAAGAACATTAATATTTTTTTCCTCATCTAATAATTGTTTTAATTCAGATATAGTATCCCCCTCTCTTAAAGAGAGAGCAGGATAGTCGCCTGTTCTTTCTTGGACAAATGAGGCAGCTTTTTTAAGAATTGTTTCTGCTTCTTCTCTAGCTTCCTCTTTCATAATGTCTGTAACACCCTTGGTTGTTAGAACATCCAAAGGCTCTATGAATGTTGCAATTATAATCTTTCTTCCTGTTTTTTTTGATCTTGCACAAGCATATTCAAGAGCTGTATTCATTTCTTCTGAATTATCTGCAACAACTAGAATATATCTATCATCACTCATTTACTTCTCCTAAATAAAGCAGCAGCAATAAAACCTGAAAATATTGAAAAGATAATTACAAAAACTCCGTATGTAGCTGCATTTTCATTAGCAAAGTCAAATATTTGACTTCCTATACCAGTTTTTTTTATAACTATATTTTTTTGATCAGTACTCATAATTGTATTATTTCTTATATAGTAAATATCAACATTATAAATCCCTGGTATTGTATTTGTTGGAAAAAAAACGCTAGTTTGAAATAATTTATCTTTGATCTTTTTCATTTTAAAACTTTTATAAAATGATTGTTCTTTTTTTATTCTAACAAAATTTTCATTCCAACTTTTTTGGTCATTTTTGAAAATAAAATTTTGATTAAAAGTCTTATTATTTAAAATTTTTTCAAAACTTAGATCCTCATTAATTAATATCGATTCAGGCAAGATTTCGTTAATTTCTTTTGAGGAGGATAAAAAGAATAAAGATGGAATGTTACTATAGGTAACGTATTGATTATTTATCCATATTCCAAAATACCTCTCTTTTTTTTGTATTCTCATTTTTGATGGCGGCCCTTTTATTGTCAAAAGTGTCTCATGATCATTTTTTAGTAATCCAAAAATAATAATTTCTTTTCCATTAAAATCTGTTTTTAATTCAATACTATCCTCAGATAAGTCAAAGTAAATTTCTTCAGCATTAAGAAAGTTATAAAAAAAAATTACAGTCAATAAAATCGTTAGATTAAAAGCAAACTTTATATATAAATTTTTAATCATCTATTTTTGTCACTTCTAAAATATAAAATTCTAAATAAAATCCAATTAATGCAAAAATTGATACTAATAAAAAAGATGCTTTCTCAATCAATATATCAATCACTAATATATCTTTTTGCATAAGCATATAAATTGGAATTACAGTGGATAAAATAACTATACTTAGTTTTGCAAATGAATCATTAAATAATGTGTCTTTAAATACTTTATTAAGATCTTTTTTAATAAATACTCTGAAATTTGACCAAATATAAATTTTGTTAAATGAGTTTATAACAATTATTAGAATTAAAAAATATTCAATATTTTCCAGATTAAAACCAATAGTTCTAAAAATAAAATATATGAAGAGACAAACTACGATCAATAAATTAATTGAAAAATTAAATATTGATATCATATCATTACCAATGAAAATAAATCATTAGGCCTTAAAACTAGATCTGTAAAAATTTTACCACAGACACCCAGTACTAATATAGCCAAAATACCTCTCAAATATTCTGCTTTTAATTTAGACCCAAAAATTACACCAATTTGTGCACCAATTACTCCTCCAAATATCATTAGTGCAGACAGCACAATATCTACATTATAATTTATATAGGATTGGAAGAATGTTGCATTAGCGGTAACAAAAATGATTTGAAATAAAGATGTCCCAACTACTATACTTGTTGGCATTCCAAGTATGTATACCATTGCAGGTATCATTATAAATCCTCCTCCAACTCCCATCATTGCGGACATTACTCCAACTGCGAACCCTATCAGTACAGGTGGTATCGCACTTATATAAAGTTTTGATCTATGAAAGCGAACTTTGAATGGAAGTCCGTGAAACCAAGAATGTTGATGCAGTTTTGTTCTTTTAGTGTTTCTTGCTCTATAGTGTTTTATTGTAGTTCTTGCGCTTTCAAAAGCCATACTAAAACCAATAAAACCTAAAAAGAAAAGAAATAATAACTGAATAACTAAATCTATTTGCCCAAAGTTTTTTAGATAACTGAAAATATTTACACCAACTGTGGAGCCAATTAAGCCTCCTATTAAAAGGAATATACCCATCTTTATATCAACATTTCTTTTTCTCCAGTGAGCAATAAAACCTGAAACTGAAGTTGCTAAAACGTGTGGAGCTTCAGAACCAACAGCTACAACTGGAGGTATGCCTAAAAAAATTAATAGTGGTGTCATTAAAAATCCACCACCAACACCAAAAATTCCTGAAAGTATCCCTATACTCATACCAATAAAGATAATAAGAAAAATATTGACGTTCATTTCAGCTATTGGAAGATAAATTGACATATTTTTTTATGAATTTTATATAATTATTACTTGATAAGTACAAATTATATTTATTTTAGAAAATTATATAAAATTATTTAGTATTATGATTCCGATATAACTTACAATTCCAACACAACAAGCTGCAGAAAAACCAACATAAAATGGTCTTATGCCTAAGCTTTTTAAAGAAACTAAATTTGTACTTATGCCAACAGCTGCCATTGCTATTGCTAAAGAATACTCAGCAATAGATTTAATAATATTGATTATTAATTGCCAGTTATTATTGGTTAATATTTCAAAAGCTAAATTACTATTTTGAATTCCATAATCTCCAATTGATCTTATAAGACCCATAAGAATAAAACCAATTATGAAAATTGGAAACATAGATATTATTGATGGTTTGCTATTATTTTCACCAATATTATTTCTTAGATACATATAGCTTATTGTAGGAATGACGATTATCATACAGACATTTCTTACTAATTTTGTAATTGTCGCTATATCCATAGTTTTTGGTGAATTGAATTGTTCCGCATATATCAATCCAGCCCCAGCAACTTGAGCAGTTTCATGTATTGAAGTTCCAAGAAATAATCCTGATGCTAACTCATCTCCACTAAAAAGATAATATGCCATAAATGGATAGAGGAACATTGCAATTATTCCAAATATTGTAATATTAGCTATGGCATAAGCAACTTCCTCTTTATCAGCATTAATTGCAGGACTAGTTGCTACAATTGCTGATGCTCCACAAATACTTGTTCCAACTGCAATTAATGATCCCATTTTTGAAGAAACATTTAATAACTTGCATAAATAATTTACAACTAAGATTGATATAATAATACAAGCAACAATTAGAGGTATTCCAACTATTCCAACTTTAAAAATATCTAAAAGCCCTAGTCTAATACCAAGACATATTATTCCTAATCTTAGAATAAATTTTAAAGAAAACTTAATTCCTTCTAATAAAAAATTATTAATATGAAATATATTTCCTATCAAAAGACCAAATATTATTGATAGCATTATTGGTGATATTGGACTTTTATTTAAATTTAAAATTTCTTTTCCAATCAAATCACTTAGGTATATGCCTGAATAAGCAATTATAAAACAAAATATAATTCCTGGAAATATTTTATATATTGAGGTTACCATTTAAAATATTCTTTATACAAAAAAAATATTTTTTACATATTTATATCAAATTCAGATATTTTTTGCAGTATTCCATTCTTCTTGAGTATTAACATTGAAAAAATTTTTTTCTTGGCTTTTGTCGAATTCAACAAATTTATATTTGTGCTTTTTAACCCAAAACATTATTTTACTATTTTTTAATATTAACTCATTTTCTAAACTAGTTATTAAGGATATATGCCACATTGCTATTACAGGATGATGTCTACTATTTGATCTTGCAATCAATATTTTTACATTTTCATCATATGCCTCTAAAAACTTATCGAAAAGATTATCTGGTAAAAATGGAGTATCACTTGGAACAGTAAAAATCCATTCTTTGTTTGTGTAATTTTCTTTAGCCCACAACATTGATGTGTGAATTCCTGCTAAAGGTCCCACAAAACCTTTGAATCTATCTTCAATTATTGGGTAATTAATTTTCTTAAAACTTTTTAAGTCATTAGCATTTATTATTATTTCATTATTATATTTTTTAAGCTTGTTTATTATTTTGTCTAAGATTGTAATTCCATTTATTTTAGCAAAAGCTTTAAATCCACCTCCAAATCTTTTTGATTGACCTCCAGCAAGTATGGCAAACAAAATTTTTTTCTTATTAATGGTCAATTCTATGTTCTCCAGAAAGTGCTAAATATTTTTTTCCCTTTGCCCTTCCAATAAGTGTTAAATTCGAGCCTCTCGCCAGCTCTACACCCCATGCTGTGAATCCTGATCTAGAAATTAATATTGGAATACCCATTTTTATAGTTTTAATAACCATTTCACTAGTTAGTCTTCCAGTAGTGTAAAAAATTTTATTTGAAGAGCTAATTTTTTTTAAAAACATAAAACCAGCAATTTTATCGACAGCATTATGCCTCCCTACGTCTTCCATATAAATCAATGGTTTATTATTATGAATAATGGCACAACCATGTATTGCTCCTGTTTCTAAATATAAGCTCGGTGTTAATGTAATTTTTTTTGAAATTTCATAAATCCATTTATGTTTAATTTTCTTTTTAGATTTTAATTTTGATTTTTTTATTTCCGCATAGATATCTCCAAATACTGTACCTATTGCACAACCACTAGTTGTTATTTTCTTTCTTAATTTGTTTTCATAATTTGTTTTACGTTTTGTTCGTATAACAACCACACCTAAATCTTTATCAATTTCAACTTTTCTAATTATGTCATTTTTCTTAAGCATATTTTGATTTAATAAATACCCAACTGCAAGATATTTTGGGTGATCACTAATAGACATTAGTGTTACTATTTCTTGATTATTAAGAAAAATTGTAAGAGCTTTTTCATTAATAACTTTAGAAATTATTTTATTCCCTTTCTCATCAAAACCATTTAGTTTTGTAATTAAGGACTTATTATTAATATCAGGTGAGACTAAATATTTCTCTTTTTTTGCCATATGTTGTAATTAAACTAATAATATAAATGAACATATTAGAAATTTTCACAAATTCCATACTATTAATTATTACTTTAGATAGTGAACTATGGGACATTATACTTTTATCATTATTTGTAAGTTTTACCGCCCTACTTATTGCATCATTATTAGGGTTTATAGTAGGGTATTATTTTGCAATTTATAATTTTAATTTCAAAAAAATTATCTTAATAATTATAAACTCATTGATGGGAATTCCTCCAGTTGTAGTTGGTTTAATTGTTTATTTTATTTTTGCATCAGGTGGACCTTTAGGTATCTTACAGCTTCTATACACACCCTCTGCGATGATTATTGCTCAAACTATAATAATTTTTCCAATAATTGCTTCATTATCTCATGAGATATTTTCTAAAAATTGGTTTGAATTTAAAGATCAGATAAGATCCTTAAATATTCCCTTTTGGGGTTCTGTAAAACTTCTATTTAACCATAGTTATTTTTTATTAATAACAACATTATTATCTGCTTTTGGCAGAGCAATTTCAGAAGTTGGTGCAGTTATGATTGTGGGTGGTAATATTGATCATTATACAAGAGTAATGACAACTGCTATATCTTTAGAAACTAGGATGGGAAATTTAGAATACGCTATGGCACTAGGTTTAGTTTTAATATCAATAACAATAATTATTTACTCTCTTGTATATTTGTTAAATAATAGATCTATTAAATGAAAATAGTAGGAATTGTTGGTTGGAAGAATTCAGGGAAAACGACTATTGCAACTAAAATTATAAATAAACTTAGCTCTAATAATTTTCGTGTTGCTTCAATTAAACATGCACATCACGAATTTGATATAGATCATGAAAATACAGATAGCTTTAAGCATAGATTAGCGGGATCTTCTCAAGTAATAGTTAGTTCATCGAAGCGATGGGTTAAAATATCAGAACTAAACAATTCAAAAGAAAAAACATTAGATGAATTAATTAATCAACTTTCAGAAATTGATATTGTAATAGTGGAAGGGTTTAAAAATGAAAATCACCCAAAAATTGAAATAATTAAAAATGATAATGATAATTACTTATTTACCAAAATTAAAAATATAAAAGCTATTATTACAAATAATAAACTTAATACTGACTTGAGAATATTTAAGAATTACGAAATTGATAATATAGTTGATTTTATTTTGAGAGAATTTTAATGAATAAATCACCTCTAACCAAAAAACAAATTGTTAATTTATTTAAAAAACAAAAGGTTGTAATTTTTAATTCTGAAAAAGTTAATTTAGAAAATTCTGAGGGTAGATTCCTTTACGAAAATATTAAAAGTAAAATAAATTTACCTCCTTTTAATAATTCTGCTGTAGACGGTTATGCTATTTTAAAAGCAGATTTAAAAACAAAAAAAAATTTTTTTTGTTATAGACGAATTGCTGCTGGAGATAACAAAAATATAAAATTAAAACCAGGTGAAGCAGTCAGAATCTTTACTGGCGCAAAAATGCCTACGAATTCATCAACTATAGTTATGCAGGAAAATACATACAAGAAAGGAAATAAAATTCATTTAATTAAAATTCCAAAATTTGGAGATAATTATAGATTAAAGGGTGAAGATATAAAAAAAAACCAAAAAATATTGGAAAAGGGGTCTAAATTAAATCAACAAAATATAAATTTAATTGCTGCTACCGGTATTAGTAAAATAAAAGTATTTAAAAAAATTAAAATTGGTTTCTTTACAAGTGGTAATGAATTACGAAAACCAACTAAAAATTTAAAAAATTCCGAAATCAATAATTCAAATTATTATAGTTTATATAATTTACTTCATAAGAATTTTATAGAAAAAAAATATTGTGGAAATCTCAAAGATAATTTTAAATCTATTAAAAATAAAATCTTTAATACTTCAAAAAAATTTAATGTAATAATAACTGCTGGAGGTGCATCTGTTGGTGATGAAGATCATATAATTAAAGTTTTATCTGAATTAGGTAAGGTATATTTTTGGAGAGCAGCAATAAAACCAGGAAGACCAATTGCAGTTGGAAAAATAAATAATTGCTACATAATCTGCTTACCAGGTAATCCAGTTTCTGTTCAATTACTATATGCAATGTTAGTAAGACCATTAATAGAAAAATTATCTGGTGGAAATTTTAAGCTCCCATCATCAAGTAAAATTACAGCAAATTTTTCTATGAAGAAAAAAACAAAAAGAATGGAGTGGTTACGTGTAAATAAAGAAACTATAAATAATAAAAATATTGCAAATAAATTTCCTAAACAAGGTTCTGGTATGATTAGTTCTATATCCTATTCTGATGGTATAATTGAAATTGATGAAAATGTTTCTCAAGTAAACAAAGGAGATATTTTTGATTTTTATAATTATGAAAGTCTATTTTAATTTTTAATTTTAAATCTATAACGAATTACAATTTTATCTTTTATTTTTTCACAACTTAAATATTCATAGTTAGACTGATCACAATAATGTTCAAAGTCTGCTTCAGCCAAAGGATCAGTTGCAATAATTTTAATAATTGTATCTTTGTTTAATTCTGATGCAAGTTTTCTAGCCTTAAGCACTGGTATAGGACATTCTGTACCACTAGTATCAAGAACTAATTCTTTATTTTCAACTGAATCTTTCATAGTTTTCTGATACTTAATATATAGTATAATATTAATTGGAATGGATAAATTTGTTTCTCAAACAGAAACTTCTTTAAAAAAGAAGAAAAGACGCTGGACTCCAAAAGGAAGACAAGTCGAAGATAAATATTTAGATGAAGTTTCTAAATTGTTTTCAGGGTTAATATTTAAGCGAGATGAATTAATAGAATATTTGCATATATTACAGGATAAATTTGGTGTTTTGTACGACAAACATCTAGTAGCTTTATCAACTATTATTAACTTACCACTTTCTGAAATTTATGAAGTTGCAACTTTTTATGCTCACTTTAATATAGTTAAAGATAGTAAAGATTATAATCCAGTGAATGTTGTCAGGGTTTGTGAAAGTTTAACTTGTGAATTATTTGGCGCACACAAATTACTTCAAGAAATAAAAAAATTAGAAAATAAAAATATAAAAGTCGTACCTGGGCCATGCATGGGAAGATGTAATGTTGCTCCTACTGTTTGCGTAGGAAAAAATTATGTTGATGTGGCTAATTTTGATAAAGTTAAAAAAACAATTGTTGAAAAAAATTTTGACCCCTTCATTCCAGATTATATAAATTTATCTTCTTATAAAAAAAAAGGTGGTTATGAAATTGCAAACAAAATAAAAAATGGTGTTATCTCAAAAAAACAAGTTTTGGATTCTTTAAATGAAAGCGGATTGAAAGGTAAGGGTGGTGCTGGATTTCCTACAGGAAAAAAATGGGAAATTGTTTCAAATTACAATGGTAAAAAATATGTTGCTGTTAATGGTGATGAAGGTGAGCCAGGAACATTTAAAGATAGGTCATATTTAGAAAGTGATCCACATAGATTTTTAGAAGGAGCTTTAATTGCATCCTATTTTATAAATGCTCAAAAAGTTTATATTTATATGAGAGATGAATATCCAACAGTTATAAAAATTTTACTTGATGAAATAAATAAAATGGAAGATGAAAAAATAATTCCAAAAGATTTTTTCATAGTCAGAAGAGGGGCAGGAGCCTATATTTGTGGAGAAGAGTCAGCAATGATAGAAAGTATTGAAGGCAAGAGAGGATTGCCAAGGCATAGACCGCCTTATGTGGCTGAAATTGGTTTATTTGGATGTCCTACTTTAACAAATAATTTAGAAACTCTTTTTTGGGTAAGAGATATAATTGAAAAAGGAGCAAAGTGGTTTGCTGAAAAGGGGTCCAATGGGAATAAGGGTTTTCATAGTTTTTCAGTATCTGGAAGAGTAAAGAACCCAGGAGTAAAGGTTGCTCCAGCCGGTATAACAATTCAACAATTAATTGATAAGTATTGTGATGGTATGGCAGATGGACATACTTTTAAAGGATATCTTCCAGGAGGTGCATCAGGTGGTATCCTACCCGCTACTATGAATGATATTCCACTTGATTATGGATCAAAAGAATTAATGGATGCCGGATGTTTTTTAGGTTCAGCGGCAGTAGTTGTATTGTCGGATCATGATAATATGAAAGATGTTGCACTTAATTTACTAAAATTTTTCGAAGAGGAAAGTTGTGGTCAATGTACACCATGCCGTTCCGGTACGGAGAAAACTGTAAAATTAATGCAAGAAAAAAATTGGAACAAGGAAAAATTAAAAGATTTAAGTGAAGTTATGGCTCAAGCATCTATATGTGGTCTAGGACAGGCTGCAACAAACCCATTAAATTCTGTTTTAAAATATTTTAGCAATGAAATAACTTATGACTAAAGAGAAAACAAAATTTTATTTAAACGAAAAGTTAGTTGAAGCAAATGCTGATGAAACTATTTGGCAAGTTGCAAATAGACTTGGAACAGAAATCCCACATTTATGTTATTCCGATAAACCTGGCTATAGAGCAGATGGAAATTGTAGAGCATGTATGGTTGAAATTGAAGGAGAACGTGTGTTGGCAGCATCTTGTATTAGAAAGCCAACTGATAGTATGAAAGTAAAAACTTCTTCAAAAAAGGCTAAAAAATCAAGAGAGTTAGTTTTTGAATTACTTTTAGCAGACCAGCCAAAAAAAGAAATTGCTCATGATAATAATTCTGACTTTTGGAAATGGATAGACAAAGTTGAAGTTAAAGAAAGTAGATTTCCAAAAAAAACTTCATGTCAGGCAGACATTTCTCATCCAAGCATGGCTGTAAATCTAGATGCATGCATCCAATGTAATCTTTGTGTAAGAGCATGTAGAGAAGTCCAGGTAAATGATGTCATCGGAATGGCATATCGAGGAGAAAATTCTAAAATTGTATTCGATTTTGATGATCCAATGGGTGATAGCACATGTGTGGCATGTGGTGAATGTGTACAGGCTTGTCCTACTGGAGCATTAATGCCAGCATCCATTGTAGATAAAGATGGTGTTGGTCATAGTAAGGTAGATAAAAAAATTGATAGCGTTTGTCCTTATTGTGGTGTTGGTTGTCAGATAGAATACAATGTAAAAGATAACAAAATTAAATACGTTAATGGTGTTGATGGTCCCGCAAATAAGAATAGATTATGTGTAAAGGGAAGATTTGGTTTTGATTATGTAAATAATCCAGAAAGACTTACAACGCCGTTAATTAGAATTAAAGACAAAGCAAAAGACTTACATCCAAGCATTAATTTTTCAAATATTCACGAATATTTTAGAGAAGCATCTTGGGATGAAGCTTTAGATTATGCAGCACAAGGATTTTTAAAACTTAAAAAACAAAGAAATAGTAAAAGTAATCTTGCGGGATTTGGATCAGCTAAATGTTCAAATGAAGAAGCATATTTATTTCAAAAATTAATACGAACTGGTTTTAATACTAATAATGTTGATCATTGCACAAGGCTTTGTCATGCGTCATCTGTAGCTGCTTTATTAGAAACTATTGGTTCTGGAGCTGTTACTGCTCCGTTCTATGAAGTTGAACATTCTGATGTGATAATAGTCATTGGTGCTAATCCGACTGAAAACCATCCAGTAGCAGCAACTTTTTTTAAAAATGCTGCAAAAAAAGGTTCAAAATTAATTGTTATGGATCCTAGAGGTCATTCTTTAAAAAAACATGCAACTCATATGTTACAATTTAAACCAGGATCTGATGTTGCTCTCTTAAATTCAATTATGAATGTTATTGTTGAAGAAAATTTATTTAATTCTCAATACATTAAAAAACAAACTGAGGGATTTGATAAATTAAGAAAACATTTAATGAATTACTCACCTGATATAATGGAAAACGAAACAGGTATTGATCCAGAATTAATAAGAGAAGTAGCGCGCTTATATTCCAATACAAATAAAGGAATTATTTTCTGGGGAATGGGCATTTCTCAACATACACATGGTACTGACAATGCTAGGTGTTTAATATCACTAGCTTTAATGACAGGAAATGTCGGAAAAAGAGGATCTGGCTTACATCCTTTAAGAGGACAAAATAATGTCCAGGGAGCGTCGGATGCTGGTCTTATACCAATGATGTACCCTGATTATCAATTAGTTGATAAAGATAATAATAAAGATTTTTTTGAAAAACTCTGGAGCACTTCTTTAGATGATAAAAAAGGTCTAACTGTTGTTGAAATTATGGATGCTATTCATGAGAACACAATTAAAGGTATGTATATACTTGGTGAAAATCCAGCAATGTCTG
The DNA here is from genome assembly GCA_902570155.1 of uncultured Alphaproteobacteria bacterium. Taxonomy (GTDB): domain Bacteria; phylum Pseudomonadota; class Alphaproteobacteria; order HIMB59; genus CACPNW01. The sequence goes on from CACFXU010000002.1 coordinate 130,112, forward strand.
ATCCTGATCTTAATCATGCAAGAGAAGCTCTACAAATGTTAGAGCATTTAGTAGTTCAAGATATTTTTTTAACTGAAACAGCAACATATGCTGATGTTATTTTTCCAGCTTCAGCATGGCCTGAAAAAAATGGAACAGTTACTAACACTAATAGACAAGTACAAATGGGAAGAAAAGCTTTAGACTCACCAGGTCAAGCAAAAGAAGATTGGTGGATAACTAACGAACTTGGAAAAAGAATGGGTTTAAATTGGAAATATAAACATCCTAAAGAAATTTATGAAGAAATGTCACTAACAATGCCTTCATTAAACAATATATCTTGGGAAAGATTAGAAAATGAAAACTCTGTAACCTATCCAAGTAAATCTCCAACTACACCAGGAGATGAAATAGTTTTTGGTGATAAATTTCCAAATGAAAATGGTAAAGGTAAGTTTGTTCCAGCTAGTGTTACTGCACCAGATGAAGTACCTGATAAAGAATTTGCGATGATACTAACGACAGGAAGGCAATTAGAGCATTGGCATACTGGAGCTATGACTAGAAAAGCATCAAATTTAGATGCCATTGAACCGGAACCTTCAGTTTCAATATCACCTAAAGATATAATTAAAAATAATATGAAAGCTGGTGATAAAATAAAAGTCACAACTAGAAGAGGCTCAATAGATATTAGAGTAAGGCAAGACAGGGCGATTCCTGATGGAGTTATATTTATTCCATTTTGTTATAATGAGTCTGCCGCTAATCTTTTAACTAATCCAGCTTTAGATCCATATGGAAAAATTCCTGAATTTAAATATTGTGCAGCAAAAATTGAGAAGTTATAAATATTTTATGATTAAAAAAACATTAATAATTTTATTTCTTGTATTTAGTCCAATCACAGCATGCTCTTCATTAAGTGAATTAAACGAAAGAGTAAAGGGTGATGGAGTTCCATATATTCCTGGAATTTAGTTTATAAAATTCTTGTCGAATTTATAATTTAATATAAATGCAAAATTAATGCCGCGTTAGCTCATTTGGTAGAGCAGTTGATTTGTAATCATCAGGTAGTCAGTTCGATTCCGACACGCGGCACCACCTTAATAACATTTACGTTGAGTAAAACTGATATAACGCAATCGATGTTGCATTAGAAACATTCAAACTATCAATTTCATATTTTAAATTATTTTTTATGTTTATTTGTATTATTTCATCGCATTCTTTTTTTACTAATTCTCTAATACCTTTTCCTTCAGAGCCAAAAACTAATACTGATTTTTGAGAAAAATTTAATTTTGAATTATTAATTTTTGAACTGTCAAAGCCATAAATCCAATAATTATTTTTTTTCAGAAAAGAAATAGCTCTTCTTATATTTGTCACTCTAATATAATTTACAATCTCAGCAGCACCAGAAGCTGATTTATAAAGTGATGAAGTCAACTCTGGTGAATTATCTTTGCCAACTATAATTCCTGCACAGTCAAATAATGCACATGATCTCATTATTGAACCAATATTTTGAGGATCAGTTACTTGATCTAAAATTAATATTACTGATTTTGCTTTCTTGCTTTCTACTTTTACAAATTCTTCTAAACCTGGCCTTGTAAAATCTTTTGTTTTTAGAACTACTCCTTGTGTTGTGTTCTCATTTCCAAATATTCTTGTAAATTCATTTTGAGGAAGAATGGTAATTTTTTGTATTTTAGATTCATATTTTTTGGTAAAATTGGTCTGATTTTTACTAATAATTAGTTCAATATGCTCTCTTTTATCATTTTGTAGGGCTGCTTTAACAGAATGTTGACCAAAAATTGTATGAATTCCTTGATTTTTATTAGATTTATTATTTCTAAACTTAGTCATCATTTAATATCACAGATTTGTCTAATTAATACAATCTAGATATGTACAAAATAGCATTTTTTGTCTAAAAGGCCGTTGCTTTTACGAGTATACGTATTTTGCAAAGGTGAAGCTGCTGTTTTAGATTGACATATATACTAATTTATTAGTATTGGCCAATTTCTTCAAACGGAGGGGTGGTCGAGTGGTTAAAGGCAGCGGACTGTAAATCCGCCCGCGTGAGCGTACGTAGGTTCGAATCCTACCCCCTCCACCATTATGGAGGTAATGGGATGAAAGCATTAAAGTGAGTGTGTGATGCAGTCAGTTTAGTTGCGGGTGTAGCTTAGTGGTAAAGCTCCAGCCTTCCAAGCTGGCTACGAGGGTTCGATTCCCTTCACCCGCTCCATAACAAAATATTATTGGGGTAAAAAAATGGCTAAAGCAAAATTCGAAAGAAATAAACCGCATTGTAACATAGGTACAGTTGGTCACGTTGACCATGGTAAAACAACATTAACAGCTGCTATTACAAAAATATTAGCTGAAACAGGTGGAGCAGAATTTACAGATTATGCAAACATCGACAAAGCACCTGAAGAAAGGGAACGTGGTATTACAATATCTACAGCACACGTTGAATATGAAACTGAAGCAAGACATTATGCTCACGTAGATTGTCCTGGACACGCAGATTATGTTAAGAACATGATTACTGGTGCAGCTCAAATGGATGGTGGTATCTTAGTTGTTAATGCTGCTGACGGACCAATGCCTCAAACAAGAGAACACATACTTTTAGCTAGACAGGTAGGTGTACCTGCTCTTGTTGTATACATGAACAAAGTTGATCAAGTAGATGATAAAGAACTAATTGATCTAGTTGAAATGGAAATCAGAGAGCTTCTTACTTCATATGAATTCCCAGGTGATACTATCCCAATCATTAAGGGTTCAGCTTTAGCAGCGCTTGAAGGTAGAGACGATGAAATTGGTAAAAATTCAATTATGGAATTAATGAAAGCAGTTGATGAACATATACCACAACCTAGCCGACCCGTTGATCAGCCTTTCTTAATGCCAGTTGAGGATGTATTTTCAATTTCTGGTAGAGGTACAGTTGTAACTGGAAGAATTGAACAAGGTCAAGTTAAAGTTGGAGAGGAAATTGAAATCTTAGGAATAAGAGAGCCTCAAAAAACTACATGTACTGGAGTAGAAATGTTTAGAAAACTTCTAGACTCTGGTGAGGCTGGAGATAACGTTGGTGTTCTTCTTCGTGGAACTAAAAGAGAAGAAGTTGAACGTGGTCAAGTATTAGCAAAACCTGGTTCGATTAAACCTCACACAAAATTCAAAGCAGAAGCATATGTCTTAAAAAAAGAAGAGGGCGGAAGACATACCCCATTCTTTTCTAACTATAGACCCCAATTCTACTTTAGAACAACTGATGTAACTGGTACTATTAAATTACCAGAAGGTACTGAAATGGTAATGCCTGGTGATAATATTGCTATGGAAGTTACTCTATTATCTCCAATTGCAATGGATAAAGGGTTAAAATTTGCAATTAGAGAAGGTGGAAGAACAGTTGGCGCTGGAGTTGTTGCTGAAATTATTGAATAGTTTTAGAGACCGTTCTATCAGTTAGCCAATACTTACTAGGAGTGTAGCTCAACTGGTAGAGCACCGGTCTCCAAAACCGGGGGCTGCGGGTTCAAGTCCTGCCACTCCTGCCAAGAAAAATAAAATTATGAATATTGAAAAAAAGAAAACATCACCAGCTCTTTTTGTAAGACAAGTTAGACAAGAATTACAAAAAGTAACTTGGCCTCAAAGAAGAGATACTTTTATATCTTCTGCATTAGTTATATTATTAATAATATTATTTTCATTATTTTTTCTTTTAACTGATCAAATATGGTCTTTTTCAATAAGAAAAATAATTGAAATAGGTTCAGGTTTTTAATGAATAAAGCAAGATGGTACGTTCTTCATGCCTACTCTGGTTATGAAAAAAAAGTTGCTGATAGTATTCTGGACCAAGCAACAAAACTTGGCGTCAAAGAACATATTGAAGAAATATCAGTTCCAGTTCAAAACATTGTTGAGGTTAAAAGAGGTGTAAGAGTTAATACAGAAAGGAAAATATTTCCTGGTTATATACTTATTAAAATGATCTTAAATGATGATACTTGGCATATTATTAAAACAACTCCAAAGTTAAGTGGCTTTTTAGGTAACAAAGGTAAGCCTGTTCCTATCAGTAATGCTGAAGCAAAAAGAATATCAGAACAAGTTATTGACGGTGTAGAAAAATCTAGACCTGCGATAATGTATGATATTGGGGAACAAGTAAAAGTGATTGATGGGCCTTTTGCATCATTTAATGGAGAAATCGAACAAATAGATGAAGATAAAGCAAGATTGAGGGTTGCTGTTTCAATTTTTGGAAGATCTACACCTGTTGATTTAGAATATACTCAGGTAGAAAAGGTATAAATTATGGCAAAAGAAATTTTAGGGTTAATTAAATTACAAATTCCTGCTGGAGGAGCCAACCCTTCACCTCCTGTTGGTCCAGCACTTGGACAAAGAGGTCTTAACATAATGGATTTTTGTAAGGCATTTAATGACAAAACAAAAGATTTAGAAAAAGGCGCACCAATTCCAGTCATTATAACTGCATACAAGGATAGAAGTTTTGATTTCACTACAAAATTACCACCTGTGAGTTACTATCTAAAAAAAGCTGCGAAAATAAAAAAAGGCAACTCAACCCCAGGAAGAACTCTTGTTGGTAAAGTTTCAATTCAAGATATTGAAAAAATTGCCAAAGAAAAAATGCAAGATTTAAATGCTATTGATCTAAAAGGAGCAATGAACATGGTTAAAGGATCTGCTGTTTCAATGGGTATGGAGGTAGTGGGGTAATGAAAATAACAAAAAATAGAAAGCAAATGTTAAATAATTTTGATATTACAAAGGTTTACGAACCACTAGAAGCAATCAAAATTTTAAAAGAAAAATCTTATGTAAAGTTTAATGAGACTATTGATATTTCTATTAATTTAGGGATTGACAGTAATAAAACAGATCAAAATATTAAAGGAGTTGTGAATCTCCCTCATGGATCAGGTAAATCAGTTAAAGTTGCAGTAATTGCAAATGACGATAAACATGGCGATGCTAAAAGTAATGGTGCTGATTTAGTTGGAAGTGATGATTTGATTGAAACAATTTCTAAATCAAAAATAGAATTTGATATTCTTATTGCAACACCAGATATGATGCCTAAACTAGGTAAAGTAGCAAAAATACTAGGTCCAAAAGGACTAATGCCGAATCCTAAACTTGGCACTGTAACTAATGAAATTTCTCAATCAGTAAAAGATGCTAAATCAGGTCAAGTAAAATTCAAAAATGATAAATCTGGCATTGTGCATGCTGGTGTTGGAAAACTAGATTTTAGTGAAGAAAACTTGTTAGAAAATATTAAAACATTTTATTCTTCAGTTAGTAAAAGTAAACCCGATGCTGTTAAGGGTTCTTTTATAAAAAAGGTTACCATAGCTTCAACTATGGGAGTTGGATTAAATATTAACCAAGCTAGCTTGCGTTAATTAATCCAAAGGATGATCTTAGATCATCACCTGTCAAAGACTGCAGGAGCTTTGAGCTTAATATCCTGCATAGACTGAAGCGAGTCATTGATTTGCTTCTTGACAGGCTTTAAATTAGTTTGGTGGGCAAACTAATTTTAGCTAATATTGGATCTTCTGGATCTAATTAAAACCGAGGTTGACGTGAAACGTTCTGAAAAAAAAGATTTTGTAAGTAATCTCAAAGAAGACTTTTCAAATGCTACTTCTGTAATTGTGGCTGAATATTCTGGGCTAACAGTTAATGAAACAGAGCAACTCAGAAAAGAAATGAGAGATAATGGTGCAAAATTTAAAGTAACTAAGAACAGACTCACAAAACTTGCTATATCTGAAACTCAATTTAAAGACATTTCTGAGCTTTTTAAAGGTCCAACAGCAATTGCTTATTCTGATGATGCGGTAGCACCAGCAAAAGTAGCAGTTAGTTTTGAGAAAAAATTTGAAAAGTTTAAAATTATCGGTGGAGGTTACAATGGTGAGAAAATTGATAAAGAAAAAATTGATTTTCTTGCAAAATTACCTTCTTTAGATGAGTTAAGAGGAAAAATTATTGGATTAATATCTGCACCTGCTCAAAAAATAGCTTCAATTACGATTGAGCCTGGAGCACAAATTGCAAGATTAATTAGTTCAAATAGTAGCAATAAACAAGAGTCGAACTAGGTAAATAAGGAGAAATAAATGGCTGATTTGAATAAAATTGTTGAAGATCTCTCTTCCCTTACTGTTATGGAAGCAGCTGAACTAAGTAAGTTGCTTGAAGATAAATGGGGTGTGTCTGCAGCTGCACCAGTAGCAGTAGCAGCAGCACCTGCAGCAGGAGGTGGAGAAGCAGCAGCTGAGGAAAAAACAGAATTTGATTTAGAATTAACAGAATCTGGATCAAATAAAATTGCTGTTATCAAAGAAGTAAGAACTATTACAGGATTAGGTCTCAAAGAGGCGAAAGATCTTGTAGAAGGAGCTCCTAAACCTTTGAAACAAGGTGTGAAAAAAGAAGAAGCTGAAGAAATGAAAAAAGCGTTAGAGGCAGCTGGAGCAAAAGTTACACTTAAATAAATCAAAATGTAGGTCTTAAAAAGGCCTACATTGCTAATTATTATTAAGGAGATAAAGTGAGTTTAGACCATATAAATTTCAAAAAAATAAGAAAATCTTTCGGTAAAATCCCTCTAGTTACATCACTACCTAACTTAGTTGAGGTTCAAAAAAGATCTTTTGATAGTTTTTTGCAACTAAACATCGATCCAGAAAAAAGAGAAAATACTGGTCTTCACTCAATATTTAAATCTGTTTTTCCAATAAATGATTATACAGAAAGAGCTACTGTAGATTATGTAAGTTATAATTTAGGTATCCCAAAATACGATGTTGATGAGTGCTCTCAAAGGGGTATGACATATGGCACCCCTCTTTTAGTAAATTTTAGACTCATAATTTGGGATATAGATGAAATTGCTGGTACAAAGTCAGTGAGAGATATTAAGGAACAGGAAGTGTATATGGGGGATATCCCTCTAATGACTAAAAATGCAACTTTTGTAGTAAACGGCACAGAGAGAGTCGTAGTAAGTCAAATGCATAGATCTCCTGGAGTTTTCTTTGATCACGATTTTGGTAAGACTCATACTAGTGGTAAATATTTATTTAATGCTAGAATAATTCCTTACAGAGGGTCTTGGTTAGACTTTGAACATGATGCAAAAAATAATATCCATGCAAGAATTGATAGAAAAAGAAAGTTTCCTGTAACAACATTATTTAAATGTCTATTAAGTAAATTATCTGAAGAATACATTCAAGAATGTGAGAAAAATAAAATAGAACCTGATCCTAAAAGAATACTTGGTATGACAGGTGAGGAGATACTATCTTTATTTTATCAAAATATTCCTTATAAAAAAAATGAATTTGGTTGGTCTTTCAAACCCGATCTATCATTTTTTAAAGCTAAAATTTTGAATTATGATCTTCTTGACTCTAAGAACGGTAAATTACTTATTAGTAAAGGAACAAAAGTAAATCAAAAGATAATTAATGATCTAAAAAAGAAGAATATTTTAAATATATCAATTAATGAAGAATCTCTTGTGGGTTTTTATTTGGCTTCAGATATTATAGATGAAAATACAGGTAAAATTTTCTTCGAAGCTGGATATGAAATAGATGAATTATTTATTGATTTTATTAAGGAACATAAAATAAATAAGATTGATGTATTAAAAACTGATAACATTGAAATAGGGTCTTACATAAGAAATACTCTTCAGCTAGATAAAGCTAGATCTAGAGAAGAGGCATTATTTGAAGTTTTCAAAATTTTAAGGCCTGGAGAACCTCCTACAATTGAAACTGCAGAAAATCTATTCAATAATCTTTTTTTTAATGCAGATAGATATGATTTGTCATCAGTTGGTAGACTAAAAATAAATGCTAAATTTAAAAGTAACACTTCAATTGAACAAAGAGTTCTAGACAAAAATGATATTTTAGATGTTGTTAAACATATGCATAATCTTATTGATGGTAAAGGTGAGATTGATGATATCGATCATTTAGCAAATAGAAGAGTAAGATCAGTTGGTGAGCTATTAGAAAACCAATATCGTATTGGTCTTTTAAAAATGGATAGAGCAATTAAAGAGAGACTAAGTTCCCTTGAAGTTGATAACATTATGCCCCAAGATGTTGTTAATGCAAAACCAGTGGTATCTTCAATAAAAGAATTTTTTGGATTAAGTCAACTCAGCCAATTTATGGATCAAACAAATCCATTAAGTGAAATTACACATAAAAGAAGAGTATCAGCATTAGGTCCAGGTGGTCTTAATCGCGAAAGAGCAGGTTTTGAAGTTAGAGATGTTCATCAAACTCACTACGGAAGAATATGTCCTATTGAAACACCTGAAGGAGCAAACATTGGATTAATAAACAGTCTTGCGTCTTATTCAAGAATAAACAAATATGGTTTTATTGAAACACCTTATAGAATAGTCAGCTCAGGTAAGGTAACAGAAAAAGTAATTTACTTAAGTGCAATTGATGAAGAAGATTTTGTAATTGCCCAGGCAAATGCAGATATTGACTCGAAGGGAAAATTTGTAAATCAAATTGTTAGTTGTAGAAAAAATGGAGAATTTATTAATGCTGATGTTGATGCAATTGACCTGATGGATGTTTCTCCACAGCAATTGGTATCAGTAGCATCGTCATTAATTCCTTTTTTAGAAAATGATGATGCCAATAGAGCTTTAATGGGATCCAATATGATGAGACAAGCTGTTCCACTCATTAATCCTAAAGCCCCTCTTGTCGGTACAGGTATGGAATACACAGTAGCTAATGATAGCGGCTCTACCATTGTTGCAAAAAGAGAAGGTGTAGTTGATCAACTTGATGCAAATAGAATAGTAATTAGAATTACTGATAAATCTGATAAATCGTTAAATAAAATTGACATTTATAATTTGGCAAAATTTCAAAGATCAAATCAAAATACATGTATAACTCAACGCCCTCTTGTAAATGTAGGTGATAAAGTCTCTAAAAATCAAGTAATTGCTGATGGTCCAGCAACAGATTTAGGAGAGCTTGCATTAGGAAGAAATGTTTTAGCCGCATTTATGCCTTGGAATGGATATAACTTTGAAGACTCTATCTTAATATCTGAAAAAGTTGTTCAAGATGATGTGTTTACATCAATTCATGTTGAAGAGTTTGAAGTTATGTCAAGAGACACAAAACTTGGACCTGAAGAGATCACTAGAGATATTCCAAATGCTAGTGAAGAAATGCTTGTTAACTTAGATGAGACAGGTATTGTTTATGTTGGTGCAGAGGTAAATTCTGGTGATATTTTAGTAGGTAAGGTAACTCCTAAAGGAGAATCTCCAATGACTCCTGAAGAAAAACTTTTAAGAGCAATTTTTGGTGAAAAGGCTGCAGATGTAAAAGATACAAGCTTAAGAGTTCCTCCAGGTGTTAAAGGAACTATCGTTGAAATAAGAGTTTTTTCTAGAAGAGGAATAGAAAAAGATGAAAGAGCGATAAGTATAGAAAATCATCAAATCGAAGTAATTGCTCGTGATAGAGATGATGAACTAGAAATATTAGAAAAAAGTTTTGGTAACCACCTAAGAGAACTATTAAGCAACCAAATTTTTGTATCGGGTCTGCAAGGATTTACAAAAAATTCTAATATCAAATATGAAGAAATAGAAAGCTTATCTCTAAACGATTTATTAAAAATTAATATTTCAGATGAAAAAAGAACTGATCAAATCGATTCTCTAGTTAAAAACTATGAAAATCAACTTGGAAATATAAGTCAGAAATTTGAAAATAAGATAGATAAAATTCAGAGTGGTGATGAACTGCTTCCTGGCGTTCTTAAATTAATTAAAGTTTTTATTTCAGTTAAAAGAAAACTTCAACCAGGGGATAAAATGGCTGGTAGACACGGTAACAAAGGAGTTATTTCCAAAATTTGTCCTGTTGAAGATATGCCATATCTTGAAGATGGAACTCCAGTAGATATTGTTTTAAATCCTTTAGGTGTTCCTAGTAGAATGAATATTGGTCAAATTCTAGAAACTCATTTAGGATGGGCTTCAGCATCATTAGGTCGACAAGTTAATGAAATGTTAAATAAAATTCAATCAGAAGGTCAGACTGATAACTTAAGAGAGAAACTCCTAGATATTTATACTGCAGAAAAACATCAAAAGGTTATAAAAAATATGAATGATGATGAAATTCTTGAGTTAGGGAATAATTTAAAAGAGGGTATACCTTTTGCGACTCCAGTATTTGATGGTGCTAAAGAAAAAGATATAACAGATTTGTTATATAAATCCGGTGTTTCCAATACTGGTCAAGAAACATTGTATGATGGTATAACCGGTAAAAAATTTGAAAGACCTGTTACTGTTGGGTATATGTATATGTTGAAACTTCATCATTTAGTTGACGAAAAAATTCATGCAAGATCCATTGGTCCTTATAGCTTAGTAACTCAACAACCATTAGGTGGAAAAGCACAATTTGGAGGACAAAGATTTGGTGAAATGGAAGTGTGGGCCTTAGAGGCATACGGTGCTGCATATACTCTTCAAGAAATTTTAACAATTAAATCAGACGATGTTGCTGGCAGAACTAAAGTTTATGAATCAATTGTTAAAGGTGATAACAATTTTGAATCAGGTACTCCTGAGTCTTTCAATGTTATGGTAAAAGAACTAAGATCTCTTGGTTTAAATTTAGATTTTAAAGAAAATCTAAAAGAAAATAACTTAACTAATTTAATAGGATCAAATGAATAAAGAACTAACAAATATATTTAATCAAAATCTCGGTGTTCAAAATTTCAACAGCCTTAAAATATCTATTGCAAGCCCCGAAGATATTAGATCCTGGTCATTTGGAGAAATAAAAAAACCTGAAACTATAAATTATAGAACATTTAAGCCAGAGAAAGATGGGTTGTTTTGCTCTAGAATCTTTGGTCCTGTAAAAGACTACGAGTGTCTTTGTGGTAAATATAAAAGAATGAAATTTAGAGGAATAATTTGTGAAAAATGTGGAGTTGAGGTGACACTTTCTAAAGTTAGAAGAGATAGAATGGGTCATATAGAATTAGCTGCTCCGGTATCTCACATATGGTTCATGAAATCTTTACCAAGCAGAATAGCTACTTTGTTAGATATGACTATAAAAAACCTTGAGAAAGTTCTATATTTCGAACAATTTATTGTTGTTGAACCAGGTCTGACTGATCTTAAAAAAGGTGAGATAATTTCAGAAGAGCAATATATTGAATATCAAGATGAGTATGGAGAAGACTCTTTTAGTGCTGCAATTGGAGCTGAAGCAATTGAGCAAATGCTTATTAGTATCGATTTAGAAACAGATTATAATCAATTAAAAATTGACCTTACTGAAACCAAATCAGAGTTAAAAAAAACGAAAATAACAAAAAGATTAAAATTAATTGAATCATTTTTATCATCAAAAAATAAACCTGAATGGATGATTTTAAGAGTTTTACCTGTGATACCTCCTGAGCTAAGGCCTTTAGTGCCCTTGGATGGAGGAAGATTTGCAACAAGTGATCTAAATGATCTTTATAGAAGAGTAATCAATAGAAATAATCGTTTAAAAAGATTAATTGATCTTAGAGCGCCAGATATAATTATTAGAAATGAAAAAAGAATGTTGCAGGAATCAGTAGACGCACTATTTGATAATGGCAGAAGAGGTAGGGTTATAACCTCTACAAATAAAAGACCTCTAAAATCTTTATCTGACATGTTAAAAGGTAAACAAGGTAGATTTAGACAAAATCTTCTTGGAAAAAGAGTAGATTATTCAGGTAGATCAGTAATAGTTGTAGGTCCTAATCTTAAACTACATCAGTGTGGGATCCCAAAAAAAATGGCACTTGAACTCTTTAAACCATTTATTTTTCATAAACTAGATATTTATGGATGGGCTAACACAATTAAAGCTGCAAAAAAATTAGTTGAAAAAGAAGATCCTAGAGTATGGGATATTTTAGAAGATGTAATTAGGGAGCATCCTATTCTTTTAAATAGAGCGCCAACTTTACATAGATTAGGTATACAGGCTTTTGAACCCATTTTAATCGAAGGTAAATCAATCCAGTTACATCCATTGGTTTGTACAGCATTTAATGCTGACTTTGATGGTGATCAAATGGCTGTTCATGTTCCTCTTAGTCTCGAAGCTCAGCTTGAAGCAAGAGTACTAATGATGAGTACAAATAACATTCTACATCCAGCAAGTGGCAAACCAATTATCGTTCCTTCTCAAGATATAATTTTAGGAATTTATTATTTATCAATAATGAGAGAAAAACAAATTGGAGAAGGTCGAAGTTTCATAGATCTTAATGAAATATTAAAAGCATTAGAAAATGGCGATGTAAGTCTTCATACTAAAATTAATGCCAGAGTTATAAATAGTGATGGTGATAATTTAAAAGTAACAACCACTCCAGGTAGAATGATTTTAGGAAATATTTTACCAAAAAATAAAAACATAAACTATGAAATGATAAACAAAATATTAACCAAAAAAGAGGTTAGTAATATTATCGACTCAGTTTATAGGTTTTGTGGACAAAAGGAGACTGTTTTATTTGCAGATCATATCATGCAAGTAGGTTTTAAGTATGCCGCAATCGCAGGTATTTCTTTTGGAAAAGATGATTTAATTATACCATCTGATAAAGATAATCTTCTAAACGCAACTCAAGAAAAAGTTCAAGAGTACGAAAACCAATACCAAGATGGTCTAATAACACAAGGTGAAAAATACAACAAAGTAGTGGATGCATGGTCAGAATGTACAAACAAAGTTGCCGATAAAATGCTTGATGTTATATCTTCGCCTTCAGATGATCAACCAATCAACTCTGTTTACATGATGGCCCACTCTGGTGCAAGGGGATCAGCTGCACAATTAAAACAACTTTCAGGAATGAGAGGTTTAATGGCTAAACCTTCCGGTGAGATCATTGAGAATCCAATTAAATCAAACTTTAAAGAAGGTTTATCTGTTCTTGAATATTTTACTTCAACTCATGGAGCGCGTAAAGGTCTAGCTGATACTGCATTAAAAACTGCAAGCAGTGGTTATTTAACACGTAGATTAGTTGATGTTGCTCAAGATGCCGTTATCAGAGAAGAAGATTGTAATACAACTAATGGTGTTATTGTTGAGGAAATAGTTGAGTCTGGAAATATAACATCACCACTTACAGAAAGAATATTAGGTAGAACTCCTGTCAAAGATATAAATGATGAAAATAACAACATTATTGTTGGAGCCGGTCAGATAATTTCTGAAAAACATTTGGATTCAATTGCTAAACTAGGTATCAGAGCACTTAAAATTAGATCAGTCTTAACTTGTGAAACAGATGATGGAATTTGCTCAAAATGTTATGGTAGAGATCTTGCTAGAGGAACTCCAGTCAACATAGGAGAAGCAGTTGGAATTATTGCAGCTCAATCTATTGGGGAACCTGGAACACAACTTACAATGAGAACTTTTCATATTGGTGGTGCAGCAAGCTCGTCAGTCGAACAATCTAATGCAACTTCTCCAATATCAGGAAATGTTAAATTAGAAAATATCCAAATTATTGAAGACAGATATAAAAATAAAATTGTTTTAAGTAGAAATGGTAAAATAAAAATTATTGATGATAATTCTGATAAGTTTTCATCAAATATTCCTTTTGGTTCTAAGCTTCTTGTAAATGAAGGAGAAAAAGTTCAAAATAATCAATTATTGGCTGAATGGGATCCGTATACTTTACCAATAATTGCCGAAAAAAATGGTTTTGTAAAATATGTTGATTTAAAACAAGGCATATCTTTTAGAGAAACTATTGATGATACTACAGGAATATCTAGTAAAGTAGTTATTGATTGGAGTCAAAATCAAAAAAGTAAAAACTTTAAACCAGCTATTAATATTACAAATGAATCATCTGATTCAAAAGATGATGAGATAAATATATCAAACTATCCTATGTCAATTGATTCAATACTTGGAGTAGAGGATGGACAAGAAGTTTCAGCAGGTCAAGTTATTGCAAGAATTCCTAAGGAGTCATCAAAAACTAAAGATATAACAGGAGGATTGCCTAGAGTTGCTGAACTATTTGAAGCAAGAAAACCTAAAGATCCTGCAATAATGTGTGAAATCGATGGTAAGATATCTTTTGGTAAAGATTATAAGAATAAAAGAAGAGTTATTATTACATCTTTAGACGAAACAGATTCTTTTGAGTTATTAATTCCAAGATCTAAATACTTAAATGTTCAAGAAGGAGATTTTGTTAAGAAAGGAGACATTCTAGTAGAGGGTACTCCTGTCCCTCACGATATATTAAGAATTTTAGGTGTTGAAGAGTTAGCCAGATATCTTGTTAAGGAAGTTCAATCAGTTTACAAACTTCAGGGTGTTTACATAAATGATAAACATATCGAAACAATAGCAAGACAAATGCTTCAAAAAGTTTTGATTAAAGATCCAGGAGATTCCAATTTAATTGCAGGTGAGCAAATTCAAAGAAGAGATGCTCTCAGATTAAACAAAATATTAATTGAAAAAGCCAAAAAAGAAATAACATTTGAACCTGTTTTATTAGGTATTACTAAAGCTAGTTTACAAACTGGCTCATTTATTTCCGCTGCATCTTTCCAAGAAACGACAAAAGTATTAACCGATGCTGCTACACTGGGTAAAATTGACCCGTTAAATGGCTTAAAGGAGAATGTGATCGTTGGAAGATTAATACCTGCTGGAACTGGTAAAATGACAACAGATTACGAAAATCTTGCAATTGAAAGAGATAACCAAGTAATTAGCAATAATGAGTCAGAAAATATAGAAAATTAGTAATTTTCTCTTATATCTGCTTGACTTTATCCCTATCAATTAATAAAGACCCCTACGATTTGTTAAAGGTCGTGGATTAATTTCCAAACACTTAACTAAAGGACAAAATGCCAACTATTAACCAACTTGTTAGAAAAGGTAGATCTGCTGTTAAAAAAAGGAATAAAGTTCCTGCTTTAGACAAGAGTCCTCAAAAAAGAGGTGTTTGTACGAGAGTATATACAACAACTCCAAAAAAACCCAATTCGGCATTGCGTAAAGTAGCTAGAGTAAAACTGACTAATGGTCAGGAAGTTTCAGCATATATTCCTGGAGAAGGTCATAATCTTCAAGAACATTCTGTTGTTTTAATTAGAGGTGGAAGAGTCAAAGACCTTCCTGGAGTAAGATATCATATTTTAAGAGGAACTCTTGATACACAAGGTGTTTCAACAAGAAAACAAAGACGCTCACTTTATGGAGCAAAACGTCCGAAATAGTCATGTCAAGAAGAAGAGCTGCTGAAAAAAGAACTATTTTACCAGATCATAAATACAAAGATTTGGTTTTGGCTAAATTTATGAATAGAATAATGTTGGATGGAAAAAAATCTACTTCAGAAAGAATAGTATATGGGGCTTTTGATATTGTCTCAAAGAAAACAGATAAAACTCCAATTGATTTTTTTCATGAAGCTTTAAATAATGTTAAACCTGCACTTGAGGTTAGGTCTAGAAGAGTTGGTGGGGCAACATACCAGGTTCCAATGGAAGTAAGACCAAAAAGAGCACAGACATTAGCAATGAAATGGATTGTTGACTCTGCAACAAAAAGAAACGAAAAAACAATGAGAGAAAGAGTTGCTAATGAGATAATTGATGCATTTAACAACAAAGGTAATGCAGTAAAGAAAAGAGAAGAGACTCATAAAATGGCAGATGCTAACAGAGCTTTCTCACATTTTAGGTGGTAATAAATCATGGCTAGATCTCATGAATTATCTAAATATAGAAATATAGGCATTATGGCTCATATTGATGCGGGAAAAACCACAACTACTGAAAGAATTTTATATTATACTGGTAAATCTCATAAAATTGGAGAAGTGCACGATGGTGCCGCTACTATGGATTGGATGGAACAAGAGCAAGAAAGAGGTATTACAATTACATCCGCTGCTACAACGTGTTTTTGGAATGATCATAGGATAAACATTATAGATACACCAGGGCATGTAGATTTTACAATTGAAGTTGAAAGATCATTAAAAGTTTTAGATGGAGCAGTAGCAGTATTTGATGGCGTTGCAGGTGTTGAACCACAATCAGAAACTGTTTGGAGACAGGCTGACAAATATAAAGTCCCTAGAATGTGTTTTGTTAATAAATTAGATAGAACAGGGGCAAATTTCTTTATGTGTGTCGATATGATTTCTGAGCGTTTAGGCTCTTATCCTCTTGTTACACAACTTCCAATAGGTATTGAAAGTAGTTTAAAGGGAGTTGTTGATTTAGTCTCAAACAAAGCCATTATCTGGCATGATGAAAGCCTAGGAGCAAAGTTTGATATCGTTGATATACCCGATGACCTTAAGGATCAATCTGAAGAATACCGTTTAAAATTAATTGAAAAGGCTGTTGAAGAAGATGATACAATAATGGAAAAATATCTTGAAGGTAATGAGCCTTCTATTGAAGAATTAAAATCATGTATTAGAAAAGGAACTTTAAAAGGTTCATTTGTGCCAGTTCTAACAGGGTCAGCTTTTAAAAATAAAGGTGTTCAACCTCTTCTAGACGCCGTAATTGATTACATGCCATCTCCTACTGATGTTGCTAATGTTAAAGGTGTTGATGTAAATGATGATACTAAAGAATTAACAAGAAAGTGTGAAGATAATGAACCATTTAGTGCTCTAGCTTTTAAAATAATGACTGATCCTTTTGTAGGTAGTTTAACATTTGCTAGAATCTACTCTGGAACAATTAATACAAAAGATTCAGTTTTAAATTCTAACTCTGGCAAAAAAGAAAATATAGGTAGAATGTTATTAATGCATGCAAACAACAGGGAAGAAATAAAGACTGCTAATGCAGGTGATATAGTGGCTTTAGTAGGTTTAAAAGATGTCACAACTGGAGAAACTTTATGCTCATCAGATAAACCAATTGTACTAGAAAAAATGGATTTTCCTGATCCAGTTATTGAAGTAGCTGTTGAACCAAAAACAAAAGTTGATCATGAAAAAATGGGTCAAGCACTGGGTAGGCTTGCGCAAGAAGATCCTAGCTTTAGAGTAACAACTGATCATGAAAGTGGACAAACTATTATAAAGGGAATGGGCGAACTGCATTTAGAAATACTTGTTGATAGAATGAAGAGAGAATTTAAAGTAGAAGCAAATGTTGGTGCTCCTCAGGTTGCGTACAGAGAAACTATTTCAAATTCATATGATGTTGATTATACACATAAAAAACAATCTGGTGGTGCAGGCCAGTTTGCTAGAGTAAAAATAAAATTTGAACCAGGTGATCCAGGAAGTGGATATGAGTTTATAAATCAAATAAAGGGCGGTAATATACCGACCGAACATATACCTGGTGTAGAGAAAGGCTTGATTGCTCAACAACAAACAGGAGTTATTGCAGGTTTTCCTTGTATAGATTTTAAGGCAACTTTATACGATGGAGCATATCACGATGTTGACTCAAGTGTTCTAGCCTTTGAAATAGCTGCAAGAGCAGCATTTAGAGAAGGCATTTCTAAGGCAAAACCAGTACTACTTGAGCCTATGATGAAAGTTGAAGTTGTAACACCAGAAGAGTATATGGGTGATGTTATTGGTGATCTTAATAGTAGAAGAGGCCAGGTTCAAGAAATGTCAACCAGAGGTAATGCGAATGTTGTGGATGCAATGGTACCGCTAGCAAATATGTTTGGTTATGTAAATAATCTAAGATCCTTATCTCAAGGAAGAGCCAACTATACAATGCAATTTGATCATTATGAAGAAGTTCCTTCTAATGTTGCAGAAGAAGTAAAGGCAAAATTAGCATAATGGATAATCAGAACATAAGAATTAGATTAAGAGGATTTGATAATTCACTATTAGATTCAAGTACTTTAGATATTATCAATACAGCTAAAAGAACTGGAGCTAAAGTTAAAGGACCAATTCCTCTTCCTACAAGATTTGAGCGTTTCACGGTTAACAAGTCACCACACATTGATAAAAAAAGCAGAGATCAGTTAGAAATTAGGACACATAATCGTCTTTTAGACATTATTGATCCAACACCGCAAACAGTTGATGCACTGATGAAGTTAGATTTATCTGCAGGTGTAGAAGTGGATATAAAAATTTAATATGCAAAGATCAGGTCTAATAGCAACTAAAATGGGAAATAGTTCATATTATAAGAATGATGGAACCAATACTCATGTAACTATTCTAAAAGTTGATGAGTGCATAGTATCTAATATTAAAACAAGAGAAAAAGATGGATATAATGCAGTTCAGATTGCTTCTATAGATAAAGAAAAAGATATTTCAAATGTTAATAAACCTCAAAGAAAATTATTTTCTTCAATAAACATAAAACCAAAAAAAATCCTAAAAGAATTTAAAGTTGATAATGATAATATTTTAGATGTTGGCACAAAACTTAACGTAGATCATTTTAAAGTTGATCAATTTATTGATGTAAGCAGTTATTCAATCGGTAAAGGGTTTGCAGGTGTTATGAAAAGACATAATTTTGGTGGATTAAGAGCTTCACATGGTGTTTCTATATCTCATCGGTCTCATGGTTCAACAGGTCAAAACCAAGATCCAGGTAGGGTTTTTAAAGGAAAAAAAATGGCTGGAAGAATGGGTCACAAAAAAGTAACTAAACAAAATTTAAAAATAATTGAAATTGATAACATAAATAATATTTTGATTGTTAAAGGATCAGTTCCAGGAAAAAAAAATTCAGTTATCTTTTTAAAGGATGCGATTAAAAGGTCTTAAATGAAAAAAACAATTTTAAATCTTAAGAATAAATCAGTCGGTGATATTGACCTTGATAGCACAATTTTTGGTATAAAAAAACTTCCTGATCTAATCCATCAGTATATTAGATATCAAAATGCAAAATCAAGACAAGGCTCGCACAAAACTAAATCGAGATCAGAAGTAAGTGGTCGTAGTAAAAAACCTTTCTCACAAAAAGGAACTGGTAACGCCAGACAGGGAAGTAACAAACCACCAAACTTTAGAGGTGGAGCTGTCTCTATGGGGCCCATTAACAGAGATCACTCATTTAATCTAAATAAAAAAGAAAAAAAATTGGCACTTAAATCGGCTTTATCAGTGAAAGCAATTCACGATAAAATTTTTATAATTGACACTTTTGAACTTAAAAGTTTTAAAACTAAAGACTTATATTCAGATTTAAAAAATTTTGATTATGAAACTGCTTTATTTATTTATTCTGAAAAAGGCTTAAATAATAATTTTAAACTAGCGTCTTCTAATATACCAAGAATATCAATATTAAATCAAAAAGGCATTAACGTAAAAGATCTTATTACTTTTGATAAAATATTTATTGATCAAAAATCAATACATGAAATCACTGAGAGGCTTTCATGAAAAATATAAAAAGAAATATTTCTCTAGAAAGAGCATACAATATTATTAAAAAACCTATAACAACTGAAAAATCTACAAATTTACAGCAGTATAATCAATATTCATTTGTTGTTTCTAATGATTCAAATTCTATAGAAATTAAAAGCGCAATTGAAAAAATTTTCAAAGTTAAAGTAAACAAAGTTAATACATCCATAACAAGAGGGAAGGGTAAAACATTTAAGGGCCAATATGGCTTTAGAAAAGATACTAAAAGAGCTATAGTAACGTTGGAAGAAGGCAATACTATTGATTCTTCACTGGAGATTAAATAAATGCTAATTAAATTTAAGCCAATTACACCAGGATTAAGAGGTACAGTATTAGTTTCCAAAAAAGAACTATCAAAAGACAAACCTCATAAATCTCTTACTAAAAAATTTAAATCAACTGGTGGAAGAAATAATCAGGGTAGAATTACATCTAGAAGGATGGGCGGTGGCGTAAAAAGAAAATACAGATTAATTGATTTTAAACGATCAAAGATAGATGTTGTTGCAGAGGTTATTAGAAATGAATATGACCCTAACAGAACAGCATTTATTTCTCTACTAAAATATGAGGATGGAGAACATAGATATATTATTTCACCTAAAAATATTAAAATTGGAGAAAAAATTATTTCCGGAGATAATGTTGCTATAAAAAATGGAAATTGTTTACCAATTAATAATATACCAGTTGGTACGAATGTTCATAATATAGAACTTAAACCTGGTGCCGGTGCACAATTAATCAGATCAGCAGGTGCGTCTGCTCAAATAGTATCAAAAGAACAACCATATGTACAAATCAAATTAATTTCCGGCGAAATAAGACATATTAATAAAAATTGTAAGGCTACTATAGGTGAGGTTTCTAATTCTGATCAAAAGAATGTAAAGTTAGGCAAAGCTGGTAGAAAAAGATATTTGGGTTTCAGACCTAAAGTTAGAGGAGTTGTAATGAATCCCGTGGATCATCCTCATGGAGGTGGTGAAGGTAGAACCTCTGGAGGAAGAGACCCTGTTACACCATGGGGAGTAGCTACTAAAGGTAAAAAAACAAGAAATAACAGAAAAACAGATATTTTCATAATTAAGAGGAAAAAGAAATAATGACAAGATCTATATGGAAAGGGCCTTTTGTTGATAATAGCTTAATCAAAAAAGCGGAAAAATTATCTCAATCTGGAAGAAAAGAAGTTTTAAAAACATGGTCAAGAAGATCGACAATACTTCCACAATTTGTAGGTCTAACATTTGGTGTTTACAACGGACAAAAATTTGTTCCTGTTACAGTAAATGAACAAATGGTTGGACACAAACTCGGAGAATTTTCTCCAACAAGAACATTTAAGGGGCACACAGCTGCCGATAAAAAAGCAGAACAAAAATGAACCAAAATTTTACAGCGATTGCAAAAGATAACATGGTAAGAATTAGTCCTACAAAGTTATCCTTATTAGTTAATAGTATAGTTAACATGAAAGCAAGCTCAGCTATTAATCAATTACAATTTTCTTCAAAGAGAATTTCTAGAGTAATTCTCAAAGTCTTGAATGCTGCAATTGCAAATGCTGAAAATAACAAACAATTAGATATAGATAAACTTTTTATTAAGGAAGTTTACGTAGGTAAAAGTTTAAGAATGAAAAGATGGAGACCTAGAGCAAAAGGTAGAGCGGCTTCAATAATTAAACCATTTAGTAAGGTGACAATTGTTGTGGAAGAAAGAACTAAAACAAAAAAGGATAATAAATAATGGGACAAAAAGTTAATCCTTACGGTATTAGACTTGGTATTAATAAAACTTGGTCTTCAAGATGGTTTTCAAAGAATGAATACACAAAATTATTACATCAAGATTTAAAAATCAAAAGTTATGTAGAAAAAAAGTTAAAAAATGCAAGTATATCCAAAATCAATATCGAACGTGCTGCAAAAAAACTAAGATTATCAATTTATAGCTCAAGACCAGGAATAATTATTGGTAAAAAAGGTGCTGATATTGAAACTTTAAAAAAAGATTTATCAAATATGTCAAATCTTGAGGTGTTTTTAGATATTAAAGAGGTTAGGAAGCCTGAAGTTGAGGCAAAGTTAGTAGCAGAAAATATAGCTTCACAGCTTGAAAAAAGAATCTCATTTAGAAGAGCAATGAAGAAAGCAGTTCAATCTGCAATGAGACTAGGTGCAAAAGGTGTTAAAGTTGTTTGTAGCGGAAGATTAGGTGGCGCAGAAATTGCGAGAACTGAGAAGTATCATGAAGGTAGTGTCCCTTTGCATACTTTAAGAGGTGATATTGACTACTCAACAGCAGAAGCTGAAACAACATATGGTATCTGTGGAATCAAAGTTTGGATAAATAAAGGTGAGATATTATTAAAAGACCCATATGCGAGTGAAAAAAAACAAATTGATCAAGGGAGTGTTAGATAATGAACATGTTATCCCCGAAAAAAACTAAGTTCAGAAAACAATTTAAAGGTAGAATACATGGAAATGCTAAGGGTAATTTCTCACTTAATTATGGAAGTTTTGGATTAAAAGCGATGGAACCAGAAAGAGTAACTTCAAGACAAATTGAAGCTGCAAGAAAAGCAATAACTAGATATTTAAAAAGAGCTGGCAGAATGTGGATTAGGATATTTCCTGATGTTCCAGTTTCTAAGAAACCTGCTGAAGTTAGAATGGGTAAAGGAAAAGGATCTATAGAGTATTGGGCCTGTAGGGTTAAGCCAGGAAGAATTATGTTTGAGGTTGATGGTGTTGACGTTAAAGATGCAAAAAAAGCTATGACCTTAGCTGCTGCAAAATTGCCAATTAAATGTAAGTTTGTTGAGAGAAATATTTAATGAGTAAAAAAACAAATATTGAAAACAAAAAAGTTCAAGATGAAATTTTGAATTTAAAGAAAACTTTGCTAAACTTAAATTTTCAAAAATTCTCTGGTCAACTCGAAAAAACATCCCAAATAAAAAATGCAAAAAAACAGATTGCCAGATTAAAAACAAAATTATCAAATGAGAGTGGAGAAAAAAATGCCTAAAAGAATCTTATCTGGAGTTGTAATATCATCTAACTCAAATAAGACTATAACTGTCGATGTTACAAGAAGAATAAAACACAAACTTTACAAAAAAATTATTAGACAATCAAAAAAATACCATGCTCATGATGAAAACAATGAATTTAATGTTGGTGATTCAGTTTCTATAATTGAATCAAAACCGATATCAAAACTAAAAAAATGGAAGGTAATCCCTAATACAGGAGTAAAATCATGATTCAAATGCAGTCTAAACTTTTTGTAGCGGATAATTCTGGAGCAAGAAAAATTCAGTGTATTAAAGTTTTGGGCGGGTCAAAAAGAAGATCTGCTTCAATTGGAGATATTATAGTAGTTTCAATTAAAGACGCACTTCCACGAGCAAAAGTTAAAAAAGGTGATGTTTATAAAGCTGTAATTGTTAGAACTTCTAAGGATTTCAAAAGATCTGATGGTTCTTCAATTAGATTTGATAAAAATTCAGCTGTTTTGTTAGATAAACAGGAAGAACCAATAGCAACAAGAATATTTGGACCTGTAACAAGAGAGCTAAGAAGTAAAAAATTTATGAAGATTATAAGTTTAGCACCTGAGGTATTATAATGGTTGAAAAATTCAAATTAAAAAAAGGTGATGAAGTTATTGTCCTTACTGGTAAAGATAAAGGAAAAACTGGAAAAATAGTTAAGATGCTTCCAAAGCAAATGAAAGCTATAGTATCAGAAATAAATAGAGTTAAAAAGAATCAAAAGCCCGACAATAACCAACCAGGTGGGATTATTGATAAAGAAATGCCTATTCATATTTCAAATCTTTCATTTTTTGATCGAGATCAAAATAAAGGTATTAAAGTTGGATTTAAAATTAATAATAATAAAAAAGTACGAATTAACAAATCATCGGGCAAGGAAATTTAAATGAGTAGACTACTAGAGCAATATAACAATCAAATAAAAAAAGATCTACAATCTAAACTTGGACTTAAAAATATTTTTGAAGTTCCTAAAATTAAAAAGATAATTTTAAATATGGGTATTGGTGAGGGAAAGGATGACTCAAAATTAATTGATAAAGCTCTTGAAGATTTGACCCTAATTTCTGGACAAAAAGCTGTCAAAACAAAATCCAGAAAAGCAATTTCAGGTTTTAAAATTCGCGAAGGTATGCATCTAGGTGTTAAAGTAACCTTAAGAAACAAAATAATGTACGAGTTTCTTGATAGATTGGTTAATATAGCCATACCAAGAATAAGAGATTTTAGAGGTTTAAATTCAAAAAGTTTTGATGGCAATGGTAATTTTTCAATGGGAATAAAGGAACATGTAATATTTCCTGAAATTAACTTTGATAAAGTCGTAAAGACAACCGGTATGGACATTACTATTTGTACTTCAGCAAAAAATAATGAAGAGGCTATAGAACTATTAAAAAGTTTCAATATGCCCTTTACAGATAAACAGGTAAATTAAGGAGTAAAATGGCAAAACTAAGTTCAATACAAAAAAACTTATTTAGACAAAAACTTATAAAAAAATTTAAGACACAACGTGAAGCTCTTAAGTCTAAAATCAAGAACAAAAATATTTCATTAGAGGAAAGAATTTCTTATCAAAATAAGTTAAATGAACTTCCTAGAAATGGTTCTGCAATTAGACATAGAAATAGATGTGAAGTTACTGGTAGGCCAAGAGGCAATTATAGAAAATTTGGTTTATCGCGTATTAAATTAAGAGAACTATCAATGTCCGGTGATTTGCCAGGTGTTGTTAAGTCAAGTTGGTAGGAGAGTATTATGGCTTTTAATGATTCACTTTCGGATATGCTAGCAAGAATAAAAAACGCTCATCAAGCAAAAAAAGTATCAACTATTTGTCTAAAATCAAAGTTAAATATGAATGTATTAAATGTACTTAAAGATGAAGGCTATATTAGAGATTTTAAAGATGTAGAGGAAAGAAAAGGAGTTGATACAATAAAAATTGAGTTAAAATATTTTAATGGAAGTCCGGTAATAAAGAAAATAAAAAGAATTTCAAAACCTGGCATTAGAAAATATTCTAAAATAAGTGAGTTAAGTAGACCATATGGAGGATTGGGCATATCAATTCTTTCAACTCCTAAAGGTGTAATGTCAGATCAAGAAGCTAAAAAAAACAATGTTGGCGGCGAAGTTTTATGTGAGGTATTTTAATGTCAAGAATAGCTAAAAATCCAATTAAAATAACAAAAGATATTGAGTGCAGCTTTAATGAGGGAATTTTCTCTGTAAAAGGCAAACTAGGAAAGATTGAAATTCCTGTAAATTCTAAATTTAACATCAATATAAAAGAGGAAGAGGTTCATGTTGTTCCATTAAGTGATAATAATAAAGATCCAAATTGGGGGACTACACGTTCTCTAATTTCAAATTCAATAAATGGTGTAACTGATGGTTTTAGTAAAACATTAGAATTAAATGGAACTGGATATAGAGCGAGTGTTTCAGGCTCAAAACTAAAACTAGAGCTTGGGTATAGTCACGATATAAATTTTGAAATTCCGACTGATGTAAAAATTGAGTGTCCAAAACAAAATTTAATTAAGCTTACAAGTATTAATAAAGAAAAATTAGGTGCAGCAGCTGCAAAAATTCGTTCATTTAGAAAGCCAGAGCCTTTCAAGGGTAAAGGTATAAAATATTTAGATGAATATATTTTTAGAAAAGAAGGTAAAAAGAAATAAACTATGTTAGATAGAAAACAAAGAGTAAGATACAAAAGTAAAAAAGTATCTAGCAGAAATAGACTGAGTGTATTTAGATCTAATAATCATATTTATGCTCAACTTATTGATGATACCAAGGGAATAACACTTGCTAGCTCATCTTCTCTCGAGCAAACAATAAAAGAAATGAATCTTTCTAGAAAAGAAACTGCAGAAATAATTGGAAAGACTATTGCAAAAAAAATTTTATCAAAAGGAATTAATAAAGTAGCATTTGATAGAGGGAAATATAAATATCATGGTTTAATAAAAATACTAGCAGATGCTGCAAGGGTAGAAGGTCTAAATTTTTAGAGGAAATTATGTTTGAAAATGATAAAAATGATTTAAGTGAACATTTAGTATCAATAAATAGAGTCGCTAAAGTTGTAAAAGGTGGTAGAAGGTTTGGTTTCGCAGCAATTATGATTGTTGGAGATAATAAAGGACGTGTAGGTATAGGAACAGGTAAAGCAAAAGAGGTTCCTGAAGCAGTAAGAAAAGCAACTGAAAATGCAAAGAGTAAAATGATTAGAGTACACTTAAAAGAAAACAGAACAATTCACCATGACACTGTTGGCCGTTTTGGAGCAGGAAAGGTAATACTTCGAGCCGCAGCGCCTGGAACAGGAATTATTGCTGGTGGGCCGATGAGAGCCCTATTTGAATCTCTTGGTATCAAAGATGTTGTTGCAAAATCTACTGGTACATCCAACCCGCATAATATGTTAAAAGCCACACTAAATGCATTTAAAATGTCTGAGTCTCCAAAATCAGTAGCAGCAAAAAGATCAAAAAAAATTAATGAAATTAATAAAAAAATTAATTAAATATGAAAATTAACGAATTAAAATCATCACTAACCTCAAATAAAAAAAACAAAAGAAGGGGTAGAGGCTCAGGATCTGGTCTTGGAAAAACTTCAGGAAGAGGTGTAAAAGGTCAAAAGTCAAGATCTGGAGTATCAATCAATGGTTTTGAGGGTGGTCAAATGCCATTGTATAGAAGATTGCCTAAAAGAGGTTTTAAAAATCCTTTTAAATTAAAAATCCAAAATATAAGTTTTAAGATGATCAAACAAATTATTGAAAAGTACAACATTAACCCTGAACAAATTAGTGAAAACGAACTTTTTGATAAAAAAATACTTAAAAGATCTAAAGGTAATTTAAAACTTCTCAATGTAGGAGAAATAGAAAAACCAATTAATTTACAAGTATCCTATGCTTCAAAAAAAGCAATAGAGGCTGTAGAGAAATTTGGTGGAAAGATTAAACTCACTAAGAAATAATGGCTTCAACAGCAGATAGATTAGCAAATAATTTAAATTTTGGGGCTTTAGGAAAGGCTACAGAATTAAGACAAAGACTTCTTTTTACTTTGGGCGCATTAATTGTTTTTAGATTAGGTACATTTTTACCAATTCCTGGAATTAACCCTCTTGCTTTACAGCAATTTTTTGAACAGCAATCCTCAGGTATTTTAGGTATTTTTGACACTTTCTCTGGTGGAGCATTAGGAAGAATGGGAATTTTTGCACTAGGCGTTATGCCATACATATCTTCTTCAATCATTATGACATTAATGCAATCAGCTATTCCTCATCTTAAAGCTCTTAAAGAACAAGGTACTAAAGGCAGGAGACAATTACTTCAATATACTAGATATACAACAGTAGTTATTGCTGCTGTTCAAGGATATGGTGTATCAATTGGTTTAGAGTCTATGCAGACGACATATGGAAATATAGTTTTTGATCCTGGTTTATTTTTTAGACTTACAACAGTAATAACATTAGTTGGTGGAACTGTCTTTTTGATGTGGTTGGGTGAGCAGATTTCATCAAGAGGTGTTGGAAATGGTATTTCTTTAATTATTACAGCAGGTATAATTGCTAACTTACCTAGTGCATTAGTAAGTACTCTTCAATTAGGGAGAACAGGCGAGCTGAGTATTGCATTTATATTAGGAATACTAATACTTATATTATTATTAATAATTTTTATAGTTTTTGTTGAAAAAGCTCAGAGAAGACTTCCTGTGCAATATCCAAAAAGACAAGTAGGCAACAAAATCTATGGAGGTCAAAGTTCTCATTTACCATTAAAAATTAATACTGCAGGAGTGATTCCAGTTATTTTTGCTTCCTCAATTTTACTTCTTCCAAATACAATGTCTGGTTTTGGAGCTGGTTCTTCCAGTGATATATTCATTTTAATCTCCAGTTATCTTGGTAGAGGTCAACCTCTCTACTTGGCATTTTATGCTGCTATGATCATATTTTTTGGTTTTTTTTATACTTCTATTGTTTTTAATCCTGATGAACAAGCTGAAAATCTAAGAAAATACGGCGGCTTCATTCCTGGAATAAGACCAGGTGATAATACTGCTGCTTACATTGAATTTGTATTAATTAGATTGACAACTATTGGAACAATTTATTTAACTTTTGTCGCATTACTGCCTGAATTTTTATTATCTAGAACCTCTATACCTTTTTATTTAGGAGGCACTGCTCTACTTATAGTCGTAGTTGTGATGATTGACTTTATAACACAGGTTCAGTCACATTTGTTTCAACATCAATATGAAGGTCTGCTTAAAAAAACAAAATTAAAAGGCAGAAGATAAATTGAGTAACATAATTTTTTTTGGCCCACCTGGAGCAGGTAAAGGTACACAAGCAAAAATAATATCTGAATACTTAAACATATCACATCTTTCAACAGGAGATATATTGAGAAAAAAATTATTAGAAAATGATAATTTAGCTAATGAATTAAAAAAAATTATGGCTTCAGGTAATTTAGTTTCTGATGATATCTTGAATTCAATCGTATCTTCAAGACTTGATAAAGAATTTACTAAAGGATTTATTTTAGATGGTTATCCAAGAACCTTACATCAGTCAGAATTTCTTAATAATTTTATGTCTGAAAAATCTGGCTTTATAAATTTTATTTTTAATATTCAAATAAATTTTGAAATTATAAAAAATAGAATATTAAAAAGATCTTCAGAAGAAAGCAGAGAAGATGATAATATTGATGTTATTGAAACTAGATATAATGAATATCTAAATTCTACACAAAAGGTGTCTAACTTTTACAAAGATAAATATAAGAGTATCTTCTACGAAATAGATGGATCTTTAGAAATTGAAGAAATTACTCAAAATATTAAACAAATTTTAAAAAAATCATGAAAAACAGCCAAAATTCTACACATCTCTTCTTGACTACTTGTATAATTGTCATGTATTCACCCTCATTCATATTTTTTGGATATCTTTATGGCTAGAATATCAGGTGTTAACATTCCTACCAATAAAAAGGTAAATATCGCTCTAACTTATATTTTTGGTATAGGGAGAAAGTTTGCTTTAGATATATGTAACAATGCTTCAATAGATATTTCCAAGCGGGTTAGCGAATTAAATGAAGAAGAAGTAAACAAGATTAGAGATTTAATTGATAAAGATTATTCCGTCGAGGGCGACTTAAGAAGAAAAATATCTTTAGATATAAAAAGATTAAATGATTTAGGTTGCTACAGAGGTCTTAGACACAGAAAAAAATTGCCTGTTAGAGGTCAAAGAACACACACAAATGCTAGGACCAGAAAAGGTAAAGCAGTTGCAATAGCAGGAAAGAAAAAAGTTACAAAAGGATAAGATGGCTGAGAAAAAAAAATCTAAAGTTAAAAAAAAAATATCTTCAGGCGTAGCTCATATTGTTTCATCATTTAACAATACGATAATTACAATATCTGATGAAAAAGGAAATGCATTAGCTTGGTCATCATCAGGACACAAAGGTTTTAAAGGATCTAGGAAATCTACACCTTATGCAGCACAAATTGCTGCTGAAGATGTTGGTAACAAAGCAAAAGAATATGGTTTAAAAAATATTAAGGTCGAGGTCTCTGGCCCTGGATCTGGAAGAGAGTCTGCTCTTAGATCTTTGCAATCCATTGGATATGTGATTACTTCAATTAAAGACGTAACACCAATACCACATAACGGATGTAGACCAAGAAAAAGAAGAAGAGTTTAAAAAAGGAGCATTTAAGTGTTACAAAAAAATTGGAGTGAATTAATTAAGCCTACAAAGATGGAAGTAAATGTAGATGAAACAAATGGTAGAATTGGTAAGCTTACAGCTGAACCACTTGAGCGTGGTTTTGGTTTAACTTTAGGCAACTCTATTAGAAGAATTCTACTTTCATCATTACAGGGGGCGGCAATAACATCAGTAAAAATAAAAGGAGTTGTTCACGAATTCTCTACTATCCCTGGTGTAAAAGAAGACTTAACAGAAATATTATTAAATTTAAAATCAATAGCTGTTAAAGTTCATTCACCTGGACTAAAAAAAATGTATTTGAAATCTACTGGTTCTGGTGAATTAAGAGCTGGAAATTTTGAAGCAGACTCAGAGACAGAAATTATGAATCCTAATCAGCTAATAATGACATTGGACTCTAATGCAGATGTTGAAATTGAAGCAAACGTTGAAACTGGCAAAGGTTATGTATCTGCAGAAGTAGCCGAGGATGAAAACAAGTTAATTGGTGAGATTAAACTAGATGCTATGTTTAGCCCTGTTATTAAAGCTTCTTATAAAGTTGAAAACAGTAGGGTAGGACAGGTAACAGATTTTGATAAACTAGTTTTCGAAGTAGAAACAAACGGTGCGATGGCTCCAGATGATGCTATTGCTTTAGCAGCAAGAATTTTGCAAGATCAATTACAACCATTCATTAACTTTGATGAACCCGAGGTATTGCCTGATCAGTCTCAAATCGAAACATTATCATTCAATTCAAATTTACTTAAAAAAGTAGAGGAGCTTGAGCTTTCCGTTAGATCTGCTAATTGTCTTAAAAATGACAATATAATTTATATTGGCGATTTAGTTCAAAAATCTGAATCTGAAATGCTAAGAACTCCAAATTTTGGTAGAAAATCTCTCAATGAAATTAAAGAAGTACTTCAACAAATGGAACTAAATCTTGGAATGTCTGTTCCTGACTGGCCTCCAGAAAATATTGATGAACTTGCTAAAAAATATGAGGATCCTTTTAATAAATAAATATGAAACATAATATTAAAAATAAAAAACTTAATAAGACTTCATCCCACAGGAAAGCAATGTTCATGAACATGTCTAATGCTCTTATAAAGCATGAGCAAATAACCACAACTTTGGCAAAAGCTAAAGAGCTTAGAAGATTTGTTGAAAAGATTGTTACCTTAGGAAAAAAAGGTGATTTATTGTCACGAAGAAAAGCAATATCTATTCTCCAAGATCAAAAAATGTCAAAAAAAGTTTTTGATGTATTTGCTGAAAGATATAAAGCTAGGGCTGGAGGATATACAAGAATTATTAAGTTGGGTAACAGATACGGTGATAATGCTCCAACTGCTGTTATTGAATTTGTTGATAGGGATGAGTCAGCCAAAGGGTTAGATAGTGGACCAGTCCTTGAAAAGAAATCTACTGAGGAAGTAGAACAACAACCTCAAATTTAAAAAATATTGTTCAATATAATTCTAGTAGCTACAGGTGGAGCAACTGGAGCCGTACTAAGATTAATTTTAACTAACTTTAGCAAAACTCTTTTTACTTCTAGTATTTATGGAACTCTTACAGTGAATATTTTAGGCTGTTTTCTCATAGGATATCTTATAACTTCAGATTTCTCTAAAAACATAAACGAGAATTTTGTAAAATTCTTTTTAATTATAGGTCTGCTTGGATCTTTTACTACTTTCTCAGCATTTTCCTATGAAGTTGTTAATTTAATTGCTAACAAAAAGATTTTTATTTCACTTATTTATATTTGTATATCAATTTTTGTTTGTATTTTATTTACATACTTAGGAATGTTAATAAACAAGTTTTAATTTGATAAAAAAAATAAACATTAACAAAAATTATGAAGTTAGGCTCGATAAGTATTTAAAGACCTTATTTACCTCTCTTACACAAAGTTTTATTGAGAAAAATATAAGAAAGAAAAATATTTTAATTAATAACTCTCGAACAAAAGCAAATTATGTAGTCAAATTAAATGATAATTTAATCATATTAAATTTTCATGAACAACTTTATAAAAATAAGATAGTTTATAAAAAAAATATTAAAATTTCAGATTATGATCTAAAAAAATTTAACAAATCAATTATTTTTCAAAATAACGATTTTTTAGTTATCAACAAGTGGGCAGAGATAGCAACACAAGGAGGTAGCAAGGTAAATGTTTCGATTGATCATATAATAAAAAATATTAACTCTGATTACAGACTTGTTCATAGACTTGATAAGGAGACATCAGGTTTGCTTTTGATCTCGAAAAATTTAAAATATGCGAGATACTTCTCAAGTCTTTTTAAGCAAAAACTTATTATAAAATATTATATTGCTTTGTGTGAGGGAAGTCCTAAAAATAAAAATTCTAAAGTTATTTTAAATATAAAAAATAAAAATCAGGATATAGAAAAAACTATAACTAACTACCGTGTTATTGATTACAAAAATAACATAACACAAATTTTGTATAATCCTGAAACTGGTAAAACTCATCAATTAAGAAAAGTTTCTAAAAATCTTGGTTGTTCAATAATTGGTGATCAAAAATATAATATTAATTCTAGGTACACTCGTGCAAAACTAATGTTACACTCCTATGCTCTTAACTTTACAATTAATAACAAAAAATTTAGATTTACAGCAGAACTACCAAATTATTTCCAAACTTTTATGCAAAAAAATAAATTAAAATTTAAAAATAATATAGAAAAAGAATTAAATACTTTTTAGTTTCTTTAAAAAAATTTTTTTAAAATTTTCATCAAATTCATTTTGATCTATTTTTATTCCTAATTCATACAATGAAGTATTTGCATATTCTTTTAGACCACATGAATGAATGAAATTGTAATATTCTAAATTAGGATTAATATTAAAACTCATTCCATGATATGTTACCCATTTTTTTACTCTCAGACCTATTGCACCAATTTTTTTTTCTTTATCAAACGTTAGTTTGTTATTTTTAATTACCCAAATACCTACTCTATCTTTAAATGCTTTTGCCTCTACATTATAATTTTTTAAAAAATCAATAACAGAATTTTCAATTATAGAAATAAACTTTCTTATATCTTTTTTTTTATTGTTTAGGTTTAACATAAAATAAACAATTCTTTGCCCAGGTCCATGATAAGTTGTTTTTCCACCACGATTTGTTTTTAAAACTTCTATAACATTTGGATCTAATATTTCTTCATCTGAAGCACTTGTTCCTTGGGTAAATATATGATCATGATTAAGAAACCATAGTAATTCTTTAGAATTATTTTTACTTATATCTCTTACTTTAGTCTCCATAAACAACATTGCTTCCTTATAGTTTATTTCTTCATTAGATATTTTAATTTCAATCTGATTCATCTCATTCATATACTTTATTGATAGTTAATATCCTATCTGGTATTTAAATCTACTATATATGCGGCTGTGGCGGAATTGGTATACGCGCAGCGTTGAGGTCGCTGTGGGATTTATCCTGTGGAAGTTCAAGTCTTCTCAGCCGCACCAATTAATATGGAAGAAATAATAATTAAAAAAGATGATGGCAATTCTGATAAATCTATTCGATTAGTTACTGATTATCTTGAAAATTATAAATATGATAATGCTCTATCTTATTTAAAAGATATTCATAATGCAGACATAGCAGAAATTCTTCAAAATTTAGATCCAGTTTTAAGATTAAGTCTTCTAAATATAATGGATAAAAATTTTGATCCTGAAATCTTAACTTATTTGAATGATAGTGTTAGAGAAGAAATAATAGAAACTTTAGATATAAAACAATTAGCTAATAATGCTAAAAGTTTGGATACTGATGATGCTGTAGACTTAGCTGAAGATTTAGAAAAAAAAGATCAGACTATATTTTTAGAAAATTTGGATAAAGAAGGACGTACATTGGTTGAAGAAGGATTAAAGTATCCTGAAGATTCTGCAGGAAGATTAATGCAAAGACAATTTGTTGCCGTCAATCAATTATGGAATGTTGGTAAAGCAATAGATTATTTAAGAAACAATAAAGTTAAACTACCTGAAGATTTCTATGATATTTATTTAATTAATAATAATCAAGAAGTAAAAGGTGTTGTGCCATTAGGAAGATTAATGGGCTCAAAAAGAGAAGTAGAATTAAATTCAATAATAAATAAAGAATTAAGATTAATTGATGTAAATACGGATCAAGAAGATATAGCTTTATTATTTAATAAATATGGATTGGTCAGTGCTCCTGTTATCAATAATCAAAAACAAATTATTGGATCAATTACAGTTGACGATGTTGTTGAGGTTATAGAAGAAGAAAGAGAGGAAGATATTTTAAAGCTTGGAGGTGTAGATCATACAGACTTATATGAGTCAGTTATTTCTACAACAAAATCAAGAATTTCATGGTTGATTGTAAATTTAATGACTGCGGTAGTAGCTTCAATAGTTATAGGTTTGTTTGAAGCTGCAATAGAAAGAGTAGTGGCCTTAGCTATTTTAATGCCTATAGTAGCTTCTATGGGCGCTAATGCAGGCACTCAAACTTTAACGGTTGCAGTGCGAGCTATTGCAGTGAAAAAACTAACAACTACTAATGCCATTAAAATAATAACCAAAGAAACTTTAATCGGTGGCATAAATGGTATCATATTTGCTGTTATAATATCTTTAATTTCTATTTATTGGTTTGATAATTTGTTGCTAGGTTTAATAATAGGTCTTGCTATGATACTAAACTTGCTAATTGCTGGTTTTTCAGGAATTGTAATACCACTGGTTTTAGATAAGTTTAAAATTGATCCTGCTTTAGCATCTGCAGTAATTTTGACTACAATAACAGATGTATTTGGCTTTCTCTCTTTTCTTGGATTAGCAACTTTATTTTTAATATAATTTGGCCTATTTAAGTTAAATAATGTTAAAAAAGAATGATCTAATAAATTACTTTTATAAAGGAATTAAAAATAAGATTGATTTACGCATAGGAGTAGAGCACGAGAAATTTGTTCTAAAGAAAAACAGTTTACATCAATTATCTTATGAGGAGCCAAATGGTATAAAAGAAATTCTTTTAAAATTTGTAAATAAGGGATGGAAACCAAAGTATGATGATAAAAATACCACAATAATTGCCCTAGAAAGATTTGGTGAAAGTATAACTTTAGAACCAGGTGGTCAGATCGAATTATCTGGAGCACAATTAAAAAATATCCATCAAACCTGTACTGAAACTAATAGACATTTAAAGGAATTAAAAGATATTGGTGAAGAATTTGGTTTCATATTATTAGGATTAGGTGTTGAGCCAAGTTTATCCGTTGATGAATTTCCTTGGATGCCAAAACAAAGATATTCAATAATGAAAAAATATATGCCTAAAGTTGGCACTCTAGGACAACATATGATGAAACGCACATGTACAAACCAAGTAAATTTGGATTATCATTCTGAGCAAGATATGATTACTAAGTATCGATTAATGTTAAATCTTGAAGGAATAGCAACTGCAATATTTGCTAACTCACCTTTTGATCAAAAAAAAGTTTCCAAATATAAGAGTTTAAGATCACATTTTTGGCATCACACAGATAAAGATAGAACAGGTTTATTACCATTTGTTTTTGATAAAGATTTTAATTTTGATAAATACACAGAGTATGCTCTTGATGTACCAATGTATTTTGTAATTAGAAATCATAAATATATAGATATGACCAATTATACTTTTAGAGATTTTATTAAAAATAATATTTCTAAAGATTTAAAAATTGAACCTACTATTGAAGATTGGATAAATCATTTATCAACTTTATTTCCTCAAGTTAGATTAAAGCAATTTTTAGAAATTCGTTCTATGGACGCCTGTTCATGGGACTTAATATGCTCTCAACCTGCTTTTTGGATTGGTATTTTATACAATGATGAAGCTATTGATAAAACTAATGAAATAGTTGAGGGTTGGACACAAAATGATAGAAATTTAATAAATAAATTAGCTCCATTGGAAGGTTTACAAACAAAGTTCAAAAATGGTAACCTATTAGATATTGCACAAAAGTTGTTTGAAATTTCAAAATCAGGTTTAGACAAAAGAAATATTCTAGTAAAAAATGAAAAATATAATGAAACATTTTATCTCAAAGATTTAGAACAAAATCTATCAAATGGTCATTCACCAGCTGATTTATTAATCAGGAAATACAATGGTGAATGGAATAAAAATATTAAAAAAATATATGAGGAAGAAATTTTCTAATGAAAAAAAGTATAGCAATTCAAATGGATAATATTGAAAAAATTGATTATGAATTCGATACATCTTTTTTAATAGGTTATGAGGCGCAAGAAAGAGGTTATGATATTTTTTATTACAATCCAAAAGATTTATTCATAAAAGAAAATAATATTCAGGCATCTGGATATTATTTAGAATTATTGCTAGATGAAAATAATTATTTCAATTTTAAATCTAATAAAATAATTGTTAAATTAGAAGATTTTCAATTTATCTTTTTAAGACAGGACCCTCCTTTCGATATGAATTATATCACATCTACATATATTTTAGATTTACTTCCATCCTCAACAATTGTTGTCAATGATCCAACTGCAGTCAGAAATTCTACTGAAAAGTTATTCACATTTAATTTTAAAGAATTTATGCCACCTACTTTGGTGACAATAGATTTAAAAATTATTGAAGAATTTTTAGATAAAGAAGAAGATATTATAACTAAACCACTTTATGGTAATGGAGGAGAGGGTATTCATAAATTTGACAAAAGTAATTTCAATCCTAAAATATTAGAGGAATATTTACACTTGCCTATAATGGTCCAAAAATTTATCAATGAGATAGAGTATGGTGATAGGAGAATCATTTTTTTCGATGGTGAATATTTTGGCTCAGTCGCTAGAATACCTCAGGAAGGTAATTTAAAGGCAAATTTTCATGCTGGCGGTAAGGCAAGTAAAACTGACCTTGTCTATAGAGACAAAGAAATTATCGAAAATTTGGGACCGAAACTAAAAGAACACAATTTATTTTTTGTTGGAATTGATATAATTGGAAATTATCTCACAGAAATAAACGTAACTTCACCTACAGGATTGAAGCAAATTAACTCATTAAACAATGTAAAATTAGAGAAAGATTTTTGGGATAAGCTTGAAGCAAAATATAAATTAGTTTAATTATAACATTTAAAGGAAAACATATGCACGAAAATAGAATTTTAATAAACAAACTAAAAAATTTTGAAAATATAAATTCAAATTTTCTTATAATAACATTGATTTTATTTGGTTCAATTTTACTAGCGATTTCCGCTAAAGTTCAAGTACCATTTTGGCCAGTACCAATGACAATGCAGACGTTTGTCATATTTTTAATAGGAATGACATATAGTGTAAGATTATCTTTTGCTACAGTTGCATTTTACCTTTTTCAAGGAGCTATAGGACTTCCTGTTTTTGCAGCCGGTGGTGGAGTTGCTTATTTAGTTGGACCAACGGCAGGATATCTTTATGGCATGTTATTTGCATCTATCGTTATAAGTTATTTAGCAAATTTGGGTTTTAGTAAAACATATTTTAAAGCTACAGTATCTCTATTAATTGGTTCTGCTATTATATTTTCATTTGGCATCATCTATCTTGGTTATATTATTGGTTTCGAAAAAGCAGTAGCAGCTGGTCTTTTACCATTTATTCCAAGTGAATTGTTTAAAATTGCATTAGCAGTTGCTTTGATCCCGACCTTACACAAAATTATTACAAAATAATAATTAATGAAAATAGGTATTGATGTTGGTGGTACCAAAACTGAGGGTATTCTTCTAGATCCAAATGGAACTGAAATAGATAGAAAAAGAATTAATACTGAAAAAAGTTATGATGGAACAATTAATGGAATACTCTCCATTATAAATCATTTTGAAGATAAGCATGGCAAAGCAGAATCTATTGGTATGGGAATGCCAGGAGCTATATCAAATGATACAGCTTTAATAAAAAATGCTAATTCTATATGGTTAAATGGTAAACCATTTAAGCAAGATTTAGACAAAATTCTTAATAGAAATATTAATATAGAAAATGATGCCAATTGTTTTACATTGTCTGAAGCAGTAGATGGAGCAGGTAAAGGTTATCAGGTTGTTTTTGGAGTAATTATAGGTACTGGTGTTGGGGGTGGTATTAGCATTAATCAAAAAGTTATAAGAGGGCGAAATAGTATAAGCGGTGAATGGGGCCATATAGTACTACCAGGTAGAACTGAAGAAGAAAAAAAATATGTAAAAAAATGTTATTGTGGAAAGAATGGTTGTTTAGAAACTTACATATCTGGCCCAGGATTTTCATCGGCTTATAACTTGCGTTTCAATAAAAATTATAATTCACATCAAATATTAGAGGGTTTTATTAATAATGAAGAAAATAGTATTTTTGCACTAAATCAATACATTGATCATTTGGCTAGAGGCTTATCTGTTGTGTGCAATATCCTTGATCCAGATGTAATAGTTTTGGGTGGCGGTATGTCCAATATAGATTTTATTTATGAAAATATAAATGATACTCTAAAAAAATATGTTTTTACAGATACGCTAGAAACTAAAGTTGTTAAAAATGTTTATGGAGATTCAAGTGGTGTAAGAGGAGCTGCTTGGCTTTCTTAAATACCGCCCATTGAAATATATTTTATAGTTAAATAATCATCAAGTCCATATCGAGAACCTTCTCTTCCCATTCCTGATTCTTTTACACCTCCAAAAGGAACTTCTGCAATTGTTGGTAGTCCATTGTTAATAGATACAATTCCATATTCAAGTGCTTCGG
This sequence comes from uncultured Alphaproteobacteria bacterium, assembly GCA_902570155.1. GTDB lineage: Bacteria > Pseudomonadota > Alphaproteobacteria > HIMB59 > CACPNW01. The sequence goes on from CACFXU010000002.1 coordinate 168,403, forward strand.
CAACTCTCCAAATTCTTCCTATGTCTCTTGAATAGAAATATGAAGCTAATCCATAAGGAGTATCATTAGCCATTTTAATCACTTCATCATCACTGGAAAATTTATAAAGAGGAGCAACAGGTCCAAATGTTTCTTCAAAAGTTATCTTTGCCTTTGTAGACACATTAGAGAGAACAGTTGGTTGATAAAAATTTCCACCAAGCGAATGAATATCTCCACCAATTGCTATTTTAGCTCCCGTATTAACTGCGTCTTGTACATGATCAACTACTTTTTCTAAAGAGGATTGATCAATTAAAGGACCAGATGTAATTCCATCTTCAAGTCCATTACCAACTGTTATTTTACTCACTTCATTTGTAAATTTTTCCAGGAATTCATCATAAATATTTTCATGCACAAATATTCTATTTGAACAAATACATGTTTGACCACTATTTCTAAATTTACTTTGAAGAGCTCCTGCAACAGCTTCATCCATATCTGCATCATCAAAAACAATAAATGGTGCGTGACCACCAAGTTCCATAGAAACTTTTTTTACTGTTGAGGCACTTTGCTCTAAAAGTATTTTTCCAACCTCCGTAGATCCAGTAAAAGAAATTTTTCTAACAATAGGGTTGCTTGTTAGCTCTTTACCAATTTCACTTGCCGATCCAGTTATTACATTAAATACACCATCTGGAAAACCAGCTTCCTTAGCAAGTACTGCTACAGCTAATGCTGAATAGGGCGTTTGGCTTGCTGGTTTAACAACAGTAGTACAACCAACTGCTAAAGCGGCTGCACATTTTCTTGTTATCATTGAATTTGGAAAATTCCATGGAGTTATTGCTCCAACAACACCAACAGGTTGTTTAATTATTACAATTCTTTTTCCAGGTCTTGGATCAGGAACTATGTCACCATAAACTCTTTTTGCTTCTTCAGCATAGAATTCAATATATGAAGCACCCATTAGTATTTCACCCTTTGCTTCAGCTAGAGGTTTACCTTGCTCAATTGTCATGATTTTAGCTAAATCATCTGCATTTTCTGTAATTAGCTCCCCCCATTTTTTAAGAATGACTGATCTTTCTTTCGCAGTAGTTTCTTTCCAAGTTTGGAAAGCAGTATTAGCATCATCTACAGCTTTTTTAGTTTCTAAAACTGAGCATTTTGGGACATTGCCAATAATTTCAAGAGAGGCTGGATTATTTACCTCAAGAGTTTCTCCTGAAGAACTGTTAACCCATTCCCCATTTATAAAACATTTTTGTTTAAAAAGTGATTTGTTATTTAATTCCATAAGTTTTAATTATAATGCATAGTTTTAAATTAAGGAAAATATAATGACAACAGTTAATTCTTGGAATGAATGGGATCCATTAAAACATGTTATAGTTGGAGCAGTTGAAAATGCCAACATACCTCCAATGGAACCGGCGCTTGAACCAAAAATTAGTAAAGATAGTGGTATGGCAGGATCACATGGACCACGTACAAAGGAGTCAATTGATAAAGCAAATATACAATTAGAAAACTTTGTTAAAATTTTAAATTCCCTAAATATAAAAGTTGATAGACCAACACCTATTGATTTTTCTCAGAGTATCGAGACACCCGATTGGTATAATGATGGTATGTTTGGTTGTATGCCTCCTAGAGATGTTATTCTCACTGTAGGAAATGAAATGCTAGAGGCGCCCATGTCTTACAGATGTAGATGGTTTGAGTACCTTGCTTATAGACCACTACTTGAAAAATATTATGTAGAAGATAAAAACATGAGATGGGAATCGGCACCTAAACCAAGATTAACTAAACAATCATATAAGTCTAATTATCTTCCTGAAGGCATAACGGAAGAAGAACGATATAAAAAAATCGAAAATAGAGACATGATATTGACAGAAAAAGAACCACTTTTTGATGCAGCAGAAATTTTACGCTTTGGAAAAGATCTTTTTTATCATAACAATTTTACATCAAATTTAAGTGGCTTAGATTGGTTAAGAAGACACTATCCAAATCATCGCGTACATCAAATTAATTTACCAGGTGATTTAATTCCAACTCACATTGATGCATGTTTTACTCCTATTAAACCAGGAGTTATAATTATTAATCCCAATAGAAAAATATCATCAGAGCAAAGAAAAATTTTCGATGATAATAAATGGGAAATTCATGAAGCGGCACCTTCCATTCATAATAGTCCACCACCTATGTGTTATTCATCAATCTGGTTATCAATGAACGTTTTGATAATTGATCCTAAAACTATATGCGTCGAGGCAACCGAAGAAAAAATGATCAAACAAATGGAAAGTTTTGGATTGGATGTTATTCCAGTTCCTTTTAGAGACGTTTATGCATTTGGGGGTAGTCTACATTGTGCCACTACTGATGTTCATAGAGAGGGTGAGTGTGAGGATTATTTTCCAAATCAATAATGGATAGTTTTAATCAAAATAATTTTAAAGCCAATTTACATGACACAAACTTTTCTAGAATTGGTATAATTACACTATCAACGGATTTTACCATAGAGCAGGATTTTAGAAAAATTTGCCATAATTTACCAGTTGATCTGTTTTTTAATAGGATACCTTTTTTAAATCCTCTAACTCATGAAAATTATATGAGAATGGCTGATCATCTTACAGAAACAACAAACCAAATACTACCCAATGAAAAAATACAAGTTGTAGCGTATGGATGTACTTCGGGTACTATTGAAATTGGTGAAAAAAGAATAAAATCTGAAATTTTCAAGGCTAAACCTGATGCTTTAATTACTACACCTATTACAGCAGCTGTCAAAGCACTTAAATTGTTAAACCATAAAAAAATTGCTGTTCTTACTCCTTACCCAAAAGATGTTAATGTTAAAGTTTACAAATATTTAATTGATAGTGGATTTGATATTAAATCATTTAGTTCGTTTAATTTAAATTATGATTCTGAAATTGCCAAAGTTACTCATGATAGTTTAATGCAAACAATTTCCTCAATTGATTTAACAGATGTTGATAGTATTTTTGTTTCTTGTACTGCATTAAAAGTAATTGATATTATCGAAACATTAGAGTCAAAATTAAGCACAGATATCATTTCAAGTAATCAAGCGATTATTTGGGATTCATTAAGATTATCTAATATTAATCAAAAAATTGATGGTTATGGTAAACTATTTAAATTACATTAAATAGGGTTTAAATTGATTACACTTCAACAAATACAAGATGCACATAAGAAAATTTTACCTTATGTTAATTATACACCATTAATTAATTCTAATTTCTTATCAAAAAATACTACAGTAAAACTAAAGTTAGAAAATTTTCAAATCACTGGTTCATTTAAGTTAAGAGGCGCTGTTAATAAACTTCTTTCTTTAAGTGAAGATGACAAAAACAAAGGAGTCATTGCAGTTTCTACAGGCAATCACGGCAAAGGCGTTGCTTATGCTTCAAAAGTATTGGGCATTCAATCAACAATATATATGTCTTCAATGGTTCCAGAATATAGAAAAGAAGCTATTGAAAAATTAGGAGCAAAAGTAGAAATTATTGGAAAGAATAGTGATGAAGCAGATTTGTATGCTAAACAAATTGCGAAAGAAAAAAATATCCCATTAATTCATCCTTTTGATGATGAAGATATTATTATAGGCCAAGGTACAGTTGGCCTTGAAATGCTTAATGAGTTTCCTGAAGTAGATACTGTAATAATACCAACATCTGGAGGTGGTCTTATTTCTGGAATTGCTCAGGCTATTAAACTTCAAAAACCTGACACAAAAATTATCGCCGTATCTATGGAAAGAGGCCCTTCAATGTATGAAAGTCTAAAAAAAGGCAGGCCTGTTGATGTAGAGGAAACTGAAACTTTAGCTGATTGTTTAGGGGGTAGTATTGGTTTGGATAATAAATTTACATTTAATATTGTACAACAATACGTTGATGACTTTGTTTTAGTAAGTGAAGAAAAAATAGCTGAGGGAATTAGAATAAACTTTTTAGAACATAAAATTGTATCTGAAGGTGCTGCAGCAACAAGTGTTATGGTTGTTAAAGAAAAATTAACATCGCACTTAGGAAAAAATATAATTTGTTTAATTTGTGGTGGAAATATTGACTCGGAACTATTTAATAAAGTTTTAAGCCATGCTCATCCTTAATAAAAATGATATTATTCAACATGTAAATTTGAATAAAAATCTCATACCAATAATAGAGGAGGCTTTCATGAGTTTATCAAAGGGATTGGTAATGATGCCACCTATAATGAGAATTGATATTGAAAAATATCATGGTGAATCAGATGTTAAAGCTGCATACGTTGAAGGTCTTGATAGTTTTGCAATAAAAATTGCCTCAGGTTTTTTTGATAATCCAAAACTTGGTTTGCCATCTAGTAATGGATTGATGGTTTTATTAGATTCAAAGACTGGAGTTGTAAAATCTGTTTTATTAGATGAAGGTTATCTTACAGATACTAGAACAGCTATAGCCGGAGCAATAGCTACAAAATATTTATCAAATCAAAATGCTAATTCTGTTGGTATTATTGGGGCTGGAATTCAAGCCAAATTACAACTTCAAGCAATAATGTTAGTTAGGAAAATAAATAAAGTTATAGTCTGGGCAAGAGATGAGACAAAAGCGAATCAATTTATAGAAAGTTTCAAAAATTTAGATATAGATTTGTATATAGCTTCTTCTTGTAAAGAATTGGCAAGCTTATCAGAAATAATTGTTACAACGACTCCTAGTAAAAAACCGCTTTTGGAATTTGATTGGATAAATAAAGGAACTCACATAACGGCAATGGGATCAGATGCAGAACAAAAAAACGAATTAGATCCTCAGATGTTAAAACATTGTGATCAATATGTACCTGACAATCAATTACAAACAACTGTTATGGGTGAATTACATCATGCTTTAAAACAAAATATAATTTCTTCTAAAGAAAAATTTAATGAACTTGGCGATATTATTAACGATCCAAGCATAGGAAGAAAAAATAAAGAAGATATAACAATATGTGATTTGACAGGAACTGGCGTACAAGATACTGCAATAGCAAGATTTGCTTATAATCTTTGTAAAACAAATAATTTAGGCATCAATATTTAATTTATGACTCAAGCAATAATAAAAAAAACGTCTGATTACTTCAAATCAAAAGGAGTTGTCTTGCCAAGTATTAGTGAACTTCAAGACCCTCAAATTATTAATGATGATATTAAAAATTCTCTAAAAAAAATAAATAATAATGATATCAATCCTCTTAACCTCTTTAGAGTTCATTGGTTTAATAAAAGAGATCAATCAGGTTTTGGAAATGAGCCTGAATATATTGTGCTACCAACAGAATTCACAGGTGTTAAGGCAAAGATAATTGTAAATATGGGACGATATTTTCCCTTAATAACAGCTCATAAAGTTTTGGCAGCTTATGGTTGTTTGCTTCCAAGAATATTAAATGGCACTTTTGATTATGAAAAACATAAAGCAGTTTGGCCTTCTACTGGAAATTATTGTAGGGGCGGAGTAGCAATATCTCGGATAATGGGTCTTAATAGTATTGCAATACTTCCTGAAGGAATGAGTAATGAGAGATTTGAATGGTTGAATAATTGGGTTGAAGATAAAAAAAATATCATAAAGACAAAAGGCACAGAAAGTAATGTTAAAGAAATTTACGATGCTTGTAATGAATTAAAAAAAGATAATCAGAATGATATTATAAATCAATTTGATGAGTATTATAATTACAGTATTCATCGTTCTATAACGGGTCCATCTTTTGAAAAATCATTTCTTAAAGTTAAAGGTAAAAGTAATTTAACTCCTAGGTTTTACGTAAGTGCTTCAGGATCAAGTGGTACTCTAGCAGCAGGAGATTATCTTAAAGATAAATTACAGACGAAGATTGCAGTTGTTGAAGCTTTGGAGTGCCCAACTTTGCTTCATGGAGGTTATGGTGAACATAATATACAAGGAATTGGTGACAAACATGTTCCCCTTATTCATAATGTAATGAATACAGATTTTGTCGTAGATGTTTCTGATCAAGCTACCAATAATCTAAATATGATTTTCAATACTGAAATAGGAAAAAAGTTTTTAATTGAGAAAAAAAATTTTGAGCCTGATTTTGTTTCACGACTTCCTGAATTTGGCTTTTCAGCAATAGCAAATATATTGGCATCAATAAAACTAGCTAAATATATGGATTTAAATAGTGATGACGCAATTATAACCGTCGCTACAGATGGTGCAGATTTATACATGTCAGAGTTGAACAAGACCATTGCTGATTTTAAAAATAATTATGATGAAATAGTTTGTGCTGAACTATTTGGAAAACACTTATCAGGGATATCTACTGATAATATGCTAGAACTTTCTTACATGGATAAGAAAAGAATATTTAATTTAGGTTACTTTACTTGGGTAGAGCAACAAGGTGTAAGTCTTGAAGAATTTGAAAAAAGAAAAGATCAAAAATTTTGGAATTCACATTATGAATATATGCTTTCTCTAGACAATAAGATTAAAGAATTTAATAATATGTAGGTTATGAAAACTCAGTCATTGCATAACCAATTAGTAGAATGGCGTCATGATCTTCATATGCACCCGCAATTAAGTTTTGAAGAAGAGTATGCTGCAGCAAAAGTGTCAACACTTCTAAAAGAGTTTGGAATAGAAGTTCATTCTGGTATTGCCAGAACTGGAGTAGTTGGAATTTTAAAAAAAGGAAATAGTTCAAAATCAATAGGTATAAGAGCTGACATGGATGCTCTTCCTATACATGAAACTAATACGTTTAGTTATAAGTCCAAGTTTGATAACAGAATGCATGCATGTGGACATGACGGTCACACAACAATGTTATTAGGTGCAGCAAAATATTTATCAGAAAAAGGTAACTTTAACGGTACGGTATATTTTATTTTTCAACCTGATGAAGAGAATACATTCGGTGCAAGAACAATGATTGATGAAGGATTGTTTGATAAATTTAACATTGATGAAGTTTACGCTATGCACAATATTCCTAACATGGAAATTGGAACATTTGGTACAAGAAATGGAGCTATTACAGCCAGCGAAAATTTATTTGAAATTGAAATAAAAACTAAAGGTGGGCACGCTGCATTACCTCATATGGGCGTTGATGCAATAACTGTTGGTTCTCAAATAGCTGTAGCACTTCAATCGATAGTGTCTAGGAAATTAAATCCAGCAGACAATGGTATAGTGTCTATTACCGAATTTATAACCGATGGTAAAAAAAATGTTCTGCCAGGTATGGTAAAAATGACTGGTGACGCGAGAGCTTTATCAAAAGAAACAAATGAAAAAATTGCTTCAAAAATGTTACAAATTGTTGAAGGGATTTGTAATGCACATGGTGTTAATGGTAGTGTTAAATATGAAACAGCCTGTCCTGTAACTTTTAATTCAAAAAATCAAACTGAGTCTGCAACAAAAGCTGCAGTTACTTTACTTGGTAGTGATAAATGTAATGGTAATATAGAACCACGTTTATTCTCAGAAGATTTTTCTGTTATGGCAAATGAAAAACCTGGCTGCTTTGTTTTAATGGGTAACGGTACATCAGAGCAGCATTCCAGACCTTTACATGCTGATAATTATGATTTTAATGACGAATTATTAGTCATAGGCTCTTCATATTGGACTGAATTGGTAGAACAACAATTAAAATAAATGTTTTCTGAAAACTTAAATAAACTAAAGAAAAAAATGTCTGAGAACAATATTGATCTCTCAATTATAACTGATGATGATTCGATATATTATTTCACAGGATACCATGACTTCCTTCATATGGATTTTTATCGACCAACATTATTAGTTGTTTCAAATGATCATAAAACTTATTTAATTACACCTCTTCTTGATGTTTTATTAGTACCAGAATCTTGTCCTGTAGATATGGTTGAAACATGGAATGATGGTATTGGAAATGAATGGAGAGAATTATTACCTCAAATCATAAATCAGCATAAAAGTATTTTTATTGAAAAATTTAAAATTAACCCAATGGTTAAGAGTTATTTAGACGAATTACTTGAAGACCATCCTGGGGATTTAACCAAATTAATAGATAATATAAGAATGATTAAATCTAATCATGAATTGAATATAGCTCGTCATGCCGGCGAAGTTGGCATGGCTATGATGGAGGCAGCAAAAAAAACAATTGGCCATAATGTTCCTGAGTATGAGGTTGCACTTGCACAATCACAAGCCGGAACAAGAAAAGCTGCAGATCTTTTAAAAGAATTTTATCCTGATAATATCAATATGTCTCCAAATATTCACTTTTTACCTGTTATGACATCGGGTCATGATTTACCTAAAACTCACCATCGTGCTTCAACCAAAATTATAAAAAAAGGTGATCCCGTATTCGTATGTTATTGTGGTTCTACAAATTTCCATAGGTTTAAATTAGGTTTTGACAGAATATTTTGGGTAGAAGAAATTCAATCAGATGAACAAATAAAAGCTTTTGAGACTGCAGTTAAATCTCAAAAAGCTGCTCTTGAAATTCTTGGCCCTGGAGTAACAGCTGAAGAAGTTCATGCTGCTTATGCAGATACTATACAGTCTGAGGGATACCCTTATCCTACATTTCGATGTGGAAGAGGTACAGGCTTTAGCTTTTTAGAGGAACCACAATTAGTAGTTGGTAATAAAACAGTACTGGAGCCTGGAATGGTATTTGCCGTTGATGGCGGGGCAAGTGCAAATAATTTTAGATCACAAGTTGGTGATAGTTTTATTATAACAAAAGATGGATATGAACAAATTACACATCATTCTAAAAATATTGATGACCTAATAATTCCACATGTATGAAATCACAGTATTTAACACACATTGTTGTGGTGAAATTGGGGATGTCGTAACTGGAATTAAAGGCTTGAAGTTTAATTCACCTGAGGAAGCTTCTAAAAAACTTTTTTTAGATAAAAAATGGAGAAATTTTTTTTTAAATGAACCTCGAGGAGGGGTCTTTAAGCATTGTAATATTATTTTAGAACCTTCAAATAAAAATGCAGATGCTGGATTTGTCATTATGGAACCAGAAGATAATCCTCCAATGAGCGGATCAAATGCAATTTGTGTAACGACAGTCTTATTAGAAAAAAATATTGTTCAAATGAAATATCCTAAAACCATGCTTACACTTGAAGCTCCCGGTGGTTTAATAAAAGTTGTTGCTGATTGTGAAAATAAGAAAGTTAAAAGTGTCACTTTAACTAATCTTGCCTGCTTTGCAGATAAAATAGATGTAGATTTAAAGACTAAAAATTATGGTACAATTAAAGTAAGTACTGCTTTTGGAGGTGACAGTTTTTTAATTTGTAATGCTAGTGATTTTAATCTTAAAATTGAACCAAAGAATGCAAATAAATTTGTAAATGTTGCTAAAGAATTATTGAAAGAAGCAAACGCATCTATAGGATTTGAACATCCTACTATTAAAGGATTAAACTATCTTTCCTTTTGCCAATTTATTGAACCCTTAAAAAAAAATAATCAATCATTACTTACAGGATTAAATACAGTTGTTATACGACCTGGGAAACTTGATCGTTCACCCTGTGGTACAGGCACTTCAGCAAGATTAGCAGTAATGAAAGAAAAAAATGAAATACAAATAAATGAAGAATTTATATCAAAGTCTATTATAGGATCTTCATTTAAAGCAAGTATTGAAAAGGAAATTACAATTAATAACAAAAATTGTATTATTCCAAAAATAACAGGTAGTGCATTTATTACTGGAAAACAAAGTTTATATATCGATAAGGATGATCCTTTTCCAGAAGGTTATAGATTAAATGACACATGGCCAGATTTATCAAGTTAACTGTGATTAAATAACACTAGCATGGCAAGTTAATTCATTTTACTTTCATCAACTATTCTAATAATTAATAAAACAAATGACAAAATTTAATGCCTGGAATGTAATTAAAAACGGTTTAAATGGTCAGTCTTATTGGACTAGACAATGGCGTGATCCAGAACCAAAAAGTAGTTATGATGTTGTAATAATTGGTGGAGGTTTACACGGTCTTGCCACGGCATATTATTTAGCAAAGAATCATAATATAAAAAATGTAGCTGTTTTAGAAAAAGGTTGGATTGGTGGAGGAAACGCTGGACGTAATACAACTATTGTAAGATCAAATTATATGATGCCAGGCAATCACGAATTTTATGAACATTCTTTAAAGTTATGGGAAAATTTAAGTCATGAATTAAATTATAATGTAATGTTTAGCCAACGAGCTCATGTCTCGTTATTTCATAGCCCTGGTGCTAAAGATTCAGTTTCACGGATTTATAATATTATGCGACTCCATGGAACTGATGCAGAACTTTGGGATTTAAAAACTTTAAAGAAAAAAATTCCGCATTTAAATTATCATAATTCTAGATTTCCAATACTTGGAGCTGCAGTTCAAAAAAGAGCAGGTAATGCAAGACACGATGCAGTTGCATGGGGCTATGCAAGGGCTGCAGATACATTAGGTGTAGACATTCTTCAAAATTGTGAAGTTACAGGTTTTACAAGAAAGAATGGAAATATTGAAAGTATTCAAACTTCAAGAGGAATTATAAAAGGAAAGAAAATAGGATTTGCTGTTGCAGGCAATACTTCAGTATTATGGCAAATGGCAGAATTAGGTAACCTACCAATTGAATCCCATAAACTACAAGCATTTGTATCTGAGGCTGTTAAACCACTTCTAGACCAGGTTGTTGTTTACGGTGTAGGTGGTGCGCATTTCTATATATCGCAGTCAGATAAAGGAAGCATGGTGTTTGGTGGTGATCTTGACTGGTATAAATCATATGCTCAAAGAGGAAATCTTCCTATGGTTCAAGATGTTGCCGAAGCGGCCATGGCAATATTTCCTTCACTTGGAAGAATAAGATTACTTCGTCATTGGGCAGGTGTTATGGACATGACAATGGACGGATCATTTTTTATTTGTAAAACGCCAATATCTAATCTCTATTTAAATGCTGGTTGGAACTATGGTGGTTTCAAAGCTAGTCCTGCATCAGGTTGGTATTTTGCCGACTTAATTGCAAATGAAAGCCCGCATAACTACGTGCAAAATCATAATTTAGAAAGATTTGAAAAAGGTATCAATATTGATGAACGTGGTGCAGGACCTGATCCGAAATTGCACGGTTAAATGATTAGAATCAATTGTCCTTATTGTGGCGAAAGAGATCATAGTGAATTTAGTTATGGAGGAGATGCAACAATCAATTATCCTTCGTTAGATGCATCAGAGAAAGAATGGACTGAAGCTATATTTTTCAGAAAAAATATAAAAGGTTTTCAATTTGAAACATGGCATCATTCTAATGGATGTAGAATGTGGTTGGTAGTTGAACGTTCTACTGTCACTCATGAAATAAAAAGTGTCAAACCATGCCATCCGGATTTACAGAAGGTTGTAGAAAATAATAAATGAAGACAAGAAGAATAGATAACTATGGAAAAATTAATAGAGATAAAATTTTATCCTTTAGGTGGGATAAAAAAAATTACAAAGGTTTTGAAGGAGATACTCTAGCATCAGCATTACTTGCAAATAATATTGGTATAGTTGGTAGAAGTTTTAAATATCATAGACCAAGGGGAATATTTTCTAGTGGAGTCGAGGAATCTGGTGCTTTAGTTACTATTGGTTCAAAAGATAGAAGAGATCCAAATGTAAGAGCAACAACACAAGAATTATATAATGGTTTGGAAGCATGTGGTCAAAATGCATTTCCAAATGTAAATTTTGATCTAGCTGGAATAAATAATTACTTAGGTAGGTTTTTTGCAGCTGGTTTTTATTATAAAACTTTTATGGGAATACCTCCACTTGAATGGGGTAAAGGAACAGCCATATGGATGTTTTTTGAAAAGTTTATTAGAAAAGCTGCAGGAATGGGAAGTGCTTCTGGGTTACCTGATCCAGATACTTATGAGCATGCTCATGATTTTTGTGATTTAATTGTTGTAGGATCAGGACCTGCTGGTGTTGCAGCAGCAATAGAGGCAGCAGAAAAAAAATTAGATGTTATTTTAGTTGAGCAAGATAGTCTTATTGGAGGAAATCAACTTGCAGAAAATGATTTTGATAACTCACAAATTAAAAATCAACTTGAAAATCTAGGCATAAAAATAATGACTAGAACTACTGCATTCGGATTATATGATAATTGTGTTGTTGGTTTATTAGAGAGAGTAACAGACCATATATCAGCACCAAATGTAAACATTCCACGCCAAAGATTTTGGACCATTAGAGCAAAGCATATAATTGTTGGTGCTGGAGCAATTGAAAGACACATTGCATTTAATAATAATGATATTCCTGGTGTAATGACCGTAAATGCATCAAAGCATTATTTGAATAGATATGGTGTACTCACCGGAAAAAGAATTGTGATAGCTACAAATAATGATTCTGTTTATGAAACAGCACATCAATTATCAGAAGCTGGGGCCAATGTTACTGTTCTTGACTCACGAACTAATTTTGAAATTGAGACAAATAAAAGTTTTGAAATTAGAAAAGGGTATGTGCCTTATAATATTAATGGTTCAAAAAAAATTGATAGTTTAGATATATCAAAAAGTGAAACTATTAATAAATCTGAAACTATAAATTGTGATCAGGTTCTATTATCTGGTGGCTGGTCACCTGCTGTACATTTGTTATCTCACAGAGGCGTAAAGCCTAAATGGGATTATAACAATGCTTGTTTTTTACCAAGTGACACAAAAGAAAATATTACAATGGTAGGTTCTTCTAGAGGTTTATGGAATAAAAATGATTGTATTGCTTCTGGTATAGCAGGAACTACTGATGCGTTGAATCGTTTAGGTCTTTCTAAAACAAATTATTTTTTCCCAAAACCTGGTGGATGGAAAAATCCCATACAACCACTTTATGAAGTAAAATATAAAAAATCTAGATCAAAAAGTTTTGTAGATTATCAACATGATGTAACGACAGATGACGTAAGACTCGCACATCGTGAAGGTTTCATTTCGGTAGAGCATCTTAAAAGATACACAACTTTAGGTATGGCAAATGATCAAGGAAAAATGGGAAATATCATTGGATTATCTTTGATGGCTGAACTTTTAAATAAAGAAATTCCAGAAGTTGGAACTACTGTTTTTAGACCTCCTTATACTCCTGTATCTATAGGTGCCTTAAGCGGAAGAAATGTTGGAAAACATTTTAGGCCGTTAAGAGTAACGCCAATGCATCAATGGAATATTGATCATGGTGCAAAAATGATTGAAGTTGGATTGTATCAAAGGCCTTGGTATTATCCCAAAGAAAATGAAACTTTAAGTGACTCTTATATAAGAGAAGCATCAACAGTAAGAAAAACAGTTGGAATTTGTGATGTAACATCATTAGGCAAAATTGCTATTCAAGGATCAGACTCTACCGAATTTTTAAATAGAATTTATTCGAATGGTTTTTCAAAACTACAAGTTGGAAAAGCTAGATACGGTATCATGTTACGTGATGACGGTATTGTAATGGATGATGGCACATCTTGGAGATTAGCAGAAAATGAATATTTTATGACGACGTCTACAGGTGAAGCTGCAAAAGTGATGTCATGGTTAGAAGAATTACTTCAAACTAGATGGACAGATCTTAATGTTAATGTGACTAGTGTATCTGAACAATGGGCAGGCGTATCAGTTGCAGGACCTAAATCTAGAGAAGTTCTCAATAATTGTGTCGATGATTCTTTGGTTATAACTAATAATAACTTACCTTTTATGGGTGTTACTTCAACATTTCTTAAAGGTAATATTCCTTGTAGAATTGCAAGAATTAGTTTCTCAGGTGAATTAGCTTTTGAAGTTTATGTCAAATCAGATTTTGCTAATACAATGATGGACTTACTTTGGGAAAATACAAAAAAATATGATGGATGTTTATATGGATTAGAGGCTTTAGGTGCACTTAGAGTTGAAAAAGGTCACGTAACAGCTGCTGAGCTTGATGGGAGGGTAACAATTGATGATGCAGGTTTAAGCAAAATGGCATCTACAAAAAAATCATATATTGGAAGCGCAATGAGAAAACGAGGAGTTTTAAAAAATAATGATCGTGAAATTCTAGTAGGCTTCTTTCCTACAAACCTAAAAGAAACTTTTAATGCCGGAACTATTGTCTGTGAAAAAAATAATATTAAAGGACAGGGTATCGGAAGAATTACTTCAGTTACTTATTCTCCTGAACTTGGACATTGGATTGGATTAGGTTTTGTCAAGGGTGGTTTAGATAAATGGAAAGATACCAATTTAGTTGGGGCAGATCCTGTAAGAAATAAACAAATGAATTTAAAAGTTGTTTCACCACATATGATTGATCCTAAAGGAGAACGAATGTATGCATAGACATTCTGCACTAGAAACAATTTATAAGGTTGGAAAATATTCATCAAGTGAGAAACAATCTCTAACATTTAAAGAATTAAAAAGTTTAGAAATTTTACAAATTGCTTGTTGGCCTGACAAAATTGATGAAATGAATAATTTACTATCAAAAGAACTAAAAATTAAAAATATTCCTAGTTTTAATAAAGGGATAATTTTTGAAAATAAATCATTATGGAGAATGGAACCTTTGAAATGGTGGCTATTTAATAAAGAAATTGAAATAAGTGAGCAAATCGCAACAATTTTAGACATGTCTCATGCTTTCACAGGTATTGAAATTACAGGAGATAATTCATCATTATTTTTAAATAGACATCTTCCAATTGATTTAAGAGCTAGGAATTTTCCAGATCTATCATCTGCTAGCACAGCCATTCATCATGTCAGTGTTAAGCTATTTAAAATAACTTCTAATAACTACTGTCTATATATACCAAGAGGTTTTGCTTTATCAATTTGGGAGATCCTTCTTGAAACAGCGGATCAGTTTGGATACGAAGTATTAGAGAGATAGATAGATTATCTTAGAGTAACGGAAACTGTTTATAAACTAATTACTAATGTAATTAGCGATTTGCATATAGTAAATTAATCATTTGCATCACCACCTCCGGCACCTTTTGCCCTAGATTCCTCTGACTCAGGAACAAAAGTTCTAAAAGCTATTTTAGATATTTGATCCCAAGATTTTTTATCAGGATTAATACCCTTAGAGAGCATATTATTTATATTTGATGATGAAATATTAATATCTAATTTTTGTTCATTAAAAATTTTCTTTGTGAGTAAAAGATCAAAATTTCTTTGATAATTTGTAGAGATAATTTCTCTATTAACCCTAATATTTTCATTTGTTATTTGTACATCAATTTTTTGATCTAACAAAAACTGTGAATAGATATTTTTTTTGGCATACTTATAAAGCAAAGGTATTAGGAATATGGGGTCACTACAATTTTTAAAAGTTAATTTAAAATCATCCCTTTTATCTATTTTTGATACTAAATAATCAATCAATCCCGGGCCTATCACCAAAAAAGATTTATTTTCACAATCAAACTCATCATTTATTTTTGATGGATCTATACTGGCATTGAAAGTGTTATCTAATTCTTCAATTTTTAATTTTAATAATTTGATCCCATCCAAACCAAATACTTCAAGCCATGTTGTAATAAATGCAGCATCTTCATCTGATCCATAAGTGAATCCTAATCCTGAAAAAGCTCGTTGTGTATTAGTGTAGACTTCATAGTAAGAATAACTCACAGATATTAATATGTACTCATTGTTGCAAAACCCCATTCATCAACATTTTTATTATTCAGATCTGATAAATAAGGGGCTCCAGAAAAAAAACTTACTCTTAACCATCTATCTGACTTAGGATCATAACGATTTGCTCCAAAAAAAGATAACTTAAATCTTAACATATCAATTGGCATTGTTTTTTTATCAAGAACATTATCTTGAACTTCTGAAAAAGGATAATTTTTTAAAGATTGAATTCTCTTAACAATTCCTCTGTATTCTGGATGCATTAACAAAAATTCACAAATTAATTGATTTTCATCTACATTTTTAATTTGCTTAAATAAATCATTAACCATTTTTGCAATTCCTAG
>CACFXU010000003.1 GCA_902570155.1 uncultured Alphaproteobacteria bacterium
ATTTATAAAATGATAAATTACAGAAAGTATTGGAGAAAAAAGAAATATCGAAAAAAATACAATTGTTAAAAAATCTATAATTTTTATAGCTTTGTATTCTTTATGAGGATGAATAAAATTAATTTGATCTATTTCAAAAAAAATTGAACCTTTTAATTTGTAAAAACCAATAAATAAAAAAAATAAACAGATAAAAATTTGTAAAAAACTCAGTAAAATCGCTTTATTAAAATTTAGCTCAAAAAGTGCATATTGATAAATTGCCACTTCAATTGTTGAATACATAGGTCCACCACCTAATGCCATTACTATTGCAAAACTTAAAAAACAAAGAGAGAATATTATTGAGAACACAGTAAAAAAATTTTGTCTTATATAAGGTATTTCTAATTTAAGAAGATTGCCAAAAAAAGTAATGTTTAGAGAGCTAGATATTTCATAATATTTTAAAGGAATACTATTTAAGGATTGAAAAAATAATCGGGTTGCAAATGGTGTATTTAGAAGTATATGAGCAATTAAAATTGCTTTTATTCCAAAAATTGTCTCTATAGATAAATTCTCGTACAAATTAAAATACGAGTTATAAAAACCATTATTTCCAAAGAGTTTAATCACTGCAAACACTATTAAGATTGTCGGTATTACAAAGCAAAAACCACAAAGAGAAATAATAAATTTAATAACTTTTAAATTTTTATGTCTATTTAATGCTAATGCGAATGGAATAGCTAAAAAACAACTTAATATTGCTGAAAGAAAAGCTTGATATAATGAGAAATAAATTAGACGATGTGTATATGAATTTTGAAAAAAATTATAAATTACTTCTAAATCAAAGTTAATTTTTGAAAAAATACCTATGAAAGGCAATACGATTATTAATCCAAAAAAAAATAATACTGAATAATTATATTTATAATACAATTTATTTATGAGGCATTAAGCCACTCATCAATCCATTTTTCTTTATTCTTATTAATTTCTTTTGGATCCATTTGAATAAAGTTAGGAATATCTAGTTTATCAAAAGCCTCAGGTAAATCTTTTATATTTCTAATTGGATACATAATATTTGTTGATGGTATGACTGATTGAAATTCTTCTGATAACATAAAGTTAAGAAATTTATTTGCTAAATCTTTATTTTGTGAATTATTTAAAATACCTGCAAATTCAATTGTTATATAATTTCCCTCTTCAAAAGTTGTAGCTAGAATATCATACCTTTCTTCAAACATTATATGTGCGGCTGGAGATGTAGTATAACTTAATACCATGTCAGCTTCTCCTGCCATAAAAAAATTATAATATGCATCTGTCCATCCTTTGGTAACTGAAATAATTTTTTTATTTAATTTTTTCCATTCATCTCCAGCTTTATCTCCATATAACGCTTTCATCCAAGTTAATAATCCTAAACCAGGAGTAGATGTTCTCGGGTCTTGAATTACAATTCTAGCATTAGTAGAATTAATTAACTCGTCCATTGATTTTGGAGGTTTTGCTAAATTTGCTTCATTATACACAAAAGAGAAGTAGCCATAATTATATGGAACAAATTTATTACTTTCCCATTTTAATGGTAAATTAATTAAGTTGTTTATGTCATTGATATTATGAGTTGTAAAAAGCCCAGATTGTTCGGCTAAATCAAATAAATTCATATCAAGACCTAAAACTATATCTGCCTTAGAAGTATCTCCTTCTAAAATAACTTTATTCAATAATGTTGCAGCACTGTCTACAGCAACAAATTCTACATCTGTATTATGTTTTTCTTCAAATATTTTTTCAATTATTGGTCCTGGACCCCACTCTGAAACAAAAGAGTCGTATGTATAAATAGTTAGTTTCTCTGCATAGATTGAAAAAGATATAAATAGGGTAGTTAAAAAAATTAGTATAGTTTTCATGTTTCCTCCGCTGGCATTATCCAGATCAGGTTAAAAGGGTATAAATCTCAGCATTTAAGCACCCCTATTTTTGATTATAATAAATATTATTTTAGAAAACAAACATAAAAGATTGTTTTTAGATTATTTATGAATATAACAAATTTTTTCGGGGAGTAGCGCAGCCTGGTAGCGCACCTGGTTTGGGACCAGGGGGTCGAAGGTTCGAATCCTTTCTCCCCGACCATAGATAAATGTTTAACTTTCATTCAACAGCTAGCTTGATTTTTGGTAATGAAACAGCAGTTGATTCAACAGATCAAATTGTAAATTTGTTAGGAAAAAATATTTTTGTAATCACTGATGAGGGATTAACAGAATTAGGATTGTACGATAAAACAATTAAAAAACTTCAATCATACTCAAATATAAATATATTTAATAAAGTTGAGTCTGATCCTTCAAAATCTACTTTATTAAAAGCATTTGATGAAGCAACAGCTTTCAAATCAACTGGAGTTTTAGGTTTTGGAGGTGGTTCATCTATGGATGTTGCAAAACTTATATCTTTACTTCTTGGGACTAATCAGAATATCGATACAATATGGGGGGTTAATAATGCAAAAGGTCCAAGAATACCACTTGTACTAATTCCTACAACAGCAGGAACTGGTTCAGAAGTTACACCAATTTCAATAATTACTATGGATGACAAAGAAAAAAAAGGTGTTTCTTCAAAACTTATTTTACCTGATCTTGCTATTTTAGATCCATTATTAACTATTAATCTACCTCCAAATATAACTGCATCAACTGGAATAGATGCTATGGTTCATGCAATCGAAGCTTACACTTCTACAAATCCTAACAACAATCCTATTTCAAAAATGTTATCCATAGAAGCACTCAAGTTTCTTGGATCATCAATTAAAACTGCTGTATTTGAGGGACATAATATAAATGCCAGATCAAATATGCTATTTGGATCAATGTTAGCAGGTAAAGCTTTTGCAAATTCTCCAGTAGCAGCAGTACATGCTTTGGCATATCCTATAGGAGGTCTATTTAATATTTCTCATGGACTTTCAAACTCTTTAGTTCTTCCAAGTGTTATGAAATTCAATTCGATAAATGAAGAAACAAAAAAAAATTACGCTAATCTTGCACCATACGTATTTAAAGATTTAGATAATAGCAAAAGTGATGAGATTGTGTGTAACAATTTTATAGATAGTTTAGAAAGTTTGTCTAAAGAACTTAAATTACCATATAGGCTAAGAGATTTAGAAATTCCTGAGGAAGCTTGCCAGTTGATGGCTAGTGAAGCAATGAAACAAACTAGATTATTAGTTAATAATCCGCGTAAAATTGAAGAATCTGACGCCTTTAATATATACAAATCTGTTTGGTAAGTTTTGTTTACTTATAACTTAATTTACCTATTTAAATAAAATAGATCTTAATGATAAAATCAACAGTTAATCAATTTGCAAATTCTCTTGGGTTAAACAAAGATGAATATATTCCAGAGGGCAGAGCTTCCTTTTCACTGTTTAAAATTGAAATTCTATCTGGATTAACTGTTGCAATCGCCCTTGTTCCAGAAGCGATTGCATTTGCTTTTGTAGCAGGTGTAACACCTCTTTCAGGTTTGTACGCAGCTTTTATTGTAGGATTAGTAACTGCAATTTTTGGTGGGAGACCTGGAATGATTTCGGGAGCAACAGGAGCATTGGCTGTTGTTATGGTTTCATTAGTATCGGAACATGGAGTTCAATATTTATTTGCCACAGTAATACTTATGGGAATCTTACAATTCCTTGCAGGAATTTTTAAATTAGGAAAATTTATGAGAATGGTTCCTCAACCTGTAATGCTAGGTTTTGTAAACGGGTTAGCTATCGTAATTGGTTTATCCCAATTACATCAATTTCAAATATATAACTTTGATGGAACATTTACATGGATGTCAGGGGAGGTGCTTACATATTCTTTGGTATTAGTTTTCTTAACAATGTTAATCATATGGTACTTACCAAGGGTTACTAAATTTATACCATCTACATTAGCTGCAATTCTTCTTGTTACTTTTCTAGTTTTACTTTTAGATTTACCTGTTCCAAGAGTAGGGGATTTAGCAAGTGTAGCAGGAGGGCTTCCAAATTTTTCTATTCCAACAGTTCCACTTAATTTAGATACTTTTTTCATTATTTTTCCTTATGCAATTATTTTAGCAGCAATTGGATTAATTGAAAGTCTCTTAACTCTTAATCTAGTAGGAGAAATAACAAACAAAAAGGGTGGGACAAGACAAGAATGTTTAGCGCAAGGTGTCGCTAATGGTATCACAGGCTTTTTTGGAGGTATGGGTGGTTGCGCTATGATTGGACAATCAATGATAAATGTAAAATCAGGAGGCAGAACGAGAATTGCTGGCATATCAGCAGCAATTTTTTTACTAATTTTTATTCTTTATACTTCAAATTTAATTGAACTTATTCCTATAGCATCATTAGTAGGGGTTATGTTTATGGTCGTAATTGGAACATTTGCTTGGAATTCACTAAAATTATTATTTGTTGTTCCTCGTTCAGATGCATTGGTAATTGTTTTAGTTACCTTAATAACTGTATTAGAAGATTTAGCTGTTGCTGTAGTTGCTGGTGTTATTATTAATGCGTTAGTATTTGCTTGGAAATCTGCTTCAAGAATTAGAGCAATTGAAAGACAATCGAGAACAGAAAAGGGTGCTAAGGTATATGAAATTGAAGGACCTCTTTTTTTTAGTTCAACTAATAGTTTTTTAGAAATTTTTAAGCCTGCCGAAGATCCTAATTTAGTAATAATAGATTTTGCAAATTCAAAAGTTATTGATCAATCTGCTTTAAAAGCAATTGAAGATATTGCAGAAAGATATTCCAAATTAGGAAAACAAGTAAAGTTAAGACATCTTACAAAGGATTGCCACAGCCTTTTAAGAAAAACAGGTCAATTGATAGTTGATAGTGATGATGATCCTGATTACGGTATAGCTGTAGATTATAGTGTTAAGCTTGGCATATTTGGTAAATAATTAATTTATATTTTACCTTGTAAACTATATTGTAAAATTTTTACAACTTCATCAGTATTTTTTGTTATAGCATGAGCTGCTGCATCAACTTCTTTTAAAGCATGTTGATGTTCATCACTATGCATTATTATGAGAGATTTATTCAAGGCTGATGCATACCCTGCATCAAAAGCAGCATTCCATTGTTTATATTTCTCACCAAAACGTACTACAACTATATCTGCTTTTTCAATCGAATTTCTAGTTCGTATAGCATTTATTTTGGCTCCTTTGTTATCGTGCCAAAATTTTTTTTCTTCATCACCAAGTATTTTTACACCAACATCATCTGATAATTCATGATTGGTAGTCGGGCTTGAAAATTCTATTTCTAAATTCTTAGATTTACATTTATCTATAATCTCATCTCGCCAATTAGAATGAATTTCACCTGATAAGTAAACTTTTAATTTCATTTTTTAAATTAACCTAAATATGCTGCAGTTAATACTGGAAAACTTGTAAATCCGAAATTACCTACTTTTTCAGATTTATTTAATTGTTTTTTCCAATCATCTACTTTGTCTTCTGAAACACCTTGGCTTAAAGCAAACTTACTTAACATAGTTTCATAAAAAATTGCTGGTGAATTATTATCTCTATTTGTAATTAAATACGATAAATTTTGAGAACTTATATTTTTATACCCAAGTTTTTTTAATTTACCATTTAAATCAAGTGGAAGCATTTGGTGAAAACAATGGGCTCTAAATGCCTCATGAATAAGATCATTAATTTCTTTTTCTGGTCCATAAAATCTAAAATAGTCCCAGAGAATTGAGACGTTAACAAATTTAGAATTAGTTTTAGAAATTCTTTTTATTTCTTTTAAGGACGTATCTATATCTTTGATATATTCTAATGTTTGAGTAGCTGTAATTTTATCACATGAAGCATCTTCTATATTGATTTCATCGGCTGTAGTACAAATAAGTTCCACATTACTTTGATCTTTACATTTATCGCTTGCAACATCTAACTGATCTTGACTGGGATCAATTCCTATTACTTTGCCTTGTTCTCCAATAGATAATGAAATTTCTTGGACTAAATGACCACCACCACAACCAATATCGATAACAGTTTCATTAGTCTCTAAATTTAGGGCATTTACAATAGCTAGTCTTCGTGAAACTCCAGCATAACCGTTCGCTATTTTTTGTTGAATAATACTAGTTTCATTATCAAATTTCATTTTATTATTTTTCTTATATATTTTTTAGTTATATAAAAAATATATATAAATGGAATATCAAATAACAAAAATATTAATTATTTCTTTTTTTAGCTCGATTTTAATTTCGTTATTTTTAAACACAAGATATTTTATTTTTTTCAAAAAATTTTCAAAAAATAAAAAAATCTTATTAAATATATTTATTTATTCTTTTTCTTCTTTGATATTGATTTTTATTAATTATTTGTTGAGTTTAAATGGATTAACTTCTTTAATAATTTTTAATGCTGCAATTATTACACTTATATACTTTGAATTAGCACTATATTTAGAAAAAGTTTTTTGGGATGATTTTCTAGGAAATTCACTCCCTAAATCAATCAATATGCTTATTAGTTTTGTTGTAATGATGAATTTTGGTTATTTTACTCTTATGTTTTACATAAAGATTTTAGATATTGATTATTTTGTCACATAAATATCATTGTAAATTAATATACAAAATACTTACAATTTTTATGAAATAATATTTTCATATTAATAAAATATTTATTATTAATAATTTAGCATGAATAAAGTTTTGTTTGTATTGCATCAAAAAACTTCAGTTCCAGGAGATGTAGGAAATAAATTTAGAGATAGGGGATATGTTGCTGAAATATGTAGACCACCTTTAGGTGAAGAACTTCCTTTAAATATTAATCAATACTCAGCAATAGTTGTATTTGGTGCACCAGGAAGCATAAACGATGAAGATGAATATATAAATAAAGAATTAGAATGGATAAACAAAGTTATAAAAACTGACATTCCTTATCTTGGAATTTGTTTTGGCGCACAGTTATTAGCTAAATGTTTAGGTTCAGAAATAACAACTAATAAAGACGGGCTTTCAGAAATTGGTTTTTATAAAATTGAACCAACTGAAAATGCAAAAAATCTTTTTAATTCTCAAAAGATTTTTTTTCAATTCCATTCTGAAGGATTTTCCCTTCCTACAGGCTGTGAGTTATTAGCAAGGGGTGATATTTTTAATAATCAAGCTTTTAAATATCAAAATTGTTATGCGCTACAATTTCATCCAGAAGTAAATTTTAAACTTCATATGAGATGGCTGTATTTAGTTTTATTAAAAAATCCTAAAAAATTATTCGTCAAAGGTGCTCAAAATATATTTATTCAACTTTATTATCGTTATAAATATAATAAGAATATATCAAATTGGTTAGATTCATTTTTAGATCAGTATTTTTTAAAAAAAACTTAAATGCTAATATAAGTGAAAATTAAAAACCTATATTTTTCACCTGTAAAATCTCTTTCTTTTAATAATGTTGATAACTTAGAGATAATTAAAAATATTGGTATAAAAAATGATCGAATATTTGCTTTCACTAATAATCTTAATCTTAAAGATATAGAATTAATAAAAAATAATCCTTTAAAACGAGAAATATACAAATTTTTATCATTAAAAAAATATCCTGAGTTAAATCAATATAATTTTTTATTAGAAGATAATTTTTTAATACTAGAATTTGAAAATAAAATAATTTTAAAAACAGATATTGATAATCAACATGAAGTAAAAATCCTATGTAGTAAACTTGAGGGTATTTTACCAAATATAAATAAAATTAATTTATTAAAAGATAGAGTGAATCCTTTTTTTGATACAATGCCCAATAAATCAATATCATTAATAAATTTAAACAGTATTAAAGACTTTGAAAACCTATCTAATCTTCAAGTTGAACATGAGCGTTTTAGAGGAAATATATATGTAGAAGATTTAGATAAATGGGAAGAAAGGAAGCTAGTAGGTAAAGTTTTATCAATTAATAATTTAAAATTTAAAGTAATTAAAGAAATTCCCAGATGTTCAGCAACCAATATAAAACCCAAAACTTCTGATATAAATCTTAATATTCCTTTAAAATTAAAAAAAATATACAACCATATAAATTTAGGAATATATTTAGATCCTTTAAATGATGGTAAAATAAATAAAGGTGATCTTATAAAAATTAATGAATAAATTCTTATTAAATCATTCAGAAAAACTTACAGGATATCTATTAATTGTTCCTGCTGTTTTAATAATCAGTCTATTTGGAATTTTTCCTGTTTTTTTTGGAATGTACATGAGTGTACACAAGTGGAAAGTTTTTAAAGGGAGATTTTTAGGATTTGAAAATTACCAAAGAATACTTGGAGACATACCAGCTTTTTGGTTATTTGTTTTAGGATTATTATTATTGATATTGAGTTATGGATTGTGGAGTGAATTTAAAAATAGAGTAAAAAATAAAATCTATTTAGCATTTTTATCTGTAGCAATATTAATTATTGGAATAATATTAATTAATATCAACTGGGAAAAAATGCTTCTAACAGGTGATGAAGACTATCTTTACTCTCTAATTTATACTTTTTATTATTCGTTTTTCACTATAATTTTTGAGGTTGGATTAGGATTAATAATAGCATTTGCTTTGTACCAAAAATTAGCTGGTAAACAATTCTTTCAAATGATTTTACTATTTCCTTACATTACTCCAGCAGTAATGGGTGCTGCTGTATTTTTTTTAATATTTGGTAAAGCTGAAAATTCTTTTTTAAATCAGCTAATAGGAATATTTGGTTTTGAGCCTCAAATGTGGTTATTTGATAAAAGACCTATTACCGAAGTTTTATTTGGTATAAAAATAGAAGGCCTACTAGCTGGACCAAGTTTAGCTCTAATGTCATCAATCATATATGGAATATGGTCTTATACTGGCTACTATGCAATAATTTTACTTGCGGGTTTATCAATTATACCCTCTGATTTATATGAAGCTGCAAAAGCAGAGGGAGCTAGTAGATGGCAAACATTTATTAAAATTACCATACCATTATTAATGCCTATTATATTTTTTCTAATGTTGACTGGTTTTATAAATACCTTTCAAGCTTTCAATAGTATTTTTGTTATGCAAACTTCTTCTGCTGGAGATACAATGGATGTTGTTACAATAGAAATTTTTGATCATTTTTGGGGTAGAGTGAAATATGGTTATGCTGCAGCTGAAGGAGTAATTTTATTTATTCTTCTAAATATTTTAGCAATATCGCAATATGTAATTTTTAGAAAAAGGTTAAGCTATGACTAGAATTATTAATGCTGAAACAAGGATACCTTATTTAATTTTATTAATAGTTTTTATTATTTCAATTTACCCATTTTTTTACATGATATCCACATCTTTGATGACAGCTGGGGAAGCATCAAATCAATATTTATTTCCAAAAAAATTGATGTTTGAAAATTATTATGAAGTGTGGACATCTAATAGATTTCAACGTTATACATTTAATAGTTTAATAATTAGTTCAATAATTGTCATTGGTGTTTTATTAACTAGTATTCCAGCAGCATACTCTTTTGCTAAAATAGAATTCCCATTTAAAAATATAATATTCTACATGTTGTTACTTTCATTAATGATTCCTGAAATCATTACATTATTACCTCATTTATTAATTATTAGAGGGGAAATTATTCCATTGCCATTTGGACCTTCTTGGATGAATAGTCTTCAAGGTTTAACAGTTCCATTTATGGGAAATATTTTTGTAATTTTCTTATTAAGACAATATTTCAAAAAGATACCAAATGAATTATGGGATGCTGCAAGACTAGATGGATCTTCTCATTTAAATTTTTTACTCAAGGTAGTAATCCCAATGAGTAAACCTATTATTGTGACAGTCTCTTTATTTACCTTTATTATAGCATGGAATAGTTTTGCTTGGCCTTTGCTTATATTAACTAGAGATGATTGGTATCCTGTAACAGTTTCTATCTATAGTTTTGTGAGAGAAGTAGGACCTAATTTTAATTTATTGATGGCTGCTTGCTTAATTGCAATTTTTCCAATTTTAGTATTATACTTTTTTACTCAGAAGTTATTCATAGAAAGTATATCAAACTTTGGATTAAAAGAATAAATCAGTAAATTTTTTGTAACAAAACTTTAATTTTACCTCTATATTAATTAATATTTTTACGGGGTGATTATGAAATTTTATAAATATATTTTAAATTTCTTCTTAGCTTCTTTATTTTTTATTTCCTCGCAATCATTCGCAATTACTGCACAAGATATTGAAAATGCAGATCCTTCAGGTCAAACTGTTGAATTCTGGGTTCAATATTCAGATGAAAGATTAGATGCAATGATGGCAAGAGCTGAAAGATTTGAAGCTGAAACAGGAATAAAAGTTAATGTTGTTCACAAAGGGCATTATGGAAAAGTTCAATCTGCTATGATGTCTGCTGCAGGAACAAAAGATATAGCAGACGTTGCAAGAGGTTATGGTAACGCTGCTGCAGATATGTACTTAATTGGTGCTTCAATTGATCAAAATATTTTAGCAAATAGTAAAAAATGGGGTGTTTCTCAAGATGATATAGCAGATTGGGGTGCAAACTGGACTGTTGGCTTTTCACCATATTTTGATGGAAATCCAAAACTTTTACATGAAGTTGGAAAATCAATAGAGATTCTTTACTACAATGCAGATTGGTTAAAGGAACTAGGTTTAGATGCTCCTAAAACTCCTGCTGATTTTGCGGAAGCAGCATGTGCTGCGACCAATCAAGATTACAGTGGTAAGATGGGTGAAGACGTTCCAAGTTATGGATATGAAATAGATACTGATGCAAGTAACTTTGCAGCATGGGTATTTGCGCATGGAGGTGATGTATTTGACTATGATAATGGTCAGTATATTTACAATGGTCCAAAAGCGATTGAAGCTATGAAATTCATTCAAGGAATGGCTAATAAAGGATGCGCAATAGTTGCAAGAGGTAAGTACACTGACCAGCAATATTTAGGACAAGGTTCTGTTTTATTTGCTGCAGGATCTACTTCTGGTATCACTTATTTCCAGAAAGCCATTGAAGAAGGCTACAATGGTAATTGGGATGTAGCTCCAATATCGTACACGACTAATGAACCAGTGCTTAACTTATATGGCGGTGGTTTAATTATGGGAAATTCAGGTGATGCTAATAGAATGGTAGCAGCATATCAGTGGATGAAATATATTTCTAATACTGAGAACTCAGCAGTTTGGTCAACTGAAAGTGGATATGGTTTTGTTAGAACTTCTTCTGCAGATCATCCATTAATTGCTGAAAAAAGAGCTGAATTACCTCAATATGATAAATCATTAACAATGGTTCAATACGGAAAAGGTGAACCATCTGTTCCTGGTTATTATTCAGTTAGAGGTGAGGTTGAAAAAGCTTATGCAGCAATCATTAATGGTGATGATATCATTTCAACATTAAATCAATTAAATGAAGATGCTAATGCAATATTAGCTGATGCAACTGCAGAGTAGTTTAATTATTTTACTTTTATTAAGGGTGGTTTATACCACCCTTTTTTTATGATAATTGTTTGTTCCCTTAATGATTTACCTAATGTGTGTGAAAGCATACAGCCCAAATATCTTGTATCAGTAATTGATCCAGGATATGCACCAGAAACACCAAAGGGTGTAAAACATCATTTAAAGTTAGGATTTGACGATATTATTGAAATTAGTAGCAATAATAAAATATTTCGATTGAATACTGATGAAATACCACAAATTCTACCTGCTGAAGAACATGTAAATTCAATAGCTAATTTTACTTCTAAATATACTTATGATGAAGATATTGTGATTCATTGTTGGTGTGGAGTCTCAAGATCAATGGCAACAGCTACTTATTTACTATGTAGAGAAAACAAAACTAATATTGAAAACACAATTAAATATATTCGCAATCTTGCACCACATGCAAACCCAAATAAATTATTGATAAATCACTTTGAAAAGAAATTAGATGTTAGCGATCAAATCTCAAAATCATTTTTAAAATTCCCTTATACTAAAACATACGATTGTTCTTCAAATTTTGCACCTGTTACTTTATTTGATATAAAAGACATTGAGAAAAACTAATGAAAGAATACGTTCGAACAATTGCTGATTATCCTGTCGAAGGAATTCAATTTAGAGATATTACAACATTATTGCAAAATGCAGGACACTTTAAACAAGTCATTGATGACATGGTAAAACCATGGCAAAATAAAAAAATAGATGCAGTTTTAAGTATAGAATCACGTGGATTCATTATGGCAGGGGCAATAGCTTATTTTTTAAATGCAGCATTTGTTCCGTTGAGAAAGCCTCATAAACTTCCATTTGATACTTTCAAAGTCTCCTACGATTTAGAATATGGATCAACTGAAATGCATATTCATACAGATGCCTTAGATGGTCATAAAGATTTACTAATTATTGATGATCTTTTAGCAACAGGCGGAACTGCACTTGCGGCAGTAGAATTAATAAATAAGTTCAAGGATAAAAATATTGTTGGAGCAGGCTTTATAATAAATTTACCTGAATTAAATGGTGATAAAAAATTAATTGAAAAAGGAATTGAGATACATTCTTTAATGGAGTTTTAAATGAGAAATGCGGTTATTGTGGGTTACAAAAGATCACCCTTCACTTTTGCTCGTAAAGGTGAAATGGCTAATATAAGACCGGAAGACATTCTATCACAAACAATAAATCAATTACTTAATGAAATACAAATTAATAAAAATGACATAGAGGACATTATTACCGGTTGTGCGTATCCTGAAGGAGCGCAAGGTAATAATATTGCTAAAATTGTTTCTTTCATGACAGATATGCCAGAACATGTAGCAGGTATGACAGTTAACAGATGGTGTGGCTCTTCCATGCAAGCTATTCATGATGCAACTGGTGCAATTGCAATTAACTCTGGAGACGTTTTTTTATGTTGCGGTGTAGAAAGTATGACATTTGTACCTATGAATGGTTTAACATACGATCCTCATCCTCAATTAAATAAAGATAATCCAAATGTATATATGTCCATGGGTATTACAGCTGAAAATGTCGCAAAAAAATTTAATATTTCTCGAAAAGAACAACAAGATTTTGCCATTAGCAGCCATTCTAAAGCTAATTTAGCTAGAGAGTCAAATTTGTTCGACAATGAAATTGTTTCTATTACAAATAGTGATGATAAAATTAATAAAGATGGTGGAATTCGACCTAATACTTCACATGAAATTTTAGATGGATTAAAACTTGCTTTTGATGAAAATGGAACAGTTACAGCTGGTACAGCGTCACCATTAACAGATGGAGCATCAGCAGTAATTGTGTGTGAGGAAGAATATGCAAAAAAAAATAATCTAAATATTTTAGCTCGTATCAAGTCTACTGCTGTAGTTGGTTGTCCACCAGAATTAATGGGCCTTGGTCCAATTAATGCATCTAAAAAAGCTCTTAAAAGAGCTAATTTATCTATTTCCGATATTGATATTGTGGAACTAAATGAGGCATTTGCTTCTCAATCTTTAGCATGTATTAAAGAATTAAAGATGGACATAAGTAAAGTAAATATACATGGTGGAGCAATAGCATTAGGCCACCCTTTAGGTGCTACTGGAGCAAGAATTACAGGTAAAGTTGCAACATTATTGCAAAATAACAATAAAAAGTATGGATTAGCGACACAATGTATAGGTTTAGGTCAAGGTATTGCAACTGTGTTAGAAAATATTAATTAAATATCATGCAAATTTATAAAACACCGTTACGTGAGTTTAAATTTCTAATTGAAGATTTTTTAAATCTTAAGGAAAGTGAAACATTAAAAAAATTAGATTTAGAAACAAGCGATCTTATGCTTATTATTGAAGAAGCAGCAAAACTATGTGAGGAAACCTTACTTCCGCTTAATCAAAGTGGAGATAGTGAAGGATGTTCTTTTAATAATGGAGTTGTAACTGCACCAAAAGGATTTAAAGAAGCTTATAAAACTTTTTCTGAAAATGGCTGGCAGGGACTCAAAGTAAAAGAAGAATTTGGTGGTCAAAACCTACCTTATATTATGAATATGATTTTAGATGAAATGATAAGCTCTACTAATATGTCATTTGGTCTTTATCCAGGTCTTACAGCAAATGCAATCGATGCAATTGAAAAGAGTGCTAATGAAGATTTGAAAAATACTTATTTGCCAAATTTAACTAGTGGTAAGTGGACAGGTACAATGAATTTAACTGAACCTCAATGTGGAACAGATCTTGGATTAAGTAAAACAATGGCAACACCATTAGATGATGGAAGTTATAGCATTACTGGTACCAAAATTTTTATTACCTGTGGAGAGCATGATCTAAGTGATAACATTATTCATTTAGTGCTAGCAAGAACACCTAATGCGCCTCCTGGTATAAAAGGTATAAGTTTATTCTTGGTTCCTAAATTTTTACCAAATGAAAGTGGTGATTTTGTTGATAGAAATAAAGTTGAATGCGGATCAATAGAAAAGAAAATGGGTATTCATGCTAGTCCAACCTGTGTAATGCATTACAATGAAGCTAAGGGCTGGCTAGTAGGCGATCTTAATAAAGGAATGAGAGCGATGTTTATAATGATGAATGGAGCTCGTTTATTTGTAGGCATACAAGGGTTAGGCTTATCAGAAACTGCTTATCAATCAGCACTTTATTATTCGAAAGAGCGTTTACAAGGAAAATTATCATCCAGTAATCAAGTTGCTGATCCCATAATTGTTCATCCTGAAATAAGAAAAAATTTATTGTATATAAAATCGATTAATGAAGCAGTTAGAGGTTTAACTTTATTGGCTGGAAATCACTTTGATAATATTGAAAATTCTTCAGATGATAAAGAAAAGAAATTATCTGAAAATTTTATAGCACTTATGACGCCAATTATTAAATCATATGCTTCAGACAAATCTGTAGAAAATACAAATCGTGCTATGCAAATCTATGGCGGTCATGGTTTTATTACTGATCATGGAATTGAGCAATTAGTAAGGGATGCGAGAATCACAACAATCTATGAAGGAACAAACGGTATTCAAGCTTTAGATTTGATAGGAAGAAAATTACAAACTGATAATGGTGCATTATTTAATGAATTTTTTACTATGATTGATAATTATCATGTTAAAATTTCTAATAATCAAGATATGAAAAAATATATTGATTTATTTATGCCTTCATATGATTCTTACAAAAGTATTTTTGAATATATTAAATCGTTAAATGATGAAAATGAGATCAATTCCCATGCTGTAGAATTTTTAAATTTATCATCTTTGATTTCTCTAGGTTATATTTGGCTACAATATATAGAAATATCATTAGCAAAATTAGAAAAGCAAGATGAAAGTTTTTATAAATCCAAAATTGAAACTGGTAACTTCTTTTTAACTAAATTATTAAGTGAAACACAAGTTCTTTGTCAAAATATAAGATCTGGTGGAAAATACTATAATGATTATAAAGATAAATATTTTGAAACAGCAATCTAATGACTATAAAAATTTATAAACCTTCTAAAACTTCCATGCAATCGGGTTTTAAAAAAACTAAATTATGGTTAGCTGAATATATTTCTGAAGTAGAAAAAGTAAAAGATTCTTTAATGGGGTGGAATAGTTCATTAGACACCAAATCTCAGATTAAACTTTTTTTTGATACGAAAGAACAAGCTATTGAATGGGCAAAAAAAAATAATTATCAATATTTTGTCGAAGAACCAAAGCAAAGAAAAATTAAACCTAAAAGTTATGCTTCAAATTTCGATACAAATAGAAAAGAGCCCTGGACACACTAAGTATAATTTCTTTCTTTATTTTTTAGACTATGATAAATGCAAATTATGCGCCCGTAGCTCAGTGGATAGAGCAACCGCCTTCTAAGCGGTAGGTCAAATGTTCGAATCATTTCGGGCGCGCCACATAAATGTAATTATTTATTATGATAAATAATATATTTTCAAAATTTTTATTAAGATTTATTCTTCTTTTGTTTTGCTCCTTTTTAATTCTGGAAATATTTATTAGAGTTGTTGATGAAAATTGCTATTCATTTTTCCCAGTCTATATTGAAAATGAAATTGAAACATTGCCAAAAAATAAAAATTTTTGTGCGAAATATACTGGTCATCCTAAAGCATTTTATTCAACAGATGATTATGGTCTAAGAGTAAAAAATAATAAGATTAAAAATAATCAAAACACTTATTTATTAGTCGGAGATAGCCAAGCAATGGGATATGGCATTAATTTTGATGATCATTTTCTTCATAAATATCTAACTTTTAATAAGAATGCTCATTTAGAAATACTAGCTTCACCAACTTTTAGATTTCAAAGTTTAAATAATTTTAAAAAAGTTAATGATGACTTTAACTTTCAAAAATATGAAAAAATATTTTTCTTTCTAAATATATGGGTGGATATTGATAGATTTGTGTTGAGTTGGGATGAAAATTGGAGAATAAAAAACAAAAAATTTGATATTGAGATTAGTAAATATTTTAGATCATACGAATATATAAAAAAAATTTTAAAATTTTCAAAAAAAAGAAAAGGTCAACCGTATAATTTATATTTTAATTTTCTAACTGATGATGAAATAGAATATTTAATATATTCAATAGTAGATCAATATAAATTATTTATTGATACAAATTCAATTAAACAATATGAATTTATTATATTACCACCTGCCTGGTATTTTGATAAAAACCAGTTAAAGAAATTTAATTATGGTTTTAAAAATGAAGAATTTTTAAATTTATTTAATGATTATGACTACTATTATAATAAAATGAAGAATAATTTAGAAATCCTTTCTAAAAAATTTAAAAAAGATGGGATTGATTATATTTTAATTGATCAACTAGATAATCCAGAAACAAGTTTTCTTAAAACTGACTATCATTTAAATGAAAATGGCCATGATGAAGTATTTAAAAAATTTTAGATTATTATTTTTAATATTTTTTGTTTCAAAAACAGTTTTTGCTAATCAAAATGATGTATATTTTATTAATTCAATGGCCAATAGTGTAATTGAAATAGATCAATCTTCACTTAAAAATTATTTGGATAAAAAAAATTTAAATCTAATTATCTATTCTGACAATATTAATTCGATCTTTGATCAAGCTGATATTTATGAAGAGATTACACAACAAAATACAAATAAAAAAATAATCTTTGTTGATAAATATTATTTAGAATCAATATTATTTGAGGCTGATTATTTTTTATTATCTTGTTCTAGAGACCAATTAATATGTAATGAAAAACAAAGAATTACTTATAATCAAATGTTTCATCCTTTAATAAACATTCTTCATGAAAGATTATTAAATTTATATTTTAATTATAATGATCAAAATATACTATTAATTTTCAATAATATATCAAATGACACTTTACTTAGAAAATATTTTACAAACAATTCATTTTTATTTAAGGATAATAATTACTGTATTGTAGAATCTTCAATTAAAATTGAAAGTTGTATTAATGAATTTGTTCGTAAGTAGATTAAATCAAGTTTTTATTTTTTTATTTTTTGCGCTTATTTTTATTAATGTAAACTTTGCTAAGGCTGACTCCCATGATGAATTAAGTGAAAATTTGAAACAAAGCCTTACAAAAGTTATTAATGAAAATGTTTCTAAAGATTTACAAAAAGCAATAGCAAAATATGCAAGTGTAATTTCAAAAAAATTAGCCGAAGATGAAAAAGAAGATGAAAGAAAAAAATTACTAAAATCGACACAGAGATTAATTTCTATTGCTACCGGCGAAGCAGATGATTGGGACTCAGCTTTTGATATAATTAGTGAATTAGCAATAATTATAAATATAATTAATCCTTATATTTTAGATGAAATGAGTAATCAAAATATTCCAAACGATCTTCAAATTAATGCTTGGTTAGCTTTTAGTGATCTAGAAACAGGTTTATATATTTATGATGAAGATGTAATAAAAAGATCTCTTAAGGTCATAAGTGAAGCGTTAGTAGCTGATAGTATAACAGAAGATAGTCAAGAAGTAGCAGACAATGAAACTGAAACAGAGAATGGACAAAATAATAAAAGTAAAAAAGCTAATTACAATGTTGATGATACAAATGAGGTAATAGGTAAAGTGCAAAAAACAGGAAAAAAAGGTTTTTTTCAAGACGATACACAACTTAAAAAAAGAAACAAAATTTCCACTAATAGTTTATTGGAGTGTAAACAATCTTCAACAGGGTGCCAATTTATATTAGATAAGAAGACATCTTTTTACTTAAAAAATAATACAAAAATCATTATAAATTCTTATTATGTTGATGCAGATGGTACTCAATTCATCAAAGCCTGTCTTCTTGAAGGAGGATTTTATTTTAAAACTTTAAGAAAGACTAATTCACAAGTTATCATTAATATAAAAAATGAAGGTGAAAATTATTATGATGCTATAATTTCTCAAGGTACTGATGCAAAATTAGGAGTGCTAAAAGAAAATAATAATGTTCTAGATGTGGTTAATGGAGGTGCTACAAATGTTAGTAAATTTAGATTCTTTTCTGAGAATGCTGACACGAAACTACAAAATGTTAATATTTCAAATGTTGAAGATGTCCAAAATATGTTTAATACCCCTGTAAATAATATTCTTCCATCTATAACAAATGCCTATGGAGATCCTTGTATTAATCCAAATTTTGGCAATATATCTATTAAAGTACAAGAAACAAATACAAGTAAATGTACTCATGCTCATGCTCATGATGAGAATGAATCGCATGAAGATGATTATGATGAAGGAAAATATGATTTAGGTGAGAATTGTAATGCAGATATAGTAATTCCAGAAATAGTCTGCCCTAAAGGTTGGACATGTACTTTAGATGGAGATGATCCTAAAAAACCCGATCCTACACCTGGACCTGGACCTAAACCTGATCCAGGAGATGATCATCACTCTGGATAACATAGCTAAGTTTTTATGGCATCATTTAATTTCAAATCCATATTTAAAAAAATTAATAAAAAAAATAATTCCTTAAATAATCAAGAATCTGATTTCTTGAATAATTTTGGTTTAGCTGAATTTGGAAGTGCTTTAGATATGCTTGCAGCTGCTGAATTAACTACAACTAATAAATTAAAAAAAGGGTATTTAAATCACGCCATAGATGAATTCAGACACGCGCAATTATTTTTTAATCATGCCAAAAATTTAATTAATAATTCTAATAGTAATTCCGCTAATGTTTCTGGTATTGCTGAAATTGGTGAAAGAATAAGATATCTAAATTTTATTGGAGAAAAACCAATTTACAGTGAATTAAATGAGCTTGATTTTATCAATTTTGTAATGATATCAGAAGCTGCAGCAGAGAAATATTTTACAAAACTCTCAAATAATAAAAATTTTAATTCTGAAACAAGAGCTCTATTCTCATTAATAGCTAAAGAGGAGGGTCATCATGTTTTATATGCAAAGAAGGAATTAGAAAAGAGACGAAAGCATGGTGTTAAAGGAATATATAAATCTTACCTTTATATTAAATGGTTTCGATTTAAAACTGATTTACTCTCTAATACGAGAAAAATTTGGACAAAAATTGGAGACTTAATTCTTGCGTTAATATTTTTCATTTTTATTCCAATAAATAAAATATTTTTTAAAAAAAATTACAAATTTAATACATACGATCCTCGATCTATGATATGAATAAATATGTCCTTGGAATATCATGTTATTTCCATGACTCCTCTGTCTCTTTAGTTAAAAATGGTAAAATAATATCCGCAGTCCAAGAAGAGCGTTTCACTGGAATTAAAGGTGATTCATCATTTCCTTCAAGATCAATAGAGTGGTGTTTAAATTCAAATAATCTTAAAATTTCCGATATAAGTTATATTGTTTTTTATGAAAAACCTCTTAAAAAATTTCTTCGTATTTTAAATTCTTCAATAGAATATTTTCCTAAATCAAGAAGTTTTTTTGTTTCGCAAATGAAAAGATGGCTATCAGAAAAAATATGGACAAAAACAAATATTGTTAAAAAATTAAAATTTTCTTCCAATAATATATTATTTTGTCAACATCACTTATCGCATGCTTCTAGTATTTATTATACGAATAACTTAAGCCATAGTTGTATTATGGTTAATGATGGTATTGGAGAAGATCAAAGTTTTTCTATATGGTCAGGAGAAAAAAATAAAATTAAATTACAAGATGAAATTTTATTTCCTCAATCTTTAGGTTTATTTTATTCAACGATGACTTCATTTCTTGGGCATCAAATAAATGAAGGGGAAAATAAAGTTATGAGTATGTCTGCTTATGGTAATAATTCCCTAGATAATGAATTAAATGAAGTCATCTCAATTTCAGACAAAAATATTTTTCATCAAAATATGGATTATTTTGAATATCAATTTAGTTTGTACAATAATTTTTCAAATAAACTTTCTAATTTATTAGGAGAACCAAGAATTCCTAACTCTGAATTTTTGAATAAAGATTTTGTTCTTTCTAATAATAGATCTGAAAAATATGCAAACATCGCTTACTCTACTCAAAAAATTACAGAAAACATAATTGAAAGACAATCTAATCATGCATATGAAATTTTTCCTTCAGATAATATTTGTTTATCAGGAGGTGTACATTTAAATTGTAAAGCAAATAATGAGTCATTTAAAAATTCTAAATTTAAAAATATTTATATAAATTTCTGCCCTTCTGACTCTGGTGGTTCCATTGGTGCTTCATTGTGGGCTTGGAATAATGTTATAGAGAAAAATGAAAATATATTAAATCAAAATGTGTATTTAGGCCCTTCTTTTGATAATGATTTCATTGAAGAGACTCTAAAAGATCTAAAAATTAACTACACTAAATTTAATACTACCAAAGAGTTGCTTTCAGATGCTTCAAATTATTTACTTAAAAATAAAATAATATGTTGGTTTCAAGGTAAATTAGAGTTTGGAAAAAGGGCGCTTGGCAACAGATCAATTTTGGCAAGACCTGATAATAAAAAATTATCCCAAAAGATAAATAATGTTATTAAAAATAGAGAGCCTTATCAGCCATTTGCTTCTTCCATATTATATGAAAAAGCTGAAGAGTTTTTTGAAATTGATAAAAAATTTAAAAATAGTTACAAATATATGAGTGTTATTGCATATGATAACAAAAAAAATACTAATAAACTCAGCGGTGTTTTACATGTAGATAATTCCTGCAGAATACAATTAGTTCAAGAAAATGATAATGATTTATTTTATGGCCTAATTAAAAAATTCTTTGAATTTTCAAATATTCCTCTTTTACTAAATACTTCGTTAAACTTAAAAGGAGAACCAATTGTTGATAATCCCATAAAAGCTATTTCAACTTTTTTAAGATCAAATTGTGACTTAATGTATATTGGTAATTTTAAAATTTATAAGAATGATTAATTTTATAAAAAGTTTTATTTCTAGAATTGAAACATTTTTTCAGCTTTTTTCCTTTGTTTTTAAAAATCTTGATTTTGGAAAATTATTGTTAATCTTCGCCTTATTTATTGCATCAATTCTATTTTTGGTTTTTAAACTTTTTGAGTTTATGGCTCCGTTTACGTATTTAGCTTTATAGTTTTAATCTAAATTAAAATATTATTAAGCATATGATATTTCAATATAGTAAGTAATAATGTTTGAATTATTACAAATATCAGAATTTTGCAGCATCTCCATCTATGAATGCATTAAAAGAAACTGATCTTCTTTCCTCATCAGAAAAGAACGGATAGACTGTATGCATCATATAACTTGGAAATATAAATAAATCTCCAACCTCGGGCTTTACATCATAAACGGATGAAACTAAAAGTTGTGTCGATCCATGTATAAATGCGATTTTTCCATTCTTGTTTTGATCTTTGTATGATGAGCCTAAGTCCTTTGGCATTTTTGTGTACATTACTCCTGACAAATGGCCATCATGCCAATGAATTGGATTGTAGTCACTCTCAAACTGACAAACAGCCCAACTAGATTTTAAATCAAATTTCTTAATTTCTTTTTGTAATGTTGATTTAACAAAATTAAATACAAATTTATAAAGAACATCTTTTAAATTTTGATCAAGAAATTCTTTTGTTAATCTAATTTCATATTTAATTTCACCTGCTAATTGTTTGCCATGATATAATTCATCAATTTTATTTTGATCTCTCAATATTTCATCAATATGATTGTTAAGTGTAGTTATTGTATCATCTGATAATTTATATTTGCCTATAGCTGGTGAAAATGGTCGTATAATTTGACCTTGAATCATGCTTTCGTTCATATTTTATTAACTTTAATTATATTAAATTTTATAATATAGTTAAATAAAATGAAATATAATTTAAATTGTCATTGTGGAGCGGTTGAATTAGAAGTTTTAACAGACTTAGAAATCATTAAACAGTGTAACTGCTCTATTTGTATAAGAAAAAACGCTAAAATGTGTATGGTCCCTAAAGAAGCAATAAATATTCTTAAAGGAAAAGAAAACTTAACTTCTTACAAATTTAATACAATGATTGCTGAACATTTTTTTTGTAAGATTTGTGGCATCTATACTCATCATCACAGGAGAAGTGATCCAAATGGGGCAGCAATAAATATTGGATGTATAGATTCAATTGATCCTTTTAAATATGATGCTGACTTTATCGATATGAAAAATAAATAATTTTATGTCGTTTGAATTTTTAGCTTCGAAAATTCAAAAAAATAATTTTTTACTCATAGGTAGAGCTGGGATTGATATTTATCCTGATCCACCGGGTACTAAAACTGAAAACGCCAAATCCTTTGTTACTCATCTAGGAGGATCTTCCGCAAATATGGCTGTTCAATTAACTTTATTTGGTGGTAATTGTAATTTACTTACGAGAGTATCTGATGATGCTTTAGGTAGATTGGCTATTAATCAACTAAATCATTATGGTGTTAAAAATAAATTAGTAAAATTTGAAAAAAATGAATCAAGAATTTCTTTCGCTATAGTTGAAACTACGGTTAAGGATCATCAATCAATTATCTATAGACATAAAGCTTCTGATTTATTTTTAAATAAAAATGATATTGAAAATGCTGATATACAAAATTTTGATTGTGTATTAATTACTGGGACTTCTCTAGCAGCTGAACCTTCAAGGAGTGCTACCTTATATGCTTTAGATATAGCAAATAAAAATAATATTCCTGTAATTATGGATATTGATTATAGACCATATACTTGGGAATCATCTAATAAAGCAAAAGAAGTTTATAATTTAGCATCAAGTAAATGTAGCGGTGTAATTGGCAATGATGATGAGTTTGGAGTGTTAGCTGGTGATTACAATAATGGTTTAGATCATGCTAAACAATTAGCGAAAAATTTAAGCTTAATTATTTATAAAAAAGGTGAAAAAGGCTCTATTACTTTTGCAATGAACAAAGAAATTAAAAAAGGAATATTTCCCGTTAAACCCTTGAAACCAACTGGAGCCGGTGATGCATTTATGGGCTCATTAATAGGATCAATTTTAAAAG
Source organism: uncultured Alphaproteobacteria bacterium (assembly GCA_902570155.1). GTDB lineage: Bacteria > Pseudomonadota > Alphaproteobacteria > HIMB59 > CACPNW01. The sequence goes on from CACFXU010000003.1 coordinate 23,705, forward strand.
CTAATGATTTAGAAAAATCTATAGAAATAGGATCAGCCGCAGCAGCTATTGTAGTAACTAAAGTCGGTTGTGCACCAGCAATGCCAAATTTAAATGAAATTTTAGAGTTTATGAAATATAATAAAATTAATGAAGGAGAATAATATGCATATTCCACCATTTGATAATAAAAACAAGCCAATTGTAGATATAGAAGACAGTAGAGTTCCTTTGAATTATTTTAACATAGTAAAATTAAATAAAGATCAATCTTTTGAGTATCAAACCCCTGGTTATGAAACATGTATAGTACCTGCTACTGGAACAATTAATGTAGAAATTGAAGGAATAAAAGTTGAGTCATTAGGTACTAGAACAGTTGATGTGTGGGATGGGGAGCCAGAGGGTGTTTATGTTCCGTCTAATACAAAAGCTCAATTTACATCTTTAGTAGATAATTCAGAAATTTTTATTGCTGGTGCAAAATATGATAAAACTCTTGAACCATTTGCTGTTCGAGCAAATGAAATTGATTTAGTTCAGTACGGCTCTGATGATACAAAAACTCATAGAAAAATTAAACATATTTTAGGTGCTAAGCATCATGATAAAGTTGGAAGATTGCTTTGTAATGAACTTTATACCGTTGGGCAGGGAGGTTGGTCTGGGTTTCCTCCTCATAAGCATGATACAGATCGTCTACCTGATGAAACTAGACATGATGAAACATATAATTACAGATTTAAACCTAATAATGGATTTGGATTCCAGATGTTTCAGCAAGTTGATGATAAAGTTGGCAAAGCTGAACATATAATTGATGGTTCAACCATCATGATTAGAACTGGCTATCATCCTTGTGTTGTGGCTCCAGGTTATGAGATGTATTATTTCACAATTCTTGGTGGACTTTCTCAGAGATCTCTTGTGCAATTTTTTCAACCTGAACATGCATATCAAGTTGAAACTATTCCCGGTATTAAAGATATGATTGCTAAATATAAATGACAGCGGTAAATTTAAAAACTTTACTAACTAAAGCTAATCGTAATAATTATTCTGTAGCTGGATTAGTCGTAATTAGTTGGGAAGATGCTATTGCTTACACAGAAGCTGCACATGAAACAAAAATTCCAATTATTTTACAAGCAGGCCCTTCTTGTAGACAATATACTCCTGTTTCTATTTTGGGAAAAATGTTTAGATATCTTGCAGAACAAACGAAAACGCCTATTTGTTGTCATTTAGATCATGGATTTTCATATGACGAATGTATAGAAGGAATAGAATCTGGTTTTACATCTGTAATGTTCGACGGATCAAAACTTCCATTAAATAAAAATATCAAAGTTAGTTCAAAAATATCAAATATTGCTCATAAATATAATATTTCAGTTGAAGGTGAAGTAGGTATAGTAGGCTATCATAATGGCAATACATCTTTTGGAACAGATATTGAGGAAGCAAAAAAATATAGTTTAGAGAGTGGAGTAGATGCAATGGCAATATCAGTTGGTAATACACATTTGCAACAATCAAAGATAGCAAAAATAGATTATAATAAAATCTTAAAAATTCAAAAAATATCGAAACTACCTTTAGTTTTACATGGCAGTAGTGGTATAAATTCTAATATGAGAAAAAAAATAGCAAGAAATACGAAAGTAGCTAAATTTAATATAGGCACCGAATTAAGAATAACTGCATGTAAAAGCTTAAGAAAAAGTTATAATAAAAAAAAATCAAGTTTTGATAAAATAGAAATAATAAAACCTTCAATAATTGAATTAAAAAAACATACAAAAAAAATAATAAAAAATATTGGGCCAATATAATGAATGTTTTAGGATTTATTGGTGGAAGTGGAATTTATAAACTAGAATTTTTAACTGATATAAAAGAACATCAAATTAAATCTTCATTTGGCGATCCCTCAGGTCCAATTATTGAAGGTAAAATTGATAATAACACTGTATATTTTTTATCACGTCATGGAGAAGGTCATACTTTGTCACCATCTTCAATTAACTATTGTGCCAATATTGATTGTTTAAAACAAGTTGGTGTAACCGATTTGATATCTCTTTCAGCTGTAGGTTCTTTAAAAGATAATTTAAAACCAGGTACATTTGTTATTGTTGATCAATTTATAGATAGAACAATAAACAGAAAAAAAAGTTTTTTTGATAAAGGAATAGTTGCTCATGTTCCTATGGCTCATCCAACATGTGAAGTTTTGATGAATTTATCAAAAAATATATGTGAAAATATTAAAATCAATTATTCATTTGGTGGAACATATCTTGTAATGGAAGGACCTCAGTTTTCAACTTATGCTGAATCAAATCTTTATATTGATTGGGGTTGTGATGTTATAGGAATGACAAATATGCCAGAAGCAAAATTAGCAAGAGAAGCGGAAATTAGATATTGTTCTATTTCAATGGTTACAGATTATGATTGCTGGCATCCAGATCATGATAAAGTAGATTTAAGTATGATTATAAAAACCTTAAATGATAATGTTGATAATTCAAAAAATTTTATTAAAAATTTTAGCTCAAAATACTATGAAGGTGTATCTTTTGAAAATGATAAAACATCAAATATTTTAGATACATCTATAATTACAAAAAAAGAATTTTGGGATAAAGACTTAGAGAATAATTTATTCAATATATTAAAAAGATATAAGAAAAATTCTAATGCTAGTAAATGATGAACATTTAACAACTATTTGGTATGATAAAGCTAAAGAAGTTGTAAAAATAATAGATCAAAGGCTTCTACCATTTGAATTAAAGATAGTAGAATTAAAAACTCTAGAAGATTTTTGTTTTGCTATTAAAGAAATGCAAGTTAGGGGCGCCCCCCTAATAGGTGTCACTGCTGCATATGGAATGTATGCAGCATCTAAAAATACTAAAAATTTTTCAGAATTAGAAAAAGCAGGTGATAGTCTTAAGTCAACAAGACCTACAGCAGTTAATTTATCCTGGGCAGTAGATAAAATTATTACAGAGATTAAAGATATGGAAAAATCTAACTTACAGGAAATAATTCTTTCAATTGCTAATGAAATCAGAGATCAAGATATAATTAATTGTAAAGCTATAGGTGAAAATGGATCTAAACTTATTGAAAATATTTACAAAAAAACACAAAAAAAAGTAAATGTTTTGACACACTGTAATGCTGGGTGGTTAGCTGCTGTTGATTGGGGAACTGCTTTAGCACCTATATTTATTGCAAATCAAAAAAAAATCCCAATACATGTTTGGATTGACGAAACTAGACCAAGAAATCAAGGTTTCAATCTTACAGCTTGGGAATTAATGCATGAAAAGATAGAAAATTCATTAATCGTAGACAACGTCGGAGGTCATTTAATGCAAAATGGCATGATAGATCTTTGTATAACTGGAACAGACAGAACCTCTTTAAATGGTGATGTTTGTAATAAAATTGGCACATATTTAAAGGCTTTAGCTGCAAAAGATAATGACATTCCTTTTTACGTTGCAGCACCAATTTCTAGTATAGATTTTAATATTAAAAATGGAGCAAAAGAAATACCTATAGAAGAAAGAGATCCAGACGAAGTATCCGTTATTGAGGGTATTGACGAAAATAATAATCGAAAGAAAATTAAAATTATACCTGAAGGTTCAAACTGCAAAAACTATGCCTTTGATATAACTCCAGCTAAATATATTACTAAATTGATTACAGAAAAAGGAGTTGTAGATAGTAATGAAGAATCTATAGGTGGATTAAAAGATTAATATGAAAAATGAGTGGAAAGAAAGTTTAGCTAAAAAATATATCAAAGAATATCAGTTAAAGAAAGTTAGCAAAGATTTAGCATTAAGAATATATTCAACGCATTTATTAGGTAATAATCCAGAACTTGTTTTACATGGAGGGGGCAATACATCTGTAAAATCAATTAAAAAGAATTTATTTGGAAAAGAAAACGATGTACTTTTTGTCAAAGGAAGTGGATGGGATATGTCAAACCTAAATGAAAGAGGATTGCCAGGTCTATATCTCAATCCTCTACTTAAAACACTATCTTTAAAAAAAATGAGTGATGAAAAGATGATTAATTATTTGAGATCAAACTTACTTGACTCAAGCTCTCCTAATCCATCAATTGAAACTCTTTTACATGCTTATTTACCATTTAAATATGTAGATCATACACATTCAAATGCGATTTTAAGTTTAGTCAATTTAGATAATTCAAAAGAGATATTAAATAAAATTTATAAAGATAAAATTGCAATAGTTCCCTACGTAATGCCAGGATTTGAACTTGCTAAATTATGTCATATGGTAATTTCAAAAAATCCTAAAGTTGAAGGATTAATACTTTTAAATCATGGCATTTTCACTTTTGGAAATACAGCAAAAAAAAGTTATGATAGAATGATTAAGCTTGTAACATTAGCTGAAAATTTTTTAAACAAGAAAAAAAAATTAATAAAATATAATATTAATAACAAAAAAATAAATATTACTGATGTTCAGCTATGTATTAGAAATTTATACCATTACTTTACAAACAAAAGATGGATAATAAAATTTAATAATAAGATTGAAGATGTAAAATTTACAAATCGAAAAGATTTATTTAATTTATTTAATAAAGGACCTGTCACGCCTGATCATGTTATTAGAATAAAATCAGAACCATTAATAATACCCAATAAACATTTATCATCGAGCAAAATGATATCTAATCATATTAATGCATATATTAAAAAATATAAAAATTATTTTAAAAAATATAAAAAAAATATTAGAAATTCCAAAATTGCCGATCCTTTACCAAGAATTATTATTTTAGAAGGAATAGGTTTTCTATCAATAGGTCTTAATAAAAAAGAAATGCAAGTTTCCTACGATATATTTGATGCAATGAAAAAAGTTATAATTAAAGCAAATTTAGTTTCAAAATTCAAATCAATTAACAACACGGATATTTTCAAAATGGAATACTGGCCATTAGAAAGAGCAAAATTGAATAATCAAAATATAAAAAAATTTAATGGAAATGTTGCAGTAATTACAGGTGGTGCTGGTAAAATTGGAAGCGCAATTGCAAATAAATTTATAAATGAAAATATTGAAGTTATACTTTTAGATAAAAACTTTAAAAATCTTGATATAAATATCAAAAAGAAATGTCTATGTATTGAATGTGATTTAACTAATAATTCTCAAATTAATAAAGCATTAAATAAGATATTAAAATTATTCGGTGGTATAGATATTCTAATAGCAAACTCTGGTGCAGCATTTCAAGGTAGTATGTTAAATGTAAAAAAAGATATTTTGGAAAAAAGTCTAGAAGTAAATTTTTATAGTCATCATAACGTAGTCCAAAAAATTGCAAATATTATGGTATCACAAGGATTTGGAGGTTCCATTTCTCTTAATTTGTCAAAACAATCTATAAATCCAGGTAAAGATTTTGGACCATATGGTATTGCAAAAGCTAGCTCGTTATTTTCTATGAAACAATATGCATTAGAATTTGGAAAATATAACATTCGAGTTAATGGAATTAATGCTGACCGTGTAAAAAGTGGTTTATTAACTGATCAGTTTATTAAAGAAAGAGCAAAAGCTAGAAATATGTCTTCAAATGAATATTTAAATAATAACTTACTGCAAAAACAAGTAACTGCAGAAGATGTTGCTGAAGCATTTTTTGCACAATTATCTTTTGAAAAAACAACTGGAAATATTATTACTGTTGATGGCGGTAATATTGAAGCTAGTTTAAGATAGTGTTATTAAAATTTTTAGAAAAACTTGGAAGAAAGAAAATTGTTCTAGATAGAGGACCATCTCATCCAGAATTTCATAAAGCAAAACCATGGATGGAAAGATACTACCTATTATTTAGAAAAAGACCAAAATGGTTTCCATTTAATATTCTGATTCATAAAATGTTAGATGATGATCATGGTGAAGGAGTTCATAATCATCTTTGTCCTTATATAACAATTATTTTAAAAGGTGGTTATTGGGAAACAACAAAAAAAGGAAAATTTTGGAGACCCCCGGGATACATTGGATTTAGGACTGCTGATCATTTACACAGAGTTGATTTAAAGCCTAATACAAACACAATGACAATATTTATTCCTGGACCTTTTGGTTTTAGAAAAACTAAAAGAGCTGATTACAAAACAAAAATATAATTATTTAAATAAATTAAATTATTCCGTCATATATTAATTTACATCCACTCAAAAAAAGTAAAACATAAACAATATTAAAAAATAAGTTTTCTGGAATTTTTTTCTGTAGAAAGTATCCAAGTAAAACACTAATTAAAGCTAGTGGCAGTAAATAGAAAGAAATCATTAGATTAGAAGGCGCTAATAATCCCACAAAATAATATGGAACTAATTTAACAAGATTTATAACCATAAATGCTAAGGTCATTGTTCCAATAAATGAAATTTTATCTAGCTTTAAGGGCAGCATATAAAAATTAATTGGTGGATTTCCTGCATGAATTAAAAAACTTGTATATCCAGCAATAGATGACCAAAAGTATCCTTTAAGTTTTGTTGGTTTAAGTAAATAATTATTTTTTTGAATAAATGAAACTAGAACAAAAATAATTGATATAACACCAACCATTATTCTTATCTGATCTTCGTTTGTAAATTCAAAAGTTAAAGTTCCAAATAAAATACCAATTATAGATGCTGGGATTACAATTTTTAAAATACTGTTTATCCATTTTTTCCAATACAAATAGATTGCCGAAAAATCCATTATGATTAAAAGTGGCAACAATATTCCTGCAGCTTGTAAAGGACTCATTGCAAATGACATAACTGGCACTGCTAACATCGCGATAGGTCCTGGAACACCACCTTTAGATAAACCAAATACAAGAACTCCCAATGATGCAAAAATATAAAAATATAAATCCATTTAATTAAAAATTTTTAATGCATTTTTAATATCTTTTATTTGATCATCAATGTCTTCCAATCCACAATATAATCTAATTAAAGTTCCAGTATTTTTATTTTTAAACTCTCTTTTATCTAATGGAGGAAAAGTAATGAGACTATCAAATCCACCCCAACTGTATCCCAATTTGAATATTTTAAGTTTATTAAAAAATTTTTCAATTTGATTATTTGAGTATTTCTTTTTCAGCATAAATGAAAATAAGCCTGTGCTACCAGAGAAATCTCTTTTCCATATTTTATGATTTTTTGTATGCGGTAATGCTGGATGAAAAACATCAGATACAAGATCATGTTCTAATAAATATCTTGCCATTAATAATGCATTTTTTTCAATTTCTCTCATTCGAATTTCAAGTGTTGGCAATCCTCTAATTGCTAAATAAACTTCTTCCGAACCAGGACATATTCCTAAAGTTTTTGAAGATGCTCTTATTTTTTTGGAATATTTTTTATTAGACGAAACGAAACCAATTAACACATCCGAGTGGCCGTTTATATATTTAGTTCCTGCATCTATAATAATATCAATACCTAATTTAATTGGATTACAAAATAAAGGTGAGGCCCAAGTATTATCCATAACTGTAGGAATTTTATTTTTTTTAGCAATTTTTGTAATGAAAGGTATATCAATAATATCAAAAGTGGCTGTTCCTGGTGATTCTAAATAAATTAACTTTGTTTTACTATTAATCAATTTCTGAAAATTATTAATATTTTTTGTTGGATGAAAATATTTTATTTTAACATTATATTGTTTAAGGATATTTTCACAAAAAGTTCTAGTAGGACTATAAACACTATCATTTATTAAAACCTCATCACCAGATTTTAAAAAGGTAAAAAAAGGAATGACTATAGAAGCCAATCCTGATGGTGATAGTACTGTATCATTGCAGTTATATAAAAAAGAAATACTGTCTTCTAACTGCTTATGAAATGGATTTTTATTTATTCCATAAAATGTTGTTCTATCGTCAAAATTTTTAATATCGTTTAAGTAATCTTTAAATGTATTAAAGATCATTGTAGAGCCCTTATAGGTTCCAGGGTTGATAAATCCTTTTTGTTTAAGAGGATTTCTACCTATTTTGGTTAATTTTGTTTTTATTTTCATAAACAACTAAATATTGTATAAGCCAAAATCTTTATACACAAATTATAGTAGGCAATTTTAAGCTTAACAAATCTATTATTGGGATTAACTTATTAATTTGTTATAGGGAAGCAATCTTTGAAAAAAGATATTTAAATAATTATTTAAACGGAGAAAATAATATGAAAAAACTATTATCTATCTTTGCAGTTTTAGCATTTGCTTTTTCAGCTCATGCTGGAACTCTTGATGATGTAAAAAATAGAGGTTTTCTAAAATGTGGAGTAACAACTGGTCTTGCTGGTTTTGCTGCTCCAGATGATAGCGGTGAATGGGCTGGTCTAGATGCAGATATGTGTCGTGCAGTTGCAGTAGCTGTTTTTGGAGACCGTTCAAAAGTAGAATTTATTACTACTACAGGTAAATCTCGTTTCCCAACATTAGCTTCAGGTGAAGTTGATATGTTAGCGAGAAATACAACTTGGACAATTAGCCGTGATGTTAATCTTGGTTTTGAGTTCGTAGGTGTAAACTTCTACGATGGACAAGGTTTCATGGTTCCATCTGCTCTTGGTGTATCAAGTGCAACTGAGCTTGATGGTGCTACTGTATGCATCCAAACTGGTACTACTACAGAGTTAAACCTTGCTGACTTCTTTAGATTAAATGGAATTAGCTACGAAGCACTTCCAATTGAAACTAATGATGAAGGTAAAGAAAACTTATTTGCTGGAAGATGTGACGTATACACAACTGATGCTTCAGGTCTTTCTTCAACAAGAGCTGCTGCTTCTAATCCAGATAAATGGGTTGTATTACCAGAAATTATTTCAAAAGAACCACTTGGTCCACTTGTAAGACATGGTGATCACCAGTGGGGTGACGTAGTTCGTTGGTCTTTAAATGCAATGATTATTGCTGAAGAACTAGGTATTACATCTGAAAACGTTGATGCTCAAATGAGCTCTAATGTTCCTGAAGTACTAAGACTTCTTGGTGTTGAAGGTAACTATGGAGAAATGCTTGAGCTAAGTAATGATTGGGCTTACCAAATTATCAAACAAATTGGTAACTACTCTGAATCTTACGAAGCAAACGTAGGTCCAGACACACCTCTAGAAATTGCAAGAGGTTTAAATGCTCTATGGACTCAAGGTGGTATTTTATACGCACCTCCATTCAGATAAATCTTAATTAAATTTAAAACGGGGGGTTTTAAACCCCCCATTTTTTTTGTATATACTAGCGATGCGATCTAACTTAGGTTTCTTTTCTGATGAAAAATTTAGATCCATTTTTTTTCAAACTTTAGTTGTAGGTTTATTTGCCTTAGGTTTGTTCTTTGTAATTACTACAACTTCTTACAACTTAGAAAAAAGAAATATTGCGACTGGTTGGAGTTTTCTTCAAAATCCAGCTGGCTTTGATATAAGTTTCTCACCTTTTTTAGAATTTAAATCTACTGATACTCACTTAAAAGTTTATTTTGTTGGTGTTTTAAATACTCTTTTAGTTTCTATTACAGGATGTATAGCTGCAACAATTTTAGGCTTTATATTGGGTATAGTAAGGCTATCTTCAAATTGGTTGTTAAGTCGACTAGTTTATATTTACGTTGAATTTTCAAGAAATGTTCCCTTACTTCTTCAAATAATTTTATGGTATAGTATTTTAATTCAACTACCTCGTGTAAAGCAATCACTTCAAGTTCTTGATGTATTTTATATTTCAAACAGAGGATTGTATTCTCCAAGACCAATATTTGAAAGTGGATTTTCATATGTATCCATTGCAATTGTATTAGCTTTAATTTCAAGTTTCTTAATAAATAGATGGGCAAAAAAAAGACAAGATAAGACAGGCCAACAATTCCCCGTATTCTCAAGTTCAATTGGATTAATATTCATTGTTCCATTAATTTTATTTTTTATTCTTGGCTCACCTTTGTCTTTTGAGCATCCAGAATTAAAAGGTTTTAACTTTAAAGGCGGTCTAGTTATTAGACCTGAATTTATAGCAATGTTTTTAGCTTTATCAATTTACACTGCAGCCTTCATTTCTGAAATTGTTAGAGCGGGTATAATGTCTGTTTCAAAAGGACAAAGAGAGGCTTCAGCTGCTATAGGCTTAAAACAAACATGGATAATGAGACTAATCATTATACCCCAAGCTCTTAGAGTGATTGTCCCTCCACTAACAAGTCAGTATCTAAATTTAACTAAAAATTCTTCTTTAGGAATTGCTGTCGGATATGCTGACCTTGTTCACGGTTTTGGAGGAATAAGTTTAAATCAAACTGGTCAAGCTATTGAATGTATGGCTATTGTTATGGCAACTTATTTGTCAATTAGTCTTACAATATCTTTCTTTATGAACATTTATAATAGAAGTATACAATTTAAGGAAAAGTAATGAACGAAATGAATGAAGTTAGAAAACCACCAGTAGCAACAACAGGTATTATTGGTTGGTTACGAATTAATTTATTCTTCAATTGGACAAACTCATTAATAACTCTATTTGTTGTTTATTGTCTGTATCAGTTTATTCCTTGGATTTTAGATTGGACAATATTTTCAGCTGACTTTAAATATAATTATCTTGGTGAACAAATTACTAACCAAGAAATGTGTTCACGAAATTTAGATCCTGAAAATGGGGGAGCTTGTTGGGCAGTTATATATGTAAGGTTTTATCAATTTATTTATGGATTTTATCCAAAGGTTGAAGTTTGGAGAGTTAATTTAGCGTATATTATGCTAGCTTTTGCGCTGCTACCTCTTTTGTATGCAAAACTTCCATATAGAAAGTACTTCTTATATTTTACATACATTTTTCCTGTTATTGCGTATTTTTTACTTAATGGTGGATTGGGATTTACTGAAGTATCTACTAACAAATGGGGCGGTCTTCTAGTAACACTCGTCCTAGGCTGTACAGGAATTGCATTAGCTTTTCCTATTGGAATTATGTTGGCTTTAGGCCGAAGATCTAAATTACCAGTTATAAGCATGATGTGCACATTGTTTATTGAGTTTATTAGAGGTGTTCCTCTTATAACTTTATTATTCTTTGGAATGGTAATGCTTCCTCTTTTTTTACCAGAAGGAATAGATATGGATGGTTTGGTAAGAGTTCTTGTTGCAGTTACTTTATTTCAATCAGCTTATATGGCAGAGGTTATAAGAGGAGGACTGCAGGCAATACCTCCTGGTCAATATGAAGCTGCTAAATCACTTGGGATGTCTTATTGGAGAATGAATTTATTAATAATACTTCCTCAAGCTATTAGAATTTCCATACCACCAATTGTCAACACATCTATAGGTTTATTTAAGGATACAACGTTAGTTATTATTGTAGGAATATTAGATTTATTAGGTATTGGAAGAGGTACTTTAGCGGATACAAATTGGTTAGGTTTATCTTATGAAATTTACTTTTTTGTAAGTTTGGTATTTTTTATATTCACATTTGGAATGTCTAGATACAGTTTGTATTTGGAAAAGAAATTAAAAACAGGTATTAATATGGGGGCTGATTAAAATGAGTGAAGAATCTATAATTTCATTAAAAAATGTTAACAAGTGGTTTGGAGATTTTCATGTATTACAAGATGTAAATCTTGAAGTTAAGAAGAAAGAAAGAATTGTAGTTTGTGGTCCTTCTGGTTCTGGTAAATCTACAATGATCAGATGTATTAATAGATTGGAAGAGCACCAAGAAGGTTCAATTGTTGTTGATGGAATTGAGTTAACAGGAAATTTAAAAAATATTGATAATGTTAGAAAAGAAGTTGGAATGGTGTTCCAGCAATTTAATTTATTCCCTCATTTATCTGTAAAAGAAAATATAACACTAGCTCCAATTTGGGTTAAAAAAATGCCAAAGGCAGAAGCAGAGGAACTGGCTATGAGACAATTAGAAATAGTAAAAATTCCTGAACAAGCCAACAAGTATCCTGGTCAATTATCTGGCGGTCAACAACAAAGAGTAGCAATTGCTAGATCCCTTGCAATGAATCCGAACATCATGCTTTTTGATGAACCAACTTCAGCTCTTGATCCTGAAATGATTAAAGAAGTTTTAGATGTTATGGTTGATTTGGCAAACGGTGGAATGACAATGATTGTTGTTACTCACGAAATGGGTTTTGCTAAGACAGTAGCTGATAGAATGGTGTTTATGGATGAAGGTAAAATTGTTGAGGAAGCTAGCCCAGATAAGTTTTTTAATAATCCAGAGAGTGATCGTACAAAGTTATTTTTAAGTCAGATTCTTCATCAGTAATTTAAGAAGATAACAATAAATTAACTCTTCTATTCATTTTACCTTTGTTTTCTATTTTGCCGATTTGAATTTTACCAATCTCATTAGTTGATTTCACATGTGTACCACCACAAGGTTGTAAATCAATATCACCAATTCTAATTAATCTTATTTTACCATCTACTTGAGGCGGTTTTACTGACATAGTTCTGACTAGCTCAGGTTTTTCTTCCAATATACTACTTTCAATTACTTCACTAGTAACGGTATGATTATCTTCAACCAACAAATTTATTTTTTCTTCTAATTCTTCTTTATTTATTTGTTTATCTGGATCATTAAAATCTAATCGACTTTTTTCATAACCAATTTGACCACCAGTTACTCCTAAAGGGACTATAGAACACAACAAGTGCAGTGCAGTATGCATTCTCATATGCTTGTATCGTAAATCCCAATTTATTTTTCCAATTATGTTAGTATTCTCTTCAAGATCATTGAGATCATCTACAATATTTATGATTTTATTATTTTCTTTAATAGTATCTAAAACTTGTATTTTTATACTTTCAGTTTCTAGTGCACCTGTGTCCCCAGGTTGACCACCACTTTTTGCATAAAATGCTGTCTTATCTAACTCAATACGATTTTCTTCTTTTATAATGCCTGTAATTTTTGCTTTAAATTCTTTAAGGTATGCATCTTCTTCGAATAATTTTGTCATAGCGTTTTTTAACAGTATTTTAAAAATATTATATTGACTTTTTTCTCATTCTGAATAAATTAGAACAAAAGTAGAACAAATAATTTTATAAATAATATAATTATTATTTATCAATTATTTAAATATTTTTTCTAATATTATGTCTAAAAAAATAGAAAACTTAATATTTAAAACTGAATCCAAAGGAGATCAAATAACACCTTATTTTCTTGATACAGTATCTGCAGGTTTTCCATCTCCAGCTACTGATTATATGGAAAACAAACTTGATCTTAATGAATATTTGGTTCAACGTCCAACAGCAACCTATATCGTTAAAGCTAATGGCCCTTCTATGACCGATGCAGGCATATTATCAGGTGATTTACTTATTGTTGATAGAAGTATTACACCTCGTAACGACAATATTGTTATAGCCTCCATCTTTGGTGACCTAACAGTTAAAAAACTGAAAAAGAAAGATCAGTCGCTATTTTTAATTTCTGCCAATAGTGAGTATCCTAGTATTCAAGTTAAAGAAGAAATGGAGTGTTTTATATGGGGGGTAGTGACATATGTCATACACAAAACTACTTAATAGAAATCATAACTCAGTAAATCAATCTATAGCATTGATAGATTGCAATAATTTTTATGCGTCATGTGAAAGAATATTTAATCCAAAACTTATAGGAAAACCAATTGTCGTACTTTCTAATAATGATGGTTGTATCATTGCACGATCAAAAGAAGCAAAAAAATTAGGGATAAAAATGGGTGAACCTTATTTTAAAGCAAAAAATATTATTGAAAAAAATGATGTTAAAGTTTTTTCATCTAATTATTCCTTGTATGGTGATATTTCTCAAAGAGTAATGGAAACTTTATCAAGTTTCTCTTCAGAGGTAGAAATCTACTCTATAGACGAAGCATTTCTTAGTTTAAATGGTTTTGAAAACTATGAGCTAAACACTTATTGCAGACATATTAGACAAACAATTAAGAGGTGGGTTGGTATTCCAGTTAGTATTGGAGTGGGTCCAACAAAAACACTATCAAAAATAGCTAATCATTTAGCAAAAAAACAACCAGACTATAAAGGTGTGTGCATACTAAAAAATAAAATAGAAATAAAAAAAGCATTAGAATTAACATCTATTGAAGAAGTATGGGGCATTGGGAGAAGATTATCTCTTTTCCTGAAAAAATATAATATTCATAATGCTTATCAATTTTCACAAATGGACAGAGGATGGATAAGAAAAAATATGGGTGTAGTGGGAGAGAAGACATACCTAGAATTAAATAGTGTATCGTGTTTAGAGCTTGATTTGGTTCCAAGCGATAAACAAAGTTGTTGTGTTTCAAGATCGTTTAGTCAACCAATAGAAAAATTATTTGATTTGGAGGAATCAATATCAACTTATGGATCAAGAGTATCAGAGAAGATAAGGGAAGAGGGGTTGGTCGCTGAGTCGATGAGTATTTTTGTTTTGACAAATCATTTTAATAGAAGAGAGAAACAATATTCAAATTCAATAAAACTACATTTACCTTTTCCAACAAATAATAGCATAAAAATTGTTAAAAGAGCTCTTGAAGGAATTAGAAAAATATATCGACCAGGATTTCGTTATAAAAAAGCTGGAATTATATTATATGGTCTTAGCAGGCACAATGTAACTAGAGGATTGCTTGACTATGACCGTGATACATCAGATAGAATAATGAATACTATTGATAATATTAATTCTAGATATGGAAGTTCAACGTTAAAGATAGCCTCTGAAGGTATAGAAAAAATATGGAAGATGAAAAGAGAAAACGTTTCTCCGTGCTATACAACAAGGTTTGATGATTTAGTTCAGGTCAAATGTTAAAGAGGCTAATTAAAACTAAATAAAATATTATTATAAATTGATAATATTTTTGTTAAAAAAAAATTGTTAAGAAACTTCAATATATAAAATAAGAATATAAAGATGAACATATATTCAAAAGCCAAAGTTGCTTGTTTGGTTGGAATTTCATTTCCAATGATAATGTGGGTATTTATGCTAGGACATATACCAATTATTTACAAGAAACTTGAATTATCTGAAACAAGCTGGGGTATTTTTCTATTAATTTTTGGATTAATACAAATTCTTACTGGTCAAGTATGCTCTAGATTAATTACCCCAAGGTTTGGAACAAAAATAATGATGTTTATGGGAATACTACTTCTATCAATAAGTTTTTTAATTATTATTTATATAACAAATTATATTTCATTTTTAATTATAGCTTGTTTATTTGGTATATCTTTAGGGTTAATAATGCCTTCCACAAATTCACATTTGTCATTAATTGAAGAACAAACAAAAGAAATTTTACAACCTATTTTCTGGGCATTTATGAGTTTGGGTGCAGTAATAGGGGCTTTTTTATCAATTTATTTATTAAGTTTAAATTTTTTAATTTCAACATCTTTCCCAATCATATTTTTAATAGGCTTGATTATAGCATGTATAGTTTTTTATTTTGGATTACCTAGAGATAAAGATTATTTCGGAAAAGCAGAAAAATTTTCTTTGCCTGATAAAAAAGTTCTAATTTTTGGTTTGATTCTTTTTTTAGAATTTGGGACAGTAGGCATAATAATGGAATGGTCACCTCTATGGTTGACACAGGATTTAGGATCACCATTATTCTTAGGGGCATTAATTTTAATTTCTTTTCATTCAGGTGAAATTCCATCGAGACTTTTTGGATCACAATTAATTAATTATTTTGGAGAAATAAAAATTGGTTTTCACTTAGTTCTGCTAGGATGTTTGTCATTGCTATTATCTATAATTACAATGAATTATTATATAATAGCTTTTGCTTCATTTATTTTTGGGTTTGCAACTGGAAATACAAATCCTATTGTAATTAGGCAGGCAATTAAATCAACTACTGAAAACATTCCAACAACTATAGCTAATTTAATGACATTGGCTTTTTCAGGATTAATGATTGGCCCTGGTCTGGTTGGAGTGTCAGCAAAATATCTAGGAATGACTTTTAATATGTATTTGCTGCCAATTGTTTGGGCTATTTGTGCACTTATTTTTATCAGAAATTATGTAAAATGAAAAATGGCTCCCCGGGCCGGGCTCGAACCAGCGACCGATCGGTTAACAGCCGATTGCTCTACCACTGAGCTACCGAGGAACACAATTTTGTTGATAATAAAAAAAAATTAAAAAACAAGAAAAAATTGGAGGCTCGGAGCGGAATCGAACCGCTGTGCAAGGCTTTGCAGGCCCCTACATCACCACTCTGCCACCGAGCCTAAAAAAAATGACAATTATCACTATATAATTTCTAGTCAATTAATGAAAAAAAATTCTAAAGATTAATAATATAATTTAAATAATTGATTATATAATAGGTTTATATAAAGCATCCTTTAAGAAATGAGTGAAACATTTGAAATTGCAAGAAAAAATATGGTTGTTAATCAGTTAAGACCAAACAAAATTAATGAAAAAAATATCTTACAAATATTTGAAAATACTCCTAAAGAAAATTATCTGGATGTCAACTTAGGTAAAAATTGTTACCTAGATAATAATTTAGATATAACTGAGAAAAGAGGATATCTTAAAAATTTACACCTAGCTCAAATTATAAAATATTCGAAAATTTTACCAAATGACAAGGTGTTGCATATAGGTGGCTTAACGGGTTACTTTTCCACCCTTATTAGTTCACTGTGTAAAGAACTTCATGTTGTTGAAGAAAATAGAGAACTATTTAAATTATTAGAACATAATATTAACAATACTGATAATACTAATATTAGTTTATTTAATCATAATTTATTAGATGGATTATCTGATAATGCTCCATTTAGCTTAATTATTATTGACGGACCTATATTTAAAATAACTGATAAGTTAAAGAAACAACTAGCAATGAATGGAGGAAGGTTAATATATATTAAAAAAATATATGATAATTTGGGTAAAGCTTATAAGATTATAAGAAATGAAGATTTGTATTCATCTGAGTATTTATTTGATGTAATGAGTAGTTATCAAATTCAAGAACAACAAGAGGATTTTAAATTTTAAATGAGATTATTTATATTATTGTTATTACTTATTTATTCTAATTCTATATTTGCTCTATCGATTAATGATTCTGTAAAAAGTACGATTGCAAATAATTTGAAAGTAAAAATTGCTTTTGAAAAACTGAATGAAAGCAAAGAAACTATTGAGGTAGCTATAGGTAAAAAACTTCCAACAGTTACTGGCACAATTTCAGGTACATATAGTAATAGTGATACAACATCAGCAGCTGGTGTATCAACAACACCAGAGACTTTTACAGATAAATATAAAATTAGTATTACTCAAAATTTGTATGATGGTGGACAAAAAAGTTTAGAAATAGAAAGATCAAAAATTATTTACGAAAATGCAGTTATAAACTTTTATAAAACAGTTCAAGATTTATCGCTAACAGCTGTAGAAGGTTATTTAACCGTAATAAATTATGAAAAATCATTAGAAGCTTCTAAAAAAAATTTTGATTCTGTTTCAAGATTTTTAGAAGAAGTAAAATTAAAATATGAATTGGGATCAGCAACCAAAACTGAATTGAAAAATGCTGAGAGTGCTTTTTCAATTGCTGAAACAAATCTTTTTTCAGCCGAACAAAACTACAAAGTCAGTTTAAAAACATTTAAATCAATTGTTGGTAAAGAAGCTATTAATTTAGAAGATTATGTTAATATAGAAGATGATTTGAATTTTGATAAAATACTTTCTGAAGTTTATAAGAATAATTTTAATATTTTAATTGCTCAAAATAATATAAAAATTAAAGAACTTGATCTCTCAAAAGAAAAAGGTTCTAATAGACCTACCTTAGATATAACAGCTTCCACAGAGTATTCGGATGGTTCACGAATAGATGCGGGAAGTGAAAATACCAATGCAGCAATAGGATTAACTCTAACAATTCCTATATTTCAGCAAAACATTGACAAATCAGACATTAGAAAAATAAATTCTCAAATTTTACAAACCGAAATTGAGTTAGATGATCTTAAAGAAAGTTTAAATATTGAGGTATCAAATTATTATAAAAACTATTTAGTTAGTAAATCAAATTTAAATACATCTTTATTAACTATAGAATATGCAAATACTCTTCTAGAAAGTACTCAAGAAGAATACAACCTTGGGACAAAATCCATCACTGATCTAATAGAAGCAGAAACTAATCTTTTAAACGTAAATGTTGAATATTTTAATGCAAATAAAAACTATCTGATTAATTATTTTAATTTACTAGCTTTAGATGGTTCACTGATTAAATTATTTGAGGAGTATCTTCCAAGCTATAATTAGAGTTTTATTAATTTAATTAAACATTTATAATACCTATATGAATACAAAAAATTCTATCAATGAATCTCTTGAAGTCATACGAAGAGCACTTGAAGATGAAAAAAAAGATTCAAATAAACATTCTTCATCTAACATTTTAATACTTAATCAAAAGGTTAACAGTGATGGTACAATAAAATTACTTCAAAAAGAAGAAGAGATAAATAGTGAAATTAATGATATTATAGACCAAAAACTTTCCTATCTTGTAGAAAATAAAATTGAAAAAATACTTGATGAGAAAATCCCAAAATTACTAAAAAATTATTTCGATTCAAAATAGTTACGATGCAGCTTGATAAATTTTTTGATTTTTTAAAAGATGAAAAAAATCTTTATTCCCAATGGGAGAAATCAAATTGTTTTAAACCACAAAAAGGAGGTGAACCTTATTCTATAATGATGCCACCACCTAATGTTACAGGTAGCTTACATATGGGTCATGCTTTGACCTTCACAATTCAAGATATATTAATCAGATACCATAGAATGAAGGGTATGGAAGTATTGTGGCAAGCAGGTACAGATCACGCAGGAATAGCTACTCAGATGGTGGTTGAAAGAAAATTAAGTGAGTTAAACCTAGATCGACGATCTCTAGGTAGAGAAAAGTTTATTGAAAAAGTATGGGAATGGAAAAAAGAGTCGGGTGGTCAGATAAGTAATCAATTAAGAAGACTTGGTGCTTCTGCAGATTGGTCAAGAGAAAGATTTACAATGGATGAAGGTCTTTCTAATGCAGTTAAGAGAGTTTTTGTTAATTTATTTAATGATGGAATTATTTATAAAGATAAGAGATTGGTGAATTGGGATCCAAAACTTTTAACAGCTATTTCTGATCTAGAAGTAGAGCAAAGAGATACTGAAGGAAGTTTATGGCATATTAAATATCCTATAGATGAAAATAATCATATCATTGTTGCAACAACAAGACCCGAGACAATGTTAGGTGATACCGCAGTTGCCGTTCATCCAGATGATGAAAAATATAAAAATCTAATTGGCAAACTTTGTAACTTACCAATTTCAAATAAGAAAATACCAATTATTGCTGATGAATATGCAGATCCTGAAAAAGGTTCTGGAGCTGTAAAAATTACACCTGCACATGATTTTAATGATTTTGAGGTAGGAAAGAGACATGATTTAGAATTTATTAATATTTTTGATGAAAATGCTAAACTGAACTCAAATGTGCCTGAAGAATTTCGAAATCTAGATCGATTTGAAGCAAGAAAACTGATTTTAAAAAAATTAGATGAAATGAATTTATTAATTAAAGAAGAAAAACAGCAAATGGTCATACCATATGGTGATAGATCAGGTGTTATTATTGAGCCATGGCTGACAGACCAATGGTTTTGTGATGCAAAAAAATTATCAGTTGATCCAATATCAGCTGTTAGAGATAATAGTTCTAAATTTATTCCTAAACAATGGGAAAATACATTTTATAATTGGATGGAAAATATTCAACCGTGGTGTATTTCAAGACAGTTATGGTGGGGACATCAAATTCCTGCATGGTATGGTCCTGATAATAAATATTTTGTTAGTGAAACTCTAGAAGGGGCACAAAATCAAGCAAAAGAATTTTATGGTAATGATGTTGAGCTTAGACAAGATGAAGACGTTCTAGATACTTGGTTTTCTTCTGCTCTATGGACATTCTCTACTTTGGATTGGCCAAATAAAACCTATGAATTAGATAGATTTTATCCTGGCAACGTTTTAGTTACTGGTTTTGATATTATATTTTTTTGGGTTGCACGGATGATGATGATGGGTTCTTATTTTATGAAGGAAACTCCATTTAAAGATATTTATATTCATCCTTTAATACGTGATGAAAAAGGACAAAAAATGTCTAAATCAAAAGGAAATATAATTGATCCTTTAGAGTTATTAGATAAATATGGTGCTGATACATTAAGATTTACACTAACAGCTCTATTAAATCCTGGACGAGATGTAAAATTATCTGAAGCTAGAGTTAAAGGATATAAATCATTCACAAATAAAATTTGGAATGCTGGAAAATTTTTACAATTGAATAATTCAATTTTTATAGATGATATTTCAATTGATTCAATTATTTTTGATGCAAACAAATGGATAATAAAAGAATTGAATGATTTGAACACTCAACTTGATCAATTAACTAAAAAGTATTTGTTTCATGAAATAGCCAATAAAATTTATCATTTTGTATGGCATACTTATTGTGATTGGTACATTGAAATTATTAAACAAAATTTTGACAATGAAAAATTTGCTGATGAAATTAAAAAAGTTTCTGGATGGACATTTATTCAAGTTTTAAAGATCATACATCCAATTATGCCATTTATAAGTGAAAAATTATGGAGATCTTTAGTTGATGATAAATCATATTTAATGAACCAAGTTTTTCAAAATTATTCAACAAATAATTCTTTTAATAATTCTAAAAAAAACTTTGAAATATTTATTGAATTCATAACATCTATAAGAAATTTAAGATCAGAACTAAATATACCCTATAAACAATTAATTAATATCTCAATAGAAGCAAAAAATGAAGAACTTAATAATTTTCTAATTGCTTATAAAAATGAAATAAGTAATTTTTTAAAAACCAAAGATATTAGTTTTGATAAAATTCAACCTAATAAGAATTCCGCTTTAATTGTATTAACATCATTATCAGTTTTAATCCCTTTAGATGGTATTATTGACTCAGAAGCAGAACTAAAAAAATTAAATAAGAAAAAGCAAATTGAGCAAGAAAAATTTAATAAAGTTAATGACAAATTAAAAAATGATAACTTCATGAATAAAGCTTCAGAGGAAATTATTAATAAATTTAAAAATGAGGCAAATATTTATAAATCTTCTATTGAAAAAATTGATCAAATAATAAATACTATCAAATAGAATGGAAGATAAGGGTTCAAATAGAAAATCTAATCTACCTAGCAGATATGTTAGTGTAGGGCCTAAAAGTGCGCCTCATAGATCTTATTATTATGCTATGGGTTTGAAAGAACATGAAATTTATCAACCATTTGTAGGTGTTGTTAGCACCTGGAATGAATCAGCCCCTTGCAACATTACTCTTCAGGATCAAGCGCAACATGTGAAGACAGGTGTCAAAGATGCTGGAGGAACACCAAGAGAATTTACAACTATAACAGTAACAGATGGAATTGCCATGGGGCATGAGGCAATGAAATCCTCTCTTATTAGTAGAGAGGTTATTGCAGACTCCATTGAATTATCTGTAAGAGGTCACTGTTATGATGCAATAGTTGGACTTGCTGGCTGTGATAAATCTTTGCCAGGTTTAATGATGGCTATGGTTAGACTAAATGTACCATCTGTATTCATATATGGGGGTTCAATCTTACCAGGAAAATACAAGGGTAAAGATGTTACTGTTATTGATGTTTTTGAAGCAGTTGGAAAACATGCTGCTGGAACTATCTCAGATCAAGATTTAAAAGATATTGAACAAGTTGCTTGCCCATCTGCTGGATCGTGTGGAGGTCAGTTTACAGCAAATACAATGGCATGTATTTCTGAAGCAGTTGGTTTAGCTCTAACAAATTCAGCTATGCCACCAGCAGTAAATACTGAAGAAAGAAAAGGTTATGGTGAAAAGAGTGGTAAAGCTATAATGAATTTATTAGAAAAGAATATAAGGCCAAGGGATATAGTAACTATTGATTCATTAGTAAACGCTGCAAGAGTAGTTGCAGCTACTGGAGGTTCAACTAATGCAGCACTCCATCTTCCTGCGATAGCTAATGAAGCGGGTTTAAAATTTACATTAAGAGATGTTGTGGAAATTTATAATTCGACTCCTTATATCGGAGATATGCAACCTGGTGGAAAGTATGTTGCTAAAGATTTATATGATGTAGGAGGTGTGCCAGTTGTTATAAAATCTTTATTAGATGGCGGTTATATAAACGGTGACTGCATAACTGTTACAGGAAAAACAATAGCTGAAAATCATAAAGAAGTAATATTTCCTACAAATCAAGATGTTGTTTATAAATGTGATAATCCAATTAGTGAAAATAGTTCAGTCGTAGGGTTGTGGGGTAATCTTGCTCCAGATGGATGTATATCAAAAATAGCAGGTTTAAAAAATTTAACTTTTAAAGGAAAAGCTAAATGTTTTGACTCAGAAGAAGATGCTCTAACCGCAGTTTTAAAAAATGAAATTAAAGCAGGAGATGCGGTAATAATTAGATATGAAGGTCCTAAAGGAGGGCCTGGTATGCGTGAAATGCTTTCAACAACAGGTGCAATATATGGGCAAGGGTTAGGTGAAACTGTTGCTTTAATTACAGACGGACGGTTTTCAGGCGGCACAAGAGGATTTTGCATTGGTCATGTAGGACCAGAAGCAGCTGTGGGAGGTATGATAGGCTTACTTAAAGATGGCGATGAGATTATTATCGATGCTGTTAAGGGCGAAATCAACGTTACACTTTCAGATCAAGAAATAGAAAAGAGAAAAAAAGATTGGAAGCCAAGAAAAACTAATCATAATTCTGGATCTATATGGAAATATTCTCAAACTGTTGGACCAGCTTACGAGGGTGCTGTTACTCAACCAGGAGCAAAAGACGAAACGCATACATACGCTGATATTTAATATTAATTAACTAATTCAATTGTAACTGGTGTGTGATCAGAGGCCTTTTCCCATCCTCTTGGTTCACGATTAACATTAACTGATTTAATCAAATCAGTTACTTCTGGTGTAGTAAGAAAATGATCAATTCGTAGACCATTACCTTTTTGCCAATTTCCACCTCTATAACCCCAAAAGGTCCAGTTAGTATTTCCATCAACAAAGTATTTAACTGTATCAACAAAACCTAAATTCAAAAGATTTCTAAATTTTTCTCTTGTTAATGGATGGGCACAAGCATCATTTTTAAAATTTTCTGGTGAATACACATCTTCATCATTAGGTATTACATTAAAATCTCCACCTATAATTATTGGTTGATTATTATTAATTAATTCTTTGATATATTTATTAAAATTTATCATCCAATCAATTTTGTAATCAAATTTTTCTGTTTCAATTGGATTTCCATTTGGAAGATAAATATTTATTAATTTAATTTTATTTTTTATATTTTTTAAGGATATTTCTGTTTCAATAAATCTGGAATTTACATCTTGGTAATTAGGAATTTTTAAGTTTGAAATTTCAATACTTTCTTTGCTGAGTATGGCTACCCCATTCCAAGCTTTTTGCCCATTTACATAACATTTATAATTAATATTTTCTAATTCCTCTTTAGGAAAGCTTTCATTTGTGCATTTTAATTCTTGAATTAAATATATATCTGATTGATCTTTTTTTATAAATTTTATTAAATGTTCTATTCTTGCATTAACTGAATTTACATTCCATGTAGTAATTTTCATTTATATTGAAAAAGAAGTACCACATCCACATGATGAAGATGCTAGAGGATTAGAAATTTTAAATGACGATCCAATCAATTCATTAACATAATCAATTTTCGATCCTTTTATTAATTCAATTGAAGTTTTATCTATCAATACATTAGCATTTTTATAATTAAAGATTAAATCATCATCATTTGGTTTATCAGAAAAATCAAATTTATATTGAAATCCAGCACAACCACCACCTAATACGGTAATTCTGAAATATTTAGATTTTTCAGAGAGAAGTATCTTGTTGATATGATTCTGAGCACTTTCTGTTACTTCAATTATATTGTCCATTTATCTAAATATTGTTATTAGTTATTTTTTTACAACTATAATATAAATTTTCTTATGTTCAAACATTTAGCTTCCAATCCAGATAATTCAAATGGAAGATTATATAATGAGCTAGATGATGATTTGAGAAATCCATTTGAAAGAGATAGAGCTAGAGTTATTCACTCTAATTCTTTTAGAAAATTAAAACACAAAACCCAAGTATTTATTGAAAGTGAGAGTGATTATTTTAGGACTAGACTAACTCATTCTTTGGAAGTTGCTCAAATATCAAGATCAATTTGTAGATTACTTGAATTAGATGAAGATCTAGGTGAAACAGTTGCTCTCGCACATGATTTAGGCCATCCTCCTTTTGGTCATATTGGCGAAGATGCACTTGATTATTCAATGAAAAAGTTTGGAGGTTTTAATCATAATGATCAAACCTTGAGAGTTTTAACATATGTAGAAAAAAGACACCCTGATTTTGATGGATTAAATCTAACATGGGAGAGCTTAGAGGGAATCATAAAACATAATGGAATTATGAGTGACCATTTGCCTTATCACTTAGATAATTATTCAAAATTACACAATCTCAATCTAACTGATCAACCTTATTTAGAATCACAGATAGCAAGTATATCTGATGATATTGCTTATAATAATCACGATGTAGAGGATGCTATTAGAGCAAACTTAATATCATTAGATGATATTGCAGAGTTAAGTTTTTTTGAAAAAATTATAATTGATTTAAGAGATCACTATAAAGATATTCCAAATAAACTTCTAGTGTATCAAGTTTTAAGAAATTCCATATCTAATATGATAAATGATATATATGAGACTACAAAAAAAAATTTAATTGAAAATAATATTAATTCTATTGATGAAATACGTAAAAAAAATAATTTCGTTGTTTCATTTTCAAATGAAATGAAGAAAAATTGTGACATAATTAAAAAATTCTTATTTGATAAAGTTTATAATCACAGTCATTTATCAGATAAGAGACGGTATTCAAAAAAGGTTATATCTACTTTGTTTACTTATTTCGTAAAAAATAATAATAAACTACCAGTAGATTGGAGAAATCAAAATATTGAAATTGAAAGATTAATTTGTGATTATATTTCAGGAATGACTGATAGATTTGCTCTTAATTTATATAAGGAGATTAGTGAATAATTTTATAAAAGAACTTTCAGATTTTTTATTTGATTTTACAGATTTTTTAGAGAGTAACAAATTTATATCTCCAATCAATAAAAAACAGATTAACATCGATTACTCTTCAAATAATAAACAAGGTGATTTAGCGACAAATTTTTATTTAATTATTAAAAGAAAAATTATTAATGAAACTTTTAATATTGAAAAAGAACTAAATGATAGAATTAAATCAATTGAATTTATCGATTATTTTGTGGTTTCAAAAAATGGTTTTATAAATTTTTTTCTCAAAGATAAGTTTGTATTAAGAAGTTTAAAGGAAATTTATAGTAAAAATTTTTTAAATTATATTAATTATGGTGCAGGTAAAAAAATAAATGTTGAATTTGTTTCGGCTAATCCAACTGGACCATTACATATAGCCCATATAAGAGGTGCTGTATTTGGAGATGTATTAAGCTCTCTTTATACTAAAACAGGTTTTGATGTTACCAGAGAGTATTACGTAAATGATGCAGGTTCTCAAATTGATAAATTATCAAAATCTCTTTTGAAAAGATATTTACAATTATTTGATAAAAAAATTGAATTAGAAGAAGATGAGTATCCTGGTGAATACCTAAAAGATATTGCAAAAAAAATTAAAAATGAAGATGGTGATAAGTGGTTAAAATTTCAGCAAGAAGAAACTATTCAATATTTTAAAAATTTTGCATTAAAAAATATACTTTTAAGCATAAAATCAGATTTAGAATTAATAAATATAAGATTTGATAAATTTACTCATGAAAGTGAAATAGAAAAAAGTAAAATTATTGACGAACTTTTTTCAATCTTAGATGAAAAAAAATTACTATATGAAGGTATTTTAGAGAAACCAAAGGGTGATGATTCTGATTGGGAGCCAAGAGAGCAATTATTATTTAGATCCTCTAAATTATTAGACAATGAAGATCGAGCATTAAAAAAATCAAATGGTGAATGGACATATTTTGCTAATGATGCAGCTTATCATTTAGATAAATGTAAAAGAAATTTTGATAAATTAGTAAATATTTGGGGGTCTGATCATATCGGCTATATTCCAAGAATGAATTCGTTAATTAAAGCAATTAAAGATGATGAAACTTATTTAAATATTTTAACTTGTCAGATTGTAAGTTTAATTCAAAATAAACAAAAAATAAAAATGTCAAAAAGATCTGGAAATTTTGTGACATTAGCTAATGTTCATTCTAAGGTTGGGAAAGATCCTATAAGATACTACATGATTTCTACTAAAAATGAGACAGCAATTGACTTTGATTTAGATGCTGTTGTTGAAAAAAATAAAGATAATAAAGTTTTTTATTGTCAATACGCACACGCTAGAGCTTCATCAGTGATAAATAAAGCAAACGAATTAGGTATAAAAATCAAAAATGATTATAATTTTTCTGCAACACAAAATCTATCTGATGAGGAGGTAAAATTCATCAAAAAGTTAATTTGTTATCCTTATTTGTTGTATCAATCATCATATTATAATGAACCTCATAGACTAATCAATTATTTAGAAGAAATTTCCTCTGATTTCCATTCAATTTGGAATAAAGGCAAAGATAATGAATCACTTCGTTTTATAGATGAAAAAAATGCAGAAAAGACAATTTCAAAAATATTTTGGTTGGAGTCATTTAGAGTTATTTTAAAAGATATATTTTCAATTATTGATATAAGCGCACCTGAAACAATGTAATGATTAAAAGAATTATTTTTAAAAGAAAAAATAATTACATTTTAAAATATTCTTTATTATTATTACTATTTATTATTATTCTTTATCTTATCTTTTTTTATTATTTTAGTAATAGGGAGTATTTTGTCATACCTAAATTTACTGATAAATATTTTGTTATTCCTACTAATAAAGAAGGTGAGGTTGTTGATTATTTAGACAAGAAAAGTTTAAATAACATAGATAATGAAATTCAAGATTTTGATTTTAAAAATATAGATGAACTTGATTTTACAATTCAATTATATAGCAATGATAATTTTGAAAATATTAATAAATACTTGAACAATTTATTAGAAAATAAAAAAGAAATTATAGATCATGAAGATATTTTTGTTTTTTATAAAAAAACTGAAATAGGTACTCAATATTTTATTACCTATAAAAATTACATTTCTAAGAATAATGCTTCTGAAGCTTGTGATTTATTAACTATTGTTAAGAGCTGCATAATACTTAATTTACAAAATTAATAATATTGAGAGAATCTCAATAATTTTATATAAAAAACTGTGTTAAATATTCCAGATACAGTAATAAAAGAAGGTCAATTTAACCTATTATTAGAGAATTTTGAGGGTCCAATAGACCTTTTGTTGATTTTGGCTAGATCACAGAAGGTTGATTTATCTGATATATCTATATCAGAATTAGCTGATCAATATATTAACTTTATTAATCAATATAGAAATATTCATATTGAAATAGCTGCTGATTATTTAGTGATGGCAGCATGGCTAACGTATTTGAAATCAAGATTACTGTTACCAAAAGAAGAAAAAACAGATGAATATACAGCAGATGAATTAGAAGAGGCCTTAAAATATCAATTACAGAGACTAGAGGCTTTTCAAAATATTTCTAAAATCATATATTCAAGACCTCTTGTTAATAGAGATGTATTTTATGGGGGGTCATCTGAAGGTCTCAAAGTTAAATATAATATAAATTATACATCTAATTTATATGACTTACTAAAATCATATAGTCAAATACTTAAATCGAATGAACAGGTAAAACAATTAACTATTGAGTATTCAGAACTTTATTCAGTTGACCAAGCAGTTAAAAGATTAAAAGGTATTTTTGGAAATATTACAGAATGGACTAATTTACTAAATGTAATTCCAAATTTAATCAAAGCTAATAAAACAATTAATAAATCAATTATCTCATCTAACTTTGTTGCTTCTTTAGAATTATCAAAAAATGGATTTATTGATTTAAAACAAGATGAAAATTTTGGTAATATTTATATAAAATTTAATCAAAATGGATAATAAAGATATTAAAATTTTAGAAGCAATATTATTTGCATCAGGAGAGCCACTTGATGAAAATGATTTAAAAGAAAAAATTAAAGAAAAAAATAATATAAGTAAGCTATTACAAGAAATTAAAGATTTTTATAAAAATAGAGGTATTAATTTATTCAAAACTGGCAACAAATGGTCTTTTAGAACTGCTGAAGATCTCAGTGACGAATTAACTATTTTTAAAACACAGAAAAGAAAATTATCAAGAGCAGCACTGGAAACATTATCTATAATTGCTTACCAACAACCAATAACAAGATCAGAAATTGAAAATATTAGAGGTGTGCAAATGGGTAGAGGCTCTCTAGATCATTTGATGGAAATAGGATGGATACGTCCTTCAGGTAGAAAAAGTATACCTGGTAAACCTACTTTATGGTCTACCACAGATTTGTTTGTTGAACATTTTGGATTGAATAGTTTATCGGATTTACCAAATAAAGAGGAGCTAAAGGCAAGTGGTTTTCTAGATAAACGTGCTGCGATTGCAACTATAAGTGATCTTGCTAAAAATGATGAAAATTTACAAAGTAATGACAATTTAGAACAGGATGATGAAAATAATATTGATGATTTTATTCAAAATACTTAGTTAACTTATTACTTCTTGTTTTTTCCTATAGTTTCCGTATAAGCCCCTTATGACACCGTGTGTGTCAAATCAATTTATCTCATTGAAAAAATTATATTTTTAATTTCCAGTGTCTTTATTTTGTGTTTTTTTTATTTTAAAATTTTTTGATCTTAAATTATACTGGGTAAACAAATAAATTGTCTACTCGTTTTAAATCAGTTTAAGTTGATAACCTAGGATTGTTTTATTTGTTTTTATTCAGTAGTTTAATTAATAATTTTGCATATTCTCTGGCATCATCTATGGCTTTATGCGTATGTTTTGTATTATCATGCAATTCTAGAGAGTAATCATCTCTACCTATGTCTTTATAATCTTTTTGCAGCACAGCAGCAGCATAGGATTTGATATCAAAGGCTGCTTGTCCATTCTTATCAAAAAAAGGCATAGAGAAAGGAATTTTTTCTAATCGTTCTACAAGAAAAGTTTGAATATACCAATTGATCCACATAAAATCTAATGGAGCTGGATGAGCAGCCATAATTCGTGGGGTTGGTAACGTAAGAAGCCAATCACCAAATTTGTTCATTCCTTCTTTGGGTGAGACTTGATGATGTTGAGTATATTTTAAAGCTTCTGGCGCTTCTGTTGTAAACCAATGCATAGTAGCGGGGTGAGGTTTGGCATTTTCTAGTGGCAAGAAATTAATTTCACATTCTCCAAATTTTTTTCCTGCTTTATTAACGGCTACAGCACCAAGGCTTATCATAGAATGTGGTCCAGGAATAGGTCCGTCTGCTTCTATGTCACACACAACATAAGTAGTCATAGTTGAATTATTACCACTAACCACGGAGATTGTTAAGAGTTCAGCAATTTTTTTAATTTTCTTTTTATCTTTCTTACGAAGATCATCAGTTTTTTTATTACTTAATAGTATTGGATAAGTTTGAATTTTACCTCCATAAATTGGGTGGTCTTTTTTAGCGACTTTTAGATTTTTTAAAGAAATTACCATTTTATCTCCTTTAGCGTTTTGTTTTGTGTCCCAGCAATTAGAGTATCTAAATCAGGACAAAATATTTATATATTAAATGTATCGTTTTGTGCTTTTTTTGTGCCCATTTTGTGTTCCTTTTTTTTCTATATTTTACTAAAGCTATCCTTATCTTGCTTATAATTTCTTGTTTTTTCTCATAGTTTCCGTATAAGAGCGGGATGACACCTAGTATTTGGCAATTATTAATCGTACTCGTTATTGTTCTACTTCTTTTCGGT
The DNA here is from genome assembly GCA_902570155.1 of uncultured Alphaproteobacteria bacterium. Lineage (GTDB taxonomy): Bacteria > Pseudomonadota > Alphaproteobacteria > HIMB59 > CACPNW01. Next base: position 54,054 of record CACFXU010000003.1, read on the forward strand.
AGAGGTAAAATACCTCAACTTATGGGTGATATGGCTAAAGGAATCAAATCATTCAAGAGAGGAATGTCTGACGAAGAAAAAAAAGAAGATAAAAATTTAGAGAATAAAAACGACGAAGAAAAGTAAATATAATGTTTACTTTTGGTTGGAGTGAAATTTTCTTAATTGGGATAATAGTTGTTGTTGTTATTGGCCCAAAAGATCTTCCAAAATTCATTAAACAAGTTGGATCTTTTACTAAATATATTAAAAAAATGTCTTCTGAATTTAAGTCATCTATAAATGAAATTGCTGAAGAGGAAGAAATTAAAGAATTAGCTAAATCAGTCAAAGAAGTAAAAAAAATAAAAGATGGAATTAATATCAAAAAAAATTTTGAAAATGAGATTAAAGAAGTTCAAGAAACAGTAAAAATAACCGAGAATGAATTTTCAAAAAAAAATTAATTTATTATTTTTGTAATGGCTGAAGAAAAATTTGAAGAAATGTCTCTAATAGGGCATCTCACTGAGTTACGAAAAAGACTACTATGGAGTTTTTTATATATATTATTAATCTTCATTGTTTGTTTTTACTTTGCAGATGAATTATTTGCCTTTTTAGCTAGTCCTCTAGTAGAACTATTCGATAAAGATAAAGGTCAAGGTTTTATTTATACAGCTTTACAAGAAGCTTTTTTTACAGAATTAAAAATAGCTTTTTTCTTTGCTTTATTTTTTTCATTCCCATTAATTGCAATACAAATATGGAGATTTATTGCACCAGGATTATACAAAAAGGAAAAGAGAGCTTTTTTACCTTATTTAGTTGCGACACCAATTTTATTTTTTGCAGGTGGATCAATGGTTTATTTTATTATTGCGCCACTGGCATGGTCTTTTTTCCTATCTTATCAAAACCTTGGCTCTAGTGGAGTTCCTATTCGATTAGAAGCTAAGATGGGAGAATATTTATCCCTTATGATGCGATTTATTTTTGCTTTTGGTTTAGCATTTCAGCTACCTGTTGTTTTATCTTTAATGGCAAGAGTAGGGTTGGTTACTTATGAATCACTTAAAAAATTTAGAAAATATGCAATTGTATTAGCATTTTTATCGGCAGCATTCTTAACTCCACCTGATCCATTTAGTCAAATAAGTTTAGCTCTGCCAATTATATTTTTATACGAAGTTTCAATTTATATTGCAAAACTAATACAAAAAAATAAAGATAAGTAATGCATAATATTAATTTTATCAGAGAAAATCCAACAGTGTTTGATAATTATATGAAACAAAGAGGTGAGCAACCAATATCAAATAAAATATTAGAACTAGATAAAGTTAAAAGAGAAACTCAGACTGTTCTTCAGAACCTTTTAGCAGAAAGAAACTCTATTTCTAAAAATATTGGTAAACTTAAAATCGAAAATAAAGATGCTTCATCAGAAATGAATAAAGTTGATGAAATTAAAAATAAAATTAATAATTTAAAGGAACTTGAGACTATTAAAGACGAGGAACTAAAAACTATCCTCTCAAGACTTCCAAATATAGCTGATAAGACAGTACCTATAGGAAGCAATGAAGCAGACAATACAAAATATAGAGAATGGGGTGATAAACCAGGATTTGATTTTAATCCTAAAACTCATTTTGAATTAGGGGAAAATTTAGGTTTAATGAATTTTGAAACTGCATCTAAATTATCAGGATCTAGATTTGTTTTATTAAAAAATCAACTTTCTAAGTTGGAAAGAGCAATAGCAAATTTTATGTTAGATAAGCATACGAATGAAAATGGTTATATAGAATATAATTTACCTTTTTTGGTTAAAGATTCTGCTCTTTTTGGTACAGGGCAATTACCTAAATTTGGTGAAGATTTATTTACTGCTGGCGAAGATCATTGGTTAATACCAACTGCTGAAGTTCCTTTAACAAACATGGTTAGAGAGGAAATACTTAACCAAAATCAATTACCCATGAGAGTAACTTCTTATACCCCCTGTTTTAGATCAGAAGCTGGTGCTGCTGGCAAGGATACTCGTGGTATGTTAAGACAGCATCAATTTACTAAAGTTGAATTAGTTTCAATAGTAGAGCCGCAGCATTCACAAGATGAATTAGAAAGAATGCTTGAATGTGCTGAGAGTATTCTTCAAGATTTAAATATTCATTATAGGATTATGACTTTATGTACTGGTGATATGGGCTTTTCAGCATCAAAAACATACGATATTGAAGTTTGGCTTCCAGGCGAAAATACTTATAGAGAAATTTCAAGCTGTTCTAATTGTAATGATTTTCAAGCTAGAAGAATGAATACAAGATATAAATTAGAAAATAAAAATATTTTTGTTCATACACTTAATGGATCCGGTTTAGCAGTAGGAAGAACACTAATAGCTATTCTTGAAAATTATCAAATGAAAGATGGAAATATAAAAATTCCAGAAGTTTTGAAAAAATATTTCAATAATTCTGATACTCTTATCTAGTGCTTGATGTAAGAAAAATAAGATTGATACTCGAGTTACGAGAGTCAGGTATTAATAATGCTGATGTTCTCTCTGCAATAGAAAAAATTCCAAGAGAAAAGTTTATTAGTGAATCTTACAGAAATCAAGCTTATGAAAATATAGCTTTACCAATTGAAAATAATCAAACAATTAGTCAGCCCTACGTTGTGGCAAGGATGACTGAATTACTTGATGTTAAAAGTAATCACAAGGTATTAGAAATAGGTACTGGTAGCGGATATCAGTGCGCAGTATTATCAATCTTGGCAAGGCGTGTATACACGATTGAAAGAATTAAAAATTTACATGAAGGTTCTAATAATATTTTTGAGAAATTAAAATTAACTAATATTGTTTCAAAATACGATGATGGTAATAATGGTTGGATTGAACAAATACCTTTTGATAGAATAATATTTACAGCAGCATCAAAAAAAATAAATAATGAAATTTTTTCTCATATTGAAAATGAAGGAATTATCGTTTGTCCTATTGTTAAAAATAATAAGCAAATACTTGTAAAATATATAAAACAAAATAATAAAATTATTTCTGAAGAATATGATGATGTTTTATTTGTTCCAAATCTTCAAGGTGTAGTATAACTACTTTGAATATTTCGAATTTTATTTGAAGAATAAAAATAATATAAGATACCAATTATCCAATGAACAAGAGTTAACCCAATAAACATATAGATATAGTTTTCTTCTATAAAATTATTTACAAATAATATTACAATTATAGGCACTAATACAAACCTAAGTATGGCCATATACATTACTATTATTGCTTTTTTTAGCCCTTGGAATGAAGCATTAGAAATAAAGAAGAATGGAAAAGCTGGAAAACCAAGTGCGTATATTTTAAGGTATATTGATCCATAGTAAATTACTTCTTTATCATCAGTAAATAATCTCATTGAATCTTCTGCAGTTATAAATAAAATTAAACCTGCTATAGTTAATATTATTACTCCAGTAATCATAGCTTTATTGTAAGTTTCTAAAATTCTTTCATAGTTTTTAGCGCCAAAATTTTGACCCACAATTGCGGTTACTGCTGTACTTAATCCTAATAAGGGTAAGAAAAGTAGTTGTTCATATCTTCCAGCTGAAGAAAAACCTGCAATTGCATCATTACCAAAGCGACTTACAAAAAATAATAATATATATGATCCAAGAGCAATCATCATCAATCCTAATGCTGCTGGAATAGCCTGAAATGAAATTTCCTTAATTAAACTTAATTTAGGAATTAAATAATTATTTTTAAAGTTTTCAAAAATCTCTGTTCTATAAATTTTATATAATAAATATAAAAGACCAATTATCTGAGATAGTATTGTAGCTATTGCTATTCCAGTTATACCCATTGGTGCAAATAATTCAAAATTAATTATTTTTCCTGTAATTAATATAGGATTTAAAATTATATTAAGAAAAAAACTAAAAATTAAAACATTTCTATAACTTTTAGTATCTCCTTGAGCTGATAAACATGAATTACATACCATGAGTAAAAGAATTATGACTGATCCTAAATAAATTATGTTCATATACAATGATGAAAGTTTAAGGGTTTTTGGATCATCATTTATAGATTCTAAAATTATGTTCCCAAAATTAAGTCCAAAAATAGTTATACCTAAGCCTACTAAAATTGTTACAACAAAAGATTGTGAAAATGCATGACTTGCTTTTTTAATATTTTTTTCTCCTAAAGAATTAGCAACATTACTTGTTGTAGCTATGCTCAGTCCTATTCCAAGTGCAATAATTATAAAATATACCGGAAATGTTTGACCAATAGCTGCTAAAGCTGTTTCAGAAATCATTCTACCTGCAAAAATAGTATCAACTAAAGAATAGAGATTATTAAATATAGTTCCAATTGATGCTGGCAAAGCAATTTTTATAAATAACTTATAGATATCTTCATCAAGTAAATTAATTTTTTTCATATTTATAAATATCTTAATTTAAACCTAGTACTTTTTTCCTCTTGTTTTAAAATATTTTGAATTTCATGTATTACCTCTTTAAGGTTTTTCATTATAGATCTATTTGAAAAATTTATTAATAATAAACCACTTCCTTGCATTCCAACGTTGTCTCCATATTTCATAATAGGAACTTCAACATTGATAATATTGCTTATACCTTTTTTTCTAATATTCTGAATAAAGGAGTCATTTTCCAAAATATTCAAAACTGGATACCATATTATGATTTTGGAATTTGAAAATAAATTCTCAATATTATTTAGTATCTCCTCTACTTTTTCAAAATCGTCCTTTTTTTCATAGGATGGATCTATAAATACAAAATAATTCTTCTCTTTATTAACTTTATTAAAAATAAAATTAAATCCATCAGCATTTAAAATTTTAGCATTGGTATATTTGTTTAAGTTTTTTTTTAATAATTCGTATTCATTCTTGTGTAGTTCACAAAAAAATAATTTATCTTTTTCATTTGCTATGGACGAAATAAATATAGGTGATCCAGGATAAAAATTATTTTTTCCAGTAATTTTAGAAATAGTTGAAAGATAATTTTTAATTAAAATATTATTACCTTTGTAATTTTGTATCTTTTTAATTCCTTCTTTATACTCTTTATTTTTATCCATATATTTTGAAATATATTTATAAATTCCATTACCAGAATGAGTATCAACATAACTTATTGAATTATTTACATTTTTTTCAAGATTGTATAAGTAAAGCATTATAATGTGTTTCATAACATCTGCATGATTTCCAGCATGATATCCGTGTTTATAGCTAAGCATAAAATAAAAAAAATTGTTGAAATTAATTTCTTATTAGTTATTTAATGTATTAAATTAATCAATATACAATATTTATATAAGTTAAATAAATTTAATCCCCCAATAATAAATAAGGAGAATACAATATGCCAAGTGGTAAAATTAAATGGTTTAATCCGACCAAAGGTTATGGATTTATAGAAAATGATGATGGAGGAAAAGATGTTTTTCTTCATGTTTCAGCTTTAGAAGCTGCTGGTATTGATACTTTAGAAGAAGGTATGCCAGTTGAATTTGAAATCGGTGAAAACCGAGGAAAAGAAAACGCTATTAATATTAAGAAAAAATAAAATTTAATTGAATTCAAACAAACTTTTAGAATGGATTGGCGTAACAACTGCCATCCTTTATTCCCTTCTAGTTGCATTTAACATTGGATTAGAATTTATTGGTTTTTCATTATTATTGCTATCAGCATTATTAATTGGAGTCTGGGCCTATAAATTAAAACACAATGGGATATTATTTTTACAATTCTTCTATGCTGGTGCAGGTATTATAGGAATGTATAGATGGTTTGGATAAAAATAGTTTTTTTATTTTTACTTTTACACTCTTCTATCTCTTATTCTGCTGAATTAAATGAAGAAGAAGAAATGTACTTTAATTTTGTTGATTTAAATAATGATGGAGTTATCTCTTATGAAGAAATTGAACAATCATTAAATCTACTCTTTCAAATTATAGATCTGAATCAAGATAATAAAATTTCTCAAAATGAGATAAATGAATTAAAAGGTATAATTGAATCTTTAAAATGAGTATTTGGGGAAGAGTTATAGGCGGAGCAGCAGGATTTGCATTAGGTGGACCTATAGGGGCTATATTAGGTGTAATGGCTGGCGGTGCTTTTGACAGAAGATCTAAATCAAAATCATCATTTAACTTTAATCGAATAAATAATAATCAAAAACAACAAATTTTTACATTAAGTTTTATTATTTTAGCTGCAAAATTAGCTAAATCAGATGGAATTGTATCGGATGATGAAATCAGAGCATTTAAAGAAAAATTTAAAGTTCCAAAATCTGAAATTCCTAAAGTTGCAAAAATATTCAATGAGGCAAAAAAAGATACGTATGGCTACAAACAAATAGCAAATCAAGTAGGAGATTTATTTTCAACTAATAAAATTTTATTGGAAGAATTATTAAATAATTTATTTTATATTGCTGCATCTGATGGAAAGGTATCTATTAGCGAAATAGATTTTTTAAGATCAATTTCTAAATCATTTAAATTTAGTGAAAAAGATTTTCAAAGAATTTTTCAATCAAATTTAAAAAATAGCGAATCTGATCCTTACAAAATATTAGGTGTTAATAGATCGAGCACTGATAATGAGATAAGAAAAAAATGGATAAAATTAAATAAAGAACATCACCCAGATAATTTAATTGCCAAAGGTATGCCGAAAGAATTTATTGAACAATCTAATAAAGAGTTAGCGGCTATTAATATTGCTTACGATAAAATTAAAGAAATTAGAGGAATTTCTTGATACCTAAAGATTTATCTATCGATAATATTAGTAAAATTTATAATAAAATTAGACCATTTATTAATCAGACCCCTTTTTTAAAGTGTCCTGATGATGTTGATAATTATTTTTCTACTAAATTATTTTTTAAATGCGAATTTTTACAAAAATCTGGTTCATTTAAGGCAAGAGGTGCTATTAATAATATAATTTCTCAAGATCAGAATAAATTTAATAAAGGAATTACAGCAGTTAGTGCTGGAAATCATGCAATTGCTGCTTCATTTGTGGCCAATCAATTTAAATTGAAAAATAAAATTTTCTTATACGAAAGTGCAAATAAATATAGAGTTCAAACTTGTAAAAATTATGGTGCTAACATTATCTTTACTAATCCAAAACAAGCTTTTCTTGATGCTGAAAATGCTAAAAATGAAGGTTACTATTTTATTCACCCTTTTGACGGCCCATTGACATTACAAGGTAGTGCTACCTTGGGATTAGAAATTGTAGAATATTTAAAATCAATTAATACTAAAATTGACAATTTATTAATTTCAGTTGGAGGAGGGGGATTAATAAGTGGCGTTTCATCATATGTAAAACAAATTTATCCTAAGATTAAAATTATTGGTGTTGAGCCTGAAAATGCTAATGGTTTAAATCAAAGTTTAAGAGTTAACAAACCCTTAAATAATGTAAATGTAAATAGTATTGCTGACAGTCTTTCAGCACCTTTACATATGCAATATTCTTTTGATGTAGCAAAAGAAGTAATTGATGAAATGGTAACTGTTTCTGATGATCAAATGAAAAAATTTATGGTTTTTTGTTATAAAAAATTTAAATTATTTCTTGAACCCGCATGTGTAGCTGGACTTGCTGCTTTAAAATATAAAATCAATAATAAGCTTATTGGCAAAAATACAATGGTGATATTGTGTGGCTCAAATATTGATAAAAAAACTTGGTCAGATTTAACTAATTAATCTGGAAAATATAAAATACCACCACTTAAATTTTTTTTTACACCTGTAGTATTTTTATTACTTATATCTAAATTTTTAAATGATCTCATACCAATATATGCAAACATTTGAGCTTCTACTAAATCACCATTTATTTTATATTTATCAATAAGTTCAATTTTTTTATTCAGTTTGTTAATTAATATTTCTTTAAGTAATTTATTTTTTCTTCCTCCTCCAGTAAGTAAAATTCTTTCAATCTTAAATTTTTTATTTTTTAATAATTCTTTAAATCCAATATAAGTCATGTAGTTAGCAGTCATTAGCGCATCATATTTGTTCAATTTAATTAGCTTATTAAAATAATTTCTAAAATAATTTCTATCTAATGATTTTGGGAACTTTTTCTTAAAGAATTTGTCTTTTTTGAATTTTTCGATTAATTTATTATCAATCTTACCTTTTCTTGCATAATTTCCATGATTATCAAATTTTTTTTTAAAAAAATAATTGCAAAGATCATCACTTAAGCAATTTGCAGGCCCTATATCCGATGATAATAATGTTCTTGAAACTACAGTTGAAAAATTTGCTATTCCTCCAAGATTTACTATTATGACGTTTTCCTTAAATTTTTGTATTAAAAACTTATGATAATATGATCCAATTGGTGCACCCTGACCACCATTTTTAACATCATTATCTCTAAAATTACTTATAGTTTTAACTTTAAGATTTTTTGCAATTTTGTCTCCATTTCCTAATTGTATTGATATTTTATTTGATGGATCGTGGTAAACAGTCTGTCCACTAATTGATATTAAATCGATATTTTTTTTATTAATTTTTTTTTGTTGCAGAAATAAAATTATTTTTTTTACTAAGATATCTGTAACGAAATCGTCTTTTTTTAAAAAATATTCTTTAATTTTATTATTAGTTTTTGGTTTATTTATTATTAGATTGTTTATTGTATTTTGATAATTTTTATTAAATTTATATGATTTTTCACATTTAATTTTTACAAAGTCAGTCCCATTTGTATTTATCAAACTGATATCAACGCCATCCATTGATGTGCCTGTCATAACTCCTAAGACATTAAGTTTTGAATTTTTACTCATTTTTAATCAAATTTAATTTTGCACATTTTATTAACAAACATATCAACAAAAAAAGATTATTTATTTTTAAAAATACATTTTTTTATTGATTGATAAATAACAAATGGATAAATTATTTTTAATTATTACACGCAAAGGTAATAATCAATTTAATAAAAGGAAACGATTATTAAATTGTATCGGGAGGAAATGCACGATACACGAAAGGGACCTAGCTTGCTGGGTCCTTTTTTTTTGTTTTATGGACAAATCTAATAAATAAAGTATCAGTCATTTCGAAATGATAACAAATTATGAAAGAATTTTGGATATTATTTTAGATGATCTTATCCCTTTAACAAAAATTTCTATAAATGAAGGAAATAAAATATTTGGCGGGTTTATAGTTAGAAAATCTGACCTAAGCCCAGTTTGTCTAGGTACAAATCAGGAGATCAATAATCCTTTATTTCATGGAGAAATTTCAACTCTTTTTAATTTATTTGAAAAAAAACTATTTAATACAAAAGATTATTACTTCATAAGTACACATCAGCCTTGTTCTATGTGTTTATCAGCTATAACTTGGGCTGGATTTGACAATTTTTACTATTTTTTTTCCTATACTGACACAAAGGAAGGTTTTCATATTCCCCACGATCTTAAAATTTTGACGGAGGTATTTAAGATCAAAGATGGTAAATACAATATTAATAATGATTATTGGGAAAGTTACTCAATTTTATCGGAAATTAAAAGATTAGGTATGGAGAGCTCATTATCAGATAAAATTTATCAGATCAAAGAAGAGTACCAAAAAATGTCAGAAATTTATCAAAAATCAAAAATTGATAATAAAATTCCTCTAAATTAATTGTTAAAATATAAAAATAAGTATACAAATAATTAACGGGAGATACTGAAATTTCAGAGCCGAAGGAGCAACGACCCGGAAACTCTCAGGCACAATGGACCGTTAAAAAAAAACTCTGGAAAAGAGCATTTAGCTCTACCGAAGGTGAAAAGCTCTCAGGTAAAAAGACAGAGGGGTAGCTTGGAGAATTTATTTGAACCAGTTACCATTAGACATTCCGCTGAAAAATTTTCATCAAAATAATGGTGCAAAGATATTGCCATTTGCAGGTTTTAATATGCCTATTAATTATAAAACTGGAATAATTAATGAACACAAAAATGTCAGAAACCACTCTGGTATTTTTGATGTTAGTCATATGGGGCAAATTTTAATTGAAAATAATGAATTGTATTTACATAAATTAGAAAAATATATTCCATTACAATTAAAAAATTTAATTAAAAATAGATCGCATTATTCATTTTTGCTCAATAAAGATGGCGGTGTTATTGATGATCTAATTATTTCAAATATTGATATTAAATATAAGCCATATTTGTATGTTGTTTATAATGCATCTCGAAAAAAAGAAGACGAAGAAATATTTGTTTCTTGCGCTCCTAATGCTGAAAAAATTTATAACAAAAATTGTTTATTCGCGATCCAGGGGCCTGACTCTATTAATGTTTTAAAAAATATTATTGATATTCCTAATAATATGAATTTTTTTGATATTTTAATAAGTAAATACGATTACAATGAAATAATAGTAAGTAGATCAGGTTATACCGGTGAAGATGGTTTTGAACTTTCTATTCCAAATGAAAGTGCAGAAAATTTAATTACTGATTTACTTAAAAATGAAAATACAATGCTTTGTGGTTTAGGTTCTAGAGATTCATTGAGGCTTGAGGCTGGATTAAGTTTATATGGTCATGAATTAAATGAAAATATTACACCAATTGAAGCTGGTTTATCATGGGCTCTAGATAAAGAAAGATTAGAAGATAAAAATTTAAATGGAAATAAGATTTTATCTGATCAATTAAAAAATAAATTATCTAATAAAAAAATAGGTTTAATTTCAACTAATAAATCAATGCTAAGAGATGGCATGACGTTATTCGATAATAATAATAATGAAATTGGCAAAATTACAAGTGGATGTTTCTCTCCTAATCTTAACAAATCTATTGCTATCGGTTACATAAAATCCGAATTTAATACTGATAATCCAATTTTTTGTGAAATTAGAAAAAAATTAGAATTAGTAAAAATTAACAATCTACCTTTTGTAAAAAAAAATTATAAAAAAAATGGGAGCGTATATGAGTGAAAAAAAATACACAAAAGATCATGAATGGGTTTCAATTGAAAATGAAATTGCCACAATTGGTATTAGCAATCATGCCCAAGAATCTCTTGGCGATATTGTATTTATTGAATTACCATCAGTTGGAAATTCGGTTAAAGCAAAAGATGAAATATGCGTCGTTGAATCTGTAAAAGCAGCTTCTGATATTTATGCTCCAATTGATGGTGAAATAATTGAAGTTAATAATAATCTAGAAAATGACGCTGCTATTATTAATCAAGATGCAGAAAACGAGGGATGGATTTTTAAAATGAAAGTTTCTGATTCAAATCAATATTCTGAACTTATGTCAGAAGATGAATATAAACAATTTTTGGAACAATAGATGATTGAAATAGATAAATTTGTTAGCAGACATATAGGGCCTAGAAATGAAGATATTCGAGAAATGCTCAAATTAATAAATTGCTCTTCATTAGATGAATTAATTGAAAAAACTGTACCTAATCATATCATTTTTAAAGATAAACTTAAATTTAGACCTGGTATGTCTGAGGAGTTTAATAAAATTAATACTCAACTTTTATCTTTAAAAAATAATTTCAAAAAAACTTATATTGGAATGGGTTATTATAATACTATTACTCCTAGCGTTATTTTAAGAAATATTCTTGAAAATCCGGGGTGGTATACTGCTTACACACCTTATCAACCAGAAGTAAGTCAGGGCAGGTTGGAAATGTTAATGAATTTTCAACAAATGATAATTGATTTGACTGGAATGGATATTGCAAATGCATCTTTACTTGATGAAAGTACTGCGGCAGCTGAGGCTATGATGATGGCTTTTAAAATTAAAAAAAGTGCAAAGTTTACTTTTTGTGTGCAAAATAAATGTCATCCACAAACACTATCTGTCTTAAAAACAAGAGCTAAACCCCTAGGTATAAAAATTATTTTTGATAAACCAGATGACGATACATTTGGTTGTTTGATTCAAAATCCAGATACATACGGAGAAATTGCAAATCTCAACGATTTAATAAATATAAATAAATCTCACGATGCGTTATCAATCATAGCAGCTGATATAATGAGTTTGGTAGTTATGAAATCACCAAAAGATTTTGGAGCGGATATAGTTGTTGGAAGTACTCAAAGGTTTGGAGTTCCAATGGGTCTAGGGGGTCCACACGCAGCATATTTTGCAACATTAGATGAATATAAAAGAATGATACCTGGAAGACTAATTGGTGTATCAGTTGATCGTACTAATAAAAGATCTTACAGAATGGCTCTTCAAACGCGTGAGCAACACATTAGAAGGGAAAAAGCTACAAGTAATATATGTACTGCACAGGCCTTATTAGCAATTATATCTGCTGCATATGCAATATATCATGGTCCAATTAGATTAAAAAATATTGCTGAGGACATTCATTATAAATCTAGATATCTAAAGAAATCATTAGAGATATTAAATTTTGAAGTAAAATCTATAAATTATTTTGATACCTTATTAATAAAAGATACAAAATCTAAATACTGGGTAAATAAATCTATAGACAATGGTATAAATTTTAGATTTGTAAATGACGATCATTTTTCTATTTCCTTAGATGAAACTACATCACTACAAGATGTAGATAATTTAATTAAATTTTTTAATGAAAACAATAATGAAATATACGCAGAAGAAATTGAAAGTAAAATTGAAGATTCGATTTTCAAAAGTGATTTAGATAGAAAAGACAAAATATTAACTCATCCTGTATTTAATATCTATCATTCTGAAACAGAAATGATGAGATATCTAAAAAAATTAGAAAATAAAGACGTTGCTTTAAATAGATCAATGATACCTCTTGGATCTTGTACTATGAAATTAAATGCGGCATCAGAAATGCTTCCAATTACTTTACCAGGTTTTTCAAACGCGCACCCATTCTTAGAGCCCCATCAACGTGAGGGATATAATGAAATGATGAGTGAATTAATATCGATGTTAAAAGATATTACTGGTTTTGATGCAGTTTCACTCCAACCTAATGCAGGAGCACAAGGTGAGTTTGCTGGTTTATTAGCTATACAAAAATATCATGAGAAAAATTCAGATACTAAAAGAAATATTTGTATAATTCCTAAAAGTGCTCATGGAACTAATCCAGCCAGTGCACAGATGTGCGGTATGGATATTTTAATTGTAAACTGTGATGACAAAGGTAATGTAGATTTAACTCACTTAGATAAAAAAATAGAAGAGGCAGGTGATAGACTGTCTGCTTTAATGATTACTTATCCATCAACACATGGTGTATTCGAAGAAAGTATTGTTGAGATTTGTAAAAAAATTCATGATGCTGGTGGTCAAGTTTATTTAGATGGCGCTAATTATAATGCAATGGTTGGAGTAGCTAAACCAGGTAAATTTGGACCTGATGTATGCCATATGAATCTCCATAAGACTTTCTGCATACCTCATGGAGGAGGTGGACCTGGAGTTGGGGCTATAGGATTAAAAAAACATTTAGCAGATTTTGCGCCTGGGCATCCTATTTTTAAAAATGAAATAGGTTTAACCAATCAGGAGGCAGTTTCAGCAGCGCCTTGGGGCAGTGCATCTATTTTACCTATTTCATATTCTTATATTTCTATGATGGGTGACGATGGTTTAAAATTAGCAACTCAAGTAGCAATATTAAATGCTAATTACATTAAAGAAAGATTAAAAAATTATTACCCTATTTTATATACTGGTAAGAATAATATGGTAGCACATGAATTTATTATTGATATCAGACCGTTTAAACAAGAATTAAATATTTCAGATGAAGATATTGCTAAAAGACTAATTGATTATGGATTTCACGCCCCCACAATGTCTTTTCCAGTTCCAGGCACTTTGATGATTGAACCCACTGAAAGTGAATCAAAAGAGGAGCTAGATAGATTTTGTGAAGCAATGATTTCTATTCATAAAGAAATTAATATGATTAGAGATGGAAAATTTGATAAAGTAGATAATCCTATTAAAAATGCCCCACATACCATAGAAGAGGTATCTTCTGACAATTGGGATCATAAATATACACGTAAAGAAGCTGCTTACCCTCATGCTTATTTAATAAATAATAAATACTGGAGTCCAGTTAGTAGAATTGATAATGTATATGGGGATAGAAATTTATTTTGTGTTTGTCCTCCAATAGATGAATACGAAGAGGCTAAAACTGGATAAATACTATATATCAATAAATTAAAACACAAATTTAATAACAATTATGATTTATATTAACCTTATTTTAGTTTTTTTAGTCTTGGTCGCAATTCATGAATACGGACATTATATTGTTGCGAGATGGTTTAAGGCTGAAGTTACTGACTTCTCAATTGGGTTTGGCAAACCACTTTTAAAATTTACTGATAAAAATGGCACTACATGGAAATTATCTCCTATTCCATTAGGTGGATATGTAAAAATCAAGGGACTTGATAATATATTTTCACCAAAATCTAATGATGAGGAGGGATCCTTTCAATCTCTTACACTTTTTCAAAAGATATTAGTACTTTTAGCAGGAAGTATTTTTAATATTTTTAGTGCATGGTTTGCTCTATTTTGCATATTTTTCTTTTTTGGAATTGTTAGTTTAATGCCAATTATTGGATCAGTGAGTGAAAATTCATCTGCTTTTGAAAATGATCTTAGAGAAGGTGATAAAATACTTGAGATAAACAATATTAGTATTGAAGAGTTTTCTGATATACCAAAAGCGATCGGCAATAACCCAAGAATTAATATTTTAATTGAAAGAAATAATCAGATAATTGAAAAAAACTTTGATCTAAAATTTAATTCAGAATTAAATAGATATATTATTGGCATATCTTCACCTCAAAATCCTATTATTGATAAATATAATTTAATTGATTCAATTAAAAATTCTTCTTTATTCATTCCAACATACTATGTAGCTTCTTTTTCTTTTCTTCAACAATCATATAAAGAAAATACATTAGGAGATCAGTTAGCCGGACCTATAGGAATTGTAAAAAATGCAGATCAAATGATGCTTGACCAAGTAAGGGGAGTACTTTTTTTATTTATAATAATTTCTTTATTTGTAGGGTTATTTAATTTACTTCCTATTCCTCTTTTAGATGGCGGTCATATAATCTATTTTATTATTAGAAGAATTTTTTCGAACTCTCTTCCTGAGTTTATTACAAGAGTATATTTGGCTGTGGGGATAACAATAATATCTTTTCTCTTTATAGTTGTGACTTACAACGATATTTTTTATAAATAAATATTATTGGGAGATAAAATGACAAATTTTGAAAAAGTAAAAGAATTTATGACAACTTTTGGTCAAGAAGTAAAAAATAGTGCTGAATTTCCAGAAAATAAAATTGTTGAATTAAGAAAAAAATTGATTGATGAAGAATTTAATGAATTAAAAGATGCAATTAATGATAATGATATTGTTGAAGTTGCTGATGCATTAACTGATATTTTAGTTGTAACATACGGTGCAGGTGCTGCTTTTGGTATAGATCTAGATAAATGTTTTAATGAAGTTCATCGTAGTAACATGAGTAAACTTTCAGAGGAAGGTAAGCCAATTTATAATGAATTTGGTAAAGTTATGAAGGGTCCTAATTATTCACCTCCAGATTTGAAAAAAATAATTTAAATATTTTTTAGAGCATCATCTAAAGACTTCTTTAAGTCTGAAATATCTTCAATTCCAATTGAAAGTCTGATTAGGGTATCAGAAATTCCTAATTCATCTCTAATTTTTTTGTCAATGGATGCATGTGTCATTATAGCTGGATGCTCAATTAAACTTTCAACTCCACCCAAACTTTCTGCTAGTGTAAATATTTGAATTGTTTCAAGAAATTTTTTTGCTGAATTAATATCGCCCATTAATTCAATTGATAATATTCCACCAAATCCAGTCATTTGTTTTTTTGCAATTTCATAACTTGGGTTATTTTCTAATCCAGGATAAAAAACGTTATTTATTTTAGGATGTTTTAATAAATAATTAGCAATTTCTAAGGCATTATTATTGTGCCTCTCCATTCTTACAGCAAGTGTCTTAATTGATCGAATAAGTAAATAACAATCGAAAGGGCTGGGAACAGCACCAACTGCATTTTGGATATATTTAATTTTATCAGCTAAAATTTTATTATCATTTATAATTAGTGCACCTCCAATTATATCTGAATGACCTCCAAGATATTTGGTTGACGAATGTATAACAACATCAGCCCCATTATTTATTGGTTGTTGATTGTAGGGTGATGCAAAAGTATTATCACAGACTATAATGATATTATCATCTTTTAAGCTTTCTCTTATTTTTTTTATATCTATAATTTTTAGTAATGGATTAGAGGGTGTCTCAACCCAAATCATTTTTGTATTTTCTTTTAGATGACCTTGCCAATTATTTTCTTTACTAAGATCGGTATATGTTACTTCCACATCTTGATTTACTGTTTTAATTTTATCAAATATTCTTCTTGTGCCACCATAAACATCATCGCTACAAATAATTGAATAATTTTTACCTAAAGCATCTGATAATGCAGAAATTGCAGCCATACCTGAACTAAAAGCATAGGCAAATTTACCATCTTCCAATTCAACTAATAACTTTTCTAATATATCTCTTGTTGGGTTTCCTGTTCTTGCATATTCATAAGTAAAGTCACCAGGAGAATTTTGCTTAAAAGTTGATGAAAGATGAATAGGGGGCATTACTGCACCTGTAGTTTCATCAGCACCATGACCTGAATGAATTACTTTAGAATTAAACTTTTTATCTTTAGTATTCACGGTCACATCCAGTCGGCATAAGGTAAATTTTTAGATAATAAGTATTCTTTATTAAACATTTTATCATAATACTTATTTGCATCATCACAAAGTATTGTAACAATTTTTTTACCATTTCCCATCGATTTTGCCAGTTTTACTGCACCACATATATTTACCCCAGAACTTAATCCTAGAAATAATCCATCTGTTTTAATAATTTTAAATAGCATTTCCATACATTCTTGATCAGAAACAAAAAATGATTGGTCTACAAGACAGTTTTCTAAATTTTTTGTTATTCTAGCTTGTCCGATGCCCTCTGTGATAGATTCTTCACCTTTTTTTTCTGGTTTACCATTAGTAAAATAATTAAACATTGATGATCCTTGTGAATCTGTACAAGCGATAATTATTTCTTTATTTTTTGATTTTAGTCCAACACTAACACCTGTTAAAGTTCCTCCAGTTCCAATTGCACATGTGAAACCATCTATTTTACCATCCGTTTGATTAAAAATTTCTACAGATGTTGTTTTTTCATGAAATTTGTAGTTTGCTAAATTTTCAAATTGACCAGCCCAAAAAGTTTTTTTACCTGTTTGTTTTTCAATATCCTTAGCTAATTGCTTTGAGACTTTTTGATAATTTCCAGGATCAGAATATGGTTTTGCATCAACTAAATGAAGTTTTGCTCCCATATTTTTGAGTATATCTCTTTTAGATTGAACGGTTATGTTAGGCATTACAATTTCTAAATTATAATTTTTTGCATTACAAACTAACGCTAAGCCTATTCCTGTGTTTCCAAAAGTGCCTTCAACAACAGTTCCACCTGGTTCCAATAATTTTTTTTCTTCTGCATCCTCGATAATACCAAGTGCTGTTCTATCTTTCACTGAACCAGCTGGATTCATAAATTCAGCTTTGCCGTATATTTCGCAACCTGAAATCTCTGAAGGGTATTTTAATTTTATTAGGGGGGTGTTACCAATTAATTGAGTAACATTATTTGTTATCATCAATATCTCTTACACCATATGGATTAAATGAAGTATCCTTATTAATATTAATATTTTTAACTGGGTTTCCTACCATTGTTGCATAAGGGGGAACATCTTTTAATACTACTGTATTAGCTCCAACTCTTGCACAACTTCCAATAATAATTGGGCCAAGAATACTTGCTCCACATCCTATGATTACATTATCCTCTATTGTTGGATGTCTTTTTGTATCTCTTTGATCATTGGAATTTTCTGCTGGACTAATTCCTCCAAGTGTAACACCATGATATAAAGTAACATTATCTCCAATTATGCTTGTTTCTCCAATTACAGTTCCCATACCATGATCAATAAATAGGTTTTTACCTATTTTAGCCGCTGGATGAATTTCAATTCCTGTTAAAAAACGACTAAATTGAGAAACTATTCTTGCTAGAGTGTAAAGATTTAAATTCCATAGATTGTTTGCTATTCTATGAAAGAAAACAGACTTTACTCCTGGGTATGTAAGCACGATACTCAGCTTGCTTCTTGCAGCTGGATCTCTTTGAATTATTGAGTCTAAATAATCAGTCATTTCGTAATGCTATTTAGTGATTATTGCATTTTTTTCAATGTAACGAGGGTTTCTCTATAAAATTTATGATTTTAATTATGTCAATTATTGATAGTTTATGTAGATAAAAGATAATCAATATATAATTTGCTAATTTGATGATTACAGTAAATAAAATCAAAATTCATTTATTTAAGTATAAGAATAAAAATCCAGTTTTATCTTCATTTGGCAGAATGACTTTTAGATCATCATTAATTGTTGAATTAATTGATCAAAATGACAACAGTGGATTTGGGGAAATATGGTGTAATTTTCCAAATCATGCTGGTAGATATAGATTTGAAATTTTTAAGGATTATTTTGCAAATTTACTTAAAAATTTTGATTTTGAAAAGCCAAGTGCTCCTTATGATTTTTTTTATGAAAAATTTAATTCAATAAAAATTCAAAGTGGTGATTATGGAGCTTTTAGTAATATTATTTCCGGAATAGATTGTGCTTGTTGGGATTTATTTTCAAAAAATAAAAAAATACCTTTAAACAAATTAATTAATAGTAATTCTTCAGATAAGATTCAAGTTTATGCTAGCGGTATTAATAGAGACGAACATCAAGAAAGAATTAGTGAAGCAAGAAAATTAGGAATAAAAAAATTTAAAATAAAAATTGGTTATGATTTAAATGATGATATTTCAAGTTTAGCATCAATTGAGAAAATTTTAAGTGATTCTGAAGATTATATGATTGATGTAAATCAAGCTTGGAAAATAGATAAAGTTAACTCAAATATTAAAGCATTAAATCAGTTCAGATATTATTGGTTAGAAGAGCCAATTAGTGCCGACAATTCTTTAAATGAAATTATTAATTTAATAAATAATAATAAAAATTTAGCCTTTGGTGAAAATATTACTCAAATAAATAACTTTGTTAAATTAAATGATGATACTTCAATTAAATTTTTACAACCAGATATTGCTAGGTATGGAGGTATTTCTCAAATAATAAGTTTAAAAGATAAAATAGTTACTGATAAATTATATCTACATTATTTAGGTGGTGCTGTAGGTTTGATTACTTCAGCACATTTAATGTCTGCAATTAATCAAAGTGGTTTTTTAGAATATGATATTAACGAAAATGCACTAAGAACTGATATTTTGAAACCTGCAGTCAAAATAAGAGATGGTTATCTTTTATTAAATTCATCAATAGGTATCGGTTTTAATCTTTCTGAAATGTCAAAAAATTATCTAAATCAATATTATGAATTATAAAATTAAAGTTTACTATGAAGATACCGATGCATCAGGTAGAGTTTATCATTCAAATTATTTAAAGTATTTAGAGAGGGGTAGGTCAGAATTCTTATATAAACTGGGTTATAATCATCAAAACTTACTCCAATCACTTAATTTTTATTTTGTAGTTAAGCATATCGATATTGATTTTAAATTACCTGCATATTTTGAAGATACCTTAGATGTTGAAACAAAAATTCATGAAATTTCAAAGGTAAAAATAATTTTTAATCAGTCTGTATTTAGAGAAAAAAATTTATTAATTGATTCGAAGATTTTAATTACTCCTGTAAATGATAAAGGTAAAATCGTAAAAATGCCTATTGAAATGCTTGATAAATTGCAATTATCAAAAATCTAAATAAATTTATATTTTTTTATAAGCAAACAAATGTTAAATAAATTTTATGGGAATTGTAACTGACGTAATACTGCCGCTTTCTCTAGCTTTCATTATGTTTTCATTGGGTTTAGGTTTAAGTCTCACTGATTTTACTAGAGTTTTCCTTAAACCAAGAGATTTTCTTATTGGATTATTTTTTCAAATTATTATTCTTCCAATAGTTGCATTATTAATTGTTATGTTTTGGCCTTTATCTCCAGAGCTAGCTATTGGAGTGATGATTCTTGCAGCAGCACCTGGCGGTGTAACCAGTAATGTTTTAACATCTTTTGCAAAGGGAAATATTGCTCTTTCAATATCTTTAACGGCAATAAACAGTATTTTATGTGTAATTACAGTTCCATTAATATTAATGATATCATTAAGTGTTCTTGACATGGGTAGCATTAATGAGGGGCAGTCGTTATTTAGTGTTGCATCACAAATGTTTTTAATTGTTACAATACCAGTTATCGTTGGAGTTTTATTAAGTGGAGTACTATCTTCATTTGAAAAAATAGCAAAAAATATATCAATAATTTTATTTGTTTTAGTTCTTATTGGAGCAATATTATCTCAAAGAGAAAATGTTATTACTTACTTTGCTCAAGCAGGTTTGGTTATGTTATTTTTAAATATTATAATGATGATCATTGTTTATATATTATCTAATACTTTCAAATCTTCAAAAGAAACATTCAGATGTTGGTTGATGGAAGTGGGGCTACAAAATGGAACTTTAGCAATTGTAGTAGCTAATACTTTCTTTGCAAGTACAGTTTATTTAATACCCGCAGCTATTTATAGCTTGATAATGTATGCAACAGCTCTTCCTTTAATTTATTTCTTAAGAAGAAATTAAGACTGGAAAAGTTTCACTATCTAAAATTTCATTATTTTTTAAATTAATATTTGGAAATGGTGGAGACATTTCACCTTTCCTTTTTATATATCTAGCGTCATCACCAGTAAATCTAACTGAAAAAGCTCTTCTTCTATTATTTGAATTATTACCATATGCAGCATGAATTGTTGCATAGTTAAATGCTATGGCATCTCCTAGCTCACATTCATAGGATATAATTTCATAATCTTTTCTATTATTTTCAATATCTGGAATTTTTTCAAATTCTTTATCTTTATGATCATAATCATAACCTTTAAATTTTGTAGGTAAAAATATTTTATTCCATTTATGTGATCCTAGTATGAATTCCATTGATGAATTAATTTCAATTGTATCAAGTGGTATCCAAATACTTACATTATCTCTTCCTTGTACACAGTAATACCCCTGGTCTTGATGCCATGGTGTTCTTTTTTTAGATCCTTTTTCTTTTATTAAAACATGCTCATGGAATAAATTTACTTTTTTAGATTTCATTAATGAGCCAGCAATTTTCGCAATATGTGAATTAAAAATAAAATTTCTATACTCTTTTATTCTTTGCCAATTACAATAATCATCATAAAATATCTCTTGATTATTTACTTCTTCATAAACACATTTATATTTACTTGGGTTTTGAAAATTATGCTCAACACCCTTTCTTAGTTCATCAATCCATTTTTGATCAATAATTTTTTTTAGTAATACAACTCCATTATTCTGAAATTCATCACTAATATTTTTTTCAATCATTTAATCTTTAATTCTATATCCTTTTGAAAATGTATATGTAATAAATATTATGCATCCAATTAAAATTGTTAGGATAGTCAATGTGCTTGTAAGTAATGAAACATCAGAAACTTCATAAAAACTATATCTGAAACCACTTATTAAATATAAAACAGGATTAAGTAATGATATTTTCTGCCAAAATTCTGGAAGCATATTAATAGAGTAAAAACTTCCTCCTAAAAAAACTAAGGGTGTAATTATTAGAATTGGAATAATTTGTAATCCTTCAAAACCTTCAGCATACATTCCAATTATAAAGCCAAATAAAGCAAAAGTAATGGATGTTAGAATTAAAAAAAACATCATTAGAAGAGGGTGATCTATTCTTACATCTACAAAAAAATTAGCAGTTAATATAATCACACATCCAATTATTAATGATTTGGATGCTGCGGCTCCTACAAAACCAAGCACTATCTCAAACGAAGATAATGGTGCTGCAAGTATTTCATATATGGTATTTGTAAATCTTGGAAAATAAAAAGCAAATGAAGCATTTGAAATTGATTGCGTTAAGATAGTTAACATAATCATTCCTGGTACAATATAAGAGCCATAGTTTATTCCATCTATCTCTGTAATTCTTGAACCAATTGCAGATCCAAAAACTACAAAGTAAAGTGAAGTTGTAATTATTGGTGAGGCAAGACTTTGAAATAAGGTTCTTCTAAACCTTTCCATTTCATGAATATATATTGCTTTAATTCCGTACCAATTCATTATTATTTTCCTGTATAAGTTTAATAAAAATCTCTTCAAGTGAGCTTTGCTCAGTATTTATGTCTTTTATTTTATAACCATCTTTTTTTACATCATTTAATAGCTCAGTAATATCAGTTGTGTTTGAGTTTAAATTATAGGTATGTGAGATAATTTTATTTGTTTGATCTAAAGTAAAATTATATTTTGATAAATTACCATTTATTTTTTCTACAGATTCAAATAATTCAATTTTAATTGTTTTTTCTCCAAGCTTTTTAATTAATTTATCTTTTTCATCCACTAAAATTATTTTACCATCGTTTATAACTGCCACTCTATCACTTAACTCTTCCGCTTCTTCAATATAATGTGTTGTCAAAATAATTGTTACTCCATCTTTATTTAATTTTTTAACAACATCCCACATGTCTTTGCGTAACTCCACATCCACACTAGCTGTTGGTTCATCTAAAAATAATAATTTAGGTTGGTGAGATAAAGCTTTAGCTATCAGAACCCTTCTTTTCATTCCACCCGATAGTTCTTTAATTTTATTATCTTTTTTATCCCATAAAGATAGTTGTTTTAAAAGCTTTTCTATATAATTGTGATCAGGCTTCTTACCAAAAAGACCTCTAGAATAATTAACATTGTTCCAAACAGTTTCAAAAGATTCAAGATTTAATTCTTGAGGAACAATACCTGTTATTTTTCTAGTAGTTCGATAATTTTTAACAATATCCATATTATTAATTTTTATTGTTCCTGTATTGAAATTTACTATTCCACAAATTGAGTTTATCAGTGTTGATTTCCCTGCACCATTTGGTCCAAGTAGAGCAAATATTTCTCCTTCTTTAATATTGAGATTTACATCTTCTAATGCTTTAACTGAATTTTTATAAAATTTAGTTACATTATTTATCTCAAGTATATTCTTCATAATTTAAATTTTTGTTATCAGATTTGGAATATTTTGTTTAAATTTGAAATAACCTTTTTTTGAAAAAATCCAACTATTAACATCATATTTTCTATTAAAAATTATAAAATTAACTGATGGATATTTTGTAATTATTTTTTTATAAATTTTTTTCCAATTTCCTTTAGTAACATAAGGTAAATATATTTCTTGAATTTGAAATTTTTTTAACCATTTATCTAAATTTTCATAATAATTTTCAAATTCAATATCAATATTAATATTTTTATAAAAATCATCATCATGAAAACATGAAATACAAATGTCTCTTATATGTTTAATTATTTTTTCAGAGAAATTATGATCATTATAATCTTCTAGTGGTAAACCTGTAAAAACATTTACTTTTTTATGATTTAAATCTTTTAGAATATTTAATTCATCAGTTGGTATTAAAATATATTTTATTTCCTCTAAATTATAATCAGAATTTAAGTGTAGTTCATT
The DNA here is from genome assembly GCA_902570155.1 of uncultured Alphaproteobacteria bacterium. GTDB lineage: Bacteria > Pseudomonadota > Alphaproteobacteria > HIMB59 > CACPNW01. The sequence goes on from CACFXU010000003.1 coordinate 78,008, forward strand.
TACATTATAAATTTTTTCTTCAATTAAAGGATTAGCATTTTCATTTAAAATTTCATTACCTGATATTTTAATATTACTATATTTTTCTATATTACTTTTTCTTGCCAAATAATTTTTACCCTTAGTCTGGATACCGGCAACCCATCTCCAAGATAATGTATTAGAAGCTGGATCGCCATCCAATAAATGTTGCATAAAAAAATCTGCACCAAGTTGCCAAGGTAAATTAAGAGTAAAAATCCAAATTGAGGCAAACCACATTCTTGCATGATTATGCAAGTACCCATTTTCTTTTAGATTATTTATCCAATTATTAAAAAAAGAGAGATTTGTATTTCCAGAAATTGCATTTAAATAAAATTTTTTATTAGAAAATTGTTCAATCAATTTATTTCTATCTTCTAAATAATCAGAATAGACCGATGGTCTATGTTCAAGCCAACCTTTCCAATAAGTTCTCCAATAAATTTCTTGGATAAATTTTTCGCATTCTCTAAGTTCATATTTTTTTAATACTTTTTTCAGTATTTGTTCTTCAGAAATTAGCCTGTATCTTATGAAGGGAGATAATAGAGACGTAGTGTTATTATTTGAACTGTCTTCACTGTAATTTCTATTTACCTCATAATATTTTCCTGTTTTATGCAAATAAGACAGGAATTGCTCTTCAGCAAAGCTGATATTTGATTTAAACATTTTAGTATTAATTAATCGTCAGGTAATTTTTTAGAGCGTCTATTAAGTATTTCCATGTGACGAACTCTTAATACCACAATTGCGATTGCTAATATTAATATTGCTACAGACTCATAGACATAAGCGGAGGGATCAACATCTTTTCTTTGCATGATTATCATTCTGGCTAGAGCTGTCATTGCAATGAAAAGAGGATAGCTCATTCTTATCATTTTAGAAACCCAGTATTCTTTAATCATTCCAATAATTTCAATGTAAATAAACAGCAAAAGAATGTCTGCAAGTGTTACTTTGTAAATTGCAATCATACCTTGTATTTCCATTCCAATTGCTATGATTGTACAAATAATAAGTACAGACAGTACTATTTTCTCTAATAGCTCAAAATAATTATTCATTTAAATTCTTTCTATTTTATTTAGTTGATTCTTGTTTTTGTAAAATAGAATTAGGGCAAAAACTTCATATAAAAACCATGAAACTTGATAAATCAGAGGTTTTCTTATTATTTTAGCCAAAAAACTATATCGTGGTATTTCTGACCACATTTCAATAAATGCATCAACCCCACTATAAACCTTGTTATTTTTAACAGTATGTAAACGTCTTAATAATTCTTTAGCATTTTTGGCTGTATCTTCTTTTGATTTTTTCTCAGTACTTATATCAATCCATTCAAGATTATTTTCTAGTTTTTTGTAATGATTTATTTCAAATCTACAAATACTGCATGAATTATTAAAATAAACTTTAGTAGCCATAAAAGAAAAATAATTTAAATAAATTGAAATTCAATATCCTCTAATTGTTCAAATTGAGCTTTTATATGGTTTCCAGAGTAAATTTTTGATGGTTTTGTACATGAGCCAGAAGAAATAAATTGACCTTTGAGTAATGTCTCACCTTTTTTTGCAAGATTATTGATTAACCATAAAGTAGCATTTAAAGGATTATTTAAAACATTTTTTGTATTTCCTGAGTCCATTATTTTGTTATCTATAATTAAAGTAACTTCAAGATCATCGAGATTGACATCATTAATATTATATATTTTTTCATTACGTAACCAAAATTCAGATGCTCCGTTTGTTGAGATGACATTTCTTGCACCAATTTCGGGTAATGGTTTTGCAAATCTAAAATCATTTATTTCAATTGAGCATACTAATCCGTCTAATAATAAATCTATATCGTCTATAGAGTAGGGTGCTTTTGAGATATCTATATCTTCTTTAATTCTAAAACTTATTTCTGGTTCTGCATATGGTTCAAAAAAATTTTTAGCATATAATTTTTTTGCGTTTACTAAACTGTATCTGCTATATAAATTCCCATAAAAAGGTTCACTCATATTTAAAACTTTTTGTGCTGTTAGAGATGTAGCGCCAATTTTTTTCCCAATACAAATGTTATCTTTCAATTCTAAGTATCTAAGTTTTAAATTATCTTGAATTGCATAGGCTTCATCAATTGTTTGAGGTTCTAGATTTCTTAAAGAACTTAAGCCAGTTTTATTCAATCTATGTTCAAATAATATTTTTGATGCTTCTTGAATATCTTCTTTATTCATACTTGAATTGCGTACTCGTTAATTTCTTCATATATGTCTAAACATTCTTTATAAATATTTTCATAAGTTTTTGGTACAATATATTCTTTAAAATTTTTGGTATTAAAGGTAGTAGAAGAAATTACATCTTGATACCAAACTTTTGACCAAATGCCATCTGTTTCTCTATAGCCTTTTGGCCAATTAAGCATATCTTGATCAAAATCTAAATTTAATTTTTGACACAAAATATTTAAATACTTTTCAGGACTTGCTAATAAATAATCAGAGTTTATTACTATGGGCTCTTTTGAATTTAATAATTTAAAAATTTCATAAAGTTTTTTAAAACCTACATCTTGAATTGATTTTAAAGTATTTTTTTTTAAATATGAGACAATTACTTTAGCAGGATCACGGATTAAAAAGCAATTTATACCTTTATCAATCCAATCTAACCGTGTTTCATCTAAAATATGATGAGTCATATGTTTTTGATAAAATATTTTATAATTATTATCTTCTCTAGTGATTAAATTAATAATCTCATCTTCATTTGTATGATAGTGATTTATAATTTCATCTTTCATTGGATGATTTAAGTTAGTTTTTTTTAAATAATATGCATAAAAAGGTTCATCATAAACTTTTGTGTCTCTTCTATTCTCAAAAGATCGCATCAATGCAGTACTGATATTTCTTGGTCCAGACCAAACAAATAAATTAATCATTTAAAATAAATTATTATAAAAATTAGTTAATTCTTTAGTAATAGGATTTTTCTTTAATGAGTATTTTTTTTTATTTATTTGATTTACTGGTACAACTCCTGCGAAAGATCCAGTGCAAAATGCTTCATCTGCATTTAATACTTCTTTTAATTTAAAATTCTTTTCTTTTACTTTTATTTTATTTTTTTTACATAGATCTATAATTTTCTGTCTTGTAATTCCTGTAACACAATATTTCCCTGTTGAGGTAAAAACAGTATTGTTTTTTACAAAGAAGAAATGTGTACTATTATTTGTAGCAACATTTCCATTAATATCGAACATTAGTGCTTCATCAGCATTCTTTTTATTAGCTTCAATACATGCAAGTATACAATTTAATTTACTAAGTGAATTTATTTGTGGATTTTGAACATTAATTGGTCCTCTAATAGTTTTTACTGTAACCAATTTTAATCCTTTTTTGTAAGCTTTAATGTCTGGTTTTTTATATTCAGGGATTATTATTATGGTTGGTTTGGATATTGTAACTTTAGGTGATTGGTAGGGTGTTGATTTAATACCTCTTGAAACAATAATTCTTAAATGAACATCTGTTTTCATTTTATTTATTTTAATAGTTTTTATTAGTGCTTCTGAAAGTTTTTTACGAGTCAAATGTATTTTTAAGTCAATAAGCTTTGCATCTTTATATAACCTATCTAGATGTTCTTTTAGAAAAATGAAATTATTATTATGATATCTTAACGAATCCCAGATACCATCCCCAAGCATTGTTGAGGAATCAAAAACTGATATTTTGGCATCTTTTCTTTTATAAAATTTTCCGTTGATATAAATTTTAATATTTTTATTTCTTTTATCATCTACGAAATCATGACTTGAAACCATAATTATTTTTATCTTAATAGCAAATATTGTCTACTTAATAATTTTATTAACTTTTATTGCAAATCAAAGAGTGACATGTGATCAAATTAATATAACCAATTAGAAATTATCTTTTGTAATGTTGAATAGAAATTTTATTGTTATTTGTATTTCTTCTACTATAGCGGCTTTTCCACCTATGGCTGTAGTTTTATTAGGTGGAATAATTACATCCCAGATAATGATGAAAGATTCATTAGCAACAGTACCAATGACATTAATGATTATAGGTATAGCAATAAGCGCACCTTTTGCATCAAGGTTTATGAGCATGTTGGGGAGACAGAAAGGATTTTTATTTTCATCTCTTTTAAGTTGTTTATCTTTAGTTATTTGTTCAATCGCAATTTATTTGGAAAATTTTTTTATTTTTGCATTAGGTAATTTTTTAATTGGTAGCTCACAAGCTTTTATACATCAGTATCGATTTGCTGCATCTGAGTCAGTTGCCAAAGAATTTATTCCAAGATCTATCTCAATAATATTGTTATTGGGTATAATCTCTGCATTACTTTCTTCTAATTTTGCAGAATATTTTAAAGATTTTTTTCCAAGTAATTTATTTCTAGGCAGTTATATTTTCTTATCGTTTACAGCAATTATTCCTTTTTTTGTTCTTCTTTTTTATAATGAAACAAAAACTTCTAGAAATCAAAGCAAATTTGAAATTGAAACTATTTTTAAACTTTTAAAAAATATTAAAATTATACAATCAATTGTAAGCGCTGGTCTTGGTTATTTTACAATGGCTATAATTATGACTGCCACTCCTTTACATATGCATCTTGTTAATAAATTTACTTTATTTGAAACCAGTATTGTAATTCAACTTCACGTTATTGGAATGTTTTTACCTTCTTTATTTTCTGGAGATTTAATAAAAAGATTTGGAAACACAAATATTATATATGCAGGAGTAGGTATTTTATTTCTAAGTATTCTTACTAACACATTATTTGATTTTTATTATTCTTATATGCTAGGTTTAATATTACTTGGTATTGGCTGGAATTTTTTATTTGTTTCAGGTTCAAGTTTGTTGGTTGTTTCTTATGAGGAAAAGGATAGATTTACAGCACAAGGTTTAAATGATTTTATTGTTTTTTCTACTCAAGGTATAGGATCATTATCAGCTGGTTTTCTTTTATATTTTTCAAATTGGACTGTTATAAATCTTTTATGTGTTCCTCTTTTAATTATTGTTTTAGTAGTTTCTTTTATTTCATCTAGAAATAATTAAAATTGATAATTCACTTTTAAATAATAATTTTTTCACTATAGTTATTTTTATGAGCAATGTAGGATTTATAGGTGTTGGCTATATGGGCTATGGAATGGCTAAAAATTTATTAAAAAAGCACAATGTATTTATTTTTGCTCATAAAAATAGAAAACCCATAAACAAATTAAAAAAAATTGGAGCTAAAGAATTAAAATCATATAATGAAATACAAAATCATAAACTTGATTGTTTAATGATATGTGTAACAAATACACCTGTTGCATTGAATGTAGCAAACAAAATTAAACAACAACTTGATAGTAAAACACTTGTAATAGATCTAACAACTCATAACAAAAATGGCGCTTTAAAAATGTATAAAATTTTTAAATCAAAAAAAATAAGCTATAATTTTTGCGGGGTAATGGGTGGACCAGTTCAAAGTGAGCAGGGTATATTAGGGGGTATTTATGGTGGTAAAAAAAGTAATTTTTCAAAATGTAAAAAGTATCTTAATTCATTTTGTAAGTCTGTTTTTAATTTTGGTGATGTATCAAAAGCATCTTCTGCAAAATTATTATCTAACTTTTTATCATTAATGACTACGACCAGTGTAATTGAATTTTTTAAATCTGCAAAAAAACTAGATATTAATATTAAACTCTTATGTGATGTTGCGAGATTGGGTTCTGGAAATTCAGGGGCTTTAGATAGAATTGCAAATAAAGCTATAAAAGGTAATTTTAAAGGGTATGTTTTTTCTGTAGATAATACCTATAAAGATTTGAATTATATTAATGATCTTGTTTCAGATTTGCCAAATGCTAATAAACTCTCAAAAATAGCAAAATCATTTTACAAACAAGCTTCAAAAAAAGGATTCGGAAATTTACTTGTTAGTGAATTAATTGATAAGGAAAAATATTAATCAATGGATAAGTTAGTTCCAATTATTTATATGATTGGGGTGCTTTTATTGATTTTACCGTCTTTCTTAAGCTCAAATAATAATTTAAAAACTTTTTTTACTAACTTATCTATTTGGGTAGCTATTGTATTGGTTGTTTTATCATTTTACTTTGCCTACAATTATTTTCTTTGATTTATTAAATCAAATTTATTTTATTTAGATGTAGACTAATTTAATACAAATATTTATACGAGTTTTCCATGCCCAATCAATTTGTAGCTAAATCAAGAAGGTTAAGAAGTACAATTTATTCTTCGAGAATTGAAAAACAGGGAGTAAGTTCTTATACAATATACAATCATATGTTACTTCCTGCAGGTTTTGAGGGAAGTCTTGAAGAAACATACAATCATTTAAAAAATCATGTTCAAATATGGGATGTAGCCGCCGAAAGACAAATAGAAATAAAGGGCAAGGATGCGTATCAATTAGTTCAATTAATGACATGCAGAGATTTAAGTAAGGCAAAAGAAGGTAAATGTTATTATTGTCCAATTATTGATGAAAATGGCGGTATGATTAATGATCCGGTTGTACTTAAATTCAATAATGAAAAATGGTGGATTTCAATTGCTGACTCAGACGTTATGTTATTTGCTAAAGGTCTTGCAATAGGAAAAAAATTAGAAGTTTCTATTTCTGAACCTGATGTAAATATTATGGCAGTACAAGGTCCTAAAGCTTTTAATTTGTTAGAAAAAGTTTTTGGAAAAGAAATTTTAGATTTAAAATTTTATAATTTTAAATATTTTAATTTTAAAAATTCTAAACATTTGATTGCTAGATCCGGTTGGTCAAAACAAGGTGGTGTAGAAATTTATGTTGAAGATTCCAAATCTGGACTAGAGTTATATGACTTATTGTTTCAACAAGGTAAAGAGTTTAACGTACAACCAGGTTGCCCTCATTTAATTGAAAGAATTGAAGGTGCTTTACTCTCTTATGGAAACGATATGGACATAAATGATAATCCCTTTGAATGTGGATTAGGAAAATTTGTAAATCTAGAAAATGATATTGAATTTCTTGGAAAAGAAAAATTAATTAAAATTAAAGAAAATGGAATTAATAAAAAATTAATGGGTGTTAAAATTAATTTGGATAATATTAATTTAAGATCAGCAATTAACTTAACAATTGGAGATAAAATAATTGGCGAAATTAGATCTGCAGTTTTTTCACCTACATTTAACATGGTGATTGGAATTGCAATGATAAATAAACCATACTTTTTAACTAAAGATCAATTTGATATAATTATTGAGAATAGAAAATACAAAGGAGAAATTTGCGATATTCCATTCGTATAAATTATGAATAATAATGTAAAAGCTATTATTTTAGCTTTAGTTGCTTCTGTTTCAGGAGTAACAATGAATGTTCTTATTAAATTTTCACTTCAAGATATAAATGTATTTACTGCTGGATTTTTGAGATTTCTTTTTGGGTTTATTTTAATTCTGCCTTTTATTTTTTATACTAAATTTCAAAACTTTAAGACACCTAATTTAAAAATCCATTTAACAAGAGGTATTTTAAATATTCCAATGATGTTACTTGGATTTTCTGCCTTACAATTTATCCCTTTAGAACAAATCAAAGCAATCTCTTTTGTTACACCTATAATTGTAGTTGCCTTAAGTGTAATTTTTTTGAAAGAAAAAATTTATTTAATTCGTATTGGTGCTTTGCTAATCGGTCTAGTTGGAGTCTTTGTTATTTTGAGGCCAGGTATTGTTCCAATAAATGTAGGTGCATATTTGGTTTTATGTTCCTGTTCTATTTGGTCAGTAGTTGTCATAATTACAAAATTTGCAGCAAGAGTTGATAGTGCATTTACAATTTTATCTTACCAATATACCCTAGTCACATTCTTATCTTTTCCGATAGCATTATATTTTTGGCAATCTCCCTCATCAGAAACATTACATTATTTAATGTTTGCAGGCATTGCTGGGACGATAGTACATTTGTGTATCAATACAGCTTATAAGCTTACAGATTTATCAGTTTTACAACCTGTAAACTTTTCCAGGCTATTGATTGCATCTTTATTTGGTTTTTTAATTTTTGATGAAATACCTGATATTTGGACGATAATAGGAGGTTTAATAATTTTTTCATCAATTCTGATTATTACTTATAGAGAAAATTATCTAAAAAAAGATATAGCAAAGCAATCAATACCGATTAAACTTTAATTTTATTAATGAATAATAATATTAAGGCTATTTTATTAACTTTGTCTGCATCTTTTTTTGCAGTTTTAATGGAAGCATTAATACGTGCTGCACAATATGATTCAAATGTTTTTACAATTGGGTTTTTAAGATTCTTTTTTGGTTTATTAATTATCTTTCCTTATTTAGTTAAAAATAAATTTACAACTTATAAAACAAATAATTTGAAATTCTACATAGTTCGCGGGTTATTTAACATTCCCGTAATGATTTTAGGTTTTGGAGCTCTTATATACATTCCTTTTGAACAATTTAAAGCTATGAATTTTTTAAGCCCAATAATTGTCGTACTATTAAGTTTTTTAATTTTTAGAGAAAAAATTTTTAAATACAGAATTTTAGCATTAGTTATTGGTTTTTTAGGTACTATAATAATAATGAGACCAGGTTATGTCGAATTTAACATAGGCACTATAATGGTTTTAGTTTCTTTGTTATTTTGGTCTTTTATAATTATTCTTTCAAAATATGTATCAAAAGATGATTCACCAATTACAATGGTTTCATACCAATATACTTTAATGACTTTTTTTGCCTTACCTCTAGCAATTTATTTTTGGGAAACACCTTCACTATTTTCGATCTTATATGTTTTTATTGGAGCCATATCAGGTACAATTTTACACTTGTGTTTAGGTCTTGCATATAAATATGCTGATTTATCAGTTACACAGCCAATATGGTTTAGTGGATTAATTTTTGGATCTGCTTTTGGTTATTTTTTATTTAAAGAAATTCCAGATTTATGGACCTGGATAGGTGGAATTGTTGTATTCTCTTCAGTATTGATTATTACTTACAATGAGAGAAGTAAAGAAGAGAAGAAAAATAAAAATATTATAAATGCTATAGATTAATAATTGAGTAATTAAATGGATCTTACAAAAGTTAAAATAAACAATGGGTTTTGGAAAAAAAGAAAAGATTTAAATATCAACTCATCTTTTTTTGAAATACTAAATTCATTTGAAAAATCTGGAAGAATAAGAGCATTAACAAATGAAAGCACTGCTTCAGAAAAACCACATATATTTTGGGAATCAGATTTAGCAAAATTAATGGAAGGTGCATTTTTTTCCATGCAACAAGAAAAAAATAAGAACTTAAAAAACAAATGTGATAACATTATAAAAAAAATCATCAATAATCAGGAGGATAATGGTTATTTAAATTTTTTTTTTAAATTTCATGAGCCTGAAAATAAATTTACTAACTTAAGGGATCGTCATGAATTATATTGTGCCGGCCATTTATTAGAATCAGCCATTGAACATTCAAAAGCAACGGGAGAAAATCATTTTTTAAATTCAATAGAAAAATATATTGATCATATAATTGATACTTTTGGTCGAGAAGTTGGTAAAAAAAGAGGATACCCGGGTCATCAAGAAATTGAATTAGCTTTAGTAAAGGCTTATGAATATACAAATAAAAAAAAATATTTAGACCTTGCAACATATTTTATTGAAGAAAGAGGTAAGACTGACTCTAATAACAAACATTATTTTATTAATGAAAACGAAATATTAAAAAAAAATTCACAAAAATTAGATTATTCAAAACTACCTTCCAATTTAAGAGATTTTGTTGATTTCTATTTAGCCAAAGATGAATCAGTATTTAAGGATTTAGAATATTGGCAGGCTCATAAAGAACCAATAAAACAAAATACTGCAGAGGGGCATTCAGTTAGAGCACTTTATATGTTCACTGCTATGGCTGATCTAGCTAGAATTAATAATAACAAAGATCTTTTGAAAACTTGCAAGCTACTTTGGCGCAATATTGTAGACAAAAGAATGTATATACATAGTGGCGTAGGTAGTGCGCATATAGGAGAACGATTTTCTTTTGATTATGATCTTCCTAATGACATGGCTTTTGCAGAAACTTGTGCAAGTATTGCACTTATTTATTTTGCAAATAGATTGTCAAAAATAGAAATTAATAGTGAGTACGCAGATATTATAGAAAATAGTTTCTATAATCTTATTCTTGCTAGTACTTCTCAGGATGGAAAAGGTTTCTTTTACGATAATTATCTTGAATGTAACCCTGGTTATTTACATTTTCAAGATAGACGACATGGGATAAGAGATGAATATCACATTTGCTCTTGTTGTCCGCCAAATATAACTCGCCTAATTGCTAGTATGGATATGTATATTTATAATATCTATCAAGATTCTTTGGTAGTGGATCAATACATTAGTTCTGAATTAGATCTTTCAGACAAAGAACAAGAATTAAAAATAATACAAACAAGTGAATTTCCCCATAAAGGTTATTCTGAGATAAAAATTTTAAATTCTAATAACAAAGAATCAATTATTTATTTCCGAATTCCATCATGGGATCAAAAAACAAAAATATTAATCAATGGTGAAGAAATAAATTACAAAACTTTCAATGGATATGCAAAAATTTATAGAAAATGGAAAGCTGGTGATAAAATAGAATTAAAATTTAATTTTACACCTCGTTTTGTAAGAACAAATCCAAATGTCAGATATAATATTAGAAAAGCATCTATTTTTAGAGGTCCAATACTCTATTGTTTAGAAGAAATAGATAATGGAAAAAATTTAAATCGATTTGTTATAGATAGCAATAATAGCTTTAACGAAAAAGAAGATAAAATAAATTCAGAAAATATTATTTCTTTAAGTATTAATGGATCAAAATTTGATGATACTAATGAGTTATATATTCAAGATAAACCAAAACTTACAGATGCATATTTAAAATTTGTTCCATACTACTTATGGTCAAATAGAGGTGAAAATGAAATGTTAGTATGGATAAATGAAAAATAACCTTTTAAAATGATCTTAAAGTTTCTATAAGGTTTTAAAGAAATGAATAAATATAAATACCATGGTATGTGGCCAGTTGCTCCAACACCATTTCATGAAAATGGTGAAGTTGATTATGAAGGAATGAATAGAGTTATTGACTGTATGGTTGATCAAAAAGTTGAAGGTATTTGTATTCTAGCAAATTATTCTGAACAATTTTTACTCTCAGATGATGAAAGAGAAAAATTAACAAAACTTTGTATGAAAAAAATTGATGGTAGAGTTAAAACAATTGTTACGGTCTCTCATTTTGCTACTGACATTGTACGACCTCGAGCAGAATTAGCAAAATCACTAGGTGCAGATATTATAATGATGATGCCACCCTATCATGGTGCATTGCTCAAGGGTAATCCAGATCAAATATTTGAACAGTTTAATGAAATTTCTAAAGTTGGCATACCAATTATGATACAAGATGCGCCTTTATCTGGAATTGAACTTTCAGTACCTCTTCTTACAAAAATGATTAATGAAATTGAATATTTAACATGTTTTAAAATTGAAAGTGCTAACGCAGCATCAAAAATAAGAGCACTTATTAAGAACTGTAGTTCTAGATTAGATGCACCTTTTGATGGAGAAGAAAGTATTACTTTGTATGCAGACTTAGAAGCTGGAATTTCTGGCAGTATGAGTTCAGCATTACTTCCAGAAAAAATTGCGCCTGTAATTGATCATTTTTGGAATAATGAAAAAGATAAAGCTGAAGAAGTCTATAATGGTATTCTTCCTTTGATAAATTTTGAAAATAGACAATGTGGTTTTAGAGCTACAAAAACAGTAATGAAAGAAGGCGGCGTAATAAAATCAGATTTTTGCAGAGATCCTATTAAGCCCTTAGATCTAGATACAAAAAATTTATTACTTAATTTTGCTAAAAGATATGATTTACTGACTTATAAATGGGGTAAATAGTAAAATTTAATTGACAAATATTATTTAAAAATTACTTATTGTTTATGCGAAGAGTATTTGAAGGATTGCTCGAAAGAGCAATGTTTTCGAGCAGATGGGCGTTGGCTCCTGTTTATGTTGCTCTATGTCTTACTCTACTAGTTATTACATATAAAGTTATCGCGTTATTCATTTATGAAATTACACACTTAAACGATTTAACTTTAAATGAACTTCTTGTATTCGTATTACATATTGTTGATTTAGCCCTTGTTGGAAATTTAGTTTTAATGGTTATATTTGCAGGATATGAAAATTTTGTTTCAAAAATTGATATTGCAAATCAATCTGAAGATAAGCCCGAATGGATGGGTAAACTAGATTTTTCAGGTTTGAAATTAAAACTTATTGCTTCAATAGTAGCTATTTCAAGTATAGGTTTGCTAGAAGCTTTTATTGATGTTGGATCAAAAACATCAGAAGAAATTTACTTAATGATATTTATTCACGCTGTATTTATTTTATCAGGATTAGTTATAGCAATAATGGATTATATTAGCGGAATTACTAAACATCACCCATAATTAAATAAAAAATGAAACTTGATAAGTTTTTTGATGAAAAAACTGTCATAGATTTAAGTTTTTTTAATTTCTCTAATGCTGTCACAGCAGCTTATTTTGCCAACCGTAACTTAGACGTTTTGCGAGTAAATAAAAATTTTAAAAAATTTTTTCCAATTCTTAAAACTGTCAATAATATTCCTTTTACTAGTATTTTAGAACAGCTTGGAGTTGGAGAAAAATATATTAAAAATTTTAAACAAAATTTAGAAAAAAATGGTTTTGTTATTATTCCTAAAATAGAAATCAAAATTGATGATGAAATTAAAGTATATTCTTTACTTTCCGCTTATACTGAAAACAAAGATTTCCCTTATTTAAATGGTATTCAAGGACAATTTGTTGATCGAACAGATGAATATAATCTTCGAAGAGAGAAGGAAGAATTACTTGAGCAAAAATTAAAAGATAGAGAATTGATTGAAGAAAAAACGAAAAGATTAGAAAATATTGCTAATAGGTTATCAAAATATCTTTCACCTCAAGTATATAAGTCTATTTTTGATGAAGAAGAGTCAGGTAAAAAAACAAAAGAAAGATACGTAAGAAAAAATTTAACAATTTTTTTCTCTGATATTGTAAATTTTACTGATTTATCTGACTCGTTAGAAGCAGAAAAACTTGCTTTAATCTTAAATAATTATCTAAGTGAAATGAGTTTAATTGCAATAAATTCAGATGCTACAATTGATAAATTTATAGGTGATGCAATACTTTCCTTTCATGGCGCCCCTGAAACACTAGGAGATGAGAATGATGCTATTAATTGTATAAGCATGGCTTTAGAAATGAAAGAACGAGTTAAAGAACTGCAATCTTTCTGGACCAGGCAGGGTGTTAAAGGTGGATTAAAGGTAAGATATGGAATCTCTTCAGGTTTTGCAAATGTTGGTGATTTTGGATCTAGTGTAATGAGTGATTATACAGCAATAGGTTCTTCTGTAAATTTAGCCTCTAGATTGCAATCCATTGCTCCTGAAAATGAAATTATTATTTCTGATACAACATATAATTTAGTTAAAAATCATATTAATTGCGAAGAGTATGAAGAAATAACTCCTAAAGGTTTTGCAAGACCTGTTAAAACTTACAAGGTAATTGATTTTAAAAATAAAAAAAATAGCAAAACAAAAAAATCATATTCGAAAAAAGGTAACCACGTGGATATACAAATATTTGATAGTTCTGATATGAAGGCTGCAATGAAAGAATTAAAAAAACTACAAGAAGATTTTAGTAAAGAAATTGACGAAGAGTAGGGGGTATTTTATTTTAAAAAATTTATTATCGCATTCTTAATATCTTTAACTAGATTTTTATTTTCATCTTTAGTTAATTGACTTTCATTTTTTTTCTTATCAAGTTTTAACTTTCTTTGAGCTAAAATATTTGCAACATAATCATACACATTAGGATTTTTAGAAAATATATCTTTTATTATATCCTTGCTTACTTTTATAACTATGCAAGGAGTTTCAGCTATAACATTAGCAGACCTGGGTTCACCGGTAAGAAGACTTCCTTCACCAACAAAGTCCCCAACACCAAGTTTAGCTAAAAATACTTTATCTTTATTTTCATTATCTAAGTAAACAGATACTACTCCGTCATTTATAACGTAAAGAGAATCTCCAGAATCATTTTGTTTAATAATGTAATCATCTTTTTCAAAATGGAGTCTTTCAGCATTTTGAGCAATTTCATCTAAATCTTCAGAATTTAAAGACATAAAAATAGGAATTTTTTGAAGTAGGACTCTATTTTTTACTGACTCATTATAAGGATTAAATTCACTAACCTGTCTTTTTTCAAAATCTTCTCGACTTCTGTGTGTATCAAGAGCATGCAGTCCTGTATCTTCTTCAAGTTTTCCATAAAGTTTACCAGCTGACATTTGAACACCTGCATGTCTTAAAGTTTTATGTATTTCCATCATCACACTATCTTGCATCGAATTTTTTAAAATTCTTTTTGTGCAATCAAAAGCAACAACAAATTCTAATCCAAATTCATTAGCACCTATAAAACGAACCCACTGTAAATTTAATTGCTCTCTACCATCAACTGGCTTAGCTTTTTTAAGAGCATTATAGAGTAACTTAGAGATATTTTCTGGGTCATGAGATGGATGAAAATATAATTTATTAAAAATATGAAATCCTTCACTCATTTTTTCTTTATCTTGTTTGCTCCAATTAGTTAAAATTGAATCTGCAACGATTTCATTTGGAATGATTACTTCAGTATTTTGAAATGTCCTTATTCTTGTACTTCTCCAGGTAATATTTTCTACATAGCCTGTTTTATCATCAACAGTAATCCAGTCATTTATTGCAAATGGTCTTTCAATGTTTACAAAAATTCCTTTAATTAAATCTGATAAGCTTGATTGTAAAGAAAGTGCAATAGCAGCAAAAACTATACCACCTGCAGCAAGAATGCTTGTAAGTTCTAAATTAAAAACAAAGGATAAAACTAAAAATGCAGGTATCGCAAATAATAAAAACTGAAATAGAAATGTTATTATCTCAGGTATTGTTGTCCCTGATTTATCATTTAGTGATAATACTTCGTATTTATAAAACATCATTATAAATATTGATGGAATAAAATATAAAGTTATCAGTAAGATTTTATCTGTAAGGCTACTTATAGTTTTATTAATTAAAAAAAATTCCTTTTGAATAACTATATCATAGGAAAAATTTACCATTAGATATGATAAAATAGGAAGTATAATGATAGTAAAAAGTACTCGTGTAAATTTCTTTAATTTGTTTAGTCGTATTACAGAACCAATAATGAATACAGAAATGACTATGTATAAAGAATTTAAAGTAACTGCATTATTATAAAATAATAGAATAGATAAAATACATAATAAGCTTATTAAAATTATACTAATCTTAGATAGTAGGTAAAAAATGTTAATTTTCATTTTGTAATTTTTGCTATAAAGAATTTATATAAAAATGAATTCATTTTCAAAGTATTTATTCGAACACTTACATTTTGGTTTAGAAGAGAAGGATTTTACATTAATTGAAAAAATTATATTCTTTCTTATTGTATTGAACTGTGTTTTTGTTGTTATTGAGTCAGAAAAATTGATTTATGAGCAATATTATCAACTCTTTGACTCAGCAAAACTTTTTTTTGGTATAGTATTTCTAATTGAGTATATTTGTAGATTAATTGCTGTAGATCAAATTGACAAATTTAAAGGTTTTAAAGGTAAGTTTAAGTATATTTTTACATTACCTGCTCTAATTGATGCAATTGCAATTATCCCATTATTTTTAATAGGTATAAATGAAGGTTTTTTAGTAAGATTATTAAGAGCTATAAGAATATTTAGTATTTTAAGATTTGGACGTTTTAGTGAGTCAGTAGATTTTATACTTCATGCAATATATGACAGGAGACACGAATTAATTTTTTCATTACTGCTTACTCTAAGTTTGATGTTATTGTCTGCTACTTTGCTTTATGTTGTAGAGGGAGATTTGCAACCTGAAGCTTTTGGATCAATCCCAAGAGCTTTATGGGTAAGTTCTGCAGCTTTATTATCAACAGGTTATGGTGATTACACTCCTATTACATTTTTAGGTAGATTTGCAGCAGTATGCACTGCATTGTTTGGAATTGGAGCAGTTGCTTTACCAGCTGGTATATTAGCAAGTGCTTTTACAGATAGAAAAAATAAAGATTAATTAATAACTTGATTTGTAAAATTTTCTAAATTTTTATTCATTTCCTCATCTGGTAGATGAAAACCTTTAATTGTCTCTTTCCAATCTAGTTTTGAATAATCATCATATTTGTTAACAAAATATTCATTTTCTTTTAAATTAATTTCATTGTTCTTTTCTTTTAATGAAAACAAGAGGAATATCCAAGATCGTGGTTCCAACTCTTTAATTTTTTGAGCTTGAGTTATACAAACATCATAATCCTTTTTACAAAAATAACCTAAGACAAGATCTCTATACCTGTTATCTGATGTTTTTTGACCGGCAGGTATAGGATCTAATTCAAGTGCTTTATGAAGTAATTCTAATCCTTGATCAATTTTTTTATTTCTTACTAATATTTCACCGTAAACTGCAAGTACTCTTGGATCATTTGGATTCATAGAGTAGGCAATCTTTCCGTGTTCTTCTGACTCCTCATATTTTTTTTGCATTAAGGAAATAGCAGAGCTAATTCTTCTCACTTCATAATCGTTCTCATCATGCTCTAAACTTTTTTTAATATGGTGAAAAATCATTTTCATCATTTTATCATTATCTTCATAATATTGTTTACCTAGGCCGCCACCAATTGTACAAGCTTTAAGTGAGTGTGCTCTTGCATTCGTTTCATCTTGTTCGAGAGCTTTATCAAAGTGATATAAAGCCTTATCATTATGTTCTTTTGCGGATGATTGTCTAAGCCAGTGATATCTTCCAATAACTAAATTTTCATAAGAATTTAAATTCTCAGTCGGTTTTCTTTTAATATTTTGTAAATTTGTAATTTCTATATTACCTAATAATTCTTTTGATATCTTTTGTACAATTTCATCTTGGATATCAAAAATATCCTCAAGAACTCTATCATATCGATCACCCCATATAATAGAACCATCTTTTGCATTAGTTAAATCTACTGCTACTCTTAATCTATTACCAGCTGATCTAATGTTTCCACCAACTAAAAAATCAATTTTATGTTTTTTTGCAAATGTAAGTGCGTCCTCATTACTTTTATCATGATCGTCACATGTTTTTTTTGAAACAACATCAAATTCTTTTAATCTAGAAAATTCTATAATTAAATCACCTGTTATAGCTTCAACCAAAAATTCACTGTCATCATTTTTGCTTACATTCTTAAATGTAAGTATTGCTATTTTTGGCTGTGAAGAATTTCTTGTAATAATTACATTATCATCTTTTTTATTATTTTCATCTTCCTTGTTCTCCTCATTAACTTCTTCAGAGAAAAAATCATCATCATCTATTTTTAAACCTTTTACTTTGAAAACCTCAAACTCATCGCTTATATTTTTGAGTTTTCTTGTACCATCAGCTTCTATTGAATAATCAATTCTTTTATCAACTTGATCTTTGACTATTTTTGATACAAGAATTTTACCTGGCTCACTTTGACTTTCTAATCTTGCAGCAACATTTACACCTGAACCCATAATGTTATTATTTTCTACAATTACATCATCTACATGAATGCCAACTCTCCAGCTTAATTGTAACTTAGTTAAAGAATGTTCATTTCTTTCATATAGTTTATCCTGAAATTCGATAGCAGCTTTCACACACTGTACAGGACTCGCAAATTCGGCAACTACAGAATCACCAGCAGTTGAAAAAATTTTACCATCAAATTTAGCTATAATTTCATCAATAATTTTTCTGCATTCATTAAGATTAGATAACGTTAATTCTTCATTTTCTTCCATATGTTTACTGAAATTTACACAATCAGTAGCTAAGATAGTTGCGAGTTTTCTTTCTGTATTCATATTTTTTTTTATCAAAAATTTATAGTATAATCATCAAAAATTAATAATTAAATTTTAATATTATTATATTACAAATGTAAATATTGACAAAGTTCAAACATGATAAGTATTTTAATTAATAATTATTTAAATTTAAGGGAAAGAAGAAATTATGATTATAGCTTGGGGTGGAACTTTAAATCTAGTTTTGTACATTATAAGCATGTTGGGTTTAGGTTATTATGCATTTCTTACAGTATTAAGTCCTAATACATTAGTCACTAGATATGATTTAGGAGAAAAATCAGTTCCTATTATAAGAATCGTTGGAACTTTTGTGTTGCCAATTTTAATTTTGGGAATTTATTTACTATTTCGAGGACCTGAAGGTGCATGGTTATTTTTTGTATTGAATTTTCTTGTTTCAACACATCAGGTAATTTTAGGTTGGGCAACAAGGCTTAAGATTATTGATCCTGATTCAAAACAAGATGTAGGAGATGAGATAGTGGGGCACGTATTTGTTATTATAGCGATTGTTTTAATCTATCGACTTTCATATACAATATACATTTAATTACATTTAGGCTGGGATTTAAATCCCAGCTTTTTACCTTAAAGAAAATTCTTTAATTTCTGAAAATTCAAAACCATCAAATGCATCTTTCAAAGAATATTTTGCTTCTAAAACAATACCATCTTTATCAAGGAAGAAATCAGCAGTAGCTATATCGAGATATCCTCCAAGTTTAATCGGAATATATCCTTTTAGCATTGCAGCTATAGCTTTAGGGAACTTGAATATAAAAGCATTCATTAATTTTCCCATTGATCTCTCTATTTCATATTTTTTATAATAAGAAAAATCTGGATCTGCTACAATCGTAAATGGAAGAGGGCCATGCTTTTTCATTTGTTTTTTTAAATTTTCAACAGATGAATGAAATACTAAAACTATTTCAAAGTTTTTACCAAATTCATTATGTTTATTTTTTAAATGATTCACTTCTAGATTACAAAACATACAAGAAGCAAATCTCATATATTTTAAATACACTTTTTTTCCTTTAAAATTATTTAGATCAAAATCTGATCCATCCATTTTTTTTAATTTTAACTCTGGAGTATCACCTTTTTTTATTTTCATATCTAAACTTTAATACTATAATTATAAAAAAAGTAATATTTAATTTTAATGACATTAATAATAACACTTAAGTTTATACACTACCTTGCAATTGTTTTTTCAGGTGGTGTTTTAGTTGGTAGTGGAGTGATTCAATCTGTTTATGCTAAAGCAAATCAAATTCCTGATCTAACCACAGCTAAGATTTTGAAGTTACTTGGCTATATTGGTCTTATATCCCTAATTGTTTTGTGGATATCTGGAATTATACTATCAATTAATCTCTATGGCGGCTTTATTATTAATAGTGCATTTACAATCAAAATAATTGCAGCAGGTTTTCTTTTAGGACTATCTGCCTTTGTAAATTTTCATGTTTTTAATTTCTCTAAAAATAATTTACCACCAAATAAAACTATTATGAAAATAGCAACAATGAGTGGAAGAGGACTGTTAGTAATAGTTTTAATTGCAGCAGCAATTGCATTCTATTAAATTAAAACATGTTTTACATTTATTTATATGTGAATAAGATTTTATAAATTTTAAAAAAAATATTTTAAATAATTTTTTTATTGATGAGGATTTGATACAATAGGCCAAATTCTTCTTTTTAATTTAAAGTATTTATTTTTTTTTGGATTATTTGGATAGATACCATCTATAGAAGCATAAATTATTTCTGATACATGTGGTTTAAATGATTTATAGAAATGATTTGTAGATTTAACAATTATAATATTCTTCTTTGATATATTTATGCCTAACTTACTAAATAGATCTATTGAAAATGTTTGACACCTATTTGAATTTAATACAACTTCAATCCCATCAAAAATTATGCAAGCACTATCTCCCATGGGCACAAGAGAAGTCCCAAATTTTTGATAGACATTTTTTTTTATTTTTTTAATTAAAACTTTCTTTTGTATTGGCCCTCCAGATCCTTTAATAATTTTTGATCCAAAATTTAAATTTATTTCTTTATTTTCTCCTGCTCTATGACATAACTTAACTGCTAAAGGATCCCAAATAGAGCCTAAGGCAATATTTTTTAACTTCATTGATATTACTTTTTTAATTAAAGTTGTTGAATCTCCAGGTACTCCTCCACCAGGGTTATCCCAAATATCAGCAATTAAAATAGGTTTTTTATTTTTTATTGAAAATTTTTTAGCTTCTTTCAAAGAGTTTGTTGCTGAGAATGTTTTTGGAGCTAAATTTTTTCTTTTACTAAAAAGACTCATCCCTAATTCATAAGATATTTTGTCACCATATTTTTTTTTATTATTTGTTATGACTACTATTTTGGCTCCTAGATCAGGAGAGTCTCCAGCCATAAAACCATGAATAACTGAAATTGACAATATAGGACTTTTATTTTCTAATAATTTAATTTTATCTATAAAAGATCTCATTGGCTCTTTGCTTGTAGGTAAAATAGTCATCATTTTAACATCAAATACAGAAATTTTAGGTTTGATATTTTTATTGAATGTTTTGATAGATAAATTAATACAATTTTTAGCTGTCTCTACAAAATCTGTATGAGGAAATTCTTTAAACACTGTTAAAATGTTAGTATTCGTAATAAATTTTTTACTTAAATGACTATGAGGATCAAAAGTTACACCTATAACAACATCTGGACCAACTATTTTTCTAATATTTTTTACTAAATCTCCCTCACAGTCTACGCAGTTTTTAGCTATCATTGCTCCATGTAAACCTAAAAGAACCATATCCAATTTACCTGCATTTTTTACTTCTTTTAGAATTAATTTTTTTAAATCATTCCATGTTTTTGAATCAATTAATCCACCTGGCTCAGCCCAAGTAGCAGTACCTTCTATTAATTTAATTTCACCATTAGCTTTTCTTTTTCGTAATAGTGGAAAAAGGGCAGAGCATAAAGTTGGTGTTTTGGGATGATGATATGGTTTTGCAAAAAATGTTTCTTTAAAACTTTTCATATTAGTTTTTAGAGGTGAGAATGTATTTGTTTCTGTTGCTAAGGAAGCACAATAAACTTTAGGTATTTTTTTCATGATAAATATAAATTAAAAATATTATATTTTTTTAGCAGCAGATGTCTCTTTAATATTACTAAGCTTAGTGTATCGATCAATCATTTGAGTAGTTTTATGCCCACTTTGAGCCATTATTTCATGAGTTGGGACACCATTCATTCTAGCTTGAGTAATAGAACCAATTCTTAAACTGTGGCCTGAAATTTTATCACAATTATCTAAATCAGCTTCTCTTGCTCTTTTTTTAAGTATTAGGACAAAGCTTGTATCTGTAAGACTTATTTTTTGATTTTTATTATTTAGAATATATTTTTCAATATTATTAGCTTTATTTATTTTATAGAATAGGGGGCCTTGATCTATTAAAGCTACTTCTAACCAATCTTTTAGTGCTTTTACTGGACAATAACCATTATTAGTTTTGGGAAGGTATATCATTCTTCCCTCACCTTTTTGATCAGTCTTAGAAAAAGGTATCAATACCTGAACACCATCCTCTTCAAAATTTAAATGTTCATATTTCATACCTAAAAGCTCAGATCTTCTACAAAAACTATAAAAACCTATTAAAATAAGAGCTCTATCTCTTATGTTTCTAAAATCTTCGTTATTATTTGGAATTTTATCAATAATTTTTTCAATATCTGCTTTTAGCAACTCTCTTGCTTGACCAGATTTATTATTTTTTTCATCTCTAACAATTGCACTTATTGTTTCAGAGATATTTGGATTTTTTCTATCAAATTGAAAACCATTAACTCTATATTTATATGTGATAGATGCTAAGATTCTTTGTATAGTGGAAGCTTTATAGGCAGTAGAGGAGTAGGGGTTGTTATTTACATTTTCTCTACCCGGTATGTTGCTCGATCCTTTAAATATTTTCGCCTCAGGATCTTCATGAAGCCAATCCATATAATTAGCTGTTAATGCGTAAGCACTATCTAGATCATCAACATCTAAAGGACTGCAATTGTATTTATTTTTGCAATAATCTATAAACTTTAACCAATCTCCATGATACTTATCTTGAGTGTTTTTAGCTTTCGATTTTTCCTTTAGTTTATTTACGTTTTCATTTAAAGATATTTTAACCATATATATATTACGATAATTACAGTTATCGTAAATAATAGTCAAGAAATAAATATAAATGATATATATCAACAATTTATATATATTATCTAAATCTTTTTACAATATTACAAACTAGATATAGATTTTCACGTGTAATAAAATACTGTATATAGTGTATCAAATGGAACAATTACCGCAGATTTCAGCTGATTCCCAGATCTTTGTATTAACGGGCGCTGGTATAAGTAAAGAGTCTGGAATTGAAACTTTTAGAGACTCTGATGGACTTTGGAATAATCATAGAATTGAGGATGTTGCCAGTCTTGAAGGTTTCTATAGAAACCCTACTCTTGTCTATGATTTTTATAATAAACGTCGAAAAGAACTAAATTCAGGAATTAAGCCAAATAAGGCCCATATTCTTCTTCGTGAATTAGAAAAAACGTATAATATACATATAGTTACACAAAATATCGATAATCTGCATGAGATTGGAGGCTCATCATCAATAATTCACATGCATGGTGAGTTAAATAAAGCTAGGTGTATCAGGAATGAAAATCACGTATTTGAGTGGCTAGAGGACCTAAATGAGGCCCATAAATGCCCTGAATGCGGTTCACAAATGAGACCTCATATTGTGTGGTTTGGTGAAATGCCAATGCAAATGGATGAAATTCATGATTTGGCAGTAAAATCTAGTCTGTTTATCTCAATTGGCACTTCTGGAGAGGTCTACCCTGCTGCTGGCTTTGTTACAATGTTCAAGGACATGCGAAAACCAACTGTAGAATTAAATTTAGAACCATCACGTAATCAAGATCAATTTGATTTTGCCATTCATAAGCCTGCTACAGTTGCTGTTGAGGAATTTAAAAATTTACTTTTAAGCAATTTAAAAAACTAATTTATTCACATTATTATATTTTTTTAAACAATAAATTTTTTCTAGAACTTTCTTTATAAAGAATCATTAGCATTAATGTTTTTATGACAAGAAAACGTCCTGATTATACTGAAGCACGTAATTATTATATCAAAGGATATAAAAATGAGTACCCTACTCTTCTTTAATGCATGATGTTCATCCATTTCGTAAAGACGGTGAGCGAAGATGTTTTTCTTTTAATGCATTTGTAAAAACTTAAAACTTATTTTGTATTTGTCTAGATTATTGACTTTTTTCTACAACTCCTGCTACTTTATTTTGGTTCATAAGAAATGTCATTAGAATTGATATTATAAAAAATAAAATGCAAAATGCATAAACATTAAATGTAAGCCCGTTTACAGAGGCAGAGTATCCAATTATTGCTGGTCCAAAAACAAACCCTGATTGTCCTAAGCTAGTAACATGTGAAATTGTTATTGGAATTGGTTTATATGATGTCCTCACTGACTCTCTAATTATAATTGGCATAAAATTTGAGCTAAGAAAACCAAAAAGAGCAACACCAAAAAATATTATATAAACATTCATCGTTAAAGTTGATAAAAATAAGATCACAGAGCCTAAGACGGAAAAAAGTGGACCAACAAATATTTCATTTAAAACTTTTATAAGGGAAGGTGCAATTATGTTACTGATTATTGCTCCAAAGTTGAAAAAGAATACAATAGAACCAGCAAGAAATAAACTTGAATTTAAATCTTCTAACATCCAGGCAGAAGACCACACCATAATTATGCCCATTGAAGCAGTCTGAAACATATTTATTATTCCAAATAAAAAAGTTTTAGGTGATGGTAAGGAAAATTTAGGTGCGTTGTTAGTAATGTCATATTTTCTATTAAGACCGTAAAATTGTAAAAATACTAAAGCGGATAATGCTATAATACCTAAAACTGAAAAGTAATTAAAAGGGTCAAAATTGTATCCCAGTGAAATAGTAGACAAGGCAGCTGCACTTATTGATCCAAAAGCCCAAGAAGTTTTAAATATTGGTGTTAATATCTTTTTGGTTTTATTTTCAATTATTGTTACCTGAGTTAATGCACAGGGAGCCTGAATTCCCATACCAATTCCAAATATCGCATAACTTAATATTAAAAAATAATAAGTTTCGAAATAAAAAACTGATAATGGAACAAAGGAAATAATTATTCTAGAAATTTTTAAACAATTAGTTGTTCCAATTTTTGGTATTAAAAATCTCGAAGAGAGTAAATTAGACAAGATTACAAATACCCCAAAAAAAGTAACAGCAAATCCAAATTCTTCTTTAGATATTTTTAAGAGATCAAGTACAATTGGAGTATAAATCATAAAAGAACTTATTAAAAAAAAAGTGAAGAATCCTACTGAGTAGGTTGCATAAAATGATTTTAATAATTGTTCATTTTCTGACATATAATTATTATTATTATTATTATTAAGTTACTTCTGTTCTCATTAGAGAGACAGTTAAAATTGATATTGAAATAAAAACGAAACACAAAGCATACATGTTAAATGTTAATCCAAGTTTTTCTGCAGAAAAACCTACTATTGCGGGTCCAAAAACTAAACCAGAAAAACCAATACTAGATATATGAGATATAGTTTTAGGGATTGAATCTTTAGAATATTTGATTGCTTGCCTAAAAATAATTGGCTGCATATTAGAGCACGAAAAACCAAATATTATCATGCCGATCAAAATGATGTAAATATTTTGAGAAACTATTGTAAAAATTAATACTACTGATCCAATTATGGTAAGATATGGACCTACAAATTTTTCATTAAAAATTTTTATAAGCTTTGAAGCCATTATGTTTGCAGATATTTCACCGATATTAAAAAATAGCAAAACAAAACCAGCTAAATAAACTGGTCCCAATAAATCATTAATAAACCATAGAGAAGACCAATTGAGAATTATACCGATCGATGCAAAAATCATCATGTTAACTAAAGCGTACAAAAAAATTGTTTTAGATGGTAAAGAGAAACTTGGTGCTTTATCTACATAATCAAGTTTTTTTGGTAAACCAAAAAAAAACATAGAAATAGAAGATAGAAAAATAAAAACTCCAATAAGAGCAAATAATAATTTCGGATCAACTTTAAGCCCAAAACAAAAGCTTGCTAGTAATGCTCCAAATATAGATCCTACTGAAAAACAAGATTTAAAAATTGGATTTAATATTTTTTTAGTTTTTGATTCTAATATAGCAATTTGTGTAAAAAGACTTGGAGCCTGGATGCCCACCACTGCTCCCCAAAAAATACTTAATAGAATATACACCTCGTACTTAGGTATATAAAAAATTAGAAATGGAATAAATGCATACGATAATCTTGCAATTATCAAACAATTGGTTGTTCCAATCTTTGGAAGTAAAAATCTTGTTGCTATTTGATTGATAATAATATTTGTGATTCCAAATACTGTTATACCTAAAGCAAATTCAGTTTCGGTAATTTTTAAACTTTCTAAAACTATTGGCGTATAAACAAAATAGGTACTTATTAAAAACATCACTATTGCACCCTGAGAATAAGCGGCGAGGAAAAATTTGTTATAATTTATTTCTTGAGCCATTTAATTAGTATGGATTATTAACATCAACGTATGTAATTACTAATTTATCATGAATTAAATATTAAATATTAATAGCTATTTGGATTATTCAATATTATGGGATCTTATTAACGTATTTTTATATTTACTTTCATTCTCCAGTAGATAAATCAAATATAATAATCATAATCATCTTAATAATATCCATACCAACTAAGTAGATTGTTAGGGACTCTGCTATATAATTAGCGTATAGATCAACTGGGTGAGTGGTAAGGCCTATCGCTTACCCTCTTTCTAATTTGTTTGAGGCTCAACTGTTATGAATTTTTTATTAATCCAAGAGTTGATTCCACTTTGTGCATTGTAAATAATAGTATTAAATTTCTCATCTATCATATTAGCGACTACCTTAGATCTTTTTCCTGATCTACAAATTAAGATTATTGGATCAGTTATACTTATTTCTAGTTGTAATTTTTCGAACCATTCATCAAAATTATAATTCCCCTCTTCATCAAAAAAAGTTAGTAAAATACTATTTGGAATAACGCCGGTTTGATCCCACTCTGAACTTCTTCTTACATCTACAATTGGAATATTAAGATTTGATAATTTTATCATTTCTTGATCATCGACATCTATAACTTCTGCAAATGCAAATTTAACAATCAATAAACCAACTATAATCTTTATATAAAATCTAATATTCATTAATTTTCGTCACAATAAGTTTGGTAGTTATTTAAAAGAATTAGTCGTGTTCTCCACCAGGGTCATTTTTTTTGCAGTTTAACTTTATAGGGATTGCCATTTTATTTAGTTATTTCTGAAAAAGTGATTTCGTGACCTTTGTCGGTAAGAAGATTTTCTATCTTCTTTAAAAAATTATCGTCTTCTTCACCACTTTCTCTTTTAGCTATATATTTATCCCAATCATCCATACTACTCCATTCCTCGGTTAAAAGTAAAACATTTTTATTTTCTGTATCTATGGATCTAATAATACTTTTGCACCCTTCTTGCGATAAAGTGTAAGCCCTTCCATTTGGTAAGTTATGTAAATTTATATATTCTTCCATTTTACCTTCTTTAATATGAACTTTGATCCAAACCATTAATGACATTTTATAACTCCTTTATAATTTTTTATTTTTTGCTCCAGGAAATAAATCTGCAAAACCAGAATTATTAGTATCTTTGAATGATGGTAATGGTGATTCACTATCATATTGTGGTAATGCCTTTAACATCATTTCCTTAATAGGTTTTGAATTTTCATAACGTGCTTCATTGATAGATCCATCATGATCATAATCTTCTCTAAAATCAAATTTTTTTGCCAAATCAATTGTAAATAATGTTTTCCCATTTGATTTAGATAAAAAAGAGTCATCAGCTTTTTCAATTAAAGCATATACAGCTCGACCAACAAATTTTGGACTTTCTCCATCAGGAAATGCAGTAATTTCTGTTTGACCACCTCCAGGATGTAAAGTTATTGCTTTTACATTATGCTCTTTTAACTCAATAGCCATATCACAACTCAGACGATCCATTGCAGCATGTGCAACTCCATACCCAACATCAAAAAGATAAAAAAAACCTCCATAACTAGAAATTTGTAAAATCAGCCCATTATTGTTTTTTATCATTGATGGTACTATTAGCTTACTCATTACATATGAGCTTCTAACACCTACATTCATATGTCCGTCATACACTGAGATAGGTCTTTCCCAAAATGGCTTACCAAAATGAGGTGTCATTGCTACTAGCCCTTGATAAGCACTATTTACGAGTAAATCTATTTTTTCTTCTTTTAAAATTATTTCTTCAGAAAATTTTTTGACATCTTCATCATTATTTTGATCTAAAACATAAGGAATCAATTCTCCATCACCTTTAAAAGAATCAACTTCATTTTTTAGAGCATCAAGAGCAGATTTATTTCTTGCAGTTGCAAATACCTTGAAATTACCTTCGGTAGCAAGAACATGAGCTATACCTCGACCAAATCCACGAGATGCTCCTGTAACTATTGCAGTTTTAGACATTTATAATTTTTATTTTATAATAATTTAAAAAATTAATATAAAAATAAAATATTAAATTTTGGTTACATCTTGACTACATTTACAATTTCTTTTTTTAAAAATTTTAGAAAAATAAATCTAAGTTACCTAGCAAATTTATAAATCTAATTATTATCTCAACGCATTTTGGAGTTGGTATTTGTAGTTTTGAAACCTATTACCAATTAAAAAGAATGTTTAGTACTTATTAGTGTAAAAGTATCTTGATTATGTTAAGATAAATAATATGTCTAATCCTTTCATTTTAATAGCTAGAATACGTGTAAAAGAAGGTAAGGTCGAAGAGTATCTCGAGATAGCAAAAGAAGCTGATGATGCTGTTAATGCATCAGAACCAGATATGCTAATCCATACATTTGATCAAGATCCAACAGATCCATTAGAATTTACCTGGAGTGAAGTCTACCGTACAAGTGAGGCAATGGTTCATCACATTAACAACCCTCCTGTTGTAGCTTATGTAGAAAAACATCAAGAAATAGCAGATAAATTTGAAATAGAAGTTTATGGTAATATTACTAATGAAACAATCAAAGCAATTGAAGCTTTAAATGTCCCTTTCAAGCACTTTAAAACAACAGAAGTTGGTTACATAAGAAAAGAAAAATTTATTTAATTTAATGAAAAAAAGCACTCTAGTTTGAGTGCTTCTTAAATTAAGAAGTAGGAGGAGAAAAATCTACTTTATTTCCCATTTCTCTTACTTTGTTTAAATCAACTGATTCTAAAGTTACTGCTTCTGTAAGAGTGCCTGCTGCTTTTGCTTTTAAAGCACATGCAGCCATACTTTCAAATGACTCTGCCTCTGCAATCATGACAAAATCATACTGACCTCTTGTTATATGATAATCAATTAATTTACCTCCAACACTGCTAACCATTTTTTCCATAGCTGCTTTTCTGTCTGAGTCTCCATTAATGATACCATCTGCACCTTTTTGGGAATAAATACCAAGTGATACAAAAATTGACATTTAACATCCTCCTTTCAATTTATTTATAAATTAATATAGAATTTTTTATTAAAAATTTATCAAGATCAACAATCTTTTTATTAATAAAACTAAAAGGTTTGAATAACTATTCGTCAATATTTATTATTTTTTATTAATAATATTTTTTGCTTAACTTAATTATTATTCAATAATAGAATATTCATAAAATTGTAAAATTTGATTTTTAAATTTTAAAAAACAAAAGGAGATTTATGTTATTTGAAAAATTACAAAAAGCATTTGAAGAAAAAGATGCAAAAGCTCACAGAGCTCTTTTCCATGAAGACCATGAATTTATTAGTCACAAGCAAAATAAAGTTTTTAAAAAAAGTGAAGGAAGTGAAGAACAAACATTAGAAATGTTTAATAATATTACCCAAGATAAAGTTCGTTGTATTTATGAAAATGATGAAATTTTAGTTACACATCGCTTTAATACTTATGCATCTGGCGATAAAGAAGCTTTAATGATGGTTGCATTAAAAAAAGATGGATTAATTTGGAGAACAGAGACTGGCGCTACAGAAATGTAAATAAACTTATTTTTAAGGAGGATTTATGAAAAAAGGATATTGGGTAGGACAAGTAAAAGAAATTAAAAATGAAGAAAAATGGGGTCAATATTTAGAAAAATTTATGAATATTGTTGCTGAGGAGGCAGAAAAGAAATCAGGAAATTTTGTTCCTACTGCTAGCAGTGAACCAAAGTTCTATATTCAAAAGAATTTTGATTTATTATATTCAGCAGTTGTTGAATTTAATAGCGTACAAGATGCAATAGATGGGTACAATGATCCTCGTTATCAAGAAGCTTTGGCATATTTAGGCGAAAATAAAGAGGATGTTGTTGTGAGAAATTTGGTAATTATAGAAGCAAATTAAATAAATAGAAAAAAGGAAGTATTATGAAAATTATTATGAATGTTAGATTAAAAGAAGGTTATGAAAAATGGAAAAATCTTTTTCTCAGTGTTGATACTCATAGAGAAAAATATGGAATAAAAGTTTTAGCATATGGCCACCCTAAAGATGATGAAACTAAAATTTATCAAGTTTTAGAGATTGAATCGATGGAAAAAATGCAAGCAGCAATGCAAGATCCAGAATTAGCAAAACTTAGAACTGATGCGGGTGTTGATTTAGATAGCCAAGAATTAGTTTTCTTGGTCGAGTAGATTAATAAAAAATAACACACTATATATTTATGGGGTATAAAGCCCTCTCCACTGAGGGAGTTTTGCCCCATTTACCTACTTAAAAGTTTTTTTACCCTTTTTGGTTAACTGATCACGTATTTTTTTTCTATCCTTACTTTTATCTAAGTCTTTATCCCAATCTAGTTTGTTTACTTCGGTGGCAACCCATGTTTTGATATCATCTTTATTACTATTAGATTTTTTACTAATGTCTTTAGTAATTTTATTTATAAGAGTATTAATAATTCTATCTCGTTTACCTTGATCATCATTTGTTTCATACTGACCAACTATTTGATTACCATCATCTGGATCAGCAGGATTTGTTTTAACAACATCAATTTCTTGTTTTTGAATATAGTTACAATCAAATAATTGAAGTTTATTACATGATTTTTCTGCTTTCATTCCTTCATAGTGCATAACTTGATCACCATTTTCACCCTGACTATATAAGCCAAATCTAAATTTTGGTCCCATTTGATATTCATTTTTGTTCTGTACAATTTTTGATATTGTTTTTCCTTCAAAGCGATAAATAAGTTGATCATTTAACCAAAGTTTTATTTTTCCATCTTCTTGATCAGTCCAATTAATATTTAACAAGACAGTGTGCCATTTACCCTTCACATTATTAAGGGGAATTATTCTTTTATAATCACTACCATCACATACAGAAACTCCTGATCGACCAACATAAATTCCATCATAACGCCAAGAAAAAAAGAAACTCATTTCAGGGCAAGCAACATTAAATTCATCTATTGTTTGAGTAGTAAGCAAACTTCTTGTTAGTTTTTCATGTTCAAGATCCATTTTAAATTGACCTATGTGAACAAAATCCCACATATTTTTTGGTCCATCGGATATTGGATCGATATAGAAAGACCAAGTATACCAAAATTCACCTAAATGACCTCTTATCTTTTCACCAGTTATAGGATCAAAGAAACCAAGTTCAGAACGACCAATAAAAGTTTTTTCTCTTCTATTACAATCTTCAGCACCACAATCTTCTAGTCTTTTTTCAAAACGCAAAGAATATTCATTTGTTTTTGTAACTTTATTATCATATCGAAGAGCCCAAGGATTTTGATGTATTCTAGTATGTGTTTCTATTGGGCCCCAAAATCCAGTATCATACGGATATTTAATATTTTCCTCAAATTTAAAAATATATTCATCATCAAGAAATTTCTTAGGAGGATCTTTAGCATAAACACTTGATGAAATTAAAAATAGAAAAAATATAATTCTATACATTAATAGCTTTATATAATGCTCTAAATAATATGTAAAAAAATTTATTTTCTAAAATTAAAATATATTAGCTTAAACAAATTATAGTGACTGTAATAATATATCAGTGGCTTTATCTGCTATTGCCATAGCGGGTGCATTTGTATTAGCTCCAACAATTGTTGGCATCATCGACACATCAAAAACTCTTAAATTTTTTATTCCCTTAACTTCCAATTTTGTATTTAATACCGCCATATCATCATTATCTTTACCCATTTTACATGTTCCAACAGGATGCCAATTTGTTTTGATCATTTTTTTTGAATAGTTAATGAGATCTTCATCTGAATTAATCGATTGACCAGGTAATGTTTCTTCTAAAACAATATCAGATAAAGGCTTTGTTTGAATAACCTTTCTTGCAAGCTTAACGGCATTTAACATAACATTCATATCATCTTCATGACTTAAAAAATTTGGATCAATAAGAGGTAAATCTAATGGGTTGGAAGATTGAATTCTAACCTCACCTCGTGATTTTGGATTCATTAGACAAGATGTAAGAGTTAAACCGTGATCAGGTTTTATGCCTTTTGTATCTCTATCGGTATACATTATGGGCACGCAATACAGTTTAATTTTAGGATCTTTTTTATCTTCTAAATTTTCTGGATTAAAAAAAGAGCAACTATCGACACCTTGTGATCGTACAGGTCCTGAATTAAATAATAAATACTGAATTCCATTTTTTATCATTCGCCATCCTTCATCTTGTTTATAATAACTATAACCAGCTTTTACTCTCGAGATAACAGGAACTTCATGATGATCTTGCAAATTTTTACCTACACCTTTTAAATTTTCAATTACTGGAATATTAAATTGTTGTAATTGCTTTTCTTCCCCTATTCCGGAATGCATTAAAATTTTAGGTGTTACGTATGCTCCTGATGTTAAAATAATATCATTGGCAAAATATTTAGTTGGTTTACCATTTGATATACATTCAACACCAATTGCTTTTTTTTGATCAAGAATAACTTTTCTTACAATAGAACTAGTTTTGATTTCTAAATTTTTATTATTAGTTTTTGATTTTAAAAAAGCACTGTACACATCGCATCTTTTTCCATTGCCAATGGTGTATTGCATGGTTCCTACACCATATTGATCACCATCATTGAAATCATCATTATAAGGCAAACCCATGGCTTGCATTGTTTTGATATAAAGGTTTGTGCCTTCTACGATGTAACCAGGATCTGAAACTTTCAAGTTACCTTTATTTCCATGATATTCATTTTGAATACGTTGATTATTTTCAAGTTTAACAAAATGCTTGAGTATAGAGCTCCAATTCCAATTACTATCTTCAGTCTCCTCTTCCCATTTATTATAATCTGAAGGTTTCCCTCGCATATAAACCATACCGTTCACTTTTGATCCCCCACCAAGAGTTTTAGCTTGAGCTATAAAATGCTGACGGTTATTTAATTGTTTTTGTGGAATAGATTCATAGAATTTTAAATATGGACTATTCTCTAAACCTTTAATCCAACCAGCAGGCATCGATAAAAGTAAATTATTGGATTTAATTCCTTCTTCTAAAATTAAAACAGAGGCGCCATGCTTAATTAATTTTGTTGCTGTAATAATTCCTGATGTTCCACCACCTACAATTATAAAATCATATTTTTTTGCCATATATAAATTTTTCTATTTTAATTTTTTACGTGTTTCTATATTTAATATCAAGATGAAAACTTTAATAGTTAAAGCAGATGATGGAAGAGAATACCATGTAGATGACCCCAATGGCTTTTATCAGCACCTTGTAGATTTTCACTCAGATAATAGTATTGGAAATAATAGTGTCCATGAAGAAAATGGCTATTACTTTACAGTAACACCTTCATTTTACGATACTGTGAAAAAATTTGTAGAAAAATAAATTATTATAAATCAATTATGTTCTAAGAGTAGTTTTTGATACAACTAATTCCTCGCGTTTATTTTCTCTAAATACAACAAAGATACCACTTACCATAATAAGAAAAATACCAATAAATGAGTTTATATCTGGCACTTCAGAAAAAATAATAATTCCAATTATTATAGCAAAAATTAAATGGATATACTCAGTTATACTGTTAACTAAAGGTGACCCAACTCTGTATGCTGCAATCAAACAAAATATCCCAAGACTTCCAGTTGTAGAAATAAAAAGTATTAATCCAATAAATTGAAGATCATTAAGTATCCAGGGATTACTAAGAATAGAAAAAATTGACAAATTAAAGTCTGAATTATGTAAAAAAATACTAATTGCGCTTCCTCCAACAAATGCACCTATATAAATATGAAAAGTTTGTTGATATAAATTATCATTTTTTGCAGTTTTTTTAGCTAATGTCATTGATAAAGCATAGGTAGCAGCAGCAATGATTGGAAATAACATATAAATATTTATGTCATTAAATTCTGGTTTAATGATTAAAAGCGTTCCACTAAAACCAACAAAAATTGAAAATATTCTATTCAAGCCAATTTTTATATTCAGAATAAAGTAAGAATAAATAGTAATAAAAAATGGACTCACAAAAAACAAACTTGTTGCTTCTGCTAAAGTGATTTGGCTCAATGAGATAAAAAATAAGGTAAAGCCGAAGAAGAATGTTGAACCTCTAAAAATTGCTATATAAGGGTGCGCTGTTCCAAAGAATAATGGTTGTTTTGTGTAAATTAAATATAGGCATAACAATGAAAATCCTACCCCTCCTCTAAATACAAGTATTTGCATTAATGACGCATCATGAATGGTGTATTTAATTAAAACGTCCTGGGTAATGATGAATAACATCCCCACAATAATTAAAATAAGACCTTTAATGTTATTATTCATATAAATTTTCTTAGGGTAATTTAGGTATTAGTTTAGAAAAAAAAATAATATATAATTATTTTGATGATTTTTTATCTTGTAACACCGCTAATTTTGATATTTGCTAGTTCTTTAGGATTAATCATTAATCCCTCTTGGTCAATTTCACCTTTTATTTGGGTTTTTATATTAGTTCCAATTATTGACCTTGTATTACCTTACTTAAGTAAAGATGATGTTGAGCTAAATGAAAGTGTGTTTCACAATTTTTCTATTTTAATCGTTCTCCCCTGCATTTTATTTTTAATTATATTTGGTTTAATCGTTGTTTCTGATTCTAGTATCACATTATTAACTGCTGCTGCTTTAGGGGCGGGTGTAGGTATGTCTGGCGGTTCTATTGGAATTACAACTGCGCATGAACTTATTCACCGAAAAAATAAATTTATGAGAGGTATTGGAGTATTTTTATTAGTATTATGTTGTTATGGTCATTTTCGTATAGAACATATTTATGGTCATCATTTAAATGTAGCTACTAAAGAAGATCCTGCTACAGCTAGAAGAGGAGAAAATTTTTATTTTTATTTTATTCGCTGTGTAATCAATAGTGTGATTTCGTCTTGGAAAATTGAAAAAAATATTCTTGATAGAAAAAATCTAAATAAATTTAGTTTTCAAAATAGAATGATTCATTATTTTGTATTAGAATTTTTATTTTTAGTATTTGCTTATTTAATCGCAGGTATGAATGGTTTAATTTTTGTTATCTTTCATTCTTTTGTTTCTATAATCTTATTGGAGTTAGTGAATTATATTCAACATTATGGATTAGAGAGAAAAAAAGAAAATGGAAGGTATGAAAGATTTTCAGATTTACATTCTTGGAATAGTCGTCACATTTCTGCTAATTGGTCGACATTTAATTTAGGTCTTCATGCAGAACATCACCAGAGTGCATCAAAGCCTTACCCTCTTTTATCTCAAGAAGAAAAAGCAATTGAGATGCCTGCTAATTACTCCATCATGTTAATTATGGCTTTAATCCCTCCCTTGTGGTTTTTTGTGATGGATAGGAAAATAGATAACTTAAAAACTATTTAATTTAATATGATAGATTTTTTTTCTAAGTTGAAAGATAATCGTATTTTTCAATTTTCTGTTGTTGTTATAATTATATTAAATGCCATTCTTATTGGAGCAACAACATATCAATTAGATCCTATATTTTTAAATACTATTCATTTACTTGATTATGCGATTACTGTTTTCTTTGTTATTGAAATACTTATTCGTTTTATTGGTGAAAAAGAAAAGAAAAATTTTCTAAAAGATGGTTGGAATGTATTCGATACAATCATTGTAGCAATTTCACTCATTCCTATTCCAAATAATTCTAGCTTCTTAGTTTTACGTCTTCTTCGTATTTTTAGAGTATTACGATTGATATCTGTCATTCCTGAATTAAAAAAAATTATAGAAGCTATTCTTGCTTCAATAAAAAGAGTATTTTTTGTTAGTCTGCTACTGTTTATAATACTCTATATTTATGCAACAATGGGATCAATTTTATTTGGGGAAGATGATCCAGAACGATGGGCCGATCTAGGAATATCTTTAATTACCCTTTTTCAAGTTTTGACTTTATCTAGTTGGGAAAATGTTATGCTACCTATGCAAGCTATTTATTGGTGGGCATGGATATATTTTTTCAGCTTTATTTCTATTTGCTCAATTACAATATTAAATTTGGTAATTGCTATCCTTGTTGATGTTGTAAATCATCAAAAATAACCTGTAAAAATTATATAAATCTTCAAATATTAATTCTTATATGCTAATTATCTGATGAAATTATAGCAGTTCTAGATTACCTGCATTAATAAAACTATAGGGAGGTATAATGTTTGATAAAAAAGACGATAATTCAAATTCAACACCTGATGTATTTAGACCTGCAAAAGGATCAGCAAAAGTTGTAATTGGTCACGGTGTAACAATGAATGGTGAAATTAAAAAAGCAGATGAAGTTCAAATTGACGGTGAAGCAGATGTTACTATGAAGACTGACAATGTAGTTATTGGTGCTACTGGAGATTGCAAAGGGAATATAGAAACACATAATGCTGACATCTGGGGAAAATTTGACGGTGAAATAAAAGCTTCTGGCACCTTAACAATTCAAGAGCAAGGAGTTGCTTCTGGGGACATTGAGTATCAAAATTTACAGATTAAGCTTGGTGGTCAAATCAGTGGTGATATTAAGAAATCTGATAAGATACAGCCTATTAAAAAAGACTCAAAACCATCAGAAGAAAATAATTCATTACAAGAAGCAATTAAAAAAGATTAGCAATTATATTTGTTAGTATGAAAGAAAGATTATTTAAACCTCTACACTGGATTATGTTAATCCTTATCTCTCTTGATTTCATTGATACGTCTTATCGAATTACTTATGGATATTTTTCAGGTCAAGGTGTGCAACCACCTGTAGGAGATTTTAATGTTCAAGTTTCAACTTTAGATTTTTTTGTAAGTGTTGTTTTTCAATTAGCAATCGCTTACACAATTTATATGTTGTATATTATGAAAAGAAGTGGTGGTTATTATTTAGTAGGTTTAAATATTCTTTTTGTGATTTACGGATTTGTTATTGGTCCGTTTAGCACAGTACCAGCTGGAGAAGTATTACCTCTTATTGCCGGCTTTATGGTTTTCTATATTATTTTAGTTATTGGGATACCTTACTTGTATTCTGATAAATATGAGTGATTTATAAAAGTATATCCCTATATTTTTTTTTAAATTGATTTAATTTTTCTCTAATATCAAAATCTAATCTGTAAGCAGTATATAAATCTTGCTTTGTTCCCTTGTTAATTTTAGTCTTTTTGACAAATTGCATATCGATATCTTCTACGCTATCAACATTTCTTACAAGTAAAGCTAATTTCCATTCTAATTCCTTACCACGTAAATTATCAGGAATGGTATGTTCTTCTGTTTTATATTTATTATTTAAATTAAATAATTTTGAAATGTTTTGTATCATGATTATTAAAAAACTTAGATTTAGTTTTTTATTATTCAATAGGATTAATTTTACTAAGATGAACTAACAAATATTAACAGTATTAATATTTTAATTGAAATTTAATAATTATATAATATTTAATTTATGAACGATTTGACTCTATTGCGGTTTACAAGCAGCTAAAATGAGATACGTATAAATTTATCCTCCCATTAAGAAAAATGGTGAGGATATTTTTTTTAGGAGATAATTATGAATTTATGTGTTGTATCAAAAGGATCTTTTACCAAAGAAGATTACATGGAATTATACAATTTTTTTAAAGATGATATTGCCAAATATACAGATGCATTTGATATGGCTTTCGTTAAAAATGGCCATGTAATGATTATGTGTAATGTTACTGATGAAGAAAAATTTTATGCTTTATTTGATGATCCAAAATCTAAAGAATTTGATTCAAAATTTAATAGTACAGATACAGTCTATTCTTTACAAAAAGTAGAATAGTTATAATCCACCTTGAGAAATTAAGAAGTCAGAAATTTTTTCTATTCCGTTATTATTTTTCATTTCACCAAAAATGTACGGTAAACCATTTCTGGCTTCATTCACATCCTCTTTCATTTGCTCTAAATCAACATTAACATATGGAGCAAGATCAACTTTATTAATTACGAGTAAATCAGACTTTCTAATTGCTGGTGCTTTTTTTCTCGGTATGTCGGCACCTTGGGCTACATCTATCATATAAATTGTTAAATCAACTAACTCTGGACTAAAAGTTGCTGCTAAATTATCACCACCTGATTCAATAAGGATTAAATCTAAATCTGGAAATTTTTTTTTCATTTCATCAACTGCAAGTAAATTGATACTACAATCTTCTCTTATAGCAGTATGTGGACATCCCCCAGTTTCAACACCTTTAATTCTCTCTATTGGTAGAACTTGTGCTTTCATTAGATATTCGGCATCTTCAGTTGTATAAATATCATTTGAAATAACTGCCATAGAGACTTTTTTAGATAAATAACGACATAACGCTTCTGTTAAACTTGTTTTACCAGTCCCTATTCCGCCTCCAATACCAACTTTTAAAGGTCCATTTATATTATTCACGTTAAATAAATCCTTGAGTCTAAATATTCATGCTTAATGGCAAAAATATCACCAATAAAAAAACTTGAACCTATATCTTTAAGAGTCAGCTTATCTGAATGACTTAAAAATTCTTGAATTTGATTAATAAAAAAAACATTAAGACTCTGTCCATCTTTTTGAGACATTGGGATATGTTTTACGCATACATTTATTAAATTAGAAATAAATGATTGTAGATAAAACTTAATTAAATCATCAAACTTAATATTAAAATGTAATCCAGCTTTTGCTAAACAATATATAAATGATGTGTTTTCAGGTAAAGATAATTCCCAGCTATCTTTCATGATTTTACGAAAAGAATTTCCCATATCTATCATTTCTATTTGCCTTTCTTTTGAAGAAGCACTTGCTAAGATTAATTTATTAATTTCGTCACCTTTGTAAATAGACTTAATAAAAATATAGTCATTTCTTAATGTTCCATAAAATAAAAGGGCATCTAAAAATTCTTTAACATCATCTTTATTTTTAATTTTTTTATCATCTATCAATGCTTCTAAACCATGAGAGTATGCATAAGAACCAATAGGAAAAGAGGATGAAAACCATACTTGTAATATTTGATGAGGATCTTTAAATGTTTTCATTTTAATGTTTATGGCTATGTGTTCTACCCATACCATAAGCACCACCCTCTGGTTTAAATTTTTCAAAAACTTTTTTTACATTTCCATGTAATTTTAAAACCATATCAAGAATTACAGCATCATCTTGAATAAGAATTCTGTTTTCTTCAATTTGACATGGCAGATGTCTGTTTCCTATGTGCCATATGATTTGCTTTAAATTATCACCTGTTATTTCAATTAAATTTTCTTCTTTAGATAGAACTTTAATTAAATTACCATTGTCTAATTCAAAAAAATGATTTTCATCAACACTGACGGTTTCTTCAAGATTAACTAAAAATTCAGTTCCATTATTTGCTCTAAGTTTTTTTCTGCGTATAAATCTTTCTTCATAAGATAATGAGATTTCATCTAATAATTCTTTGTTTTCATGATTGTGATGAATTATTTTGAAAGAAGTATTCATTTTAGTACATAAAATAACGTTGAGCCAAAGGTAGTGTTTTAGCTGGCTCACAAGTAATTAACTCACCATCTGCTAAAACTTCATAGGTTTCTGGGTTAACTTCTATTTTTGGACAATAATCATTAAATATCATATCTTTTTTAGAAATTTTTCTGATATTTTTAACGGGTAATAAAGATTTATGTACTCCAGAGTTTTTAAATGAATCTTTATCTAATGAAACTTTACTTACAAAAGTGACAGTAGATTTTTCTAATGATTTACCAAAAGAAGAAAACATTGGTCTTGAGTACACTGGTTGTGGTGTTGGAATTGATGCATTAGGATCACCCATTTGTGCGCAAGCAATACTTCCACCTTGTAATACCATTTCAGGTTTAACACCAAAAAAGGCAGTGTCCCAAATAACAATATCAGCACGTTTATTTTTTTCAATACTTCCAATATGTTCGGAAATACCATGGGCAATTGCAGGATTAATTGTATATTTTGCAATGTACCTTTTAACTCTTACATTGTCGTTATCACCCTGCTCTTCTTTTAATTGTCCACGTTGAACTTTCATTTTATGTGCTGTTTGCCATGTTCTAATAATCACTTCACCAACACGACCCATTGCTTGACTATCCGAGGCAATAATTGAAAAAGCACCCATATCATGGAGTATATCTTCTGCGGCAATTGTTTCTTTTCGAATACGACTTTCAGCAAATGCCACATCTTCTGGTATTGATTTATCCAAGTGATGACAAACCATTAACATATCTAAATGTTCTTCAACTGTATTAATTGTATATGGTCTAGTTGGATTAGTTGAAGAAGGAATAACATATTCTTCACCACAAACTTTTATAATATCAGGTGCATGACCTCCTCCTGCTCCCTCAGTATGAAATGCGTGAATGGTTCTTCCATTAATAGCTTTAATTGTACTCTCAACAAATCCACTTTCATTTAATGTATCTGTGTGGATCATTACTTGAATGTCATGATTATCAGCTACATTTAAACAATTATCTATTGCTGCTGGAGTTGTGCCCCAATCTTCATGTAATTTTAATGAACTAGCACCAGCAATCACTTGTTCTTCAAGTGCTTTAGGTAATGAACTGTTTCCTTTTCCTGCAAAAGCTAAGTTCATAGAAAAAGCATCTGCTGATTGTATCATTTTCTCTATATGCCATGGTCCAGGTGTAACTGTAGTAGCTAAAGTACCATGTGCAGGACCAGTTCCTCCTCCCAACATAGTAGTAATACCTGAGTGAAGTGCATCATCTATTTGCTGAGGACAAATAAAATGTATATGACTGTCAAATCCACCAGCTGTTATAATTTTGCCTTCTCCAGCAATTATTTCTGTTCCAGGCCCAATAATAATATTTACGTTTGGTTGTGTGTCTGGGTTGCCAGCCTTACCAATTTCATTAATTAAACCATCCTTAAGCCCAATATCAGCTTTATAAATTCCATATACATCAACAATTAAAGCGTTTGTTATAACGGTATCAACAGCACCGTCTTTCCGAGATACTTGAGATTGTCCCATTCCATCTCGAATGACCTTTCCTCCACCAAATTTTACTTCTTCTCCATATGTTGTTAAATCTTTTTCCACTTCAATAAAAAGTTCAGTGTCAGCAAGTCTAACTTTATCACCAGTTGTTGGCCCATACATATCGGCATAAGCTTCTCTTTTTATTTTCTTCATTACAATTTACCCATTACTTTCTTATTAAAACCAAATATCTTCCTATTTCCCGTTATTGGAATTAATTCTACATCTTTTGATTGACCAGGTTCAAACCGAACTGCTGTACCTGAAGGTATATCTAAACGCATACCATTTGATTTTTCTCTATCAAATTTTAAATATTCATTTGTTTCAGCAAAATGATAATGACTACCTACTTGTATTGGTCGATCTCCACTATTTGAAACTTTTAAAATGATTGATTGACTTTTATCATTCAAATTAATGTCACTATTTTGTTTTGTTATTATTTCACCAGGTTTCATTATCTAATTGGTTTATGTACTGTTACTAATTTTGTTCCATCTGGAAATGTTGCTTCAACCTGTACTTCAGGTATCATGTCTGGAATACCATCCATACAATCTTCTTTTTTTACTACGTGTGCACCTGTTTCCATTAATTCTGATACCATTTTTCCATCTCTTGCACCTTCTATGACAAAATCTGTTATCAACGCTATCGCTTCTGGATAATTAAGTTTAACACCTCTTTCTAATCGTTTTCTGGCAACATTAGCTGCTATACTGACCATCAACTTATCTTTTTCTCTTGGTGTTAATTTCATTTATAGATCCCAACTTTTTGGTAGTTTATCATTTATTACATTTTTCATAATAAAATTTAGTGTTTTTTTTAAATCATAATTATCATCGGCTAAGCACCTAATTACAATCTTATCATCAAATTTTGTCATTTCACAATAATGATTTTCTGAGTTTTTTATAACTTTACTTAAGGCAGATTCAAGTTGATGAATAATATCACCAAAAATTAAAATTGTTGATAAAGATGATTGATTATCAAATGTATAATTATTTTTAAAATTATCAATCGTTGATCCTTTTATATTAATTGCTTCAAAATGCTTTATTGAAGAATTTGTAAAAATTTTCCATTGATCAGAAAAAGAAATATTTTTTATTTTTTCAGACATTGCTTTTCTTCCAAAAATTGTAGTTTCACAAAAAATCAAATTAGAATTATTTGATAGATTAATATTTATACTTCTTCTTAATTTTGAATTATCAAATAAGATTAACTCTTTGGGCAACCAATACAAAGTTGAATTATTTAAATTGATATTTATGTCTACTTTAGCAGGATCACCTATTCCTGAATAAATCTTTTCAGCAGCTTGTGTACAAATACTTAATTCAGAATTATGAATTGTAACATTAATTTCAATATTATCGTTACAAGTAATTCCTCCTGCAGTGTTAATTAAAACTAATTCTTTACTTTTATTATAATTATTTGGATTTAAAATTTTACAACAACCACTTTGAAAAAATTTTTTAAAATTATTATCAAATAATTCAATATTAATTTTACCATTTGACCTTTGTAGTAATTTGTCCATAATTATTCAATTAAGTATAATCGAAACAAAATATATGAAAATAAATATTTGGCGTGCCCGGCATGATTCGAACATGCGGCCCCCAGATTAGGAATCTGGTGCTCTATCCTACTGAGCTACGGGCACTCCTAATTTAATTTTTATGATTTAATGTTACTTCACCAGTTTTTGTATCAACAACATCAAAAGTTTTTTCATTATTACTCATTCTTTTGGATCTAGCAGCTGATGCACGTTCCATTGCTTCATTATCAGCATATAAAGAAATAGCCATAACAGTTGTATCACTTGCTCGTATTTGTAATAATTGTTCAGCCTCTGGAAATTCAG
This sequence comes from uncultured Alphaproteobacteria bacterium, assembly GCA_902570155.1. Classification (GTDB taxonomy): domain Bacteria; phylum Pseudomonadota; class Alphaproteobacteria; order HIMB59; genus CACPNW01. Next base: position 121,058 of record CACFXU010000003.1, read on the forward strand.
ATGGTGCTTTTTCTGAATAATCTTTAATAGATTCATCAGCATCTTCTTTAGATTTAAAATTAATTGTTGTTATTCTTGCTACAGACATTTTACCTCCTAGTTTATTTAATAATATTAATGATGAAGTTTCATATGATCCATATAATCCTTATGTTCTTCTATTAATAATTCGAAACTATTTTTAATTCATCAATATTATCCCATGATTTAACATCAAGCTTACCATTCTTAATATATTTTAAAATTCTTTTTATATCTTCAATATTTTTAAAATCTTTATCCGTCATATTCCCTCATTATATATATTAAATTATTTTACAGCACCTTCTGTCAAACCAGAAACAAAATACTTACCAATAAATACAAATAAAAATATTACTGGTAAACTTGCTAGAACAGCTCCTGATAATAAAAAACCCCAATCAATTTGATATTGACCAACAATTCCAGCCAACCCAACCGGTAAGGTTTTTAAATCATCACCGCTTATTAATATTGATGCAAAAAGATATTCTGTCCAAGATATTATAAAACAAAAAATTGCTACACTTGCTATACCTGGAGCAGCTAATGGAACAATAATTCTTGAGATTACAACATATCTTGATGCTCCATCAATATATGCTGCCTCTTCTATTTCATTAGGAATTAACTTAAAAAAAGCTTTTAACATCCAAACAGCAAATGGAGTAGCAAATAAAACATTAACAATAATCAATGCAAAGTAGCTGTTAAGTAAATTTACTTTTGCAAATAATAAATAAATAGGAACTAATAAAATGACTCCTGGGAAAGCATAGGTTACTAAAAGCGAATATTCTACAAATTTATTTCCATAAAATTTAAGTTTATGTAAACCATAAGCTGCTGATACAGATAGAATAATGGAAATAACCATGGAGGAAAATGAAACTATCAAACTATTTTTTAAATATATAAAAAAATCTGAGTTAAATAATATTTTATTATAATGTTCTAAAGTAAAAGATCTCGGAATAATAGTTGTAGATGTAGCAATAATTTCTTCAGGGCTTTTAAAAGATGATGTAATTATCCAAAAAAAAGGAAAGAAAAAAATAAGTATTATTAATAATAAAGATAAGCTTAAAAATATAAGTTTGATATTATTTTCTTTAATCATCTTCTTTTGGCGCCATGGATTTGATAAATATTATTGAGAATAGTAATAACAAAAAGCTAGTAACTATTGATAAGGTTGCAGCTTGACTAATTCTAAATTTAGTAAACGCAGTTTCATAAATTAATAATGGTAATGTAGTTGTAGCACTTGATGGTCCGCCCTTTGTGATTAACCATATAATGTCAAATATATTAAATGATAATAATGTTCCAACTAGACCTAAAACAAAAAGAACACTTTTAAGGTTTGGAAATGTAATGAAAAGAAATTGTTGAACAAAATTCGCTCCATCAACTTTAGATGCATCATACATTTCCCTATTTATGGAATTAAGCCCAGAAAGAATAATTAATGCTAAAAAAGGACTCCAACGCCATGAGTTTATTAGAACTAAACTTATAAAAGCTTTATTAGGAGAGCTAAAGAAACCCGTTGCTTCATCTAATAATCCAATATCAATTAAAACTGAATTTATTACACCACTACTACTACTTAACATTAATTTCCAAATAACAACAACAACTACTGTTGGAATAATAAATGACAAAATAATCCAATTAGCCATAATTTTTTTACCAGGGAATTTATAGTTGATAGTTAAGGCAATAGTGAATGCAAAAAATGTCTGACAGATTGCATTACCAATTATCCAATAGAAACTATTTAATGAAGCATTTAAAAATTTAGATTTACCAAATAGTTTTATGTAGTTATCAATACCTACAAATTTTCCTGATGTACCAATTATCTTGACATTAAACAAACTTAATTCAAATGCTATATAAATTGGAACTAAAATAATAAGGGAAATCCAAATAACTAATGGAGATACAAACAACCAGCCTTCTATATTATTTTTTTTCACAGAAATTACAGCACCTCTATAAGAGGTGCTGAAAATTTTTTAATTACTCAATAGCTTCAGTCATTATTTCCATACCTTCACTAACTGCATCTTTTGCACTTTTGCCATCGATTAAAGTTAGTTGAAGAGTTTGAGCTAATAAATTCTGAGCAGATATAGATGATATGCTTGTAAAAGTATTACCATTTGTAAAACCAAATAGACTTCCTCTTGTTGAATTATCTAACATTGTTTCTACTTGTGATTTATATTTTACAACAACCGGATCATCCCAATAAGTTGAATCTTTACTTCCAGCTTCAGTTATTGGTAAAAATAATCCTGGCTCCATGTTGATGAATCTTCCATAATTTCCAGGCTCCATTAAGAAACTTAGAAACTTTTTAGAAGCTTCCATTTTTGCCTCATCTGCTGTCATTATCATTGCAGAATTTACATATGAAACAGTTCCAGCTCTATGAGCTTTACCGTTTGCGTGAGGTATTTGAATTACACCTAAGTCACTAGCATCTCCACCAGCTTGTGAGTCATATGTAGAGATAACAGTAAACTGTAATATCATTGCACAGCCTTTACTTGCAAAACAAGCTTCAGCTTCGCCCCAAGTCCAGTTTGCTGCATCAGGAGCTGAATATTGATATAATTCTTTATAAACATCGTATGCTGCTACAGTTTGAGGATTATCAAATCTTAGAGTACCATCAGAATTATAAATTTCTTCTGCACCTGAGTTAACCATAAAACTATAGATTGTTTGATCAGTATAAAGCTGTTTATTGCCAGGAAGGCCTATTCCATAAACTCCATCTTTAGTCAGAGCTTTAGCAGCTTTCTTTAAATCAGACCAAGTTTTTGGTGGCTCAATTCCAGCCGCTTCAAAATCACTTTTTCTATACCATAGTGATAAACCCATGTTCCATAAAGGAACAGCCCAGGTATGACCATTATAAGTATATTGATCGAGTGCTTTTTGGTAAAAACCATATTTTGAATCTAACTCTGCAACAAAATCCTCAACCGGTTGTGCTGCGCCCATATCGGCGAGTATTGGAGTAAAATCTGGAATACCAACTAATATTTCTGGTGCAGTTCCAGCAGCAACTGATGCAGGAGCTTTAGCATAAATTTCACCCCAGTTTTGAACTTCTTGTGTTACATTAATATCTGGATTTGCAGAATTAAATTCATCTATTAATGTTTGAATTCTATCTACTCTATGCGGAACACCTTCCATATGCCAAAAAGTAACATTTGTTACAGCATAAGCATTCAAAGAAAATAGAATTGTAATAAGAAATAGTAATATTTTATTCATTTTTCCTCACTTAATTTATGATTAATATTTTAATATCAATATACTAATATTATCAACTAAATTTAAGACTTTCACCAAATATTATTCAATGACTCTCTTAATTTTTTATATTTTTGATATTTATTATTAAGATATTTGGAATGTTTTCTTTGTGGTGTGTAAATATGACCAATATTTTGGTGATCATTAATTAAATTTTTTAAATCTTTTTTATGTAAATAACTGTCAATTAAGAATGAAATACCTAATGCACCTAATTCGGAATTATTTAAAATTTTAACTTTAGTATTTAAAACATTTGAAATTAATTGAGGTAAAACTTTACTTTTTGATGCACCTCCTGCAAGATAAAGACTGTCCTTATTTTTAATTTTATTCGCATAACAATCCTTAATAGATAATGCTAAACCTTCATAACAAGCAGTCATAACATCAAAATTATTATGATGTGGTAAAATGCCAAAAATTTCAGCTTTAGAATTTAAATTCACAAATGGAGATATTGATCCTCCATAATTTATATAAGGTAGAAATATCAATGAATTTTCTGGATATTTAAAAGTTAAATATTTTTTTTCAAAATTATTAATTATTTTAATTTTTTCTGAATACTTTTTTGGATTTTTATAAAAATTATCAATGACCCAATCAATATTAGTTGTACCTGCAACATTTATTTTAGTTTCTAACCATGTATTATTTAAAGAAGCAAAAAATAAACCTGAACCATCTTGAGAAATTTTCGAATTATTTTTAACTATGATATTATGACATGTAGTTCCAATAATACTTATTTTTTTGTTATGATTAATTCCACCAGCGCCTAGAATAGAAGCTATTACATCACCACATCCTATAATGACTGGAGTACCAACTATTAAACTTGTTAATTTTGATGCACTCTTAGTAACGTATCCTCCTAATTCATTTGATTTTTTTATTTCTGGGAAAAGTTTAAAATATTTAGTACTTAGGTTAAAAATTTTGAAAATTTTTTTTGATAATTTTTTATTTTTTATATCTCCTGGGTATACTGAAACTTCTGTTTCATCATTATTTATATTCCCTGTTAATTTAAATCTTAACCAATCTTTACACGTTAAGATGTATTTAATTTTCTTTAAATTTTCACTTTCAAATTTAGTCATCCACTTTAGGATGGGTATAGTGCAGCCATATTGTGTGATAGAGCCTGTAATTTTATAAATTTGATCAAATATTTTTTTATTAGTGAAAACTTTTTGACTTCTTGTGTCATTCCACAAAATTGCATTTCTAACTGGTTTATTTTTATTATTAATAGACCAAAACCCAACCATATTTCCAGTTATGCCTAAACCAACAATTGATTGTGACTGAATTTTAGATTTTTTTATTAAAAGTTTAATACATTTTGCGGTAAGTGACCAAAATTTTTCCATTTCAATTTCAGATTTACCAAACTTATCCGTAATTACTGGGTTTTTAACACTATAAGAATTTATGTGTTTGAAATTTGTATTGAAAATTACAGTCTTTATTACTGAAGTCCCAGCATCAATTGCAATATAATATTTCAAAAGTTATCTCTTATATTTACAACCACGAGTAGCCAACACAAACTAAAGCTATAATTAAAAAAAAATTCATAACTCTTTTTCTATTTTTAATCTGTTGATCATTTAGTTCTTTATTTCTAGAGAGATAATATATGTAGCATCCAATTGCAAAAGCTACAAATCCTCCTAAATAAGCATACCATTGCAAGTCAGTCATTTATTTATTTTATATATTATTATATAAATTTTTATAATTATTTTTAAGTATGCCCTACAAAGCTAGCACAAAAAGATATCAAAAATTAACCTACAGAAGATGTGGAAATAGTGGATTACTTTTACCTCCTATTACACTTGGTCTTTGGCATAACTTTGGTGGGAAAAAAACTATGTCAAAAGAAGCAAAGAGAATGCTTTTTAGAGCATTTGATCGCGGCATAACTCATTTTGATTTAGCAAATAATTATGGTCCACCAGCAGGATCTGCAGAAGAAAATTTTGGTAAAGTTATGAACTCTGATTTTAAAAAATATAGAGACGAAATGATAATATCAAGTAAGGCAGGCTATCACATGTGGGATGGCCCATATGGTGAATGGGGCTCAAAAAAATATTTAACTGCAAGCCTTGATCAAAGTCTAAACCGAATGAAACTAGAATATGTAGATATATTTTATTCTCATCGTTTTGATCCATTAACACCTTTAGAAGAGACAGCAGATGCACTAGCTCAATCAGTTACAAGTGGTAAGGCTTTATACGTAGGAATTTCATCATATAGTTCAAAACAAACAATTAAAATGAACAAGTTATTAAAAGATAGAGGTATTAGTTGTTTAATTCATCAACCATCTTACTCGATGATCAATAGATGGGTGGAAAAAGATTTATTATCTACATTAAAAAAATTAGGTATTGGATGTATTGCATTCTCTCCTCTCGCACAAGGAATGTTATCGGGAAAATATTTAAAAAATATACCTAAAGTATCAAGGATTTCAGATAATTCATCTCTTGATAAAAAAATGATTACAAAAAGTTATTTAGTTAAAATTAAAGAGTTAACAAAAATTGCAAATAAAAGAGGACAATCTTTACCTCAAATGGCACTTTCTTGGATACTTCGTCACCCAAATATGACATCAGCTCTAATTGGCGCAAGAACAGTAAAGCAATTAGATGAATGTTTAGATAGTCAAAATAATCTAACTTTTAGTAATTCTGAATTAAAAGAAATAGATAAATATGCAAAAGAAGAAAAAATTAATCTGTGGGCTAAATCAAGTACAGATTAATATTTAATGAAATACAATATTTTAATAACTGACATTTTAATAAAAGATTTTGTGCATGTTTATAAAAAAGATTTTAGTGTTGATTGTTTATGGAAATTGGAGAGTAAAATTGATTTTAATAAATACCAAGGAATAGTTGTCACCGGTGGTTTTAAAACTGATAAAAAATTTCTTAAAAAATTTAAAAATCTAAAAATAGTTTCAGTATTTGGTGTTGGGTATGATGGTGTTGATTTGAATTATTGTAAAAATAATAAAATAGTTATAACAAATACACCTAAAGTTCTTACTGACGATGTTGCTGACTTAGCACTTGGCCTCATGATGTCTTTATCAAGAAAAATAAATGAGGCCCATAATTTTATTTTGAAAAAAAAATGGAGTAAAAGACCGTTTGAATTAACAACTAGCCTTACTAACAAAAAAGTAGGAATTGTAGGTATGGGTGAAATAGGTAAAGCATTTTCTAAACGAGTAAAAACACTATCTATGAAAATAGTTTATTTTGGACCAAATAAAAAAAAATTAAAATATAAATATTTCAAAAATTTAAAAGATATGGCCAGTGTAATTGATGTAATGGTAATTACATGTATTGGTGGAAGAAAAACAAAAGACTTAATAAACAAAACTATCTTTAAACTCATGAAGCCCTCTTCTATAATAGTAAATGTTTCAAGAGGATCTGTTATTAATGAAGTTCATTTATTAGATGCTTTGAATAAAAATTTAATATCTGGTGCGGCATTAGATGTCTTTGAAATGGAGCCAAAAATTAACAATAAATTTTTAAAATTAAAAAATGTTTTGTTATCTCCTCATAATGGAAGTGCTACTTTTGAGACAAGAGAAAAAATGGCTAATATTAGTTCACAAAATTTACTAAATTTACTATATTTAAATAAATCAGAAAACCGAGTTAAATATTAAAATATTGAAATTAGTTTTTTTTTTGATAGATTTTTTGAGTGATATTTTTAAGAAATTTTTTTATAATTTTAATATTTGTCTTTCTTTCTTTTAATTTTTTATTCGATTTCACATATATAAATAAACAAATTAATAATAATCTAAATCAGTTTGTTTATAAATACATTTTATTTCATAAAAATACGACAAATTTAAAAACTCAAATAAAAGATCTCAAAAAAGAACGTAATCAATTCAGAGCACAAAAAGAATTATTTGAAGAAGCATATAAAGATTTATATGATGATAGTTTTGAAACTGAATATAACTCTCAAATATTAACAACAATACTTGAACAATTTGATCCTTATGAATTTGATTTAGAAATCAAAAAAAATAATAAGAATTTAGAATATGCAATTAACACTGAACACAGTTTTTCAAATAATAAAATCAAAACAAAAGTTTATAGTCCTCAAAAAAATATATTATTATATGGTATAGCTAATCAATTTCCAGGAAGTGGATATTTAGAAACATATAATAATAACTTAATTTTAATTTCAGCTAGTGGTGTATTGGCATATGCTAATCAGATTAATAACAATACTAATGATTTAGATTTTAAACAAATTAAAACAAATATTAGTAAATTCATAGGTGAAGAACAGTTTAGAAAATCAAGAATACATGATTTTGATTGGTTAGAAGGTGGTTGGTTCTCAATAAAAGATGTAAATATTTACAAAGATCAAATTTACGTATCTTATACAAAAGAGGTGAAAGAAAATTGTTGGAATACAAGTTTATTATATGGGAAAATGAATTTAAAACTTATTATATTTCAAAATCTTTTCACGTCAGATGAATGTGTTCATTTTTATGATAATATTGATGGTGAGTTTAATGCACATCAATCTGGAGGACGAATAATTAATGTGGATGATCAAAATCTATTTTTTTCTACTGGTGATTTTAGAAGTAGATTTAGAGCCCAGAAAGAAGATAGTATATTTAGTAAAATAATCGAAATTAATAAAAACACAAAAGATTACAAAGTTGTAAGTATGGGTCATAGAAACCCTCAAGGATTATATTATAATAAAAAAAATAATTTTTTATTAGAGGCAGAGCATGGACCTGAAGGTGGTGATGAAATTAATTTAATAGAGTTAAGCCTAAATAAAATTCCTAATTATGGTTGGGCTATTTCATCTTATGGAGAGCATTATGGAGGAAAAAACGCACCTTATAATAAAAAAAAGTATGTAAAATATCCACTACACAAATCTCACTCTGAATATAATTTTATTGAACCTTTAATTTACTTTAATCCATCTATTGGGATTTCTCAAATAGTTGGATTAGATAAAAAGAATAGTTATGTGGTAGCATCAATGAAAGATGAATCTCTTTATTTTTTTGAATATGATTACGATAATAAAAAACTTTCTACTCCAAATAAAGTAAACAACGGTAATGCTGAAAATATAAAAATTGAAAGAGTTCATATTGGTGAAAGAATAAGAGATATGATTTATTATAATGAAAAATTATATTTATATTTGGAGGATACTGCTTCAATAGCTGAAGTTTCTTTAAATTAAATTGATTAAACTAAAAGAAAAATGGCTTTGGGATTTTTGGTTAAACAATGATAATGATATTTGGTATTGCTATTTTCTTCAAGCCGATAAATCATTAAAAAATCCTGATCTAAGACACAATAATGTTACGCATGGATTAGCTACCTCAAAAGATTTAATTAATTGGGAACATCATGGAACGGTTTTTGCTCCATCTGATAATGAAAATTTTGATGACTATACAACTTGGACAGGGTCTATAATTAAAAATAATCTTATGTGGCACTACTTTTATACAGGTAGAAATAAAAAGGAAAATGGCAGTAAACAAAGAATTGGTCATGCAATAGGTGACACACCCTATTCTTTTAATAGATATGGAAATGGATTAGCTCTCGATTTAGATAAAAATATTTACCAAGAGTTAGAGAGTGATAATTATTGGCAAGATCGTGCTATGCGTGATCCATGGGTAATGAAGCATCCTTATGAAAATAAATTTATAATGGCATACACTGCTAGAGCATCAATCCACAATGATCCTTATCAGTGTGGTGTAATTGGAATGGCTGAGTCAAATGACCTTTTTGAATGGAAATCTATTCAACCTTTATTTGGGGGATTATTTAGTCAGTTAGAAGTTCCTCAAATATTTAAAGTTAAAAATAAATGGTATTGTTTATTTTGCAATCATCCCGAAGATTGGTCAAATGAATTCAAAAAAATTTATAATGGGCCGAATAAGCGAGGAACGCATTATTTAATTGCAGATAAATTTGAAGGTCCATGGAATCTGGCACCTGGCCCCTACTTTACAACAAGTTCTGAAATAGAACTTTATGCAGGTAGAGTTATTGAAAAAGATAGTAAATTTTTCTTCATGGCTTTTTTGCATGATGATCAAAATGGTAATTTTATTGGAGAAATATCAAATCCAATTCCAATTAGTTTTGATAAAAATGGTTTAATGAGTTTGGAACTTTAATTAATATTTTTCCAAGAATATTCTGGTTTAAATCCTAAAATTTTTTTAGCTTTATCATTACTTAGCAATGTTTTATTTTTTCCAATTTCACCTTTAATTTGAATATTTGGAAATACTTTATCAAGAAGAGATTTATTATCTTCTTCCATAACAGTATCATCAGCAGCTATAATAAAATTCTCAGCACCTTTTAATTTACTTTCCATTGCTAATAAACAAGCTTGAGCTACATCTCTAGCGTCAATATATCCCCAAAAATTCCATTTTCTTAAAAACGGATCTTTTTGGAATGATTGAAATTGTTTGTAATCTTTCTCTTCCATTATATTTGAGTAACGAAGTCCAAATATTTTCATTTCAGGATTTCTCCTGCAATATTGTCTAGCCATTTCTTCACCTATTACCTTTGATAAGGAATAGCTAGATTCAGGACGAGGATAATATTCTTCATCAACTGGGACATATGGCGGATATGTGTCAAAAGGTAAACCAAGAACAGTTTCACTTGAAGCCCATACAATATTATTTATTTTTAAAACTTTAGCTGCCTGAAAAATATTGTAAGTACTCAGAGTATTCATTCTAAAAGTTTTATGATTGGTTTCTAAACCTGGAGCAGGAATAGCTGCTTGATGAATAATTGCATCAATTCCATTAATACGGTCATCTATTTCAGATACAGACTCCATTGCATCACCAAAATTTTCTAAATTAACTTTAGAAAAAGGGACATTCAATTCTGAATTGTGAGCTAAATCTACATTAAACACATTATAGTTTTTTTTTAATAGTAAATTGATTGTTGCTCTTCCCGCTTTACCCGAACCACCTGTAACTAATATATTTTTCATTTTAAATTACTTTAATAATTTTTTTATAAAGAATCATTAATAATTTGATAAATATTTTTAAAAAGGAGATTTTTATGGCTGAATATATTCTTGAAGCTGGAGGAACAATGGCATTTACATTCCATGTTTTATTCATGCTTTTTAATTTATTTATTATTTATCAGTTTTATTTTAATGACAAATTTTTTAATGAATTAGGTTTTTCCAATGAGGAGCCTAAATTAGTATTTAGAGGTCCTTTAGGTGCAGTTTTTTTAACAATGTTATTAATGTCTATATTGTTAACTTTTGATGTTACAGGAAATACTTACGATGAAAATGTAGTACAATATAAATTTTGGTACTCATTCTTATTTATGCTTATGGCAATAGCTTTAATTAGCTCTGTTGTTAGATATTTTAATCTTGTAAACAACTACGGTATAACCCCTAATATTAGAGGTGTAATGTTTCCATTAGTTGGACTGATTTTAATTATTCTTAGAACGATGTTTGAGGCTTATTAATATTGATTAGCAAGCGGTGTAATAGCCGCTTGTTTTAATTAAAATAACTTCTAATCTTTTTTCTTGATGCAAAATGTAAGATTAATGAAACTATAAATAAGAAAAAAACAAAATAGTATTCTCTAAATTCAACTTGACTGGTGTAGAAAACAAATAAACAACAAATTGTTAAAGATTTAATATAAATTTCTAAAAACTGAATAGGATAAAGTTTTTCTGATTGGAAGAAAAGATATCTAAAACCAAAGTATGCAAAAGTTAGAAAAACAGCTAATCTGACTGAAGTAATCCTATGATATGGTACTTCTTGTTTTTCAACTATAGTGAATGGAAAATAGATAGTTACACCCATAATCTCTGCAATTATAAATGCTAATGCCCATATGCTTAATAAACCAATGATAAATTTCGCTAATGTTCTTACCATAATTAAATTTATGGTCTTTTTTTTACAAGGGTTTTGACCGACCTATTTATATATTCTAACTAAATTTTGATAAAAAATACATAAATATTGATTTGATTGCAGAAAACGAAGTTATTTTTTATCAAAGTTATCTTTAATTGGTGAAAAATATAAAAGAATTAAAATTGCTCCACTAATCAATCCACCAATTTGATCAAGCATACCACTAAAAGCAGTATAAATAACAGAACCACTAAAATAATTTAGAACTAGGCCAGCTACTACTAAAAATAAATACAATGGTTTGCCGTAAGAGATAAATCTATAAAGTAAATTTAAAGTAAATAGATATAGAAAGAATAAACTAATAGATACTATTCGAGAAAAATTTTCAAAATTAGATAATAATCCATCATTTAAATTTTCATAAATATTAGAAATTTCTGATGGTTGATACATAGATGATATAACCATTAAAATTATAACAATAAAATCTGCTAGGATTAAATTTTTAAAAATCTTTTCAATTTCCATAATAAATATAAATTCAAATAAATATGGTATTTAACTTAGATATCTAGTTTGAATATTACAATAAGATTATGAAATCTATTTAAAAATAAATTAGATATTAAAAATTATATTTACCACATTGAATGGATAATATCTGAACTATTAATTTTTACTAAATTCTCACATTTACTTTCAAAATCACTAAAATCATCTCTAAAAGTTGCTCCATTATTTTGTGCTTGCTCAAAATGATTATCTATTCCTGCTTGATTTTCATAAACCTCTGTTAGGATCAGAGACATATTGCCTGTTTTATCTCCATCTTTAAATTCAGGGCCTATAGACCAATTTAACATTAGAAGTGCTTTATCACCTTCCTTTGTATGTGTTTCCTTCATCCATTTTGTATGATCTTCTGCAATTCTTTTTGCAATATCATTAAGTTCAGGTTTAAAAATCCATAAATACTGAAGTTGTTTTTTATTTTGAAACATATTTCCTCCTTTTTAAAAATAATACTAGTAAGAAAAGAAAAATATTTCAAACAAATTATTGTTGAGAATTATTTTCCAATGTTTGTACATGAATATCTAAGTTTTCTATCACAGCATCATTATTAATATTTCCATAAAAAACACCCTTAATAGGTGATGCGTAACTTGCATCAAGTCCACAAGAAACACGTATGTATCTTTCATCTGGACTGCACTTATTTGTAGGATCAAATCCCACCCAACCTAAGTCATTTATATAAAATTCTGCCCACGCATGTGTAGATTGAAATTCTGAAGAATGGGAATTGTTATGCATATAACCATTTACGTATCTAGCAGGTATTCCTAAAGTTTTTGCTGCGGCAATCATAATATGTGCTTGATCCTGACAGACTCCTTTTTTCTGATTAAATGCTTCAATGGCTGTTGTTTGATTATTTGTCGTTAAAGGTTTGTATTCAATTTTTTCAGCTACTAAATTCATCAGATTATGAGATATTTCTAGATTTTCATTTTCATTAAAACCATTTTTAGCCTCAATAGCTAAATTTTTTATATCCACATTTGCTTTTGTTAAATTTGATTCTCTTAAGTAAACTAAAGGATCTATTTTATCAGAAGCACTCTGGTAAATTCCTTTTGTATCAAATGTTTCAACTTTTCCAAGAACTGTAAATTGTATTTTTTTCACCTTGTTTGTATTTGTAAAACTTTGAATATTATTAGCCTCACCATCCTGATAAATTTTTGATTTTTTGGCTGAATCATTATGGACATTCCACTCTAAAATTTTAAGACCGTTATATTCTGAAGGATGAAGTTTAGTGGTTTGAATTAATCCCGCAACTGGATTTTTATATTCATACTTAGTTGTGTGTTCGATTATTAGTTCCATATTAATTAAAAAACTCCTTATGTATTTCGTTATCAACACTAGATATTTTTCTAATAAATTGTGTTACAAATTGATGAAGTCCATATTCAACAATAGTTTCTATTTTTTCTTCTTGAATTTTAGTATTTAGATCTTTTAAATTATTATAAATTCTTCCAACTTTTTCTGGACTGCATGTTAGGTTAGTTAAATGTTTAACAATATTCTGAATACAAAAACTTAAAGATCTAGGGCAATTATTATTTAAAACTAAAAAGTCAGCAATTTTAGTTGCGGTAATATTACCATCGTATGCCCATCTAAAAGCTCTAAAAGAAGATAAAGAGCGAAGCAATATACTCCATTGCATATTATCGATATTACCACCTACATATTGAGGCTTAGGTAATAAAACAAAATATTTTACATCTAATAATCTGGCAGAATTATCAGCCCTCTCAATAAATAAACCAAGAAAAAGAAAATTATAACCATCATTTCTAAGCAAAGAACTTAATGATCCTCTAAATAAGTTTACTTGTTCTATTGTCCACTCTGTCAGATCAGGTAAATCAGATTTTGTAAATTTTTGCTCTTTTAATTTTAGTATCTCTTGATAAGTTTTATTAATTGCTAACCAAGACTCAGGGGTGAAGGAAGTTCTAACTACTAATGCGTTATTTCGTGCATTAAGAATACAATTGTAAACAGATGAAGGATTACTTTCATCAAAAAATAAATAATCTTCTACATGTTTCTGCACAATTGTATCATATTTATTTTTATATCCCTCAATTGCTCCAGCAGCAGATAAAACTGATTCCCATTCATTATTATAACCACTTGGATTTGGAAAAAGAGACATTCTATAACCAACATCCAAAAGCCTGGCTGTAGTTTCAGCTCTTTCCATATAACGACTAATCCAATATAGATATTCAGCAGTTCTACTTAACATTTTTATTCCTCATTCAGCCAAAACCCATGTGTCTTTCACACCGCCTCCTTGGCTAGAATTTACAACAAACGAACCTTCATTCATTGCAACTCTAGTTAAACCACCAGAACTTAATTGAGCTTGCTCTCCAATTAAACAAAATGGACGTAAATCAACCCTTCTTCCCTCAACTTGATTTTTGATAAGTGTTGGTGAAAATGAAAGATCAAGTAAAGGTTGAGCTATATATCCTTTTGGATTTGTTGAGAGTTTTGTTTTAAATTCATCTATAGAGGATTTAGAAGATTTTGGACCTATTAACATCCCATAACCTCCAGATCCATCAACCTCTTTTACGACAAGTTCATTTATATTATCTAAAACATATTTTAATTCTTGTTCCTTTTCGCAATTCCATGTTTCAACATTATCTAAGATTGGTTGTTCGCCTAAATAAAATTTGATCATCTCAGGTACATAAATGTAAATTGCTTTATCATCAGCTATACCTGCTCCAGGAGCTGAACAGATATTGACACCACCTGTTCTATAAACATCCATAATTCCTGGAATACCAATTACAGATTGAGGATTAAAACATAGAGGATCTAAAAAATCATCATCTATTCTTCTGTAAACAACATCTACTCTTTTTGGACCATCAACTGTTTTCATATAAAGATATTTTCCTTCAACAAATAAATCTGTTGATTCAACCATTTCAATACCCATTTGATCTGATAAAAAACTATGTTCGTAATAAGCGCTATTTAAAGGACCAGGTGTAAGTAACACACATACTGGTTCTGGATTTTCACATTTAATAGGAGCTAAACTCATCAAGGTTTGCAAAAGTCTTGTTGGGTAGTCATCTATTGGTGTTACTCTGTTGTTATGAAATAAATCAGGAAACATTCGCATCATTATTTCTCTATTTTCTAGCATGTAAGAAACACCACTTGGTGTTCGACAATTATCTTCTAAAACAAAATAATCATTGGGACCTGTTCTTACTAAATCAATACCAATTATAGGACTATAGATATCTCTAGGAGGAGAAAAACCAAACATTGAAGGTTCAAAAGATTTTTTTTTGTAAATAATTTCTTTAGGAATTATATTAGCTTTTATTATTTCACCTTGATTATAAATATCAGCAAGAAACGCATTAAGTGCTTTAGCTCTTTGAATGACTCCTCTTTCTAATCTTAACCATTCAGTATAGGTAAATATCCTTGGAATTAAATCAAATGGAATAATTCTTTCTCTTGCAGTTTCGTTATTTGTAGAAAATGTAATTCCAATATTCCTAAAATGAGTTTCAGCTTCAGCATTCTTTTCAAGAATAACTTTTGAAGTCATTTGATCTAACCAATCATTAATATTGTTATAATGATTTCTTATAACTGATTCAGATTGATACATTTCATTAAACATCAAGGAGTAAACCTCTTGAGAATTGAATAGAATATCTTTTTATTATCTAACTTTTTAACCATAGTTATAACAAACCTTTCTTATCCGTTATAATTCATGCTTAGCTATGGAAATTAATAATAAGATCCGCGTTCCTTCAGCTTTAGCCTACTTCCGATCTGTTAATACAGATTGAACGATTTAATAACTTGCATGCGTTCCTTCAACTTTCGTTTACTTCCGTTTTGAATTATTCAAAATGAACGATGAAATTTTAATAATAAAATTTATTTATTTTTAAAAATGAATTTCATACTTATTTGATATGCATTTTTTGCATATACAAAATAATATTGAATTACTTACGGTTTTAATAATCTTTTATCGATCTAAGAAAACAAATATAAATAAAATAGCCCGTACAAACTAACCATATTAAAAGAACAATTGTATCATTTATAATTAAGTTTATTTCTGATTTTGTTACTAATCGCAGTGTTGTTGCTGCCCAAACAACAGTAAAAAAAATCGTTAAATTTCTAAATGATTTTACTCTTAGTGGATGAACAAACTTCCATGGAACGAATGTCAGTACTGATAGAATAATTATCACAATTAGATTTATCCATTCATTCGTATTTAATATAAAGAAATATAAAACCACAACATTCCAGACTGCAGGAAAACCTTGGAAATAATAATCATCCGTTTTCATATTAACGTTGATAAAAGTGTACAAAGAAACTCCAAATATAAGAGCAGGCATAATCATTTCAAAACCTGATGGTACCATCTGAAACCAGTAAATCATTAAAGCTGGGTTAATAACGTAATTTAGATAATCAATAATGGAATCTAAAATAATTCCATCTAGATTTGGCGCTTTTTCTTCAACTCCAACCTTCCTAGCTAATGTTCCATCAACTCCATCTACAAGTAAGGCCATACCAAGCCATAAAAAACTACCAACTTGATCATTATTTAATATTGATACTAAGGCAAGAAACCCAAGTATAGCTCCAGAACCAGTGAAGGCATGCACACCCCATGCCGATATTTGATCTTTATCAACTTTCATAAATGATGTTGGTCTTTATCATTAAAATAAAAGAAAATAAAATTTTTGAAAAAAAAAGTAGAAAAATTAAGGTTTTAAACGATTTTAAAATTAGACTTATAATAAGTTTATAATATCACTATCTCCTTCAGCAAAATTATAATTTTTAAATTCATTTTTTGTAACCCAAGCCGAGTCTTCGTGTTCACTCAAAATAATTTCACCATTAGCATGAGAACATATAAAATAATGTAATTTCACATTTATTTTGTCATCTTGATAATTTTCTTCGCCTAATTTATTTTTAATATTTATTTCTATATTTAGTTCTTCTTTTATTTCTCTTTTAAGTGCAATTTCAAAAGATTCCCCTTCTTCCACTTTTCCACCTGGAAATTCCCAACTTAATCCCATATGTTTATTTCTATTTCTTTGCGCAATAAAATATTTATCATCTTTTATTATTATTGCTGCAACAACATCGAATTTATCCATTAATTGGTATTATCACGAATAAACTGATTTGCTTTCTTTATTATATGATTTTTCCTCTCTGTATTCATTTTATCATAGATATTAACCATCATATTTAAGCGTGGATTAGATTGAAAAAATTTTCTATTTTTATTTATAAAACGCCAATACAATCCATCCATAATATCATTCCAATTACCTCTTTTAAAATTCATCATTTTCATAAAATAACTTGAACCACAAATATAAGGTTTGGTACTAAATATACCTCCATCACTAAACAATCCCATACCATAAACATTAGGTGACATTACCCAATCAGAGCTATCTACAAACATTTCCATAAACCAATTATAAACTTCATTAGGTTTAATTTCACATAAGTTCATAATGTTACATAAAACCATTAGTCTCTCAATATGATGAGTGTACCCATATTTTTGAGCATTTTTAATTGAGTGATCTAAAGGATCTAATCCCGTTGTACCGTCATACCATTTTTTAGTAAGAGAATTTTTATGTTTAAAGAAATTATTTTCTTCTAATTGTTGATCGTAATTTTGATAAATTCCCCTAATAAATTCTCTCCATCCAATAATTTGCCTGATATAACCTTCATAAGAATTAATTTTAATTTTATTTTCAACTTTTCTAACTCTCTCAATTATTAGTTCTGGTGTTAGTAAACCTAAATTAATCATTGGGCTTAGAACACTATGAAATAAAAAGTTATTATTAGTATCAACTGCATCTTCGTAATCACCAAAAAAATTAAATTTTTTAATAATAAAATAATCCAACCATTTAACAGCATCATCATAAGTTGTAGGTAGCCAAAAATTATCAACTTCGCCTGGGTGATTTTTAAAAATTGTGTTTATTTGTTGTTTTAAAACTTTTGTATGCTTTGTTTCTTTTGCAGTAATCATTTCTGGTATTTTAATATCTTTAGGTAGTTTTTTTCTGTTATCTTCATCAAAGCTCCATTTTCCACCTTTGGGCTTATTATTTTCCATTAAAATATCTATTTTTGCACGGGCAATTTTATAAAAATTTGCCATAAAAGGTTTTTTTGTTTTACTTAAATAATTTTTAAATTCATCTCTTGAATTTAAAAACATGGGTGATTGTATAAAAGTTAATTTAATCTTATTTTTTTTACATAAGGTGCTTATTTTTTTTTCAAAGAATTTATCTTCAATTTCAAAAGAAATTAATTCTTCGAATTTATTTTTTTTTATAAAATTTTCTAATTTTTTTTCGTAGGAAATTTTAAAATCCTTTTTTAAATCAATATAATTAACTTTAAATTTATTTTTTTTTAGTTCATCAGCATAAGATCTCATTGAGGACAGAAAAAGAATGAGTTTTAATTTGTGATGTTTTTGAAAAGTACAAAGATCAAAACTTTCACACATAAAAATAGTTGAGTCTTTATATTTTCTTAGGTGTTTATGAGGGAATAATTGATTTCCAAGAATTAAAAATACACTTTTCATCAATATTTAAATAGTAAGTTATTAAAAAATTTATATGATTTATTAAAATTAATTGCTTATTTTAGACAATTTTTAACTATAATAATTTATAATTTAATGATCAAATTAGTAAAATTATTGGTAATTCCCCTGATAATTAGTTTTGGACTAATTTCTTGTAATACAACATCTCCAAATAAAGTAAAAAAATCTGATGCACAAAAAGTAACTAATATTGAATATGGAACAATTAAAACCTCTCTTCCAGTAAAAATTGAAGGTGAAAGTGATTGGATTGGAGCAACTGCTGGAGCAATGATAGGAGGTCTTTTAGCTTCTCAAATATGTGGAGAAGAAGAAATTTTAGGAACTAAGTGTCAAGATATTGCTATAGTATATGGAACTATTGGAGGAGCTGCTATGGGCTCAGTAATACAAGCTAAAATTGGTAATCATGATGGCTTTCAATATATAGTGAATATTGATGAATGTGGTAATAACACTTCTAGTTGCCAAAATGATCAAGAAAAGGCTTTTGTACAAGGAGATGATAATGCTCTTCCAAATGGTCAAAGAGTTGTAATTATCTACGGAGATGTAATAAGAGTTATGCCCTATGAAGAATAATTTAGTAAAATTCATTATTAGTATTCTTTTATTATTTCCATTTCACCTCAATGCTGAATTAATATTTAAAGATAATTTTCCAAAATGTTAAATTAAATTAGTATCTTGACTTTTAAGTATAATTTTTACTATAAATACATATGAACAAGAGAAATTTATACGCAGCTATTGCGATAGTGTTTATCTTTGCTGCTTTAAATTTAACTATATATTTTTTCTATTAAATCATGGTTATCAGAAGAAAATCTAGTATTTATAAAAAATTATATGAAATTAATGGTCAGAAAATGATGTTCGGTCACGATAATATACATTTTAAAACAATTAACTTACCATCAAAACAAAGATACAAAAATCTATGCAATAAATTTGGTTTAAAAAAAGTTAAATCTTCAGGAAAAAAAAATTTTCAAATAATTAACATTAATTAAGTGAAAAATATTGCAATAATTGGAGCTGGGATGACTGGTTTGTCTCTTGCTTATAATCTTCAAGAACATAATATTACAATTTTTGATAAATCATGGAGACCAGGAGGAAGGGTATCTACTAGAAAGCATAATAATTACCTTTTTGATCATGGCGCACATTATCTATCAACAAATCATTCTGTAAATCAATTAAACGAAGTAATAAGTAGATATAACTTAGGACAAGTAATAGAAATAGATTTTGCAACAGATTATTTAAAAAATAAAAAGACTAGAAAAAAAATTATTATTGGTCAAAATGGAATTAATTCTATTCCAAATTCTATTTTTGATAATATTGAAATAAAAAGTTATTTAAATTCTAAAATAATTAAAATTTCAAAAAATAGTAATAATCTCTTCTCGCTATTTTCTGAAAAGGAAGAATTTAAAGATTTTGATTATATTTTAATTTGTATACCTTATTTACAATCAAAAGAACTTTCAAAAGAATTAATTGATTTTACTCAAATTGTTAACGAGCCTTCTTATGACCCCATACATACTGTAATGTTAAGCTATAAAGATAATAATAATATTAAAATTAAAGCAGGATTAAATCTTCATAAAGATATTAGTTTCTTTATGAATCAAAATATAAAATTTAATGAATTATCTAATGATTGTTGGGTATTAAATATGAGTTCTGAATATACAAAAAATAATATTGATATAGACAAGACTGAACTAGAAAAATATGCCCAATCAATATTTGAAGAAACATTTGATATAAAGAATGAAATAAGTTTTATTAAATCACACAGGTGGTTATATGCGCAAACAAAATTGAGTTATAATACTATATCAAAAAAAAATTGGATTAATTCTAAGGATAATAAAATATTTTTAAGTGGAGACTGGGTTTTAGGAAAAAGTCTAAGCGATGCCTGGGATGCAGGTGAAAAATTATCACATTATATTAAGATTTTATCAGTTTGATATTAAGTATTAAAATATTTTTTAATATTTTTAGCTGCTTGTCTTATTCTTTGAGTATTTTCTACTAGACCAATACGAACAAACCCCTCGCCTCCTTTTCCAAAAGCTAAACCAGGAGCTACTGCAACGTCGGCATTTATCATTAAATTCTTGGCAAACTTCATAGAACCCATTTTTTTATATTTTTTTGGTAAAGGAGCCCACACAAACATTGATGCTTCAGGCTCTGGAATTTTATCCCAACCAGCCCTTTCAAAAGATTCTATTAAAACATCTCTTCTTTTTTTATAAGTCTCTCTTATTTCTTCTACACATCTTTGAGATCCATTTAAAGCAGCAGTGGCTGCTACTTGCACAGGAGTAAAAGCACCATAATCTACATAAGATTTAATTTTTGTTAATGCTTCAATTAATGTTTTGTTTCCAACAGCAAAACCTATTCTCCACCCTGCCATTGCATAAGTTTTAGATAAAGTCGTAAATTCAACAGCTATATTCTTAGCGCCATTAACTTCTAATATTGATGGAGGTGGATATTTACCAAAATAAATTTCAGAATAAGCTAAATCAGATAATATATAAACTTGATATTTTTTTGCAATTTTTACTAATTCCTTATAAAAATCTAAATCAACTATCTGAGCTGTTGGATTAGAAGGAAAAGAAACAATAATAACTTTTATTGAAGAGTATTTTTTTAAATTATTAACAATATTTGATAAAAATTTGTTTCTATCGAACTGTCCATTATAAAATGTTCTTAAAGGTGTTAATTTTGCTCCAGCAATCATAAAACCATATGGATGAACAGGGTATGATGGATCAGGGCATAATATCCTGTCTCCTCTTGAAGTTATAGCTTGTGCTAAATTTGCTAAACCTTCCTTTGAACCAATTGTTACTATAATTTCACTTGATGGATTTAAATCAACATTAAATCGTTTTTTATAATATTTAGCTTGAGCTTTTCTTAATCCATTAATACCTTTTGAAACTGAATAACGTCCAACACCTGGTTTATCTACAACTTCTTTTAATTTCTGTCTTATGTGAAGAGGTGTTGGCATATCAGGATTGCCCATGCCAAAATCAATAATATCCCTACCTTCTGATCTCAGTTTCATTTTTAATGAATTTATCTCCCCAAATATATATGGGGGAAGTCTATTAATTCTTTCAAATTTAGATTTCACTTTTTAAGCAATAATTAATTATTGATGATAATACTAGTTTAAATAAAATTGATTTTTAATAATATTATTCCTATTTTTATATTGTGATTAAATTATTTTACTATTTTTTGCCATTTATTGTAATGTTTCTACCAAGTTTATGGGTAAATTATATTTTAAAAAAATATAATAAAATTTTACCTGATATGCCTTTCACTGGTAGAGAACTTGGAAAAAAAATCCTTGAAGAAGAAAAAATTACCAATGTATCAATTAATCCTATTCAGCAATTAGATCATTACAATCCTAAAGAAAAAAAAATACATATCGCTACAGATAAACTTGATAAAAAAAGTATTACAAGCATTGCTGTTGTTGCACACGAAATTGGTCATGCAATTCAAGATAAAGAAAAATACAAACCACTTATTCTTAGACAATCATTAATTGAAAAAACAATGATCTTTCAAAGAATTGGCTCGTTTTTATTAATTATAGGACTACCGTCAATATTTGCCTTCACTAAAAGTCCATTTATCACCCTTATTGCTGCGATAATAATAATGGGATGTTTATCTACAAATGTGCTAATCCATTTGATTACTCTTCCTGTAGAATTTGATGCAAGTTTTAAGAGAGCCTTACCAATACTCAAAAGATTTGTTCCTAGAGAGAATATGTACCAATGCAAATCCGTTTTAAGAGCTGCTGCATTGACATATTTAGCTCAATCCATTGTAAGTATATTTAGATTAAAAATAATACTGTTATCTTTTATCAATATTTTTAAGTCAATTATAAGAAGATAATATTTTTCTCTTTAAATAAAATGGGAAATTTATTAAGTTAGATAATTAATGAATTTAAGTGAAAAAATATCTATAATATTAGTAGATAAAGGTTTTTCTTTGTCTCCAAAAAAAAATACTGAAGATTTAATCAATTCTGGCACAGAATTTCACAGAAGTAATGAAGACATCAAAATTGCAGAACAGCATGGTATCGCAGATCAAATTTTTATTCTTTTAAAAGGTGAGGCTGAATATGTAAAATATCATAATAATGTTTTTTATAAGTTAGCAACATTAAAGAATGCAGGGTCACCTCTTGGTATTTCAGGCTTAAATGCGCCAGGTAGATATATGTCAGATATATTTATTAAAGGTAATTCAGAATATATTTCTATCAAAATAGAAAAGTTAAAAGAATTGGAAGAAGTAGATCCGGATTATGCAAGTTTTTTTTATTCTTTTTTATTATTTGAATCAATTAATTTAATATGGTCATCTCGCAATTTAGAAAAACCCATTGAACACAAAAACATTAATTTAGCTGATGGTGTTAAAACTGGTGGAGATATTGTAAATACCAAAAGAATTAAAAATTCAGCATTTTTAGCTTTTCTTGATGATAACGATTTAGATGAATTAATACATTACGCAAACGTTAGATTATTTTCATCTGGTGAATTTATAACATTAGAGGGTAAAAATTCTGATGGAATAAATATTTTGTTAAAAGGTAAGGTTGAAGCCTCTTTTACAAATTTAAAAGATGACCAAATAGAAAAAAATTCAAGATCAATAGCTAGACCAGGAGTAGCATTGTCCTTATCTTCAGGATTACATGAAATTGAATCACCCTACTCCTTAAAAGCAACAAGAGATACAACGATATTAAAATTCTCAAATGAATTTATTGATAATTTAATTAAAACCAATCCAGAATTGGCAATCAAATTTTTTAAAAGACAATTATGGCAATTAGGACGGTATATTCAAAGTTCAACAGGCTTAACAACTTATCCCGCTAAAAATGAAAAAGAGTTTTTTCAATATTTATTAAATGATAATTCTGCAACAATTCCAAGTAATTCCAAACTTTATACAATACCTCATTTATTAGAAAATCATTTAACTCATTCTTTAGCATTCGATACAATTTATGATTTAATTATCACAGGTAATGATGATGAAAAATCTATAGCTAGTTTAATGATTGATGCATTGAGTGGTATAGAAAGAAAAAATAGATTTTTCAAACAACTAAACAAAATATACAACAGAGTTGCAAATTCATATGATTCAATAAATAAACAAGCATTACAAAAATTAACAAATTCAGATTTTATAAAAGCTTTTGATCAAGTACCTTATGTTATTAAAGGTATGGAGAATTTACCTGATGAAGCCACAAACATATTTTTTTATAATCATTTGGCAAGCATTGAAGAAAATGGTTTAGCCAATGGACATCAATTTAGTATAGATAGTCACTTTATAAGTGCAAAAATTTTATTTCGAAAATATGGTGATGGTGGTCAAAGAATTGCCCGATATTCTAGAAATACTGAATTCTGGAGATATAATTATTATGAGAATTTAGATTATATTTTCGTCCATACACCAGAATCAGATTATTTAAATGAAACTCAAGAACAAAAAAAGAAAAGAAAAAGTAAATTATTTATCGAAACTCAAAATATTTTTGATCAAAACAGACCTTTAGTTATAGCACCAGAAGGTACATCTGAAACTGAAGATAATTTAACTCCAAATTCCCCAGGTCCATTAAAACCAGGTGCATTTTTATTAGCAGACCAATTAAAACCAGAGCCCCTTCTTGTTCCAATTGCATTAGCAAATTTTGATTATTCAATTTCTGATACTATTTATTCAGCAGTTATTAAAGAACCAATAAAAATAAAAGATTTTGTAAATGATATGAAAAATAAAAAAGAGTTAGAAAATTTTTTATCTAAATATAGAAAAACTTTTAGAACATATGTTGAGGAAGCAATTGAATTAGCAAAATCTGCTTCAAAAAATAAAATTAATTATGAAGATGTGGTTAGTAACTTAAATTTAGTAAGCCCTATTGAAGAAGAATTTGAAGCAGATGTGAGAGAATTAGAAATTAAATTACATTCAGATCAATATAAAAATAACAAAATAGTCTTATTTGGAAGTTCAACATTTAGAGATTGGGAAAATGCAAAAACTGATCTGTCA
Source organism: uncultured Alphaproteobacteria bacterium (assembly GCA_902570155.1). GTDB lineage: Bacteria > Pseudomonadota > Alphaproteobacteria > HIMB59 > CACPNW01. Next base: position 145,917 of record CACFXU010000003.1, read on the forward strand.
TTTGATAGTTTATTAAATTTAGGATTCGGTGGTTCCACATTAGTATCATGCCGCACCTATTTTAATAGAATAGTAGTACCAAATAATCCTGATAAGATGATTTTTTATGCAGGTGATAATGATATAGGCAGCGGAATGAGTGCTGAAGATTTAGAAAATGAATTTTTATTATTTGCTTCTGAAGTTAATGAAAAATTACCTCATACCTTATGTTTTTTTGTTTCTATTAAGCCAAGTGTATTTAGGAATAATTATTTAAATACAATATTAGATGCAAATGAACGAATTAAAAACAAAATTGAGAATTTTAGTCAATGGCGCTATATTGATCTTTGTTCTCCTATGCTTGATGCTGGATTTGAAAAATTTTATTCAGAAGATCCATTACACATGAATGTACTTGGTTACAGTCTCTTAAGTAAATTAATTAGAGATGAAATCTCGAAATTTACAATTTAAACTTAAATAAAAAATTAAATTTTAATTTCTTTTCTTAGTTTATCAGATTTATATGAATTGAAGACTAATGATAAACTCTTTATGTTATCTTCACCACTGGTGTCGTGTTCAATATTATTTATTAGTGAATCAATGAAATGTTTGTGCGTATTGATTACACTTTCTTGAATTTGATCCCAAGGTTTTGAAATCCATTTATATTTCTTTGGTTTTCCATCATAAATCTTCTTTTTATTATTTTTGTGAAGAATAATTTTGTAATTGTAGTCCAAATCAATTGAGCCGTTAGAGAATTCTAAATTAACTAGTGTTTGAGCAAATCTGTCTGGTTTTTTTATTGAAGAAATAGATGCATCAACAATAGTAATACTATTATTTTTATTTCTTATCAGCGATATAAAATCGGTTTCACCTTTAAATTTATTATTTGTATTTTGATTTACTGTATAAATACTTTTTGCTTCTCCCATAAAAAATCTACTTAAATCAAATAAATGGATTCCTACGTCTAGGGTTAAATACTCTTTTAAATCGTATAAATATGTTTGATTGGTATATCCAACAGGATTTGCATGTCTAAAAGATATCTTGGCATAATGTGGTCTCGTTAATTGCTCTTTATTTATAATTTCTTTTAATTTTAATAGAGGGCTTTGCCATCTAAAATTCTCATGAACCATAAGTGGTGTTTTATTTTTTTTATATAAAGAAACAATTTTTTTTGCATTAGATAAATTTTCAGCAAATGGCTTTTGTATAGAAGTTGGAATTTTATACTTAGATAAAATTTTGCCAATATTTAAGTGTGTCTCCATTGTTGTTACAACATCAACAAAGTCAATTTTATGTTTTTTTAACATTAATTCTATAGATGAATAAGAATGTAAAATGTTAAATTTAGATTTAAATTTATTAGCTTTTTTAATATCTAAATCACAAACACATATTATTTCAATATTTTTTAATTCTTTCCAAGCTAAAATATGATTTTCAGCAAAGAAACCACAACCAATTAATGCTCCTTTTAATTTTTTCATTTATCTTCTATAAATTTAATTTCTAAGGGCTCAAACGTATATGGACTTGTATCATTTTTAAAGTTAAAAAAAGAAAAATCATTATTAAAAATATCAGTATAATTGTTTAAATTAAGCTTATATTGATTACTAAAATTTATTTCAGGAATAATAATTTCCTTTTTTTGTTTTGAGGAATTAACAAATAAATAATACTTTTTATCATTTAGTACGATTTTTAATCCATACACTTCGTTAACTGGATTAAATTTAAAAATTTCTGAATTTGTTAGTGAAATAAGAAAATTATTTAAATGATACAATGGTCTTTTGGTATTATCTTTATTTAATATTCCATGATGCCCATAAATAGAATTAAAAGTAAAAAATTTTGATTCTTTATTTATTGATTGAATAAAAATTGCCAGTGTCCAAGTTAGTGAAAATAATTGATCATGCCTTGGATCGCTATCAGCCATTTCTAATCTTATTTTGTTTTTATTACTTACAAGACTTTCACCATACGGATTGAAATGCATACCAATAGAAATTGGACCAATATGAACATCGGTACTATTAGAAAAATTTTTTAAAGTTTTCAGAATATAAGGTATAGTTTCAGGTGTATTTAACACACCAAAATCACTAGAATCATGAACAATTGGAGTAAAGGAGAAACTAACCAAATCATAAAACATTTTTGGCCTCTTTCTATTTAATTCTGTAAAATTAGTGACCATTCCTGAAACAATTTGACTATTAGAAAATATCTTTTTCGCTATTTTATAGTATTCATTTAATTCTGGAACTTTAGGCCATTCACCAGCTGGTTGAAAACTATTCAAATATATTTTTGGACAAATTAAAATTTTATCTAAATTTATAGTATTTTCAGTTATAAAATTGTAAATTTTTCTTAACTCCTCATCAGGATCATTAGTATGATCAACCAAAGCAACAAGAAACACCTTTTTGTCAGATCTTGATATTGCACTCTTAAAATCTTCAGTAAAATCAATAAGATAGTAATAATAATCAAAGTTTTTTATTAAATTATCATCAGGAAGAGTTGGAGAATCAATTTTTATACCAATTTTAGGGAATTTATAGGAAGTAGTATGATCAATCTTTACAATATTCAACGATGGAAATGATCTTTGTTTTTTATTTTCTACATCTATTTTAACAGTTTGAGAGAAATTAGACCCCCTTTTTTCTAAATATGGAAAAGGATTTAATAAAGAACCACTATATATTTTGTAAGAAGCATCACCCCAGTTTCTTTGATCCTCCATTTCAAATAAAATACCCTCAAAATTAATATTAACCAACAGACTATCGTCTAAAGTATAAGCAAGGTTTTTAAATTTAAAAAATGGTTGGTCGGGTTTTATATTTTCTGGAAATTTTTCTTTCTCTTTTAAATTATTCCCTTTTGTTACAATGATGTTTGAACCAACATGATTTTGTAATGGAATTAATAAATTAAAACCTATTCTATTAGTCCAAAAATCAGTTAAAAATTCTCCTTCAGAGGATAGAGTGATAGAATTATCAGAAAATAATATAACATTTCTTGTTTTAAGAATTTCATCTATACCATATTCTAAATCGAATATATATTCTAAGGATGTATCAAAGTTCTCTTCATAATTTAGAATTTTAGGATCATAGTTATTCCAATTTTTATCTCTTACCAAAAATGATATCATCTTTAAAATTTGAAAATTTTGAAAAGTTATATTTCGAAAAAAAAGATTATCTTTTAATAAGGTAAAATTATTATTTGAATTTTTTATAAATTTTTCTTCTAATAATTTAGAGTTATACATATAATTTTGATACTGATTTATAATCATTATATTCTGATATTAAATCTGATTTATTTTTTTCATATTTTGTATTTTGGATTAAACTTAAAAAAATAAGTTCTCGTTGAGCAAAACTACCTCCAAGGTATTTAAATTGTGATTTAATTATATTTTCGTTTAATAATTCATTTGTTTTCATACTGTGAATGATTGGCTTTAAGTAGTTAATATAATTTTCTTTAAAAGAATTTTCTAAATAATTTTCTTCCATTTTCTCTTCAAGTTGATGAAAATAATCTTGGTTATTATAGTATAAGTAATAAAAAATAAGATGATAATCAATGAATGGAAGTATGTGTTGATTTTTAAAATATTCAGCATAATCTTTTAATTTATCCATTCTTTCTTTAACATCCACTCCTTTGTAATGAAGTCTTAATAAAAAAGAACAAGCATTACAAAAATCTAAATAAAAAATTTCTGAAGAAGAGAAATAATTATCAAATAGTTTTAAACTTTTCTCATATTCTTGATTGTAGAATAATATTAATGATTGGTGCCACCATATATGTCTTTTTATTGGACCGTAAATTGACCAATTAATTTTATTAAAATTATCATTGTTGTTAATTGAGTTGTTATTCTCATTATCGTGTACATGCAAAAGGGCGTGCCAACTCCACAAATCATTTGATGATTGTTTTAGTGAATTTAAGGCTAAAAGCTTAGCTTTATCAATCATATTATTTTCTTCAAAAGCATAGCTAGTCATCCCTAATAGTAAATTATAATGCTGATCATTTTCAGACCACTTACTTAGTATTTCCTCATGTTTATTTAAAAATTTACTATCAATACCCAAGAAAATATTATTAAAATGAAATAATCTGATTGCAAAAATATCTTTGGGATTATCTTTTATAATTAATTCCAATTTAATTAATAAATTTTTTAAATCATTTTTAATCCATAGATTTA
>CACFXU010000004.1 GCA_902570155.1 uncultured Alphaproteobacteria bacterium
AGAGATATTACACTTTCAATGTGGACGCATAACCAGCTCTATGTTGATTACTTCAATACTTATCTTGAAGAAGTGCAAGCTGCATTTCCAGATGATAATATTACTTTTGATTTTCAAGTTACGCCTGATATGGCTACAAACAGTTTAACGGCGATTGCTTCAGGTTCTGAACATACTGATCTTTTAGGAATTGAGATAAGCGGTTTTGGCCTATTTATGGTTGATGATATTATTTCAGACAACTTTGTACCACTAACAGATATGTACGGTGATATGTCTCAATGGAATCCAGGAAAAGTAGCTGCTTGGACTCACACTAATGGTGAGATATATGGAATTGAAAGTGAAGGCTGTTATATGGTCTATTACTACAACCCAAGCATTCTTGAAAGTTATGGTAAGTCAGTGCCGAAAACTTGGGATGAGTTTATGGAAACTGGAAAAATTTTAGCTAAAGATGGTATTTCAATGATGCTTTCTGAATTGAGATTTATTGGTATGTACCAGCAAGCTGGTGGTAAATTCTTCAATGAAGATGGTGAATTTGAAATGGATGAAGATCTTTTCATGGAGGTTTTAAAATTCCAAGAAGAAGCTTTTGCATCTGGAGTAATTAATTATACTACTGACTATTGGGGTCAAACACCTGGTGTTCTTTACAATTCAAAGCAAACTGTAGGAACTATGGCGCCTGACTGGTATAACAACTGTTGTTTACAACCTACAGTTAAGGATACTCAATCTGGTGAGTGGAGAGTTGCTCCTCTTCCTACTTGGGGAGATGAAGGATATAAAACTTTTCACTGGGGTGGAACTGGTTTTGCCATTCATAAATCTTCAGAAGCTGTAGACGTTGCTAAAAAGTTACTTGAACTCGCATACTTCTCATATGAAGGTCAAATTGCAAAATATGATTTCTTTGGAGGAATGCCTACTTTATTGGCTGCTCTTGAAGATCCAAGAATTGCAGATAAAAAATTTGATTTTTATGGAGGTCAAAAATTTGCTGAACCATTTATTTCTGTAGCTGGTTCAAGTGCTGATGACTATCAGCATGTTGGTCGAGCTATTATTGATAGTGTTTCTCGTGATTTGACAACATTATTAGCAAATGGTGAAATAACTGCTGAGGAAGCTCATGAAAGGTTCATTTCACAAGTTCAGGATGAACTTGACTTTTTATAGACGATAATTTTTTAAAGCAGGGTTTTTACCCTGCTTTTTAAAAATAAAATCAAAATAATAATATGTCAGTTGTGAGTAATAGTCGAAGATTAAGACCCGAAAAGGTTGCACCGTATTTTTTTATATCGCCTTTTTATATTATTTTTACAATTTTTTTTCTTTTACCTACCATAGCTTCTTTTATTTTAGCTTTTTACAAATGGAAAGGTGTAAAAGCTCCTAAACCTAGGGGGTGGGGAAATTTTGAATATTTATTTTTTAAAGACCAAAACTTTTGGGAAACTTTCCAAAATACAGTATTTTATTCTGCTGGCAGTGTATTTATTACTATTCCTCTTGCTCTTTTATTAGCTCTTGCACTTAATAGTCATAGTTTAAAACTAAAACCTTTTTGGCGTTTAGTATTTTTCTCACCGATTGTTACTTCTGTTGTTGCGGCTGCATTAACTTTCAAGATGATATTAAATAGTGAATTTGGATTACTTAATTATGTAATTGGATTTATTGGAATTGAACCAATCAATTGGGTTGAGTCTTCAGCAACATCAAAGTGGTCTGTCATGATGTTAGTAATATGGAGATGGACTGGCTTGACCTGTATTTATTTTTTAGCTGGTTTGCAATTTATAGACAGAACTTTGTATGAAGCTGCAAAAATAGATGGTGCAACGGCTTGGCATCAATTTTGGTATGTTACTCTTCCTCAACTAGCACCAGTAACACTATTTGTTTGTATAATTGTTTCTATTGGCTCATTCCAGATATTCGAGGATGTATTTGTTATGTATAGTGGAAACGATGTTCCAACTCATGCTAAATCAATGGTTGTTTACATGATGGAAAGAGGTTTCAATCAACTTAAATTAGGATTTGGTTCTTCTATTGGTGTATTTATGTTCATCTGTATTTTAGCTATATCATTATTTCAATTTAGATCATTTGCATCCAATTTAGACCAGGACGCTAAAAAAAGTTTTATTGAGAGAATTTTATCTCCTATTATAGATTTTATTGCTAATATTTTTCCAATAGAGTCTTCTAGTTCTAGTAAAAAATCTTTATCTCCAAAAATTGGTAAATATTCATTAAATTTTATAATTACAATTATAGGTTTGATAACACTTATACCTTATGCTTTCATGCTTACCTCCTCAGTAAAATCAACAGCAGAAATAATGGCATGGCCTCCAATAATGTGGTCTAAAAGTCCTAATTGGGAAAATGTAACAAAACTGTTTACTGAGTTTCCAGCAAGTTTATGGATATTCAATTCCTTCTTTGTTGCTATTGCTGTTACTATTTTAACAATTTTTTTATGTACTTTAGCCGGGTACGCATTTGCAAAATATAACTTTAAGGGAAAAAACAGGCTTTTCATATTTATGGTAGCAACAGCAATGATACCTTTTCCAATTATAATGATACCTCTTTATGTTTTAGTGGGTAGAATGGGAATGAATGATACTTTATCGGGACTAATCATTCCTTTTGTTGCTCCTGCTATAGGAATTTTTATGATGAGACAATTCATAACGTCTGTTCCTGATGAATTAATTCAAGCAGCAAGATCAGATGGGGCTGGTGAGTTTAGAATTTTTTGGCAAATAGTTGTCCCTCTTGTTTGGCCTGGTATTGCCACTCTTGCAATAATTACATTTGTTAATTCATGGAATAGTTTCTTATGGCCTCTTATAATACTACGGGATGACCTTAATTACACTATCCCTCTCGGCATGACGGAAGTATTTGCGCTTAGTGTTGGACAAGAGCCGCAGTATGGACAAGCTATGGCTTTTGCAACCTTAACGACAATTCCAATTATAGTTATTTTTTCTTTTGTTCAAAAATATTACATTGCAGGCTTATCAGCTGGAGCTGTTAAAGGTTAATATGGAAAAAATTAAATGGGGAATTATTGGGCCAGGAAGCATAGCAAATAATTTTGCAGACGGACTAAAAGGTTCTTACTCCGGGCAGCTGGTTAGTATAGCAAGTAAAAATGATGATCGTCGAAAAAACTTTGGTGATAAATACGATATTCATCCAGATTTTAGATTTGATAATTATGATGATATTGTAAACTCAGAACATATCGATGCTATTTATATTTCCACACCACATACTTTGCACGCTGAATGGACAATAAAAGCTGCAGGTAAAGGAAAACATGTTCTTTGTGAAAAACCAGGTGCTGTTAATTTAATCGAAGGTAAAAAAATTATAGAGGCAGTAAAAGAAGCTGGAGTATTCTATATGGAAGGCTTTATGTATCGTTGTCATCCTCAAATTCCAAAACTTTTAGAGGTAATAAAAAATAAAACGATAGGAGATATCACATCAATTGAAGCCTCTTTTGGTTTTGATATGGGTAAAACTATACCAGATCACAGATTATTTAATAAAAATTTAGCAGGTGGAGGTATTCTTGATGTTGGTCTTTATCCTATTTCTTTTTCTAGATTAATTGCTGGTGTATCAATTGGTGAAAAATTTTTAGAACCTAAATTTATAGATGCTGAAGCGAGAATAGGGGAAACAGGTGTTGATGAAGTTGCGCATGCAAATTTAGAATTTAAAAATGGCATCAAGGCTAAAGTTTCTACAGCAGTTATGGAAAGTATGAAAAATAATGCAGTTATTACTGGGTCGGAAGGTACAATTGAGTTGCCAGATCCATGGATGCCTGGAAGAGAAGGTGGTCCATACCACGCTAAAATAATTATTTCAAAAAATGGTAATGAAGAAATTATAGATGTCAAAGGACCAGAGCATTTGTTTTTCTTCGAAGGAGAACTTGCAAGTCAGTGTATTGCAAAAGAAAAAACACAACCACCTCATCCAGCAATGACTTGGGAAGATACATTAGGTAATCTTCAAGCTCTTGATACATGGAGAGAGAAAGTAAATTATAAACTGCCACAGGATGAAATATGAAATATGATAGAATAAAAGGGATAGATAAAGACATATCCAAACTTGTTATGGGATGTGATAACCAAGATGATGTTAACGAAGCTTCAAAGTTGTGGGATCATTGGATTGAAGTTGGTGGTAATATGTTTGATACAGCATTCATCTATGGTGGCGGTAATCACGAAAAAGTTTTAGGACAATGGTTAAAAAACAATAACAACAGAAAAGATGTTTTAATACTTGGCAAAGGTGCACACACACCTGATTGCAATCCTGAAGCAATTTCAAAACAATTAACAATCTCTCTTGAAAGAATGAATACTGATTATGTTGATGTCTATATTATGCACCGAGATAATACAGATTATCCTGTTGAAGAATTTATGGATGTTTTAAATCAAGAGAAAGAAAAAGGCAGAATTAAAATATTTGGTGGCTCTAATTGGACCATTGAAAGATTTAAAGAAGGAAATGAATGGGCACAAAAAAATAATAAACAAGAAATGTCTATTCTTAACAATAATTTAGCTCTTGCTAAAATGATTAATCCACTTTGGAATGGTTGCTTGTCATCTAATGTAAATGAAACATTAGAGTATCTACATTCTACTCAAAAATCTCATATGTCTTGGTCTAGTCAGGCAAGAGGTTATTTTTTACCTGATGCTATTACACAAGAAATTGAAGACAAAATTACTAAAGCAGAAACTTATAGAGCACCAGGTGAGAACTCAAGTGGCCCTATTAGTTGTTACGATAGCGAAGATAATAGAGAAAGAAAAAAAAGAGCAATGGAACTAGCTGAAAAAAAAGGATGTACTGCACATAATATTGCAGCAAGCTGGACCATCAATCAATCTTTTCCATCATTTGCATTAATTGGACCACGAACAATTGATGAGCTTGACACTACACTACCTTGCTTAGATATAGAATTAACAAAGGAAGAAATTAATTGGTTAAATCTATCTTAATTTAGTTTTTTTGATTTTGTGACTTGTTCCTTCATTTAATATTGGCTCAATTAAAGTAGATACTTTTTTTATTGATATATCTTGTTCTAGGTTCTGTAAAATTTTTACAGATTGTTTCCCCATTTCCATTAATGGGTGTGAAATATATGTAAGATTTTGAGAGCTTAAATAACTATCCTGGTCATTAAATCCTACCACAGAAATATCTTTTCCAATTTCTAATTTCATATCCTGACATTTTAACAAACAACCTGTAAAAAAACGAAGATGAGAACAAATTATGGCAGTGGGAGGTTTTTTTAAACTTAATAAATACTTTGTTATGGTTGATCCTGACTCAACAGTTTCGATTAAACTATCTTGATAATATTCATTTGAATGTTGTAGTTGTAAATTTTTTATTGAACTTTCATAAGCAGCTTTTCTTTGTGCCCCATAATTAAAACTTCGATGAACATTGATAAAAGCAATTCTTTTATGGCCATTACTTGAAAGCTTATCCATTAACAGTTCAATACTTTTCTTATTATCCAGATCAATCCAAGCATGCTCTGTTTGTTTGTTAGTTCTACCCCAAGTCACAAATTTGATTCCTCTTTGGTTTAAGAAATGAACTCTTTCATCATTTTTTTTAATTTTATAAAAAATAAATTTATCTGCTTGACCTGCACTAATGAGTTTTTTGAAATAATTCATTTCTTCATCTTCATTTAAGCAAAATTTTGTTATTAATTCAGTATTTGTATTTTTTATCCCAAGAGTAATTCCTGCAAGAAACTGTAAAACAACATGATCTGGTGCGTCAGGATCTATAGATGATATAAAAGCAATTGTATCAGTTTTTTTGGAAGCTAATCTTTTGGCATTTAAATCGGGAAAGTAGTTATATTTTTTAGCTGTTTTAAAAATTTTATCTTTTGTTTTCTGTGATATATTGTCATATCCATTCAGTGCTCTTGATACCGAACTTACTGATAAACCTAATTTTTGAGATAAACCAACAATATTTATTTTCTTGTTTTTCTTCATAATACTTAAAATCTATTAATTAAATTAAATAATACTATTTGGCTTGACAAGTAAAACGTTTTACTAAATATTAAATTTTAAAGGGAGGAAAATAATGAAAAAATTTTTTTCAATTATACTTACGTTATTTATACCCCTATCTTTTACTAATGCTTCTAAGGCTGGCGGCCACATGGAAGCTGAAGTTATTCACTGGTGGGTATCTGGTGGAGAGCAAGCTGCAATATCAAAATTTGCTGAAGCTTGGAAAGATATGGGTGGTACTTGGATTGATACTGCTATTACAGGTGGTGATAATGCAAGAGGAACTACTGTAAACAGAATTATAGGAGGAAACCCTCCAACTGCAGCTCAGTTCAATATTTCTAAACAGTTTGTTGATTTAGTTGAACAGGGACAACTTCAATCATTAGAAGAAGTTGCATCTGCAGAAGGATGGAGAGATTTTATCTATCCACCTGAACTAATTGAGACATGTGAATTTGAAGGTGAATTCTACTGTGTGCCAGTAAATATTCATAGTGCTCAATGGATGTGGATTAATAATGAAGTCTTTGAAAAAGCTGGAGTACCAAAACCAAATACTATTCAAGATTTTATTGCTGTTGCTCCACAAATTCAAGATGCTGGATTTATACCTCTAGCTTTAGGAGGTCAGCCTTGGCAAGAAGGTCTAATGTTTGATGTTGTAGCATCTTCTACATTAGGCTTTCCTCACATGGCTAAACTTTATAGAGATAAAGATGTTGAAGCATTTAGAGATGGTAAGATGGAAATGGTTTTACAAACTTACAGAGATCTAAATAAGTTCATTGATGAAGGTGCGCCTGGCAGACTTTGGAATGACGCGACAGCAATGGTTGTAGAAGGAAAAGCTGCAATGCAAATCATGGGTGATTGGGCTCGTGGTGAGTTTGCAGTAGCAGGAAAAGAAGCAAAAGTAGATTACGATTGTGTAATTCCTGGAAAAGAAAAATACGTTGCTCTTGGTGGTGATGTATTTGTATTTCCAAAAAATTCAGATCCAAAAGTTAAAGAAATTCAGCTAAAAATGGCAAGTATGATGGTAAATCCTACTGTTCAAGCTAACTTCAATAACGCAAAAGGATCACTTCCAATGAGATTGGATGTTGATACTTCAGCTGCTGATGCTTGTATGCAAATGGGCCTTGAATTAATACAACAACCTAGCGCAATAATGAGAGAAAATGATGACTGGAATAGTCCAGCCTTCACTTCTGCTTGGGAAGATATTATTTCTGAATTTAGAAATGATCCTAATTACTCAGTTAGTGCTGCTATGGACGATTTAGAAGCTGTATTAACAAGCGGATTATAGTATAAATTTATTAAGGCAGGATTTATCCTGCCTTAGTTAAATTACTTTTTAAATTTCCAATGTATTTTTTAACAAAAAATCTGGCATCTAAAATTTCTTTACTGCCAATGATAATTATTTCTTTAACCGTTTTTGTTGGATGCATCATATATTCATTCATTTACTCATTGACTGGATCAAAACTTATTCCCGCTTTAAATTACGTTGGCTTTCAACAATACGAGAGGCTTTTTAAAAGTAGAAAATGGGACGTAGCTGTAGAAAATATATTTATTTATGGTTTTGTTTTTACAATTGGATGCTTAGTAATTGGTTTTTTGTTAGCTGTTTTAATTGATCAAAAAATTCGAGGTGAAAGTTTATTTAGAACAATTTTTTTATACCCCTATGCGATGTCTTTTGTAGTAACGGGATTAGTATGGAAGTGGGTTTTGAATCCTACTTTTGGACTTGAGCATTCAATGCATTTATGGGGATTTGATTGGTTCAAACTTGACTGGTTAGTAAATAGAGAATTAGCAATTTACGCAGTTTGTATTGCAGCAGTATGGCAAGGTGCAGGTTTTGTTATGGTTCTTATGCTTGCAGGATTAAGAGGAATTGATGAAGATATTTGGAAATCACTTAGTATTGAAGGTATTCCAAAATGGAGGTCATATTTATTTGTAATACTTCCTATGATAAGACCAATGGTTGTAACATCTATAGTCTTAATTGCAGCAGGGGTGGTAAAAGTTTACGATTTAATTTTAGCATTAACATCAGGCGGACCTGGTTACGCAACTACAACTCCAGCTATGTATGTTATGGAGAATTTTTTTAGTAGAGCAAATTTAGGCCAAGCTTTTGCTGCATCAATTATTATGTTTATTAGTGTTGTTTGTATTCTTGCTCCGTGGGCATACTATGAGTTTTATTTTAGGAATAAGGAAGCAAAATAGTGAATATTAATTCCAATAATTTTCAACCAAATGGACCGCGACCAAAACATTTAACCATTGGAAGAATAGGCATTTATTGTTTTATTTTTATGTGCGCTTTATTTTTTTTAATGCCTTTATACGTAATGATCGTAACATCACTAAAAGATATGGATGAAATTAGATCTGGAAATTTATTATATATTCCAAAAGTACTAAGTTTTTATGCTTGGCCAAAAGCTTGGTCGGAAGCTTGCACGGGTTTTGTCTGTGAAGGTTTAAAACCAGGTTTAATAAATTCAATTAAAATTACAGTTCCTAGTGTGATAGTATCTGTTTCACTTGGTGCAATAAATGGATATGCTCTGGCATTTTGGCGTTTTAAAGGAGCTTATTTTTTCTTTGGTCTTTGTCTTTTTGGAGCATTTATTCCTTATCAAGTAATGGTATATCCTTTGTTAAAGATTGAGAGCGCAATTGGAATTTATTCGTCTTTGCCAGGAATAATTCTTGTTCATACTATTTTTGGTATGCCAATACTAACACTTATATTTAGAAATTTTTATGCTAGTCTTCCAATAGATCTTTTTAAAGCAGCCAGAATAGACGGTGGTAATTTTATAAAAATATTCTTCTATGTAATAATTCCAATGTCTACTCCTATAACTATTGTAGCTGTTATTCTTCAAGTTACAGGAATTTGGAATGATTTTCTTCTTGGTTTAGTTTTTGCTGGTAGAGATAATCAACCAATGACAGTTCAATTAAATAACATAGTTCAAGTAGATTACGGTGTAGCAGAGTACAATGTAGATATGGCTGCAACAATTTTAACTTCTCTAGTACCTCTTTTTGTATACTTTATTTCTGGAAGATGGTTTGTGCGTGGAATAGCAGCTGGGGCAATAAAGGGGTGAGTATGAAAAATAGTGTAGAGGTAAAAAATATATCCTTTAGTTATGGAAAAACAGAAATATTAAATGATTTAAGTCTTGATATTAAAGAGGGTGAATTTATGGTTTTGTTAGGGCCTTCAGGTTGTGGCAAAACAACTTTATTAAACTGTATAGCTGGTCTTTTAGATTTGACTGAAGGTCAAATTTGGATTGAAGATGATAATGTTACTTGGAAAGAGCCAAAGGATAGACACATAGGAATGGTGTTTCAGTCCTACGCCTTATATCCAAGTATGACTGTTGAGAAAAATTTATCATTTGGTTTAAGGATGATGGGAACTGCTAAAAAAATTATAGATGATAAAATTGAAAAAGCAGCAAATCTTTTACAGATTAATGAATTACTTAAAAGAAAACCATCTCAACTCTCAGGAGGTCAAAGACAACGTGTTGCAATAGGAAGAGCTCTAGTAAGAGATGCAAAAGTATTTTTATTTGATGAACCATTGAGTAATCTAGATGCAAAATTAAGAGCTGAACTACGCTATGAAATTAAAAAACTTCATAGAGATTTATCCAATACCATGATTTATGTAACTCATGATCAAATTGAAGCAATGACACTTGCTGACCGTATATCTGTTATGAAAGATGGGCTAATACAACAATTAGATACACCTAAACAAATTTATAATAAGCCAGCTAATTTATTTGTGGCTGGATTTATTGGATCTCCAAGTATGAATTTTTTAAATGCCAAATTTGATAAATCAAATCAAAATATAATTGTTGGTACTAAACAAATTGATATTTCTAAATATGAAAACATAAATAATATGATTAATGATCAAAAGGTTGTCTTTGGAATAAGACCTGAAAATATAAACATAGAAAAAAATGAAAATTCTATTCAATGTAAAGTTGAATTAGTAGAGCCCATGGGTGCTGATACTTTAGTTTGGACTAGTATAGAGGGTACACCAATATCGATTAGATTAGAAGGAAGTTCAAATTATAATTTAAATGATGAAATAAATATCTCTTTTGATATAAATAGATCTTCAATATTTGATAGTAAATCTGAGGAGAGAATTTAATGAATAGAAATGAAGTAACAATGCAGTTGTACACAACAAGAAAATTTCAACCTTACGAGCCAATATTTAAATTTCTATCTGAGTCTGGAATTAAAAATATTGAATTATTTGATTTAGATAAAATTGATTTAGATAATTTTAAATCAATGATGGAAGAAAATAGTATTTCTATAAAATCTTCTCACATAAGTTTTCAAGCAATTACAAATACAGAAGAAACAATTAGTAGGATGAAATATCTAAATATTAAGCATGCGATAGTACCTTCTGTGCCTGAAAAATTTACTAAAGATTTTGCTTCAAATTTTGATCTTGATGAAGACACTTGGAATAACTTTGGTAAAGATCTCTCATCATATGTACAAACGTATGAAGATAATGGTCTAACTCTTGGTTATCATAATCATTCATTTGAATTTAGACCTCTTCCTAGTGGTAAGCTTCCAATAGAATGTATGATGGATCACAATGAAAATCTAAAAATGGAACTTGATCTTGGATGGGCAGTTGCTGGAAAAGCAGATCCACTTGATTGGATAGAAAAATATAAAAATAAAATCATTGGATGTCACTTAAAGGATTTTTATGATCAAAGTAAAAACTTATTAGAACACGATGAACAATCTGCTGTAGGAGAAGGTTTTATTGATTGGCCTAAACTAATTTCTGAAGTTAAAAAAACACCATGTGAAGTTTTTGTATTAGAGCACGATGACCCAAAAGACTATAAAGAATACACAACTAAATCTCTAAATTATCTAGAAACAATTTAATGAATATTGGAATTGTTGGTTGTGGAAATATTTCTGAGACTTATTTTGAGTGTCAAAAAATATTTAATAATTTTAAAATAGTTGCTTGTGCCGATATAAATAATGAAGCTGCATCTAATGCTGCATCTAAATATAATGTTAAAGCGTTATCAGTTGATGAAATTTTAGAAAATAATGAAATTGATTTAATTATTAATCTAACAATTCCTGCAGCGCATAAAGAAATAATTACAAAATCACTACAAAATGGAAAGCACTGTTTTAGTGAAAAGCCATTAGCAATGAATTTTCAAGAAGGTTTAGAAATACAAAAATTAGCTAATGATAAAGTTTTGTACGTTGGTTGCGCTCCAGATACATTTTTAGGAGCGGCAGGACAAAAAGCTAGAAAATTAATTGAAGAAAATAAAATAGGTAAAATTGTTCTTGGTACATTTAATTTGATGTCTCATGGAATGGAGCATTGGCATCCAAATCCAGATTTTTTCTTTAAACCTGGCGCTGGACCAGTTTTTGATGTTGGTGTTTATTACATTACTCAATTAGTTAATTTAATTGGACCAGTTAAACAAATAAATGCAATCAGTGGAACTGTTTCAAATGAGAGAACAATCACTAGTCAACCTAGATATGGAGATAAAATAAAAGTTGAAACACCAACAACTCTAATGGGTTCTTTAGAGTTTCAAAATGGAGCAAAAGTTCAGTTTTTTTGTACTTGGGATGTCTGGAAAAATAACCATTCAACAATTGAACTTTATGGACTTGATGGTTCAATGATAGTCCCTGATCCAAATTTTTTTAGTGGTGATTTGTTAATTTCTCAAAAAGATAGTGATTGGGAAACTATAAATAATGATAATATGTTGTTAGGTATTCCTAACAAGAGTGACGGAGAGGGTAACAAAAAAGCAAATTATAGAGGAATAGGTCTCTCAGAAATGATTGATTCCATATCTAATAATCGAAAAGCAAGATGTTCTCTTGAATTATCTCTCCATGTTCTAGAAATTATGGATGGAATTATAAAATCGGCTGAGGAAAACAAATCTTACCAACTATCAACCAACCCTAATCAACCTGCAATATTAGCAGAAGAAGAAATAAAAAATTTAAAAATTTAATTGTTGAGAATTTAATAAGATTTTATTCAGTAATTTTTTGATAACTTTCAAGGTTTTGATCAAATAAAACTTCATTAAATTTTGAAAGATTATTATCAACCTTTTTTAACATAGAATTAAATTCTGATCTTTTTGTTACTACTAAAGAAATGTCAGCAACAATTAAATCAATAATATAGAATCGATCTTTTGATTCTTTTACTCGCCATGTTACAACAACTGATCCAGTATCTGAAAAGATCTCCATATCAATCAAAGTGACTTGATTTTTGCTATCATATTTTGATTTTGTTAATTTATAAGTTTGGTCTGAATAACCTTGCATCATTGAAGCTATATTTAAAGCCAAATGTCGTTTAAAATTATCAATGTAGATTTGTTTTGTACTTTTATCTGATTTTTTCCAAGCTTCTCCTGCAACAAATTTAGCAATGCCAGTTCCAGCAAAATTATTATTTATTGTTTTTTCAATTAGAAGAAATCTGTTCTCATTTGAGAGATTTTGGTTTTTGTAAGCTTCAAGAATTATATCAATTTCTCTTTTAAGCCATTCTGATGTTTCATCAGAGTATAAATTTTTGGAAATAAAGATTATAAAAAAAAATATAATTAAACTAAGCTTCATTATTCAAATTCAATGCTAATAAGTGGAAGAGGAGTTAATTCTGAGTCATCTACATTATTAATGGCTGCTTTTCGGTTTTGATAGTAAGAACTTCTTACCGCAGCATAATAATCCACTGAATTATCTCTTAACGCATTAACTTCATCAATTATTTGTGACCTTGTATCAACTGCATTAACTGCTGTTCTCATTGGCACTAACCAAGCTTCACCCTCACTTACTGCATATGCATTAATTGGATCAGTCATCATTGTTAAAATCAATCCTGAAGTATCTCTAAGGTTTGATGGTCCAAATAACGGAAGAACAATATAAAAGCCATCTCCAACACCCCAGGTAGCAAGTGTTTGTCCATAATCTTCTTCTTTTTCTTCAAGTCCAATTTTTTCAGCTACATCAAATAATCCAAATACACCTACTGAGCTATTAACTATAAATCTTCCTGATGATTGAACAGCGTTTTCACCCTGACCTTGCAATAGTTGATTTACAACAACTAAAGGAGCTCTTAAATTGCTCAAAAAATTACTTATTCCACTTTGTAAAGGAGAAGGTAATTTTTTGTAGCCTTTTGCAATTGGCTCTAAAACAATTCTATCAGCAACATTATTAAAACTAAATATAGCTCTATTTACCGGTTCAAAAGGATCATATATTTCATCTTCTACTGTGGTTGTATTAAAATCCTCTGAGTCAGTATTTACCTGATCAGCATCACTTGCAATTACCTTATAAGAAAGTAAACTGAAAAATAGAAAAAATAGAATTATAATTTTTTTACTCATAGACTAACCACTATTATCTAAACTATTATTTAATATAGTTTATAAATTACATTATATATATCTCTAATATAGCAAAAAAATGACAGAAAATTCGCAAAATTATCTTGATTTATTAAATAAAGAACAAAGAAATGCCGTACAACAAACTGATGGTTCATTACTTGTTTTAGCTGGTGCTGGTAGTGGAAAAACTAGGGTATTAACCTTCAGAATCTTAAATATATTAATTAAAAAACTAGCCACTCCTAGGCAAATTTTAGCAGTAACTTTTACAAATAAAGCTGCAAGCGAAATGAAGTCACGAATCGGAGATGCATTAAATTTTCCTATAGACAATATGTGGGTAGGAACATTTCACTCTTTATCATTAAGAATACTAAGACAACATTATGAAGAAGTAGGATTAAGAAATAATTTTTTAATTATTGATGTGGATGATCAATTAAAATTGATTAAAAATATTTGTGAGGTAGAAAAAATAGATACAAAAGAAACTTCTCCTAAATACTATTTATCTGCAATAGATAATTTAAAAAACAAAGGAATAAGTCCTAATGAATTGAGTGAAAATAAATATCGGAAAAATGATAAAGAAATTCGAAAAATCTATAGCATTTATCAGTCTGAACTTCTTCGATTAAATAGTGTTGATTTTGGTGACTTAATTTTATTTTGTATAAAAATTTTTCAAAAAAATAATAATGTATTAACAAAATATCAAAATATTTTTAAATATATTCATGTAGATGAATATCAAGATATTAATCCGATACAACAACAATGGATTCATTTTTTATATAAAGGAAATAAAAATATATGTTGTGTTGGTGATGATGATCAATCAATATACTCTTGGAGAGGCGCTGATGTTACTAATTTATTAAATTTTGAAAAAAATTTTCAGAATGTAACAATTGTAAGATTAGAACAAAATTATCGATCGACAAGAAATATATTAAGTTGTGCATCAACTCTTATTTCTAAAAATAAAGGAAGATATGGAAAAGAATTGTGGAGTAAAAATCAGATTGGTGAAAAAATTACAATTAATGGATTTTGGGAAACAAAAGAGGAGTCTGTATTTGTAACAGACAAAATAGAAAATATAATAAAAGACAAAATAAATTTGAGTGAGATCTCAATCCTATTTCGAGTTGCTGCACATACGAGATCGTTTGAAGAAAGACTAATCAATCTTGGATTACCTTATAAAATTATTGGAGGATTGCGATTTTATGAAAGAAAAGAAATAAAAGATATTATTGCATATTTAAGATTAACAAATAATTTATCTGATGATTTAGCTTTTGAAAGAATTATTAATGTACCTAAAAGAGGAATAGGGAAATCAACAGTTAGTAAAATTAGTAGCTATGCAAGAATGAATAATATTTCTCTATTTGAATCTGCTCAACAATTGACATTTAAAAGTAATTCTAAAGCTAAGAGTGAGTTATACAATTTTACTGACAACATTTTAAAATGGCAAAAGGTTAAGAAAAAATTTAACCATATTGAATTAGCTAAAGTAATAATAGAAGATTCGGGTTATTTAGATTATTTAAAAAAAGATGAAGAGAGCTCAAATAAACCAGACAGCCTATCAAGAATAGACAATTTAAATGAATTTATAGAAAGTTTAAAAGAATTTGAAAACATAGAAGGTTTTTTGGAACATGTATCTTTGGTTATGGAAAATATAACAAATACTTCAGAAGAAACACTAACTCTCATGACAATGCATGCAGCTAAAGGATTGGAGTTTGATTATGTATTTTTAGCTGGCTGGGAGGAGGGAGTTTTTCCAAGTCAAAGATCAATAGAGGAATCTGGTAATCAGGGATTAGAAGAAGAAAGAAGATTGGCCTATGTGGCACTAACGAGAGCAAGAAAAAAAATTTATATTACTTACGTAAATCAAAATAGATACTCTTATGCATCACATGATTATAATTTACCATCTAGATTTATAAGCGAGCTTCCAGAAGATAAAGTAGAGATAAATGACTCCAAATATATTCAAGATAATAACTTTTTAGATAATTTTTTAGAAACTGATTCATTTAGTGAAGAAATTATTACACCAGGTAGAAGAAGACTATTACAAAACTCAAAAAAAAACAATATCGATTGGGATTTTAATCAAGATTTAGAATATAATATTGACATATCTAAAGGGAAAAATGTTTATCATCAAAAATTTGGTAATGGAAAAATCATCAAATTAGATGGTGATAAAGCTTTAATTGATTTTGAGAATTTTTCTTCAAAAAAAGTATATTTAAAATACTTGAAAATTATAGATTAATTTTTTTAAGGAATTCTTTTTCATTTAAAATTTTAACTCCTAATTGCGTTGCCTTATCTATTTTTGAACCTGCTTTTTCCCCAGCTATTAGAAAATCTGTTTTTTTACTAATACTAGATAATATTTTTGCTCCTTTAGTTTTTGCTAAGTACTTAGCTTCATCTCTTGATAATTCTGATAACGTACCAGTAAATACTAAGTGCTTATTTGAAAAAAAATTTTCTGATATTTTATTCTCTATAAATGTAATAGATAAATGATTTTTTAATTTTTTAATGGTCTCCTTATTTATATCTTTTGAAAAATAATCTATAATTGAAGAAATTGCTTTTGGTCCTAATCCATCAATATTTTCTAACAAGCTTGTATTATTTGAGGAAGATATAAATACTTCTAGTTTTTTAAACTCGTTTGCTAAAATTTCAGCATTAACTTCCCCAATAAATCTAATACCAAGTGAATAAATAAATTTATCAAGTGGTATTGTTTTTGAATTATTTATAGAATTAATTAAATTGGTAAAAGATAATTCACCCCATCCATCCAACTCAATTATTTCTGATCCAAACTTTTCAAGATTAAAAATATCTTCTACTTTATTTATATATTTTAAATTAAATAATTGCTTAACTTGTTTTTCACCAAATCCATCAATATTTAAACTTTTTTTACTGACGAAATGAATTATTCTCCCTATTTTTTGTGAACTACAACCATATGTATTAGAACATCTCAGAATTGCTTCATCTTTTTCTTTTAAAACATTACTCTTACAGATAGGACAATTCCTAGGGGGTTTTATTTTAGTGTTTAGTTTACTATTTTTTTTTACTAATCTAGTAACATATGGAATAACATCTCCTGCTCTTTCAATTTCAACAAGATCTGAAACATTTATATTTTTTTTATTTATTTCATCAAAATTATGTAAAGAAGCATTAGATATAATTACACCGCCCAAATTAACAGGTTGCAATCTAGCTACAGGAGTAATTGCTCCCGTTCTTCCCACTTGATAATCTACAGATTGAATTACAGTATTTGCTTTTTCAGCAGAAAACTTTATGGCAATTGCCCACCTTGGGTTCTTTCCTACATAACCTAATCTTTCTTGTAGTTTTAAACTATTTATTTTTACAACTAATCCATCAATATCATAATCAATACCTGATCGTTTTTGATCTATTTGATTATAAAATTTAATAATTTCCTCAACTGATTGACATTTTTTGATTAAATTATTTGGAGCAATGTTCCAATTTTTAAGTTGATCATAATAATTCTCAATGTTACCATAATTATAAGAACATTTACCAATACCATGAGGTATAAATTTAAGTGGTCTACTATGACTAATAGAAATATCAAGTTGTCTTAGGCTGCCAGCTGCAGCATTCCTAGGATTTGCAAATTTAGATTTATTTTCTAACTTAGAATTAAGTTTCTCAAAATCACTCTTATTCAAGAATACCTCTCCTCTAATTTCAATAAAATCTGGAAAGTCTTTTTTTAATTTTGATGGAATATTTTTTATATTTAAAATATTTTCAGTAACATCTTCTCCTATAAATCCATCTCCTCTTGTCCCAGCGGAAACCAAATTTCCATTTTTATAGACAAGATTAAGAGACAGTCCATCAATTTTTGGCTCACAGATATATTGAAAATCATCATCATTATCTAAATTTAAAAATTTTATTGAACGTTTTATAAACTCATTTATATCATTATTATCAAATGCATTTGAGAGTGAGTACATTTGGGAATTATGTTTTATTTTTTTAAAATTATCTTTTATTTTACTACCATAGTTTTTGTTAGGTCCATCTTTTAAAATTAAACTTGGATATTTTTTTTCTAAAACATCGTTTTCTTTAACTAATTTATCAAATTCTTGATCAGTTATTTTAGGCTTATCTAAAGTATGATAATAAAAATTGTGTTTTTTGATTAAATCAGCAAGTTCTTTTAATCTTTTAAGAATTATCTCTTCTTTATCCATCAAAAAAATTTCTAATTTTTTCTGAGAGTGTTTCTTCACCATCAATTTTTTTAACTAAATTATAACTGTATTTGTACCATTTAGATTTAGGATAATTATATCCTAGTAATGCAGCTGTATTATAGCTATCTTCATACATACCCATTTCATAATAAATCTCCACCATTCTATGTAATGCTTCTGGTGTAAATTTAGTTATTGAAAATTCCTCAACTACAACTTTAAATCTATTTAATGCTGCGATGTATTTTTTATTGTTTAGATAAAATCTTCCTATTTCCATATGTTTAGCCGCAATATTTGACTGAACTAAAATTATTTTTTGCCGACTATCTTTTGCATATTTACTTTTAGGAAATCTTTTAATAACTTGATCAAAAGAACTTAATGCAAGATCATTATAATACCCATCTAAGGCTTCATTTTGAAGCTGTTCATAATTACAAATTGCTATCATATAGTAAACATAATCCAAATCTTTGTGAGATGGATATTTATTGATTATCTTTCTATAGTTTAAAATTGCATTATCATAATCCATCTGGATATAATCTATAAATGCTATCATTATTTCAGATTGGATTGCTTCATTAGATAATGGAAATAGTTTGCTAATCTCTTTGAATTGCTTCTCTGCTAATTCAAACCTTTGTGCGTCAAAATTTATTTTAGCTAATTTGTATAGAGTTTCCGGATCACCTAATAGATTCTTATTTTTATCAATATTTGAATTGGTATTATTAGAACAACTCATACATAAAAATAATAATATTAGACAGATAATTTTTTTTATCATAATTTATTTATATATTTAAATTTTAAAATTTGAATGAAATATATAACGAAATACAAATCTCCAAATTATAATTTAAGAAATAATTCGAAAATACAACTAATTATAATTCATTATACAGCCTTGAAAAACACATTAGATGCAATTTCATATTTATGTAATAGGGAAAAAAAAGTCAGCTCACATTATCTAATTTCACAAAATGGAACCATTTACAACTTAGTAAAAGATAAATTTAGAGCATGGCATGCAGGACAATCATTTTGGCATGAAATCATTGATATTAATTCTGTCTCTATAGGAATAGAGCTTGATTATAATCCAAGAGGAAAAAATAATAAATATTCATTAAAAATGATATATTCATTAAAAAAACTGATACTTAAATTACAAAAAAATTATAAAATTAATAAAAATAATGTTTTAGCGCATTCAGATATTGCTCCTTTTAGAAAAAAAGATCCTGGTAAATATTTTCCATGGCAATCACTCTCTTCTTCAAAGCTAATTTTAAATCATAGAAAACTAAAAAAAAGAGAAATAAAAATTATGGAAAATTGGTTTCATAGCCATAATTTAAAGTCAAAAAAACAGAAAGCAATTTTAGCTTTATCATTGATTGGATACGATACACGTGAAGTATATAAAAATGATAAACTTTATAATAAACTTATAAGCGCATATAGAAATAGATATCTAAATAGCAATGATATAAATAACAATAAATCCATATATAATACTTTAATTAAACACCTCTTTAATTTTCTATTGACCAAAAATTAAATAAATTTATTAGAGAAAATAGATGGTGCGATGATCGCTTGAGTAATCAAGAGGAAAGTCCGGGCTCCACTGGAAAAAAAACCAGGTAACTCCTGGCAAGTGCAAGCTTAGGGAAAGTGCAGCAGAAAATATACCGCCTGTAAAGGTAAGGGTGAAAAGGTAAGGTAAGAGCTTACCGCTTTTTTGGTAACAAAAAAGGCTTTGCAAACCCTTTTTGGAGCAAGGTCAAATAGGAATGGCAATCAGTTCCAGCTGAGCTATTCGGGTAGACTGCTTGAAGCAAATGGTGACATTTGTTTTAGATTAATGATCATCAATTTTTTATTAAATTACAGAACCCGGCTTATGCACCATCTATATCTTTATTGAGAACATATAAAGAACATTTATCATAATTTCATATACCCATTGACGCCCATATATTCCCATGATAACCCATATTTAATGGATTTATTTGTATCTAAATATATTAATAAAATAGATAAGAAGGGAAGAGTTTCTCTACCTTCTAGTTTTAGAAATGTACTTCCTAAGGCTAATAGAAATGAAATTATTTTATACAAATCTATAAAAACACCTTCTATTGAGGGTTGCGGTGTTGGAAGATTAAAAGAAATAGCAAAAAGAATTAATAATTTAGATTTTTTTTCTGAAGATTATGATGATTTCTCAACATCAATTTTTTCTGAAATAGTCACAACTAATGTTGATAAAGAAGGAAGGTTTTTAATACCTGAAGAATTAAAATTATATGCAGGAATAAAAACAGAGGTAGCTTTTTTTGGTCAAGGACATTTTTTTCAGATGTGGGAACCTAAACAAGGTTTAAAAAATACTGAAGATGCAAGACGACGTCTTTTAAAAGAAAAAAAATCATTACGAATGATGTTAACACAACAAAAATAATATGGAAAATTTACATAATTCAGTAATGATTAATGAAATAATATCATTTCTACCATTAAAAAAATCAATAAATGTAATAGATGCAACTTTTGGTGGTGGCGGCTATTCAAAAACTATTCTTGAAAAATTTAATGTAAATCAGTTTTTGGCAATAGATAGGGATCCAATTTCAAAAATATTTGCAAAAGAATTAGAATCAAAATTTTCAAATTTTATTCTAATAAATGATAAATTTAGTAACATTGAAGAAATAGTAAATAATACAAAGTTTAAAGACAAAAAATTTGACATAATTCTTTTTGATATAGGCACAAGTTCAAATCAAATAGACAATGCGCAAAGAGGTTTTTCATTCAATAAATCTGGACCACTTGATATGCGAATGGGTGCTTCAGATAAAAAAGCTTATGATATAATTAATAATTATGAAGAAAAAAATTTAGCTGACATAATTTATCAATATGGAGAAGAACGATACTCAAGAGTTATTGCGAAAGAAATAGTAAAAAATAGAAAAATAAAATTTATTAGTGACACTATAGAATTATCAAACATTATTAAAAAATGTTTACCAAAAAAGAATCAATTAAAAAACAAGATCCATCCAGCTACAAAAACATTTCAGGCAATTAGAATTTATGTAAATGATGAGTTAAATGAACTAAAGACGAGTCTAGAAAAAACTTTAAAAATTTTAAATAAAGATGGTTTGATTTTAGTAGTTTCTTTCCAAAGTCTAGAAGATAGAATTGTGAAAGAATTTTTTAACCACAATAGTGGTAAACGATGGCGTTCCTCCCGCCACTACCCGGAGTTACCTGATAAACTGGCAACTCAACTTAAAATAATCACCAAAAAACCAATATTGCCGTCAGCTTCTGAGATTTTAGAAAATCCCAGATCTAGATCAGCAAAACTTCGGGTAGCTCAAAAAATTTAATAATGAAGTATACAAAATCAATTATACTCTTTTTAATTCTTAATTTAATACTTGTTTTTTCAATGATTTTTATTGCCAACAATACAAGAGAAATTGAAAAAAATAATGTTTATTTGAAAATGAAAATTTCTAAGATTTCAGAAAACTTAAAAATCAATAAAATTGAATTAGCTACTCATCAAAATAGCTCATATCTAAAAACATTATATGAATTGTATTTTTATGAAACTCAAAATAATAATGTCCCTCTAATAGTAAAATTGAAAGAACTTTCAAATCAAGACAAAAATATCAAGCTTGTTAGTTCAAATAATTAATTAATGTTAAGTAAACTAAAATTATTTGATAGTGATTCTTTAAAATTACTTCATAGAAGAGTATTTTTTTCAATTACAATTTTTATTTTTGTCTATTTTATTTCTATTTATAGAATCTCATCAATTATGCTCTTTCCTGATCTTGATGATTACACTACTAATTATGTAACAAAAGATATCAGGGGAAGTATTTATGATAGGAATGGAAATGTAATTGCTACCTCAATTCAAAGTATCTCCTTATCAATAGATCCTAATAAGATAAAAAATAAAAAAGAACTTGCCAATAAATTAGGATTAATTCTTGATTTAGATATAAAAAAAATAGAAAAAAAATTATTATCTACAAGCAAATTTGTTTGGATAAAAAGAAATATATCTCCAATTGAGCATCAAGAAATAATTAATCTAGGTGAAATAAACATCAAAGCTCATAAGGAATTTAAAAGAATATATCCTTATAAGAATACATTGTCACATATTCTTGGATATGTAGATATAGATCAAATAGGACAGAGTGGAATTGAAAGGTATTTTGAAAATGATCTCTCAAAATCACAAGATATAATTATTAGTATCGATACTAATTTACAGCAACTGGTTAGAAAAAATCTACTTAAAACAATAAATAATTATAAAGCTGAATCAGGTTTAGCTATAGTTATGGATATTACTAGTGGTCAAATCTTATCATCAGTTAGCTTACCTGATTATAATCCTGAGGACAAATCCTCATATAATAACAATAATTTAATAAATAGGGTGTTTCAGTCTAATTATGAAATGGGATCAACTTTTAAACCAATAACCGCAACTATTGGATTTGATTTGGATATTTTAGATTCTAAAATGACTTTTGATGTTACAAAAAAATATTTAAACATTAGTGATCATGATAAATACAAAGATAACGGTATTTATGATGTTGAAAAAATAATTGTTGAGTCATCAAATATTGGTACTGCCCAGATTGCTACTCTGATTGGAAAAAAAAATCAAAAAGAATTTTTTGAAAAAATAGGTTTCAATAAAAAAATAAATATAGAAAATAAAGAAAGTTCAGCTCCTTTAGGAAACAAAAATAATTGGGGGAAGTTAGAAACAGCAACTATAGGATTTGGTCATGGATTTGCAATTACGCCTCTTCATTTAGTTAAAGCTTATGCTTCATTAGCTAATAATGGGAATGAGGTTTTTCCTACACTTCAATTAAACAAACAATTTGAACAAAAACAAATTTTTAATAATAAAGAATCATCTAAATTCTTTATCAATTTATTAAATTCTGTTGTTCTTAAAACTGAATACACTGGCCCCAGAGTAAAAGTAGATGGTTATTCTATAGGAGGTAAAACGGGAACATCAGAGTTACTAAATCCAAATGGTGGATATTACAAGGATAGAAACTTAACGTCCTTTATTGGAATATTCCCTATAAATAATCCACAATATGTAATTTACACTGCTATTGAATATCCAAAAAAGGAAACAGGCACTAATGAAAGAATGACTGGAGCAAGAGTAAATGCACCCTTGGTAAAAGACATTATTATTAATATTATAAGTCTCTTTAATATTTCAAAAGATAAAAACGATGATCTTCTAAAAGTAGACACAAATTTTTTATATAGAAAATTAAATGCTACTGTCTAATTTATCAAAAGTTATAAGTGTAAAAAAAACCTATAACTTTAATAAAAATAAATATTTCTCTGCAATTACCTCAAATTCAAAATTTACTAATAATAAAACGTTGTTTGTTTATGACAAAAATAAAAGTGTAAAAAAGATTTATTTAGATGAAGCACTTAAGAATAAAACTCCTGCTTTAATTTCTAATAAATATATTAATAATCTAAAAATTCCTCAATTTGTTGTATCTAATATTGATTTTGAGATCTATTCATTATTAAATAAGCTTCATAATAATTTTCCCTTTAAAACGATAGCTGTTACGGGGACAAATGGAAAGACATCAGTTGTTTGGTATATTTCAAAAATTCTTAATTCACTAAAATATAATAATACAACAGTTGGTACTTTAGGTCATTTTAAAAACGGGAAAAAAATAAATGATATAAATTTAACAACTCCTGCATATGAGGAATTATTTAAATATGGATCTTCGAATAAAAGAGAAAAAAATATTTACATTTTTGAAGCTTCAAGTCATGCTTTAGAACAAAACAGGTTAAGAAACTATCCTATAAATATTGCAGCTATTACAAATATTTCGAAAGATCATCTTGATTACCATAAAACATTCTCAAATTATAAAAAATCAAAAATTAAACTTTTTACTAATCATTTAGAAAATAAAGGATTTGCTATAATTAATTCAAGATTAAAAAACTCATCAGAATTAAAAAAAAAATTGGTAAAAAAAAATGTCCAATTAAAATATTTTGGAAATAAAAGTTTGAAATTACTAAAGATTAAAGATGTTGTATATTTGAATATCAACGATAAAAAATATAAATTAGAAAATTTAAAAGTTAAAACAAATATAGAATTTGAGAATTTAGAATGTGCAATTACTTGTTGTTTAGCACTCAATATTAGTCAAAATAAAATTATAAAAGTACTATCAAAAGTTACTAATCCTACAGGTCGTTTAGAAACAATTGAATATAAGAAAAAAAAATCAAAAATTATTATTGATTATGCACATACACCAGATGCATTAAAAAAAATATTAATTGCTTATAAAATCAAAAAAATAAAACCAGCAATTTTATTTGGTTGTGGGGGCAATAGAGATAAAAGTAAACGAAAATCTATGGCATTAATTGCAAATAAATATGCAGGTAAAATTTATATAACGGATGATAATCCCAGAAATGAAAATCCATCAAAAATAAGAAAAAGTATCTTAAAGTATTGTTCTAGAGCTATAGAAGTATCTGATAGAAGAAAAGCAATTAAAGTAGCTATTAAAGAATTAAAAATGAATGAAATTTTAATAGTAGCAGGTAAAGGGCACGAAAAATTTCAAGTTTTAAAAAATAAAACAATTAAGTTTGATGATTTTACAATTGTTAAACAATTATTAAATTAATGAGCGAATTAAATAAATTAGAGCAATATATAATATCTAAAAAAGATAAAATTCAAATATCAAGTAAAGATATTAAAATTGGTGATATATTCATTGCTTTAAAAGGTAAAAGATTTCATGGAAACAAATTTATAAGTGAAGCAATAAATAAAGGTGCAAGATTTTGTATAACTGATAAGAAAAATTTTAAAGAAAATAAAAAAATTATATATGTAAATAATATTTATAAATATCTTTCAGAAATAGCAAAAAGAAAACGTGATTTATATAAAGGTAAAGTAATAGGTATTACTGGCAGTGCTGGTAAAACAACTTTAAAAGAAACTTTAGCATTTTTTTTAAAAAAAGATCACACCATTTCTTACTCAAAGAAAAGTTATAATAATCAGTTAGGTGTATTAATATCTTTACTAAATTTAAACTTAAACTCTAACTTCGCAATTTTTGAAATTGGAACAAACAATTTTGGTGAGATAAAATTTCTAAGTAATATAGTTAGACCATCAGAAATATTTATTACAAATATACAATCTACGCATCTTGAAAATTTTCAAACTAAAAATAATATTGCTAAAGAAAAAGCTGATATATTTATTTCAAAACATAATATTAATAGACAAAACCTATATCTAAATGTTTCATCTAAATCTGAAAATATTTTAATAACAAAGGCAAAAAAAGAAAAAAATCTTAAAATAATTCGTATTGATAATTCTTCAAAAAAATATTTTATTAAAAAGATATCTCCTATTAAAAAATCTCATAAAGTAATTTTATCAATTAATAAAAAACAAATTAACATTATTACTGATTTAGTTGTTATGCATAGATTAAATAACTTATTATTTTGTCTTGCATTTTATAATGAAAATTCTCTAAATATTAAATCAGTTGTTAATCGTTTCAAGTTTTTAAAACCAGTTGAAGGTAGAGGATTAGTTCACAAAATTTCTTTAAATAAGAAAAAAATAAATATTATTGATGAATCTTATAATGCTAATCCAGATACAATGATGCAAAGTATACAAAATTTAAAAAATATAAAAATAAATAATAATAAAAAAATAATAATACTTGGAACAATGAATGAATTAGGAAATAATTCTTACAAAATTCATTATAAATTACTAAAACAATTAGATGGCACTATTTTTAAATTTGTAATTTTATGTGGCGAATTCTTTGAATTATCTATAAAAAAATTTTTTAATCCAAATAATGAATTTATCTATTTTAAAAATACGAATAAAATTATGCAATTTTTAGAAGAGAAAGTGCATAATAATGACATTATTTTAATTAAATGTTCCAATTCAACAAAAATAAATAAGTTTGCAAAAACATTATTAAAGCAGGTATCGATTTGATTAAATATTTGGCCTTTGAATACCAATCTTTATTTAGTTTTCTAAATATTTTTAGTTATATAACGTTTAGAGCTGGCGCCTCTATTCTTACTGGATTATTTTTTTCTCTCATATTTGGAAATTATATTATTAACAAATTATCAAATGTTCAACCAACTGGCCAACCAATAAGAGATGACGGTCCAGAGTCACATATAATTGCAAAAAAAGGTACCCCTACAATGGGAGGCTTTTTGATTATTCTAAGTGTTTTTGTTTCAACAATTATTTGGGCTGATTTACAAAATATTTTTATATGGATTTTACTTTTAACTATTTTAATTTTTGGATCTATTGGTTTTGCAGATGATTTCAAAAAAATTAAATCAAATACTAGTGATGGTATTTCATCAAAAATACGAATTATACTGCAAATCATTTTTTCATTTTTCATTACATATTTAATACTTGTCAATTTAGATCCAAGTATAAGCAAATCTATGACATTTCCTTTCTTTAAAAATTTAATTATAGATTTTGGAATATTTTATTTTCTAATTTCTATATTCATAATTATTGGATCGGCTAATGCAGTAAACCTAACTGATGGACTTGATGGTTTAGCAATTGTCCCAGTAATGATAGTTGCTATGTCTTTTGCTTTCATAGCTTATGTTTCAGGTAATATAGTTTTTTCTAATTATTTACTTATCCAATATATTCCTGGAACTGGTGAGTTAGCAGTTTTTTGTGGTTCTTTAATTGGAGCTGCTTTAGGGTTTCTATGGTTTAACGCACCACCTGCTAAAGTTTTTATGGGTGATACTGGGTCTTTAGCATTAGGTAGCTCTTTAGGTTCAATAGCAATAATATGCAAACATGAAATTCTTCTTGCAATAATAGGAGGTTTATTTGTTCTAGAAACCTTGTCTGTAGTAATCCAAGTATTCATTTTTAAAATGACAGGAAAAAGAGTTTTTTTAATGGCTCCACTACATCATCATTTTGAAAAAAAGGGATGGCCTGAGTCAACAATAGTTATTCGTTTTTGGATAATTACCATTGTATTAGCTTTGATAGGTCTTGCAACTTTAAGAATTAGATAATGTATTTAATTTATGGAATTCAAAAATCGGGACTTTCTATAGTAAATTATTTTGAAAATAAAAAAATAAAATTTAAGATGTGGGATGATAATCCAATAGTAAGAAAGGCTATAAAAAAAAATTACAATAAAGATTATTTTTTTAATATAAAAAAAGATAATTTGAATGATTTTGAAAAAATTTTTGTTAGCCCTGGAATATCTTTAAGACAAAAAAAATTTAAAAGAAAAAATATATCTAAAAAAGTAAATAGAGATTTAAATTTATATATTTCGAATTTAACAAACCAAAAGATCGTAGCTATTACTGGCACAAATGGAAAATCAACAACAACCAAATTAATAGGAGACATTTTAAAAAAAAATAGTATTAAAACATTTGTAGGGGGCAATATTGGAGAATCATTATGCAATGCTTTTCTTCTTAAAAAAAAATATAAAGTTCATGTTATAGAATTAAGTTCTTTTCAATTAGAAACAGTTAAGTCACTTGATAGTAGCATATCAGTAATAACAAATTTATCTGGGGATCATTTAGATAGATACAAAGATATTAGCGATTATATTAATCAAAAAAAAAATATTATTTCTAAAAATGGAATTAATTTGTTATCCATTGATGATATTTATTCAAGAAAAATATTTAATCAAAAAAAAATTAAAAATAAAATTAGTTTTTCTTTAGTCGATAAATCAGCAGACTGTTTCGCTAATAATGATTATATTCTAGATAATTACTTCAAAAAAAGCAGAAAATTATTTATAAAAAAAATCTCAAAAGATTTAGAAGGTCATTTTAATATCCAAAATATTTTAATAGCATACATATGTAGCAAAATATTTAAAATTCCAGAAACTAATTTTCTTAAGGTTATTAAAGCATTTAAGGGTCTGCCATTTAGATCATCTACAATTTTTACTAATAATAAACTAAAAATAGTAAATAATAGTAAATCTACTAATTTAAATTCAACAATTAATTCAGTTGTTAATTACAATAATATTTACCTAATCTTAGGTGGAATAGCTAAAGAAAAAAATTTTGAAATTCTTCTTAAATATAAAAATAAAATTAGCTGTGTATATACCTACGGAAAATCAGGAAATTTCATTCAAAAAAAATTAAAAAAAGAATTAATTGTAAAAAGATCGGCAAATTTAAAATCAGTTATCAAAAAAACCTTCAACGATATTAAAAAAAATTCAAATCAATCAACTATATTGTTTGCTCCCGCATGTGCCTCTTACGATCAATATAAAAATTTTGAAGAAAGAGGAATACATTTTAATCAATTAATCAAAAATTATATAAATTAAACATGCAATATTTGAAGAATTGGTGGAGTTCAATTGATAGAATTAACATTATATTAATATTATCATTAGGTTTTACGGGATTAATACTTTCATTTTCCATAGATGAAAATTTGTCTATAAACAGACACTCTATTTTTTTTCTTTTTTCAATTTTGTTACTTATTACGCTATCAGACTTAGATAATAAAAATATAAGAAGAATCTCATTATTTTTATTTATTTTTTTATTAATAATAATACTGCTAATACTTTTTTTGGATTACGAAGTTAAGGGCGCAAAGAGATGGTTCCAAATATTTAACTTTACACTACAGCCTTCAGAGATAATTAAGCCTATTTTTGTCATATTGACGGCATGGTGTATAACTAAATCTACAGAAGATAAAAAATTTTATTTACCTTTACTTTTTGCTTTTTTCTTTTTGCTTTTATCTTTAATACTTATGCAACCTGATTTGGGAATGACAGTTTTACTGTCAGCAACTTTTTTTTGCCAGTTATTCGTTGCTGGTTTATCAATTTTTTTAGTTATTGTTGCATTTTTATTTATATTAGGAATATCAATTTTTTCTTATTTTATTTTTGATCATGTTCAATCAAGAATTAATTCATTTCTTGGTGGGTTGGATGGGACTGATACATACCAAATAGACTTAAGTATTCAAGCTTTCAAAAATGGTGGGCTACTTGGAAAGGGGCCCGGGCAAGGTATTTTGAAAGAAAAAATTCCTGATGCTAATACAGATTTTATTTTTGCTGTAGCTGGAGAAGAATTAGGATTTATCTTTTGTTTAATCATTATTTTTATAATTTTATCTATTATAATAAGAAGCTTATTAAAAGTTCTACAACTTGAAGATCCATATAAAATTATAGCAATTAGTGGTCTAACTTGCTCATTTGGATTACAGTGCTTAATTAATATCTTTAGCTCTTTAGGGCTTATACCAACAAAAGGTATGACACTGCCATTTGTAAGTTATGGAGGTTCTTCCATGATATCAATAGCAATTTTATTTGGTTTCTTGTTATCTCTTACAAACAAAAAAAATGAAGAATTATGAAAAAAAATTTTTTACTAATTACAGGAGGAACAGGAGGGCATGTTATACCAGCGAAAAATTTTGCTAATTATTTATCTATCAAAAATATAAATTGTACAATTATAACTGACAAAAGAGGCTATAAATACTTTGATAATTATAGTGGAAAAATTTATGTAATTAGTTCGTCAAATTTAAATGGGAATATAATATTAAAAATCTTTGGTATATTTCAAATTTTATTAGGATTAATTCAATCATTTATTATTATATTTTTTTTAAAACCATCCCACTCTATTTCTTTTGGAAGTTATGCTTCGTTTTCTCCAATGTTATCATGTATGGTATTTAAACCATTCTATAAACTTAAGCTTTATATACATGAACAAAATTCAATAATAGGCAGAACGAATAAATTTTTTCTGAATTTTACAAATAAATTATTTTTAAATTTTGATATTAAATCTAAAATCAATTCTAAGTTTAAAGATAAAATATTCTTAGTTGGGGCCCCAGAAAATAGTTTTAAAAAAAATTTAAACATAAGCAATAAAAATTCTGAGAGTAACTTTACAATTTTTATTTCTGGAGGAAGTCAAGGATCAGAATTTGTATCAAACTTTGCAACAAATCTAATCAAAATTATTGATAACGAAAAAATTATAAAAGCTAAATTTATATTTCAGTGTTCTAAAAATTTAATAAAAAAACAAGAAGAGAAATTAAGAAATATTAAATCACCAATCATTTTAAAAGATTTTTTTATAAATATAGAAGAAATACTAGCTAATGCTAATTTAGCAATATGTAGAGCTGGAGCAGGCACAATTGTTGATTTAATTAACTTTAAACTTCCCTCAATATTAATTCCCCTACCTTCTTCAAAAGACAATCACCAATTTTTTAATGCTAAAATATTAGCTAAACATGATTTAGCGATAATTATTGATCAAAATAATGATGATTTAGATAGAGCAAAAAGACATATTTATGAAATATATAGTAATGCAAATAAATTAGAATCTATGAATAAAAAATTTGATATGATTCAAGTTAAAAACTCTAATAGTTTAATTTATAAATTAATAATAAATGAAAATTAACAGTAAAATACATTTTATAGGTATTTCAGGAATAGGAATGTCTGGTATTGCAGAATTGATGTTAGATAAAGGATATTCAATTCAAGGTAGTGATTTATCAGTAAACGAGAACACAAAAAGATTAAAGAAAAAAGGTATAAAATTTTTTTTTGGACATAATAAAAAAAATATTAAATATGCCCATGCCGTCGTATATTCATCAGCTATAAAAAAAAATAATCCTGAAATAAAAGAGGCATATAATAAAAAAATCCCTGTCCTTTCTCGAGCGGATATGCTTTCAGAATTAATGAAAAATAAAAAATCTATTGCCATAGCCGGATCTCATGGAAAAACTACTACTACTAGTTTAGTTGGAAACATTTTTAATGAAGCAGGTTTAGACCCTACTATTGTTAATGGTGGTATTATAAATTCTTTTTCTAACAATAATCGCTATGGAAAAGGGGAGTGGATGATTGTTGAAGCCGACGAAAGTGATGGTACCTTTTTAAAACTCCCACACCAAATATCAATTATTACCAATTTAGATATTGAACACATGGATTTTTATAAATCAAAGAAAAATTTAATTAATGCTTTTGAAAAATTTATAAATTTGCTTCCGTTTTATGGAACCACAATAATGTGTTATGATGATAAGTATCTTAAATTACTAATTAACAAAATAAAAAATAGGAATATTTTAACTTATTCAATAAAAAATAAAAAAGCAGATGTGTTAATCTTCGACATTATACAAAACAAACTAAAAACTTCTT
The DNA here is from genome assembly GCA_902570155.1 of uncultured Alphaproteobacteria bacterium. GTDB lineage: Bacteria > Pseudomonadota > Alphaproteobacteria > HIMB59 > CACPNW01. The sequence continues at coordinate 31,443 of CACFXU010000004.1, forward strand.
TCAAATTAAAAATTAAAAATAAAATTACTCATTCTTCTAATTATAATTTTACTATCAATGCAATCGGCAATCACAATATTTTAAATGCAACTGCAAGTATTGTTGCAGCCAAACTAAATGGAATAAAAAATAAAGATATCAATAACGCATTGACTAATTATGTAGGTGTAAAAAGAAGATTCTCATTTTTAGGAAAAAAAAATATGGCCTATGTGTACGATGATTATGCACATCATCCAACAGAAATTGCAGCTACATTAAGCGCAGCTAAAAGTCTAAAAAATAAAGTAATAGTTGTTTTTCAGCCACACAGATACACTAGAACTAAAATACTAATTAGAGAATTTATAAATATTTTATCTAAAGTTGATTATTTATTTTTATTAGAAACCTATTCAGCTGGAGAGAAGATTATCAAGGGCGCAACTTCAAAAGATATATATTCTAAAATATTAAAAAAAAATAAAAATACAACATATTTAAAGAATATAGCTGATTTAAATAAATTAATGAAACCTTATACAATGAAACAAAATACTATTGTTTTTATGGGCGCGGGTTCAATATCAAGTATTGCAAAAAAATATTTGAATAACTAATGTCGAAAAAAATTCTAGAATTAGCTGACAAACTTAAAAGTAAAATTTACGCAGATTATAATGTTGGTAAGCATACTTGGTTCAGAACAGGAGGTAATGCAAAAATATTTGCTATAGTTGAAGATAATTTAGAACTAGAAATTATATTAAATGAAATAAATAATGAAAATTTTTACATAATAGGTTCAGGTTCAAATCTTTTAATTAGAGATAATGGTTATAATGGAACTCTTATAAAATTGGGCAAAGGTTTTAATACTATTAATATTAATGATAACAAACTTGAAGTTGGCGCTAGTATTTTAGATATTAATTTATCAAATTATGCATTAAGACAAAATATAGAAGGTTTTGAATTTTATAGTGGTATTCCAGGATCAATAGGTGGAGCAGTTAAAATGAATGCTGGTTGCTATGGTTCTGAAACTGTAGATGTTATAAATAGTATAGAAATTTGTGATAATTTTGGTCAAAGAAAAACAATTACAAAAGATAAACTAAATCTTAAATATAGATCTTCAAAAATAAATAATACAGATATTGTTACAAAAGCTATATTTAATTTTAATTATGGAGATCAAAATTTAATAAAAGACAAAATTAATGAAATTAAGAATAAACGTTTAGACTCTCAACCAATAAAAAATAAAACTTCTGGCAGTACTTTTAAAAACCCTAAAAATCTTCATGCAGCAAAACTAATTGAGGAAGCAGGATGTAAAGGTACCAATTTTGGAGATGCATATGTGAGTACTCAACATGCAAATTTTTTAATAAATAGGGGAAGTGCCTCAGCAACAGATATAGAAAACTTAGGTAAAAGTATTGTTGAGAAAGTATATGCCAAATTCAATGTAAAATTGGAATGGGAGGTAAAAATAATAGGTGAGCAATAAAAAAATTTTAATTTTAGAAGGTGGTAATAATGAAGAGCATGATGTATCTTTAGCCACCTCTAGTGAAATTCAAAAAATTCTTAATCAAAATAAATTGAAGTTTAAGACATTAAGAGTTAATCCAAAAAACTTTCATAAAAAAATAATTAATTATAAAAATTTTATCTGCATTAATGCTTTACACGGGCCCTTTGGTGAAGATGGTCAAATTCAAAAAATTTTAAAAAAATATAAAATTCCCTTTTCTCATTCAAATATAAAATCATCTAATCTATGTTTTAATAAATCCTCTTCTAAGAAAGAAATTATAAAAAATAAATTGATGTCTCCAAAATATTATCTTTTAAATATAAATGATTTAAATCAGAAAAAATTAATTACTATCAAAAGTAAGTTAAAAAAATTTGTTATTAAGCCAAATAAAAGTGGCTCAAGTTTTGGTATAAAAATAATAAAAAATCAAAAAGAATTTGATATTTTAATTTCTAATTTAGAAGAACTTAAAAAAGAATTTAATAATCACAAAGAAATTTTGATAGAAGAGTATATATCTGGAAGGGAGCTTACAGTTTCAACTGTTAAATTGGATAAAAGAATTCACGCACTCGCTGTTACAGAAATTAAATCAAAAAATAATTTCTTCGATTATAAAGCAAAATATTCAAAAGGTTACGCTAAACATATTTTGCCAGCTAAATTAAATAAAATAAATTATGCTAAATGTCTTAAATTTGCTGCTAAAGCCCATAAACTCTTAGGTTGCAATTCACTTGCAAGAACTGATTTTATTTTTGATACAAAAAAAAATAAAATTTTCTTTTTAGAAACAAATACTCAACCTGGACTTACTCCTATATCTCTATTACCTGAACAAGCTAATTATAAAGGGTTACCTTTTTCAGAAATCATTTTTATTTTGATTAAAAATTTAAATTATTAGTATGAAAAATATTAATAGAAGAAGATTTGTCTTAAATTTCAGATCATTTACATATTTTAGTATTTTCTTATTTTTAGTTACTTTTTCTTTTTTATTATATTCTAATAAAAATAATATCATTGAGATTTCAAAAAATATAATTCAGAGTTTTTCAGAAAACTTCCAATATCAATTTACAAAATTTGATATTTCAGGTTTAGAGAAAATTGAATCAAAATTTATAGAAGATAAGCTACAAAATTATATAGGATCTTCAATTTTTTTGTTACCATTGGATCAAATTAATGATTCCATAAATGAAAATAATTGGGTCAAAGAAATTTACTTGAATACAAATTATAAAAATACTCTATTTATTAGAATTGTAGAACATAAGCCAATAGGAATTTATTTTTTTAACGAGAAATATTTTGTTTTTGATGAAAATGGAAAAATTATAGATCAAATTTATATTAAAGATTTCACTAATCAGTCATTATTAATCTTTAAGGGCAATTCTTCAAACTTAAAAGCTAATTCATTAATTAATATTTTAAATAACAATGATTTTGAAAAAAAATTTCAAATAGAGAGTTTAGAGTTTCTTAATAAAAGAAGATGGGATATAAATTTATACGGTGATATCAAATTAATGCTTTCAGAAGAAGATCCAAATACATCCATTCAGAATTTTATTATGATACAAAATAAACTTAGCGAAATGGATATTAATAATATAAAAATTTATGATTTAAGAAATTTAAAAAAAACAATCTTAATTAATTTAAATGATTAAAGCTGGTTTAGATATTGGTAATTCAAAAATATCATGTATAATTGCTGATTATAAGAATAAAGATAATATTGATATTTTATCCATTGCTAGTATTCCAAATAATAATATTAAAAAAAATATAATTATAAATTTTGAAAATTTACATGATCAGATTAAATCTTTAGTTATAGAGGCTGAAAAACAATCTCAAACTAAATTAAATTCTATTAATCTTAATTTGTCTCTATTGAACTCTGATTCTTATTATTACGACTCTGGAATAGAATTAAAAAATGAGAGAATTTCAGAATTACATTTAAAAAAAATAATTAATCAATCAGAATATTTTAATAATCTTAACGACAAATTTGAAATATTTAATAATATAACATCATATGATATCGACAATACCCTATATTTTAATGCTCCTATTGGTAATTATTCAGACAATATTAAAATTAATTTTTATAAAATATTAATACAAAAAAAATATTCAGACAATATTTCCAGTGTAATTAAAAAACTGAAACTTAACATTGATAATTATATTCCCTCTCCCTTATCTTCAGCTCTATCATCACTAACAAAAGATGAAAAAGAACTTGGAACTATTTGTATTGATTTAGGCCATTCAACTTCCTCTATATCAGTATTTGAAAATAATAAATTTGTATACGGAGATACTATAGGAGTTGGTAGTAATAACGTCACTTTAGATATAGCAAGAGGTTTATCAACTACTATTTCCAGTGCTGAAAGATTAAAAACTTTATATGGATCTTTAGTTTCATCCCCAAGCGATGATCATGAAATAATAGAAATTCCAATTATTTCAGGTGATAAAAATACATTTAAACAAATAACAAGATCAAACTTAAATGCTATTATTAGACCACGCATCGAAGAAACTTTAGAGATGATATGGCAAAAAATTAAAGACAATAATTTAAAAAATAAAAAATTAAATAATGTAGTTCTTACCGGCGGTGGGGCGATGATGGATAATATTGAAAAATATGTAGAAACAATTTTTGCAAGTGGCGTGAGAGTATCAAGTCCATTAGAACAATTAAATTTGGATAATAGTTTTAAAAAACCCAATTTTTGCGATATTATTGGATCTATATTGTATGACCAAAATTTATTTAAAATTGATTTTTTAAAAAATCAGTCAAAAACATCAAAAAAACGAGGAATATCAAGCTTTTTTTCTTGGCTTGATCAGTATATTTAGATTATACTATATGTAGTAAATTATATTGACGATTTCGAACATTAATCGTTAAAAACTATTTAAAACGGCGGAGTTTACAATGACTATAAATATTTCAATACAAGATGTAGCCCAAAACTTACACCCAAAAATAACAGTTTTAGGAGTAGGTGGATCTGGCGGAAATGCAGTTAACAACATGATTAATGCTAATTTAGAAGGTGTAGATTTTTTAATAGCTAATACAGATGCACAAGCTTTACAAATTTCAAGTTGTCCAAATAAAATTCAGTTAGGATTAAATAGCACCAAAGGTTTAGGCGCGGGAATGAGACCTGATATTGGAAGACAGGCGGCAGAGGAAGCAATTCAAGATCTAAGTGAAAAGTTTGAAGGTAGTCACATGCTTTTTATAGCAGCTGGAATGGGTGGTGGTACTGGCACAGGAGCTGCACCAGTAATTGCTAAACTAGCAAGAGAAAAAGGAATACTTACTGTAGGTGTGGTAACTAAACCTTTCCATTTTGAAGGCTCTCAAAGGATGAAGTTAGCTGAGAAAGGCATTGAGGAACTGCAACAGTATGTTGACACATTACTAACAATACCTAATCAAAATTTATTTAGAATTGCTAATGAAAAAACTACTTTTTCTGATGCTTTTAAGATGGCAGACGATGTTTTGTATGCAGGTGTAAGAGGCGTAACTGATCTTATGGTTCAGCCTGGAATGATAAATTTAGATTTCTCAGATATCAAAACTGTAATGTCTGAAATGGGTAAAGCTATGATGGGTACTGGTGAAGCACAAGGCGAAGGTAGAGCAATTGCAGCTGCTGAAGCAGCTATTGCAAACCCATTAATTGATGACGTGTCCTTAAAAGGTGCAAAAGGTCTAATAATTAATATTACTGGCGGCAAAGACATTACATTGTATGAAGTTGATGAGGCTGCAAATAGAATCAAACAAGAAGTTGATGAAGAAGCAAACATTATTTACGGAACTACTTGCGACGACAGACTTGAAGGCGTTGTAAGAGTTAGCATTGTTGCTACAGGTATTGATGCAAACAATAATATATCAGCTAAACCGATAGAAAGCTTTGCACCAATAAATATAAATAATGATATTTATAAACAAGATATAGAAAAATCTGAGTTATTATCTGAAAGTAATATTTTGCAGGAAAATGCCTTACAAGAAGAGAACATTCTAGATGAAGAGATTAATGAGATAGTAAATGAAGGAATGCTCAATAATCAAAATTCTGATAACTTTAATGAAGATGAGCAAACAAATATTAACCAATTAGAAACTTCAAGTTTAGAAGAAAATATTAATGATAAAACATTTTTTCAAAACGAAGCTACAGAAACTTTAGATCTAATTGAAACTGATAATATTTCTGGGGAAGTATCAAGCTCATCTCTGAATACAGATAAACCAAATGATGCAAGTGTAAGAAGGTTAAGTTTATTTGATACTCTTTCTACAGAAAATAAATCTGAAGATATAGCTTCAGAAAATAATATTCATACAAAGACTGAACCTGTTTTTGCCTCCTCAGAGGAAAAGATTGAAGAAAATGACTCTGAACATAACAATTCTGAAGATGATAATTCAAGTATCATTGAAAAAGAGGAATTCAGTGCTGAAGAGAGTGAAACTTCTGAAATAGATGACGAGTTTAATCAGGAAACAGAGGAAGAACTTTTAGATATACCAACTTTCCTTAGAAGACAGGCTAATTAGTAAATAAACTATTATCTGCAATATTTTGAAATATTAGGTTAGTTGTTAAGAACGTTAAAAATATATAATAAAAAAGTGTTGAAATCAGCACTTTTTTTTAAGATGATAAACACATTGAATAATTCTAAAAATCAACAAACAATAGCCGAACCAGTATCAATTAATGGAATAGGATTACATTCAGGAGTAGATGTAGCCATGAAATTATATCCTGCTGAAGCTGATTATGGAATAAAGTTTATCCGAACGGATCTTAATAAAAATAATATCATTGAAGCTATATGGTCAAATGTAACTAATACAAAATTAAGCACAACTATAAGCAATCAAAATGGAGCAAGTGTTTCAACAATTGAGCATTTGATGAGTGCTTTATCCGGATTGCATATAGATAATATTAAAATTGAAATTGATGGACCAGAAGTCCCAATAATGGACGGAAGTTCAATAAAGTTTGTTGATCTTATTGATAAAGCTGCCATTCACAGTTTAAATAAGAGAAGAAAAATTTTAAATATTAAAAAAAATATTAAAGTAGAAAATAGTGATTCATCTGTAGAATTAAAACCGAATAATCAATTTTCAATTGATTTTGAAATTGATTTTCCTAGTAAATTAGTCAGCAAACAAAGCTGTCAACTACAACTAGTAAATGGAAACTATAAAACTGATATTGCATCAGCACGCACTTTTGGATTTGAAAGAGATGTCGATATGTTAAGATCAAATGGTTTAGCACTAGGTGGTTCACTGGATAATGCAGTTGTTGTTGGAGAAAGTAAAATACTTAATTCAGATGGATTGCGCTTTAAGGATGAGTTTGTAAGACATAAAATTCTTGATTCTATCGGAGATTTGTATTTAGCTGGAGCTCCAATTCATGGATATTTTTTGGGTAACAAATCAGGTCATCATTTAAATAATTTATTATTAAGGTCTTTATTTGCTGATAAAGATAACTACGAATATATTTAGTTAAATCATTTTCTTTGGATCAACTATTTTATCAAATTCCTTTTCAGAAATTAATTTTAATTTTAATGCCGCTTCTTTAAGAGTCAAATTTTCATCAAATGCTTTTTTAGCAATTTTTGCTGCATTATCATATCCAATACTTTTATTTAAGGCAGTTACAAGCATTAAAGAGTTATTTAGATGATTATTAATTATTTCTTTGTTTGCTTTTAATCCCTTTAAACAATTTTTATTAAAACTTTTAATACCATCACTAAGGAGATTTACAGATTGTAGAATGTTAAAGGCTATAACTGGTTTATATGTATTTAATTGAAAATGACCATTTGAGCCAGCAAGATCTACAGTTGTGCTATTTCCTATTACTTGAACACATATCATGCTTAATGCTTCAATTTGAGTAGGGTTTACCTTTCCTGGCATAATTGATGATCCAGGTTCATTAGCAGGTAAAATTAGCTCTCCTAAACCAGATCTAGGTCCAGATGCTAAAAATCGAATATCATTTATTATTTTTAATAATGAAATTGATAAAGTTTTTAAAGAATTTGAAAAATTAATTAGTGGATCATGAGAAGCTAAAGATTCAAATTTATTTTGAGATGGTTTATAATTATCTCTAGTAAGTTTATTCAAATATTTACAAAATACTTTATCAAATTTTTTTGGTGCATTAATTCCTGAACCTACAGCAGTCCCTCCTTGAGCAAGATATTTTAATTCTGATTTTGAAACTTCTATTCTTTTCAAACAAGCTTGTAATTGAGTACAAAATGCAGAAAACTCATCACCTAAAGTAATTGGAGTTGCATCTTGAGTATGAGTTCTTCCTATTTTAATTATATTCTGAAAAGTTTTTTTCTTTTTTTGGAATTCTTTTATTAGATCTTTAAGGGTTGGTATTAAATTTTTTATTGATAACTCATTAACTGCAACATGCATTATTGTTGGAAAGGTATCATTTGATGATTGAGATAAATTTACATGATCATTAGGATGAATAGGTTTTTTACTTCCAATTCTTCCTTTTAATTTTTTGATAATATGATTACTAATTACTTCATTTGCATTCATATTTGTTTGAGTTCCAGATCCAGTTTGCCATACTGATAATGGAAACTCTCCAATAAGTTTTAAATTAATAATATCATCGCATGCTTTTGATATTAATGATCCCAATTTTTTATCTATAACACCAAGTTCTATATTAGCTTCTGCAGCTGCTTTCTTTTGTTGTCCCAATGCGATAATTAATTCTGATGGTATTTTTTCACTACCAATTTTAAAATTTTCTAAGGATCTTTGAGTTTGTGCACCCCAAAGTTTATTTTGATCAATTTTTTTAGAACCTAAACTATCAAATTCTATTCTTTTTTTATTAGCCATTATTTATTAACAAACTCTCTATAACATATTATATGGAACATATGAACAAACTTGTTTTACTAAGACATGGTCAAAGTCAGTGGAATTTAGAAAATAGATTTACCGGCTGGAAAGATGTTCCATTAACTGAAAAAGGTATTAATGAAGCTAATAATGCGGGACATTTATTAAAAAAACATAATATAAAAATTGATAAAGTTTTTAGCAGTGTTTTAGAGAGGGCAAATAAAACAGCAGAAATAGCTATCAAGGCATCAGAGATAGAAAATTTACATAAAAATGGAAAACTTATTTATGAAAAAGATCAAAAACTTAATGAGAGAGACTATGGAGATTTAGTTGGTTTAAATAAAGCTGAAACTGCTGATAAATTTGGAAAAGAACAAGTTCACATATGGAGAAGATCTTATGATACACCGCCTCCAAACGGAGAAAGTCTTAAGGATGTAGTAGACCGAGTTTCTCCATACTTTACTGAAATAATTGAACCTCATATTTTAAATAAAAAAAATATTTTAATAGCAGCACATGGTAATTCCTTAAGAGCAATTATGATTAAAGTTGGTATGTACAAACCTGAAGAAATATCTTCAATAGAACTTCCAACTGGTAGTCCATTATGTTTAGATTACCAAAATGGTAAATTAATTAAACATTATTACTTAGATTAATTTTTTTTATAATTTGAAAAATTAATTACATTATCCTTCTTTGATATATTGTTTTCTAATTTTTTATTTACTTTCTTCTGAATTTTACTTTTTTTCAAAATTAAACCAAAATTAGCTGAAGGATCGGCAAATGATACAATAGCATTATAATTAATTTTTAAGTTTGTTTTAATATCACCAAATGAGAGTGTAATAGAAAAATTATTTTTATTTATTTCTAGATCATAATATTCATATTGGATAATAATTGTCATTTCTTGGGGATATTTTTGTTTTAACCAATTAGGTAATTCAACGTTTTTATGATTCGTTAAAAATGTAATGTAGAGATGATTATTATTATTTGATAATCCATTATCTTTTATGTTTTTAAGAATATCTTTAAGTACATTTAGCATATTTTTATCTAGGATTTTTTGATATTCAATCATTTCAGTTTTATTTTTTTATTAAATATTTAAAGTATTGCAATAAAATTCATGAGTTTAGATAAAAATAATTTGCAATATAGTAAAATAGCAAAATTATTTCATTGGGGATTTGTACTTTTATTTGTTTATGGTGTAGCAAAGCAAGTAGATGATATTAATCAACTTGAAGACAAAGCCTTTTTTAGATTTGAAATTATTTTTGCATTAATTTTTCTGTTTCTTCTATTAATCCGTCTAATTTATATGAAAACAACACAAAAGACATCCTTACCTGAAGATACTCCTAAAGCTCAAAAATTAGTTGCTAAAATTGTTCACAACGGGATGTATGCTTTATTAATAGGTACTGTGTTATCAGGATTATTGATTGGGTTTTTATTTTGGATAGAACTTAAAGATGGAATTATAATTGATATTCTTCTTCTTCTTCACGAACTAAACATTAATTTACTTTATTGGTTTATAGGTATTCACATTTTAGCAGCAACCTATCATCGCTTAAAAAGAGATGGTGTGTGGAGCTCAATGGTGCCTTTTTTAAAAGAAAAAAAACCCAAATAAATTTTTAATTTAACAAAATTATTTTTTTAATTTTTCCCATTCAGCCATACCGCCAGTAATATTCTTAACATTTTTAATACCCATATCTTTCATTGTTTTAGTTGATAAAGTTCCTTGCCCACCTACACCACAAAATACAACATATTCTTTGTCTGGGTTTTCTTTGAAAAATTTATTTTCTAAAGGACTACCATCTGCCAAATAAAATTCAAGAAAAGCTCTATCTAAATGTATCGCATTTCCTATTGTACCTTTAGAAAAACTTTCTTTATCCCTAACATCAATAAATTGTACATTTGGATCATTTAGCTTTTCTTTTGCTTCTGTTGCGGAAATATTTTCAATTTCATTTTTAACACTCATTATATCTTCAAATTTTTTCATTTTTTCCTTACCTTACATATATATAGTACGTTCTTTTGCTCGGTGCGTCAAAAATTGCTAGTTTAATTACACACATCAAAACACCCAAAAGATTAAGTATTGCCTTTGTTATTCGTTCATTCTTTCTTAAAAAAAGTTTATATCACATTTATTTTGAGAAGAGAGAATTTTTAGTTGTATTACGCACATATTACGCATGATGTATAAAAATTTAATTAAATTAGTTAAAATTTATTGTATGTTTAAATTATGTTTTTAAATTTAATAAAAAAAATCACACTATTTTTATTTTTTGTTAATCCTGCTCTAGCCTTTCATGAAGTAGAAGTCTCTAATGAGGATATAGCTACCTTAGGAGGATTATGGGTTCAAATATTTGTTTATGAAGAAAGCTGTATAGATAATCAATATTACACTTTAATAACAGAAAGATTACAAGAAAGTCCTAGATTTGAAAGATACTCATCAGAGTTAGACCATTTAACTGAAAGCCAAGAATTGGCTTGGGAAAATGGTGCTGAAGGTGCAGCCTTAGTAATTGAATCAGGCGGAACAAGCTGTGATATTATTGCTGAAGTTATTTGGGAATGGTTTGGTGAAAATTAAATAAACCTTAATTTATTTATTCACATGATCAGTACAATTTTAGAGCAACTTAAAAAAAAGATTCAAAATTTAAGAATGTATTGGGGCGTTCTATAGAACGACCAATAATTATTATTAACAGAAAATAAGGCCTTTTGGTAACATCTTCGTAGAAACTTCATAGTAAGTTTTCGTTATTTGTCAGATTTCTTGTTTTGGTTCTTCGTAGTTTTTTGTTATACAATTAAATTAACATTTAAGTTTACATAGAATATTTAGGATGAGATTAACAATATACTTTCTTATTATTTTACCATTAATTATTTTTGTGTCTAAACCATCCTATTCTGGAGAGGATGCAGTTCTATTGGCGATGAAACTTGAATGTGGTGGTAATAGCGCTGGAAGAAAACCTTACAACGATTATTTTTTTGCCCTAACAACAGATTATACTTTTCAAGGAAATAGATACTGGATTGGAAAAAATAAATATGAAGGAGATGTAGGTCTTAATATTTTTAGTGGTGTAAGGACTGATAAATCACTTCTAATAAAAGGGGAGGGAAAGTGGTTAAAGAAAACTTCTAAAGATTGGAAACTACAATTTATCTCTAAAGGTAATAAATCAATGTTCGAACATCTTGAAGCAGGTGTTGAAGGATTTGAGGGTAAAGATAAATGGCGTAGAGATTGTAAATTAGTATTACTTAATAAAGTAAAAGCAGGGGATGCAATACAATTAAATTCTTACATTAAAATTATAGACAGACAAAAAAAAGAAATAAAAACTTATAATGAGACTTATGAAAAAGATTTAGAGGATACAAAAAATAAATACAATCAAGATATTGAAAATCTTGATAAACAAATTTCTTTATTAAAAATACAAAATGATGAAAAAAATCTTGAAATTAAAAATTTAAATGAACAAATTAAAATAGCAAATAATGATAAGGAATTAGAGAATAAATTTGCCGATCTACAAAACCAATTCAAATTAATAAAAGAAGAATTAAACAAATTAGAAAGTATAAATGCAAAACTCAATGAAGAGAATATCGATCTTAAAGATAAAGAAAAAAATTTAAAAAATGAGCTATCATTAGCAGAAGAAAAAGCTGCAGAAGAACAAAGACTAGCACAAGAAAAAGCTGCAGAACAAAAAATAAACAAAAAATTATCTTTATTTCCAGAGCTAACTGAAATCGAAAAAGCTCAAAATCTTCTCAGTGATATTGAGGAGTTTATTAAAAAAAATCCAAATGAGTTTGATATAATAGAAGTATCTGAATATTTTATTGCTACAAGACCTATAATTGATGGGAAACTAAATTCAAATCTAGAAAAAAAAATAGATGAATTTAGAGCATTCCTTAATAGTAGTTCGGCTTTTAATAAATATCTGCAAGATATTGAGCAAAAAAGAAAAAATGAAATATTACAAAAAAGCGATCAAATAATTTCTGAACTTCAGGATAAAGTAAATGAATTAAAAGAAATGATGGTTTCAAATCCAACTTCATTACAACTTAAGGAGTGGAAAGAAAATCTTGAATTAGCTCAAACAAATCTTGATAATTTAAATAGTTATGAAGATTTATTGATTTCAAAAAATAAAATTATAGAACTTCTTAATTTAAAGAAAGAACTTGAAGATATAATTGAAACTTCAAATTCAACTATTGAAGAGTTAAAAGAATATTTGCAAAAAAACATAACATCTGAACTTGCACCATTAATTTTGGAACAAATTAAATCTTTTGAGGAAGTAATTAGGTCAGAAAATATTGAAAAAATTAATAATAAAAATGAAGAATCTAAAGAATTTATTTACGAGAAGTTTATAGAACCAGAGGAAAAAAGAATTGCAGAAGAACAAGCAGCAGAAGCAAAAAAAATTGAAGAAGAACAAAATTATAAATTAGAAGAAATATATCAAAAAATTTAACGTAAAAAATGATTATCAAAAACAAGTTATTAAATTAATTGATTTATTTGAAATACCAATTGAAAATATAGAATTTTCAAATTTTGATAATAATATAACAATTTATGGTTTTGGTAATAAAGAGACTATTTTTTCTTTCGATCAAATAGAAATAAAAAATATCAATGACGATTACTTAAAACCTTGGTTAGAATTTGCAGATAAATTTTATTGGATAAAAGATAAAGTTAAAGATAGTGACATACCTCAATTCGAATATAAAGGTAAATTTTTTGATCAACTTAGAATTTTAGGTTTTTCAGATAATGACTCTAATTATTTGTTGAGTAATTTAAAAATAGACGAAATCAATATTAGTGATTTTGATATTAAAGAATATGATAAAATAAATAATATTTTAAGCTCTTTCAGCATAGACACTTATGAAAAAAACTTTTTAAGTTTTATATTAAGTATGCAGTTTGAAAAATTATTATTAAAAAATATATCAACACAAGCCAATTTCTTTTTACCATTTGGTAATTATACAACAACGTATGATGAATCACCAAAAAATCTAATTGGAAAATTTGAAATTTTAAATTGGGATGAATTCTCTTTCGATAAGATATTGACTGAAGATTTTGTAATACAACATGGAGAAAATCAATTTTCATTTAAAGAATTTAAAATAGAAAATTTTGAGATTGATAAAGATTTCACCTATAATTTATTAGAATCAGAAGCATCACAGCAACTATTATTAACTGGTGATTACTCTGAAATATTTAATTCATTCGAAAAACTTAATAATTTTGAATTTTCTAATTTAAAAATTATTCTATACAATCTTAGTTTCTATTCATTAGAATCATTAAAACTAGAAAATTTAATATTTGATTATTTTGGAGGCAATAAAGACATAAAAGTACCTATTAGTTTTAATTTTAAAATAGAAGGATCTAATTATAATGCTATGAATCTAGGTGAGCAATTAGGTGTAGCATCACCATATGATTGGTTAGGTGCCGACTTCTTTGATTTTCTTGTTTTTGAAATGGGATATGAACAATTAAAGTTTGATTTTGGAACTGAATGGAATTGGAATACGAAAGATAATAATATTAATCTTGATCTAGATTTAGGAATTCAAGATGCTGTCTCATTTGAATTTTCTACAGATATTGTTGATTTAGATCCTAATATTTTAAGTTTACAAGGTGCTCCTTTAAATACTTATTTACTTACTCAACCTAAATTAAATAAACTTGATCTTTCTATAATTGATGAAACATTAATAGATAAAATTATTGCATACAGCGCAAAAGAGAGTGATATGACCATTAGTCAGCACAAAGATTTTTTAATTCAATCAATGAATCTATACTCAACAACTTTAGGTTTAGATCAGAATTTATATAATGAATTAATTTTGGCCTTAACTAATTTTATTAATGAAAGTGAAAAAATTTCTTTTGTCATTAACCCTCTAACACCAGTTTCTATTAATGATTTAATACCTGATATACTGAGCCAAAATTACGATAATTTAAATAAAAAATTAAACTTAAGTTTTAAAAATTAATAAATGGGGCGTTCTGTAGAACGACCACTAAATCATTATTAACAGAAAATAAGAACTTTTGGAAATATCTTCGTAGAAACTTCGTAGTAAGTTTTCTTTATTTGTCAGATTTCTTGTTTTAGTTCTTCGTAGTCTTTTTTATTCTTTAATTAAGGATAATAATTTCTTTGCTAGTCTAGAAACTGCCTTTCTTCTATCTTTTGAAAGTTTTTTAATAATTTTTATATTTTCTTTTATTGTTTTATTATCAATTTTATTGAAAGTTATTAGAGCATTCATTGATTGACACAAAACAATCCAATCACTGGAATTATTAAGATAATCAGATACAATTTTTTTTGCTTTTTTTTGTTCTTTATTTTCTAATTGATTAACTAATTCTGAAAATAATTGAGCGCAGGTCCATTGTGTGGAAGATTGTTTTATTTTTGAAATTTTGTTTAAGAAAATATGTTTAAAATCTAAAAACCATTCTGGTTTTTGTCTAAATATTCTTTTAAAAGCATTTGATGTTCTTAATCTTACTATTTGGTCTGTGCTTGAATAACACTTAATTAATGGATTAATTCTATTTTTTTTAACAATAACATGTTCAACAACTTTTATTGTATTACCTAGTGAATTTGGATGACCTCCAGTTAGTTCAGACTCATAATTCATTATCAATTAATTTGTTTAAATAAATCTGACAATTAACATTACCTAATAATAAATTATATATTTTCCTTCGTAGTAACTTCGTATTAAACTTCGTACAGAGGTTTTTAAAAGAAATTGTTGATTTGATTAGATAATATTTAAAAAATGGGGCGTTCTGTTGCTCGGTGCCCCTGACCGCGCTCACCTAGAATCTAGGCAGCAAGTGCTAATCTATTATCGTTAGCGTTTATAAAATAGCCCGATAACGGTGGTACAATACCGGATAAAGTCTTTGTCTTTGAATTACCGTCAAACCTATTTCGTCCCCATATTTTGGTGGAGACGCCGGGTACCGCCCCCGGGTCCGAATAACTTATTGCACAAAGCATTTATTATCTTAGTTGCAAAACAACATTTTCATTATACCTTAAACTAATAATACTTGAAAGTTTTGTCTTGAAACCTAGTAATTAAAAAAAAAATTGTTACTAATTAAAACATAAAATAAAAGAAATATGATCAAAGCAATAATGGCAGTGGATGAAAAAGGGGGGATAAGTAAGGGTCAAAGTATGCCCTGGCCCAAAAATTTAATTGACTTAAAATGGTTCAAAGAAAATACTCTAAATAATGTCGTTGTAATGGGAAGGAAGACTTGGGAAGATCCTTTTATGCCTACACCTCTAAAATCAAGAATAAATGTTCTCATTACAAGTAAAGATAAAGAATTAATAGAAGGGGCAGATTATTACTTTAGTGGAAACATAAATGATCAAATTCAAAATCTTCAATCAAAATATAAAGATATGGATATTTTTATAATTGGAGGTGCAGAAATAATAAATTTAACTTTTAAATTCATAGAACAATTTTATCTCACTAGAATCTACGGTAATTACAATTGTGAAAAATTTATAGATATAACTTCTATAGAAAATAATATGAAAATGATTAAAAAAATAAATGGAGACTCAACTTGCCATTTTGAGATTTGGGAAAGATGAAACAATACCTAGATGCTTTAAGGTATTGTTATGATAATGGCTCTGATGTTGAAAGTAGAGCGGGTGGTGTTAGAAAGTCTTTTGGTTATCAAATGCATTATGATCTATCAAAAGGTTTTCCTGCAATAACGACTAAAAAACTAGCATGGAAATCTGTGGTATCAGAGTTATTGTGGTTTATCGAAGGTTCAGACGATGAGAGAAGACTTGCTGAAATTTTATACAATGATTCAAGAGAAAATTTAAAAGATAAAAAAACTATTTGGACCCAAAATGCTCAAGCAGATTACTGGAAATCACAAGCGCGGTTTGAAGGAGATGTTGGAAAAATATATGGAGTTCAATGGAGAAATTTTAATGGAGAAGATCAAGTCTTAAATCTAATTAAAGGACTCAAAGAAGATCCAAATGGAAGGCGTCATATTATTTCAGCATGGAATCCTCCAGAGATTAAAAATATGTCATTGCCAGCATGTCATGCATTTTCGCAATTTTTTATTTCTAATAACAAATTAAGTTGCCAATTATATCAAAGATCATGTGATATGTTTTTAGGAGTCCCCTTTAACATAGCTAGTTATAGTCTTTTAACTCATATGTTGGCAAGGGAGTGTAAATTAGAAGTTGGAACATTTATTCATTCTTTAGGAGATTTTCATATTTATAAAGAACATTTTGAGCAGGTTAAAATCCAATTAGAAAGAGTACCTAAACAATTACCTGAGCTTCAATTTGAAACAAAAGATTTTTTTAAATACAATGTAAATGATTTTAAATTAATAAACTATCAGCATCATGAAAAAATTGATGCTCTGATGAATGTTTAATCCAGAGATTTTTTTAAGTTTTTAGC
This sequence comes from uncultured Alphaproteobacteria bacterium, assembly GCA_902570155.1. Taxonomy (GTDB): domain Bacteria; phylum Pseudomonadota; class Alphaproteobacteria; order HIMB59; genus CACPNW01. The sequence continues at coordinate 48,596 of CACFXU010000004.1, forward strand.
AATTGATATAAATTTTTTTGAAATTTCACCATCTGGATTATCTATCAAAGCGGGTATTCCATTGTCTGATTGAATTCTTAAATTTGTATCAATTGGAATTTCTCCTAAAAAAGGTATTTTAGATTCTTCAGCTTCTTTTTTCACACCATCTTTTGAAAATATAAAATGTTTCTGATTACAATTATTACATATGAAATAACTCATATTTTCAACAATACCAAGAATATCAACATTTACTTTTTTAAACATATTTATTCCTTTTCTAGCATCAGTAAGAGCTACATCTTGAGGTGTAGAAATTATAATTGATCCTGAAAGTTTTGAACTTTGCGCCAAAGTAAGTTGAGCATCTCCAGTGCCTGGTGGCAGATCTATTATAAGGTAATCTAGTTCACCCCATTCAACTCCATTAAACATTTGCTCTAATGCTTTCATGACCATTGGTCCTCTCCAAATTGTTGGAGCCTCAGAGTCAAGAATAAAACCAATAGACATCAATTTTATTCCATAATTTTCTAAAGGAACAAGTTTTTTGTATTCATTCATTATAGGTTTTTTTGAAATACCCATCATTCTTGGAATACTAGGACCATAAATATCTGCATCAAGTAAGCCAATTTTAAGATCTAGTGATCTTAATGCTGTGGCAAGATTTACCGAAAATGTTGATTTTCCAACTCCCCCCTTACCACTAGCAATTGCTAAAATATTTTTTGCATCAATTTTAAATCTTTTACTATCATTATTATTTGTTTTAGTACTCTCTACATCTGAGTTTATAATTACGTTCACAGAAAGTATTCCAGAAATTTGCTCAACATTATTTTTAAGCAATCTTGCTATATTTAGATAAAGATCTTGTTTTTGACCTTTTACAAGTAAGGAAATGTTTACATTGCCATCTTTTACAACTGCAGAAATATTTTGATTTTTAGGATCAAAACTAAGATTTGTTTCAGGATCACTAAATTTCTTAGAAAATGTATAAATTAAAGATAAAATTTCATCAGACATACTTGATTTTTCCAGATTTACTCAAATATTAGTTATTAAATAATATAATTAGTGTTAGTAGATAGAGCCAATATTATCAATAATATATGAACTGGAATAAAAATAACAACGACAATAATCCTTGGGGATCAGGTGGAAATAACAATCCTTGGGGTTCAGGAGGGTCTGGAGACGGTCCAAACAGAAGAGATTTTGAAGATTCCATTAGAAAAGCAAAAGATAGATTTGGCAATTTTAAATTTGGTGGAAGGCGAAATCTCTCAATATTCTTAATAGTAGCTATTTTACTATGGTTAGCTACTGGTTTTTATAGAGTTGAGCCTGATGAGCAAGGTGTAGAACTTTTATTTGGAAAGTGGAATGGTCAAACAACCGAGCCTGGATTACATTACTTTTTTCCAACTCCAATCGGTCAAACTGTTACACCTAAAGTTGAAGTAATTAGAAAAATCAACGTTGGATTTAGAAGTGCAAGTGATCTTGGTTTTGGCTCAAATTCTAACGCAGAGAGAAAAGTAATTGAAGAAAGTCTAATGCTTACCGGTGACCAAAACATAGCAGATGTTGCATTCACAGTACTATTCAAAATAAAAGACGCTGGAAACTTTCTATTCAAGCTCAGAAATCCAGAACTTACCGTCAAAGATATGTCTGAAAGTGTTGTACGTGAAGTTGTGGGTCAAAGAGATCTTCAATTCTTACTTACCGAAGGTCGTCAAGAAGTTGAACAAGTTGTAAGAAATGAATTACAACTAGTTTTAGATTCCTATGAAAGTGGTGTTTTGATTCAATCAGTACAGCTTCAAAGTGTTGATCCGCCCGATCAAGTTATTGATGCTTTTGATGAAGTTCAAAGAGCAAGACAAGATAAAGAAAGACTAGTTAACGAAGCAAACACTTATTTAAATAGAATTGTGCCTAACGCTCGTGGTGAAGCAGCCAAACTTGTTGAAGCTGCTACAGCATATAAAGAACAGGTAGTTAAACAAGCAGAAGGTGTGGCACAAAACTTTATAGATGTTTACAACAGTTACAAAGATGCAAAAGAAGTAACTAAAAGAAGAATTTATTTAGAAACTTTAAGAGAAGTTTTAGAAGGAAAAAACAAAATAATTTTAGATGATACTGGAAATGGACAGGGTGTAGTTCCTTATCTTCCATTGAATGAACTTAAAAAGTCAGGAAATAATTAAGATGAGATTTAGTGCAAGAAATTTACTTATAGTTTTAGTTTTATTTATTCTTTTCCTTACTTTCACAGGAGCTTTTTTTATTGTAAATGAAACTAAGCAAGCTTTGGTGCTTCAATTTGGTGATCCAAGAAAAGTTGTTACAAAACCTGGCCTTCAATTTAAAATTCCATTTATTCAAGATGCTGTTTTTTTAGATTCTAGATTACTTAATCTCGATCCTCAACCTGAAGAAATGATACTTTCAGATCAAAAAAGAATTATTGTTGATTCATTTGCTAGATACAATATTGTTGATCCTCTAAAGTTTTATCAGACTGTTAGAAATGAAACTACTTTCTCGGATAGATTTGGCAGAATTATAAACGCAGCAGTAAGAGGTGTAATTGCACAATACTCTTTAACATCACTACTGAGTGATGAACGTATTAATATTATGAACGAAATTGAAAAACAAATTAAGGTTAATGAAAATTCTTTTGGTGTTAAAATTGTTGATATTAGAATTGGAAGAACTGATTTAACTGAACAAGTATCTAATAACGTTTATCAAAGAATGCGCTCTGAACGTGAAAAAGAAGCAAATTTATTAAGAGCAGAAGGTGAAGAACTTTCTAAAGAAATTGTTGCATCAGCAGATAGACAACAAACAGTTATTCTAGCTGAAGCCGAAAGAACCTCCTCAATACTAAGAGGTGAAGGAGATGCCGCAAAAAACAGAATATTAGGTGATGCTTATAGTCGTGATGAGGAATTTTTTGATTTCTTAAGAACAATGCAAGCTTGTAAAGATACTTTTGGTGATACAGAGATGTCCATGGTAATTGCTCCTGGAGAAGTTTGTGAAAAGTTTTTTGGTGAAATAGATATCCAAAATTAATGTTTGAAATTTTACTAATAAGCATAGGTCTAGTGCTGATCATTGAAGGCATTCTCTATTTTTTTTTAGCGAACAATTTAAAGAAATATCTCGATATGCTTTCTCTAATTAATCCTCAAACTGTAAAAAATATTAGTTTATTTTTTGCTCTTCTAGGACTCTGCCTTATTTATTTCACGTTCAAATATTATGACAATTAATATGAGAATTAAATTTTTATTCTTAATTTCTATCTTATTTTCGAAACCATTACTTGCTGTACCCGAGAGTTTTGCTGATTTAGTAGAACAATTATCTCCTGCAGTAGTTAGTATTGCATCAACTACTATTGTCGAAAATAATAACCAAAATCAAATACCACAATTTCCCGAAGGATCTCCCTTTGATGATTTTTTTAAAGAATATTTTGATCGTGATCAAAGACGATCACAACGACCAATGACAGGACTTGGTTCAGGTTTTATCATCAGTGAAGATGGTATAGTCGTCACAAATAATCATGTAATTGAAGGAGCTGATGAAATAACTGTTATTCTAAATGATGAAACAGAGTTTACAGCTGAATTACTTGGAAGAGATCCCAAAGCAGACATAGCTGTATTGAAAATTGATCCAAAAAACAAAAAACTTACATATGTTGGTTGGGGAGACTCGGATAAGATGAGAGTTGGAGATTGGTCAATTGCAATTGGAAACCCTCTTGGTTTGGGAGGAACTGTCACAGCAGGAATTATATCTGCAATCTCAAGAGATTTAGGCAGTGGACCATATGTTAAATTTTTACAAACAGATGCATCTATTAATCGTGGTAATTCTGGTGGACCATTATTTAATTTAGATGGAGAGGTTATAGGAATTAATACGGCAATAGTTTCGCAAACAGGTGGAAGTATTGGCTTAGGATTTGCAATACCTACGAACAGTGCCAAAAAAATAGTACAACAATTAAAAGATTTTGGAAAAACTAAGAGAGGTTGGTTAGGTGTACAAATTCAACCCGTTACAAAGGATTTTGCGGAAAGTCTTGGATTACCTGATCAAAAAGGTGCATTTATATCCAATGTTAATCCTAATGGACCCTCAAAAACTGCTGGATTAGAACCAGGAGATGTAATTTTAAAATTTAATAATATAGAAATTAAAAAGATGCCTGATTTACCAAGAGTTGTTGCAGAGTCAGATGTAGGTTCCACTGCAATACTAGAAGTTTGGAGAAAAAATAAAAAAATTCGTATTGAGGTAATATTAGGAGAATTACCTGGAGAGGTAGTTACGGAAAGAAAAACAACTACAAATATTGAAAAAAATTTAAAGATTGAGTCTTTAGGAATTACTATTGAAGATCATGAAAGTGGGGTTAAAGTCATTTCAATTGACGATATTGATAGTAGTTTACAAAATGGAGATATAATCACAGAAGTCAATAGAGAGGTTATTAACAATATGAATTCATTTGAAGAATTGGTAAATTCTTTAGAAAAAACAGGTAGATCCTCATTATTACTAAAAATAATTAGAAATGATGAGCAAAATTGGGTAACAATTAAATTTAAGAATAATTGAAAACTCAAATCTATTTTGTATTAGGACCTACTGCATCAGGAAAATCAAAATTTGCTCTAAGTCTAGCTAACAAACTAAATGGTGAGATTATAAATGCTGATAGTATGCAAATTTATCATGAGTTAAGTATCTTAACTGCTAGACCAACTTTAAATGATCAAAAAAAAATCAATCACCATCTTTATGGTTTTGTAAAAGGCGATGTTAGATTTAATGTTCAAAAATGGTGCGAGGAAGCATCAAAAAAAATAAATTATTTGGTTGATAAAAATATAACTCCTATTTTAGTTGGAGGTACTGGTCTTTACATAGAATCTTTAATTAATGGAATAGTTTCAATTCCTTCTATTCCAGAAAAAGTAAAAATAGAATCAGATAAAATGATTTTAAAAATTGGTAAGGAAAATTTTTTAAATTTAGTTAAAGAGCTTGACAGTGATGCAATGGTTAATATTGACCCAAACGATATTCAAAGAATAAGAAGAATATGGGAAGTAAATTTTTTCACTAAGAAAAAATTTAGTGACTGGAAAAAAAGTAAAAATAAAAATTTTATTAATTTAAAAAATTACAAAATATTATTATTTCTTCCAGATAGAAAAGAAAATTATAGAAGAGTAGATCATAGAACACATTTAATGATGGAAGATGGTGCGATAGAGGAAGTCAAAAATTTGCTTAAATTAAATTATAATAATAGTTTACCAATAATGAAAGCTCACGGAGTTCCTGAAATTCAATCTTACCTTAATAAAGAAGTATCAATTGAGGAATGTATTTCTAAAATACAGCAAGTAACAAGAAACTATGTAAAAAGACAACATACTTGGTGGAGATCTTCAAATCTTAATGTTTTTAAAAAATTTAATCAATTTCCGGACGAAATTGACTTAAAATCCATTAATTTAGAGCAAAATTGAACTAATTTATTGATTTTATTTTATCCACAGCCTATGAGCTAAATTCAATGAATAATGAAATTACGGGCGCTGAAATTGTCTTAAAAAGCTTAGCTGAACAAGGCGTAGAAGTTGTATTTGGATATCCTGGCGGTGCAGTATTGCCCATATACGATACTTTATTTAAACAAAATTCAATTAAGCATGTTTTAGTAAGACAAGAAGGTGGCGCCATACATGCAGCTGAGGGTTATGCTAGATCTACCGGTAAAACTGGAGTAGTTCTTGTTACATCAGGACCTGGTGCAACAAATGTTGTAACTGGTTTAACTGACGCAATGATGGATAGTGTACCTATAGTATGTATAACTGGACAGGTACCTCAACACTTAATTGGCAGTGATGCATTTCAAGAATGTGACACGACTGGTATAACGAGACCTTGTACAAAACATAATTACTTAGTTAAAGATGTAAATAAATTATCTTCTGTATTTCATGAAGCATTTACTATCGCGCAAAATGGAAGACCAGGTCCTGTATTAATTGATATACCTAAAGATGTTCAATTTGCTTCTGGCACTTATGAAGAAAAAAATAAAATTATTATTCCCTCTCATAGATTGTTTGAACCAAGTCCTGATTTTGAAAAAAATAAAATTGAAGAAGCAGTAGCATTAATATCACAAGCTAAAAAACCAATTTTTTATATTGGGGGTGGTTGTATTAACTCTGGTCCAAAGGCTTCAAAATTAGTTAGAGAATTTATAAATATGGTTGGATCACCAGTTACAATGACATTAATGGGTCTTGGAGTAGTAGGTTCATCAGATAAAAACTCACTTGGCATGCTTGGTATGCATGGAATGTATGAAGCCAATATGGCTATGCATGAGTGTGATGTTATGATTAATATTGGAGCTAGATTTGATGATAGGGTAACTGGAAGACTTGATGCTTTCTCACCTAACTCAAAGAAAATTCATATTGATATCGATGAAAGTAATATCAATAAAACAATAAATGTTGATGTTCCAATAATAGGTGATGTTAAACAAGTTGTCGAAAAAATGATTTCGATCTGGAAAGACAAAAAATATAAAATAGATACTGTTTCACTGAAATTGTGGTGGGATAAAATAAATAAATGGAAAGAAATAGATTGTTTAAACTACAACAATGAAGGTAAACAGATTAAGCCCCAGTATGCAGTTCAAAGACTCTATGAGTTAACAAAAAATACAAAAACATTTATTACTACTGAAGTAGGCCAGCATCAAATGTGGGCTGCTCAATTCTATAAATTTGAGGAACCAAATAGATGGCTTACATCAGGTGGTTTAGGAACTATGGGTTACGGATTTCCCGCTGCAATTGGAGCTCAAGTTGGACATCCAGATGCCTTAGTAGTCGATATAGCGGGAGATGCCTCTATACTCATGAACATTCAAGAGATGAGCACAGCTGTTCAATATAGATTACCTGTGAAAATATTTATTTTAAACAATGAATACATGGGAATGGTAAGACAGTGGCAAGAACTTTTACATGGAGGAAGATATTCCGAAAGTTATACTGATAGTTTACCTGATTTTGTAAAGTTAGCTGAGAGTTATAAAGCTGTTGGTTTAAGAGCAAAAACGACTGATGAACTTGATGATGTAATAACTCAAATGATTGAAACAAAAAATACAGTTATTGCTGACATTTGGGTTACTAAAGAAGAGAATTGCTTTCCAATGATTCAAAGTGGTTCTGCTCATAATGAAATGATGTTAAGTAAAGATCAAAAACAAGATAAAAAATCAGCCGAAAAAGGAAAAATTTTAGTTTAATGAATAAATCTGTTTATGCTTCTCCTGATCAAGTATCAGAGACTAAAAGACATATATTAACTGTATTAGTTGATAATGAACCAGGTGTGTTAGCTAGAGTAATTGGAATGTTTTCTGGCAGAGGATATAATATTGATAGTTTGAATGTAGCTGAAGTTAGTAATGATGAAAATATTTCAAGAATTACTATAGTAACTCATGGTACTTCAGAGGTTGTCAGTCAAATTGAAAAACAGTTACTTAGAATTGTCCCTGTTCACAGTGTTACAAATCTAGACCAAGAAGGTAATTCAGTAGAAGCTGAAGTTGCTTTAGTTTATATTTATATTTCTGATACAAACAAAAAAAAAGTCTATCAGCTTTGTGATTTATATAGAGCTAGAAAAATTGAAAATGAAAATAATACAACAATTTTTGAAATTGCTGGTGCCTCAGAAAGAGTGAATAGATTTATTAAAGAAATTAATGAAATTACAAAAGTAGAAATTGTTAGAAGTGGTCCCGTTGCAATATCATCAATAAAAAAAAAATGAGGAGGAATAATGAGAGTATATTACGATAGAGATGCAGACTTAAATTTAATAAAGGATAAAAAAATAACAATTGTTGGATATGGAAGCCAAGGTCATGCCCATGCAATGAATTTGAGAGATTCAGGAATAGAAAATATTTCAATTGCATTAAGAGAAGGTTCAAATTCGAGAAGTAAAGCGGAACAAGCTAATTTCAAAGTAATGACACCTGCTGAGGCTGCAAGTTGGGCTGATGTGATTATGATGTTAACACCTGATGAACTTCAATCTGAAATCTACAAAAATGATATAGCTGAAAATATTAAAGAAGGTACGACAATTGCATTTGCACATGGATTAAATATTCACTTTGATTTAATTAAACCTAAAGAAGGCATAGATGTAATCATGGTTGCACCTAAAGGCCCTGGTCATACAGTAAGAGCAGAATATGTAAGAGGTGCTGGTGTACCTTGCTTAGTTGCTGTTGATAAAAATCCTTCAGGCAACGCTCTTGAAATAGGAATAGCTTACGCATCTGCCATTGGAGGTGGGCGTGCTGGAATTATTGAGACAACTTTTAAAGAAGAATGTGAAACAGATCTATTTGGGGAACAATCTGTTTTATGTGGTGGTTTAACACATTTAATCCTGGCAGGTTATGAGACTCTTGTTGAAGCAGGATATGCACCAGAAATGGCATATTTTGAATGTCTTCATGAAGTTAAACTTATTGTTGATCTTTTGTATGAGGGTGGAATGGCAAATATGAGATACTCAATTTCAAATACAGCTGAGTACGGAGATTATTCAAGAGGTCCTAGACTTATTACTGATGAAACAAAAAAAGAAATGAAAAAAATTCTTTCAGAAATTCAATCTGGTCAATTTGCCAAAGAATGGATGCAAGAGCATCAGAGTGGTCAAACTAAATTTAAAGTAATGAGAAAAGAACAGGCTGAACATCCAATTGAAGCAGTTGGAGAGAAGTTGCGAACTTTGATGCCGTGGATTGCTGAAGGAAAAATGGTTGATAAATCAAAAAACTAGATGAAAGTTTAATAAAATTTCGATTAGTGTATAATTATAAAATGACCGAAAAGATTTATATTTTTGACACAACTCTTCGAGATGGAGAGCAGTCCCCAGGTGCATCTATGAATTTAGATGAAAAACTTCAAATTGCTGAAGTACTTGACTCTATGAAGGTTGATATTATTGAAGCAGGATTTCCAATTGCTTCCAACGGTGATTTTGAAGCTGTTTGTGAAGTTAGTAGACAGGTAAAAAATTCAACTATAGCTGGTTTAGCAAGAGCGAGCTTTAAAGATATTGATCGTGCTTGGGAAGCAGTACAACATGCAAAGTCTCCAAGAATTCATACTTTTATTGCAACAAGTCCTCTACATATGAAATATAAATTAAAGAAAACAGAAGATGAAGTTTTAGAGGCTATAAAAAAGACTGTTTCTCACGCAAGAAATCTATGTGATAATATTGAATGGAGTTGTGAAGATGGTGGAAGATCGGAGTTAGAATTTTTGTATAAATGCATCGAGCTTGCTATTAATTCTGGTGCTTCGACTATTAATATACCTGATACTGTTGGTTATACACTACCGGAAGAGTTTGGTAAAATTTTCAAAAATGTAAAAAATAATGTTCCAAATATTGATAAAGCAATTCTTTCTACTCATACACATAATGATTTAGGTTTAGCGACAGCAAATAATGTTGCAGCTATTAAAGAAGGTGCAAGACAAGTTGAGTGTACGATTAATGGTATGGGTGAAAGGGCTGGAAATTCATCATTAGAAGAAATTGTTATGACTTTAAAAGTCAAAAAAGATCTAATGCCTTTTCATACAGATATTAAATCAGAGTCTATTATGAAAGCTTCTAGATTAGTATCATCAATAACAGGTTTTCCAGTTCAGCCAAATAAAGCAATAGTTGGAGCCAATGCTTTTGCGCATGAAGCTGGAATACATCAGGATGGTATGCTTAAACATTCTGGTACTTATGAAATCATGACTCCTGAGTCAATTGGGCTTAATAAATCTTCACTAGTTCTTGGCAAACATTCAGGTAAACATGCTTTTTCAGAAAAGTTAAAAGAGCTTGGTTATGAAGTAGGTGATAATGCTTTAATGGAATTATTTGGAAGATTTAAAGATTTAGCCGATAAGAAAAAAGAAATATTTGAAGAAGATTTAATTGCGTTAGCAGAAGATAGAACATCGTCATACGATGAACACATTAAATTTGTATCTCTAGAAGTAAATGCTGGATCTGTTGAAAAAGCTGAGGCTAAATTAAAGATTGATATTAACGATAAAGTGGAAAATACTAAAATTAATGGCAATGGTCCTGTTGATGCTACATTTAACGCTATAAAAAAACTTACTAATACAGAATTTAGGCTTAAACTTTACCAAGTAAATGCAATCACAGCAGGTACTGATGCTCAAGGAGAGGTTACTGTAAGACTTGAAGATGATAATCTATCATCACAAGCAAAAGGAAGTGATCCTGATATAATTGTTGCATCAGCAAAGGCATACATCAATGCATTAAACAGATTGATCTTTAAAAAAACTAAATCAATTAAAGAAAATGCAGCAAGTTTAAAAATAGAAGGAGTTTAGTTAATGGTAATCGATCGTTTTTTCAGTTTATTTTCTAAAGATATGGCTATTGATTTGGGTACAGCAAATACTCTAGTATATGTAAAAGGGGAAGGTGTTATTCTTAATGAACCTTCTGTTGTTGCAACAATTGAAAATGATGGAAATACACAAGTTTTAGCTGTTGGTAATGAAGCAAAACAAATGCTTGGAAGAACTCCAGGTAAAATTAAAGCCATTCGCCCTATGAAGGATGGTGTAATTGCTGATTTTGATGTTGCTGAACAGATGATAAAAAGTTTCATTAAAAAAGTTCATAAAGGAAGATCTATATCCAACCCTCAAATTGTTATATGTGTGCCTTCTGGTGCAACAAATGTTGAAAGAAGAGCAATTAGAGAGTCAGCTGATGCAGCTGGAGCAAGAAGAGTATACTTGATTGAAGAGCCAGTTGCAGCAGCAATTGGAGCAGGTTTGCCAGTTGCAGAACCAACGGGGTCTATGGTTGTTGATATTGGAGGAGGCACAACAGAGGTTGCAGTTTTATCTCTTGGAGGTGTTGTGAATTCTACCTCAGTTAAAGCGGCTGGAGATCGATTTGACGAAGCGATAATGGAATATATGAGAACAACTCATAAATTAGCAATTGGAGAGACTACTGCAGAGAGAATGAAAAAAGATATAGGTTCTGCTAGCCCCCCAGATGATGGAGATGGTAGAAGTATGAGCGTAAAAGGAAGAGATTTAATCACAGGTCTACCTAAAGAAATCTCAATTTCTCAAAGGCAAATTGCAGAAGCACTTGCTGAACCAGTAGCCCAAATTATTGACACAATTAAAAGAGCTCTAGAACAAACTCCTGCCGAATTATCTGCAGACATTGTTGTAAGAGGAATTATGTTAACTGGTGGAGGCTCTCTTTTGCATAACCTTGATAAGGTTTTAAGAAGATCTACAAGCCTACCAGTTTCAATTGCAGAAGATCCTCTTTTGTGTGTTGTTATGGGTACTGGCCAGGCGCTTGAAGAAAAATCAAGATTAAGTGATGTATTTGCTTCTGATTAAAAATTAAAATGGCACCAAAATTTAGAATAAAAGTTTTTCAAATTTCATCTTTTATAAAAAATTTTACAATCGTTTCTATTGTTACTTTATCATTCCTTTTAGTTTTTTTTTCAAAATCTGATTTGTATCTTATTAATGGTTTAAAAAATATATCTAGTTCAGTAATTATACCAATTACAAGAATTATTTCATTACCAATTAATACCCTTTCTAATTTTGTTGATGAATATAAACAGTTTAGAAGTTTAAAATTTGAAAATAAAATCCTTCAGGAAGAAATAATTCGTTTAAAAAAATGGCAAACATTAGCTATACAAAATTCTAGAGAAAATAGAGTTTTGAAAAAATTACTAAATGCGACTGATAATAATTTAACCTTAGTAAAGACGGCATCCCTCATTAATAGAAATGATACAATTTATACTAAGTTGATCAACTTAAATGCTGGGCATAATGATAAAATTAAGAAAAATATGTCAGCTATTAATGAAAGAGGATTAGTAGGTAAGGTAATTGATACAACTTCAAATAATTCTAGAGTAATCCTTTTGACTGATCCTAACTTATCTATTTCAGTAAAATCAATATCTGATGGTATCTTTTCATTACTTACTGGCAATGGTGATGGAAAATATTTAGTAAGTTCTTTTGTAAAAGAAAATAAAATGCCCAGATTAGGTGATATTGTAGTTACAAGTGGTACGGCGCAAATCTTTCCTGTAGATTTATTAGTTGGAAAAGTAGCTAAAGTTGAAAAAAATAGATTTTTTGTTTTACCTTTTGTTGATTTTGAAAATATTGATTATTTGCAAATAGTTACCTCAAAATAATGGAGCTTTCCAAATTTCTTAACCCTTCTATCAAACTAAACATCATTTTAATTATAAGTTTTTCAATCTCAGTAAACTCTTTTGTATTGTTTCCTAATGTCAATAATGCGTTCTATATACTATTTCATTTAACTTTTATTTATCTAATTTTTTACCATTATCATTTTTATCTTTATATCTTAGCTTTTATATACGGTATTTTATTTGATATATTATTGCTAAATAATATCGGAATTCATTTAATTGCTTTTTTATCTCTTCTCATCTTGTATTTTGTAATAAGAAAATTTTTAACTAGATTATCTTCCTATCAAATAATTTTTATTTATTTTGTAACTTTAATAATTTTACTTCTAATTGAACAAATTCTAGCAAATTTTACTAATGGTTATAAATTTAGTTTACTTACTTTTTTTAATTTTTTTATAATTTCTTTAATTATTTTTATTCCTACTGTATTTTTATTTTCTAAATTAGATAAGTGAAATGTTTTATTCTGATGATAAAAAACAATATTCAGTTCTTAATAGAAGAACATTTTTATTATATTTATTAAAAGTATCTTTTTTTGGTATTGTAGGGTGGAGATTATATAATATTCAAATAAAAGATTCACAAAAATACAAAACTCTCTCAAAAAATAATCAAATTGATGTAGAAATTATTTACCCTCTCAGAGGAATAATTTATGATACAAATAAAAAAATTTTAGCATCAAATGTGAAAGTATTTGATGTATATATAATTCCTGAAAATACTAAAAATATAAATAAATCTTTAAGTAAATTAAATCAGATAATTAGAATAGATTTTAGTGATAGAAGAAAAATTATAGAATTATCTAAAAAAGTAAAAAAATTTGAAAAAATAAAAGTATTAGAAAATATAAATTGGTCAGAACTTGAAAAAATAGAAGCAAATAAACTCAATATTGAAGGTATATTTATTTCTCAAGATTATATGAGAACTTATCAGTTTGGTAATACGGTTTCTCATTTAATTGGTTATACAAATAAGCCCAATAGGGAAGAAGTTGAATTACCTTTTATTACCAACATGCCTGATCTAGAAATAGGAAAAGATGGTATTGAAAAAAGTTTTAATCCTAATTTAGTTGGTAAATCAGGACAAAGAGAGATTGAAGTTAACTCTTATGGAAGAGTAATACGTGAAATATCTAGACAAGATAGTCAGAGAGGGAATGATATTCAAATTACTATCGATCTGAGAATTCAACAATATGCTTTGAACTTGTTAAAAGAACACAAAGCAGGTTCTGCAGTACTTATGGATATTAACAATGGCAACATATTATGTATGGCATCAACTCCATCTTATAATCCAAATAAAATTATACAAAAACCAAATAAGAAATACTGGGATTCAATTTTAGCAAATGAACTTTCACCACTTACTTACAGATGTATTCAGGGTTTATATGCTCCAGGCTCAACTTTTAAGATGGTTGTTGCCATAGCAGGGATAGTCCATGGGATTATCGATACAAATACGAAACATTTTTGTAGTGGAAAAATTGGTTTAGGTGATAGACTTTATCATTGTTGGAAAAATAATGGTCATGGCTCTATGAATGTTAGTAATGCAATAAAAGAATCTTGTGATGTTTTTTTCTATGAAATTTCGAAAAAAATTGGGATTGATAAAATTGCTAGAGTTGCTGAAGATTTTGGTTTAGGCAAAATATATGATGTTCCTTTACCTAATCAAAAAAAAGGAATTATTCCTTCACGCGATTGGAAAAAGAAAAAATACGATGAAAGTTGGTATCCTGGAGAGACTCTAATCTCTGCTATTGGTCAAGGATTTGTATTAACTAATCCACTACAACTTGCTGTAATGACATCAATTATTGCTTCTAATGGAAAAAATGTAAAACCAAATATTATCAAAAAAAATAATGATATTGAATTTGAAAAATTAGAAAAATACCACAGTGCAATTGAAATTATTAAAAGTTCGATGTTTAAAGTAGTTAATGAAAGCAGTGGGACAGCTTATAATTCAAGATCTACTTCTGCACCTTTTGCAGGTAAGACAGGAACTTCTCAAGTTAGAAGAATAACAGTAGCCGAGAGAGAAAGTGAAGATTTCAGAAAAAAAGAAGTAGAATGGAAAAAAAGAGATCATGCTTTATTTGTTGGATATATGCCAGTTGAAAATCCTAGATATGCTGTTTCGGTTGTTATTGAACATGGAGGTTCAGGTGCATCAACTGCAGCACCTATAGCTAAAGAAATTTTTCAATTTACAAAAAATTTAGAAATTTAATGTTGAATAAAATTCAAAACTTAAATTACTTACTGATTTTCTTAGTAATATTAATTTCTTTTATTGGTGCAGCTGGTTTATATTCTGCGGCAGGAGGATCATATAATCCTTGGGCATCAAGACATTTAATTAGATTAGTACTTTTTATATTTTTAGCAATTATCTTAGCTTTAATAAATATTAAATTTATTTATCAATTTGCTTATATCTTTTTTATTTTATCATTATTTCTTTTGCTATCAGTTGAAATAATAGGTGTTTTTGGTAAGGGTGCAACTAGATGGATAAATGTATTTGGTTTTAGCATCCAACCTTCAGAATTAATTAAAATAACTATAATACTAGCACTAGCAAGATTTTATCATGATTTAAAATTTGATGAAATTAAGCGAATAAAAAATTTATTTTTTCCAATATTAATTTTATTTTTACCATTTGCTTTAGTTGTTATACAGCCAGATCTTGGGACTGCATTAAGTATAGCGATGCTTGGAATTCTCATTTTATTTGCAAGTGGAATAAGAATCTGGAAGTTTGTATTAGGATTTTTTGCTTTGATAATATCAATTCCTTTGTCATTAAATTACCTACAACCATATCAAAAAGATAGAATTTTCTCTTTTTTAAATCCTGAGGCTGACGCACTTGGAAGAGGATATCAACTTATACAATCAAAAATTGCTTTAGGATCTGGCGGACTGACTGGTAAAGGTTTTTTAGAGGGTTCTCAATCATATCTTCAGTATTTACCTGAAAAACAGACTGATTTTATTTTTACGTTAATAGGAGAAGAATTTGGTTTTATTGGTACTATTTTTATAATTTTACTTTTTCTATTATTAATATCAGTCTGTTTTTATATAAGTATTAAATCAAACCATATTTTTGGTAGAATTCTCTCTGTCGGTGTTGGCAGCAATATATTTATATATGTGATAATGAACATATCTATGGTATCTGGATTAATGCCTGTAGTTGGCATTCCATTACCTTTAGTTTCTTATGGGGGATCAGCAATGCTTGCTATAATTATATCTCTAGGATTAGTTCTTAATGCAGAATTGAATGGAAATTTAAAAAAATTACAAAATGCTTGAAATAAATAATGTTAATAAATTTTTTGGAGGTTTAAAAGCAGTCCATAACGCATCAATGAAAGTTGAAATGGGCTCAATCACGGGTTTAATAGGTCCAAATGGAGCTGGAAAAACAACATTATTTAATACTATTGCAGGATTATATGATCCAGATGAAGGAAATATAATTCTTAATAATGAAGATATTTCTTTTTTAAAACCTCACGAATTATTTGCTAAAGGAGTTCTAAGAACCTTTCAAATTGCCCATGAATTTTCAACTTTAACTGTTCTTGAAAATTTAATGATGGTACCACCAAATCAATTTGGTGAAAAATTATCATATGCTTTATTAAGTAATGCTAAAGTAAAACAACAAGAAGAAGAAATAAGACAAAAAGCTATAGAAGTAATAAATTTTTTAAATTTAAGTCACTTAACTCAAGAACTGGCGGGTAACTTATCTGGTGGTCAAAAAAAACTACTTGAGTTAGGGAGAACCATGATGGTTGATCCTCAAATCGTTTTACTTGATGAAGTAGGAGCTGGAGTTAATAGAACACTTCTCAATGAAATTACGGATGCAATTTTAAGATTAAATAAAGAAAAGAATTATACTTTTTTTGTTATTGAACATGATATGGATCTTATTGAAAAAATTTGTGATCCTGTAATTGTAATGGCGGAAGGTTCAGTTTTATTTAAAGGAAATTTTAATGAAGTAAAAAATAACGATACAGTTATAGAAGCTTATTTAGGAAAAGGTATTAATAAAAATTAGAATTCTATGAATAATTTAATTGGTAAAAATTTAACTGCTGGATATGGAGGGGTTGATATCATTAAAGATATTAATCTAGAAGTTAATGAGGGTGAAATTGTTGTCATTGTTGGTCCAAATGGAGCAGGGAAATCAACAGCAATGAAATCATTGCTAGGCATGTTAAGTTTAACTGCAGGTTCCGTAGTATATTCAAATAAGGAAATTTCTTCAATGTTACCTCAAAACAGAATTAATTTAGGATTGGCATTTGTTCCTCAAACAAACAATGTGTTTACCGGTATGACAGTAGAAGAAAATTTAGAAATGGGAGGGTTTTTAAGAGAGGATGACATTATTCATACTATTAATGATGTTTATGACCTTTTTCCTATTTTAAAAGAAAAAAGAAATCAAAGTGCAGGAGAATTATCTGGAGGTCAAAGACAACAAGTTGCTTTTGGAAGAGCACTTATGACTAAACCTAAAATTTTAATGTTAGATGAACCAACTGCAGGAGTATCACCAATAGTAATGGATGAGTTATTTTCAAGAATCATAGAAGTTCGTAAAACAGGTGTAGGTATACTAATGGTTGAACAAAATGCAAAACAAGCACTTGGTATTGCTGATAGAGGATACGTATTAGTAAATGGTAAGAATAGTAGAGAAGGTTCAGGTGAAGAACTATTAAATAATCCAGAAGTTAGAAAGTCTTTTTTAGGAGGATAAAATGATTGATTTTCTAAATTCTATAATAGTACTTCTAAATTTTATTATCATTCCAGGCATTTCTTACGGCTCTCAACTTGCACTCGGAGCACTAGGAGTTACATTCGTGTATGCCATACTTCGTTTTGCAAATTTTGCACACGGTGAAATTATGTCATTTGGAGCAATGATAACAATTTTATTTACGTGGTATTTTCAATCACAAAATATTGGTTTAGGCATTCTGCCAACTGCCTTGTTAGCTTTACCTGTAGGAATTATAGCAACAATTATCTTATGTATTATTTCTGATAAATTTGTTTTTCAATATTACAGATATCAAAAAAGTGTTCCTGTTGTTTTAGCAATGGTTTCAATAGGGGTTATGTTTGTAATAAATGCAATAATAAGAATTATAATTGGAACAGAAACTATAAAATTTTCTGATGGGCAGAAATTTATAATGAAAGCGAAACAGTTTAAAGTAATGACAGGTTTAAATGAAGGATTAGCATTAAAATCATCTCAAGTTATTACAATATTAATTACTATTTTACTTTTAACTTTTACTTTTTGGTTTTTGCAAAAAACAAAAACTGGAAAATCAATGAGAGCATTTTCAGATAATGAAGATTTAGCATTATTGTCTGGTATTAATCCTGATAGAGTAGTTTTTACTACTTGGATTATTGTAGGTGTCTTAGCTTGTGTTGCGGGAACACTTTACGGTTTAGATAAAAGTTATAAGCCAATTATTTATCTCAATTTAGTGTTACCAATATTTGCATCAGCAATTGTTGGAGGCATTGGCAGTCCTTTTGGAGCTGTAGTAGGTGGATATGTCATCGCGTTTTCAGAAATTATGGTAACGTATGCTTACAAGAAATTTTTTGTCTATTTACTCCCAAGTTCTATTGAGCCAACTGGTTTAGTACAATTGCTTTCAACAGATTATAAATTTGCTGTATCATTTTCAATTTTAGTCATCGTTTTATTAATTAGACCATCAGGCATATTTAAGGGAAGAGTCTTATGATGAAGTTTGAAAGATATGAATGGGTAGCTATTACAATCATGATCTCCTTATTTATTTTTGTAGGCTTTATTCAAGGATGGTCAGTAAGTTTAGTAATTTTAAATATGTGCATTATTTCAGCAATAATGACAATGGGAGTTAATATTTCTTGGGGTTATGCAGGAGTAATTAATTTTGGTGTAATGGGTTTTCTTGCGATGGGTGGATTAGCAGCAGTGCTTGTTTCTTATCCTCCCATTGCAGAGTCATGGCAGGTTGGAGGTAGAGGATTAGGTATTAGTTTTGCTTTGCTATTCGTTTTGGTGATAGCTGTAATGTATATTAATAAAACAGTAATTCAAAAAAGAAATAGGTACATTTTAAATTCACTAATAATTTTTTTTGGTATTTTAATTATCAGACACTTTTATTTAAATGCTACACATAATATTGAAGATGTTAATCCTGCAATAGCAGGGTTTTTAGGTGGTCTTGGACTACCAATAATTTTCTCTTGGATTGTAGGAGGTTTATTTGCTGCAGGTGTCGCTTTTGTAATTGGTAAAGTAGCTCTCGGATTAAGATCAGATTATCTTGCTATTGTTACTCTTGGTATTTCAGAAATAGTTGTTAGTGTTTTAAAACATGAAGAATGGTTATCTAGAGGGGTAAAAAATGTAATCGGTTTAAAGAGGCCAGTTCCTTATGAAATTGATTTGCAAAATGCTGATTGGTTTATAAATTTAGTTACATATCTTAATTCATCAAAGTTAAATAACATTATTGATGTAAGTGATAGACAACAAGTATTAAACAATCTTATAATTGATGGTTCAGGCATATTTGTAAAATTATCTTACGCTATTTTATTTTTGATTGTTATGTTGATAATTTTTTATTTTGCCAACAAAGCCCAATTATCACCTTGGGGAAGAATGATGAGAGCTATAAGAGATAATGAAACAGCCGCAAATGCTATGGGGAAAGATGTTGTAAAACAACATTTAATTATTTTTGTAATAGGAGCCGCAATTGTAGGTGTTGCAGGAGCAATGCTTGTTACTTTAGATGGATTATTTACACCTTCAGGATATCGACCACTTCGTTTCACTTTTATTATTTGGATTATGGTTATTGTAGGCGGTAGTGGAAATAATTTAGGTGCGATATTTGGAGGTTTTGTCATATGGTTTTCTTGGATTGAAGCAGCACCACTTACAACATTTATTATTAATCAACTTACAATAGGATTAGAGCCAACTAATGCTTTAAAACTACATTTACTAGATAGTGTTCCTTACTTTAGATACTTATTTATGGGTTTAATTTTATTATTAATTTTACGATATAGGCCGAAAGGAATTATACCGGAAAAAGTAAGGCATTCATAAAAAAACCCCAGCTAAAAGCTGGGGTTAAATTAAAATAATTTTTAAGTATTAAAGAGCGCCAACAGTAACGAATTCGCCACCACTAACTTCTAACTCTTTAAACGCACCAGCAGCATCACCAAACGCATTAAATTCTACGTCTGTTGCACCTTGGTAATCAATATCTTTACCTGCAGCTAACATTTGTAAGCCGTATGATAATTGACCAGGGTTAATTACAATACCTGGAGCGTTAGATACTTTAGCAATATTGTTAAGGATTGATTGCTTATCAGCAGATCCACCAGCTTGAATTGCAAGAGCAATAATTGCTGCAGCATCATAAGACTCTCCAACATATGGAGCACTTCCATCCATGCCATTAGCAGCTGCTAGTTCTCCGAACTTAGCTGAACCTTTTGAAATCGCACCTGGCATAGAACCAAATGATCCTTCAAGATCTGAACCGATATTATCAACAATTGATTGACCAATCATACCATCAGAAAGAACAAAAGTGTCAAATGCACCTGAATCTAAAGATGCCTCGATCATTCCTTTTCCACCATCATCGATATAACCAATTACAAGTAGTGCGTCTCCACCAGCTGATGCAAGAACACCAACTTCTGATGAATAATCTGCCTTACCATCTTCATGTGCAGCAGATGCTGTAATTGTTCCACCACCACGTGCAAATGAAGCTTCAAATACTTCAGCTAAACCTTTTCCGTAGTCATTGTTAGTATACGTTACAGCTATACTTTCAATTCCTCTGCTTAAAGCAAGTTTAGCTAATACTTGACCACCTTTTGCATCAGATGGAGCAGTACGCCAAAAAGTTCCATTATCAGGAACTTTACTTAAACCTGGTGAAGTTGCAGACGGAGATACCATTAAGATACCATTTGGTACTGCAACGTTTGCATTAATCGCACCTGTTACGCCTGAACAGTCAGCACCCATAATAGCTGTTACACCTTGTGCAACTAGATCTTCAGCAGCAGCAGTTGCAGCAGCAGAATCTACACAAGTTGAGTCAGCTTCTAAGATAGTAATTGATTCACCACCTAAAAGATTTCCAGAGTTTGATGCTTCATCAAATGCCATTCTCGCACCATCTCTCATAGCAGGAGTTAAAGATTCAATTGGTCCTGTAAAACCAAGAATAATTCCTACTTTAATTTCTGCTAAAGCAGCAGTCGTTACAGTCGACAAACTTACAATAACAGCTAGAAGTAATTTTTTCATATTTCCTCCAAAAAAGTATACTTTTTATATACGGTACCTCATATACTAGTTCCAAAAATCAATCATGCAGTTTTTTTATAAAAATACCTAAGATTTTGGCCAAAAACCATAAATTGACTTCATTTGCCTCACCGGATAAAGATCAAACGTATGACAATTGGAATTTTAGGCGGAGGTGTTTGGGGAAGTGCGCTTGCTCGAGTTTTAAGCAAAAATAAAGTTATCATTTATGCTCGAGATGAAAAAATTGTTAAATCAATAAATGAACATAAAATTAATCCAAAATTAAAATACAGTTCATTTAATGAAAATGTCACTGCTACCACCTCACTAAAAGAAATTAGAAACGTTAAATTTTTATTTATAACTTTGCCTGCACAAAACATTAGGGAGGTAATTAAGGATTCATCATTACATAATAAAAATCATCATATCATTATATGTTCTAAGGGAATTGAAATATCTTCATCAAAATTTTTAACAGATGTATTTAAAGAAATGATGCCTTTTAAATCAATGAGTATTTTATCAGGTCCATCTTTTTCAAATGAAGTATCTCAAAGTTTACCAACTGCAGTAACACTTGCAACAAAAGATAAAAAAGATTTTGAGAATATTTCTAAACTTATACCTGATAAACAATTTAGAATTTATTATTCAAATGATTTAATTGGAACGCAAATAGGTGGTGCGTTAAAGAATATATATGCGATAGCAGCTGGTGTTGCAGAGGGGTTGAATTTAGGTGAAAATGCTAAAAGTGCACTTATATCTAGATGCTTTGCAGAAATGACAAGGTATGCAAAAAAATTTAAAGCTGATAAAAATACATTATTTGGTTTATCTGGGCTTGGTGATCTCATTTTAACATGTAGCTCTAAAAATTCTCGTAATACACAGTTTGGTATTAAATTAGCTTCTTCAAAATATGATAATTTTTTAGATCTTTTAAAATCGCAAGAAGTAACAGAGGGTTATTATACAGTTAAAGCAGTCTATAATATTTCACAGAAAAAAAATATTGATATGCCAATAATGGAGTCTGTATACAATATACTTTATAGGCAACATGATTTAAAAGAAGAACTAAGTAATTTACTAAGTAGACCAATAACAGAAGAAAAAATTTAATTCGATGACAAAGAAAACATTTTATAACTTAGATACAAGCTGGGTTAACAACACGCAAATTAATTTGAGTGCAGTAGAACGTCGAACATCTACCTTAACTAAAAGAAGAACTGTAAAAAAGGAATTTCAAGTCGCTTGGTTGTTAAAAGCTATTACTTTAATTGATCTTACTACGCTAAGTGGTGATGACACTTTTGGAAAAGTTGAAAGACTGTGTAATAAAGCCCTTAATCCGATTGATGATTATATTCTTCAGGATTTAGGAATAGAAAATAATGCAGTAAGAGTAGGAGCTGTATGTGTCTATCATCATCTAATAAAAGATTGTACAAAACTTATTCAAAACAAAATACCAATTGCAGCAGTTTCTACGGGTTTTCCTGCAGGTTTATCATCATATACGACTAGAAAAAAAGAAATTTCTGACTCTATTAAAGATGGTGCTGATGAAATCGATATTGTTATCAATAGAGGATATGTTCTCCAAAATAACTGGAAAAAATTATATGATGAGGTTCGCAGTTTTAAAGAAACAGCAGGTAAAACAAAAATTAAAGCTATTCTTGGTGTTGGTGATCTTGAGACTCTTCGAAATGTAGCAAAAGCTTCTTTGGTTTGTATGATGGCTGGTGCCGATTTTATTAAAACATCAACAGGAAAAGAAAGTATAAATGCAAATCTTAATAATAGTCTTGTAATGTTGAGAATGATTAGAGATTTTCATACAAAAACAGGAAAAAAAATTGGTTTTAAACCTGCAGGTGGAATATCAACGGCCAAATCTGTTTTAGAATTTTTAATATTAGTAGCAGAAGAACTAGGATTTGAATGGGTTAATCCTAAATTATTGCGAATTGGTGCTTCTAGTTTATTAATTGATATAGAAAGACAACTTTATCACTACACTAGTGGCAGATATGCAAATAAAGAGAAACTTGCAATAGGATAATATGGATAAAATTATTAAAAATTTTCAAAATATATCTTATGGGCCAGCACTAGAAGACAGTAAAGAAGTTAATAGCTGGATAAAAAATTTAAAAAATCCAAATAATCATTTTATTAATGGTAAATTTGTAAAATCGTCTAGCTCAAAAAAATTAAATATAATTAACCCTTCTACAAATAAAAAAATAGCAACATTGTCTGTTGCTTCAAAAAAAGATGTAAATGTTGCTGTTAGTGCTGCCAAAAAAGCTCATGTCAAATGGTCAAAACTTTCATCGTTTGATCGATCAAAATATTTATATGCCCTTGCACGTCTCATACAAAAAAATTCAAGGTTTATTTCTGTTTTAGAGACCATTGATAATGGTAAGCCTATAAGAGAAACAAGAGATATAGATATTCCGCTTGTTGCTAGACATTTTTATTATCATGCTGGGTGGGCTGCTAGGAATACAAACAACTCTGATAACTCTATAGGTGTTGTAGGGCAAATTATACCGTGGAACTTTCCATTATTAATGTTAGCTTGGAAAATTGCTCCTGCAATTGCTCTTGGCAATACAGTAGTCTTAAAGCCTGCAGAGTATACTTCTTTAACAGCGCTTTATTTTGCTGAACTTTGTGAAAAAGCTAAAATTCCACAAGGTGTAATTAATATTATTACAGGAGATGGTTCTACTGGTGAACATATAACATCGCATAAAGATATTAAAAAAATTGCCTTTACTGGATCAACTGAAGTTGGAAAGAAAATAATTCAAACAAATACTAATCCAGATAAAAAAATGACAATGGAACTTGGAGGCAAATCACCTTTTATTGTTTTTGAAGATGCTGATCTAGATAGTGCAGTAGAAGGTGTTGTTGATGCGATTTGGTTTAATCAAGGTCAAGTATGTTGTGCTGGATCAAGACTCTTATTACAAGAAAGTATTGAGAAAAAATTTATCCAAAAACTTAAGAAAAGAATGGAAAAACTTCGTGTTGGTGATCCATTAGATAAGTCTATTGATATTGGAGCTATAGTTGCGCCTGTCCAACTTAAAAAAATTAATTCTTTAGTAAATAAGGCACAAAAGGATGGAAATAAATTATGGCAGCCTTCATGGTCATGTCCAACAAATGGTTTATTTTATCCTCCATCTTTATTTACAAATGTAACACCGTCATCTTTTATTGCTCAAGTAGAAATATTTGGACCAGTTTTAACAACAATGACATTTAGAACACCTAGTGAAGCTGTATCCATTGCCAATAATACTCCATACGGACTTGCGGCAAGTATTTGGTCAGAAAATATTAATTTAGCATTAGATATTGCTCCAAAAGTAAAAGCTGGAGTCATCTGGATAAATTCTACAAACTTATTTGATGCTGCGTGTGGTTTTGGGGGATACAAAGAAAGTGGTTTTGGAAGAGAAGGTGGTTCGGAGGGTATTAGAGCATATTCAAAATTACCACTTCCTCTTTCTAAGTCAAAAAGAGGAAAAAAATCATCTAAAGGTCAATCATCTAATTCTATCGATAGAACTCCAAAATTATATATTGGAGGTAAACAAAAGAGACCTGATAGTGGTTATTCCTTTTCTTCTTATGATGCTAAAAACAATTTTATTTGTGATGTTCCAAACGCAAATCGCAAAGATGTAAGAGATACCGTTGAGGTTGCATCTAAAGCAGTTAGCAAATCTTCCACTAATTTTAATAGAGCGCAAATTCTTTATTACTTAGCTGAAAATTTACAAGATCGAAAAAATACCTTTTCTAATTTACTATCATCTCTAATTGGTATTTCACAAAAAGATTCCGAAAAAGAATTTGATCAATCAATTGAAAGATTATTTTATTACGGTGCTATGGCTGATAAGTTTGAAGGCTCTATTCATAATCCTCCTATAAGAGGTTTAACACTAGCTGTTAAAGAACCGATAGGAGTTGTTGCAAATATTTTAAATGATGATTATCCACTATTAAGTTTAATAACTACATTAGGATCAAATTTTGCAACTGGAAATGCTAGTATTATTGTTCCAGGTCAAAAGACATCTCTTTTAGCAACAGAATTATATCAACTACTTGAAACTTCTGATGTTCCAGCTGGGTATATCAATATCCTTACAACTAAACAAAATAGTTTGAATAAAATCTTATCTGAGCATGAAAATATTGATGGTATTTGGTTTTTTAGTGAAAATAATAATGAGCGTCTGAAGGTTATCCAAAGCACAACATCAAATTTGAAAAGAACTTGGTGTCCACAATCAAAAAATCTTGATTGGTCTTCCAAAGAAGAAGATTTCTTAGAAGAGTTTTTATATCAAAGTACACAAGTAAAAAATATTTGGATCCCTTACGGAGAGTGATATACTAAAAATATGTTAATTAACGTCGATCCTATTTTAAGTCCTGATATATTAAAAACATTACGTGAAATGGGTCATGGTGATAGACTCGTTATATCTGATATTAATTATCCTGCTCATTCGAACCACAATAGAGTTCACCGATTAGATGGACTTGATATGACAACTGTAATGAGAGCTGTTTTATCTGTTTTTCCATTGGATAGTTTCGTAGATTCAGCTGTTCACCGAATGGAAGTTGATAATCAACCAGATGAAATTAATGATGCGAACAAAGAAGTAATTGATGCAATTAAGGAAGTATCAGGAGATCATTGGAAAATAGGTTCATACGAAAGACAAGAATTTTATAAGCAATCAAGATCAACCTATGCATATATTACGACAAGTGAAAGACGACCTTACTGTAATTTTATTTTAACAAAAGGTGTTATTAAACCAGATGGAACTGTTTGGATAATCGATAAATAATTATGTCGATTAGTATTCTTGGTATTTTTGTTGCTGATCTCGTTTTTTTTGGAGAAAAAATTCCCGTTGAGGGTGAAACTATTCTTGGTAAAAATTTTGTTATTGGTCCTGGCGGAAAAGGATCAAACCAAGCTGTAGCTGCGGCTAAGGCAGGTGCAAAAACTTTTTTTATTTCAAAGATTGGTGATGATCAATTTGGCTCTATGGCAACAGAAATTTACAAAAATTCTGGTGTTGATTATAGTAATGTAAATATTTCTAAAGATAATTCTACTGGTGCTGCTGGCATACTTGTTAATGAAGGAACAGGAGCTAATGCTATAAATGTTTTTCCTGGTGCAGCAGGTGCAATCACTATTGAAGATATAGATAAAGCAGAAGAAGCAATTAAAAACTCAAGTATATTTCTTACACAATTAGAGGCGCCAAAGGATGTTGTTACCTATGCATTAAAAAAAGCACATAGTTTAAATGTCAAAACAATTTTAAATCCTGCGCCAGCAGCTGAAATAGATGAATCCTTATTTCCTATGATTGATTATTTTACACCAAATGAAACGGAAGCTAGTTTTTATGTCGATCACGATGTTGAAACACACGAGGATGCTGAGAAAGCTGCTATGCAATTATTAGATAAAGGTATTAAAAATGTCGTTATAACTCTTGGAGAAAAGGGAGCTTTTTTTGCTAACAGTGAAGAAAAATTCTCTTTACCTATAGCTAATCTTTCAAATCCAGTAGTGGATACCACTGGTGCCGGCGATGCTTTTAATGCAGGTTTTGCTGCGGCACTTACCGAAGGTCAAAATATTAAAGATGCTCTTAAATTTGCCAGTGCAACAGCTGGTTTATCAACGACGAAAATTGGAACAGCAAATTCCATGCCTTCTAGAGAGGAAATTGATAAACTTCTATAATTATTGTATAATAGAAT
This sequence comes from uncultured Alphaproteobacteria bacterium, assembly GCA_902570155.1. GTDB lineage: Bacteria > Pseudomonadota > Alphaproteobacteria > HIMB59 > CACPNW01. The sequence goes on from CACFXU010000004.1 coordinate 75,330, forward strand.
CAATATGCAATTATTTTTAGAAAGACTGATCTATTTTTGGGCTGGGATAACAGCTATTGGTCTTTTAATAGCCGTAGCTTACTGGGCAATCGCAACTATAATTTACGTAGCCTTTATCTCTCTTTTTGTTGCTATCGCAGCTACTCTTTTCTATCATTTTTATTGGTCCAAAAGAGATAATTAATAGTCTATAAATACCAATAAGGTTATTTATCAGTGTCAAAATATATATTTTACGATTTAGAAACATCGGGAAGAGGTAAGAAAGAATATCCAACTGCTTTTGGTACTACTCCAAAATGGGAGCAGATAATGCAAATTGCTGCAATAGTTACTGACTCCAAGTTTAATCAAACAAATCAAAATATGAATGAGTTCTGCAGACCTCGAACATCAGTGATTTCTCAACCTGGTGCTTTAATAACAACGCTTAAAGGAATGAGAGAGGCACTTGATGCTCCTCAATCATCTTACGAATTAATGAAAAAAATTAATGAAACTTTTGATGAATGGAAAAAAGATGATCCAAGTTCTACTTTTATAGGTCACAACATAATAGAGTTTGATGAATCAGTTCTCGAATACAATTTGTTTAGTCATATGTTTTATCCTTATGTAACAAGAAAGAGTAGGGGCGATACATTAAATTTAGCAAGAGGTTTATATGCCATCAACCCATCAAGTATAAAAACACCTTTAACAGAAAGAGGTAATCCTAGTTTTAAATTAGAAAAAATTGCAGAGATGAACAACTTGCCTGTTGAATTTGCTCACGATGCATTTTCAGATGTTAAGACATCAATTGCTCTGACAAAATATATTAACGAAGCAGACACTACTAATTGGAGTCATCTTCAAATGACAATGAGTAAAGAAGATGCCATTGAATATATAAATAAAAATAAAGGTTTTTGTTTTATGACGAGTTTTGGGGGAAGAATTAAACTTCAAGCATTGTCGATGGTATGTGAATCTCAGTATAATGGTTGGTTTCACACAATCGATTTAGCTCATGATCCAACACCATTACTAGAAGCTAATTCTGAGGAATTTAAAAAACTGATCAAAAGAAAAAATAGATACGTTATTACTAACCAGCATCCTATTATTCTACCAGGCAAGATTGCTGCTAATTACGAGCCTTACGATGAAATTGGTTCAGATGTTCTTAATGAAAGAGCGAAAATAGTGTTCAAAAATAAAGATTTAGCAGACAAGTTTAAACTTATGGAAATTGATAGACGTATTGAAAAAGAGGATGAAAAATCTCAAGATAATGTATTTCCTGAAAGTGCAGCAAATGCTTTTCTTGATTTTAAACAATCAACAGAAATAGCTAAATTTCATGAACAGAATGACTGGAATGAAAAATATAAAATTGCTCTTTCAATTAAAGAGCCAAGAGCAAACTTTATTTTAAAAAGACTTATATTTGATGAAAGTCCAAAAACTTTATCAAAAGAAGATTTTAAAATGGTTCATCGAGAGTTACATGAAAGGTTAGTTATTAACCAAGAAAGACCATTTACAACAATACCTGAAGCAATGTCACAAACTGATACAGAGTTAGTTAAAATGGAAGACAGTGATGATGAAAATAAAGCTCAAAAAATGCAAATTTTAAAAGATTACAATGTCTATTTAAATTTTATGGAGAAATATTTTTCTAATAAAAATGCTGAACCCCTTCCAAGTGGTAAGGAACTGAGCAAAATAATCTTTGGTTAATGTTTGAGCTTCAATATTTTATTATTGGCATTGTCCAAGGTTTTACTGAATTTTTGCCAATTAGTTCTTCTGGGCATTTAGTTCTTGTATCAGAATTAACGAGTTGGCAAGATCAAGGTCTTTTTACTGATGTTGCTGTTCACGTTGGAACATTATTAGCAGTTATAATTTATTTACGATCTCATATAACAATATTAATTAAAAGTTTTTTCTCCTTTCAGCTTTCTAACAATGATAACTTAATTAAAATTATTATTGCAACAATACCTGCGGTTATAGTTGGATTCTTTATTTTTGATTTTGTTCAATTATATTTTCGAGATATCAAAGTTGTTGCAGTATCAAGTGTTGTTTTTGCTGCTTTATTATTTGTAGCAGATCATTTTAAGATGAAAATATCTTCTTGGAAAAATATGAGTTATGTGCAAGCCTTTATCATTGGTGCATTTCAAGTATTAGCATTTATACCTGGGGCAAGTAGAGCAGGTGTTACAATTACTGGAGCGCGTTTTTTAGGAATTGATCGATCATCTGCAGCAATTTTTTCTATGCTTTTATCTATTCCGATTATTTTAGCATCATTAGTTTTAACAAGTTTTGATTTAATGAGCAGTGCTGAGGTAAATATAAATTTATACCAATCATTATTTGCAGCATTTGTTGCGTGTATTACTGCTCTAGTATCAATTAACATCATGATGCGAATAATTCAAAGTTCAACCTTTAATATATTTATTATTTATAGAGTTTTACTAGGATTTATCTTATTATATTTTTATGCATAAAATATCTGGTGTCTTTAGTGCTGCACTAACACCTGTCAAAAATGATCTATCGATTAACAAGGATTTATATCTTCGTCATTGCCAATATTTAATGAGACAAGGACATGACGGCCTTGCAATATTTGGTACTACTGGAGAAGCTAATAGTTTCTCAGTTCAAGAAAAAAAAGATCATCTAGATTTTTTAGTATCAAATCGTATCGATCCTAATATTCTTATGCCTGGAACAGGATCTTCATCCTTGAATGATGCAATTGATATGACTAAACATGCTGCCAGTCACAAAGTCAGAGCTGTTCTTTTACTTCCTCCCTTTTATTATAAGAATGTTACAAATGAAGGTGTCATAAATTATTATCGCAATATTATTGAAAGAGTAGGTGAGAGTGATCTACAATATGTTTTATATCATATCCCTCAAAATTCTTACGTATCAATTGATTTTAAGATGATTGAAATTTTATTAAAACTTTATCCAAATAACGTTGTGGGATTAAAGGACTCAAGCGGGGATAGCGATAGAATGATGAAAGTTATAAAATATTTTAATGATTTTGCCGTATTTTGTGGTCATGATAGTTTAGCATTAAATATATGTAAGCGAGGAGGAGCAGGAGCAATTACAGCTGGTACTAATGTATGTGGCAAATTACTGAGCTTTATATTAAATAATCATAAAAATGAGAGTAGCATTAAAAATTTTTCTGATTTACAAAATCTACTGCAGCAAATTCGTCAAGTTATTACTTCGCATGAACCAATAAGTTTAATGAAAGCATATTTTTCAATTGTTGATAATATTCCTGATTGGAATATTGTTTTACCTCCACTTAAAAAAATTGAAGAGCCTGCAAATCAAAAATTAGTATTAATATTAAAAGAATTAATAAAAAAAATTGACCCTCTAATAGCGAATACGTGAATTAAAATATTTTTTAGCTTGATTAGCAATTAAATTTTGAACAGGTTTTAAGAAGACAGCAAAACCAATACAATCAGTAAAGAAACCAGGAGTAATCAATAATAACCCTGATACTAATAAAAAAATACCTCCTTTGATTTCTTCGGTGGGCATTACACCTTGTGATAAGTTGCGTTGTGCATCAAATAACAATTTGATCCCTTGTCTTCGCACAAGAAATATTCCTACTAAAGCAGTGGTTAGTATAATTGCGATAGTATTTAAGATTCCAATATTGGAACCAATTGTTATAAAAATACTTATTTCTATTATTGGAATAATAATAAACGCTAGAAAAATCACTAACGTACTATACCAGTTTTTTCACCCTGAATGTTTTTTTCTATTTTATTCTCAAATTCTCTCAATCTTTTGTATACACTTGCTAATTCTATTATTGTTGGCCATGCTCTAAATAAGTATTGTAAAGAACCTTCTACTCTTCCAAATGCTCTAATTATTTGTTGCATAACACCAAGTGTCATAACTCCCGCAACAATTGCCGGTGCTAAGAAAACATAGGCTGCAAGGACGTTAGCCTGTAAATATGCTAATCTACCAATGCTGAAATAGAGATAATAAAGATAACTCTTAAAATGAATTTGTCTAACACCCTGAAAAAGCTCATCCAACGATTTTGGTCTAATACTTCCATCATCTTCAGCAATAACTAATATTTTTCTGTAGGCAGCTTCTTTTTTTTGAAGATCATATTCAATTCCAACAAGTCGTAATAGCCATGCTAAAACAATCATCAAAACTGTTCCTCCAACTGCCCAAATGAAAGCTCCAGATACTAATCCATATTGCCAATCACCAAACCATAAAATTGGAATACCAACAGATAGTGTCATTAAGAGTGGGAAAAATTCTACAAGAACTAAAACGGATTCAATCAAACTTGTTCCAAGCCCTTCCATAATTCTACTGAATTTAATAGTATCTTCCTGAACCCTTTGACTTGCTCCTTCGATGGTTCTTGCTTGGTCATACACACTGTGGTACCACTCAACCATTGCAGTTCTCCATCTAAAAAGAAAATGTGAAGTAAGAAAAGATATTGCCAATCCTAGTGCAATTGAAATTGCAGCAAGTTGAGCAAAGCTTAATAGACCTCCCATATATTCCTGCATAGTTATAGCGTTAGGTGTTCCAAGAGCTTTTTGGATCATATCATAAAATTCACCAAACCATTCATTGATGAGAACATCAATTTGTACTTGTACCCATATTGAAGTTAATATCACTGCAGAACCAATATAAGCCCAGGCATACCATTTTGGGTCAGTGAAAAATTTAAACATTGAATATATATAGACCGAATTATTATTTAAAAAAGAAGCTGTAAGTATTAATTATTTCTTCTTTTGACGCTTTTTATTTCTTCTGTATTTTGAGCCTCTTTTGCGTCTGCCTCTATGTTTTTTTGGATATCCCATATTGTAGATACGGTATACAAAAATAAAAAATTAAGTCAAAGACTAATAATGCCAATCTTTAGCTTCATTAAATAAAAAATCCCTAAAAACTTCAAGTCTTCTATCATTTTTAAAAGATTCAGAATAAACAAAGTATGTTTGATATGATGGACCTTCTAAGTTTGGTAGAACGCGTACAAGCTGAGGTTTGTCTGCAACCATGTAATCAGGTAAAGATGCTAAACCCCCACCTTTTTCAATTGCAAGTGACATCGCGTAAATACTATTTACTCTAAATTTAGGTCGTCTTTTTGTTCCTTCTTTTCCAATTTTTAATATCCAATCAATATTTGAAACAGGAGAAGGTAATCCAGCTCCAAAGCAAATTAAATCATGTTTATCTAGATCATTTACATTTCTTGGTATTCCACTTTTCTGTAAATAATCTGTAGAACCATAAATATGGTTATGGAAATTAACAAATTTTTTAAAAATTAAATTTGCTTGAGTCGGTTTTTTTACTCGAACTGCAACATCAGCAACTCTTGCAGATAAATCAACTTCTTCGTCACTCATAACTAAACTTACATCTATCTCTGGATATTGATTAGAAAATTTGGTTATTCTTGGTGTGAGCCATGCTGATCCAAAACCAACAGTTGTGCTTACGGTTAATTTACCTACTGGTTTAGTTTTTTTATCTAATAATTTTTTTTCAAAATCTGAAATTGAGAAATTAATTTGATTTACTGTATTAAATAAATTTTCACCTTGCTCAGTTAACCTTACACCTTTTTGATGTCTTATAAATAAAGGTGTCTTTAAATCGTATTCTAGATCTTGTATTTGTCTACTAAGCGCGGATTGACTGATATTTAGTTTAGCACTTGCCTTAGAAATACTTCTTGAGATTGCAATTTCGTAAAATGATTTTAATTTATCCCAGTCCATTATCTTAAGGAATTTATAATTTTACTATAGTTATTTTGATTTTGAGATAATAGATAAGATCCTACTGCTAACACATTAGCTCCATTATCTTTACATATTTTTGCATTTTCATTATTTACTCCACCATCAACAGCTATCTCATAGTTATAATTATTATTTTTTCTAATTTCATCTAAATCTTTAATTTTTTGCACTTGCTCATGCATAAATTTTTGACCGCCAAAACCAGGTGTGACTGTCATAACTATTATTTGTTGCACTTTACTAAATAAATGATCAATATCTGCAACATTTACATTAGGGTGTATGGCAATTCCTGCTTTAATTTCAGCATCACTTATCATTTTAATAATTTCTTCTGGGTTATCATCAGCCTCAGGATGAAAAGTAATGATATTTGAGCCTGCTTCTACAAAATTATTAATATATTGCTTTACTGGTTTAATCATAAGATGCACATCTAAAATTTTAGAAGTAACCTTTCTTAATGATTTAACTATATTTGGTCCAAAAGTAATATTGGGGACATAGTGACCATCCATGATGTCTATATGAATATAATCAGCGCCATTCTTATCTAAATGTATAACTTCTTCTTCTAATTTGAGTATATCAGCTGATAATATAGATGGTGAAATTTTTATCATTTAAAAATAGATATATAATATATAAATAAACATTCATAATGAATTCTATTGTTCAAAAACCCTGGGGATACTATGAAATTTTAAAATCTGGAAAAAGATTTCTTGTCAAAAAACTTTTTATTAAACCAGGTGGAATGTTGTCTTTACAAAATCATGAGCATCGGTCAGAACATTGGCTCGTTGCAGAAGGTGAAGTTGAGGTTACTTTAGATAGAAAAACTATAAATCTTGTAGAAAATGAAAATATTTTTATTCCTAAAGGCGCCTTTCATAGAATTGCTAACAAAGGTTCTAAAGATTTGATAATCATCGAAATGTGGTATGGAGAAATTCTCGATGAAAATGATATAATAAGATATGATAAGAATTATAATATAATCTAATGTTAATTAATACTCCAATCTCCTTAGGCGAATTAGTAGATAAAATATCTATTTTAATGATTAAAAAGAAAAACATCTCTGATTCAATAAAACTTCAACATGTAAATAAAGAATTAGAATTTCTTCAGAAAACATTAAAGAAATATATTTCTGAAGACAAAATAAATGAATTTCTTCTAGCGCTAGTAAATATAAATTCTAAATTGTGGGATATAGAAGATGATATTAGGGAGTGTGAAAGAAAAAGATTATTTGATCAAACATTTATTGATCTAGCTAGAAGTGTCTATTTTACCAATGATGAAAGAGCAAAAGTAAAAAATGATATAAATAAAACCTTTGGCTCTGAATTAGTAGAGGTAAAATCTTATGAGGAATATTAATTAATAAATTCTTGAAACGCTTTTTGAAACAAGAGATACTAATTTTTCTTTGTAAATGTTATTTTTAAATATATCAACTGAGTCTACAGCTACATTTGAAAAGTGATTTGCTCTTGTAAGAGTATCTTCAATACATTGATATTTATTAATTATTTCTAATGCCATTTCAAAATCACCATCATTTTGGTTAAGATCAGATATTGTTCTTTCCCAAAACTTTTTTTCTTTATCATTTGATCTTCCATATGCTAATATTATTGGAAGAGTAATCTTACCTTCTTTAAAATCATCTCCAGTATTTTTTCCTAATATTTTTTTGTTTGAAGAATAATCAATAGCATCGTCAATTAATTGAAAAGTCATGCCAAAGTTTGTTCCAAATGATTTTAATGAATTAACCTCGGCTTCTGTTCCAAGACCACTAATTGATCCAACTTGACATGCTGCACTAAATAAAGAGGCGGTCTTTGCATTTACAACTTCAAAATAAACATTTTCATTTATTTCTAAATTTTTATCATTGGCAAGTTCTAAAACCTCTCCTTCAGAAATTACAACACTAGTATCAGCTAATATCTTTAACGTTTCAGTATTGCCATATTTTGTCATTAATTGAAAAGCTCTGCTGAATAAAAAATCACCAACTAATACACTTGTTTTATTTTTCCATTTCTCATTTGCTGTTGGCTTTCCTCTTCTTTGTTTACTTTCATCTATTACATCATCATGTAATAGTGTTGCTGTGTGAATAAATTCCACTGCTGCAGATAGACCGATATGATTCATTTTATTTCTAATTTCACTAGTTTCATTTCTTGTCATATGAAAACTTGAAACAGTTAAAAGGGGTCGTAGTCTTTTTCCACCTGATAAGATAAGATATTTTCCAACTTCATGAACTAGAGGAACATTACTATCTAATTTATCAAGAATTATGGTATTTACAGATATTAGATCTTCTTTGCATAGTTCTGTTAATTCTCTGATTTCATCTTCAAATGAAAAATCTTTTTTTCTAAGTGGAAGTACATTATCCATATTGATTAACTATTAGAATATTATGTTAATTCATTAACTTAATTGACGCACTTAAACTCAAATTACCAAAATTACAAACAAATGCTACATAACGCTTTAAGAAAAGATTAACATTTGTTATTAGATATTATGTTTAAAAGGATATTTTCGAAGAATACTTCTATACCTGTTTTACGTTTATCTGGCATTATATCATCACAGTCAGGCTTAACAGGCTCTGGTTTAGCAATAAATAATTTAGAAAAATTAATTGATAAGTTATTTGCTGATAAAAAATCTCCCGTTGTATGTTTGATCATTAATTCACCTGGAGGCTCTCCTACACAGTCCTCTTTAATTGCAAAAAGGATCATTGATTTAGCAAAGGAAAAAAATAAAAAAGTTTTAGCATTTGTTGAAGATGTTGCAGCTTCTGGTGGGTATTGGTTAGCATGTGCTGCCGATGAGATATATATTGATCAAAACTCTGTTATTGGATCCATTGGTGTTATTTCACCAGGTTTTGGTTTTGTAGATCTTTTAAAAAAAGTTGGAATTGAAAGAAGAGTTTATACATCTGGAAAAAGTAAAAGTTTTCTTGACCCTTTCAAAGAAGAAAAACAAGAAGACATTGATAGATTAAAAAATATTCAAGAACAAATTCATGATAATTTTATTAGTTATGTAAAAGATAGACGAGGTTCAAAGCTTGATCAGAGTAAATTAGACGATATCTTTTCTGGTTTATTTTGGGTCGGTAACAAAGCTATCGGTTTAGGTTTAGCAGATGGTATTGGTGCATTAAAACCAATTTTAGAAGAAAAGTTTGGAAAAAAAATTAAAATTAAAATGATCAGTCAAAAAAAATCATTTTTACAACGTAGGTTTTCTTCTTCAATATTTAACTCTGATGAAATTTTAAATAAAATTGAAGAACGAATTATGTTTTCTAGGTTTGGTTTGTAATGAAATTTCTAGTTTTAGTTGTAATTTTAGCCTCTATTTTATTATTTTTAAGGTTTAAGAAAAAAAAACAAGACAAATTCACTAATAATAAAGTAAATAATGACTCAGTAATCGATTTAGAGAAAGATCCAAGAACGAAAGAATATAAACCAAAAGATTAAGAGTTATATGACTGCAAAAACAATGGAAGAGTTAGTTTCTCTTTGCAAAAGAAGAGGTTTTTTATTTCAATCAAATGACATCTATGGCGGTATCAAAGGTTTATATGATTATGGACCAATGGGAGTCGAGTTAAAAAATAATCTTAAACAAGCTTGGTGGAAATCAATGGTTTATGAGCGAGATGACACTGAGGGATTGGATGCAAGTATTTTAAGTGCGCCAGTTGTATTAAAACATTCCGGTCATGAAGATACTTTCTCAGATCCACTTGTAGACTGTAAGATTTGTAAAGCTAGATTTAGAGCAGATCAGTTAGAAAATAGTGAATGCCCAAGAGGAGGACTATTGCCTGATTGTAAAGTTAAAGATTTGACTGAACCAAGACCCTTTAATTTAATGTTTAAAACTGCAATTGGGCCAGTAGATGATGGTTCGTCATTCGCATATTTAAGACCAGAAACATGTCAGCAAATTTTTACTAATTTTAAAAATATATTAGATTCAACTTCTAGAACTGTTCCTTTTGGTATCGCACAAATGGGAAAAGCATTTAGAAATGAAATAACACCTCGTAATTTTATCTTTAGAGTTAGAGAGTTTGAACAAATGGAATTAGAGTTTTTTGTTAAACCAGGTACTGATGATGAATGGCATGAATATTGGATAAATAAAAGAATAGAATGGTGGGTTAATCAAGGCATAAAAAAAGAAAATTTAAAAAAAATTGAAGTAGAAAAAAATGAACTTGCTCACTACTCAAAAAGAACTGTTGATATCAATTATGTGTTTCCTCACGGTGAAGAGGAACTAGAAGGGGTAGCCAATAGAACTGACTTTGACTTAGGCTCTCATACTAAAAATCAAAACGATTTTAAAATTACATCAGAAGTTATGAAAAACTCCTCTTCAACTACTAAATTAGCTATTCAAGATTTAGAAGAAAAAAAATGGTATATTCCTTACGTAATTGAGCCATCAGCTGGTGTTGATAGAGGAGTTCTTGCTTTGTTAAATGAAGCTTATCGTGAAGAAAATTTAGATAAGGATAATCAAAGAATTCTTTTATCTCTAAAACCTCATCTTTCACCTATTAAAGCTGCAGTTATTCCTCTCAAAAAGAATAATGAGGAATTAGTGAGTTTATCTAAAGAAATAAAATCTAATCTACAAAAATTGGGATTGGGTAGAGTTGTTTTAGAAAATTCAGGAAACATTGGTAAGAATTATAGAAGACATGATGAAATAGGAACACCAATTTGTTTAACTGTAGATTTTGAAACTCTAGAAGATAAAAGTGTTACTGTAAGGGATAGGGATACTATGAAACAGGAAAGAGTTTCTATCGAAAATTTATCTGAATATTACAAAAAATATTTTAATTAATAAAATTGTATGAAAAAAGTTAGTGATATTCATGCAATAAAAATTATTTTTTTTATAACTGCCTGTTATGTAGGTTTATGGGCTATTAGGATACCTACCATAAAGGATCAACTTCAAACTGATTATGTTGGTGTTGGATATATTATGTTATCATTTGCAATTGGATCAATCGTTGCAATGATTTTTGCAAATGCTCTTATTCTTAAAACTTCTACAAAATCTATTTTAACATGCACCTTAATTGCTGAAGGTTGTTTGTGGTTGCCAGTACCTTTCATTCAAGAGTTATGGCTTTTTATGGTTTTCTCATTTGTTTTTGGTATGAGTTATGGTGCATTCGAAATAGCATGCAATGTTTATGCATCAAATTTAGAAGTTAGAGAAAAAAAATCAATGATGTCAGGGTTTCATGCATTTTGGAGTCTTGGAGTTTTATTTGGATCTCTAATTACAAGCTTTTTACTAGAGTGGAATTATTCTTTTATTTTTAATATACTTTTGTATGTCATCATTCTTCTTCCTTTGAGTTTGTATTTTGTACTTTGTTTAGAGTCACAAGTTGAAACAAAATCAGAAGACTCCAGTAAAAAAAATATATTTTTTATTTGGCCCTTACTTATTTTTTTATTAGCATTAATTGCAATGGCAAATGCTCTAACTGAAGGAAGTGTTGATGCATGGGGAGCTCTCTATATGAGAGATTTTATTCAAGTTGATGGCTTCTATATCGGCTTAGCAACTCTAAGTTTTAATATTTTTATGGTTATCGGAAGATTTAGTGGTGATTGGGTAAGAGATAAAATCGGAGTTTTTCTTTTGATTTTCTTTTTATTTTTATCGACGATTATAAGTTTAATAATTTTATCTAATTTCAACAGTATTTATGCAGCTATTATTGGTTTTGCATTATTAGGTATCGGAGCATCTTCAATTGTTCCTATCGCATATAGTTTAGCTGGAAAAATTGAGGGAATTGACAGTGGAGTAGGGATAACAATAATTTCAATTGCAGTTTACGGAACATTTATAGGGGCTCCAGCTTCATTAGGATTTATAGCAAACAACTATGGAATTAATAACATATTTGTTCCAATGTTAATAATTTTTATGATTTTAATAATTCCAGTAAGCTTTTATAGAAAAAAATTTTCAGTTTAAAAAATCAAAAGATAATGAATCATTAATTACTAAATTTTGATTTTTATTTTTTATTTCATTAACAAAATTAATGTTTAATGCTGCAAAAATATTTGAATTTGCTTTTGATACAACTGTACCTATTTTTTTATTATCAACTATCAACTCATCTCCCTCTAGCACATCTCCACTTTTAATTTTTAAAGCGTAAAGTTTTTTCTTGAGTAATCCACGGTATTTCATCCTTGCAGTAATTTCTTGACCCACATAGCATCCTTTATCCCAATCAATAGCATTTAAATTATCAAAATTATTTTCTAATAATAAAGATTTATTTTCTAAAATATCAAATGGTGAATAGGGTGTTGTATAATTAATTAAAATTTCATGATATTCTGTTTCATTAATTTCTTTCAATCTATCATTTTCAATTAAAATTTTTTTATTTGTTATAAGTTTTTTACCTAAGTTGATATTTCTAGGATCATTTAAATAAACATTATAATCACCTTCATAATCTATATTAAATAATGAATAAGAATGTAGATTATTAATTTCTTCAATTTCTATATCAGAGCGAAGTTTATAAATTTTTAATCGTCCTATTAAATTACTATAAAATTTATCATTAGTTTCAAAAATATAGTTTTCATTTATATTGAATATAAAAAAATCTGCTAAAAATTTTCCCTGAGGTGTTAATAGACATGAATAAATAATTGATCCATCGTTACATTTTTCAATGTCATTAGTAATTAGATTTTGAATAAATGATTTACTATCTTTTCCAGAAATCTCAAAAAATCTTGAATTCAGATGATGAAAAAAGTATTTATCTTTCATAATTATCTAAATATATATTGAATATATTAAAAGTGTAATATTTCTGTGAAAATTCTTGTTATTTCATCAAATCTTATTGGAGATACAATTCTATCAACTGGAGTAATAAATTATTTTAGTAATAAATATCCTGAAACTAAATTTACATTTGTAATTGGTCCATCTGCTAAATCAATTTTCAAAAACTTTAAATCTGTAGAAAACATAATCACTGTTTCAAAAAAAAGATACAATATGCATTGGTTAGATATAATTTCTAATTGTTATGGAAAGAAGTGGGATATAATTATTGATTTTAGAAGTTCATTGTTATCATATTTTTTAAAACATAAGCAAAAATTTATTTTTAAAAAAAAATCTAATCTAAACCATGTACAGCAATTATCTAATTACTTTAAATTTGATTGCTCAGATTTGTTCATTGAGACAAATACAGAAGAAGAAGAAATAGTTACAAAACATTTGTCTGATGAATTTAAATATTTTGTTATATTTCCAGGTGGAAATTGGAAACCAAAAATTTGGAGTATTAAAAATTATAATTCACTATTAATCAAAATTTTATCTCAAAATAAAAATATTAAATTTATTTTAGTTGGTTCAAAGTCAGAAGAAGAAAATTATTTAAATGAAATAACAAAAAATATTGATAGTAATAAGATAATTAATTTATTTGGTGCATCATTGACTCAAACTGCTGCTTATATGAAGAAATCAAAATTATTTATTGGAAATGATTCAGGATTATCACATATGGCTTCAGCCACAAAATTAAAGTCTATAGTATTATTTGGCCCAACAAATGATATGATTTATGGTCCATTTATGCAAGATTCACAAGTTATAAGAACAAATGAAAGCTATGACTATTTTAAAAGTTTAAATATTGATAAAACAAAGTCTTATATGGACTCTATAAGCGTAGAAAAGATTTATTCTACATTACAAAAAAATAATTATTGTGAATAAAAATATTGAAATAATTCAGCCTGATGATTGGCATGTACATTTTAGAGAAGGTGACATGTTAGAAATGGTTACTAATTTCTCCTCAAGAATAAATAATAGATGTGTGGCAATGCCAAATACAGAAATTCCCATAACAGATACTAATAAAGCTTCTGCTTATAAAGAGCTTTTAAATAAAGCATCTAGTAATAATTTTGAACCACTTATACCTTGTTATTTAAATGAAAATTTAGATTTAGAAGATTTTAGAAAAGGTATGCAAAATAAAGTTTTCTTTGGGTCTAAACTTTATCCCTCAAATGCAACTACAAACTCAAGTCATGGAGTTAGTGATATTTCGAAAATCTTTAAATTTTTAGAAATTTTAGAAGAGGAAAAAAGTCCATTACTAATACACGGTGAAAAGGTAGCTGAAGATATAGATATTTTTGATAGAGAAAAATATTTTATAGATGATGAATTAAGCATTATTAGAAAAAAATTTCCCCTTTTAAAAATTACTCTTGAGCATGTATCAACTTCATATGGAGTTAAATATGTGAAAGAAAATAAAAATATTGCAGGAACAATCACACCACACCATATGCTTTTAACAAAAAAAGATGTATTTCATGATGACTTTATTAATCCCCATCATTTTTGTATGCCAGTTGTTAAAAACGAAACAGATTTAATAGAATTAAGAAAAGCAGCATGTCACAATAATTCTAAATTTTTTTTAGGTACTGATTCAGCTCCACATCCAATTCAAGAAAAAAAACCAGATATGTCATCTAAGCCAGGAATATTTTCCTCTCCTTGCTCACTAGAATTATATGCAGAAATTTTCGATCAAGAAAATGCAATTGATAAGTTAGAGATATTTTGTTCAATAAATGGCGCAAAACATTATAGTTTTCCAATTAATGATAAAAAAATTAAATTAGAAAAAGAGGAATGGATTATGACAGAATTATCTAGTTACAAAGATATTCAGGTTAAGAATTTTTATGCTAATAAAAAAATTAATTGGAAAGTAGTCCATTAATCTTTATAGAAATATTAATGTCATTAGGAACAAAAATTTATACTTGGTTTAAGGGCAACTTAGTTGGTAGTGATGAATTAGGAAATAAATATTACTGCAGCTCTAAAGATTTTAAAAATTTGAAAGCAAAAAGATGGGTAATTTTTAATGGCGAAATAGAAGCCTCAAATATTCCACCGCATTGGCATGCCTGGCTTCACAAATCGATTGATAATCCTCCACTTGACTATTCGCATAAATATAAATGGCAAAAAAATCATAAACCAAATATGACTGGTACTAGTGATGCATATTTCCCATCATCTCATCCTCTTTCAAAAAATTATGACCCAGAAAAAAAAGAAGAAGAATATAAATCTTGGACTCCTAATTAGAGTAACATTTTTTTTTCTCTTACCGTTAACTGTTTCTGCTGAGACTATTGAAAAAAAATATGCTTCTTTTAAGTTATTAAACAAGACTACTAATAAAGTTTCTACTAAGGATATTTTGGTAAGTTCGAAAATATCATGGGAAACTTTAAATATTGAAGTTTTGTATTGCGGTAGCACTCCTCCAACTGAAATTCCTGAAGACTATGTTTTGATAGATGTATACGATACTATCAATAATGAAAATACTAATATTTATAAAGGCTGGATGATTTCTTCTTCCCCCGATGTTACTCCGTTAGAAAATCCTATTTATGATCTTTGGTTAGTTGATTGTAGTAACGATAAGACTTCTTGAAAATTATTAATTTTTTTAAAAAAACTTTCAATTTCTAAACTTTCTTTTAGTTTATTTTCATAAATTTCAGTTTCTATCTCATACGCTCCAAACTGAACTAAATGAGGATTGAAAAACTGTGAATCTAAAATAGAAAAATTATTTTTTTTCAATATTGCCAATAAATAAAGTAGACAAAACTTACTTGTATTGGTCTTTAAACTAAACATGCTTTCACCAAAAAAACATGAACCTATATGTAAACCGTATAAACCACCAATTAGATTATCATCTTCATAACATTCTACACTGTGACATTTACCTATTTTGTGTAATTCAATATATGTATCCAAAATAATTTGATTAATCCAAGTATCTTGATCTTTTCTTTTAATTTCTTTGCAAAACTCTATAACTTTTGCAAAATTTTGATCAATTTTAAAACTATATTTTGTTTTTTTAAACTCACTAAAAAGTTTCTTTGGAAAATGAAAATTTGAAATTGGAATGATAAATCTTAATTTGGGTTTATAAAATTTTATTTCTTCAGAATACTTACTATCAGCCATTGGAAAGTAAGCTTTTTTATAAAATTCTATTAAGCTATTTAAATCAATTATTTTACTCAATTAAATTTGACATAAAATTAATGTTGTAACTTCCTCTTTTAAACTCATCAGTTTGAATAATTTTTTGATGTAGTTGAATATTAGTATTTATTCCCATAATAACATATTCTTCTAGCGCTCTATTCATTTTTTTTAGAGCTTCTGATCTTGTAGCACCGTAGGTAATTAGCTTACCAATCATACTATCATAGTGGGATGGAATTGAGTATCCATCATAAACAGCTGAGTCTACTCGAATACCTAGTCCTCCAGGTTGATGATACTGTGTTATCTTACCAGGTGAAGGTATAAAACTCTCTGGATGTTCGGCGTTAATTCGACATTCAATTGAGTTTCCTTTTAATTTTATATCTTCTTGTTTTATTGTAAGTTTTTCACCATTAGCGACAAGAATTTGCTCCTTCACTAGATCTATTCCAGTAACCATTTCTGTGACTGGGTGTTCAACTTGTAATCTTGTATTCATTTCCATAAAATAAAATTCATTATTTTCATATAAGAATTCTAATGTTCCAACTCCTTCATATCCGATTTCTTTCATAGATTTTCTACAAAGTTCAGAAATTTTTTCTCTATTTTCATTTGTTAGAACTGAACTTGGACTTTCTTCAATAAGTTTTTGATGCTTCCTTTGAATTGAGCAATCTCTTTCTCCAAGAGTAACAACATTTCCAAATGAATCACAAAGAACTTGAATTTCAATATGTTTGGGAGATGTTAAAAATTTTTCTAAATAAACATTTTCATCATTAAATGATTTTTTTGCTTCAATTTTTGCTTCATTTATAGCTTTATTTAAATCATCTTCTTCTGTGACAATTCTCATTCCTTTTCCACCACCACCACTCGCTGCTTTTACAATAATTGGGTATTTTACTTTTTTTATAAAATCTTCAATTTTATTTTTATCGCTTAAGTCATTTATACCTTTTACTGTTGGCACCCCAGTTTCATCCATTATTTTTTTTGCATCAATTTTGTTACCCATCATTTTGATGTGTTCCGATTTTGGCCCAATAAATTTAATATTGTGTTCTTCAATAATTTCGGCAAACCTTTGATTTTCACTTAAAAAACCATATCCAGGATGAATTGCATCTACATCAGTTAATGTTGCAGCAGTTATAATTGCAGGTATGTTTAAATAACTAGATTGTGCAGAGGCTGGTCCGACACAAATACTTTCATCTGCCATTCTTACATGCATTGCATTTTCATCAACATCAGAGTGAATTGCTACAGTTTTTATTCCTAATTCTCTGCAAGCTCTAAGAACACGTAAAGCAATTTCACCTCTATTAGCAATCAATATTTTTTTGAACATTATTCAAAAATTATAAGAGTATCACCATATTCAACGGGCTGGCTATTCAATGTAACTATTTTTTTGATAATACCAGATCTAGGGGCTTTAATTTCATTAAAAGTTTTCATTGCTTCAATTAACAATAAAGTATCACCAGCTTTAACGTGTTGACCAACTTTAACATAAGGTTGCGAATTTGGATCAGCAGAAAGATAAGCAACTCCTACCATTGGAGATTTAACAATATTATCTTCATTTACAACTTCATTTGTATTTTTGACCTCTTTAATTTCAGTATTTTTTTGTATTTTTTGAACAGGAACATTGTTTTGGACAAATTCATTTGAGGTAATCTCAATTTCATAATCATTTTTTTTAATTTTTATTTTAGCAACACTATTAATTTTTGATTCTTTAACAATTAACTTAATATTCTCTAAATCTGTTTTATCTATTTTAGTCATACTTATTTATAAATTAATTTGTATATTGCTTCAATTCCTAGAAGATAACTATTTCCACCAAATCCACATATTAAACCATGCACTCCTTCGGAAGTAATACTTTTTTTTCTATACTCTTCTCTTGAATAAATATTTGAAAGATGAATTTCTATCTTGGGCTTATGTGTTGCTCTTAATGAATCTAGAATGGCTATTGATGAATGGGTAAAAGCTGCTGGATTAATAATTAGGCCATCAAATTTATCATTTACTTCGTGAATTTTATCAATTATTTCGCCTTCATTGTTAGATTGGAAGAAAATAATTTCCAATTGCTTTTCTATACCTTTTTTTTCACAATCAGATTTAATCTTATCTAAACTGTCTTTGCCATAAATATCATCTTCTCTATTACCCAATAAATTTAGGTTAGGGCCATTAATAATTAATATTTTTTTCATTCTATTTAAAATGTTTACTTAATTTTAAACCTTGATTTTGATAATTTGATTTAATATCTTTTCCGTATACAATAATACTTTTTTTATTCAACTTTTCATATTTAATTCTTGCTATAGTTTGACCATCTTCTAACAAAAAAGGTACTTCATTTGTTTTTACTTCCAAAACTGCATATGATCCATTAGGTAGGCCAAAACCTGGGTCAAAAAAACCTGCATAATGTGCTCTGAAATCTCCAATACCTGTATCATAAGGTATCATTTCACCAGCTAAATTGGATGGTATTAAGACCTTTTCTTTTGATCTCAAAATATAAAATTTGTTTTTTTCAATTACTAATTTTTTATTATTCTTTCTAATTATTTTCCAAAAATCATTTATGTTATGAGATTTAATTTTAGAAAAATTTAGAACTGGAGTATGTTTTTTGGCCACATAAGCGACTATGTGTGATCCAGACAGATCAACAGATAACTTTAATCCATTATCAATTTTAATAACCTCTCTAGTTTGATTAGAAATTTTCTGTTTTTTATTAATGTTAATTAATTGCTTATCAGTCAAATAATTATGATTTTTATTTACTAGTCTTAATTGATTTAAAGAATTATATTTCTTAAATGAAACATCAAATGATCTTGAAGTTATTTCTAAAAAAATTTCACCTTTATAATTTTTAGGAATTTTTTCATATTCTTCTGCATAATCAACAAGTGATCTACAAAAAATATCTAATCTGCCAGTACTACTTTTTGGGTTGCAGTGACCAAATATATTATTCTTTAAATTAAGGCTTTCATTCAGTCTAACAATATAAGTCTTGTTTTTTCTAAATATAAATTCTCTACTTAGATTTATTTTTTTAATAGCTAAATGTTTTAATTTATCCCGAACTTTAGAATTATAGGATAAGAAGCTATACTTAATTTCATAGCATTCCTCACTTAATGACAAGTCTATGCTTGATGGTTGTATTTGATTATTTGTAATATTTTCAGCGTTTATAAAATTTTTATTAATTAAATTTATATAATCTTGATATACTAGAGATCCATTCATTAATTTACATTCTCAATCATATTAACAAGTTTTAATAAATCACTATCTTTAGTATTTTTATAATTTTTTATTTCTATATCAAAAACTTCTTTTTCCATATCATCAATTGATAAAAAAAAGTTAAAGAACTCTAACCATTCATTTTTATTTAATTTTTGTGCTAGTTCAAAATATTTTAATAGAACATTTTTATTATTATAAAATTTATATAAAAGATTTTTATTATTTTCAAAAATTATTTCTGTATCATTATTAGATAAATTTTTTGTTTCTATATTTTCAAATATTCTAATTTGAGCGTAATAATTTAAAGGATATTTTTCTAAATTTTTTTTATAAAACTTTTTAGCTTCTTTAGTATATCCGTAAGAGAATAATATATCTGCTTTAGTTTCTAGTAGAAAATTATTATTATTCTTTTTAATTATTTCATTTAAATTCTGTAGGGACATTTTTAGATTTCCACTTCTAGCTAATTTTATTGATTCTGCATAAGTTTTAAAAGGTTCATTTAATGCAGTTAAAACTTCCTCATTATCACTATAACCTAAAAATTTTGCTTTTATGTAATTAAATCTTTTATTATAATTTTCATTCAAATTATTTTTTTTATTGTCTTCAAAGTTTTTTATTAATAAAATCCTATCCTCAAAATATGGATGCGTACTAACTCTTTGATCATCTTTTGAAAAACCTTTATTTAATAATTTTTGCTCTATTGTTTCTAATAATATTTGAATAGATTCTGAATTAGTTCTTAGTAAATTTAGTGTTTTCAATGCATATAAATCTGCTTCCATTTCTTGATCTTTACTAAATACAATATATCGATTTGATAAAGCACCTGAAGTCAGAATACTGCCTTGTAACAATTGAGGGTTTTGAGTTAATGCTGATCCCGCTATTACAGATAAAAGGCCTAGAGTATTATATTTTTTAGTGTTTTCTATTGTTTTTTTTCTTAGTGCAATATGATTGAGATCTATATGACCAACTTCATGAGCTAATACTGACATTAAAGCAACATAATCTGCGCAATGAATAATTAAGCCAGAATTAATATGTATTACATTATTAATATCTACAAAAGCATTTATTTCATTACTATTATTTAATTTAAAAGTAATTTTTTTATTTATTTTATTTACTTCAATAATATCTTCAATAATTTCTTTAACAAATTCTTCTGTTTCATAATCTAGTATTTGTGAGCTATAACTAATATCTGAAGAAAAAATAAAAAATAACAAATAAATTGATATTTTTTTAAGACCACCATCCAGTTTTTTCTTCATCTTCATTTATTTCACCCTCTCTTAAATCAACATCTTTTTGTATATCAATTTTATCATCTTTATTTATTTCATTATCATCTTTTTTTTTATCTTTGAGATTTTCTTTCTTTTTTTTAGTTTTTATTATTTTCTTTTTTTTCGTAACCTTAGCAGTTTTAACTTTCTTTTTATCACTTATTTTTTCAGGATCTTTAGAATGATTATTTTCATCAATTTCAATTAAAGGATCATGTAAAGAATATTGTGGATCAAAATAAAAATTAATTTTTGATTCAAATTTATTTTCTAATGAATTTATTTCACTCTTTTTATAATTTAACAAATTTTCTGCTAATGCACTATTACATTTAACGTTAATTATTGAATTTTTATTTTCAGAGATTTTTTCTTTAATCACTTTTAATATCTGATCAATTATTGAAGAAGAATTCAAAATTAAACCTGATCCTTTGCAATAATTACATCTCTCAAAAGATTTATCTATTAAGCTCGACCTTAATCTTTGTCTCGAAAGTTCCATTAATCCAAACATGCTTATTCTTCCGATTTGAACTCTCGCTCTATCTCTTACAAGAGCACTTTTTAAACTTTTTTCAACTTTAAAATTATTTCGATAATCATCCATATCAATGAAATCTATGACTACTAAACCTCCAAGATCTCTTAATCTTAGTTGTCTTGCTATCTCTACTGCTGCTTCTAAATTTGTTTTTAGAGCTGTATTTTCAATGTTTCTTTCTGATGTATTTTTCCCAGAGTTTACATCTACTGCCACCAGTGCTTCAGTTGTGTTAATTACAATAGAGCCACCAGATTTTAATTTTACATTAAGACTAAAAAGATCATTTATTTGTGTTTCAATATTATTGGAAGCAAAAAGTGAGTTTTCATCAGATTTGTATTGTTTTATTTTTTTTACAAATGTTGGTGCTAAATTTTTTGTAATTTTTTTAACCTTATCGTATCCATCTTTACCTTCAATTAAAATTTTTTCTACATCTTCACTTAGCATATCTCTAATTGCTCTTTTTAAAACGTTGCCTTCTTCATGAATCATTTCTGGTGCTACTGATTTTAAAGTAATTTCTCTAATTTTATTCCATTGGCTTACAAGGAATGAGAGATCTTTTGAAATTTCTTTTTTTGTTCTTCCAATTCCAGCTGTTCTTACAATTACTGACATTTTTTCTGGTATTTCTACTGAAGATAAAATTTGCTTTAATTTCTTTCTTTCTTCTATATCTCCAATTTTTCTAGATATACCATCACTATTCATACTATTTGGCATTAAGACACAATATCTTCCTGCAAATGATAAATATGTTGTTAGTGCTGCCCCTTTTAAACCTCTTTCTTCTTTATTGATCTGAACAAGTAAGACCTGTTTAGGTCGAATTACATCTTGAATTTTATATTTTCTAAAATAATTAAAATATTCTTTTCTTGGGCTTAATTTTTTATTTTTTCTTTTACTTATAGAAATAGTTTTTTCATCTGCATTTTCTTTTTCTTCCTCAGATTTAGTATCTATATTGTCATTCTCAGATTCATCTAGCTCATTTATATTTTCTGAGCTATGTAAATCCTCTTCTTCTTTTTCATTATTTATTTTATCATTAAGTTCTTTTATTTTTTCTTCATCTACAGCAGGAATTTTAAAGTAATCTGGGTGTATCTCTGTAAGAGGTAAAAAACCATTTCTATTTTTTCCAAAATCAACAAATGCGGCTTGAAGTGAGGGTTCTATCCTTGTAATTTTAGCTAGATAAACATCACCTTTTACTGCATTTTTTTTATTTGTTTCAATTTCAAAATCGTCAAGTTTACCGTCTTCTGTAACAGCAATTCTTGTTTCAATGTTATTTGTTGTATCAATAAGTATATTTTTTGACATAATGCCGAAACTCCATAAAAATTTTTATATATTAAAGTCATTTTTGAATATTTTTTTATATTTGCCTAATGTCACATTTTTAACTATTTCACAATGTAGTTTAGAAACATGATTAGATTATTTGGTTATATAAAATTATTGTTCATTTTACTATGCATATTTGCATTAATTTCAATTTCAACAATTTTTTACACACTTTGGCGCTACTCACCAGAATTACCTTCATATGAAAATATCGTAAATTATAAACCAAATTTGTCTTCAAGAATTTATAGCTCAGACGGATTATTATTAAAAAGTTTTTATACGGAAGAAAGAATATTTATTCCTGAAAGTAGAATACCTCAAAATATTAAATTAGCTTTTTTATCATCTGAGGATAAGAATTTTTATCAACATTATGGTGTTGATGTGATTGCAATAGTAAGAGCTATTTTTACTAATATTCTGAATAGTTATTATGATAGAAGAGTAGTTGGTGCATCAACAATTACACAGCAAGTAGTTAAAAATCTTTTATTAAGTAACGAATTAAGTTACTCTAGAAAAATTAAAGAAATCATTTTATCTGTTAGAATTGAAAATATTTTAAATAAGAATTCTATTTTAGAATTATACCTGAATGATATTTATTTAGGTTACGGTTCCTATGGAATTGGAACTGCAAGTTTGAATTATTTTAATAAATCTATTTATGATTTAGAGCTACATGAAATAGCTTTTTTAGCAGCTTTACCAAAAGCTCCAAACAATTATAATCCAAAAACGAATTATATAAAAGCCATTGAAAGAAGAAATTGGGTAATTGATAGAATGTATCAAAATGGATTTATAACAGAAGAGGATCTAATATATAAGAATAAACCACTTCAGGTCTTCAAACGTAACGATAGAAAATTTTTAGAAGCAGATTATTTCTATGAAGAAATAAGAAAAGAACTGTATTCAAAATTTGGAAAAGAAAAACTTTATTCAGATGGATTAATAATCAAGACAGCACTTGATTCAGAAATTCAAAAATATGCAAACCTCAGTTTAATTGAAGGATTGATAGAATACGAAAAAAACCAGGGATGGCATGGTTTGATAGAAAATACAAATTTGGATAATTTTTTTAAAAATCAAAATTATTATAAAAAAATAAATCCTTTTTTTCCAAATTGGGAAACTGTTATAGTCAATAAAATATATAAATCTAAAATAGAGGTATATGATAAATCTAAAGTTAAATTATTAGTAAATTTAAATAGTCTAGATAATAATTGGCTTTCTTATGAAGACTTTAAAAAGGGTGATGTAATTTATATCGAAAGAAATAATAACTCTTACACCATCAAACAGGAACCCCTAGTAAATGGGGCAATAATCGTTATGGACCCCTATAATGGAGATATATTAGCTCTTTCTGGAGGATATAGTTTTCGCAAAAGTGAATTTAATAGAGCCACTCAAGCTAAAAGACAACCAGGATCAGCATTTAAGCCTATTGTTTACCTAGCTGCATTGAATGAAGGTTATTCTCCTTCAACATTAATACTAGACGCACCTTATGTAGTTGATCAAGGTCCGGGCCTTCCAAAATGGAAGCCATCAAATTATACAGATGAATTTTATGGATTAACAACAATGAGAACAGGTATTGAAAAATCTAGAAATTTAATGACAGTAAGACTTGCTAACAGAATTGGGATGAGTAAGATTTTAAATATGGCAAGTAAATTTAATATAAATGAAGGTTTTGATGATAAACTTTCAATGTCACTTGGTTCTGGGGTAATTACTTTAAGAGATTTAACCAATGCTTACGCTATTATTGCTAATGGAGGTAAAAAAATTGAATCTAAATTCATAACAAGTATTTACAATCGAAATGGAAATAAGATACGAGATACTAGTTTAAAAAAATGTAACGAATGTATAGTTGACTCAATTCCATCAAAAATAAAAATTCCGAATGTAGATGAAGAAGAGAACTTAGTTGTTGATCCACGTTTGGCTTATCAGATTACTTCAATGATGGAAGGTGTAATTCTAAGAGGTACAGCAAAAAGATTAAAAGATTTAGATGTCCCAATAGCTGGCAAGACTGGAACAACAAATCAAAATAAAGATGCCTGGTTTATTGGATACACTCCTGATTTAGTCATAGGTGTATATGTTGGTTATGATCAACCAAAATCTCTTGGATACAAGCAAACTGGTTCTAGTGTAGCTGTGCCTATATTTAAAAACTTTGCTAAAAAAATAAAAATTAATAAAAATAAAAAACCATTTAGAATTCCTTCGGGAATAAGTTTTGTAAGAATTGACCCAAGCAATGGAATGATATCTAATCAGGAAGGAAGTATAAGCGAACCTTTCATATTAGGTTCAGAGCCATATTCTGGGAATGTAAACATTATAGATGGATTAGAAAATTTTAATAATAATTCCATTTCTGGAACAGGTGGTTTATTAGAGTAAGTCTTTATGGAAAATATTGATTTAATTGAAGAAAATTTAAAGAAAATAAGATCAAACTTTGATCTTATAAGGAGGGGGGTTTGACTATCATTCTCTTAAAAAACAATTAGAAGATTTAAAGCTTAAAAGTTCAGATCCCAATATTTGGGAAAATAATGATGCAAAAAATATTTTTCAAGACATAAAATCTATTGAGAACAAAATCAGTGACTTTAATAAACTTAGTAAATTGCTGAATGAAAATGAAGAGATTTATAAATTTATTCAAAAAGACGATGATAAATCATTATTAGATGATTTAAAAAATGAAGTTGAGTTGACTTTAAAATTATCTGAAAAAATTCGATATTTAAATTTATTAAATGATGAAGCTGACCACCTTAATGCATTTATAGAGATTCACGCTGGCGCAGGAGGAACTGAGAGTCAGGATTGGGCGGAGATTTTGCAAAGAATGTATCTGAGATGGGCAGAAGATCAAGATAATTGTAAAGTAAGTTTATTACAAGAAATGCGTGGTGAGGAAGCAGGAATAAAATCTTGTACACTAAAAATTGTGATGGATTACTCTTATGGTTGGTTGAAAAAGGAAAGTGGTATTCATCGACTTGTAAGACTTTCTCCATTTGATAGCAATAAAAGAAGGCATACAAGTTTTGCAAGTGTTTGGGTCTATCCAGAAATAGATGATAAAATTGAAATACAAATTAAAGAAAGTGATTTGAGAGTAGACACTTATAGGGCATCTGGAGCAGGAGGACAACACGTAAATAAAACTGATAGCGCAGTAAGAATTACACACTTACCAACAAATATTGTTGTACAATGTCAGAGCGATAGATCACAACATAAAAATAGATCTAATGCTATGAAAATGATCAAATCAAGAATTTACGAAGCAGAACTCCAAAAAAGAAAAGAAAATGAAAATATTAAAAATAAAGACAAGAAAGATATTGGATGGGGCAATCAAATAAGATCATATGTTTTACATCCTTATAAACTAATAAAAGATTTAAGAAGTGGATATGAAACTTCGAACGTAAATGATGTTTTAGATGGAAAAATAAATAACTTTTTGGAGAATTCTCTTACCTTCTAACTAAATATTCTAAACTATTTTTAAAATTCCAATTTTCTTTTTGCCAATTGATATTTTTATTTCTTTTAATCCTGTGTATTCTTTAAGTGTAAAGCTACTATTTATATATAATTTATCATTTACTCTTACACCCTTAGATTTAATTAATCTTTTAATTTCACTTCTACTTTTTACAAGCTCTAGTTTTTCTATTGCATCTAAAATTGTAAAAATATTGTTTTGTAGTTTCAATTTGTTTTCTGAAATATTTGGCAATCTTTCATCAATTATATTTGAATTAAAAATGTTGTTAGCAATTTCAATTGCCTCATCTGCATCTTCTTTTCCTCTCACAAGTTTTGTAACTTCATATGCCAATATTTTTTTTGCTTCATTTATTTCTTCATTTCTAAGTGATGAAAGTTTTTCTATTTCTTTTAAAGGAAGTTTAGTGAATAAATATAAAAACTTTGGCACATCATCATCATTTACATTTCTCCAAAATTGAAAAAAATCCAAACTTGATATTTTATCTTTATTAAGCCATACTGCGCCATCGGCTGTTTTCCCCATTTTAGAGCCATCATTATTCGTAATTAACGGTGAAGTAATACCAAATGCATTTTTGTTGTTAATTTTTTTTATTAAATCAACTCCACTTAATATATTTCCCCATTGATCTGATCCTCCCATTTGTAAAATACAATCATAATTTTTATTTAAATGATAAAAATCATATGCTTGCAAAAGCATATAATTAAATTCTAATATTGTTAAAGGTTGTTCTCGATCCAATCTACTTTTAACAGATTCGAAAGTTAACATTTTATTTAACGTGATTTTAGAACCAAACTCTCGAAGAAAATCTATGTAATTTAAACTGGAAAGCCACTCATAGTTATTTATCATTAAAGAATTGTTATTTAGATTAATAAATCTACTAAATGTTTTTTCTATATTATTTATATTTTTATCAATTTGATTTTTGCTTAATATTCTTCTTGTTTTGTCTTTTCCAGAAGGATCACCAATTAAAGTAGTTCCTCCTCCAATTAATGCAATTGATTGATGGCCATAAAAATCAAGCCAGTGAAGTAGCATCAATTGAATTAAGCTCCCCACGTGCAAACTATCGCTAGTAATATCAAAACCGATATAGCCAGATATTTTTTTATTTAAAATTATTTTGTCTAGATTTTCAACATCTATACTTTGATAGATAAAACCTCTTGCGCTAATCTCATTTAAAAAATCTGATTTAAATTTCATTATTAATTATTTTATTTCAATTGTTTGATTTATATAATCTTTTATTGCATCTTCAAATTCATTTGAAAAACTCTCGTAGAAATGATCTGCTCCTTTTATAGGTTTAAATTTGATATCAACTTTTTTTTGTTGGTGAAGTTTCTCAACAAGTATTTTTGTTGAGTCAAATGACGCAATATTATCTTTATCTCCATGAACGATTAAACCAGAAGAAGGACAAGGTGCTAAAAAACTGAAATCTCTCAAATTGGCAGGAGGAGAGATGCTAACGAATCCATTTATTTCTGGTCTTCTCATCAGAAGTTGCATTGCAATCCAAGCACCAAATGAAAATCCAGCTACCCAACATATTTTTGAATTAGTATTATATTGCTGTAGCCAATCTAAAACACATGCTGCATCACTTAATTCTCCTTCACCATCATCAAAAACACCTTCACTTTTGCCTACTCCTCTAAAATTAAATCTAATTGTGGAAAATCCAGCTTTGATAAAAATTTTATACATTTTAAATATAATTTTTGTATTCATTGTGCCACCTTTAGAAGGATCAGGATGTAACAATATGACAATTGGAGAGTCGTCTCTATTATTATGAGAATATTTTGCTTCTATTTTACCTTCGGGTCCTGGAATTAATAAGTCAACCATTTGATAAAGCTATTATTGAAGTTATATGATTTTGTAAATATAGATGTTTTAAATATATGAATTCTCTTGGTTTTAATAAGTCTGAAAAAGACACTAAAATTGTAGTAGCCATGTCTGGTGGTGTTGACAGCTCTGTAGCAGCTGTAATGTTGAAAAAACAGGGCTATAATGTGATAGGTGTAACTTTAAGGCTTTATAACAACTCTGATGTAGCTAAAAGTAAATCATGTTGCGCTGGCAGGGATATTCAAGATGCTAAATCTGTAGCTCAAAAATATAACTTCGAACACTTAGTACTAGATTATCAAGAAAAATTTTTTGATGGTGTTATTAATAATTTTGTTGATTCATACTCAACTGGAGAAACACCATTACCCTGTGTAAAATGCAATCAAACCGTTAAATTTTCAGACTTACTCGGAGAAGCAAAAAACATTGGAGCTGATGCACTTGCTACAGGGCATTATGCCATCAGAAGAGGTTCTTTAGATAATGCAAGTTTGCATAAAGCAAGAGATTTTTCAAAAGATCAAAGTTTTTTCCTTTTTGCAACTCTCCAAGAGCAATTAAATTATGTGAGGTTTCCCTTAGGTGATTACACTAAGTCAGAAATTAGAAAACTTGCTCAAAAATATGAACTTGATGTTAGTGATAAACCTGATAGCCAAGATATATGTTTTGTAACATCAAGTTCCTATAGAGATCTTGTCAAAAATTTAAATCCTGAAGTAAATAAAAAGGGAATAATTTATGATATTGATAAAAACATTCTGGGAACTCATGATGGAATTAGTAATTTTACAATCGGTCAAAGAAAAGGTATTGGCATTAGTGGCTCTAAAAAAGCCTTATATGTTATAGATATAAATAAAGATCAAAATTCAATCACTTTAGGTACAAAAGAAAAATTGAGAAAAAATGTAATTAACTTTAAAAATATTAATTGGTTGGGTGGTAATATCCAACCTAAAGGACTTAATTGTTCAGCAAAAATAAGATCAACCCAGGAGGATTTACCAGGTATTCTTAACATAAATAGTGATCATGGAACTTTTACATTTAAAACTGAATTAGATAAAACTTCTCCTGGACAAGCTTGTGTTTTTTACAAAAATGACCAATTGCTTGGAGGTGGCTGGATTACCTCTTAAATTTAAAATCAGTTCTAAATTCGCTAAATTTTTGTTGAATTAACTAGATTTTTTAAATTAATGAATTAGATGAAGTAATGTGAATTCAGAAACTCTTAATACATTAGATTCATATAGTAAAAATAAATACAAATATGGCTTTGTAACTGAAATTGATGATGAAAAGCCAAAAAAAGGATTAAACGAAGATACAATTAAATTTATTTCGTTAAAAAAGAACGAGCCAAAGTGGATGCTTGATTGGCGTTTAAAAGCATATTCTAAATGGAAAAAAATTAAAGAGCCTAAATGGGCAAACTTAAGTTTTCCTGAAATTGACTATCAAAATATTTATTATTATTCAGCTCCAAAAGGTTTTGAAAAAAAACCTAAAGATTTAAGCGAAGTAGATCCAAAACTTATAGAGACATATAATAAATTAGGTATTCCTTTAGAGGAGCAAAAAGTTTTAGCTGGAGTTGCTGTAGATGTTGTATTCGATAGTGTATCAGTTGCAACAACTTATAAAGGTGAATTAGAAAAGCTTGGAATAATTTTTTGTTCTATTGGAGAAGCTATCCAAAAACATCCTGACTTAATAAAAAAATATCTAGGCTCAGTTATACCTCCTGGAGATCATTCTTTTTCAGCATTAAACTCGGCTGTGTTTACTGATGGATCTTTTGTTTACATTCCAGAGGGTGTAAAATGTCCAATGGAATTATCTACTTATTTTAGAATTAACGCAGAAAATACAGGGCAATTTGAGAGGACTCTAATTATTGCTGATAAAGGAAGTTATGTTAGCTATCTAGAAGGATGTACTGCTCCTAAAAGAGACGACAATCAGTTGCATGCAGCCAATGTAGAATTAATCGCTTTAGAAGATGCAGAAATAAAATATTCAACTGTTCAAAATTGGTATCCCGGAGATGAAGATGGAAAAGGTGGTATTTATAATTTTGTTACTAAAAGAGGTCTTTGTGCAGGTAAAAATAGTAAAATATCATGGACACAAGTAGAGACTGGATCCGCTATTACATGGAAATATCCAAGCTGCATTTTAAAAGGAGATAATTCTATTGGCGAGTTTTACTCTGTAGCAATAACAAACAACTTTCAACAAGCTGATACAGGTACAAAAATGACTCATATTGGGAAAAATACCAAAAGTAAAATTATATCAAAAGGTATTTCTTTAGGTAAATCACAAAATACTTACAGAGGTGAAGTTTCTTTTTTAAGGAAAGCTGACAAAGCAAGAAATTATACTCAATGTGATTCTTTGTTAGTAGGAAATCAATGTGGGGCACACACAGTTCCTTACATTGACTCAAAAAATAATACAGCTGTTATTGAGCACGAAGCATCGACTTCTAAAATAAATGAAGATCAACTTTATTATTGTAGACAAAGAGGGTTAAGTCATGAAGAAGCAGTTTCATTAATTGTTAATGGTTTCTGCAAGCAAGTTTTACAAGAACTTCCAATGGAATTTGCTGTTGAAGCACAAAAACTAGTATCTATATCTCTGGAGGGAAGTGTAGGGTAAAATGTTTTTAGAAATTAAAGATCTATCTGTAAAAATTGAAAATAAAAATATTCTTAAAAGTCTTAACTTAAATATTAATAAAGGTGAAGTTCATGCAATCATGGGTCCAAATGGATCTGGTAAAAGTACATTAGCAAATGTTCTAGCAGGTAAAGAGGATTACGAAATTTTAAATGGCAGAATTAATTTCAAAGATAATGATTTATTTGATTTAAATATCGAAGAAAGGGCACAAGAAGGAATGTTTTTGGCTTTTCAATATCCTGTGGAAATACCTGGAGTAAATATCACTCCATTTTTACACTCTGCAATTAATTCAAAAAGAAAACGTATGAACGAAGAAGAAATTGATAATTTATCGTTTGCTAAGCTTTTAAAATCAAAAGCTAATGATTTAGGTATAAATATTGATATGCTTAAACGATCAGTTAATACAGGCTTCTCTGGAGGTGAAAAAAAACGTTACGAAATTTTACAAATGAGTATTCTTAATCCAGATTTATCTATTTTAGATGAAACAGACTCAGGCCTGGATATAGATGCTCTTAAAATTGTTACAGATGGGGTCAATAAACTTAAAACAAAAGATAATTCATTTTTAATCATTACTCATTATCAAAAACTTTTGGATTATATTAAACCAGACTACGTACATGTTATGGTAAATGGTTCTATTGTCAAATCAGGTGGATCTGAAATTGCTGATGAAATAGAAAAAGATGGATTTCAAAAATTCCAGTAATGAATATCCAAGATAATTATCTAAAAAATAAAAAAAATATTTTTTTTTCAGAAAACAAAGATATTGCAACTCATAGAGAGAAATTAATAAATATTTTTGAAAATGATAGATTTGATAAAAAAAATAATGAAAGTCTTAAAAATTTAAATCTAAAAAACTTTATTGATTTTAAGTATAAATACCTGATCCCCGAAGAAACATCAGTAATAAACAATAATCATGAAAACAGTTATTCAATAGTCTCTGTAAATGGACAATGTTCGAGTTTTAAAGATGATAAAATAGAAATTACTAAAATTCTAGATGAAGATTATAATGATTTTTCTAAAAATGATACAATTGAAAATAATGATCATTTTGTAAACCTAAATTCATTATTTTTAAATAGTGGTTTTAAGATTGTTATAAAAAAAAATAACAACATAAAAATTAAAATATCAAACATTATAACTGATGATGACTTAACCATTTTTCAAAAAAATAATTATATTTGTGAAGAGGGATCATCCCTAGATCTTATTGAAGAATATGAAAACAAAAATAATTCTACATCAAATATATTAAATGTAATTAAATTAGAAAAAAATTCTCAGCTAAATCATTTTTTAATTCAAGACAATTCTCCAAATCATAATTTAATAATAACAACTCATTCTTCGTGTAAAAAAGATTCTACCTACACCCAAAAAGTATATAATTTTTCAGAAGGCTACGTAAGAAATTTTCATTATACTGAATTAATCGAAGCTAATTCAGAAGCGGATCTACAAGGAATATTTTTTCTAAAAGATAATAACACATCAAACAACAAAACATTTGTTAAGCATTTAGCTGAAGATTGCAAAAGTAATCAAGTTTATAAAGGGATTTTGAATGATCGTTCTAAAGCAACATATTTTAGCAACACCCATGTTGATAAAGTGGCACAAAAAACAGAAGGATATCAACTTAGTAAAGGGATACTTTTATCTGATAATGCATCGTATTTTTCTAAACCTGAATTAAAAATATATGCTGATGACGTGAAATGTAGTCATGGCTCTACTATTGGACCTATAGACGAAAATGCCATTTTTTATCTTCGATCTAGAGGTATGAGTAAAATTGCAGCAACTAAAATATTGATATCATCATTTATTAATGAAGAATTAGATAGTATTGATAATGAACAAATGTCTGAAATAATACAAAAGAAACTAGTAAGATACTTAAGTAAAGTGAAATGAATATTTCAAATTTAAAATCAAGATTTCCCGTATTCAAAAAAAATCCTAATTTAGTTTTTTTAGATACCGCAGCCTCAGCATTAAAAGTTGATGAAATGATTGAAGCCACCAATAATTGTTACACAAATGAATATGCAAATATTCATAGAGGTAATTATGAATTAAGTTCAAAGTTAACAAAAAAATTTGAAGATGCTCGAAAAAAAATTGCAGATTATTTAAATACATCTGAAAACAATATTATTTTCGTTAAAAGTGCTACTGAGGGTATAAACTTAATTGCTTCTTGTATGTCTAAAAGATTTTTAGAAGATGGTGACGAAATAATCTTAAGTTATCTTGAGCACCATGCTAATTTGATACCTTGGCATCTAATTGAAAAGAAGATAAAAATTACTCCTCTAGGGTTAAACGAAAATAGTGAGATTAATTATGATGAATTAAATGATAAAATTAATTTAAAAACCAAATTAATTACATTAACCCACATGTCAAATGTTACAGGATCAATAACAAATTTTGATACAGTAAAAGAAATTACCAAAAAAAAGAATATACCGCTACTATTAGATGGTTGTCAATTTGCTCCTCACAAAAAAGTTGATTTAAAAGATTTAGATCCTGATTTTTATGTTTTTTCTGCACATAAAATGTATGGACCTTCAGGCCTGGGTATACTTTACATGAAAGATAAGTGGATAGATGAATTTACTCCTTACCAAGGGGGAGGGCAAATGATTCATGATGTAGATATTGATAAAAGCACATATGCAAATGGGTACGAAAAATTTGAGGCAGGTACTCCTCCTATTGCACCAGTTATAGGTTTCTCCTCTTCATTAAATTTTATGGATGAAGTTGATCCAAATGTTATTTATGAACATGAAATGAAACTTCATAATTATGCTTATGAAAAACTTTCAAAATTCAATAATATTAAAATATATGGATCAAATAAAAATAAAGGTGCAATCATTTCTTTTAATATTGAAGGAGTACATAATTCTGATTTAGGTGCAATGTTAGATAAAAAAAACATAGCAATAAGAACAGGACATCATTGTTGTCAACCTTTGATGAAACATTTTAATGTTACTGGAACTTCTAGAATTTCATTTGGAATATATAATACAATAGATGATGTTGATTATTTAGTAGACAGCATTGATGAAATAACAAAAATCTTATTATAACTGATGAAAGAAAAACAATTAGAAGATTTTTTACCTGATAAAAAATCAAGTTATATTAAAAAATTCAACAATTCAAACAACACCACTAAAATTAATCAAGAACAGGTTATCGAGTGTATTAGAACTGTGATTGATCCTGAAATACCAGTTAATTTGTATGATTTAGGTCTTATATACAAAATTCATATTAACGATAATAATGACATAAAAGTTGAGATGACATTAACAAATCCAAACTGCCCAGTTGCAGGAACTATGCCTGAAAATGTAGGTAAATCTATAGAAAAATTATCAAATATAAATTCCATTGAAGTTTCGTTAGTATGGGAGCCGAAATGGCATAAAGATTTAATGTCAGAAGATGCAAAACTTGCTTTAGATATTTTTTAAAATAATTTATAATAATGTTATGAATAATCTAATTTCTTTAACTTCAAACGCTACTGACCAGATTAAGCGAATAATGTCCAATGCTCCTGATGGAATGGATTCACTTGTTATTGGCGTTGATAAGTCTGGTTGTAGTGGTTATTCTTACAAATTAGATTTTGGTAATTCTTCTAACTTAAAAGACTTTGAAGCTATTGATCAGGATGGTGCAAAAATTTTAATTGATCCAAAAGCTACAATGTATTTGCTTGGCTCAACAATGGATTATAGAAAAGAGAAGCTTGCTTCACGATTTGTTTTTGAAAATCCAAATGAGAAAAGTACGTGTGGATGTGGAGAGTCTTTTTCAATATAATTGATGAAAAGAATTTGCTTTGATTTAGATGGTACAATTTGCAATAATACCTGGGGTGATTACAAAAATGCTAAACCAAATAAAAATGCTATTAATAAAATTAATGATTTATATGAAAAAAAAAATCATATCATTATTTTTACTGCAAGGTTTACTGGTAAAAATAATGAAAATTTAGGAAAATTTAATAAAAAACAATACGAATTTACAAAAAATCAAATTGACAATTGGGGTTTGAAATATCACGAATTGATTTTAGGAAAGCCAACATATGATATTTTAGTTGATGATAAGCATTTTAATTATAAAGATGATTGGATTGTAAACTATAAATTTTGATTCATTATCTTAAATCATAATAAGTAGCTAACAACTCTCTTTTATTTCCAAAGATTGATGGATTACCTTTATGTAAACCTCTCGTATCGACAAGTATAACTGTTCCTGCTTCTCCAGTGACAGTAATTTCAGAATAATTTTTTCTTTTCTTTAAATTTTCCATCTCATGATTAAGGTAATATCCGTATGATCCAGATTTACCGAGAGCTATGTATTCTAATTCTTTTAAAATTCTTTTTTTATCAGATTTTATACTTTTAGGTATATAGCAAAAAGGGCAATTATTTATTCCTACATCATTTAAATATAAAAATACTTTGAATCTTTTTCTCCAATCATCAAAATGAAAAATATCTGTTGTAGCAAATTTTCCTTCAGAACCTTTAATCTCATACATTTTTTGATATGCTACTACATTTTTTGATACATAATGTTTTGCTATTTCATCAAAAAAAGAATTGTAAAATAATTTATTAGCTGTTTTTGATAATTTGTCTGCGCTTAAATATCTTTTTATTCCCTGATCATTAAAATCATAAATTTTTAGTTTTTTAATTATATTCTTTT
This sequence comes from uncultured Alphaproteobacteria bacterium, assembly GCA_902570155.1. Taxonomy (GTDB): domain Bacteria; phylum Pseudomonadota; class Alphaproteobacteria; order HIMB59; genus CACPNW01. Next base: position 110,844 of record CACFXU010000004.1, read on the forward strand.
TTTTTAATGTCTCTGAAATTTCAAGTTTAATTTTTTTTATCAATTTTTTTTCAATATAATTATTAAGAACACAAATACCTTTATCTTCAATTTCAGATACAATTTTGTTTATTTTTTCATTCTCTGAAATTGTTTTTCTAGTTTTTAGCCTATACAGATATCTTTGGTAAGCATAATGTCTGAAGATTTTTACAATCACACTCATTCTTAAATTAAACTATACTTTTAATTTGTTTTCCATCAAGGCGTAAACTGTATTATTGTTAACATTCTTATATAAAATACCAAAATCTTTAAATAAAATTTCAACTTCTTCTTTTATATTTGAAATAATAATTAATTTACAGTTTATTTTTCTAATCGTCTTAATAAACAACTCAAAATCCTTATTATATTTAACAAAACTTAACCAGCTATTAATTAAAATAAGATCTGGTTTTTTTTTAATTAATAGATTTAATATATTTCCATCTAAGGATGAAGAACATATAAAATTGCATTTTTTACTTAAATTAAGTTTTTTTGCTACTTGTATAGCAGGTTTATAAACATCTACCCCTATTCCATTACAATTATACTTATCTACTAAATAAATTAAGTGTCTTCCAGCTCCACACCCTGGATCAAATATTAAAGAATCACTATCAATATTTAAATGACTTTTTGCTTCAAATAAAATTTTTTTTATATCTTTAATAGATCTATTTAGATAGTAATGCTCAGTAGTTAAATTTTCTCCTTCAAAGATTTCAAAATTAAAAACTTTTATTTTGAAAATATAAAAGTTTATTTCTTTACTTTCTGTTATGTGTCCGTGATGTTGATTATTAATTCTAGCTTTTTTTTTAAATTCTTTTGCTTTATTTATATCTCTTTTTATCTCATAATAAAAAAATGGAAATTTTCCTAAATATCGAAGTATCATGGAAAAAAACGCTCCCTTGTAATAATATGTAGATATTATTGTTCTAAGTACAATTTTGAAAAATATCATAAATTTGGTAGCGGAGGAGGGATTTGAACCCCCGACATCACGAATATGAGCCGTGCGCTCTGACCAACTGAGCTACTCCGCCTTATTTTTAACTTTAAATAAATTAAACTTTAATAAAATAAAACTTTTTTATTATTAAAATTTATTAAATAATGATCTAAATACACAAATTAATGTATAAATCCAAAAAAATATTAGCTTTAATCCCTGCGAGATCAGGAAGCAAAACGATTAATAATAAAAATATATCCAAACTTGGCAAAAGTTCATTATTAGAAATTTCAATTAAATTTGTTTTAAAAAATAAATTAATAGATTATTCCATATTGAGCTCAGATTCATTAAAATATATTAATCATGCAAAAAAAGCTGGTATAAAAAATTATATATTTAGAAAAAAAAAATTGAGTGGTGATAAATCTAAGATACAGGATGTAATATTTGACACCTTAAAAATCTTAGAAAAAAAGAATTTTAAATTTGACATACTACTTTTATTAGAACCTACTTCACCTTTGAGGATAAATTCAGATATTTTGCAATCACTTAAAACATTTATAAAATATAACGCTTATTCAGTTTTCACAGTAAGTGAAGTGGATTCAAAGTTTCATCCTGATAAAATACTAAGAATTAACAATAAAAAAATATCTCATTATTCTAAAAGAGGTATTACAATTAATAATAAACAGGAATTAACTAGTAAGTATTATTATAAAAATGGACTTGTTTATGTAATTGATATTAAAAAATTTATGAAACACAAATTAATTATTAGTAAAAATACTTATCCTGTAGTAACAGATAGGTTAATATCAAATATTGATAATAAATTTGATTTAAGCCTCGCAAATTACTTATTTAAATATGAAAATAAATATTAAAAATATTATAATTGTTGTCACTGCAAGAACTAGTTATTGCAAAATGAAATCACTTATAATCTCTTTAAAATCTAAAAAAAATATTAAACTAAATGTAATTTGTGCAACATCTGCAGTTTCAGATAATTATGGTAACATTGAAAAATATCTAAAAAAAGACAAAATTAAAATAGATTATAAGATCAACAATTTGTTGGATGATAAGACTCTAAATTCTTCAACAAAAACAGTAGCTCTTGGCATTATTCAGTTTGCAGATTTATTTAAACTAATTAAACCTGATCTGGTTGTAATTATGGCTGATAGATATGAAGTTATTGCCCCAGCCATTGCATCAAGTTATCAGAATATACCTTTAGCCCATGTCCAAGGAGGGGAAATTTCTGGTAATATTGATGAAAAAGTAAGACATGCTCTTACTAAATTTGCTGATGTACATTTTCCTGCTACAGTTAACGCCTCTAAAAATATAATTAGAATGGGGGAAAACAAAAATAATGTTTTTCATACAGGTTGTCCGTCTATAGATTTAGCAAAAAAAATTAAGAATAAAAAAAATTTCTCTTTCAATATTTACAATAAATACATGGGTGTAGGAGCTAAATTTAAATATTTATCAAAAAATTATTTAATTGTCATGTTTCACCCTGATACAAATGAAGTTTCTAAAACTAGTTTATTTACTCAAAATCTTTTAAAAATAATAATAGGTTTAAATACTAATACTTTTTGGTTTTGGCCAAATTCTGATGCAGGAACGCAAATAATTTCTAAAATAATCAGACAAAATAGAGAAAAGAAAAAACTTGAAAAAATTCATTTTTTTAAAAATATGGAACCTGAAGATTTTTTAATCTTATTAAATAATTCAAAAGGTATTATTGGTAACTCTAGTGCTGGAATACGAGAGTCGTCTTATTTTGGTGTTCCTTCTGTGAATTTAGGAAGCAGGCAATTGGGTAGAGAAACATCTAAAAATGTTTTAAATATTAATAACTTATCATTAAATAATATTAAATCTATTAAAAACCATTTGAATAAAAAATTTAACTCTTCTCATTTATATGGAAAGGGTGATGCTGGTAAACAAATAGCATCTGTTTTATCAAAAAAAAATTTTTCATATAAAAAAACATTTATTTAAAATGAATTATAAAACATTTGCAAAAAAAAATATTTTTAAGACAGATGAGTTTTATCAATTTAATCTTTTATTTAATGATATTGACAAAATTAATAAGATGAATTTTAAACATATTGCAATTTTAGAAAGATCACATATTTATAATGGATTTAGTATTTTTTCACCATTAATAAGATCTAAATCAGTTTCAATTATTGATTACCAGTTTTCAAAAATGATTAAAAAAAGAATTGGTTATCAATATAAGTGGATTGAAAAATTAGAATATAAATTTTTAAAATCTGAATTTTTAATTAAAGACGATTTAAAAAAATTTATATTCAATTTTAAAAAAATAGATTGTGATTTATTAATTATTCCAAATGTATTACATCATTGTAGTGATTTTAAATTATTGCTAAAATATTTGTTAAAAAAAATGCCATATATTAAATATATCTACATATTTGACAGTTATTTAAGAGAAGGTCATCAGCATCCTTTTGATTATGCTAGACACACACCATCTTCAATTGAAAAAATATTTTCTGATTTAAATATAAGGACTTTTAAAATTAACAAAATAGGTAACGCATTTGATGTGTTATTATATTTTATATCTCAGTCAAAAGTTTTATTGGATAATAATGAAAATAAAAACCTTAAAAATAAATTCAACGAAATTATTCCTCTTCTACAAAGCAAAAGAAAATCTAAAAAATGGGAAGATTTAGGAAGGAAATATGCTTCTTTAAATTCAGCCTATTCAATTTTCGGTAAAAAATAATATAGTTATCCATAAACATAAGGATTATGAAAAAGATTTAAGTCAAAACTTTTTGACTCCAAATTAATTTTTTTACTAAAAAAATTTGAGACAATTTTTTCATTAAAATCTTTATTTTTGCTGAGTCTCTTCAACTTATTATTATCTTGTGTGATTGTATTTAATTTAAATATTTTTTTACTTTTTATTTTATAATTTAATGACTCAAATGCAGACATTACCGTTGACATAGGATAGTCATAAATATCATTCTTTAAGTTAGATATAGCATGATATAGAATATCACCTCCATCTAGTTCTTTTGAAATATAATGAATAGTTGCTCCCACTAAGTGAGGATTATCATCGTACATTGCCCAAAAGTTACAGCCCGAACCCCTGTAGAATGGAGATATGCCCATATGAATATTAATTGCTTTATTTTCAATCAAAAATTCAATTAAATCATCTTTAATAAAACTACTACCAAAAACAATATATAAATCACTTTTCAAAAAATTATTAATATTTTCTAAATTGATTTTACTAAGCATATTTGCTTCAATTTTTTTAATATAGATATTTTTGTTTTTAAAATTAAAATTATTACCAAAATATTTTATTTCTGATTTTTTGACATTTTCAAAATATTTATTTATTGTGAATAAATTAGATCCACTATTAATTTTTTTTTTAGATTCTTGAATAACAAATAGTTCTGTGCAACTACTTGATAGCAATTCAATCAAATAATTGTGCCTTGGATGATTAGAAGTAAATATTGTTAGTTTCATTAATTCATTTTATTAACTATTAATGCATGATCGTATCGAGCAATTTCTAAATTTGAATTATTAACTTTTTTCATTCCTTTACTTTTTTCAACATTAATTATATTTTTAAATCCAATTTCGATATTCAGCGAATTTAAAATTTCTAATGTATTTTTATTGTAGCTTCCACATGGATGTGACATGTATTTTATTTCTTTATTATCTATATTTAGTATCTCAGATAGTTTTTTTTTATTTACATTATATTCTTTTAATTGTTCTTCAAACTCTAATTTTTCAATTAATGTCGGATGGGTATGAGAATGCATTCCAATTTTATGACCTAACTTATAAATATCATTAAGAGTTTGTGCATTAAAAAAGATCTTATTAAATATTTCTGAGGGAATAAATTTTTTTTTTTCAAACATCTCTAACATTAAGTTTTTATAGTCTTCTTTATGTAAATATAAATCTCTTACAAGTCTAAATTTTATGTCTTCAATTGAATAATAATTATATTTATATTTAATACTAGTAATTAAGTCTTTTTTATTACTAAAGAAATTTTCTAAATCTACACCTAATAAATTATAGAAATATTTATAAAAATCATCAATTGATTTAAAAAAATTTAATCTAAAATATCTATAGACTTCCAAATAATCAGGTTCGTTGTCAAATAAAGATGTATATATAAAAAAAAAGGCTTTAATTTTGAAATCTTCTAAAACTGGGATTGCTATATCACTTTGACATTTAATTCCATCATCAAAAGTGAGACAAACATTTTTATTTGTTAATTCATTTTCTTTGTATCTATGGTAGAAATCATCTGCATCAATTATATTTTCTCTTCCAACAAAGTTAATAATATTGACCAAAGTTTCTTTACTTATCGATCCTTGACCCTTTAAGTGTAATTTATCATCATGAAAATGATGAAACATGACTCCATGAAAGAAATTTAATTTACTGTTGAAATAATTCATTTTATTTTAAAACTTTAATAAATTATTTTTGATTTAAAATCTCAGAATCTAATTTATTATAAATAAATAATATCATATTTGTTATTAATTTAGAAATTAAATTACTAGCTTATAAATAAGACTTTATGTTTTATTTTTATATATTATATTTTTTAATTAAATATCAATTTATTTATTATGTACACAAATTCAATTTTTAATAAAATTGTATCGTTTCTTTTTATTTCCCTTCCAATCAGTTTGATTTTTGGACCTTTTTTTACAGACCTTACAGTTGTGATAATTGGAATATATGCTTTGTTAAATTATAAAAAAATAAAGTTTAGTAACGTTCCGAATTTCTTTATTATTATTTTTTTTATTTTTTACTTTTATATATTAATTAATTCATTACTTAGCACTAACAAGCTATTATCACTCGAGTCCTCTCTTTTTTATTTTCGTTACTTTTTTTTTATATTAGGTGGAATAATTTTAATTAATTCAGATCAAAAATTACTTCCATACTTTTTTATTATATTAATTTCTATATCTTTATTATTATCATTACACTCATTATACTTATTTTTTTTTAATCAAACTTATATTGATTTATGTTTTGAAAATTCTGAGATGTGTAGAATAAGTAGTCTTTTTAATGAAGAATTAATTATGGGATCTTATTTAGCAAGAATTATGCCTTTAATAATATTATCGCTTAGTATTTATCTAAAGAATAAATATAAAAATATAATAATATTTTTTTCAATTTTGTTATTAATTTTAACCTGTCTTATTAGCGGGGAAAGAAATTCTTTTATATTAAGTTTAGTTTCTGGATTTCTTTTAATTATAAATTATAAAAAAAATTTAAAAATATTATTTTCAGCATTTTTTACTATACTATTAATTTCAACTATCTTTATAATTACAAATGATGCAATAAAAAATAGACTTATAGATCAAACTTTTGATGAAAGTTTTACAAGTGAAAAAATTATAATTATTTCACCTGTGTACAATGATCTATATTTAAATGCTATTACTCTTTTTTTTGAAAAACCTTTACAAGGTCATGGACCAAAGACATTCCGAGAAATCTGTAAAAAAAATAAGGATTTATATCCATCAGGTTGCTCTACTCACCCTCACAATCTTTATCTTCAATTGCTTAGTGAAACAGGTATAATCGGAACATCATTTATTTTTATTTTTCTTATATTTTGTTCATACAAATTTATAATAAATTTGTTTTATTATAAAAGTCAATTATTGCTTACTAAAAATTATTTATATATTGCTGTAATGGTTAATTTATTTCCATTAGCATCATCTGGAAATTTTTTTAATAATTGGCTAAGTTGTATTTATTTTTTACCTCTTATATTTTTATGGGGTATAAATAATAAATCAATAAATCATTATGCTAACGCTTAATATGTTTTATAAAAAAATTGTAAATTTAAGCCCAAGAATTAAGAAATTAATACTAGTTACAATTGATTTAATTAATTTTATTTTAGCTATACTATTAAGTTTAGCTATACTTGAAAATGAAATTACTAATAACTTAATATTTTTTTATTTTTATATTCAAACATTGATCATAACATTTTTTTTTAAATTTTATAGTTATCCAATTAGATTAACTGATGAAATTTTTTTTATCAGGATTTTATTAATTCAATTAATTTCTTTTATGATCTTAATTGTATTATCGTATCTTTTAAATTTAACATATAGCTACAGTTTATTTATACTTATTGTAATTATAAATTTAATTTTTATAAATTTTTCAAGAATTTTATTAGTTTTTATTTTAAATAAACTTAAAAATTATTCTTTAACTAAAAAATTAGTAGTAATTTATGGAGCTGGAGAGGCTGGGAAGAAACTTCTTTTTAATATAGAAAGAAATAAAACATATAAAGTTCTTTGCTTTCTTGACGATGACAAACTTTTGCATGGAAAATATATTAAGAATTATCTTGTAAAGGGTGATTACAAAGTAGTTAGTTCATTAAGTAAAAATAATAACATAATAATTTTACTATCTATTCCACAATTATCAGTTGATAGAAAACAATTTTTAATAAATTATTTTTTTGAAAAAAATATTCAAATTAAAAGCATTCCATCATTAGAAGAGCTTATAAATAATAAAAAAAATATTTCAAATTTAAGAACATTTGAAATTGAGGATTTAATTAAAAGAAAAAAACAACTTCCAATTAAAAATTTAATTAATAGTGTTGTTAAAGATCATAACATTTTAATAACTGGTGCGGGAGGTTCAATTGGTTCTGCTCTTTGTGTAGAAATTATTAAATATAATCCTAAAAAATTATTTTTATTAGACAATTCTGAAATAAATTTATTTAACTTAAAAAATAAAATTAATAATATAAATACAAAGATTGATATTAAATTAATACTTGGATCAATAAATAATATATTATTTTTAGAAGATATTTTTAAGTCCAATAAAATTGACTCTGTTTATCATGCAGCTGCTTATAAACATGTCGAATTAGTAGAAGAAAATATTTTTCAATCTTTACAGAACAATGTCATTGGAACATATAATATAGGAAATATTTCTTCAAAATATAAGGTTAAGTATTTTACACACATTTCGACAGATAAAGCTGTTGAACCTTCAAGCTATATGGGATTATCAAAAAAAATATCTGAAAATTTAATTTTATTACTTCAAAAAAATATTAATAAAAATAATTTATTAACTAAATTTTCAATTGTAAGATTTGGTAATGTGTTAGGTTCTTCAGGGTCAGCAATTCAAATTTTTAAAAAACAGATTGCTAGTGGTGGACCTGTTACTGTTACTGATCCTAAAGCAACAAGATATTTTATGACAATAAACGAAGCTGTAGAATTAGTATTACAATGTGCTTCAATAAAAAGTGAAGATGAAATATTTATTTTAGATATGGGTGAGCCAGTTAATATTTTAGAAATCGCAAAAAAAATTATTTATTTAAGTGGGTATGTTTATGTATTGAATCCAAAAGGTAATAATAATCAAGATATTAGTAATCAAATTATACCAATAAAAATAATAGGTTTAAAAAAAGGAGAAAAGGTAAATGAAAAATTATCAGAGAACAATATTTATAAAAGTACTATACATCCAAAAATTTTTTTAACACAAGTAAAATTTAAAAAATATTCAAATATTGAAGAGTTAGTTAATAATGTTAAAAATATTATAGCTGATCAAGATAGCAACAAGCTACAACATTTCTTTGATTAAAAAATTTTTTAGTTTATAAAATTGAAATAAGTCATGACTATTTTAATTACAGGAGGATCAGGTTTTATTGGTTTTAACTTTATTAAATTATGGCAATCAAAAAATAATGAGAAAATTATAAATATAGATAAAAAAAAATATTCAATCGCAAAAAAAAGAAATTTATCTAATAATTCAAACTTAATAACTTATAATATAAATGTTGCTAATACTAATAAGATATCCAAAATATTAAAAAAATATAATCCAAGATTAGTTATACATTTTGCTGCAGAGTCTCATGTTGATAAATCTTTAAATAAGCCAAGTTTTTTTATTAAAAATAATTGTTATGATTCATCTAAATTTTTAAATTTGATTTTTAATTATTGGAAAAATAATGAAATTATAAATAAAAATAAATTTCGATTTATTAATATTTCAACTGACGAAGTATATGGTCATTTAAATCCTAAAGATCCTCCATTTAACGAAACAACAAACATTAATCCAAGAAATCCATACAGCGTTTCTAAATCTTCTTTTGATTTACTCTGTAATAGTTATTTTTATGCATATAATTTTCCTGTAATAACAACTCACTGTACTAATAATTTTGGTAAATACCAATCTAAAGATAAATTAATTCCACTTGTTATAAAAAAAGCAATTAATTTTAAAAAAATTCCAGTTTATGGAGATGGACAGCAAATAAGAGATTGGCTTTTTGTAAAAGATCACTGTTTTGCTATTTTGAAGATTATAAAAAAAGGTATTCCAGGCAATAAATATAATATAGGTGGTAATAATGAAATTAAAAATATTGACTTGGTGATATTGATTTGTAAAATTTTAGATAAATTAATTTATAAAAAAAAAGTCAAAAATTTTGATGAACTAATAACTTTTGTTAAAGATAGACCAGGACATGATCAAAGATATTCAATTAATTCAACAAAAATCAAAAAAGAACTTAATTGGGAATCAAAATCAAATTTTAAAAAAAGCTTAATTTCAACAATTAAGTGGTATATCAAAAATTAATAATTAATCTAATTAAATGAAAATTGTTATTTTTGGAAGCACTGGACAAGTAGGAAGTGAGATCAAAAAAAAATTAAAAAATTATAATTTATTTTGCCCGAAAAGATCTGAAGTTAATTTTTTAAATATTAAGAAAGTAATTTCATACTTACAATGCATACAACCTGATATTATTATTAATGCAGCAGCTTATACTGACGTATCTAAAGCTCAAATTGAAAAAAAATTATGTAAATCAATAAATTCTATCATTATAAAAAAATTATCTATTTATTGTAAACAAAATAAAGTAATTCTTCTTCATTTTTCTACAGATTATGTATATGACGGGAAATCTAAATATAAACATAAAGAAAACGAAAAGTTAAATCCAAAATCTACTTATGGATTGTCGAAACTTTTATCAGAAAAATATATTATTAATTCAGATTGTTTCTATATTATATTAAGAACATCTTGGGTGTATGGGGGGGAGAATAATTTTATTACCAAAATCAATAATCAAATAAAAAAAAATAAAGTATTTTATGTAGTGAATGATCAAATTGGCTCACCAACTCCTAAAGAATTATTAGGTATGATAACTAAAAAACTAATAAATATCTTGAGAAACAAACATAAAAATAGAAAAATTCAGAAGATATTTAACATTTGTCCCGATGGATATATCAGTAGATATGATTTAGCTAAATATATATTTAAACAAAAAAGATATCAAAAAAAAATTAATTTTTTTCCAATAAAATCGTCTCAGTTTGGAAAAAACATTAGACCATTAAATTCAAAACTTAACACAAATAAAATTAAGAATTTTTTAAATATAGACATCAAAGATTGGAGTATATATTTGAATAAATATTTAAAGAAAATATGAATAGAAAAGGCATAATATTAGCAGGAGGACTAAATACAAGATTATTTCCAATAACAAAAGTAATTTCAAAGCAATTACTGCCCGTATACGACAAACCATTGATTTATTATCCAATAAGTACTTTAATGTTAACAGGTATTAAAGAGATTTTAATAATTTCTGATAAAAATAATTTACCTATTTACAAGAAATTATTAGGCAATGGAAAAAACTTTGGAGTAAAATTATTTTACAAGTTACAGAATAAACCAAGAGGTATCGCAGAAGCTTTAATAATAGGAAAAAACTTTCTAAAAAAATCTCCCGTTGCATTGATATTAGGAGATAATATATTTTATGGAAATAATTTATTAAAAATTTTAAAAAAAAATTCCTTAAAAATAAATAAAAATACTATATTTGCTTATCAAGTCCCTAATCCAAAACAGTTTGGTGTAGTGGAATTTAACCAAAAAAAAGGAATAAAATCAATAGAAGAAAAACCAAAAGATCCTAAATCAAATTTTGTTGTTACAGGTTTATATTTTTTTGATAAAAATGCAGTTGATTATGCATCAAAATTAAATTTTTCTCAAAGGGGTGAATTAGAAATAACTGATTTAAACAATATTTATTTATCAAATAAAAATCTCTCTATTGAAATTCTGGGTAGAGGTTTTTCTTGGTTTGATTGTGGAACACCTGATTTACTTTATCAGGCGCAATCATTTGTCCAACTAATGCAAAATAGAAATATGCTTCAAATTGGATGTTTAGAGGAGATTGCTATAGGGAATAAGTGGATCTCAAAAAATCTTTTAAAAAAAATGATAAAAGAATATCCTGAAAATCAATATAAAAACTACCTAAAGAAAATGTTGTATTAAATGAAAAATTATAAATTAATTTTTGATAAAGTTATTTATTTTAATCATGACAAATTCTTTGACAGTAGGGGGTTTTTTATGGAAACATTTAATAAAAAAAAATTTTATGAAACCTTTAATATAAATTTAAATATAAAACAAAATAACGTAGTCTTTTCAAAAAAGAATGTTTTGCGAGGATTACACTACCAAATTGGAAAAAGTAAACAGGGAAAATTAGTTACAGTTATTGAAGGAGAACTAATTGATGTTGTTGTAGATATAAGAAAAGGATCTAAATATTACGGTAAATCAAAATTAATAAAATTATCAAAAAAAAATAGACGATCATTATGGGTGCCTGCAGGTTTTGCACATGGATATTATACTTTATCTGATAAAAATATTGTAATCTATTCTGTTGATAATCAATATAATCCAAAATTACAACGTTCTATAAAATGGGATGACAAAACACTAAATATTAAATGGCCAATTAAAAAGAAATTACCAATATTGTCAATTAATGATAGGAAAGCTGATTCATTTAATAATTTATAAATTATGCATAAAGGTAAAAAAAAAATAGCGATAATTGGAGTAGGTTATGTAGGCCTTCCTTTAGCAATTGAATTTGGTAAAAAGTTTGAAACAATAGCATATGACAAAAATCTTAATAAAATTAGGAATTTAAAAAAAAATATTGATATAAATAATGAACATTCAAAAATAGAAATAAAAAAAGCAAAAAAACTTTTTTTCAGCAATAATCTTAATGACATAAAGTTTTGTAATGTCTTTATATTTACACTTCCAACCCCCATATTTAAAAATAAATTACCAGATTTAAGTATATTAAAAAAATCATTAATTGATATTGGAAATTTTTTAAAAAAAAATGATTTAGTAGTATTTGAAAGTACAGTGTATCCAGGTGCCACAGAGGAAGTATTTGTACCTATTCTTGAAAAAATTTCCAAACTAAAATTAAATAAGGATTTTTATTGTGGTTATAGTCCCGAAAGAATCAATCCAGGTGATAAGAAAAAGAAAATAAAAGATATTATAAAAATAACATCTGGTTCAAATTTAAAATCTTTGAAAAAAGTCGATGATCTTTACCGCTCTATAATTAAAGCTGGAACTTTTAAAGCTAAATCAATTAAAATTGCTGAGGCATCAAAAGTCATAGAAAATACACAAAGAGATATTAATATTGCATTAGTCAATGAGCTATCTCAAATATTCAATAAATTAAAAATTGATACACAATCAGTACTTGAAGCTGCAAGAACAAAGTGGAATTTTTTAGATTTCAAACCTGGTCTTGTAGGTGGGCATTGTATAGGTGTAGATCCATATTATTTAACCTATAAAGCAAAACAAAAAGGACATAATCCAAAAGTAATACTCTCTGGAAGATCTATTAATGAAAATTTAGATAACTATATTTTTAAAAAAATTGACAATATTTTAAACAATAAAAAATTAATTTATAGTAAGTTAAATGTTTTATTTATGGGGTTAGCATTCAAAGAGAATTGCTCTGATACGAGAAATTCAAAAGTTTTTA
>CACFXU010000005.1 GCA_902570155.1 uncultured Alphaproteobacteria bacterium
TTCAAAATAGAAAAGGTAAAATTACCGAAAAAAAAATATAGTAAAAAAGAAATTAATTTAGATATTTCTGATTACAATCTCAGCCTCATTGGTAAACTTGGTATTGAAGAAAATGATAAATCTAGAAGAGGAACACTTGGCTTAGATCTAGAATCTTTAAAAACCATAAGAAATTATTTTTCCACTATAAAACGTAAACCAACAGATGTAGAAATTGAAACATTAGCTCAGACGTGGTCCGAGCACTGTAAACATAAAATATTTTCAGCTAAAATTGATGATATTCAAGAAGGTATATTTAAAAAATATATTAAAGGCGCTACTGAAAAAATTATTCAATTAAGAAAAGATAATTTTTGTGTTTCTCTTTTTACAGATAATGCCGGTGGAATAGAATTTAATAAAGATTGGATTATTTGTCATAAAGTTGAAACACATAATACACCTTCAGCCTTAGATCCATTTGGTGGTGCAATTACTGGAATTGTTGGTGTTAATAGGGATTGTCTTGGATTTGGGAAAGGAGCAAAACCTATAGCGAATACGTATGCATATTATTTAGCAGACCCTAATAAGAAATATCAATTGTATCGTCAAAAAAATAAGGATCCGATGCTTCCAGCAAATTTTATTGCGAAGGGTATTATAAGTGGTGTTAGAGTTGGGGGAAATTGTTCGGGTATTCCTACTCCTCAAGGAAATGTATATTTTGATGACCGGTTTGCAGGAAAGCCGCTTGTATTTTGTGGAACAGTTGGGATTATTCCGAAAAAAATTAAAGGAAAATTATCGCATAAGAAGAAAGCTAATCCAGGGGATATCATACTAATGGCTGGAGGTAGAGTAGGAAAAGATGGTATTCACGGTGCAACATTTTCTTCAGAGGAATTAGATCCTAATAGTCCAGTTTCTGCAGTGCAAATTGGTGATCCAATAACACAAAAGAAAATGTCTGATGTCATCATTAGAGAATTGCGTGATGAAAATCTTTACTCGAGCATAACAGATAATGGAGCTGGAGGATTATCATCATCAATTGGAGAAATGGCAAAAGAGAGTGGCGGTTTTATAGTTAATCTTGAAAAAGTTCCTCTCAAATATAATGGATTATATCCTTGGGAGATTTGGGTTTCTGAATCGCAAGAAAGAATGACACTAGCAGTACCTCCAGCGAACGTAAAAGAAGTTATAAAGAGATTTAATGCAAGAGGTGTGGAAGCAACAATAATTGGTAAGTTTATTAAAAAAGAAAAAGCTATAGTAAAATACAATAAAACTGAAATTCTCAATTTAGATATGGAATTTCTTCATGAAGGTTATCCAAAATTAAATTTAAAAACATCTTTTCCAAAAATTAAAAAAGAAAAGAAAAAAATAATTAAGAAAAGTTCTTTGATAGGTAAGCTACATAAACTTCTCTCTAGTCCAAATATTATATCAAAAGAATTTATAGCCACACAATATGATCACGAAGTACAAGCCACCTCAATTATAAAACCATTACAAGGCGAAGGCAGAGTTTTTGGAAATGCTACTGCTATTAAACCTCTATTTGATGATGAAAAATCAATAGCTCTTTCTCAAGCCGCATATCCTCAGTACGCCGAAACAAATTCTTATGATATGGCTGGATGCTCTATTGATACAGCATATAAAAATTTAATTGTAAGTGGTGCCAACTCAAAAAAAATTGCAATTCTTGATAACTTTTGTTGGTGCAGCTCGGATGAACCTGATCGATTATATCAATTGAAAGAAGCAGCAAAAGCTTGTTATGACTATGCAGTTGCTTACCAAACACCTTTTATTTCAGGAAAAGATAGTATGTTTAATGATTTTAAAGGTTTTGATAAAACTGGAAAATCAGTAAAAATTTCAATACCTCCAACATTGCTGATTTCTTCTATTGGAGTGGTAGATAAAATTTCACACTTAACAAAAATAACACCCGATGAAGGTGATATACTTTTAGTTTTAGGAAATACCCATAATGAACTACAGGATAGTGTTTATTCCAAAATTATAGGTTATGAAAAATCAAAAAATCCAGTTGTAAATATAAAGGATGCACTTCGCACATATAGAAATTTTGAAAAAGCTAATAAACTAGGAATTATAAATTCTGCAATTGGAATAGATTTGGGTGGAATTGGAATTGCAGTTACAAAAATGGCAATTGCTTCAAAGACAGGTTTAACCATTGATTTAAAACTAAAAAATAAAATCTCAGTTGACCAATTTTTATTTTCTGAAACACAAAGTAGAATTCTTGTTTCCATGAAAAAAAATAAGTTAGCCAATTTTAAAAAAATATTTAGAGGTTCTGATTATACAATTATTGGAAAATGTACGGGCTCAGATGTAGTTGAGTTTAAAGATAACAAAAAAATTATTAGAGGTAAAATTTCAGATCTTGCTAAGTCATACAAACAAAATATTAAAGGGTTATGAACGTATTAGTCTTATCAGGTTATGGTATTAATTGTGAAAATGAAACACTACATGCATTTGAAGTAGTAGGCTTTAAAGGAAAAATTGTTCATATTAATGATCTAATACAAAATCCTAAACAACTTAATAACTATCAGGTATTCGCTATACCTGGTGGTTTTTCGTATGGCGATGATACAGGTTCAGGAAATGCAATGGCGAAAAAAATTCTGACTAATTTTTATGATCAGCTAATAGATTTTTCATTAAAAGATAAATTAATTATAGGCATTTGTAATGGATGCCAGATATTAATTAATCTTGGGTTAGTTCCAAGCCTAAATAAAAAAGATCCAGAAGTTGCAATGATTGAAAATAAATCTGGGAGCTATGAGTGTCGATGGGTTGATGTAAAAGTAAATAATAATAAGTCACCATGGCTAAAAAATATTAGTATCTTGAACTTGCCTGTCGCCCATCAAGAGGGGCAGTTCATGATACCTATTAATCTACTTAAAAGTATCAAAGCTAATAACCTTATTGGCTTACAATACATTAATAACCATAAAAAATTAGCAAAAGGTCAGTTTCCCTTTAATCCTAATGGATCTAAAGATGATATAGCTGCGCTAACAAATCAAAATGGAAATGTTCTTGCAATGATGCCTCACCCAGAAAGAGCATTTTATCATTATCATGTTCCTAATTGGCAAAACAATACTTCTAAAAAATTCGGTGATGGGTATAAAATTTTTATGAACGCAAAAAAATTCTTTGCATAAATTTATACTGCTATATCTACTATTTTTTTCATAACAGTTGGCATTCTAGAACTAGAATAAGATGATTTCTTTATCCAATTACTTTTTGATAATTTTGCTTTTTTAACATTTCCATAAAAAATTTCTGTTTCTAAATCAAAATGACTAAATGAATATTCAAATGAACCTTTAGATTGTAATTTTGTTTTTATTTTTTGTATGTCTTGATCAGTAGTTAACAATTTTTTATTTTTAACCCAGACATCATTTGGTACTTCAAGCATAGAGGCCAACATTCCTTTATTTGGTCTACTTCGTACTAGAATTTCATTCTTTTCATTCACAATTACGTAAGCTCTTGTGTACTTTATTGGCTTATTACTTTTCTTTTTTTGTTTAAAAGGAATTTTTTGCTGTAAATTCTTTTTATATGATTGGCAAAATTTATTAATTCCACAAATATTACATTTAGGGTTTCTTGGAAGACAGATCTCTGATCCGTAATCCATAAAAGACTGAATTAAGTTTGAAGAAAATTTATCTGAGATGAATTTTTTTCCCAAATCTTTAAGTTTATTTTTGACTTTATTAATTGGTTTATCGATAGCATGTAACCTAACCAAAATTCTCTCAATATTAGCATCAAGTGGCATGACTGATTTATTATATCCAATTCCAAGAATTGCTTTTGCAGTGTAATCTCCAATACCAGGAAGTTGGATGAGTTCATCATAAGTTTCTGGTATTTTATTTTTAAAATTATTTTTAATTATTTTTGCAGACTTTAATAAATTTCTCGCTCTTGAATAATAACCAAGACCTGACCAGAATTTCAAGATATTTGGCTCTGAAGTTTGCGCTAATTTATTTAGTGAAGGCCATTTTAAAATAAATTCATTAAATTTATTTTTTACGGTATTTACTGTTGTTTGTTGAAGCATATACTCACTTACAAACACAAAGTATGGATGAGGTAAATTTAGATTATTTTTCTTCCGCCATGGTAGTTTTCTGGCATTCATAGAATACCAATGAAGTAAAAACTTTATTACTTGTGTTTCGTGTTTAAACATATTGCTTTCATATTTAGGTACTATAAATTATTTATGCATATGGACAAAAAAAATTTAAAACAAAAAAGAACATTTGTTCCACAATCTATTGGCGATACTCTGAGGAAGGTAAATAGAAAATTTTCCTCTAAATATAATCGTACAGAATTTGTAATTAACTCCAAATGGCCTGAAATTGCTGGAAGTTATTTTAAAGATTATTCAGAGCCGTTAAATGTTTCAAGGGTGCGTGATTTTGAAAATGATTTAGGTGAGACGGTATATAAAAATTATCTAAATGTGAGTGTTGCACCGGCCGCAGCCATTGAGTTTCAACACTTTAAGGACACTATAATTGAAAAAATTAATACTTATTTTGGCTATAAAGCTATAATGGACTTGAGAATTCATCAAAATTACATACCTACACATACGTATATGAAACAAAGTAAGAAAAAACAAATAAACAAAGATGACATAAGATTTGTTGAAGGAAATGTTAAAGAATTTCAAAATTCAGATTTGAAAAAATCTCTATTAAATTTAGGAAATAAAATTACAACTGAGGACAAATGATGAAAATTAGAATTTTATTTACTTCTATTATACTATCACTACTTTTTATTAATGCCAAAGCAGCTGAAAATTCAATACTAGACGTTAAAGATAATGATTTTTATATTGGAGAAGAAAATGCTCCAATCACAATTATAGAATATGCTTCAATGTCTTGTAGTCACTGTGCAGATTTTCATAATGATACTCTGGCAGAATTAAAAAAAGAGTTTATTGATACTGGTAAAGTTAAGTTTATTTTTCGTGATTTTCCCTTTAATTATCCGGCTCTTGCTGGAAGTATGATTTTAAGATGTGTGCCAGATGAGGTAAGATACGATTATATGAATGGCCTTTATAAGCTTCAAAATAGTTGGGTTAATAGAGATCATTCCAAAACAAGATCTGAATTATACAAAATTATGCAAAGTGGCGGTATGCAACAAGAAGATTTTGATGCATGTTTAAGTAATGTGGATTTAGAGAATCAATTACTTGAAGGTGTAATGGAAGCGCAAAGAGAATATAAAATAGGCTCCACACCGTCATTCATAGTTAATGGAGTTTTATATTCCGGGAATAAAAACATAAAAGAGTTTAGACAAATCATCGATAAAATATTATCACAATAGTTGATGATTAATTTTAGGACACTTAAGGTCAAAGGCTTTAAGTCTTTTGTTGAACCAACAGAAATTTTAATTGAAAATGGCTTAACAGGTATTGTTGGTCCAAACGGATGTGGTAAATCGAATCTTGTAGAGGCTTTTAGGTTTGTTATGGGTGAACTTTCTCCAAAACAAATGAGAGGAAGTGAATTAGACGATGTAATCTTTAATGGAACAGATGATAGACCAGCATGGGATATTGCCGAGGTTACTATAGATTTAGATAATAAAGCAAGAAAAGCACCAAGTATTTTCAATGAAAATGATACCATTGAAGTAACTAGAAGAATTTGGCGAGGTGAAGGTTCAGAATATAGAGTTAATGGCAAGGAGGTGCGATTAAAGGATGTACAATTGCTATTTGCTGATGCAGCAACAGGTGCTCGTTCAACATCGATGGTTAGTCAAGGTAGAGTTGGAGCTATTATCGCAGCTAAACCTGAACAAAGAAGGACATTACTGGAAGAAGCTGCAGGAATTACTGGTCTTCACTCAAGACGACACGAAGCTGAATTACGATTAAATGCTACTGAAAATAACTTAGAGCGTGTTAAGGACGTATTAAAAGCACAAGATGAACAACTTACAATATTGAAGAAACAATCTAAACAAGCTGAAAGATACAAATACATTCAAAAAGATATTACTAAAGCAAGAGCAAGATTATTTTATAAGAAATGGATTGAAGAAAAACATAAATTAAAAAATGCCAATGAAAAAATTCAGTCTGAAACGTATGCTGTTAATGACCAAACACAAGTCGTAGCACAAATAAATGTTGAATTTGAAAAAGTTCAAGAAAGTCTTCCAAACCTTAGACTCCAAGAAAGTAAGATTGCAGCTGAGCTGCAGAAATATTCTATTAGTTTAGAAAATCAAGAAAAAGAAATTGAAAGAGCAAATATTGCAGTAGATGAAACAAAAGTCCGTATAGAGCAAATTAAAAATGATATTGATAGAGAGAAGTTTTTATTCGAAGATGCAAAACAGAATCTTGAAAGAGTACAGGAAGAAAAATCAATTCTGTTAAAACAACAAGGTGATCTTTTTATTCAAACTGATGATGATTTAAATACTGAAAATGGTACAAATAAAAAAAATAATAATCCAATAATTGATTATCTAGACTTTGAAGATGGTCTTGAACAAGCAATTGCTGCAGTTTTTTCAGATGAGTTAATTGCATCTATCGATGAAGAACAAAGTATTTTTTGGAGAAAATTAGATGTGGAAGATTCTTCCTTTAATTCAGAAATTACAAAATTTTCCTCTCTAATCAAAGCTCCAGATAATTTGAAAAAGAAGTTAGAATTTGTTGGATTAATAGAAAATAAAGAAAATATTTTAGAAATTCAAAAAAACTTAAAACCAGGACAAATATTAGTTAGCAAACTAGGAGAAATTTGGAGATGGGATGGATATGTATCTAAAGGTAAACAAAATAATTCTACTAAAGCTATATTAGAGCAACTAAAAAATAGAAGAATAAAGCAATTGAGTGCAGAAGAAAAACAATGGAATGATATTTCTGCAAAAGCTAATCAAAGAATAGAAGAATTAAATTCAAGGCAAAGTTCATTAATTGGTGAATTATCAAATCTCCAATCCGTTCCTGAAGATGTATCAAGTGAAAAATTAAAAATACAAAAATTGATTGATGAAAATAAGAATTCTTACGAGCAAATAGCTGAGCAACTTCGTCAAACTGAGCAAAATTCTAATGAAATCAATAAGAAATTAAAACTAGAGGAAATTAAATTAAATGAATTGAGAGAAGAGAGAATTAGAACTGAAGGTCAAATCAATACTATTAATGAAGCAATTAAATTATTATCTACTCAAGTGAAAGAAAGATTGAGTGTAGATTTAGAAGAACTTTACAATATTGGAGAAATCAATCCAAATAAAGTTTTAGGCGAGACTGATTATTTAGAAAAAAAGTTAGAGAGACTAATTGGAGAGCAAGAACGTTTAGGTGGTGTAAATCTTCTCGCAGAACAAGAGTCAAAAGATTTAGAAGAAAAAGTTAATACAATAAAGAAAGATCAAAGCGACCTTTTAAGTGCAATTGCGAAACTAAGAGAAGCAATTGACTCACTGAATACAGAAGGTAGACAACGCTTACTTGCTGCATATGGAATAGTAAATGAAAATTTTCAAAAGTTATTTACCAGGTTGTTTGGTGGTGGAAAAGCTTATCTAAAGTTTACAGATGAGTCAGATCCTCTTCAAGCTGGTTTAGAAATATTTGCTAGTCCTCCTGGAAAAAAATTACAAAATCTAAATTTACTTTCTGGAGGTGAGCAAGCTCTTACAGCCTTATCATTATTATTTGCTGTATTTTTATCAAATCCAGCTCCAATTTGTGTACTTGATGAGGTTGACGCTCCATTGGATGATACTAATGTTGATAGATTTTGTTCATTAGTGGAGGAAATAGCTAAAACTTCTTCAACAAAATTCTTAGTAATAACTCACCATAGAATGACAATGGCAAGAGTAAATAGATTATTTGGTGTTACTATGCCTGAGAAAGGTGTATCACAATTAGTTTCCGTTGATCTTGAAAAAGCAATTGAGATAAAAGAGCAAGACACTACAAATGAATTATAAAAATAAAAATTTAGAAGAATTAGGTAAAAAAATTGATGATTTAGATAATCAAAATAAAGAACCTAGTATTAAAAAAAAAGAAAGTGGTGCAGGATTTGGTTTTAAAATTAGTACAGAAATTATAGCTGCACTAGTTGTTGGAGTTGGAATTGGGCTTATTGTGGATAATTACTTTAATACTAAACCAATAGGCTTAATTATTTTCTTCATATTTGGCGCATTAGCTGGATTTTTGAACGTTTATCGTGTAATGCGTCGCATTGAAAAGCAAAGGTAATTTTAATATTCAATATCAATTATGGCCGCAAAAGATAGTCCTCTAAAACAGTTCGAAATAGATCCAATATCTAATATTGAACTTGGAGGTTATAATATTTCTTTCACAAACTCATCTTTTGCAATGCTAATTACTGTTTTAGTGATTACTCTATTTTTAACTTTAACAGTGAACACAAGATCAATTATCCCTTCTAGGATGCAGCTTATCTCAGAGCTTATGTATAATTTTATTGCTCAGTTACTCTCTGATACAGTTGGAGATAATGGAAAAAGATATTTCCCATTTGTTTTCTCTTTATTCATGTTTGTACTAATTGGAAATATGGTTGGAATGATACCATATCAATTTACTTTCACGAGTCATATCATTGTTACATTTGCATTAGCAGCAGTTGTATTTATTGGCGTAACTATTCTTGGATTTATTAACCATGGTATTAAATTTTTTACTTTCTTCTATATACCAGGTGTGCCATTTTACATGCATCCACTGCTTATTCCCATTGAGGTAATTTCTTATTTATCAAGACCTATAAGTTTATCAGTTAGATTATTTGCAAACATGCTGGCTGGTCACACACTACTAAAAGTTTTTGCAGGTTTTGTTGTTTCTATGCCATTTTTTACAGGAGTTTTTCCTTTAGCTTTCATTGTAGCTTTAACAGGATTAGAAATTTTAATTGCTTTTTTGCAAGCATATGTGTTTGCAATACTGACGTGTTTATATATTAACGATGCTTATCATTTACATTAATTTAAAATAGGAGGACTTATGGAAATTGAAGCAGCAAAAGTAATCGGAGCGGGTTTAGCCGTTATCGGTGTTATTGGATCAGGTATTGGAATTGGGAATATTTTCTCATCTTTTATTCAAGCAGTTGGTAGAAATCCAGCAGCAAGAGGTGAAGTTTTTACAATGACAATGTTAGGTTTCGCATTAGTTGAAGCTATTGCACTTTTCGCACTAGTTATTGCGTTAGTTATTTTGTTTGGATAGAACTCAATAATTAATTAATGCCTCAATTAAATCCAGAGTTTTTTGTTTCACAGCTCTTTTGGTTAGCTGTATTTTTTACTTTTCTATTTGTATTTTTATGGAGGGTATCACTTCCAAGAATAGCTACAGTTTTAGAGAAAAGACAAAATAAAATAGATGAAAATTTATCTTCAGCAAAAGAGCTTCAAGAACAGGCAATGGAAATTGAAAAAAAAATTAATGATCAAATCAATAAAGCCAAACTCGAAACAGATGAGAAAATTAAAGAAACAATCAATGCTTTACAAGAAGATGTTTCTTTACAACTTTCTTCACTTGATAAAGATCTAGAAAAAAAAGTTTCTGATGCAGAAAATGAAATTTTAAAAAGTAAAGATGATCAAATGAAAAATATTAACAATGAAATAGTTAATATTACAAAACTGACTGTTGGAAAAATTACAGATATAGAATTGTCAGACAACGAACTTAATAAAGTTATTGAAACACATAAAGGTAATTTTAACTAATGTTTTCTGATCCTCAATTTTGGGTAGCGGTATCTTTTATATTATTTATTGCAGCAATTTTTAATCCAGTACGAAAAATTCTTACATCTAGTTTAGATGCACAAATAAAAGATATAAAAAATAAAATAGATGAAGTTGAGAATTTAAAAAACGAGGCTCAAAAAGCTTTGGATGAACTTAGGGAGAGAGAATCTAAAGTAGAGAAAGAAATACAAAATCTAAAGTTAGAATCTGAGAAAAGAATTGCTGAATTGAAAGATATATCCACCACTAAATTAACTGATCAAATTGAGAAAAGAAAAATATTGGCAGAAAATAAAATTGAACAATTAGTTCGAGATACTAATAATTCTATCAAAAGTCATATTTCAAGTGTTGCAATAGAGGCTACTAGAAATATTCTACTTCAAAATCTAAGTAAGGATAAAAAATCTGCTTTAATTGAAGAGTCAATTATCGAATTTAACTCTGTTCTAAAGAACTAGTAGTAGACTTAGTTATTCCAAAATCTACTTACAATATTAATAATTTAATATTAAAAGATTTTCAAAATCTATAGTATTATTAAGTAACCAAAATTAATGGTAACAAATTTGGATGACAAAAAAACTTAATATATTTCTTGCAGGACCTCGGGGATTTTGTGCAGGTGTAGATAGAGCAATAGAAATGGTTAAGGGTGCTTTAAAAAAATATGGAGCGCCCGTATACGTTCGTCATGAAATAGTGCATAATAAATTTGTTGTTGAAAATCTCAAATCACAGGGAGCTATTTTTGTAGAAGAATTAAATGAGATTGAAGATAGAAGTAGGCCAGTTATCTTTTCTGCACATGGCGTTCCAAAAGCAGTCCCAGAGGAAGCATTAAGTTTAAATTTAGTATATTATGATGCAACATGTCCGCTTGTTAGTAAAATCCATAAAGAAGTTGAAAATTTTGATAAAAAAAATCTACCAGTAATTTTAATTGGTCATAGAAATCATCCTGAAGTTATTGGAACTATGGGCCAAACAGATAAAAAAATTCATTTAGTAGAAAAAGTTGAAGATGTAAAAAAATTGCCTTTAAATCAAAATGATGAGATTGCATATGTTACTCAGACAACACTATCAGTTGATGATACGAAAGATATAATAAAAGAGATAAAGTTACATTTTAGTAATGTTATAGAACCAAAAAAAAATGATATTTGTTATGCTACTACAAATAGACAAGAAGCGGTCAAAAAGATAGCGAATCAATGTGATTATTTTTTAGTAATTGGTGCAAGTAACTCATCAAATTCCCTTAGATTAGTTGAAGTGGCAAAAAATTATGGATCAAAAAAAGCTATTTTAGTAGAAGATGTAGATTCCTTAAATTTAAATATATTTCAAGAATCTGAAAATATAGGAATAACAGCAAGTGCATCATCGCCAGAAGTACTTGTTAAAAAACTTCTTGATAAATTGAAAAGAAATTTTGAAATACATATAAATGAAGGATCTTACCAAAAAGAAGATGTATTTTTCAAAGTGCCGCAAAAACTAAACGTATAGAAGATGGCAGTCTTTACTAAATTACTTAAAGAAGATATTGAAAACTTTATTTCCGAGTACACAATTGGAAATTTAGACAGCTTTGAAGAAATTGTAGATGGGATAGAGAACTCAAATTTTAAAATTTTTTGCAATAATCAACCATATATTTTAACAATTTTTGAAAAAAGAGTAACTCAGCCAGAATTACCTTTTTTTATAAATTTAAAAAACTTTTTAAATAAAAATAATTTTAAATGTCCAAAAGCTATCTCAGATAAAAATGGAAAAATTTTAAAAAGAATAAAAAATAAAACAGCTGTAATAATATCTTTTCTGGAAGGTAAAAGTATTGAAAAACCTAACTCTGAAATGTGTAGAGAAGTTGGAAAAATGGTTGCTGATTTACACAATCTTACCATAAATTTTAATGAAAAAAGACCTAACAGTTTAGATCTACAGGATTGGAAAGAAATTTACAAAAAGTGCCTTAATAATAAATCCAAAAAGTTTAATGAAACAATGTATTTGTTAAAAAATGAAATAGACTATTTAGAAAATTATTGGCCAACAAATCTTCCTTGTGGAGTCATACATGCTGATTTGTTTAGAGATAATATTTTTTTTAAAAATGAAAAAATTTCTGGAGTAATAGATTTCTATTTTGCATGTTATTATTTTTATATTTACGATTTAGCCATAGTTATTAATGATTGGTGTTTTAGTGAAAATGGACAATACTTTAACAAAGAGAACTGCTTAATAATTCTTGAGGAATATCAAAAGTTGAGAGAATTAAGTGATCTTGAAAAGAAATCATTAAATATTTTATTAAGAGCTGCTGCTGTTAGAATATTATGTACGAGAATGCATGATTATATTTTTCATCCACCTGATGCAGTAGTTGTTAAAAAAGATCCATTTGAATATTTGAATATTTTAAGATGGCATCAACAAAATGATATTTTTGAATAATGATTAATATTTATACAGATGGCGCATGTTCTGGGAATCCTGGTATAGGTGGATGGGGTGTGGTGATATTAGATAATAGTAAAGAAATTTTATTAAATGGTGGTGATCAACACACAACTAATAATAAAATGGAACTTACAGCAGCAATAAAAGCACTGGAATATTTTGAGATAAAAAAAGAATTAATCATTTATACCGATAGCAAATATGTAAAGGATGGTATTGAATTATGGATTACAAATTGGAAAAAAAATGGATGGAAAACTTCAACAAAAAAAATAGTAAAAAATAAAGAATTATGGATGCAATTAGATAATTTAATTAATAAACATAATGTAACATGGAAATGGGTTAAAGGACACGCTGGTTTCGAATTTAATGAGAAAGCTGATGAACTAGCAAGAAAATATATTGAAAGTTATATTTAGTTTATTTTTTATATTTCTGTATTGTAAGCAGAGTGCAGCTAATGATTTATGGATTATTGATAAAAATATTTCTAGTATAGAATTTGAAGTTCCAGTTATGTTTGCGAAAAATGTTATCGGTAAATTTAATGAATTTGATGGTTTTGTTTCCTTAGATTTGTCAAATCAAAATAATAATAAAGCTCTTATAAATGTTAGAATTGATAGTTTAGATATAAATTACAAACGATATAAAGATTTAGTTCTTAGTGAAGTTTTTTTTGATGCTAAAAAATATCCTTTAGGTCTTATTGATACAAATAATTTTAAATTTAATTATGAAGACAATAAAATTGATTTAACAGGTGAATTAACAATAAAAGGAAAAAATCAAAATATTCCTATTAATATTGAAGTAATAAAATTGGCCAGTGAGTTGGTTCAGGTAAAAAGTAAAATATCTTTTTCTAGAAATGATTTTAAGATAGGCACTGGTAATTGGAAAAACACAACAATCCTCAAAGATAAAATAAAGATAAAGGCAAATATTTTTCTTTTTAAAGAATAATTTTCTTTTAAGATATATTTACTAAAAATTAAAATTTTTAGCAATTTTATTATTACTGTTATATAGATCTTTCCAAATTGAATACCTTTGTAATAAAAGATCAATGTTATCTTGATTAGGTTCATAAGTTTTACTTATTTTTATTTCACCAATAATATTTTCTTTATTATCAATAGTAGCATCCTGATACATAGCTAATCTTGCAACGCCAAGTGCAGCACCAAATTCGCTTTGATCACAAACACTTAACTTTCTATTTAAAAGTACTGCAAGCAATTCAATCCAAAATGAACTTTTTGAACCACCTCCAACCATAAATATTTTATCAAAGTTATTATTAACTTTCAAAATAGAATTTACTCCATCTAATATTCCAAAACTGACACCTTCAATTACTGCATACTGTAAATCTGTTGCATTTGTAGTTGTTTTTATAGAATGGAGTGAACCTCTAATATGTGGATCATTATGTGGAGTTCTTTCTCCAGACAAATAAGGTAAAAAATATGTTGAATTTTTTATAAAATTTTTATCATTATAAAATTGCTTTACATTATTAAGTGTATCAGCAATTGATGTATTGGTAATAGCACAAATCCAATCTAAACAATTACTTGCACTTAACATAACAGACATTAGGTGCCATTTATTTGGTAAACAATGACAAAAAGAATGTACTGCATCACCAGTATTACTTAAAAAATTTTCAGTGGGGGTAAAAAAAAACGCCTGAAGTACCAAGAGATATAAATGATTGATTTTTATTTGTTATACCCATACCAGTTGCTGCGGCAGCATTATCCCCTGCTCCACCCACAACTTTAACATTATTATTAAAATTAAATTTCTCTTTTAAATCTTTTTTTAAAAATCCTGTCTGCTCATTGCCTTCCACTAGATCTGGCATGTGTTTTTCTTCTAAAAATGAGCAAGATAAAAGCTGATTGGACCATTTTCTTTTTTGGATATCTAGCCATAATGTTCCAGATGCATCTGACATTTCAGAAAAAAATTCACCAGTAAGAACAAATCGTAAATAATCTTTAGGGAGCAAAACTTTAAAAATTTTTTTGAAATTATCTATTTCATTATTTTTTATCCAATTTATTTTTGGTGCAGTAAAACCAGGCATAGTAATATTTCCTGAGATTGATCGTACATCAAAATTTTGTTTTTCAAATTCTTCACACTCTTGATATGATCTTGTATCGTTCCAAAGAATACACGGCCTAATAACATTTCCATCCTTATCTATTAACGTAGCTCCATGCATATGACCGGATATTCCTATTGAAATAGTTTGTGAAAATTCTTTTGGTTTTTTTGACTTTAAAACCTCCAAGCATTCCATTGTTGAGTCAATCCATTCTTGTGGATTTTGTTCACTAAAACCATCTTTAGGGGATTGTACAGTAAGACTTGAATTAGCGGATGCAAGGATGCTTTGATTGTGATCAATTAAAATCATTTTGATTGATGAAGTTCCAAGATCAATTCCAATAAACATTGAGTAAATTTATAACATTAATTTTTTAATTGATACAAAGAAATTAAAACTACTTGTAAGAATATCTAAATATAAATATTCCAGATGAAACAATAATAATTGCTCCTATAATCGTAAATATATCTGGGACTTCTCCATATATAAATAAACCAAAAATTATTCCCCAAACAATTATAGTATAATTATAAGGTGCTAAAATACTTGCTGGTGTAATACTCAATGCCTTAATTTGTAAAAATAGCCCAGTACAAAAAAAGATACCCAAAAAAATAAAAAAGATAAAAGAAAATGAATGTAGGGGTTGCCAGAAAAAAAGTGATAGTACAAATGTAATGATGGCACCTATAAGACCATTGTAGAATAACATGGTTTCATTATCATCATACTTAGCATTTAATCTTGTTGCTATTTGAAATAGTGAATAGAAAAAAGCAGCACATAATGGAATAATTAAATACGGATTAAAAATAGTTAATCCAGGTCGCATGATTAGAATAACTCCACAAAAACTTACAAAAATTGCTAACCAAGTGGCCACATTTATTTTTTCTTTTAAAATAAAATAAGAAAAAACTAAAACTAAAACAGGGGCTAAAGATCCTATTGTGTGAGCATCTGCCAGAGCTAAGTGCCTAAAGGACAATACAAAAAAACAAGATTCACATACAGATAAAATACATCTAGTTATTTGTATCTTGTAATTATTTGAAAGATAAAATTTTTTAACTTTATTTTTTTTTGCAATAAAAAAAGAAAAAATAAAACAGAAAGTAAATTTAACAAATAATAATACAAAAACAGAGTGGTATTGAACCGCTGTTTTTTGAATTGTATCTAAAATACCAAAAGATAAATAAGTTAAAAGAGTTAAAATTATTCCATAGGTATAGGGATTTGATTGCATGTTCATTAAAGATTTATAAAGATATTATTGTAAAAATCTTTTTTAATATTCTTATCAGCATCTAAAATTTGCATCATTAAAACAGCCGACAAATTATTTTTTGGATCTGCCAAAAAATAAGTAGCGGCATAGCCTGACCATCCAAATTCTCCAACTGGACCAAACTTATTTTGAGAGGTATTATTCATTAACACTCTAAATCCTAAACCCCAACCATATCCATCTAGATCATTTTCATAATCTGCATCTTTATTTGTATTTATTGATGTGATTTCAATTGGAAATAACTCTTTATTTAAAGAATTATTTCGCATTAATTCTAAACTTTGAGAATTAATAAGCTCTTTTCCTTTTTTATTTTTACCATCGATAAGCATTGTAGCAAATTTTTCATAATCTTCAGCCGTAGAAAACAAACCATGGCCTCCTCTGGAATAATTTTTATTATTTGTTGGATACCCGTATAATATTAACTTTCTTTTATCGTAATTTAAATTTGTTAGTTTTAATTTATCACTATTATATTCAAATGTTTCAACTAACTGACTATTACTATTTTCATCAATATAAAAATTTGTATTATTCATTTCTAAAGGTAAAAAAATATTTTCTTTTAAAACATCAAAGATTTTATCTTTTGTTACAACTTCTATAATTCTTGCTAAAACATCTATAGATATAGAATAATGCCACTTTGAACCAGGTTCATATAAAAGAGGTAATTCAGAAATTTTACTAATCTCTTCCTCCAAACTTGAATATGCAGAATGAAATAAACTTCTATCCTCATATTCTTTAGCTAAAAAATTATCACAACTGTTATATGTAAAGCCTGCTGTATGTTGTAAAAGTTGTCTAACAGTAGGTTTGTTTTCTAGAAAAGTTGTATTTTTTAAGTTACTCTCAATACTGCTAAGTTTTTTTAAATTTTTAAAATCAGATAAATGTTTATCTATAGTATCATCAAGAGATAAGAAATTTTTATCAATTAATTGCATTGCTGCAAAACCAATAATTGGCTTAGTCATTGACCAAATTCTATAATATGAATTTTTATTAAGCTTATTTTTTAACTCCAAATCTTTGTAACCAATTACTTCATGATAAATATTATTTTTATGATTTATTATCCATTCAGCTCCGTTACATCTGCCAGCATCAATGTGTTTTTGAAAATCTAATTTAATATTATCCATAACTGGATTAGATAAGACTCTTTATTTTTTCTATTAGTTCTGAATTGATTTGTCTTGGGCCTTTATCTTGCCTATTTGTATGTCTTCTTTGTCCAGGTAAACGCACACCATCTAAAGATGTCATTTGTTCAAAAAATTTCTCAGCATGTTCGTTCCAATTTTTTCCTGCTATAAGTTCAGGGGATAAAGCCATTATAAATTCACCTCCTTTTGCAGGGCCTCCATCATTATTATCTTCTTCTTTAGCTTCAAAACTAAATAAATCTCCAACTAAACCAGCAGCTAATAACTCAATCATCATTGCTATTGCAGAACCTTTGTAGTCGCCAAATGTTAGAAGGACTCCTCCATTTGAAATTTCAGATGGATTATCAGTTTTTTCTCCATCTTTATTTAAGCCTGTTCCAAATGGAACTTTGTGACCATCACGTGCTGCAACCTGAACTTCTCCCATCGCCATTGTTGAAGTTGCCATATCGTAAACTACAGGAGTTTTATTTTTTCTTGGCCAAGCAAATGATATTGGATTAGTTCCAAATAATGGTTTTTTTGCACCAGCTGGTGCTACACTTGGCTTATAAGCAGTACATGCAATTCCAATTAAATTATTTTCAGCTAATGCTTCGGTTTCATGCCATAATGCCGCAAAGTGATGAGTATTAGTTATAGTTAAAACTCCAACTCCATGTTTATTTGTCGTTTTTATCAATTCAGGCAAACCAACTTTTATTCCTACAGGAGCAAACCCATAATCACCTTCAACGCGAATTGCATTTTGTGTAAGATAAGTATTAGAGGGTCGGCAAACTCCATTTACTTTTTTACTTTTTAGAGAAGCTACATAACCAGGAATTCGAAATAATCCATGAGAAACACTTCCATCTCTTTCAGCATGTGAAACTGTAGTAGCTACAGAATCAGCATTGAAATGATCACACCCATGGGCTGAAAGTGCTTTATATGCTAAATCATATATATTTTCTAATTCTAATGGCGTGGTATTCATTTACTTTTATTGAATAATTAATATTATTAATTCATGGATAGAGGATTATTAGACAATTTAAAAGATATTTTACAAGAAAGAATATCATTTTCAGAAAGTGTAAGAAATAATCATGCAAAAGGTGAAGATGCCTATGATCCTGTTCTGCCTAGGGCAGTTTTGTTTCCAAAAAGCAACGAAGAACTCTCAAAAATTTTAAAAATTTGTAATGAATTTAAAGTACCAGTAACTGCCTATGGTACTGGAACATCTTTAGAAGGTCATGTTGTTGGAAATGATGAAGGTTTTACAATTTCAATGGAAAATTTTAACAAAGTTATTTCTATTAATGAGGCAGACTTTGATTGTCGTGTACAAGCAAATGTATCACGTGAACAACTAAATGAAACTTTAAAAGATAAAGGAGTTTTTTTCCCAATAGATCCAGGTGCAAATGCTTCTCTTGGAGGTATGGCGGCTTGTTCTGCTTCAGGAACAATGGCAGTAAGATATGGAACGATGCGAACTAGTGTGCTTGGTTTAACTGTCGTAATGGCAAATGGCGATATAATTAAAACAGGAAGTAGGGCAAAAAAAACTTCCGCAGGATACAATTTAACAAACCTTTTTGTTGGTTCAGAAGGAACACTTGGGATTATTACTGAAGTTCATCTAAGATTATCACCTATACCTGAAAGTATTATGAGTGCTGTTTGTCAATTCCCAGATCTAGACTCTGCAGTTTTAACAGCACAAGAAATAATTCAGTATGGTGTCCCAATTGCAAGAGTAGAGTTATTAAATAAAGATCAAATGGATATAAGTATTAAATATTCAAAGTTAGAAAATTTAGAGAGCTTGCCTACACTTTTCTATGAATTCCATGGGAGTGAAATTTCAAATAAAGAATCGATTGATGTAGTGGAAGAAATTTCAAAAAATAATAATGGCAGTGAATTTAAGTGGGCAGAAAATACAGAAGAAAGAAATAAAATCTGGAAAGCAAGGCATAATGTATATTATTCAGTAAAAGCAGAAGGAGATAACATTAGAGTGTATGTCACTGATGTTTGTGTACCTATTTCAAACATTGTGGAATGTATTAAATTTGCAGAAACAGAACTTAGGGGCACTGGATTAAGGGCACCAATGGTTGGTCATGTAGGGGATGGAAACTTTCATGTATCTGTTGTTTACGATCCTAGCAAAGAAAATGAATATAAATATATTAGAGCATTTAGTAATAAATTAATTGATAAAGCACTAGAAATGGATGGAACTATAACAGGCGAGCACGGTATAGGTCTTCAAAAGAAAGAGTATTTATTAAAACAACATCCAGATAATATTCCACTAATGAAATTGATAAAAAAAAGTTTTGATCCAAACAATATTTTAAATCCTGGTAAAGTTTTTGATGTATAAATTAAATAATGAGTTTGAAATAAATTATAACAAAGAAATTATCCCAAAAAAATTAAATCCAGATTTAGATAAAAAATTAGAAAAAGAGGTCAATTTTTTTCTTAAATGGGGCTATCTTATTATTGATAAAGCTCTAACAGATAATCAAATTGTACTGTTAAGAAAAACTTTTAATAAAACTTTTAAAAAACTTAAAGGAAAAGAACATATAGATTACAATTTATTTGAATATAATAAAAACTTCTTATTTTTGCTTGATAATAAACCTGTAATAAAAAGAATTTCTGCAATTCTAGGTAACTGTATTCAACTTCATAGCGCTTCAGCAAGACTATCAAGTCCTGGATCAAAAAATCAAAATTGGCATAGAGATGGGCATTGGCCCGTTGATCCAAATGGAACCCCAATTGGAAGTATTCCTGGTCAAATTAATTGTGGTTATTATCTAGATCCCCTAACTGAAAAAAATGGTCCGATAGCAATTGTTCCGGGAAGTCAAAAAGCTTTATTTAAACCGCCA
The DNA here is from genome assembly GCA_902570155.1 of uncultured Alphaproteobacteria bacterium. GTDB lineage: Bacteria > Pseudomonadota > Alphaproteobacteria > HIMB59 > CACPNW01. Next base: position 19,870 of record CACFXU010000005.1, read on the forward strand.
AAAAAAGATTTTGAATTTCCAGATCAAAAAATAATATATGCAAAACCTGGGCAAGCCATAATATTTAATGGATGGATATATCATAGGGGTTTAGGTAATAAATCAAAGTCTAATAGAAGAGTGTGTTTAATATGCTATCAAAATTCATGGATGAAATCACGAGAAACATTTGATGGACCAATTATTTCAAAGATAAAAAAAAGTGGAAGTAATTTACAAAAATTACTTTTAGGATCAGTTAATAAATGGTGAAGTAAACTATATTCTTTCTAATTTTTTACTTTTCAGAGATTTATACATCGCTTCAAGTATTTTCACAGTTTTAAGAGCAAGTTCACCATTTGAATGATTGGTTACGTTTTTATTTAAACATATATCTACAAATGTATTCAATGCTTCTTTAGTGCCATAAGAGTACGCACCATCACCCTCTTTAATTTTATGTTCAATAATATTTCCATCATTTAATCTTACAAAAAGCCTTTCTCTTTTTATTTCCATATCTAAGTATAAAGTACCAATGGTTCCATGAATTGTAATATAAAAAGTTCCTCCAAAATTTTTAGGCACAAAAGCACTGCCAGAAAATGATCCAGTTGCCCCATTAGCAAATTTCATTGATATCGCATTGGTATAATCAACTTTTGTTGGCGATGGAACTGAAAGACAAAATATACATTCTGGGTCAAGATTAGTAATTTTTAATATACCTGCAAACATATGCGATAATTGTCCCCAACCATAACCACCAGCTTTTTCAGGATCTGACCAAGTTGATGCATGAGGTTGAAAAGTATGATTATTTGATTCACTTAAAGGTATGCCCTGAAATAAATCTGTTAAAGAAGAAGAAAAAGCTGCGTCTAAATGCTTAATTTCTCCAATTAAACCATTTGAAATTATTTCCTCTGCCTTTGACATAAAAGATTTAAAATTAAAACCATTTGGAATTAAAATTTCCTTATTATATTTTTTAGCAAGTTCAATTAATATTTCTGCATCTTTAACATTCGTCGTCATGGGTTTTTCAATCATTACATGACATTTTTTTTCAAGAGCAGCTTTGGCATTTTCAAAATGAGCGTGATGAGGAGAAGAAATAATTACCCCATCCAAATCAGATAATTGAAGCATCTCATTGTAATTTGTTGATGCAAATTTAAATCCAAACTTTTCCTTAACAAATTTTAATTGATCTTCTTCGAGTTTACATACACTTGTTAATTCTACTTCACTTCTTTCTAATAAATGTGGAATGTGGTTTTCAGTTGCCCACCATCCAGCTCCTATTACCCCAATTTTTAATTTATTCATTTTTAAAATTTAATCTAAATGCATTTGTAATGGTAATAAGTATGGAAAATTTGTTTTTGGATCAATATCTACTTTCATAATAGGTTCCATATATTCAGACCATTTTTTATTTATTTCGCTATTAGAGATAAAATTAATTGATTTATTAAGATCATCAGTTTCAAAATATCCAAAAAGTTTTATTCCATATCTAAAAATATTATAATTTCGTAATCCAGCTTCTTTAAGCATTTGAACCATTTCTGGCCAAATTTCATCATGTCTCTTTTTATATTCTTCCTCATATCCTGGTCGGATTTCAAGAATCCATGCGTAATTCATAAAACCTCTTTTCAAATAAAATATATGTATTAATTTTATAAACTTATAGGAAAAATTCAATTTTATAAAAAATATAAATGGAAAGAATAGCTATTATTGACTCGCATCATCATCTATGGGATCTTGATTCTAAAGAAACACATTATCCTTGGTTAAGCAGTAATGAAGAAGAAGCTTTCTATGGAAGTTTTAAAAGTATTAAAAAAAGTTATTTATTAGATGATTATTTAAATGATGCAAAAAATCAAAATCTTGTAAAATCAATACATGTTCAGGCTGAACATGATGCAATGAACCCGATAGAAGAAACAAAATGGTTACAAAATATTTCAGATAATAACAATTTAAAAATTCCAAATGGTATTGTTGCATTTGCAGATTTTTCTAAAGAAAGAGTCAGTGAAGATCTTGATCAACACCTTGTATATAAAAATGTAAGAGGAATTAGACAAATCTTGTCATTTGATAAAGATAAACCTCAATATTCTCATGCTAAAAAAGATTTTCTAAAAGACGAGGTATGGCTAAATAACTTTAGACATATAGCCGATAGAGACTTATCTTTTGATATCCAAATATATCCTCATCAGTTTGATGATGCTTGTAAATTAGCTAAACGATATCAAAATGTTCTGTTTATCTTAAATCATACTGGCGAGCCTTGTCTCCAAACAAAAGAATACAAAAATTATTGGATGAGAAAAATGCAATCTTTAGCCGAACATAAAAATTTTGTTTGTAAAATATCAGGATTAGGAATGTTTAATCCTAGTTGGACAATTATTTCAACTGAATATTTTATTCTTAAGACAATTGAGATTTTTGGTATTGATAGATGTATGTTTGGATCAAATTTTCCAGTAGATAAAATTTTTAACACTTTTGATAATTATTGGAATTCATATTTTGAAATAGTAAAAAATTTTTCAAAAGATGAACATAATAAAATTTTTTTTAAAAATGCAGAGAAGTTTTATAAAATTTAATGAGAAATAAAAAAAGTATAGCTGTTCTTTTAGGTGATCCATCTGGAATAGGCCCAGAATTAATTTCAAAAATTCTATCTCATAATATTTTAAAAAAAATAAATATTATAATTATTGGAGAAAAATCTATATTTGATCAACATTTAACGAAACAAAAAAATAGAAAAAATATTAAATTTATTAATAATTTTGATCAGATAGAATTTAAAAATACTAATAAGATTTTCTTTGATATTTCTAAAAGAAAAGTAAGATATCCAATTGGAAAAGCAAATACAAAATCAGGAATTTCTGTTCTAAATTCTATCGATATAGCGGTTGATTTATATAATAAGAAAAAAATAGATGGAATTAATTTTGCTCCGTTTAATAAAACAAGTTTAGATCTTGCTGGTATGAAATTTAAGGATGAACTCCATTACTTTAAAAATAAATTTAAAATAAAAAGCTATGTTTGCGAACTTAACGTATTAGATAATTTTTGGACTGCACGAGTAACTTCACATATTCCCCTTAAAGATGTCGCAAAAAATATCACTATTAAAAATATTATTGAACCAATTAAATTAGTTAACAAGTATTTAAAAAAAAATGGATTAAAAAATCCAAAAGTAGGTGTTCAAGCTTTAAATCCTCACGCTGAGTTTGGAAATGAAGAGAAAAAAATAATAATTCCTGCAATAAACAAAGCAAGAAAAATGAAAATCAAAGCTTTTGGCCCGTTACCATGTGATACTTCATTTATTAGAGCTTATAAAAATAAAGAGTATAATTGCCTTGTCGGTATGTATCATGACGCCATACAATCAGGTCTTAAATCGTTTGGATTTGAAAAAGGTGTTACTGTTCAAGGAGGTCTACCAATACCTATAACTACACCTGCTCATGGAACAGCTTTTGATATTGTGGGTAAAAATAAAGCTAATGTAAGTCCGATGCTAGAATCTTTAAAGTTATTACTTAAACTCTTATCTTAATATTAAAAAATTCTCTTAAATTGAATTAAATTAGTATAATAATTATTTTGTGAGTAAAATTGTAAGTGTCAAAGCAAAGGTCTATAAATGGACAGGGCCCGTTCAAAAAATTCACGAAAATTTTTGCACAAATGCTGCAGATATTGTGAATCAAGAAAATATTTCAAATGATAGATGGACAACATATAAATTTCATAGTTGGTTAGTTGTAGAAGTAGAAACAAGTGATGGTTTTATAGGTTTAGGTAATGCTGCATTATCCCCAGAACCATGTAAATCAGTTGTAGATACATATTTAACACCAGCCATTATTGGTGAAAGTATATGGGATTATGAGCATATATGGCAAAAGATGTATCGACAAACACTAGCTTGGGGAAGAAAAGGTGTAGGTATGACAGCTATTAGTGCTGTTGATATTGCAATATGGGATGCACTTGGAAAATCTGCTAAACAACCTGTATTCAAATTATTAGGTGGAAAAACTAAATCAAAACTCCCTTGTTATGCAAGTAAGCTTTACAGTCAACCTCTTGATAGTCTTGCAAAAGAAGCTAAAGATTATGTAGATCAAGGTTTTAAAGCAATGAAATTAAGACTTGGTTGGGGGCCGACTGATGGTGCTGAAGGTATGCACAAGAATATTGAGTTAATCAAAACAGTACGATCAGTTGTTGGTGATAATGTTGATCTTATGGCTGATGTATATATGGGATGGACATTTGAATATGCAAAAAGAATGATGAGATTAATTGATAATGAAAATCTTCGTTGGTTAGAAGAACCAGTTATTGCTGATGATATTGATGGTTATGCAGATCTAAAAGCTTCATGTAGAACTCCTATATCTGGTGGTGAACATGAATATACACTTTTTGGTTTTAGGCAATTACTAGAAAAAAAAGCAATTGATGTTGTGCAATTTGATACGAATAGAGTTGGTGGAATAACACAGGCGCATAAAATTTCTGCTTTAGCTGAAGCATTTCAAATACCAGTTATTCCTCATGCTGGGCAAGTCCATAATTTTCATATTTCCATGAGTTCAGTCAACGCTCCTATTGTCGAATATTTTCCATTCTGGCCAGTAGAAATTGGTAATGAATTATTTTGGTATATTTTTGATGGAGAGCCTCAAGCAAAAAATGGTTTTATTGAATTAGATGAAAATAAGCACGGATTAGGAATAGAGTTATCCGAAAAATATTTAGATAACTTTGACATTTATCAATAATATTTAGTGGCTATGTCTTTTGACTTCAGCACCTCTTTTTCCAATTAGAAAATCTAAATCTGCTCCTTTGTCGGCTTGCATCACATGTTCTACATACATTTTTTGATAACCACCTGTTATTTCTGGAACAACGGGTGAATAATTTTCCAGACGATTTTTTATTGTTTCATCATCAACTTTTAAATTCATTGTACCTTGATCAACATCAACTTCTATTTCATCACCATTTTGAACGGCTGCTAAAGGCCCTTTAACAGCAGCTTCTGGAGCTGTATGAAGTATTACTGTACCATAAGCTGTTCCACTCATTCTAGCATCAGATATTCGAATCATATCTCTCACACCTTTCTTAAGTACTTTTTGTGGAAGTCTCATATTTCCAACTTCAGCCATACCAGGATAGCCCTTTGGTCCACAATTTTTTAAAACTAATATTGAATTTTCATCAACTTCTAAATTAGGATCATCAATCTTTTCATGAAATTCTTCTACGCTTTCAAAAACTACCGCTTTTCCCGTATGTTTCATTAATTCTGGTGATGCAGCTGATGGTTTAATAATTGCACCATTTGGAGCGATATTACCCCTAAGAATTTTAATACCTCCATTTTTTGTTAATGGATTTTCGAATTCTTTTATAACGTCATTGTTCCAACATTTAGAATTTATATTATTCTCAGCTATTGTTTTTCCATTAACAGTCATTGAATTTTCATCTAGTAATTTTTTTTCCATTAATCTTTTTATAACTACAGGAACGCCACCTGCATAATAAAAATCTTCCATTAAGTATTTCCCTGAAGGTTGTAGATTTACTAATGTTGGAATACCTTCCCCACATTTATTCCAATCATCTAAATCTAAATCAATTTCCATTCGACCAGCAATTGCAGCTAAATGGATAACTGCATTTGTAGATCCACCTATTGCTCCATTTACTTTAATTGCATTTTCAAATGATTTTTTTGTAACAATTTTTGACATTGTTATATCTTCCTTGACCATTTCAACAATTCTTTTTCCAGACATGTGCGCTAAAGCATATCTTCTTGAATCTACTGCAGGTATTGCAGCATTTCCAGGAAGTGACATTCCTAATGCTTCTACCATTGAACCCATTGTTGATGCAGTTCCCATTGTCATACAGTTTCCTTTTGAACGGCTCATTGAGATTTCAGCATTAATAAAATCTTCTTCAGTTATTATGCCCGCATTTAAATCTGCATCCAGTTTCCAAACTCCTGTTCCAGAACCTATTGTTTCCCCTTGATGATGTCCATTAAGCATTGGGCCACCAGAGACACCAATTGTAGGAAGATCAACACTTGCAGCTCCCATCATCAATGAAGGAGTTGTTTTATCACAACCCATTAGTAGTACTACTCCATCTATAGGATTGCCCCTTATTGCTTCTTCAACGTCCATACTTGCTAAATTTCTAAACAACATAGCTGTTGGTCGTAAATTGGATTCACTTGCTGAAAAAACTGGAAATTCTAAAGGAAAGCCTCCTGCCTCATAAACACCTTTTTTAACAGACTCAGCAATTTCTCTGAAATGTCCATTACATGGTGTTAATTCCGACCAAGTATTACAAATACCAATTACAGGACGCCCGTCAAATAAATGGTTTGGATGACCTTGATTTCTCATCCAGCCTCTATGAATAAATGTATCTCTTCGATGTGATTTAGAATTATACCAATTAGAAGATCTATATTTATTTTTTTTATTCATAAAAAAAGTTTTATCCAATTAAAGTAAAAAATCAAATTTTAAATTTATTATCTTCAATACCAGGAGTAGTAACATTTAATGCAAATAGGCTGCCATCATATTTATTTTTACCTGAGTTATTAGCAGTAGTAATAAATAGAGTTTTAAGATCATTGCCGCCAAATACACAATTTGTTACATTTTCAACAGGTAGCTCGTAAATTTGATCAACCCTGCCTTTTGGATCAATTTTCACAACACATGATCCACCCCAACGACAATTCCAAATAAATCCATCACTATCAATAGTTGATCCATCTGGAGCACCTCTATCAAAATTGAAGAAGTTTTTTTTGTCTGACAAACTACCTTCATCTAGGTTAAACTTGTATTCTAGTAATGATCCCTCAGTTGTATCGGCAAAATAAAATTTTGTGTTATCTGGACTCCAAACAAATGTATTAGGTATACCAAGATTTGTTTCAACAATATTAACCTTATTATTAGATAGACAATATAAACTACCAGATTTAGCATTTAAAGATTTTGCACTTCCATCTTGATTAAAATTATTTTGCATCGTCCCAAACCAAAGCCTACCTTTAGCATCTGATGCACCATCATTAGATCTATTTGTTAGAATATCATCTTCAACATTAATTATTCTTTCATATTTTTTAGATTGAAAGTTAAATTTATTTACTCCATTATTTGAGACTAAAGCAATTTCATTCTTTGAGATTATTGACGTTGCTGTTACAAAATCAGGTAAATCAAAAGTTTCTAATTTTTCGTTATCTAAATTAATTCTTAATAAAACTGATTTTGGTTTAATATCTACCCAAAGCAAACTTTGATCAATGGAAGACCAAGTGATGCCTTCTCCTAAACTATTTTTTACATCTTTATATAATTCGACCTTACTCATATTTTAGATCAATATAATAAAAATTAATATTTATGAAGATAAGTTTAGAGGTAATGGGCTTTATCTTTGATACGAGCCATTACTTCCTTAGTAGCTTCTTCAGATCCATCATGGAAAGTGCCCATTAATTTATCTAAGAAACTAGTATTTCCACCTGAGTAATTACATTCAAAATATTTATGATGAATATAATGCATATAATCACCTGTTGGAATTGATACACCATTTTTGAAAGTCATTTTTTCATATCCTGTATGTCCAGGTGTAGGTGCTAAACCAGCATGAAATACATGATACATCGCAACAAGAGGATGTGAAGGGATTATCCAATGAACTAAGATACCTGAAAAATAGAGTATATGCTCTATTGGATGCATAGACATACCTGACCAAGCACCTGTATTTGTATTACGGTGGTGCACTTTATGTGCAATTTTATAAAGAGGTGCCCAGTGCAATAGTCTATGAGTTAAGTAAAAATGTGCGTCTCTTATAAATGGAACAAGAAAGAACATAAAACAACAATATATTGGATACGCCTCCCAGCTTACATATGGGATTATTTGGTTTGCAAATGCCCAAAATGTAATTACTTCATAAGCTGTCCATAATGGAATAGCACTACAAAAAGTATAGAATAGGTTATCTTTAGTCTGATCATTAAATAAAAAAGTTGAGTTATTTTTTTCTAGAGGTCGTGGGTTATATTTAAATGAAGTTCCTTGTGTCTTCAGTCTTAAATGAAAGAAGCCTGTCCAAAGTAAAATAATAACTGCATTTCTGAAAAATATATAGGATATCCATCCTATTTCAAAAGTCTTCATTGTCTCTAAAGAAGGAGTCAAAAAAAGATATGTAGCAACTGTTATTGCTGCGAAAACAAAAGTCCATGGAAAAAAAATTCCAGGAAATTTAAAAAAATACTTTAAAAATTTTATCGGGTTAAAAAATATATCTTTAGGTGGGTTAATACTAATTGTGCCAAAAGGTTTCCAATGGCCTCTTTTATCTCTTGTACCAAAATCATTATCATTTAGTTGATTTCCCATGCTTCGTTTATAGTATATTTTGAGTAAAAAAAAAGAGACTAAATTGTCGTATCTGGAACCTTCACATCAATAAAATAATTTTTATCTTTAGATTGCTTAAATATTGCTGGGATTATTGATCTATAAGCAGAAATTATTCCGTTATGAGGTTCTGGCATTTGATTTTTAACTATTTTGTGAAATTTTTTTAAATTATGGCATGGGATTTTTGGGAAAATGTGGTGCTCAATATGATACTCCATGTTTGAATACAAAAAACTAAAAAAAGGATTCATAATAACGGTTCTTGTACTTTTTCTATGATCTTTAATATTATCAGCTAATCCAGCATGTTGAGTCATGCCGCATATCATTAATATAGTATTACCATAAAATGGAGGTAAAATTATCATTATGATTGGTAGCCATGATTGTAACAAAACTGAACATAAAATTACGAGCAACCAAAAACTTAAATATAATCTTGAACTATTAATAATTTTTTTTATCTCCTTTTCAGGTACTGTAACTTTTACAACAGGAGTAATTATCCCAAATGAATGTTTAATAATTTCAAAATGTGTAAAATGTCTAATTTTTTGAATATTAATTATTGGACCAAGAGGTAAAAAATTTAAAAGAAATCTAATAGGCTCTGTTGGTTTGGGACTATTATTTTCGTAATCGTACACCTCTTCATGTGTAAATATAGTGTAAGTATGATGATGAAAATGACTCCACTTCCATCTAACTGCTTCAAAACCACCGAGTAAAGAAGTTATATGATAAAAAAGTTTATTTAACGCTCTTGTTTTAAAATATGTTTCGTGATTTGTTTCATGTTGAATGCTTATGATTTTACAATAGAAAATATTTCCATAAAGCAAAAGAGCAGGTATTGACCATAAAGTACCCCAACTTAGAATACACAGATATCCACTTAATATTAGAGCAACAATAAATATGGATATATCTAATAAACCTTTTGTATCAGATCTCTTAGAAAGTTCCTTTAAAGTTTTCTTATCAATTTTTGGTTTATACCAAGTTTTTAAATCAACTTCACCTGCAAACATTAATCAAAATTTTTCTGAAAGCTTTAAAAATTTTTCAAATTCACTTTCATCAATGTTAACTGTGATTTTAGGATCATTAAATTTTTTGTTTACCGTATCATCGTGAAACTCTTTGAATGCACTTACTCTTTCAGCTTGTAATTTTGCAAATTCTTTTTTAAAATCTCTATAAATTCGCGCATGTCTTGGAATTTTTCCTTGGGTATATCCAAGTACATCATTAGCAAATAAATATTGCCCATCACATCCAGAACCACTTCCCATTGAGAGAGTCATGATATCAACTTTTTTTGTAATAACTTCTGCAACTTTTGGAGGAACTACTTCAAGTTCAACTCCGATAGCCCCAGCTTCTTGTAACTCAAGAGTATGTTCTAAAATTCTAACGGCTTTATCAGCAGTTTTACCTTGTGCAACAAATCCTCCAATCCAAGTAGCATTTCCTGGAACTAATCCAACATGACTATTAATTGGAACATACTCATCTCTTAATGCTCTAATCCATTTGTAACTCCAATTACCACCATAGATAACATCTGCGCCAATGTCTAAATACTTGTGTGATAGTTTCATTGCTTCGTATTCAGAAGCTACTCTTACTGCCCCTCCGGATTGCATAAAGCAAGTTGGTGCAGCCTCGCGAATTCGCTTAAGCTCATCAAAAGAATTGTAAATACCAAATTGTGGAGCATCATGAGAAGTACAAATCATGTCAATGCCAGCCTCTTCAGCTGCTGCAGCTTCGTCAGCATTATGTACAAACATAACACTTAGTTGTCTTTTACCTTTGCATTGCAAATAGTCGTAAACTGTAAGTTTTTTTCTGCTCATAAAATCTCCAAAAAAATAGTTAATCTATCTTAATGAAAATTTTGTTATTATCAACTTTAACTGGGTATGTTTTTAAATCCTCACACGCTGGGGGGCTTAGGGCTTCACCAGATTTAATATTAAAAATTCCTTGGTGCATTGGACATTCAATTTCATCATCCATAACCAAACCATCTTCAAGGTGTACAGCCTCGTGTGTACAAATTCCATCAGTAGCATAAAAACCATCTGTTAGCTTATACACACAAAAAGTTTTATCTTGATGGTCAAATCTTATGAGATCCTCTTCTTCAATACTATCTGTAGACCCTACTTCAATCCAATTTTCCTCAGACATAAATTGTATATAATATCTATTTTATGAAAATAAATATAAAATAATCAAAATATTATTTTTGTATGAGTTTATTTAATTTTTGATTTTGGTCTGAGAGAATTTGTTTATCTACAATGGTATTTTTTTCACTTAATTTAGAAGTAATTCTAATGTCGCGACCAATTTTTCCTGCAATTCCTAGACCACATGCACCTCTTATTATTTTATTTTTTAGAAAAAAATAAATTACACCATTATTAATATCATTACCTCTTTCAATGATTTCATCATAATCATTACAAATACCAGTCAGTTGAAGATTCAAATTAAATTGATCAGACCACATCCAAGGAATTGAAGTATATTCTGTTTTTACTCCAGCAATATTTTTTCCAGCACATATTCCATGATTTTGTGCATGTTGATAAGACTCAAGTCGCATATTTCTTTCATATAATGGATGATAAAAATTAGATACGTCACCTGCTGCATAAACATCTTTAATAGAAGTTTCACAAAATTGATTAGTAACTATACCATTATCAAGCTTTAAATTTGTATTTTCAAATAACTTTACAGTCGGGGTTGATCCTATACCTGCAATTATAAAATCTGTTTCTATTAAAGAATTATCATTTAATAAAATTTCATAATCGCCATTTTTTTTAGTTATTTTTTCTATCTGTTTATTTAATATTATTTCATTTCCATGTTCTATATGAGTGTTTTGAACTAAATCAGCAATTTGCTTAGGTATAATTCTTCCCATAAGTTGATTATCTATTTCAATAACAATTACTTTCTTTTGAAGCTGAGATAAAGATGAGGCAATTTCTAAACCAATGAAACCACCGCCAATAATTGTTATTTTATTTTTATTTGAAACTAATTCTTTAATTTTTTTGGCTTCTTCTAAATTTCTTAGATAATAAATATCATTCTTTAAATTATTATCTAAAGTAAGTTTTTTATTTTCAGAACCTGTTGAAATAAGCAGACTATCATAAATGTAAACATCATCATTTTTTGTAAAAAGTTTTTTATTTTCAAAATCAACTTTAGTAATTGATATATTTTCAAATTCTATATTTTCATTTTTTAGTACGTCGCTAGAATGAAAACAAAGATCTTCTTCTTTTTTTTTATCTAGCAAAAAATCTTTAGATAAAGGAGGTCTTTCGTATGGTAATAAATTTTCTTCACCTAAAATTTTAATATTTGATTTTGAATCATTTTGTCTGATCTCTCTAGCAGCATAGATTCCGGCTTGACCACCACCTAAAATTATAATGTTATTTTTCACTCAGTCTAAGCGTTGCTTGGAACAGATAATGGAATTTGATAGTCAGGATTTTTTGCTTGTTTTATGAGTGCTGGAATAATTTCTTTATAAGCCCCAAGAAGACCTTTTCTGGCAGGTGGTAATTGATCTTTAATCATAGCATGCAGCTTAGGTAAGTTATGTGAGGGAACTTGAGGGAACATATGGTGCTCAACATGATATTCCATATGCCAATATAAAAAACTCAAAACTGGATTTAAATATACTGTTCTAGTTGTATACCTATGGTCTCTTTTATCTTCTCTAAGTCCTGCGTGTTGAGTAAGACCCATAAGCATAACAAGGGTCTTTCCATAAAAATTAGGCAATAAAACATATAGAACTGGAAGCCAACTTTGAAAGTAAACTGAAGAAGCTATACTAATTATCCAAATAGAAAGATGACTCCACGCAGATAATCTACATTTCCATCTTTCATTTTCCGGAATACAAACTTTCATTACGTCAGTGGTTACACCAAATGCATGTTTTATAGTTTCCCATTGAAGAGAATTTTTAAAGAAAATAAAACCAGAGAATGGAATGTAATGTGAGAAAAAAACAATTAAATCAGTTGGTTTTTTTACGTGTATTTCAAAATCTACAGGATCATTAAATTGAGTGTAAGTATGATGATGATAGTGAGAATATCTCCATCTGATAGGTTCAAAATTATCCATGAAACTAGCAATATAATAAAAGAAATCATTCCAGAATTTAGATTTAAAAGCAGTTCTGTGACCAGTTTCATGCCATATAGCATCGCTGCATCCCCAAATATTTCCGTATATTATAAAAAATAATAATGACCACCAAGTGCCCCAAGTGACATACGCAAGATATCCAAAAAGAAACAGAGATGAAAAATAAATAATCATATGCTTAAAACCCTGCCAATCAGATTTCTTGCATAACTGCTTGAATTCTTTTTTATCTATATTTGCTCGATACCATTTACCTAAATCAACATCCATAATGAAAAAATAGCACTTTTTGATAATCATATAAATATAAAAATTGCTTTAAATTGGTAAATAAGTGCGACTATTTTATCTATCAAAAGAAAGAGGGATTTAATTTGTAATAAGATCTTTAATACTTTAATTTAATTGTATTATTGATTTATTTACTTATAAATTAATGCATAAATTATTTGGAGGAATTATGAAAAAAATCTTTGCTGTCATTGCTTTATTTTTTGCTTTTGCATCTACTTCAGCAGTAGCAAAAAATGATTACAGCTGTGATAAGAAATTTATATTTTTCCCAGGTGGTCCTGAAGGTGGACCATTTGGAACTATCGTTTACAATGGTGCAGTAGCTGCTGCTGAACACACTGGTTGTGAAGTAGATTACTACTGGTCACAGTGGAACTCAGAAATCATGATTAAACAATTTAAAGAAGCTGTTGCTTTACAGCCTGATGGAATTGCAATCTATGGTTTTCCAGGAGATGCTGCTATGAGACCTATCATTCAAGAAGCTAGAGAAATGGGTATAGTAATTACTACTATGAATACACCTCTTCCTGATCTTGAATCAGAATATAAAACTGAAGGATTTGGTTATGCAGGTGCAGATCTATTCGATGCTGGATTTAATCTAGGTAAAAAAGCTGTTGAAGTTTGTGGTCTACAAGCTGGAGATAAAGCTTTTATCTGGGGTCTTGCAAGTATGCCAAACAGAGGAGAAAGAACTAAAGGTGCAATAGCTGGTGTTGAAGCAGCAGGTGTTGAAGTAGTTTATCAAGAAATTCCTGATAATGTAAACTCAGATGCATCTCAAGGAACTCCTATGTACGTTGCTACTTATAGTGCAAATCCTGATATCAAAATGGCTATTACAGATCATGGTGGATTAACTGCAAGTTTACCAACATATATGAAGGCCGCAGGTCATGGTACTGAAGAAGTATGTGGTGCTGGATTTGATTTATCAGCTCCAATTGTTGACGGAATTAATTCTGGATACATTGACGTTGTAATTGATCAACAACCATTTATCCAAGGATATATGCCAATTGTTCAGTTATTCCTAAGTACAAAATATGGAATGGCTGGATTAGCAATGGATACTGGTGCTGCATTTGTTACAGCTGATAACGTTGATGCTGTTGCTCCATTAGCAGCAGTACAAATCAGATAAATTAAATATTATAGCCTGCCTTATTTTATAAGGCAGGTTTATTTTTATGGCTGAAGAACTCTTAAAATTACAAAATATTTACAAAAACTTTGGAAATGTAAAAGTTTTAAAAGATGTGAATATCAAAATAAACAAAGGTGAAGTAGTAGCTTTAATCGGTGATAATGGAGCTGGAAAATCTACACTTATTAAAGTTATAACTGGAGTTCATAGTCCAAACTCGGGAAAAGTTTTTTTTAAAGAAAAAGAAGTACAAATTAAATCAGTTGCTCAATCAAGAAAAATGGGGATTGAAGCAGTGTATCAAGAAAGAGCATTATGTGATCAGCAAGAATTATACAGAAATATCTTTGCAGGAAGAGAGATTACAAATTCATTTGGTTTTTTGGATATAAAAAAACAAAGAAAAGAAGCAGAAAAAATTTTACGTGACTATATAGGCTTTACTTCAAAAGCTATAACAGTTGACTCTCAAGTAATGGGACTTTCTGGTGGTGAAAAACAAGGTGTAGCTTTTGGTAGATCATTGTATTTTAATTCTGATTTAATCGTATTAGATGAACCAACAATGGGATTATCGATACAAGAAACAGAAAAAGTCCTTAATTTTGTAAAAGGTTTAAAGAATGAAAACAAATCTGCAATATTTATCGATCATAATATTATACACGTATATGGAGCTGCAGATAGATTTATTATTTTAGATAGAGGTGAGGTTGTTGGGGAATTTAATAAAGAAGATATATCAAGAGAAGAACTTGTTCAAAAAATGATTCAACTTCATGAATCAGGAAAAATAAAAGTGGAAGATTAAATGAATAATTTATTAAATAGTTATTTTGTAAAAACTCACAAACTTGAAATTAGTATTACTATAATTGCTGTAGTACTATTCCTAATTTATTTTCTTGGCGCACCACATGTATTTACAAGATTTCCTATTTATAGAGCTTTTATGCAATCAATGCCTTTTTTTGGAATTATTGCTATATCAGCAACATTTGTTGTTACACTTGGTGAAATTGATTTATCATTTCCATCTATAGTTGGAATTACATCTCTCATATTTGGAATTATAATGACATCGACTGGTGGTAACTTTTTTATAGCATTTATTTTGGCAACTTCACTTGGAATGTTTGCTGGATTAGTAAATGGATTACTTGTTACTAAAATTGGTATACCTTCAATAGTTGCCACTATAGGTACATTATTTTTTTGGCGTGGATTAGTTAATGTAATTTCTCAAGGTAGCGGTATTGCAATCGTCGATGTAGCAGATGGAACATGGCATCATATGATATTTGTTGAAAAATTATTTGGAAAAATTCCAATGCAATTTATTTGGTTTATTGTATTAACTGGATTGATGCAATGGGTTTATCGATACCATAAATTTGGAAATCATATCCACTTTGTAGGCGATAACAAAGCAAGTGCTCAAATGATGGGAATTAACGTTGATAATGTAAAAATTATTGCTTTTGTTCAACTAGGATTTTTCTCTGCATTAGCAGGAATTTTTACAATGTATGAAATGCTATATTTCTGGCCTACACAAGGTGAAGGTTTGATGTTAACAACACTAGCAGCCGTCTTTGTTGGTGGCACTTCAGTCTTTGGTGGTAAAGGTACTATTTTTGGAACTTTTATTGGAGTATTAATTATTGGATCATTAGAATCAGGAATAGTTGCTTTAGGCTTATCTGGTTTTTATGTAAAATTTATTAACGGACTCATGATAACAGTAGCCGTAACAGTCTACGCCCTAATACAAAGAAGAAAAAATTAATAAGTAGCTCTACCACCACTCAAATCAAAAGTTGATCCTGTGGTATAAGAATTTTCTTCAGAAGACATCCATGCAACTAAAGAAGCTAATTCTTCTACTAATACAAATCTATTTCTTGGAATTTTTGATAACATATAATCAATATGTTCTTGTGTAATTTGATCAAAAATACGCGTCTTAGCAGGTGCAGGGGTAACACAATTAACTGAAATGTTATTATCAGCTAATTCTTTTCCTAAAGATTTAGTAAGTGCAATAACTCCTGCTTTTGCTGCACTATAAGGCATTGCATTAGGATTACCCTCCTTACCAGCTATCGAGGAAATATTAACGATACGTCCATAATTATTTTTGATAAAATGAGGAACTATAGTTTTGCAGCAATAAAATACTCCAGTTAGATCAATGTCGATAACTTTTTGCCATTCCTCAAGTGGATAATCCCATGTCTTAAAGTTTGGTCCAGCTATTCCTGCATTATTTATTAAAATATCAATTTTGTTTTCATGTGTAAGACTTTCAGCAAATGCATTCTCTACACTTTTATAATTTGAAACATCAACTTCAATTTTTTGAGTATTTTTTAGATCAACTTTATTTAAATATTCTGTATCTTTATCCCATATTAGTACTTTTGCACCTGACTCTATAAATCTTTTTGTAATTGCTAACCCAAAGCCTTGCGCTCCACCCGTTACAATTGCTACTCTATTTTCTAAATTAATTTTATTCATTGGATTTGTTCTAAAATATATTCAGCTGAACTAACACGGTATTCACCATCATTTTCAATAAATTTGTTTATAATCATATTATTCTCAATAATCATGGCAAACCTTCGACACCTAAAACCCATATAATTTTTTGTCTTATCAGATAGCAAGTCAAAATATTTTGTAATCTCAGCATTTCCATCTGCAATTCCATTGATTATTTCTCCGTTTGTATAACTCAATAACCAAGATTTCATCACATGCTCATCATTTACAGATAGACAGTAAATGCCATCAATTTTTTTATTTATAAATGAATTAAATAATTTTATGTAACCGGGAAAATGTTTCTCAGAACAGGTTGGCGTAAATGCTCCTGGCACACCAAATAAGATAATTTTTTTATTTATAAATTCATTTTTTAATGAAGATACTGAAGAAACACCCTTTTTAATAATAGGCACTTTAAAATCATCAATAATCATTTTTATCATTTAACTTTATTATATGTTTCAAAAATTTGTTTCTCAGTTAATATTTCATTCATTACTATGCCTTCGGGAAACTTTGAAGAATAAAATGCATTAAAAGGTATGCCAAATTTATTGTATTTTTTTAAAAATTTATTTATTTTTTCATTAGGTTGTGTCCAATCAGCTTTTATCAATGTCACTTCTTGTGAATCAAAAAAATCTGAAACTGTTTTTGAATTTAAAACATTAATTTTATTAAACTTACAGGTAATGCACCAATCTGCTGTTATATCTAAAAAAACAATTTCATTATTAGCTATTATTTCAGGAATAATTTTGGAATTAAAATCTAACCAATTATTACTTTTATAATTTTCTTCATTAATTTTTTGAAATGAATTTAAATATGGAGTTAAAAAGAAAATAATTATTAAAGAAATAATTAAGGGAATTTGATAAATTCTAAATTTTAAAATTGCTGATATTAAGATCAATAAAACAGTAAATGTAACTATAAAAAAATAATTGAAATAATTATTTAATATACTTAAAAGCCAAACAATTGTTATGAATAATAAAATAGATAAAAAATATTTAAAATAAATCATCCATTTTCCAGAACGAGGTAAGAAGGAAATCAGACCTGGAAAAAAAGCTATAATCAAATAAGGTAAACTCATTCCTATACCCATAAAACAGAATATTAAGAATAAATATGTTGTTGATTGAGTAAAAGCAGCCGTTACAGCTGTTCCTAAATAAGGTGCAGAACATGGTGTAGCAAGTAGTGTAGCAAAAAAACCATTAAAAAAATTCTTTGTATAAAAATTGTTTCCTGAATTTAAAATTTTTGATGAAGATAAAAAACTTGGTAAATTTATTTGGAAAAGACCAAGAGTGTTCAAGAAGAACATTGATATAATTATCAAAATGAACATTAAAAAGTAAGGTTCTTGAAATTGCATACCCCAAGATATTGAAATATTAATTTGTTTCAGGATAGCAAAAAATACACCAAGTATTAGAAAAGAAGAGATAATACCCAATACGGTTATAAAAAAACTACTTTTAATCTTTTTATCCTCAGTATTAATTACAGATAATAATTTTAACGATAATACTGGAAAAACACATGGCATAAGATTCAAAATAAACCCACCTAATAGTGAAATTAAGAGTAAGTATATAAGACTAGTATTTGTAGAGATATTTTTATCTACATTTTCAATTTCAACACTTTTTTCAACTTTAAAGCTGTGATTATTATCATAAAAAAATATTTCTATTGGAAATTTTTTTTCATTAAACTGATCAGCACTGTAATATAAAGAGGTATTCAATTTTTGGAAATCAAGGGAATAATTATTTATTGGTTCTACAACAGGTAGTCCAAATGGTGTGTGGATAAAAATTTTTGGATCATCAAAAAAAGAGTTAGTTGATATTTCTATATCAAAAATAACACTATTGTTATTTTCAATAGCCTTGAATGAGAAATTAGAAATAGGTGTAAAATCAATATTATTATTTAATGTAGTAGATAGAACTTTTTCAATTTCAAAAAAATAATCTGTATATTCACCATCTCCAGATGGTATATTTAGAAAAATATCTGCACTACCTGGAATGCAAACATCTTTACAAACTAAATAATTAATATTTAAATTTAAATTTGTTTGTTTTTGATTATCTTCTAGATCTACAATCAAAGGAAAGATAACTTTATCTTTATATCCAATTGATTTTAAACCTAGTATTTCAAATTCTATTGGCTCTGGCCATAGTATTTTAATATCATTAACATTCGAAGAATTATTCCATATAATTTTTTGAGGAAAACCTCCTCCTCCAGGAGATTTCCAATACGTTTTCCATTCATCTTCTAGTTCGTATTCTAATGCTAAAATTAATTTATTATTATTTGATGCAGTCATTGGTGAAATTAATCTAACTTTTGATTTTTCACTAATTGCCCAATCTGAAGATAAGGAGTATCCAGCTGTGCTAAATAGTCCAAAAGCAAATATTATTGCAATTTTTAATAGATTTATAACTTTTATTACCTTGTCCATATAAAATAAATCAATACAATATTGAAAAATATAAATTAACGCGAATATATATACTATATGAATTTAACTGGTCAGTTCTTAATTTCAATGCCTTCATTAGAAGATGATAGATTTGAAAAAACGGTGATTTATATGTGTGCTCACTCAAAAGATGGGGCTATGGGTATAATAATCAACAAAAAAATCGATTATGACCTTTACCCCGATTTGCTTGAACAACTAGGTATAGACAAGCCTTTGGAAGATAAGAAACTTTACATTCGCTATGGTGGTCCTGTTGAAAGTGGCAGAGGGTTCGTTTTACATTCTGACGAAGTAATTCAAAAGGAAACCCTAACAATAGATAAAGGTGTGGCGTTAACTAGTACCTCAGAATTTTTTGAAGACCTCTCTAAAGGTAATGGTCCAAAGAATAGTATTCTAGCTCTTGGATATGCAGGATGGGGTCCAGGACAAATTGAGAAAGAACTAGCATCAAATAGTTGGATGACGCTAAAAACAAATAGTGATTTTATTTTTGATGAAAAAGTTAATAATAAGTGGAAAGATGCATTTAATTTATTAGGAATAGATGCAAGTAAACTATCAATTTTCTCTGGTAACTGTTAATTATAGAATAATTTCAAAAACCCTTTCCTTATCTTTTTCTAAAACTTTTTTTATTTTAAATTTTGCAGTTTTTGTAAGTTTTGTTCCTTTATTAGTCACAAATGATTTCATTTTAATTACTTCTTTTTCAGGCATTTTTCTTTCATATTTCAAAGTATGTTTCTTTCCAGTAATAATAAATGATGTTTTCATATATAATTTCCTCTGACTGATTGAAATAAATTAATTTTCTAAACTCAACTTACTAAAAAATGAACCCTCTTTTTGTAACCAAGAGTTAATCATATTAAAAAAATTATTGCTTAAGTAGTAATTTTTTATTCGTTTATCTGTTTTACTTTGCTCTTTTACAAAAATATTTTTTTCCAAGGCTTCGTTTAAAATTGATTGAATAGAAGATCTAGAACCAATAGACTTAGGAATATTTGCACAAATTGTTTCAAATGAAATTCCATTTAATTTATTATTTTCATAGATCTCTAGAGAGATAACATGGTGTAAAATTGATTTAAATAAAAATTTTGAAACATAATCTTCTGAAAAGAAGCTTGAATATATGTTTCTTTTTTTTTCTTTAATAATTTCTGTTTCAGTCATTTAGCCCTCCCACTAATGTTTAAGAGTTTTGGGAGAGCAAATGCTCTCCCATTTTTTAGTGACCAACTATAAGGAGTTGATGTGCTAATCACTAAATTCATTAGTCTCTGATGCTATAAGCCATTACGCCTACTTCAGATTTATCAGTACCAAGTTTTTCAGCTTCTTCACTTATTCTAATACCAAAGAGCATTTTCATGATGTACCAAATTATAAATGATACGACAAAAACGAAAACGTTAATTGCTATTATACCGTAAAGTTGAGCTCCAAAACTTGCTGCGCTGTTTGAAATTGGAACAACTAATGTTCCAAAAATTCCAGCAAAACCGTGAACAGGAATTGCACCTACAACGTCGTCAATTTTTAGAGATATTAAAAGTCTAGTACCGTAGAAGACAATTAAACCACCAACTGCACCAATGATTATTGCTAGGATTGGTGATGGAGCTAATGGTTCTGCTGTAATTGCTACTAAACCACCCAATGCACCATTAAGCATCATAACAACATCTGTTTTACCCGTTACTAGTCTTGAAATTACTGCACAAGCCATTACACCTGCGCCAGCTGCCAAGTTAGTATTAATATATATTGTTGCTACTGCTGTAACATCATCAAATGTACCCATTGCAAGTTGAGATCCACCATTAAATCCGAACCATCCAAGCCATAGGATAAATACACCAAGAGTTGCAAGAGGTATTGAAGAATTTGCAAAAGGCTCCATTGGAGCTGCTTCACCACTATCAGTGAATCTTCCTAATCTTGGGCCTAATAAAATTGCACCAGCAAGTGCTGCTGCCGCTCCTGCACTATGTACTAGAGTTGAACCAGCAAAATCTGAGAAACCAGCTTCCGCTAAGTATCCTCCGCCCCACTGCCAACCCATTTCGATTGGATAGATGAACCCAGTTAATAAGGCACAAAAAATAAAGAATGGCCAAATTTTTATTCTTTCAGCTAGTGTTCCAGATACAATTGAGCATGTTGTTGCACAAAATACCATCTGAAAGAACCAGTCAGAACCATCTGAATAACCTGTATCGACGGCGCTACCATCACTCCAAGGAATTGGAGATCCAATAAATCCACCAGCGGGTATACCGTAAGCCATATTGTATCCGACTAACCAAAACATTATTCCTGCAATTGAATACAAGCCGATGTTTTTAGCTGCAATTGTTGCTACACTTTTGGATGTAACAAGTCCTGATTCAAGCATTGCAAATCCTGCTGCCATCCACATGACCAAGAACCCAGATACAAGAAATAGGAAAGTATTTAATATGTATTGCACTTCACCATCTACCTCTGCTCTTGCGTAAGAGCTAAAAAGTAAGAAGACAGTTACAATGCTAATGAAATATATAGATTTTTTTAACATTAATCCTCCATTATAAATTTCACAGTACATGGCTCACACTGAGTCATGTGTTACTTTTCATGCTTAGCTATGGAAATTAATTACTAAGATCCGCGTTCCTTCGGTTTAACCTACTTCCGATTTGCAAACTGCAAATTGAACGATTTTATAACTTTGCATGCGTTCCTTCGACTTTCGTCTACTTCCGTCATTCAATAAGAATGATGAACGTGATGGTGGTTTACTTTATTATTAAAATTTATTAAGAATATTTAAGTAAAGTTTGCTATGCATTTTTTGCATGAATAAAAAAATACACGAAAACTAGGGAAAAATTCATATAATTTCAGATAAATTTATCCACTTAGAATTATTATTACTCGAATCTACAGTTGCATTAATAAATTTCATTATGTGCAAACCATCATCAATATTTGGAAGAATCTTTAATAATTCATCTTTATTATCCTTATTCTGAATGACATCTGCAGCGTCTGAGTAAATTTGTGCGAACGCTTCAATAAATGCCTCTGGATGACCCGGCGGTATTCTTGTTTGCCCCATAGATTCTGATGTTTGTATTACACTTCCTCTTGTAATTACTTTGTCGAGTTCTCCTATTTGTGAAAATCTTGCATAATTAGGATTCTCTTGCGCCCAATGCAAAGCTCCCTTTTCTCCGTATATAGATAGTGTAATATTATTTTCCTCTCCAATAGCTACTTGAGAAACACTTAAATTACCTTTTGATCCATCTTCCATCCTAATTAGAATACTTGCATTATCATCAAGCATTCTTCCTTCAACAAATGTTGTTAAATCAGCGGCAACTTCTTTAACTCTTGTATTAGTAACAAATTCTGCAAGATGCATGATGTGACTTCCTATATCTCCAACGCATCCTGCAACACCACTTCTTGCTGGATCTGTTCTCCACTGTGCCTGTTTATTAGATTCTTCTTCTTTAGATCCAAGCCATCCTTGCAAGTAGCCTCCTCTAATCACTCTTATTTTGCCAAGTAAACCATCTTTGATAATTCTTCTCATTTCTCTAATTACAGGATAGCCACTATAATTATGAGTTAAAAAAAAATATGCGTTTGATTTTTTGACAGCATTATATAAATCTGTAGCCTGATCCATTGTTGCAGTAAGTGGTTTATCGCATATTACATTAATATTTTTGGATAAAAATTTTATTGAAGGTTGTGCGTGTAAATGATTTGGAGTAACTATTGAAACAACTTGAATGCCATCTTCTCTCTCCGATTCTTTAGTAGCCATAGTTTCAAAATCCGGATAATTTCTAGATAAGTCTATTCCTAATTCATTTGCTGAATTTATACCGTTTTCAATGTTTGAAGAAAAACATCCTGCTACAAGTTCATATTTATTATCTAAACTCATAGCATGCCTATGCCATTTACCTACCTGTCCACCAATTCCTCCACCAATCATTCCTATTCTCAGTCTCTTTTTCATAAATTTTTTCTATATCCCTAATATTTTTTTATTTGCTTTTTCATCTGTTCCAGAACTTGCAAAATCATCAAATGCTTTTTCAGTAACTTCAATAATATGATTTTGAATAAATGGAGCTCCTTCTGCAGCACCTTGTTCAGGACTTTTAATACAGCATTCCCACTCTAAAACTGCCCATCCATCAAAATTATAGCCAGATAGTTTTGAAAAAATTGATTTAAAATCAACCTGACCATCACCTAGTGATCTAAACCTCCCTGCTCTGTTTATCCAAGATTGATACCCTCCATATACACCTTGCCGACCGGAAGGATTAAATTCAGCATCTTTTACATGAAACATTTTTATTCTTTCATGATAAATATCAATGTGATCGAGATAATTTAAACATTGAAGAACATAATGACTTGGGTCATACAACATATTACAACGTTTATGATTATTTACTCTCTCTAAAAACATTTCAAAAGTTGAACCATCGTGTAAATCCTCACTAGGGTGAATTTCGTAACAAAGATCTACTCCACACTCATCAAATTTATCTAAGATTGGATGCCATCTTTTTGCTAATTCACCAAAAGCTTCATCTTCTAAACCAGCAGGTCTTTGAGGAAATGGATAAAGAAAGGGCCAACATAACGCACCAGAAAATGTAGCAGCAGTTTTTAAATTAAGGTTTTTTGATGCTTGAGCGACATTCATCATCCTTTTTACTGCCCATTCTTGTCTAGCTTTTGGATTACCCTTTACCTCATCAGCAGCAAAACCATCAAAGAGTGTGTCATAAGCAGGATGAACAGCAACCAATTGACCGGTTAGATGAGATGCAATATCAGTTATTTCAAGATTAAAATTTTTTGCTATTCCTTTTATTTCATCACAGTAATCTTTACTCGAAGCTGCTTTATCCAAATCAAAAACTGCTAAATTTTCTGCTGGCAATTGAATTCCTTTATATCCAAGATCAGATACCCATTTACATATACTAGGTAGTGAATTAAATGGTTCTTTATCTCCTATAAACTGTGCTAAAAATATTGCAGGTCCTTTAATTTTTTTCATACATTTTCTCCAAAACTATTTAAACATGAAACTTTTAGGTAGTCATTAAATTTTTAAAATTTTCGTATAATTTTTTAGTATTATTGTTCATTTCTTGAATATTATTTCTAAGCAATATATCAAGTTCATCAATGGAGTTTTTTCCTAAATATTTTTCTAAAGCATTTTTTAATTCAGGAACTTTGGACCATTTCAAGATTGTGTTTTCGTCGACTTCCATATGAAATTGAATACCATAAGCATGATTTTTATACTTAAATATTTGAAATTTTGTAATATCTGATGAGCCCAGAATAGTAACTTCAGAATTATTTAATTCACTTACTTCATAACTATGCCATTGCAATGCTTTAATCTGATTATCAAAATTTTGAAAAAGTTGATCCTTTTTTTTATTATCTAAAATATTAATATTTAGAACTCCAATTTCTGGAGGATTAGATTTGATTACTTTACCTCCAAGAATTTCTCCTAAAAATTGACATCCTAAACAAATTCCAAGATATGGTTTTTGATTATTGAGAACAAATTCCTTTATCTTACTTTTTTCTTCGATCATCCACGGATATTGTTCTTCCATCCAAGTATCCATTGGTCCACCTAAACATATCATCCCATCAAATATATCAAGGTCAACAGGAATCTTTTCTCCTTCATCCAATCGAATAATTGTTGTTTCAATAAAGTCTTCACTCATTAACTTTGTAAAGTATCCAGGTGTAACTAAAGGTGTATGTTGAAGAATAATTATTTTATGAGACATTTTTTTCTAAATTAAGTAATCTTTTTTTTAGTTTGATCCCCCCTCTTCCAGAAAATCCTCCGAGTTTACCGTCACTACGTATCACTCGGTGACAAGGTATAATAAGTAAAAGTTTATTTTGTCCGCAAACATTACCAACATATCTTGGTGATGTACCAACTTTTTTTGCTATTTCTCCATATGTTGAAACTTTACCATATTTTATTTTAGATAATTCTTTCCAAATTTTTTTTTGCAATGGAGAGCCTTCAAAAGAATAGCTAATCTTGAAATTTTTAAGTTTTCCAGAAGCGTATGAATTAATCTGATTCTTAATATTAATTAAATCAATCGTTTTATTTGTTTTTCCAAAACCCAGTGAAAAAACCCTGCCACTATTCTTTTTTACTGTAATCCAACCAAGTTTAGTCTTAAAAGAAGCAGTTTCCATATAAAATTAATAACATTATTGAATGAATCTATCAAAATAATTTATAGTAAATTATGGATGAAGATAATTTAAATATAGAGATTAGAAAGTTTCTTAAACAAGTTGGTATTAGTTCTCAACGTGAAATAGAAAATTACATAAGAAAAAAATTTACCGAAGAAAAAATCAAAATAGGTGAAACGATAAAAGTATTTATGAAATTGTCATCAGAAGATGGGGAACTTAATCATTCAATAGAAGAAGAATTAAAAATAAAATAACTTTTTAAATTTAATTAATACGATTTTGTATTTTATCAATATTTTCAAGTTTAGATAATGGTCCAATACTCGATATAGTTATTGGCCCTTTTACAATTTCATTAGCAATCTTTTGGACACTCTCTTTAGAGACCTTGTCTATATTTTTAATAGTTTCAGCGGGTTCGATTATTCTATTAAAAACCAGAAGTTGTCTAGCAGCACTTTCACATCTTCTGAATGCACTTTCTCTTCCCATCATTAAACTTGCTTTCAACTGAGCTTTACCTCTATTGATTTCCTTTTCTGTAATTGAATTAGGACTTTCGTTTAATTGATCACATAAAACAGGTATGAGTTCTTGAATTTGATTTTCTCCTGTCCCACAATAGATACCAAAAACACCTGTATCAGTGTAAGATGAGCTGAAAGAGGAAATTCCATATACAAGACCACGTTTCTCTCTAATCTCTTGAAATAATCTTGATGACATACCTCCTCCTAATAAAGATGAGTATACTAGTAAAGAATAGTAATCATCATGGTGATAATCTATGCCTTCGAAACCAAGCAGTAGATGAATCTGTTCTAATTTTTTATCTTCTCTGTATTCTCCAGATTTGTAATCAGCTTTTTGTCTTTCAGTAGATAATCCGGTTGGAAGGTTAGTGCATGATTTTTTAATTGATTCTACAAATTGATCATGGTCAATTTTTCCAGCTGCACTTATAATCATTTTTTTTGGATTATAATGATTCATCATGAAGTCTTTAACTTCGTCTCTTGAAATATTTTTAATAATATCAGTTTTACCCAATATGGAACGTCCCATTGGCTGGTCCGGGTATGCTTTTTCTTGCCAATAATCAAATATCATATCATCAGGAGTATCAAGGTACATTCCAATTTCTTGAATTATGACTCCTCTTTCTCGATTAAGTTCATCTTCAGCAAATGTAGAATTTTGCAAAATATCTGTCAGAATATCTATTCCATAATGTAGATCATCAGCTAAGAGTTTTACATAATAAGCTGTTATTTCCTTTGAAGTATAGGCATTTATATCTCCGCCAACATTTTCAATTGTTTCGGCAATTTGAAGAGCATTTTTAGTTGAGGTACCTTTAAAAGCCATATGCTCTAAAAGGTGGGCAACACCATTTATGTCTTTTGTTTCATCTCTACCACCAACAAAATTCCATATACCCATTGATACTGTTTCCAGCCCTGGCATATTTTGAGTTACTATTCTTAATCCGTTTTCTAGTGTTGTAATTTTATGCATTGCTTATTTTTTCTAAGATGTAGTTTTTTACATCCATAGTACTATTGGATAATATAGTCATCTTTTCCTCTTTATCAAAGAGATTGCTCAATTCTTTTGGTATATTAATTTGTTTATTAATTGCTTTATTCACAGCATTGTCAAATTTTGCAGGATGTGCACAAACCAAAGATACCCAGGCTTCATCATCTTTTTTATCTAGTAATACTTTTAGTCCTGTTGCAGTATGTGGATCGGCAATATAATTATATATTTCATATACATATTTAATTGTCTCCAGAGTCTGATTATCATCAATTGAAGAAGCTTTATATATTTGCTGAAACTTAGCTAATACAGAGTCATCAAATTGATAAAAACCTTTTGATGAAAAGTTTTCAAATACTTCATTTACTTTTTTGCTATCTCTATTGAGGCTTTCAAAAATTTGTCTCTCAAAGTTACTTGAAATTTGTATATCCATACTGGGGCTATATGTTTGAAAAACAGATTTTTTTATCATTTCTCCATTGTCTACTATGGACTTCAAAATATCATTAGAATTAGTTGCAATATGTAAATGACCAATAGGTAATCCCATTTGTTTAGCAACAAAGGCTGAAAAAATATTACCAAAATTTCCTGAAGGAACAATAAAATTAATTTGCTGCTTATCAGTTTGCAAGTAAGCCCAAAAATAATAAACAACTTGCGCAATTAATCGTGCCCAATTTATAGAGTTTACAGCAGTTAAAGAGGTAGACTGTTGTATTTCATCATCAACAAATAATTCTTTGACAATTTTTTGACAATCATCAAAATTACCATCTATAGCAATATTAAAAATATTCTTATCAATTACTGTGGTCATTTGTTTTTGTTGAATAGGCGATACTTTATTATGTGGATGTAGAATAAATACATTTATATCTTTTTTTGATTTAAAAGAATGAATTGCAGCTGATCCAGTATCACCAGATGTTGCGCCTAAAATAGTAATTTTTTTTGGAGAAATCTCTAAACTTGCAGAAAATAGGTTACCAAGAAATTGTAAAGCATAATCTTTAAATGCATAAGTAGGTCCATAAATTAATTCTAATAAAAATTTATTATTTTCTAATTCTACTAATGGAGCTATTTTTTCATGATTAAAATTTGAATAGGTTTCATTTAAAATTTTTTGTAATTCTAATTTTTCTATATTTTCATTTACATAAGGAAAAATAATTTCGCATGCCACTTGTTCGTATGATTTATTTTTTAAACTTAGTAAGTCTATTTTGGGCCAGCTTTGGGGTAAATATAGACCGCCATCTCTAGATAATCCTTGATAAAGAATATCGTTAAATGATCTGCTTAGAGAATCATCTCTTGTGCTTAAATATTTCATTAAAGATAGCGATTAGTAATATATTCTTTGAAATATTTAGCATTTAAAGGCGACTTTGTAACCTGTTCTAAAACCTCATTAGTTGAAAAAAAACTAGCTTTTTCATGGATATTTTTTTTAAGCCAATTTACTAAATTTGAAAATTCACCATTTTCTATTTCCTGATCTAATTCCTTTTGATCAGCTCTTAATTGAGACGCAAATTGAGCAGCAGTGAGTGCCCCTAATGAATATGTTGGAAAATATCCAAATAATCCAGCAAACCAATGAATATCTTGTAAACATCCATCAGTGTCTTTATTTATCGATAAATTAAATAATCTATTAAATTCATCATTCCAAGCATCGGGAATGTCTGCAATATTTATTTCATTGTTAAAAATTTTTCTTTCTAAATTAAATCTTAAAATAATATGCAAGGGATAAGTTACTTCATCCGACTCAACTCTTATAAAAGATTTATTTACTCGAGTACCTAATTTGTAAAGATTGTCTGGATTTGTAGCTTTGTCTTTAATATTAAATTTTTTATTTAAAGTATTAGATAAAAATTTTTTAAAAGCTAAAGACCTTGTGATTTGCATTTCAATTAATAGTGATTGACTTTCATGCATAGCCATTCCTCTAGATTTACCTGCTGGCTGATGCATCCAATCTTTTGGTAGATTTAGCTCATATAATGCATGTCCAGTTTCATGCATAACACCATCTAAAGATGAAAATGGATTTTCATTATTATATCTAGTTGTAATTCTAACATCATTTCTAGATCCTCCACAAAAAGGGTGAACACTTTTATCAAGTCTTCCTCTTGTAAAATCAAAACCTATTTGTTTCATTATATATTCAGAAATATTTTTCTGCTTTTCTTCATCAATACTTGTCTCAAATGGAAGTGTTTCTTCATTTCTTTGCTTATAAATAATTTTATCAATAAGTGGTGATAGAAATTTTTGTAAATCATCAAATAGTTCAGATATTTTATTTTCTTCTGAAGAAGGTTCAAATTTATTTATTAGTGCTTCATAAGGAGAAACTTTAAAAGTTTCCCCTAAAATATTTGCTTCTTCTTTTGTTAAATTTATAAGTTCTTCTAAATCTTTTTTTACTAAATTAAAATCCGACTTTTCCCTTGCCTCTTGCCAAACACCTTCACATTTAGCTGAACATTTTGAAATTTTTTCTACAAGCTCAGTTGGAATAGCAGAAGCTAATTTATATTCTCTATCCATTTCATTTAAGTTTTTCTGATCGCTATTATTTAGATTAAGATTCTTAGAATCTTCAATTAAATCACCGACTTCAGAAGATGAAATTTTACTATGACTAAGTTTTGATAAATAGGCTAATTGATCTGATCTTTGATCTCTTGAGCTGCTCGGCATCATTGTTGCCATATCCCAGTGTAAAATACCTGCAATATCTGATGTAATTGAAGCTTCATTAAAGATCTCTTTAAGTTTTAAATATGTTTTCATTTTTTCTTCCTAAATAAATAAATTATTAAAATAATCAAAAAAGAAAAACTCATCAAAAACCATGTAATTGCATACTGCAAATGATTATTTGAAAAATTATGATTTTGAGATGATGGTATTAAGAAATTCTCTTCGTAATTACTCATATTTTTAATGAAAAACTTCTGATTTATCTTAACATTTAAGTAAGTTTGAATTTGCTCCAAATCATAATAATACCATTCATTTGAAGAGATAGAATTCTCGGGGGTAAACATCTTTTTTTGAGTTGGATATCTGATGTATCCTAGAATTTCAGCATTTATTATTTCATTATTGTCTTTAAAATAATCATATCTGCTTTGCTCAAACCAGCCCTCATCAATTAAATAATTATTACCATGATTATCTGACAATAAACTAGCTATTCTAACACCAGAAATCCCATTCAATGTTTTAGCAGGGAAAAAAATTTTTTTACTTCTGTCGACAGTTCCTAAAGTGATGACTTTAGTAAACTCATCAATGTTTGGATACTTCATTTTTCCCATTGAAAGTGAAAGTGGTTTTTGATCCTTTAGTTCATTAAATTCAGCTATAATTTTTTCTTTCCATTCCAGTCTTTGCAATTGCCAAATTCCTAAAAATATTGTCAGCGCAATACAAAATAAACTAAATAAAAAAAATTTTATGGGAAAGTTTTTAATTTATGCACCCCAAACATAAACGCAGACAAACAAGAACAACCAAACTACATCAACAAAGTGCCAATACCATGCTGCAGCCTCTAATCCAAAATGTCTATCTGGAGTAAAATGATTTTTATAAACACGATACAAACAAACAGCTAGAAATGCCGTTCCAACCATTACATGAAATCCATGAAAACCAGTGGCCATATAAAATACTGACGGATATATTCCATCAGTAAAACTAAAATAATGATGAGCTGCTTCGTAATATTCTACACCCTGCATAAAGGAGAAGAAAATTCCAAGACCAACAGTACACCATAATGCCTGAATGGCTTGATCTCTATGACCTTCTCTAACAGCATGGTGAGCCCATGTACAAGTAGTACCTGACAT
Organism: uncultured Alphaproteobacteria bacterium; assembly: GCA_902570155.1. Taxonomy (GTDB): domain Bacteria; phylum Pseudomonadota; class Alphaproteobacteria; order HIMB59; genus CACPNW01. The sequence continues at coordinate 50,860 of CACFXU010000005.1, forward strand.
TAATAATATTAATGTATTTAAAAAAGGAACATCAAGCGGATCAAATGTTTTGATACCTTCTGGTGGCCAAATTCCAACAGCACCATTACTATCAAAAGTTTCAGAGAATTCTTCTATAGGTAATTTAGGTGTTAAACTTGCATCAAAGAAAGCCCAGAAAAAAGCAACAAAGAACATTACTTCTGATGCAATAAAAAGCGCCATTCCATATCTTAATCCAAGTTCTACAACAGGTGTATGAACCTTTTGAAAAGTTGACTCTTTAATTACGTCTCTCCACCATAAAAACATAATAGTTAACAAACCAATTGTACCAAGAATAAGAAGCCAAGAAGTTCCATAATGCATATAAAATACAAGACCGGCAGCCATTGCTAGACCAGCTATTGATGATAAAAATGGAAGTGGGCTTGGATCAACTAAGTGATATGGATGTTTCTGCCCTGTTGTTGATTTATTAGCCATTGATTATTCTATATATTTAAAAAAGGTATATGACAATGTTATCTCTTCGACATCTTTCATTGTTGGATCTTCATTAATTGAAGGGTCTATATAAAACACAACCGGCATTTCAACTGTTTCACCAGGTTTCAAAGCCTGCTTTTCAAAACAAAAACACTGTGTTTTAATAAAATACGGACCAACCTTTTCTGGTAGAACATTAAATGTCGCAGTTCCAATTGTTTCAACGTCAGATTGATTTGTAGCTTTATAGTTAACAAGTTTATTTTCACCAACCTTAAATTTAATATTTTCTGGTGCGGCAAATGTCCAATTTATACTATCATTAACATCGGCATTAAATTTAAGATTAATATCTCTTTCTAAAATTGATGATGAAAGGAACTCAGATGTACTTGTCTTACCACCATAACCAGTAACACGACAAAATAAGTCATATAAAGGTACAGAAAAAGCAACTAAAGTAATCATTGTTAAAACAATTAATGATAGTCCTAAAGCTGTTCTAGTATTTGTCATTATACTCCAAAAATATTAGCCTTAAACAGAGTCCATAGATAGAAAAATGCAACAATACAAAGTAAAATAATTAGAGTTATAATATTTTTTCTTCTTCTGTTTTTCATCTTAATACCACATGATCAATCAGCAATGCTGAAAATAAACTGAATAAATAAAGAATTGAAATAGCAAAAAATTTTAATCCTTCAGAATTTGGAATTGATTTTTTTTCTTTAGATTTTTTTAACTTTAGAGAACTATTAAATAATAATAAATTTAATATAGTAACTATAGGTAAGTATATTATTCCAACTTTGCTATCTAAGTATGGAAGATAACTCGATAAAATTAATAATACAGCATAATAAACAATCTGTTTTTTTGTATCATCAATACTACTTACATTTGGTAACATAGGCACATTCGCATTTTTATAATCATTATATCTATAAACTGATAAGGCCCAAAAATGTGGTGGGGTCCAGAAAAATATAATTATAAATAAACTAATTGGTAAAAAACTTAATTCTGGAACAACAGCAGTCCATCCAATGATTGGAGGAATTGCTCCAGCTGCGCCTCCAATAACTATGTTTAATGAAGTTGTTCGTTTAAGCCAAAATGTATAAATAAATACATAAAAAAGAATTGTAAAAAGAAGTAAACTTGTTGCTAATGAATTTGAGAACCATTGCATCAAAATTAAAGAAATAGTACCTGTTAATATTCCTACAACTAGTGCCTCATTTTTTGAAACTATTCCAAGTGGAATTGGTCTTAATTTTGTTCTTTCCATAGTTTTATCAATGTCCTCATCAAACCACATATTGATTGCTGCTGAAGAGCCAGCTCCTAAAGCAATAGCAACAATGACTAGAAAACTGTTTAGAAATGTTATCTGCCCTGGTGCCAAAAACATTCCAACAAATGCTGTAAAGATAACCAAGGACATAACTCTTGGTTTCATTAGTTCGTAATAACCTTTTAATTTTCTTAAAAGAAAATTATTGCTATAACCAGCTTCTAAGGATTTAGCATCCACTTAAATTATCCTTTGAATTTAGGTAAAGTCTCAAACTGATGGAATGGCGGAGGTGAAGACAGTGTCCATTCAAGAGTATCAGCTCCCTCTCCCCAAGGATTTGCAACTTCTTTTTTTCCATAAAGTAAAGCATACACAATTGCGAAAAGAAATATTAAAGTAGCAGCAAAAGAGATGTAAGAACCATAAGTTGATACGAGATTCCATCCTGCATAAGCGTCTGGATAATCTGGAATTCTTCTAGGCATACCAGCAAGTCCTAAGAAATGTTGGGGGAAAAATGTTACATTTACCCCAATAAAAAATAACCAAAAATGTAGTTTGCCTAAGAATTCATTATATTTTCTTCCAGACATTTTTCCAAACCAATAGTAAATGCCTGCAAAAATCCCAAACATAGCCCCCATACTCAGAACATAATGGAAGTGTGCAACAACATAATATGTATCATGCATAACTGTATCTATTCCAGCATTGGCCAAAATAACACCTGTTACTCCTCCGAGTGTAAATAAGAAAACAAATCCAATTGCAAATAACATTGGAGTTTCAAATGTAAGTGATCCACCCCACATAGTTGCAATCCAACTAAATATTTTTATACCAGTTGGAACAGCGATAATAATCGTAGCTAGCATAAAATATGCTCTTAAATCTGCACTCATGCCAACTGTGAACATGTGATGAGCCCAAACAATAAAGCCTATAAACCCTATAGATATCATAGCATACACCATTCCTAGATATCCAAATACTGGCTTTCTAGAGAAAGTAGAGATAACCTGACTTACAATTCCAAAAGCTGGTAATATCATGATGTAAACTTCAGGATGGCCAAAGAACCAAAATAAGTGTTGGAAAAGAACTGGATCTCCACCACCTGCAGGATTAAAAAATGTTGTGCCAAAGTTTCTATCAGTTAGAAGCATCGTAATTGCTCCAGCTAAAACAGGAACAGCTAATAAAAGTAAGAATGCTGTAATTAACATAGCCCATACAAAAAGAGGCATCTTATGCAGAGTCATTCCAGGTGTTCTCATATTAAGTATTGTTGTTATAAAATTAACTGCGCCTAAGATTGAAGAAGCACCTGCTAAATGAAGAGCAAAAATTGCCATATCAACAGAAGGTCCTGCATGTCCAAGTTTATTTGAGAGTGGAGGGTAAATTGTCCACCCAGTACCAGCACCAGTTCCTATTGTTGCTGAAACAACTAATAACACTAGAGCAGGAACAAGTATCCAAAAACTAAAATTATTCATTCTTGGAAAAGCCATATCAGGCGCACCAATCATTAATGGGACAAACCAGTTTCCAAAGCCCCCAATTAATGCCGGCATTACAACAAAAAATACCATTAACAAACCATGAGCTGTAATAATTACATTCCAAACTTGACCATCAGCAACTACATCTAAGCCTGGGGCAGCTAATTCAGCTCTCATTAATAGTGAAAAGAAACCTCCAACTAAACCAGCTAGTATGGCAAATATTATGTAGAGAGTTCCAATATCTTTATGATTAGTAGAAAAGAACCATCTTTTTATAAAACCTGGTTTATGATCATGATGGTCGTGACTTGCTGAATCTGCGTAACTCATTTTTCTCCTATTCTATTATATTCTCTTTAGTGGTTATTTCGTTTGCTAGTGCTAATTTACTTTTTTGTTCAATTATCCAATTATTAAAATCTTTTTCACTAAGTGCTTCTATGACAATGGGCATATACCCATGACCCGTTCCACATAATTCGGAACATTGACCCCTATATATTCCTGGCTCATCTATATTGAACCATGTTTCATTAAGTCTTCCAGGAACCGCGTCTTTTTTTATACCTAATGAAGGCATAGCAAAACTATGAAGCACATCACCAGCAGTAACTAATACGTGAATATTTTTATTTGCTGGTAAAACTAGGTGGTTATCTACTGTTAATAATCTTATGTCACCTGGTTCTAATTCTTCATCAGGTGTCATATAGCTCTCAAAAGAAATGTCATCGTGTTCTGGGTATTGATACTCCCAGTACCACTGATGGCCTATGACTTTAATTGTCATATCTGTTTCAGGTATTACATCTTGCTGGTATACTAACTTAAAAGATGGGATAGCCATAAAAATTAATATTATTACTGGAATCCCAGTCCAAAGTATTTCTATAAATGTGTTATGAGTAGTTTTAGAAGCAACTGGATTTACTTTTCTTCTAAATCTAAATACAACATAAAAGATTAGAAACAGAACAAATATCGTGATTGCAGTCATCATAATTAATACAAAATTATGAAGATCATAAACATTTCTCATAACGTCACTTGCAGGAGTTTGAAAACCTAACTGCCAATCAGAAATACCATTTGCTGAAGAAGCAAAAGTCATAAATGTAGCGGTAATAAAGGATAAAATGCGCATCTTAATTACTTATTGTATACACTAATAAATAAATTATTCAGTAAATTAACCAGTGATTTAGAGGAAAAATTCTAGGACAGGTTGTCGCTCATTATGATTTATTCAATAACCGATTGAATAGAAAAAATTGCAGCAGTAGTTGCAGTGTCTGATCGTAGAATTCTTTTTCCCAAAGAGACGGATATACATGAAGACAAAGAAGAGATGGTTGTTCGTTCCTTTTCAGAAAAACCACCTTCAGGTCCAATAATGACAGACCATTTTTTGTATTTTTTTGTTTCATTAATTAAAGCATTATAAATAGTTGGTAAATTTTCATTTCCTTCGTCACAAAATACTAACCCTCTATCAGACGGAAAATTGTCAACTAAATCATCTAGTTTAATTGTTTTTTCTAAAGTCGGAATTGACAATCTCTCAGATTGTTCTGATGCTTCAATCATATTTAATTCAAAATTTTTAAAATTTATTTTTGATTGATTTGTATGTTCTGTCAAAATTGGAATAAATCTAGAAATGCCAAGCTCGGTAGCTTTTTGAATGGTGATATTCATTCTATAGGATTTGATTGGAGCAAATATAAGCCATAAATCAGATTCTTGAGGAATATCTCTCAATTTGTTTTGTATTTGTAAAACAATGTTATCTCTATTGATAGAAATTACTTTAGATAGCCACTCGCCTGTCAAACCATCGAATAGATTTATGTTATCTTCTTTTTTGATTCTAAGAACATTTTTCAGAAAGTGGTGCTGCTTATTTTTTATATAAATTAAAATATTGGCTGATAATTTTTTTGATACAAATAATCGTGTTTTAGACATTTTCATTACAATAGTTTAGAATTATAACATTATATTCAAATATGTGGGATAACTTAGTTGTAAAAAAAATATTTGATTACTGCGAGTTAATCAGACTTAACAAACCTATTGGCTTCCTTCTATTAATGTGGCCTTGCTGGTTTGGTTTAGCTTTACTAAAAACAGAAACTTCTAAACTATTATTTTGGTATATACTTTTTTTAATTGGTTCCTTTTTAATGAGAAGTGCGGGTTGTATAATTAATGATATTATTGATATTGATTTTGATCAAAAAGTTACACGTACTAAATTTAGACCTTTAGCATCAAAAAAGATTTCTATTACTGAAGCAATATTATTATTAATAATATTATTGGTAATTAGTTTTTTCATTCTTCTCGAGTTTAATTTTAAATCAATTGTATTAGCTTTGTTAAGTGTGCCATTTGTTATTTTATATCCTTTTATGAAAAGAATAACTTTCTTCCCACAATTATTACTTGGAATTATTTTTAGTTGGGGTGTGCTAATAGTTTCAATCCAATTTAATACACGAATTACATTTGATTTTGTTTTATTGTATTTTGTATGTATTTTTTGGACTTTAGCATATGATACGATTTATGCCTACCAAGATAGGTCAGATGATATTTTAAATAAGATCAAATCTACTGCAGTTTATTTTGATAAAAATGGTAAAAGATTTGTTCAAACATGCTATCTTATTATCTTAATTATATTGTCTTATTTTGTATGGAATTCCTCAAATTTTTTACTAAGTTCAATTATTATAGCAACTATCGCAATTTGTACGTATATAGCAATCCAGAAATGGGATATAACATCACCTTCAAGCTCAAATTATTATTTCAGACAAAATAATTTTTTTGCAATTATGTTGTTTTTACTTTTACAAACTTTTTAATGTCCTTAGAAAAAAAACAATCAGTTACTTCAAGAATAGTATTTCAATATTTAATGAGTCATAAACTTAAAATAATTTTAGCTTTATTTATGATGGTTATTTCAGCAGCAGCAACAGGTTTACATGCTTGGTTGGTAAGACCTGCGCTTGATGAAGTCTTAATCAAGGGTAATAAAGAAATGTTATTTTTAATTCCAATTGCAATAATTATAGTGACCCTCTGTAAAGGATTGGCAACATATACTCACTCTTATCAAATGAGTAAAGTTGCACATTCTATTATTGCAAAACTTCAAACTCAGATGTTTGAAAAACTCATGTATTTGAATATGAAATTTTACAATGATTCTAAGTCAGGTAATTTAATTTCAAGACTCATCAATGATACTTACTACTTAAGACTTGCAATAGTTAAATCTGTAACAGGAATTATAAAAGATGTTTTAGTTATTATTTTTTTACTAGGTAATATGTTTTACCAAAGTTGGACCCTAACTCTTTTTGCTTTTTTTGCATTCCCTTTGGCGATCTGGCCCATAAGAAAAATTGGGAAGAGAATAAGAAAAATTACTTACACTATCCAAAACGAAATTGCAGTTTTTTCCAATGTGTTAGCTGAGAGCATTAAAGGTATTAGACAAGTAAAAGCATACTCAAGAGAAAACTATGAAAAACAAAGAGCTTTTGAAACAATTAGTTTCATTCAAAAATATTTTACAAAATCTGCTTTTATTAGCAATCGCTTAAGCCCTTTAATGGAATTTATTGGAAGTTTAGCTGTAGCACTCTCAATTTATGCTGGGGGTGTTTTTGTCTTAAACGAAAGTATGACAACAGGCCAATTTATGAGTTTTTTAGTAAGTCTTCTTCTGGCTTATCAACCAGTAAAGGCACTTGGCAATCTAAATATTAGTGTCCAGGAAGGCCTAGCTGGAGCTGAGAGAATATTTAAACTTTTAGATACAAGTGAAAAAAATATGGAAAATATTTCTCCAAAAAATACTATAGATCTAGATGGAGACATTGTTTTTAAAAATGTTTCATTTGCTTATAACGATAATACAGTACTTGATAAAATAAGTTTAAGAATACCAAAAGGAAAAAAAGTTGCGTTAGTTGGCTTATCTGGATCTGGTAAATCAACAATAGCAAATATAATTTTGCGATTATATGATAATTATTCAGGTACTATATTAATTAATTCTAAAGATATAAAAGAATTAGATCTGACAGATGTAAGAAATAGTGTTTCAATAGTAACTCAAGAAACAATTTTATTTAATGAGAGTATATTTAATAATATAAAATATGGAAACCTTAAAGCAACTGATGAAGAGATTAGTTTAGTCGCTAAAAATGCTGGGGTAAGTAGTTTTTCAGAAGAATTGGATCAAAAACTACACACTGTTATTGGAGAAAACGGCATAAAATTATCAGGTGGACAACGACAAAGAATTGCTATTGCCCGAGCTCTAATTAAAGATGCACCACTTTTAATTATGGACGAAGCTACATCTTCTTTAGATAACATAACTGAAAATAAAATTCATGAAACAATAAATAGTCTTATGAATAATAAAACCAAATTAATAATTGCACATAGATTAAGCACAATAGAAGACGCAGACATTATCTACGTTTTAGATAAAGGGAAAATTGAAAGTCAAGGAAAACACAAAGAGTTAATTTCTAAATCAACTATTTATAAAAAATTACAACTAAGAGAACAGTTGGAAAATGAGTTTTAAAAAAAAAATTTTTAAATTTTCCATATCTCAAAAAATTTTGGCATTTATAGGTTACCTATATATCTTATTCGTATGTTACTCATCTAAAATACAGATTATAAACTCTGAGTTACCAGAAAAATTGTGGAGAGAGAATAAACCTTTTATTTTAGCATTTTGGCATGGTCAATTGATGATGATAGGATATGTATGGAAAAGTAAAGCTGTGTTAAATATGTTAGCATCTAGCCATAGTGATGGTCGATTTGGTGCATATATTGCAGGTCATTTTAATTTAAAAAATGTTTCTATAATGTCAAAAAATAAATCACCTTCATTGAGGAAAGTATTTAAAATTTTAAAAGATAGAAATTATATTGGTATTACTCCTGATGGACCAAGAGGGCCAAATAAGAAAGTCTCAGAAGGAATTATAAAAATTGCAATTCATTCTCAAGTCCCAATTATACCACTTGGTTTTGCTTCAAGTAAAAATCTTAAACTTAAATCTTGGGACTCATTTTTAATAACGTATCCATTTGCAAAATGTAGATTTGTCTGGGGTGAGCCAATTACTGTTCCTTCTTCTACTAAAGATGATGATTTAGACAAATATAAGAATTTCTTGGAAGAAAAAATTAATGATTGCATCGAATCAGCAGAAAAAAATCTAAATGCTTAGAATATATCAAATACTCAGTAATCTTCTCATACCAGTAATTATTTTTAATATATTTATTCGCATCTATAGAAAAAAAGAGGATAGAGTAAGATTTATTGAAAGATTTGGGAAACCAACAGTAAAAAAAAATAGTGGTAAAAAAATTTTATGGATACACGCAGCAAGTATTGGCGAATTTAAATCTTCAGATTTAATTATAGAACGGTATCATAAAGTATTTGATATTTTAGTAACTACAACAACAAAATCTTCAGCGGAATATATTAAGGAGTTTTATAAAAATAAAATTGTCCATCAATACATCCCATTTGATGTATCTTTATGGTGTGTAAGATTTTTAAACTTTTGGAAACCAAATCTAATTCTATGGATAGAGTCAGATATTTGGCCAAATATGCTTAATAAAATTAGAATTAAAAATATCAATTGTTTATATTTAAATGCAAGGATTTCTCCAACATCTTTTAAAAAATGGAAAAGTACAAAAAATTTCTACAGAAATTCATTAAAGAGTTTTAATAAAATTTTTGCACAAAGCAAAGATGATAAAAAAAGAATTCAAGAATTAACAAACTTAAAAATTGACTATGTTGGAAATTTAAAATTAGCTAAGAATAAAAACAGTTCTTCAATAAATAAAGATCAATCAAATACAATCATGATTGCAAGTACTCATTCTAATGAAGAAAAAGAGATAATTAAATGTATTAAAAAAACAATACGTGAATTTAATTTAAAAATTTATCTTGCACCAAGACATCCTGAAAGAATTAGTGCAATTAAACAAGAATTAAATAAAGAAGGATTTAATATTTCTTTAGAATCTAAAAAAGAATTTGAAGAAAATAATATCGTAATAATTGATAGTTTTGGAAAATTAGATCAATATTTTAAAATTAGTGATTTAGTTATTTTAGGTGGTTCTTTTTTAAAAAATATTGGCGGACACAATCCTATAGAACCTGCAAGTTATGGATGTGCTATTATTAGCGGTAATTATGTTGATAATTGGACTAATATTTATGAAGATATGGTAAAAGCGAATTCATGTATAATGGTAAATAAGTTTGAAGATATTGATATAAAAATGAAAGAATTATTAAATAATAATTTTGAAATAAAAAAAATTCAAGCAAATGCACTTGATTTTTCTAATAGATCTTTCTTTGAAAAAGAAAAGCTTTTCAAAGACATCGAAAAGTACATTAATTAAAATGCTTAAAGCTCCTAAATTTTGGTATAAAAAAAATGACACATACTTATCGAATTCCTTATATCCACTCTCTTTGCTGTTTAGGTTTGGAACAAAAATAAGAAATTTTGTTAGTAGAAAAACATCTTCTGAGATTCCTGTAATTTGTATTGGGAATATAGTAGTGGGAGGTGCAGGTAAAACACCAGTTGCTTTAAAAATTGGAAATTTATTAAAGCTTAATGGATATAATCCTCACTTTGTTTCAAGAGGTTATGGTGGTGTTGAAACATCTAATGTTCTTGTTAAAGAATGGCACTCAGCAAAAAGCGTTGGAGATGAATCCTTGTTACTAGCTGAAGTTGCTCCAACTTGGATTGGTCAGGATAGAAATAAATCCTTTATTTTAGCTAAAGAAAAAGGTGCAGATTGTATAATTATGGATGATGGTTTTCAAAACCCATCTCTACAAAAAGATTTTTCAATTATTGTAATTAATGGAGAACAGGGCTTTGGAAATAAACGAGTGATTCCATCTGGTCCTCTTAGAGAGAGTATTTCAAGGGGTATTTCCAGAGCAAATCTTGTTATCGTAATTGGAGAAATATCAAAAGATGTAAAAGATAAAATCCCTAGCACTGTTCCTATTATTCATGCTAAGTTTCAAATAAGTACAGATAATAAAATATATAAAAATCAAAAAGTAACAGCTTTTGCAGGTATTGCTTACCCTGAAAAATTTTATAATTCGCTTTCTGAACAAGGTGCGATTTTAGAAAAAAAGATCAGCTATCCAGATCATCATATTTTTGATGAAAATGATATGTTAAATTTAGCTGAAAATGCAAATCTTACAAAATCAGTATTAGTTACTACAAAAAAAGATTTTGTTAGAATTCCTAAATCATATCGATCTTTGGTAAGCACTTTGAATGGAGAAATTAAATTTGAAGATGAAAATTTACTTAAAGAAATATTAAGTAACATTTTAGAGAATAAAATAAATGATTTAGCATCATGAAAAATATAATTTATTTTTTTGAATATATTATAGTCTTTATAATATTTTTTTTATTTAAAATTATACCATTAAATATATCAGCTAAATTTGCTTCTTTTTTGTTTAGTACTTTTGGTACATTATCTAGCGCAAACAAGACTGCAATTAAGAATTGCAAGTATGTTTTTCCCTATATGAAAGAAAAAGAAGTTAAAGGTATAGTTAAAAAAAGTTGGGATAATCTAGGAAGGACAATTTCTGAACTTCCAAGGTTAAACTATTTATTTGATAAAAAAAAAATAAAGTACAATAAAATTGAAAATATTGAAAACTTAATTAAAAATAATTCCCAAGGTATATTTATATGTATTCATCAGTCCAATTGGGAAGTCGTAGTACCAAGTCTTGATAGAATTGGTATAAATCTAGGTGCAGTATATAGACATATAAATAATCATTTTTTAGATAAATTATTATTAAAGGTTAGAACAAACTCGCTTGTATCGTCTAAGAGTTTTTATACTCCAAAAGGCAAGAAAAGTGCTAAAGATATAACTGAAGCCATAAGAAATTCTTTGTCAATGCTGGTTGTAATTGATCAAAAAGATTCTTCTGGTGAAGAAGTTCTATTTTTTAAAAAAAAAGTAAAAACACAGACAGGTTTTTTAAAACTAGCTAGAAAATATAAATTACCAATAATTCCAATCAAAAATAAAAGAATTGATAATGGAAATATTGAACTAACCTTTCTTGAGCCATTTTATCATAATGATGTAAATATCAGTGATAATCAAATGATGGAAATGATACATCACAAAATAGAAGATTGGATTAAGTCAGAACCCTCTCAGTGGTTCTGGCAACACAAAAGGTTTAGTTAATTTTTTTTACCTTAATATCAATTGTACCATCAACAAGCTTAACAGATAACTGATCATTAGGAGCGATTTTTTTTGTAGTCTTAACAATTTTCGATTTATTCATCAAAACTGAATATCCCTTTTTAAGATTTGAAGAGATAGAATTTGAATTAAGTAGTCTGATATTTGCTTTATATTTCTCAAGATTATCTTTGTAGTTATTAGCAATATTTAAATTAAGATTTTTTGCGATATTATCTATTTTAGTTTGTTTTAAACTTAATAAATAGTCTGGAGAAATTACAGATTTGCCTAAATTTATAAGGTTCAATTTTGATATACTATATTTATTTTCAATTGATAATGTCAGATTTTTAAAATCATCAAAAAGCTTTTCCTTATAATTGTTAACAATTGAACTTGGGGATTTAAGAAACTTATTTAAGTAATCATAATTTTCCTTTTTGGACTGAATTTGTGAATTAACTTTTGTGTTTAATCTTAGTTGTAAATTTTTAATTTTTTCAATTAATTCAAATCTAACCGGTGTAGCTTTTTCGGCTGCCGCCGTTGGCGTAGAAGCTCTTAAATCTGATACTAAATCAATAATCGTCGTATCTGTCTCATGACCTATTGCTGAAATAATAGGTATTTTTGAATCAAAAACACTTGTTGCAAGATTTTCATCATTGAATGCCATTAAATCTTCTGTACTTCCTCCACCTCTAGCAACAATTAGAATATCTGGTTTAGCAGATTTAAGTTTATTGAAACCTTCGATAGCATTTATAATACTATATGCTGCATCAACACCCTGTACAGATACAGGCCATATATCTAAAGGCATTGGAAAACGATCATTCACTCTATTAATTATGTCATGTACTACAGAACCAGTGGGAGATGTAATTATACCTAATCTCTCAGGCAAAAAAGGCAATGGAATTTTTTTATCTTCATCAAAATAGCCTTTTTTTTGAAGTCTTTTTTTTCTTTCTTCAATGAGTTTTAAAAGTGCTCCCTCTCCTGCAATTTCAATTTTATCAATATCTATCTGGTAGGTAGTTTTATACCGAGACCAAGTGGTGATTCTACCAGTTGCAATTATTTCAAGCCCTATTTCTGGATTTATATCTAAATATTTTTTTTTCTGATCCCAAATAACTCCACTTAAAATTGAATCTTCGTCTTTAAGCGTTAGATAAATTTGCCCTCTTGTTGCGGTTTTTACTTCAGAAATTTCTCCTTTAATTCTAACATAATTAAAATTGGACTCAATTACTTCTTTAAATGCTTGATTAAATTCTGAAACTTCAAATTCTGGTATATTAATTTTATCTATCATGCTTATTTTTAAAAAATTTTTTTAATAAATTACTACATTCTTTTTCCATAATGCCGCCATAAATAGTTGGCATAAATATATTTTCTCTTTGAAAAGCAACTCGGAGTTTTTCAATTCCTCCATTTTTTTCATCATAGGCCCCAAAATATAGATCTTTAATATGTACTTCACTTATTGCGCTAGCGCACATTGTGCATGGTTCCAAGGTAACAAATAAAGTCATATTTTCTAAATATTTAAGTTTTAGTCTTTCGCAAGTTTCTTGAATAAGATTTAATTCACAATGTTTGATAGCATTTTTATTTTTATTTACTGTGTTGTAGCTTCTGGCTACAATCTTGTTCGTTTTATTATCAACAAGTATTCCTCCAACTGGAACCTCATTTAAATTATAAGCTTTGTCTGCTTCAATAATTGCTTCTTTCATAAAAAAATCAACGTTCATTCTGGAACACACTTATGTTGTACATTATAATTGAATTATAATGAAAAAACCAATTATTGGAATAACTCTTGATAGTGAAAAAAAGAAAACATACTCAAAATTTCCATGGTATGCATTGAGGGAAAATTACTTAACTTCTTTAACAAAATTTAATGCTATTCCATTTCCTTTGTTACACGAAAAAAAATATATTGATGATTTTTGTCATTTAATTGATGGTTTAATTATTACTGGAGGAGATTTTGATATTCATCCGAAATTATATAAAACAAGTAATACTCAATCTAAAAATATTAAAAATAAGAGAACGAATTTTGAATTAAATATTTTCAATAAATTTTTTAAATACAACAAACCAATATTGGGAATTTGTGGTGGTGCACAACTTATCAATGTTGCTTGCGGTGGAACATTAATACAAGATTTAAAAAGAGATCCGATAAACCATGAACAAGAAAATCCAAGAAATCAAACTAGTCATAGTGTTAATATTTTAAACAATACTCAACTACATAAAATATGTGAGTCTCAAAAAATTAAAGTTAATAGTGCACATCATCAGTCAATTAAAAAAGTAGGTAAGGACTTAAATGTTTCGTGTGCAGCAAATGATGGTGTTATTGAAGGAATAGAGCATAAAAAACATAAATGGTGTATTGGCTTACAATGGCATCCTGAATTTTTAATTACAAAATATGATTTAAAAATAATTAAAAATTTTATTAGTGAAACAAAGTGAATATTAGAATTTCAAAATATCTATCAAGTGCTGGAATTTGTTCACGAAGAGATGCAGAAAAATTAATTGTAGAAAAAAAAATTAAAATTAATAATCAAGTATGCATTCATCCAAGTCATAAAGTAAGTGATTTGGATGTTATTAAAGTAAATAATAAAATTGTTAAAAAAATAAATGAAGTTGAAGTGTGGAAGTTATACAAACCAATTAAATATATTTGTAGTACAAAAGATAACTTAGGTAGAAAGAAAATTTTTGATTTATTACCAAAAAATATCGGTCAATTGATTAGTGTTGGAAGATTGGACTATATGAGTGAAGGATTGATCTTACTAACTAATAATGGTGATTATTCAAGATATTTAGAACATCCATCTTCAAATATTGAGCGGATTTATAGAGTTTGTATAAATAGCAATATACAAAATAGTGATTTACAAAAAATAAATAAAGGTATTACAATAAAAGAAATAAATTATAAAAAAATTAAAGTTGCCTTTGAAAAAAAATTAAAAAATCATAGTTGGTTAATTTTTAAACTTAAAGAAGGTAAAAATAGAGAAATTAGAAATATTTGTAATTATTTTTCATGGAATATAATTAAATTAATAAGAATTGGATATGGTCCTTATAAGCTTGGTAGACTCAAAGAAGGACAATTTCAAAAATTAAATTCAATTAGCAAATGATACGGATTACAGGGGGAAAGTTTAAGCAAAAAAAATTAGCTAGCATTAATGATTTTGTAAGACCAACTTCTTCTCTAAAAAGAGAAGCTTTTTTTTCAATTATTGAAAGTTATGCAATCAAAAATTCTATCGAATTATATAAAAATAAAATTTTTTTAGATCTTTTCGCAGGTATTGGCACAATGGGATTAGAAGCAATTTCTAGAGGTATAAGTGAGGTAATTTTTTTTGAGAATAATATTAAGGTTATTAATATTTTAAAAAAAAATTGTTTAGATATTTGTAAAAATAATCAATTTAAAATTTATGATGAAGACCTTATTAATTCTAAATTAGAAATAGAATTTCGAAATATATCAGTTGTTTATATTGATCCACCATATGCAAAATATAATTTAGCAAAACTTTTAGAAAATCTATCAAATAAAATTAAACGTACTACTTTGATTGGTTTGGAAACTAGTGTGAAAGATAATATTATTGTACCAGAAAATTTAAATCTGCTTCAAAAAAAGACTTACGGTAAAACAATAATTTATTTTTTTAAATTATCTTAAATAAGTTTTAGTTAGTTTTTTACCCTGTTCAACAGCAGGTTGATCAAAAGGATCAACATCTAAATACATACAGGAAGCAATTGTTTCTATTATACTAAACGATAATAATTTACCTAAGTTTTTCTCATCTATTTTAGGAATATAGATTTCTCTAAAACTAAAATTATTTAATTTAAAAGTTTCAATGGTTGCACGCTGTTCAGCTTCCATTAAATCTCCCATTGTTTTATCTTTAAAATAGTCAATAGCAGTACCTTCAAACATATCATTATTAATTTTTATACCCTTATGTGAATGATCTGTAGTTATAAAGGTGAAATATTTATCTTTAGGTCCATCTAAATACAGTTGTAATTGACTATGCTGATCAGTGGTCCCTACTGAATGAATTGCTGTAATACCTTTATTATTTTTTCCTATACTTTCTGCCCAAAGTTGCAGATACCATTTTCCAAAAAAATAAAGTGAATCAGAATATGTCATTAAAACATTATTAGTAAATTTTACATTTTCTTTTTGAATTAAATATCTTCCAAGATCGTACGGTTTATAATTATCAATATTATTAATGACTTCAGATGCTCCAACAAAAAGTGCATCTATATTTAATCCAGAAATGATTGCAGGAACTATACCAACATTGGTAAATATAGAATATCTGCCTCCAACATCTTTATGATGCTCTAATAGTAAACAATTATTATCTTTTGCAATTTTATAAAGTGGTGATTCTTTAAATTCAGTTATGATTAGAGTATTTGAAAAAAAATCTTCAACTTTGTTGGCTTCTAATGCCTTTTGATAAAGACATGAAAATTGAGATAATGTCTCTGGTGTAGTACCCGATTTTGAAATAACCAAGAAACCAGTTAGCTCAAAATTAATATTTTGAAAATTTTTTTCAAAATTAATAGGGTCAACATTATCATAAAATTCTAAGATAATTTTATTATTGGAAATAATATTATTTAATGCTCTAGCTCCTAAATTTGAACCTCCTGTACCAAATACAATTATTTTTTCTTTTTTCTCTTTAAATTGATTTGAAATTTTTATGGTTTCTTCTAATAAATTTTTATCTGAAACAATATTCAGAGAAGGAAGTTTTTCTATTAAATTAGTTATACTTTGATCAGTATCTTTATTTTGAGTGATTTTGTCAAAATTTGAATTAAAGTATCTTATTTCCATTTATAAAATTAAAAGAAGAAAAATCTTTTTTTCTTTTTAGGTTCACCTTCTCCGTCAGCTTCATTTTCTTCTTTACTTTTGAAAAAGAAAAATCTTTTCTTCTTTTTTGGCTCTTCTATATTTTCACTTTCAACATCTGTATTATCTTGGCTTATTTCATCTTCTGAGTTTCCATCAAGATCTTCCCTGATACTATTATCTACTTGATCTGCTTCAGTTTCTTTTAAAATATTGTCGATAACAGAATTTTCAGAAGGTGTTTCATCACTTTCTTCATCCAGACCAAAGAGAATTTCCTTTGCAAGCTCACTATCGGTATCATCAATATCTTTTGATTCAATTTGATCAGGTGGTAGTAAATTAAAATTTGGCGGAATTACTAATGGAGGATTTTCAACTACATTGTATTCATCTATTACTTTTCTTTCTACACCCGCACTACTTCTTATAGTATTACAAGAGTATAGAAAAATTGAGGAAATGATTGTTACATAAATAACTTTTTTCATTTTACTGTTTTAGATTTTATAAAAAAACTCATTATTAACATGATAATTCCAATTGTAATATAAATATCTGCTAGATTAAATGCGGGCCAATAAAAATTATCATAATGTAGTAAGATAAAATCAACAACATAACTATTTATCAATCTATCAATAATATTTGATAAAGCCCCAATTATAACAAAGAAATAAGCCAGTTTTTCAAGTTGTTTATCTGATTTAATAAGTAAATAAAAAATTAATATAACAACTATTAAGGCTATAAGTATTAATATCCAATGAGAAACATAACCAGAAAATAAACCAAAAGAAACACCAAAGTTCTGAACATAAACTAAATCAAAATATTCATTGATTTGTATTGATTGATTTAAAAATAAATTATTCTGAATAAAAAATTTTGTTAATAAATCTAATAAAATCAAAAAAATAAATACTGCTGTTTTAATCACTTAAATATTACAGTATTACACCTGTTACAAACTTCATCATTTATTAACTTTGCCTCATATTTCCAACATCTTTGACACTTTTCTCCATTTACCTTTGAAGCTTTTACGATTACATCAGAAATATCTTCAATAGAAAAACCTTTGGATTTTTCGTCAATAACATACAAAGAAAATGATGAAGTAATTGTAATTTCATCAAACATTACTTTCTCTAGTTTTTTATAACTTTCTGCAGAAACAAAAATATCTATGTGTGCCTCAAGACTTGAGCGAATAATTTTTTCTTCTCTAATTTTTTCAATTGCTCCAGTAGCAACTTTTCTAATATTTTTAATTAAACTCCATTTTTCATTTAATTGATTGTCCTCATATTCATTTTTACATTGTAAAAAATCTTGTAGGTGTATACTTTCTTTATTTCCCATAGCTTTCCAGGCTTCTTCAGAAGTAAAAGAAATAGATGGAGCAAACCATCTTACTAAATGATTAAAAATTATATTTAATAGAGTTCTAGTAGATCTTCTTTGAACGGACTCTTTGCTATCACAATATATAGTGTCTTTTCTAATATCAAAATAAAAAGCTGAAAGATCACTTGAACAAAAATTTAAAAGTGTTGTAAACATTAGGTGAAAGTTAAATGTTGATACACATTTTTGAACAACTTGATCAACTTCCCATAATCGATGTAAAAGATATTTTTCTAACTCTGGAAACTCACTCTCATCGATAGTTTCTTCTTCAGTAAAATCACTTAAATTGCCAATTAAAAAACGAAAGGTATTTCTTATTCTTCTATAAGACTCAGCTTGTGATTGGAGAATGGCATTATCAAGTTTAAGATCATCATAATAATCAGAAGCAACAACCCATAATCTTAAAATATCAACTCCATATTTTTTTAAAATATCATCAGGAGAAATGACATTACCTAAAGATTTAGACATTTTACGTCCTCTTCCATCAACAACGAATCCGTGTGTCAAAACACTTTCATATGGTGCCTTTCCTCTAGTGCCCGACGATTCTAAAAGAGATGAGTGAAACCATCCTCTATGTTGATCACTTCCTTCTAAATACATTGATGCAGGCCATTTCAAATCTTCTCTTTGTTCTAGACAAAAAGCATGTGTAGAGCCACTATCAAACCATACTTCAACTACGTCTTTAACCTGTTCATAATCTTCAAGTGAGTATTCATCTCCTAAAAACCTTTGTGGATCTTCGGTAAACCACGTATTGCTTCCTTCTTTTTCATATATGTCAGCTATTCTATTGATAATATTTTCATCTCTTAATGGTTGACCCGTTTTTTTATTTACAAATAATGGTAAAGGTACACCCCACACTCTTTGTCTAGATACACACCAATCTGGTCTAGTTTCAATCATTGATCTAAGCCTCGTTTGACCTTGAGGAGGATAAAAAATAGTCTCATCAATTGATTTAAGAGCAATGTCTCTTAGGTTATTTTTTTCCATGGAAATGAACCATTGTGGAGTATTTCTATAAATAAGAGGAGCTTTAGACCTCCATGAATGTGGGTAGCTATGACGAAGCGTCCCTTTAAATAATAATTTTGAAAATTCTTCTAATTTATCTGCAATTTTGTGATCTACTTTATAAATATGCTCGCCTTCAAAACCAACGGCATGTTGATTATATTTTCCATCATCTTGAACTGTTTGGATAATATCAACATTATTTTTTATACCTAAAACATAATCGTCATCTCCGTGTCCAGGAGCTATATGCACAACTCCTGTTCCCTGTTCTAAGTTTACAAAATCTCCATGAAATGGTTTTACAATAAAATCGTATCCCAATTGTTTAAATGGATGTTCACATTCACAAGAAGATAAATTATCTCCTTTAAATTTCTTTTTTATACTAAATTTTTTAATTCCAATTTCTTTAGTTACATTTTCTATAAGTTCTGAAGCAAATATTAATTTATCATTTATTTTGGCTAGACTATCTTCTTCTAATTCTTCGACAACAATAAGTGAATAATCTAATTCTTTACCATAAGCCAGAGCTCTATTACCTGGAATAGTCCAAGGAGTTGTTGTCCAAATAACTATATTAGAATCAATTAAATCTTTATCTGTAGAATTTTTAATTAAAAATTTAACATAAATAGTGTTGGACGTATGATCTTCATATTCAACTTCAGCATCAGCTAAAGCTGTCTTTTCTACAACGGACCAGAGAACTGGTTTTGCTCCTTTATACAAGCTTTCATCAAGTAGAAATTTTCCAAGTTCTCGAACAATTTGCGCTTCTGCTTGATTTGACATTGTGAGGTAAGGATTTTCCCAATCTCCTTCAACACCAAGTCGTCTAAATTCTTTTTTTTGTATCTCGATCCATTTTTCTGCAAACTCTCTACACTCATTTCTAAATTGAACAGTTGGAACATCATCCTTGTTCTTTCCTTTTTTTCTATATTCTTCTTCTATTTTCCATTCAATTGGTAAACCGTGACAATCCCAACCAGGAACATAGATAGAGTCTTTACCAGCCATTTGTTGTGTTCGTACAATGACGTCTTTTAAAATTTTATTAAGAGCAGTTCCCATATGAATATGTCCATTTGCGTATGGTGGACCATCATGAAGAACGAATTTTTCTCTACCTTTAGATTTATCTCTTAGCTTTTTAAAAATATTTTCTTTATCCCACTCCTCTATTATTACAGGTTCCTTTGCGGGAAGGTTAGCTCTCATTTCAAAAGATGTTTTGGGAAGAAAAATTGTATCTTTATATTCCATTATAGTTGATGATATTCTTTAGCTGTATTTATATCTTTGTTGATTTGCTTGGTTAATTCTTCAAAATTATTAAATTTTTGTTCAGCCCTAATAAATGTAAGGAATTCAACAGTCAATTCTTTACCATATATTTCTTCACTAAAATTAAACATATGTGTCTCTAGAAGGAGTTTGCTTCCATCAACTGTTGGTCTTAAACCAAAATTTGAAACACCTTTGTATTTTTTGCCTTCTAATAGCACTTCCACACAGTAAACACCTCTTTTTGGTAATATGTGTTGATCTGGTATCATATTAGCAGTCGGAAAATTGATTTCTCTAGCTCTTTTATCACCTTCAATTATTTTTCCATGCATATGCCAGGGCCTACCTAAAGACTCTGTAACATCTTCCATATAACCTTCTTTTATTTGTGATCGAATTATTGAAGATGAATATTTATCCGATTTATCAGCAAGCATAATAGGTTCGATTAAATGAATATTAAAATTATTTTTTTCAGCATACTTTTCTAATGTTTTAAAATTACCTTTCCTGTCTTTTCCAAACTTAAAGTCAGAACCTATAACTAAGTATTTAATATTTAATTTATCAATTAGAATTTTAGTTACAAAATCATCAGATGATAATATTGATAGATTGTTATCAAAAGAAAAATCTATAAATATATCTAAATCCAATTGTTCAAGAAAATGTATTTTATCACTTTGAGTATAAATATTAAAAGGTTCATTAATTTGATTAAAGTAAATACGAGGATGAGGATTAAAACTCATTATAGAAGATAACAAATTATTGTTTAATGCAATCTCCTTAATTTTATTTATTATTTCTTGGTGCCCTTTATGTATTCCATCAAAATTACCTATTGCGAGACAAAGGTTTAATTTTTCAAAATCTGATGCTGTATCTAATTTATAAATTTTCATAATATTTATAAATCAATTAGTATAGAAACTTATGGTTAGTAACTACAAGTATTTATTTAAGATATTTTCCAGATATTCTTGTCTTCCTGAACGAGGTTCTGGTTCAATATTATCATCGATTACTTTTTTATTTATATCATCTAACCCAGTGTCTTTATGATGAATAAACTGTCCCAAATTTTTATTCCAGTCTTCATATCTATTTTCAATAAACTTAGGAATAACATTATCATTCATTAATTTTTCAACAGCAATAAGTGTTTTTGCACAAACATCCATACCCCCAATGTGAGCATGAAATAAATCTTCAGCATCAATAGATTGTCTTCTTATTTTTGCATCAAAGTTCATGCCTCCTTGACCTAAACCGCCATTCTTAAAAATAAAATAAAATGACATAATTAAGTCAGCAGGATTATTTGGGAATTGATCCGTATCCCAACCTATTAAAGTATCACCTCTATTAATATCAATACTTCCTAAGGCGCTGTTAGAAGTTGCATAAGCAATTTCATGTTCAAAATTATGACCAGATAAAGTTGCATGATTAACTTCAACATTTAATTTAATCTCATTTTCTAAACCTGCCTTTCGTAAAAACGCTAAGCAAGTTGCAGAGTCAAAGTCATATTGATGTTTAGTTGGTTCATGAGGTTTTGGTTCCAATAAAATTTGACCTTTAAATCCTATCTTGTGTTTATAATTAACAACTAATTCGAGAAATCTTTGAAGATTAGCTGTTTCCTTAGTCATGTCAGTATTAAGAATAGTTTCGTATCCTTCTCTTCCACCCCAAAGAACATAGTTTTGACCGCCTAATCTCATCGTTGCATCCATACAATCTTTTACTTGTGCAGCTTTATATGCAAAAACTTCTGGGTCTGGATTGGTAGAAGCACCACTCATATATCTTTTATGAGAAAAAGCATTTGCTGTTCCCCAAAGTAATTTCATTCCTGAGTCATTAATTTTTTGTTCCATTAAATCTATAATATGAAAGAAATTTTTTTGTGTCTCAGCATAATTTGAACCTTCAGGAGAAATATCTCTATCGTGAAAACAGAAAAATGGTGTTTTTATTTTAGTGAAAAAATTAAATGCAGCATCAAGTTTCATTTCAGCCATTTTCATTTCATCACCTGCTTGCATCCATGGTCTATCAAATGTTTGACCACCAAATGGATCCAAGCCAGGCCAAGTAAATGTATGCCAATAACAAGTAGCAAACCTTAAATGCTCTTTCATAGACTTGCCTAAAACTTTTTTATTTTCATCGTAAAACTTAAAAGCAAATGGATTTGTGCTTTCTTGGCCCTCAAATTTAATGTCTGGTATTTTACTAAAGTATTCTGTCATATGATTTCCTATATTATATTACTCTATCTTGATGCCCAAAGTAAACCACGTTTATAAATTTTATTCATTTGTGGATGGTTTAATTCATGTGCAAAATGACCAAGAGAGATATAAAAAATTTTACCTTTCCCAATTCGTCTTTTCCAAGCAACTGGCATTTCTACACCTTTTAACCATTCTGTTGTATATGCGTCACCACTTGATGAACCAGGTTCTTGTTCAAGCTTCCAAACTTCGTTACCTTTAAATGTCGTCGTTGCTAAAACTTCATTTAATGGATCCACATGCATGTAATATTGCTCTGAATGATAATCAAAATCTTCAATACCTTCCATGATTGGATCATCTTTTTTTGTTATATTGACTTTATAATCATGAATACCATTTGGGTGACTTACCCATTGACCACCAGTTAAGAACTGCCAATCAATTGATTGTCTAAATGCATCACACATTCCACCGTGATGACCAGCAAGACCACATCCATTATGAACAGCTTTAATAACATTATTAACCGCGGTTTTTTTTATTTCTCCTCTTGGATCAAAATGAAAGGCCATAGTTACTATAGGTATAAGCAAATCCATTTCGTGAACATAATCTTCTGCAAATGCAGAAGTTTGGTATTCTGCTCTTACCTCATATCCTTCAGGCTCCAGCATGCCTTTAATTATTTCAGAACATTTTTCTGGCTCATGTCCTGGCCAACCTCCATAAACTATTAAAGCTTTTTTCATTTTATTCCTTTCACTTTAATAAATTACTAATCTCATCTTCAGAGAAGTAATCTAAATTTTTAATAGAACTTCTAAGTTCTATTTTCATATTTTCTTTTGATGATTTAATTATACTATCTAGTATATCTAAAACGTGAAGACTTAATTCTCCACTACATCTATTTAAACGATTATTTTTTATTGCATCAACTGTTTCGCTCACACCTATACCTCTATAGTTAGCAATACCTGCTGACTCATTTGCTTTTTCAGATTTATTTTTAATATTTATTTTCCCTAAATTGTTATTCTTGGTATCTATATTTTCCCAACTTCCATTTTTTGATTTACAAACTAGAATATCACCACCGAACATATTTGGATCAGGAATATTTATTGAACCTTTATCGCCATATAATTCTATGTGATTCTTACTATGTTTCCAGACATCAAAAGAAAAAAATGAATCAATTAATGCGCCATTTTGAAATTCTATTTGTGAAACTAATGTTGTTGGGATTTCAACTTCTATTTCCTGCCCTTGTCTATCACCACTGCCAATAACTCTTTTTTGATAAACTGTTCTTGATTGTGTAAAAACATTTTTCACAGGACCGAGTAAGTTTACTAGTGCTGTAAAATAATATGGACCCATATCAAGTATTGGGCCACCACCATATTTATAGTAAAAATCTGGGTTAGGATGCCAGATTTCATGTCCAGCTACACCCATTGAAATACTTCCAAGATTTATTTTACCTATTTCATTTTGATCAATAATTTTTTTTGCTTCCTGTATACCCGCTCCAAGAAAAGTATCTGGTGCACAACCCACATGTAAACCTTTTGAATTACCCAAATTAACCAACTCTTGACCATGTTCAAATTTTATTGAAAGTGGCTTTTCTGAATAAGAATGTTTACCAGCTTCAAGAATTGATTTTGAAACTTCAAAGTGAACATCTGGGATTGTTAAATTTATAATTAATTCAATTTCTTTATTAGATAATATTTGATCTACAGATAACTGTTCTACACCATACTTTTCTGCATAATTTTTTGCAGCTTCATTTTTAATATCAGCACATGCAACAATTTGAAAATTATTAAAGTACTTCTGGGAATTACTGAAATAAATATCGGCAATATTTCCACAACCTATAATTCCTACTTTCATAAAACTATTCCTTAACTGCTCCACCCGTGAGACCGGCTACAATAAATCTTTGAAGTGCTAAGAAAAAAACTACAGCTGGAATTAAAGTAAGAGAGACAAAAGCAAGTATCTTTGGCCAATCAGTAATATACTCACCTCTAAAAACCATTATCCCAAGTGGCCAAGAGTACAAACTTTCACTATTTATCATTATAAGAGGTAGTAAATAATTATTCCAACTACCAACAAGATTAATTACTGCAACTGTTGCTATAATTGGTGTTGAAAGAGGCAGTGTAAACCTAAAATAAAATTGAGAATATGTGCACCCATCAACAAATGCAGCATCAAATAACTCAGATGGCATTTGTCTAAAAAATCCTCTAAATAATATTATTGCAAATGCTAAGCCAAATGCAATTTGAGGTAAGATAACTGCCCAAACTGAGCCTAGCAAACCAAGGTCTCTAACTCTCAAAAACAATGGAAGAATTGCTGTGGCAAAAGGGAAAGTTAAACCAAGTATAAAATAATTAAATAAAAATCTACTTCCAATAAATTTCATATGAGCAAATACAAATGCTGTCATTGAAGCTAATAGAATAACTAAAAAGGTTGTTCCTGCTGCATATAATACTGAATTCCAAGTAAATAACCAAAACTTGTTATCAACAAGTAAACTTGTGTAATTTGATACTATCCATTCTGTTGGTAAACCAAGTGAATTAGTTCTTAAATCTCCAATTGTTTTAAAACCACCAGCAATAGAAACATATAAAGGAATGAAAATAATACCTGCCAATAAAAAAAGAAACAGATACATGTAATAAGATCTAAAGTTACTAAACATTAATCCTTCCTCATTAAAGTTCTTTGATAAGTAAGAGCTATAGTGAAACAAATTAAGAAAATAACAACACCGATTGCACTACCAAAACCAAATTTCATTCGCATGACTCCAAAATAATATAAATATGTAACCATTGAATGAGTTTGATTTGACGGCCCTCCACCTGTAAGTGGCATAATTATATCAAATAATTGTAGAGCTCCTAGAATAGATAAAAAAACTGATAATCTTATTGTAGGTAAAATGATTGGTATTTTTATTCTCCACGCAGTAGTTACTGGACCAGCACCATCAACTCTAGCTGCCTCTAAAACTTCTTTAGAAATATTTTGAAGACCCGCAATATAAATCATCATATGAATTCCAAAGTATTTCCAAAAAATTACAATATATAGAGCAATCATTGCAGTTTCTTTTTCAGCAATCATATGAGGTGGTTCTGCTCCAAAGAAATTCCAAATTGCAGCAACCATTCCATAGTTACCATCATAAATATATGCCCAAATTAATCCTGTTACTATTTCTGCTAAGATATATGGTAAGAAAAAAACAGTTCTGAAAAAATTAGCTCCTCTTATTTTATCTGAAATCATTAATGCAACCAATAATGCAAAAGGCAATTGTAGAAATAATGAAATAGCAATAATGTAAAAATTATTTTTTAATGAAAGAATAAATGTCTTATTTTTAAAAAGATATTTATAGTTTTTTAAACCAACATATTTATTAGGATCACCATATCCATCCCATCTATAGAAACTGTAATATGCTGCCTCTATTATTGGCAAGACGACAAACATTGTAAAAATAGTTAATGCAGGAATAATAAATATTACCAAAGTGGAATACTTACTTAATATAGCATTAAATTTAGGTGATTGCATTATATTTCCTAGAGAAGGCTTTTTATAAAAGCCTTCTCTTTATAAATATTTACTGATTAAATTCCCAAGACTCTTGGACAAGTTGTGCTGCTTCTTCTGCTGAAATAATTCCTGCAGCTAAATCAGTAGAAACATCATTTACAACTCTGCCAATATCTGGACCTAAAAATTGGTCATAGAAAATTTGATGATATTGTGAGTTTCCAATGTTGTTTGCAACTTGAGCAAGTAAAGGATTGGTAATTGATTTATCTGCACCTTTTACAACTGGAAGATAAGCACCTTTCGCAGCATCTTCATTTTGAATGTCTGCTGAAACTAAGTGCATTAAAAATTCTACAGCTGAGTCTGGTGCAGTTTTAGAAACCAGCCATCCATTGATACCTCCTAAAGTATCAGCAGAGTCACCAAGGGCTCCTGGAGTCATTGGCATACTAAAGATACCCATATTGTCGTCTCCTAAACCTTCTCCACTTGCACTGTTAGATTTTTGAGCTGGATACATCCAATTACCCATGAAAGCCATTGCACATTTTCCATCTCCGAAGAAACCAGCTTGATCAGGCCAAGTATGACTTAACCAACCATCTTGAAAAGGTTCTAGAGCTACAAGTTCTAACATTTGTTCACCTGATTTAATGTACTCTGGTCTATCCCAACCACCATTTTCGAGTGATTCAAGGAATAATGACTCGCCACCATTTCTAATGTGTAAATGTGTCCAAATAAAATGAACAGGCCATTTATCTTTTCCTCCAATACAAATTGGAGTTATGCCAGCAGATTTAATTTGTTTTACTGCTGAAAGAAGATCGTCCCACATTTTGATACCATTAACATCAACACCAGCTTGGTTAACTAAATCTTTGTTATACCACCACGTGACTTGTGAAACATTTCTTGGAACTCCTACTCTTTGTCCTTTGTATACAAATGCATTTGCTGCAGCTGCACTTAGTGTAGATAAATATTCATCAGTGATAACATCAGATATATCTCTTAAAAATCCTGCTTCAGCTTGTGCATACATTACTCCACCTCCCCAGCTATTAAAAATATCTGGTCTGTCATCTGATTGTAACATTGTTGGAAGTTTAGCTTTAAATGATTCATTTTCGAGATACATCATCTCAACTTTGTGCCCAGTTTTAGCTTCAAATTCTTCAACAGCTCTTACAAAGTTTGGATACTCAGGTGAGCTTTCACCAGTTAAGTGTAACCATTTAATTGTATCTGCTTGAACAGAAGAAAAGAAAAATAAAGATACTGAACCTATGATAAATTTAAATAAATTCTTCATCATTCCTCCTAAATTTTAAATAATCTTACTCAGATAAGTAATATAATCAATAATCATATTGTCTTTTTTTTAAATAAAAAACATATAAAAATTAATACTAAAATGAAGAAACCTAATATTGTTATTTTTAATCCTGATCAATGGAGAGGAGATATGCTTGGATATCTTGGTTATCCAGGCGCTAAAACTCCTAATTTAGATAGTATAATTAAAGAAGACGCGGTTGCATTTAAGAATGCTTTTTGCCAAGCAACAGTTTGTACACCAAGTCGATGTTCATTTATGACTGGTTGGTATCCACATGTGCATGGTCATCGAACAATGCATTATATGTTACATACTGATCAAGGTGACTCCAGTATTTTATCAGAACTAAAAAATAAAGATTACTTTATTTGGTGGGGTGGAAAAAATGATTTGATAGCAGGTCAGGAAGGATATCGTAATCATTGTGATATTTATTTTGAACCAACTGAAAGAGATTTTCAAAAATGGGATTACACTCAACAACCTGGTACTCATGGAGGAGATCTATCATGGCGAGGACCTGAAGATGGAGATAATTATTATAGTTTTTTCAAAGGAAAATTAGATAAAAAAGATAAAGATATTTATTTTGATGATGATTGGTCCATGGTTTATGGAGCATTAGATTTTATAAAAGATTATAAACAAGAAAAACCATTCTGTTTATTTCTACCGCTTGGTTATCCGCATCCTCCTTACTGTGTAGAGGATCCATGGTTCTCTTCAATTGATCGAAGCATAATACCTAATAGATATCAATACAAAACTTTGGAAGACAAGCCAAGTCTTTTAAAAGGAATTATGGATGGGCAAAGAATGCAAGATTGGACCGATGAACGGTGGAATGAATTACGAGCAGTATATCTTGGTATGTGTGCAAGAGTAGATTATCAATTTGGACTTTTGGTCAATCAACTTAAAGAAGATAATTTGTATGATGATACTTTAATAATTTTTTTATCTGATCATGGTGACTTTACAGGTGATTATAATTTAGTTGAAAAAACACAAAATACTTTTCAAGACTGTCTTACTAATGTTCCTCTTATTATAAAACCACCAAAAAGTGAAAATACCTTAAATGGTGTTAGCGATACAATGATTGAATTAATTGATATTGCTGGAACCATATATGATTACAGTAATATCGAGCCCTCATATTGGCATTTTGGCAAAAGTATTAAAAATTTTATTGAACAGAAAACTGATAATCATAGAGAAGAAGTATTTACGGAAGGTGGTAGACTTAGATTAGAAAGACAAGCAAGTGAAAATCAAAGTCTTCAATTACCCCATGGTCTTTATTATCCTAGAGTTAGTTTACAAGGTCAAGAGGATGAAATTTTAATGCATACCAAAGCAACAATGTGCAGAAATAAAAAATTTAAATATATTAAAAGAGCTTACGAAAAAGATGAGTTTTATAATTTAATCGAAGATCCTGGAGAAATTAATAATGTTATTAATGATCCTCAATATGAGTCAGAACTTAAAAAACTAAAAGATAAAATGCTTTCATGGTATCAAGAAACTTGCGATGTTGTTCCATTAAAAGGTGATGAAAGAAATTTCAATTAATATAATTCGTTTTCAATTCTTGTAAGCCAATAGTCGACATCCATTTTCTTGTGACCGGTTAACAACCTCCAAAACTTGACAACATTTATTTTATCAAGTCTATTAGTATCTGCTTCTTGCCAAGGATAGGGCCTCATTAAAATATCATTGATAGTTTGATCCTTAGTTTCATCAGTCCAATACAAAGCACGGTTTGGTAAAGGTTGATATTTTTTTTCAGGATCCCATAACAATTCTTGTTTTTCTGTAGGTTGAAGTCTTACTTTAAACATATAACGAATATTTTCTGAAAAATTGACTCCAGCTCCATGCCAAAGACCGCTATGAAAAATACCAATGGTACCAGGTTTACACACTATACTTTTTTGCCCAAGAATATTCTGATATTTTGCAATAGCCATTTCATTAACAATACGTAAGTGTGTTCCTGGATGATACCTTGTTCCACCCATTTCTTTCGTTACTTCAGTTGGAAAATAAAATAGTTGAACATCAAAGGTACTTCTTGGATCTATCGTACTATCTTGATGGTTTGCTTGAGACATTTGGCGTTGATTTGCTTGATTAAAATATTTTGTTGGAAATGTTATATGAAGAAATTGGTGATCAACAATTGTATTACTTCCTACTAGACTTGTAATAGCGCCCTCAACTACTTCATTTTTGAAAATTTTATCGAGAGGTGAGTTTTTGGGAAATGCTTCTTTAAGTGGTGTGCCCGCAGGTATTCTTGGAATACTACTGGTAGCTTTAATATTCTTATAAAAATCATTAACACTATCAGCTTTATCAATATCTGTATGACCAATATCATCTAAAAATTCTTTATTGGTTTGTTCATCAATTAATTCATCAAAAAATAAACATCCACTGCTAGCAAATTCTGCCATTTGCTCTGTTGTTAATAATTTTGGCATACTAAAAATCTCCTTCTTCTAATTTTTCAAAAAAAAATTCATGTTTTAAATATGATGTTCTATGTTCCTCACCAGGTTGTTCTGGTATAGCTTGACTTGCTTGAAACAATCTCCACCCATCTAACAATGCATCAAGACCAGTAGGATATGGTGGAGTGTCACTGTCTCCAGTCATATGTAATTTTTTTCCGGTACCATCAAAAGTTGCCCAAGAAATAACTTCAGCTTCTAAACTTGGAAACTTTAAATAGAGAACTAAAACTTTTTGTCTTTTTGCCATTTAATAAACTTATACTATTTTCCTAACCCTGCCAATGATCTAACAAAATACTTTTGGAATATTAGGAATACTATCAACACAGGAATTACCGCTATTGTAAGTCCTGCCATAATTGCCCCCCAATCAGATGTCCACTCTCCTCTTAGTTTTAATAGACCTATAGGCAAAGTTTTAAAGTCGTCTGAAGTTAACATTATTAGTGCTAATAAAAATTCATTCCAAATCCAAACAGTTTGAAAAATTGCAGCACTTGCAATAACTGGTCCAGAAAGGGGTACAATAATTCTGAAAAATATTTGAAGCTTTGTACAACCATCAATAGTGGCAGCCTCTTCTACTTCTTTTGGAAAATCCAGAAAGAAAGCATAAAAAAGTATAACGGTAAAAGGAATTCCAAATGCAGTAAGAGGCATAATAACTCCAAATAAACTGTTTAATAAATTTAAGTTTGAAACCATCGTATATAAGGGAACAAGAACTGCAGCAGGTGGAATTGCAAAACCTGCTACTATCAATAGATAAACAAATTTATTAATTTTAAAATCGATTCTTGATAGTACGTACGCTGCCATTCCTGAAATTGTAACAATTAAAAAGACGGCAAAAAAAGATACTATGAAAGAATTCATCATAAAACTTCCCAGTCCAACACTTAGAGCTTTTTCAAAAGAAGAAATTCCAAATTGACTAGGAATCCCCAAAGGTTCTAAAAAAATTTCTCGTTTAGATTTAAATGTTGTTAATACCATTACTAAAATTGGCATTAAAACATAGATGCTAAACAGTGTTACAAAACCATAAGCTATTATATTTGCTATTTTAAATCGACTCATTAAGCTTTCCTACTGGATTTAAGTTGTAACCACCCTAAAAATAATGCAATGATAAGAAGTATTACGGATAATGCGTTGGCGTATCCCATATGAAGCAAATTGAATGCTTGTAAATAAATGTAAGTACCTAAAACTTGAGTTGCATTGGCTGGCCCTCCTTGAGTAAATACAAAAATAAATTCAAAAACTTTAAATGCCCCTATGGTTGTTATCAAAATTGCAACAATCAAAACATTTCTAATCATTGGAAGTGTAATATACCAAAAAGCTTTAACTCCAGTTGCACCATCTATTTCGGCTGCATCATAAACTTCTTTAGAAACTCCTTGCAGACCAGCAAGAATTAAGACCATCATAAATCCTGTATTTTGCCATGCAGCTGTTATCATTATCATCCAAATTGAAATATTAGGATCTCCTAACCACCCCTTAGACGGTGTTGATAAACCAATAGATTTAAAGATAGCATTTAATATACCAACATTTGGGTCATAGATTATTAACCAAATTAAACTCACTGCAACTGATGATATGACCATTGGAGTAAATATTATGGTTCGAAAAATTACCCTTCCATATTTTATTCCTCGATCAAGAATTGCTGCTAAAATTGTTCCAACACCTACCTGAAGAACAATAGAAGCAAAAACTATTATAAAGTTATTTTTCAACGCTACCCAAAAATATTCATCCTGCGTTGCTTTAACGTAATTCCCAAAGCCCACCCATTTCCAATTGTTCATTGAAGTAAGGCTGTAGCTATAAAATGATCCTACAATTGTACCTATAGCAGGAATAAAGATAAAAATCGTACAAAATATTAAAGCCGGTACAAGAAGTATAGTGGCTGATACTTTGTCATTTGACAAAGAAAAACTATTTGTTTGTGTATTATTTTTGTTCATAAAAAATTTCGGCTATTAAGAAATAGCCGAAATTAATAAAATATTTACATCGCTGCTTTAGCTTCTAAAGCAACCTGCCTAATAAAATCCATAGCTTCTTGTGGAGTCTTCGTTCTATTTAGAATTTCAGTACCCATATCAAGATAAGCATTTGAAACATTAGCTTCTAATAAAACATCCAAAACATTTACGTGACCTGTTTTGTCTGCAATATCATTAACATAAAAATTAAACCAATGAGTTGGATTACTCATTTCGCCAATTTTTGTTGGATTAGAAGGCATGAAACCCATTAGTTCAGCTGCTTGCAATGCCATATCATCTGAAACCATAAACGAAGCAACATGTGCTGCAATTTCAGGATGTGCAGTTTTTGCTGATACCATCATGCCAGATGGAACAAGGAAACCTACAGTTGCTGCACCAGCACCACCAACTACTTCTGGGAATCTAAAATAGCTAAAGTCAGAAAAACCTTCACTATTAAAGATACCTCCACACCATGTACCACAATAAATCATTGGTGAAATTTGTGATGCAAACATTGATCTTGTTAGCTCTGGATGTGTAGCGTTTGGAGCATCTTGGAAACAACCTGCATCTTGCAGATCTACAACTTTTTGCCAAGCCTCAACATACGCTGGGTTAGTAAATAACTCATCTTCTGATGCAGATAAGTTATAATCTGCCGCAGTATTTTCTTCACCTACAACTCTTTGGTTTAACATAGTTATAACGTGATTGAGTTTCCATCTTTCTGAGTTTCCTAGAGGCCATGGAACAATAGATGAATCAATTGCTCTAATATCTCTACAAAGATTTAATAAGTCATCAAATGTCTTTGGTACTGCCAAACTGTTTGCTTCAAAAAAAGCAGGGTCATAGTGAAAATATTTTGAGACTGAAGTATTTGGTACTCCATATATTTTACCATTAACAGCAGTTGTATTTGATAATCCTTCACTAATGTAATTACCATATCCACCTTCAACATTTGCGTAAGGAGTTATATCTAATGCTAATCCTGCTCTTGCTAAACGAGCACTATCTTCCCCAAACCAGTTAAAGAATACGTCTGGTCCATCATTACCATTTAAGGCCACTTGAATTTGAGTTTTATAAGCTTCATTTTCAAATGTTTGTAAAATGATGTTTACATCAGGATTAATTTTTTTGTATTCTTTATTAAGATTATCGTAAAATTCATCCTGTCCGTTCCTACCACTTAAATCCCATATTGTTATATCAACAGCATAACTTGAAGTTATAAAACCAAATGATAAAAATAATGAGAAAATAAATAAGTAAATTTTTTTAGTAATAAATTTTAAAAAATTCATTTTTCCTCCCAAATTATTAAAATGATGAATTTAATCTAGCCGATATAGAAATTTATACAATAATTTAAAATGGCAATTTTTTTTTAAAATAAAGATATTTTTGTTAGATTTCTGGTATTTTTTAGAAATAATTTTTTAATAATTCTTCAGGAGGATCATAAGTTTTAATTTCTTCCAACATGATATTTTTATATTTAGTCATTAAGGCAATATCATTAACTGGGCTTAATTGACCTGGATCTTTTTTTAAATCATAAAGTGCACATTTAGTATCTTCTAAAGATTTATGAGGATCAGTCTTTCGAAGTATTCTGTTTACTTTCATTACTGGTATGTTCTTAGTAAAATCAAAAGGCTCATGCATAGTTGCTGTTTGTAACTCTTCATGTGAAAAAAATTGTCTCATATTTGTAGGCATTAAAGTATATTGGAATCTACTTCTATCGTACTGATCAAAATTTTCAGGATAGTGAAAATACGAATATTTTCCATCAGAGATATTAATTCCACCGCCCCAATATCCATACAAAGCAAAATAATCATTTTCATTATCTTTATCTAAAAAATTCAAAATGGACTTACCTTTTACTTCTTTAGGAACATCATGGCCGTGCATTGTCATAAACGTAGGCATCAGATCAATATTTTGTGTTACAACATTTCTTTGTTCACCAGAATGATCTTTAAATTCAGGATGATAGAAATAGAACGGAATATTAGCAATTTCATTATATAAAGGCATTCTATTTTTAGCCCACCAATCATGTTCTCCGAGCATAAAGCCATGATCAGTAGTTAAAATCAATGCAGTGTCATCCCATAAATTATTTTTATCAAAATAATCTAAGACAGTACCTAACAAGTAATCACATAAACCAATTAAAGCAATGTAGTTGGCTTTTAATTCCGCAACTTCATCATCTGTTTCTTTAACTCTGTCATATTGAGGCCAATCTAATCTTGGACCTTTGTAATTAGTTTTTAATTTTTCTCTAAAGCGTTCAGGTGCAAAGAAAGGTTCGTGTGGATCAAAAGTTTCCAATTGAAGAAACCAGTTATCAGCATCTTTATTGATATTAATAAAATCTAATCCAGATTGAAAGCATTTGACTGAAGGAAAATCTTTTTCTTCTTTAATAAACTCACTATTGATTGCGTAATGATAATAACCTGTTTCCCTATCAGTTAAATTTAATTGAGATTGATGATATTTTTCTCTCAATTTTTCAAGAGGTGGTTGAACCATAGCTTTCCATGGATCACTCTCTTGTCCTCTAATAAAATCCCAAGAATTAAATCTATTATGATATGTTGCACCACCATCTTCGAAGTAATGATAATGATCAGTTACAAGATGAGTATATGTGTTATTAAGTCTTAAGATTTCTGGAAATGAATTATCAAATGGTTCTAAAGGACCCCATGCACGGTGCAAAAAGCTTAAGCGTCCCGAGTGCATATCACGTCTTGCGGGCATACATGGCATACTTCCAATATAATGATTATTAAATTGAACTGATTTTTCTGCTAATCGGTTAAAATTTGGTGTTTCAATATATTTACCACCATAAGAATTTAACATTCTTTTATTTAATGAATCAAATAAAAGGAAAACTGTTTTCATAAAAATTAGATTAATACGAAAAAAAAAATTATTAAAGTTTTTTCTTTAATCTATGAAAAGAATCAGGATTTAATCCCATTTGACCAGGATTATTTACATTTTTAGCTTTTGTAATTTTAGTTGTAATATTTTCAACTTTTCTAATTTTACTTTTAATCTTTTTTCTTAAAGAGTTTACTATTTCATCATAAGTACTAATACCAATTAAGTTATTTAATTCGTACGGATCAGCATCAAGATCGTATAGATTTGTTTCTGTGTATTGATTTGATGAAGGTTTGTCACTTCCATTAGAATCTTGATCAGCAATACAATATTTCCATTTTTCAGTTCTTAAACTTCTAGCTAATTGACTTTCACTAATTTGGATAAAAATTTCGTTATCCCATTTTTTGGAAGTTTTATTCACTAAAGGCAATACTGATCTACCATCGCAATGGGAAGTATTTTTGACTTTTGCTAAATCTAAT
The DNA here is from genome assembly GCA_902570155.1 of uncultured Alphaproteobacteria bacterium. GTDB lineage: Bacteria > Pseudomonadota > Alphaproteobacteria > HIMB59 > CACPNW01. The sequence goes on from CACFXU010000005.1 coordinate 86,336, forward strand.
ATTGTTGCGTGAATATCTAGAATGTTGGTAAGTTCTTTTATACGTCCACCTTGCTGAAAGACATTTCCAATCAAAGATGTAGGAACTCGTATTGAACTTTCATGACATGAGCGTTTATATTCTCTATTTCGTGTTTTAAAATTATTTCCATGATCAGATGTAAAAATAATGGCACTATCATCAAATAATTTTAAACTTTTGATGACATCAATCATTCTGCCATAAGCTTCATCTATTCTCTTCACCATTCCATAGTAACCACCTAAATGCCGAGGAGAAGATCCAACTAGAGATGAAAGATCTGGTGGTGACCACTTGCCTGTATATTTTTCTCTGTATCCAATAGGTGGTGGATAATCATCTGTATTATTTTGATGATGTGGCTCAATAAGAGAAACGAAAAGAAAAAATGGTTTTTTTTGATTTAGTTTTATAAAATTTATAGCTGCATCAGTTATTGCATCAACTCTATATCCTGGAAGAAATACTTTTTTATTTTGTCCATCATAAACATATGTTTCATAAGCATCAGAAGTAAATTCTAATAGATTTGATCCCAACCAATAATCATAACCACCTCTATCCTCTTTTTTAACAGGTTCAGATGAGCCGAGGTGCCACTTTCCAATATATCCAGTAGCATATCCTTCTTTTGATAAATGTTTTGCTAGAGTTTTAATATTTTTTTTTAAAGGTATTCTATTTTTAAAACATCCAGTTTTTGTTGCATACATTCCTGATTGTAATGAAGCTCTTGCAGGCCCACAAACTGGTTGGCATGTAAATGAATTATAAAGATGTGTACCTTCTACTGCATAATGATCGAAGTTCTCCATCAAGGATAATGGATTGCCATGTAAACCAGAAGTATCCCAACGTTGTTGATCAGTAAAAAATACAATAATATTTGGTTTAGATTTAATATTCATTATGATTTAGATTTATTTACTAAAAGGTTTTCCTTTATATTTTCTTAGATTGTCAGCGTGTTTTTTTCTATCTGTTTTTTCAAGACGCTCAACATATGTATTCCAGACTTTTGAATAAATATTTGCATGATGAGGACCGCCTTCTCTAATTACACCTTGAAGTGGATCTCCTCTATCAGCCTCATACATATTTTCTTCAATCCACTCATCGATTAAAAACATCCCATGCGCTACGAGATCTTTATGGTGATCTGCTAGATTATTCAACTCGTGCGGATCCTTTTCAATATCGAAAAGCATATATTTTGGAAAATCTTTTAAACCAGTATCGTACGTTCTTATCAGTAACCAATTATCCCATCTTACAGATCTTTGACAACTCCAAGCACCATGACTAATAACTAAATAATCTCTTCCATTTGATGATTTACTATTAGTTAAATTTTCAGTGAAATTAATACCATCCCATCTATCAGGTTGAGTAGATGAAGTAATTTGAGAAATAGTTGAAGTTAAATCTAAATTATAAAATTTATTCTCTACAGTACTTCCTTTATTTGTATCTGTTATCCCCGGCCATCTAATTATTAATGGAACTCTATTAGTTATATGATCAGCTGTTTGGTGATCTCCCCAAACATTTAACTCGCCTTGATTTTCTCCATGGTCTGCTGAAATAATTATTGCTGTATCATCCCAAAGATTCATTTTTTTTAAGTCTTCAAAAACTTTATTTAAATAAAAATCAGCGTACTTAATTCCAGTATCATATGCATCAATTTGTTCTTTAGCATCAGAAGTATTTTTAATTTCACCTACTCCCATTGTATACTTTCCTCCAAGATCTTCATCAAATCCTGGAACTTCTCTAGCGCTGTGCGGTCCGAAACTATTCCTTTGTTTTTGAATTAATTCTTCTGTTACCCATTCTTCGATAGGATCATCTTTAAAAGGATTTCCAAAGTCTTCAGGCGTATCATACGGAGTATGAGGATCCCACATATTTACATGTAAGAACCAATTTTCTTTTTCTCCATTATTTTCTAACCACTTTTTTATAACAGGGTAGACTTCATCAGCATTTTCTAAACCACCTTTTCCAGTGTCATATGTTTCGGTAAAACCAAACCAAACTTGATAGGCCGTATGTCTTTCAGGAAAAGGACTAATACTAGCTGTATAATATCCTGCATCTCGAAGAACTTTACCAAGAGATGTAAAAGCATATTCTCCTCTTAAACCGCCTTTAAATTCTCTATTCCAAATATTTTTTCTAGGAGCAATATCAGAGAATTCACCGCCATGATTAACAACTCCAGTTTTGAAACCAAAATTACCACCGAACAAAGAAGTTCTACTAGGTAGGCATGGTGTGTCAGTTGAATAAAAATTTGTAAACTTGACTCCTTCTTTTGCTATTGAGTCAATCGTAGGAGATGTGTTTCTATGATAACCATAACATCCTAAATGATCAGGTCTTAAAGAGTCTATGTCTACGTATAAAATTCTCATCTTTATCCTTTCTTAATTAAGCGCCTGAAACTCTTTTCATTTTTGATGTTTCATCTTTTAATGTGGCTTGCGCAAACTTAAATAATAAATCTTTTTTTAATGTTTGTGCGTTCGTATTATCCCATAAATTATTATATTCGTTTGGATCATTTTCTAAATCAAAAAGTTCACCGTAGTTAGCTTCTCGGTAAATAGAGATTTTATAATTATCATTAATGTAAGTTTTTAAATGTGGCATTCTTGGATTATGTCTATTTTCAACAAATATATGTGAACGGATACTTTCCTTGTTGCCATAAAATACATCCGTTTGATCCACTCCTTGCATTTGAGTTGGTATATCAATGCCCGCAACTTTTAAAAATGTTGGCGCAAGATCAACTAAACTCAATAAAGATGAAGATGATGAATTTTGAGGAACTTTATCTGGCCATCTAACAATAAATGGTAAACGGAGCATATCTTCATAGTGGAATGGTCCTTTAGCAATTAAACCATGCTGTCCTATAAAGTGACCATGATCAGTAGTAAAAATAATTATGGTATTATCAAGTTCACCCATTTGATCTAACTTATTAATTATTTTTCCAATATTCTTATCCATAAAACTAACCATGCCATAATAAATTGCCATGTCTTTTTTTAATTCTTCAATAGGATACAGATGACTCATGCATCCATGAGCGTTAAATGGTGAATGCCAATTTTCAAAATTAGGATTTGTCGTTTGTGTTTTTCCAAAATGTGGTGGATTTAATTCGTGTTCACCTTCTTTTAACGTTCCAGGTGACATGTCTTCTGGATTATACATTGATGCCCATGGTTCACTTAATACATATGGTGGATGTGGATCCTGAAAACTTGTCCAAAGAAAAAATGGCTTGTCATCTTTTTGTTGATCTAAAAATTCAATTGATCTTTCGGCTGTCCAATTTGTGTAGTGATGTTTTTCGTCTAACTTCCATACCCTATCCGGTCTTGCCCAGTAGTCATATTCACGAGCAATAGGAGGAGCATATTTAGAAGTTTCACCAGGCACTGGTTGAAAATATTCTTTCCAATCACTAAGACCGTTTTGTTCCATCCAAATTGCATAATGTTGACCTACATGACTTTCATCTGCATGATTACGTGCTAGCTCAATATGTTCAAAGCCATACCAAGGTCCTTTAAAATTTTTCCAAAATTCTAAATCTCTTAAAGTTGGTTGTCCTTCTATAGATTCCTGACCTGGAACTGAAGTTAATGGCTGGAAATGAGCTTTACCAATTAAACCAGTAGAGTAACCATTTTTGTATAAAAGTTCTCCAATAGTTTCTACTTCTTCATCTAATTTAACACCAATTGTCCAAGCTCCATGAGAAGACGGATATTGTCCAGTAATAATACTTGCTCTTGATGGTGTACAAACTGGTGATGGACAATAAGCTCTTGTAAAATTCATTCCTTCATCACAAAGCTTATCTAAATACGGTGTTTGTATTTTTGAATTAAATTTTCCGATAGTATCATGATGCTGTTGATCGGAAGTTATTAATAAAATATTTGGCCTTTTCATATTTACCCTTTTACAGCTCCTTGAACACCTTCAACGAAATATTTTTGCATAAACAAAAACAAAATAATTATAGGCAAAATAGTTATAACAGATGCAGCTGCCATACCAGACCAATCGACAAAGTATTCACCTTTAAAAGCGTACACACCTACGGATAGTGTTCGTATATCAGGATTACCTAGAGTGATAACGACTGGTAATAAAAAGTCATTCCATGCATGTAAAACTTGTAGAATAGAAACTGTAGCTACTACTGGTTTTGTTAAAGGTAACATGATTGAAATAAATGTTCGAACAAAGCCCGCTCCATCCATTTTAGCTGCTTCTTCAAGCTCTACAGGAACTCTTGAAAAATATCCTGCAAACAATAGAATATAAATTACAGGGGTGTGTCCTGCTGTTGCGAGTGTTAGTCCAATTAAGTTTTTAGAAATATTTAAATTATTTAATAAATCAAAAACAGGAATAATTGTGTAACCTTGAGGAATAAAAATTGTACTAATTAAAATTCCAATAAGTATTTTTTTTCCTGGAAAAGAATATCTTCCAATTACGTAACCAAACATACCAGTTGTTACGACAACTATAATTACCGAAACAACTGTAATAATCAGGGTATTAAAAAAATACCTACCCATGTTTGCACCAAACCATGCTCTTTCAAAATTTTCCCAAACAAGCCGGTCAGGGATTAACCCTAAACCACCCCAAATTTCAAAATCAGTTTTGAAAGAGGCTGAAAGTACCCACAGCAATGGATAGATCCAAAAGAAAGAGAAAATAATAAAAGCTATTGTTATAATTAAATATTTAACTTGGTTTTTTTCAGCAATAAAATTTAAGTATCTACTCATATTCTTCGAGTTCTCCTCATCCATAATCCTTGAAGTACTGTAATAAATAGAACAGCAACACCCCAAAATACACCTGCAGCACAAGCGTATCCAAGCCGAGGCATTGTGCCAGAGTCAGTTACAAAAGCTGTTCTAAAAATATATATTTCCATAACTTCACTACTAAAGAATGGTCCTCCAGCGGTCATAGTTTCAATTAAAGGAAAAACATTTAGCGCTCCAACTGCCTCCACAAGAATAATGACAATAGCAAAAGGTAGTACAATTGGTAAAATAATATGGATCCATAATCTGTATCCCTCAGCACCATCAATTTTTGCAGCATCGTAAACATCTTGTGGAACTGTTTGTAAAGCAGCAAGCCAATACATCATGGTTATCCCTAACCATTTCCAAACATATACTCCCATTACAGTCGGAAGCACTGTGTCTGGATTTCCAAGAAAATCAATTGGAGCAGAAGTTAAATTAGTAGACATTAAAAATTTATTCGCAGGTCCATTAAAAGGGCTAAATACAAAAGTCATTACAATACCAATGATAGCAATTGCAGTAACTACAGGCATAAAGATTACAGTACGAAAGAAAGGGGCAAGTTTTAAAACCTGATTATTTAAAAATACTGCAATAATGAAACCTAAAACTATTTTTACTGGAACTGTTCCAAACATAAAAATAAATGAACGAATAAATGCATCCCAAAAAAATTCGTCATTGACAGCTTCATAATAATTTTGAAGGCCAATAAATTTTGCTTCTTTTGTAAAACCACTCCAATCTAATAAAGAAAAGTACCAAGACATACCAATAGGATAAATGACAAACATTCCTGTAAGAATTGAGCATGGCAAAACAAATAAGTAACACCATCTTGCATCATATATTTGTTTAGATAGAGGTTTTTTGTGCATAATAAAAAAAAGGCGAATTTAAAAAATTCGCCTTTAGATATTTTGTTTAAAGTTCTTGATACTTTTCAGCACCGTAATTTGAATATACATCCCAATTAGGGAAGACCCAATCATCACGAGTTACATTAGCACCGTCTGCTCTTGCCTCTTCAACAGCTTTATCAAGAGCATCTTCATACCTTTGATTACAATCTTTAAGCTGTGCTTCCACACCTTTAAGTTGTCCAGTATACAACCCTTGAATAACTAGAGCCAAAGAAGGATCTGGTACTCTAGACTTTGCAGCTACAATACCAACATCTTTATTTCTTACAATTGGATTAGGTCCAACAAGTATGTTTTCAGCAAACATAGATAAAGCTTGTGCTGATGGTCCGGTTAAACCAGCTTTAGCAACTGCATCTGGATTAACAGCTGGATCTGCGGCACCAACAGTTTGAGCCCAGTAAATTTGACCTTGCTCAGTTCCCATAAATCTAATCAGATCACCAGCAAATGGTCCCATTGTACTATTAGCACTTAACCAAAATGTATTTGATCCACCTTCTGCAATGTAAAGTGGTTGCGCTTCTTTTCCATCTGGAACTGGTTCACTTGCAATACCGTATTTCCAATTTGGAGCATCTCTACCCCAAACTCCAATACACCAAGGACCCTGGAATATCATTCCTGCTGCACCTTGTGGCATCAAAGCTCTAGCTTGAGGAGCATTCATACTCATAACTCCTGGGAAAGCGCTACCATCTGATTTTAATTGAAGAAGTAATTCAACTGCTTCCATATATTGATCAGATGCAATTTGGAATTTACCATTCTGGAAGTTAATGTGTCTATTTGTAAAACCACCTCTTCCACTATGTGCTCCACCTACTTGTCCAAATGTATGGACAACATCTTCCCATCGATTAACTTGGTTTCCACCAATAATCCAACCATAATACTGACCATTACCATTTTTAGTAATTTTTTTAGCAGCATCTCTGATTTCAGAATATGTCATACGACCAGCTTGAGGATCATAACCAGCTTCACTCATATATTTTTCACTATACAGAAGACAAGTTCCCGTTCTCTTATTTGCTGTTAAACATGTTCCATAAGTCTTTCCATTGAATTGGTTGACACCAGGAAGATAAACACCACTAGGAAACGCACCTAACCATTCGTCGATATTTTCAATGTAGTCATCCCATGGTTGTACCCAACCCTCAGATACTGCAACACCAGGATCCATTCCTATCGGTAATTGGAATACATCATGAACAGTTCCATTTCTTATAGCAATTGGAACAATTTTATTTATTTCTTTCCATGGCAAACCATCGTATTCAATAGTGATACCTCTTGAAGCTGCATATTCTGGAAAAAGTTTTTTCCAAAAGACACCTTTCATGTCACCACTATCAATCCATCGCATATTACCGCCAGTTGTTGGTAATGGTTTTAGTGGATCAGGAATATTAAATTCTCCAGCAAATAGTTTTGAAGGAATAGATCCTGCTGACATCATTGCACCCGCAGCAAGAGCTCCTTTCATAACTGTACGTCTAGAGATTTTTAAATCTTTTTTCTTCTTCATTAATTCCTCCCTATTTGCATTTTATTTTACGTGAAATAAGCAAAATAACAATTGAAAATAAATTTAAAATTATGTTAATATTTGTCAGTTTATATGAAATATTTACACACAATGGTGAGGGTTGAGAACATTGATGCTTCCCTAGATTTTTACTGTAACAAACTTGGATTAAAAGAGGTGCGACGAGTTGACAATGAAAAAGGTCGTTTTACCTTAATATTTTTAGCTGCTGAAAATAGTGATGAAAGAACGGGTCTTCTTGAATTAACCTATAATTGGGATCCTGAAAAATATACTGGGGGAAGAAACTTTGGTCATCTAGCTTACAGTGTTAACAATATTTATGAAGTGTGTGAGAAATTAATGAACAACGGCGTTACAATTAATAGACCACCTCGTGATGGACATATGGCTTTTGTTCGCTCTCCCGATGGAATTTCCATTGAGATATTACAAGAAGGGGAATCTTTACCAGAACAGGAACCATGGAAGTCTATGGAAAATTCTGGAAGCTGGTAATTTATAAAGCTAGTTGTTTTTTTCCTAAAGGAGTTAAGTCGTCAATTGTAGCTCTGTTTTTATAAGTTACTTCATAATCCTCAGCTGCAAAATCAGGTGGGCTTTTTCCCTCGATAAATTTTTTAGATTGCTTTTGAGCATAAGCTAAATTTTTTTCACAGTAAGGTGTGGATCCAACATACACGACATTTGAATAACCTGTTCCAGAATGATGATCTTCCACTGCATGAACTACATCTGGATGCCACCACACTGTATCTCCTGCATTCATTTTTGGAATTGAAACTAATCCTCTTAATAAAAGAGAGTGATACGTCGAATTAACAGATAATGCTCTTGCTGGTTTAGAACCACATAATTCATTTTGATTTACATCCTCCATTAAGGCTCTTGTTAAAATAAAAGCCATGGACTTTGCTATTGGTATTAATTGAAGTGTACCATCTCCAGGACCTTGTTGAGTTAAAGCAACCCAACCTTGAAAGGTTCTAAAGACATGACTAACAGCGGGAGATTCTATTTCTTTAGTTTTATTTCTATAAGAAGCATTAAAAGGATCATATTCTAGAAATTTATCAGAAAAAACTTTTTCGTAAACTGATTGATACCCTTTATCTATCCACCTTTCAACTGAGCCAGCATCGCAGTGAGGTGACAATCCTAAAGTTGAGTCTCCGGGTTCTCTTCTTCGAATACGATCAGCATAAACAAGTTCTTGATTAGGATCAAAAATTACTTCATCTTTATTTTTGTTGATCCAAAGATTATTTAACCATTTTTTTACTACATCCATTTCAGCAGATTGTCTTATTTGCACTTGTGTTTTTGACCAATACAATCCAAATATCTGCGGTTTACCTGATTTTAATTCACTGAAATATTTATCCAAGTCAGCTTTTTTCTTTTGATCTTCATAATAATTATTTTCTTCAATATAATTTTCTAAATCTTTGTTCATTTTATGCATCATACTATCTTCAAAAACATCTCTAATAATGACACAACCTTTTTGTTTAACTTCTCTTTCAAATTCTTCTGTATTTGAATTTAAGTCTTGGAATTTAATCTCTGGAATAATTTGTTTATTGTTTTTCTTTAAGTCTTCTATTTTTATAATTTCACTCAAAATATATTTTTCAATTTTTGAAAAATTTTCTCTAAAATCCTTTGATTTATTTCTTAAAATATTTTTTTCTTTAATAATTATGTCTTCAATATTTTTTAAATCAATCATAATTCAATTAAATTTTTACTTTATAATATTTTTCAGGATTAGTTGCCAAAGCTATAACAGATGGAAGAACAAGTCTATAAAATTCAAATAAGCTTTTGAAAGGTTTAGGTAATTGATCGTCTATTTCTTTTCTTAATTTTTTAAGATTATAGGAAGGTATCATCGGGAACATATGATGTTCTAAATGATATTCCATATGCCAATAAAGAAAACTTAATATTGGGTTTATTCGTACAGAGTAAGTGCTTAAGCGGTGATCTTTTGTGTCAACTTTAGCTGCTAGATGTTGAGTCACATTAACAGCAAACCAAATTGGCTTCCCAATATAAGTTGGTAAAATAATATAAATTATTGGTAAGAAAGAACCTAAGTAAAAAGAATATATAATAACTGCTAACCAAATAAAAACATATAATCTTGAGTTCCAAAGAATTTTTTTCTTTTCTTCTTTAGGTGCTGTTATATCAATAACTGGAGTGAATTTTCCAAAAGCATGTTTTAAAACTTCAAATTTAATTAATTTATGTGGGTACAATAAATCTGTTAGAGGTATAAAATTCAAAAAGAATGCAAATAATTCTATCGGTCTTGATACTTGAATTTCGTGATCATAATCATCTTGGGTTTGTAATGTTTTTGAATGATGAAAAGTATGACTCCAGCGCCATCTAAAACCTTCAAAGTCACACATGAAAGAACTGATGTGGTAAAAAAATTCATTTATCCAACGAGTCTTGAATGCAGTTCGATGAACAGTTTCATGCCAGTTTGCTACACTGAACGCATAAATTGTACCATAAATAAAAAAGAATAGATATGTCCACCACGTACCTAAAGTAATGTATGCTAAATATCCTGAAATAAATAAAGATAAAAAATAAAAGAAGAAATGGATTAGTCCAGGTAGATCTCTTCTTTTACTTAAGGCTTTTAATTTTTTTCTGTCGACTTCTGGTCTGTACCAATCATCGAGATTAACTTCCATGCTTGATAATTAAATTAGTTATCCCAACGATCTAACCATGACCCATCAACTGTAGAGTCAAATTGGTCTTTTTTTGAAGTCCCTCTAAATTTAGTGTGTTCTTCTTCATAACCTTTAAACCAAGAATCCCAATCAGCTGTATAGCTTGGGTCTTCTGATTTTCTCATTATGATTGGATCAACCAAACCAGTATGAAAACCAGCTTCATCTTTTGGATTTTGAAATCTTAGGTCAACACTCCATCTTACATCCTCAGATAAATTTTCAAGTGATCGATGAGGAACTAATTGATGTAAAAATAAAACTGAACCAGCCTTCATTTCACAAGTAACGACTTTCTCCTCTGGAATATCTTTGTCTTCAATAAATAAATACCAAGAATCTTTTACTGAACCATCTTTCTTTTCTAATTTATGATTCAAAACTCTTTCAGGTCTATGTCCTCCAGGAACAACTTGCATGCATCCATTATTTTTATTTACATCTAGAAATGGAATCCACGCAGCAGGCTGAGTAGTTTTTTCTGCTCCATCTTTTAAATAAGCAGAATCTTGGTGCCATGGAACTGTCATCCTAGCTGTCTGAGGTGTTTTAGATCTAATATTCCAAACTGGATGACCAGAAATATCTTTGCCCACCCAATTTTCAACCATATCTAAAAGTTTTTTTGATCCCCATAAGTTAGCAAGTGCTGGTTTCAATTCACCTCTATGATGAATTAAAACTGAAGAACCTTTAAAATCTTTTTCGAGAGCAGCTAGTCTTTTAAAAACATCTTTATCATCATGTTTGTTTGTAATTTTTCCAGCTTGAAAAGCTTTTTCTGCAAAATCATCAACAATTTCTTCAAATTCATTTAATATTGGATTTAACTCATCCATACTAAAAACATTTTCAACGATCGTATAACCTTCTTCGTTATATTGTTTTATTTGCGCATCACTAATCATAATTCCTCCCAAAATTATCCATTTACTAATAAATCAGTGAGATGATCTATTGTTGTATCCTTTTTATCCAAATCAGCAATTTTTTCGCCTCTTGCCATTACACATAAATGATCAGCAATTGGATACACATGACTCAAGTTGTGAGTAATAAATATTGATGTCACGCCTTGGCTTTTTAATCCTTCTACAAACCTTAGTACTTTATTTGTTTCTTTTACTGATAAGTGGTTTGTTGGTTCGTCTAATATTAAAACTTTTGATTTAAAATACATTGCTCTTGCAATCACAACACCTTGTCTTTCTCCTCCAGACAATTGGTTAACTGGTGTATCAGGAGATCGAAGATGCAGTTCAACATCTGTTAATGCTTTCATCGCATCGTCCTGCATGGTTTTAGTTTTCATTAAACCAAAATTGCCAACATTATATTGAGTTTGTTCACGTCCAATAAAAATATTTCTTGCAATAGACATTTCAGGGATCAAAGCCGAATACTGATAAATTGTTTCAATACCTAAATTCATTGCTTCTTTTGTAGATTTAAATTTAACCTTATTACCTTCAAAATATATATGACCTGAGTCAGGTTGATGTGCACCAGATAAGATTTTAATTAATGTTGATTTACCAGCACCATTGTCTCCAATAAGACCAACAACAGAGTCTTTTTTTATCTTTAAGCTTAAATCTTTTAAAGCATGAACTCCTGAATAGTATTTGTTTAGACCCTCACAAACTATTATATCTTCCATCTTTAATCCTTTGCCTTGTTTTGACCAATTCGTGTCGCTCTTCTACTTATATAAGTATTAAACACTACGGCTATGATAATTAAAGAACCTAAACCTGCTCTAAACCATTCCGCATCTATTCTAGCCATAATGATTCCACTTTCTAAAAACCTAATTAGTATTGCGCCAATAACGGCACCAAAAACTGTTCCGATACCTCCAAATAAACTGACACCGCCAATAACTGCTGCAGCAATTGACTCTAGTTCTAATAAGTATCCTTGAGATGGTAATGGTGCTTCCAATCTAAATGTTTGAATCATTCCAGCAAAGCCAGCTAAGAAACCACATAAGATGAAACAAAACATTTTAACGTTTCCAGTCTTTATTCCCATTGAAGATGCTGCGTTTTGATCTCCGCCAGTTGCATAGATCCAGTTACCAACATTACTTCTGTGAAGCATAACACCTAAAACCACGGCAACTAAAAGAGCCCAGTACAAGGACGCTCTAAATAACTCAAATTGATAAACGAATAACTCATTTGGTAAAATATGAGGAAATGGTGGTGGAAATCCTGCAGTAGCTACAGTTGTAAGACTTCTAGCAATATAGAGCATTCCAAGAGTTGCGATGAAAGAAGGAATACCAAATCTTAAGGTAATAAATCCATTAACAAAACCAACAATAATACCAATCATTAATCCTAGAAAAATAGCGAACCAAGGTGGTATCCCTTGATGCACCATTTGTACAATAGTCATAGGGACTAATGCAAAAACAGAGCCTACAGATAAATCAAATTCACCTGAGATCATTAATATTGCAATCCCAATAGCAACAATAATATATTCGGGTGTAATACCCATAACTATTCTTATATTTCTTGCATCTAAAAATCTTTCATTAGCAATATAAAATCCAATCATTATTGCTAGAAACATTAAGAAGGTTGCTACTTCTGGTCTTACTAATAAACTTCTAAGACTAAAATTTTTACTCATATTTTTTTTATTTTAAAAAAAACCAGGCTCTATTTAAAGAGCCTGGTTAAGATATTTATCTAACTGACATTCCTTTGAATGATCTGATTGTTTCAACATCATCAGGACCAATCATAGCTTTACCAGTGTTGATATCTAGTGCACTTAAACCATACTTGTTCATTAAGTATAATTGGTGAACTGACATGTAACCTTGGTAGTATGGTTGTTGGTCAACTGTTAGTTGAACATAACCTTTGTCCATTTCTTCGAAAACTACGTCAACTAAGTCAAAACCAGCAAGAAGTATTTCACCAGGTCCGTAACCTAAGTTTCTTACTGCTGCAGCTGCACCAGCTTCCCAGAAACCTACATCAAGATATGCAGTTGTATTTGGGTTAGCTTGAACATAAGCTGCCACTCTGTTTCCAACAGTTGAAAGATCTAGACCTGACTCAATTTTCTCATAAGTTACTTTTCTATCAGGGTTAGCTGCTTTGTAATCTTCCATGAAACGTGCAATACCGTTTCCTCTAGTGTATGCCCATGATTGGTTCATGTCTGCAACACCGATTAGAACGTGAATATCTCCATCAGGAAACATTTCAGAAAGATTAGCTGTTAATTCATAACCAGCTGCTTCTAAGTCTTGTCCAACATATGCTAGTCTGTTACTACCAGCAGCACCTTCTGGATCATCAGTATTAGCTGTAATTACTGGAATACCAGCAGCTAATGCTTCATCAACTGCAGCATCAAAGATAGTTGGGTTAGTAATTGTAGTTACGATACCATCAACACCTTGAGCTATTGAAGACTCTAAGTTTTGTAATTGCTCTTGTTGGTCTCCATCACCTGAAAGAGTTAACATTTGGCAATCAGCATTAATTTGTGCACAAGCATCTTTAAAACCTTTGTGAACAGCTGCCCAGAAAGCATTGTTCGTATCACTGTGCATTACGAAGTTAAATTTGTATTCTGCCTTCGCTGAAGTAGCAAAAAGTGCTACAGAGGCAAGAATAATTGAAGCAATTTTTTTCATGCATTCCTCCTATAAATAATATTTTCCTAGCAAGAATGGGTATGTAAAACAAGGAGAAATATTGGGAATTAGGCTGTAAAATTATCGCACTAATCAATAGCTAAGCAAAATTTATATTTTTTTTAGGATTTGCCTTATGAAATCGTCATGCATGGGTTCAGGCTTCACACACGAAGAACGGAGCTCTACTTCCACTTTATAAATTGAAGAAATCATAGCACATTCAATTACATCTAAAACGTGAAGAGCAAGTTCTCCATTACACCTATGCATTCTATTATTTTCGATGGCGTCAATCATTTCAGCTAACCCAATACCCCTGTAGTTTGCTTGTTCAGGCGCTTCATTACTTCTTCCACTATGGTTAACAATATTTGTTTTTCCAAGGGGTTTATCTTCGACGCTAATATCTTTCCATTCAGATCCAAACTCACCAGATATGGAAACTGGACCACCAAACATATTTGGATCAGGAACTACTATTGAACCTTTCGTTCCATAAAGCTCCATATGATTACGTTTATGATTTAAAACATCAAATGAAATGAAACCTTGAATGATAGCTTTATTTTGAAACTCAATATTAAACATATAAGAAGTTGGAATTTCAACATTAAAAGTTTCTCCTTTTTTTGGACCAGCTTTGTATTCTCTTTTATCAGAAAATTTAGCTCCTCTTCCTCTTATATTTTTTACAGGACCTAGAAGATTAACAAGGGTGGTGAAAAAATATGGACCCATATCTATTACAGGTCCTCCTCCTTCTTGAAACCAAGACTCAGGACTTGGATGAAAATCTTGAACGCCAGGAAAAGCAAATATAAAATTACCAGTTAGAACTTGTCCAATATCATTGTTGTCAATTAAATTTCGTGTAAGTTGCCCTCCCCCTCCTAAAAAAGTATCTGGTGCATTCCCAATGTAGAGACTATTTTTTTTTGCTAAATTTAATAATTCTTTTGCTTCATCAAACTTAACACTCATTGGTTTTTCACAATAAACATGTTTGTTTGACTCAATAGCTCTTTTAGATATTTCATAATGCGCTTGGGGAATTGTGAGATTAAGAATGATGTCTACATTCTTGTCATTAAGTATTTCATCAACTGATAAAGGAATAATATTATATTGATCAGCTGTTTTTTTAGCGGCATCTAAATTAATATCAGCACAAGCAACAAAATTTATATTGTTAAAATATTCCTGAGCCCGAAAGTAGGTCTCTGCGATATTACCACAACCAATTAGACCAATATTTTTCATAAATTGTTTCTATAAATCAATTGTAAAAAATGGAATAGTAAAAAAAAAGGCCGTAAAAAATTACGGCCTTTTAAAAATAATTTTGCTTAGATCTACATAAAGTCTGCAGCGTTTTCTTTAGTAACTAATACAGTTCCAGTATCAATGTTATCTGGAATGCTCTCACCATTAGCTAATTTAAGTGCATTTTCTACACCCATGTATCCCATATTGTATGAGAATTGAGCAATAGTTGCTGACATTTCACCAGCCATTACACTTGCAGCAGCATCAGGGTTAGCATCAAATCCAACAACGACAACATCATCTAGCATATCAGCATTTTTTAATGCTTGGATAGCACCTAGACCCATATTATCGTTAGAAGCAAAGATTGCTTTTAGATTTGGGTTACCAGTGATGATATCTTCCGTTACTGACATACCTTGTGCAGTATCCCAGTTAGCTGGAAGTTCAGCAACAATGTTCATGCCACATGCTTCAAGACCTTTGTGTGATCCTTCAGCTCTGTGTTGACCAGTAGTTTGCGTGATCATTCCTTGAAGGATTGCAACATCAGAACCACTTGGAACATTATCACAAATGTATTGAGCAGCTAAAGCAGCACCATTGATATTGTTTGTACCAATGAAAGTTACACCTTCATTAATTCCATTAGTATCAATGTATACAACTGGAACACCTGAAGCCATTGCATCATCAAGAATTGGTGCAACTGCGTTAGGGTCAGTTGGTGCAATCGCTATACCGTCTACACCTTTAGCAATTTGGTCTTCAATTTGCGCTACCTGAGCCATAACATCACTCTCTTGTGGTGGTGAAAGGATAATAAGGTTTACACCTAATTCTTCAGCAGCATCTTTAGCACCAGCTTCAACTGAAGCCCAAAAAGGGTTTCCAGCACCTGGTCCTTTAGTACTTAGCATAATTGTTTTTGCATGTGAGCCTGCTAAAAGACTACCTGAAAAAAACAATACAGAAGTAGTAATTATAGAAATAAAAAATTTCATTTTTCCTCCTAAAATTTTTTTCTAACCATTAATCAAAAATGAATTTCTAATCAAGTGACTGTTTGTCAGAAAATGATTATTTTTTGATATTATGTTCTGGTTGCAAGTTGTCTTCTTAGAACATCGATATAAACAGCCAAAATAATAATTGACCCAATAAGAACTTGTTGCCAAAAAACACTAACATTCATTAGATTTAGACCATTTCGGAGTATACCCATAATCATGACTCCAGCAAATACACCTAAAACAGTTCCTCTACCCCCAAAGAAGCTTGCTCCACCTATAATGACTGCTGCAATCGCATCTAGCTCAGATTGTAAACCAGCATTTGGATAAGCAGAATTCGTTCTTCCAGCTAAAATTAAACCTCCAATACCAGCCAAGAAACCACAAAGGGTGTAAACTACGATTAAAATTCGATCTACATTAATACCTGCTGCCCTAGCTGCTCCTGGGTTACCTCCAATCGCATAAATCCATTTACCTATTCTTGTATGATTTAAAAATATCCAAAAGATAAAAAATATTACAATCATTAAAATTAAACTTGTGGGTATATACTCTCTAGCGCCTTCTCCAAAAATTACATCTAGTTTAATTTTACCATTTCCTATAACTCGAATCTGTTCAGCAAAACCTGTTATTGGAACGCCTCCAGAAATAAGGTTTCCAATTCCTCTAAATATATAAAGCGTCCCTAGTGTCATTATGAATGGATGAGGCATTCGAAGTAAGGTAATTCCAATACCATTAAACATACCACACAAAAATCCAATTGCTGGGGCAACTAACATGACAACGTACCAAGGCATTCCTGCCTTCGAAGCAATAGCGAGTCCCATTAATGATAACATAATAATTGAACCGACTGATAGATCTATACCTGCAGTTACAATGACCATAAAGACACCAAGTGCTAACATAGACTGCCAAGAAACTTGTTTAAAAATATTTGTTACATTTCTCCATGATAAAAAAACATCAGGTTGCAACAAATGCAAAACAGCTATCATTATTAGGATAAGTAATAAGATTCCATATCTTTCAAAAAAAGGAATAAGTCTGACAAATAAAGATTCTTGATTCTTATCCATTAATCTTTTTTCCCCATGATCCATCCAATCACTTCGTCCCTTGAAGTGTTTTTTAATTCTGATTCAGCGAAGTTTGTTCCTTGAAAAAGTGCCATTACGCGATCACAAACAGTAAAAATATCATCCATTCGATGGCTAATTACTATTACACTAACACCTAACTTTTTAAGATTTAAAATTAAGTCTAAAACTTTCCCAACTTCCTTAACAGCAAGTGCTGCTGTTGGTTCATCCATCAATACAATTTTTGCATTAAAAGCTGTAGCTCTAGCAATTGCAACTGCCTGTCTTTGTCCACCTGATAATTCTTCAACTTTTTGATCAGCACTTTTTACATTTATTTTTAGTTTTGCAAGATGTTCTTCGGTTAACTGTTTTCTTTTTTTATGATCTAAAAAATTGAATGGACCAACTTTTCTTGTTGGTTCTCTTCCTAGAAAAATATTATCACCGATAGGGAGATTCCCAGCTAGCGCTAAATCTTGATATACCATTTCTAAGCCCAAATTTTGTGAGTCTCTGGGACTATTTAAAGTTACTTTTTCCTTATCAAAAAAAAGTGAACCTTCGCTTGGCTTATATAATCCTGATAAAACTTTCATTAATGTAGATTTCCCAGCACCGTTATCGCCGACGACACCAAGAACCTCACCTTTATTTAAATGAAGATCTACATTTTGAAGAGCTGTAATAGTACCAAAAAATTTCGAAACTGATTTAGCTTCTAGTACTAAGTTATCTGACATAGTGTGTTTTTAAATAAATTTTAATTAATATCAACTGGTTTTGAACGTAAATACTTAACAGTTTCTCTTTCAGCTTTTTTGCATAATTTAGGAGGCAGGCCTTTTGAAATAAGTTTTAAATCTTGAATTACTAATTCACCCATCTCTTTAAACGCGCTGTCTAATGCGCCGGCTCTATGTGGAGAAAAAATTACATTTTTGAGTTTTCTTAATTTATGTTTTTTAGGAAATGGTTCTTGTGGAAAAACATCAATGGCAGCAAACACATTTCTATTTTTCAAAAAATTAAAAAAATCATCAAAATTTATTATGGCTGCTCTACTCATTAAGACAAACACTGATCCATCTTTTATTAATTTAAGTTTAGAAGAATTAATCATTGATTCATTAGAGGAAGTAATGGAAGCCAATACATAAATGATATCAGCATTTTTGAGTAACGAATTTAAACTGGTTGGCTTAACATCAAATTTTTCGATTTCTTTATTGGGAATCCAAGGATCATAGGCAATGATGTTATTAGAGAATGCTTTGAGTATAGGAATAAGTGATTTAGCTAAATCACCAAAACCAATTAAACCAAATGTTTTATTTTTTATTAAAAAATTATTCTGACTTATTGCACCACCATATTTTTCTTTTTTTGAAATAAAGTCTGAGTGAGCAATATGGATACTTCTAGCTATAGATAAAGTAAGACCCATTGCCATTTCAGCAACAGGTTGAGCAAACACAGGCGATGTTGCTAAAACATGTATTCCTTTTCTAAAACAATAATCGTAATCCATATTGTCCATAAAATTGCTTTCTACATTAAATATTGCTTTAAGTTTTGTAGATTTAGAAATTAAGGATGAAGGTAAATTGGGTTGCCCAAAGATATATTCTGCCTTTGGTAAATTTTTTTCATAAAAATTATTTTTATTTTTATTTGGGGCAGTAATAAGTTTAAAATTATTTTTTAAGTATTTTAAATTTTCTTTAGAAAAAAGTAGGTCCATTGTTCTTGGATATGGATCTAATAAAATTATAGGCTTGTTTTGACTCATACAATTTTTAAAATTTAGAAAAAGAAATTTATTTTTTTATACGCCCTTACGTTGTTTATTTTTTCCTTCTAAAAATTCGTTAAGAGCTGATTTCTTACCTTCGGTATCATCCACTTCAAGTGTTGGACTTTCCCAAAAAGCTGTTCCTTCTAACCATTCATATCCATCTGTTTTCATAGAAATTACGTATGTTTTGTCTGATTCTTTTGCTCTTTTGAAAGCAGCCTCTAATTCTGAAATAGATTTAACAGTCTCACCATTTGCCCCCATACTTTTTGCGTGAGCTTCAAAATCTACAAACTGTACATTTGTCGCTCTTGCAGCATTGAGATTGCAAAGATATTCATTGCCACCTTTTGCTAATTGCAATCTATTGATAACCATGTGACCACCATTATCACAAACAACTATAATTAATTTTTTATCATATAAAACTGAACTGTAGATATCGCTGTTTTGTAAGAGGTATGAACCATCGCCTACAAATACAATTACATCTTGTTCAGGTTTTGCCATTTTGATTCCAAGTGCACCTGATATTTCATAACTCATGCAACTAAACCCCCATTCAGTTTCAAAGGTATTTAGTTCTTTAGGTTTCCATATTTGAACCACTTCTCCAACTAACCCTCCAGCTGCAGTGACCACAATATCTGATGGATCTGAGTTTCTATAAACTGCACCTACAGCATGAGCATAGGATGGTAATTCTTGATTTGTTGGTCCACTTTCTTTGGCAACATATTCATCCCATTTATTTCTTTCCTCAATTGAACGCTGGTACCAATTATCTGGTGCTTTCCAATCTCCTAATGCTTTTGATAATTCTTGAAGTCCAATTTTTGCATCACTTACAACAGGAGTAGCGCGATGTTTTGTAGTATCAAATCGTGAAGTATTTATTGATACAAGTTGAAAATTTTCATTTTCAAAATTAGTCCAAGAGCCAGTTGTAAAGTCTCCTAACTTTGTTCCCACAGCTAGTGCTAAATCTGTATCGGTAGCAAGGTTATTAGATGAGCCTTCCCCTAAGCATCCAATTGCACTTATATAATAAGGATCATCTTTTTTCATACAACCAATACCCATCACAGTTGCTGTTACAGGAATATTATGTTTTTTTGCAAAAGCGGAAATCTCCCCTTCTGCTTCTGAATATAAAACACCTCCACCTGAAATAATAATAGGTTGTTTAGATTGTTTTAATTTATCAGCTGCCTTTTGTATTTGATTTGGATCAGGATGAATTCTTCTAATTTCATGAATTTTTTCTTCAAAAAAAATTTCAGGATAATCATACGCTTCTCCTTGAACATCTTGAGACATAGAAATTACTGCTGGGCCACAGTCTGCAGGATCAAGCATTACATTAATTGCTTGAGGTAAAGATGTTAAAATTTGTTCAGGTCTAGTAATTCGATCAAAATATCTTGATACAGATTTAAATGAATCATTTTGAGTTTCTGAAGGAGAATTAAAATGTTCTACTTGTTGTAAAACAGGATCCGGAAAACGACTAGAAAATGTATCACCTGGTAAAAGTAAAATTGGAAGTCTATTACTTAAAGCAACTGCAGCAGCTGTAACCATATTAGTAGAACCAGGTCCAACAGATGAAGTTGCTACAAATATTTGTTGTCTTCTTTTGGCACGAGCATATGCAATACCTGTTAGTGCCATATTTTGTTCATGATGACCTCTGTATCCAGGAAGTTCATTTTGATATTCTTCCATGGCTTGTCCAATACAAGCAACATTACCATGGCCATAAATACCGAAAGCACCTGGAAATAATGGTACTTTTTTTCCATTAATTAAAATTTTTTGCATAGTTAAATATTTAATTAATGCATGTGAACATGACATTCTAACTGTTTTCATATGTTCCTTTCACAAAAAAAATAGATACTATTATAATAAAAAAATAATTTAAAGAGTTAAACAATTTATTTTTCTAATATTTTAGAATATAAAATTATTCATGAAAGTTGGGGTTGTTGGTGAAATTCATCCAAGTGGATATGAGATATTTGATAAAAATAATATTGAATACTTTGTCACTAATAATATTGATGAAAATCATCTAATAGAAAAATTAAAAGATGTGGATGGTATTGTTGTAAGAACGGCGGAAATAAATAGAAAAATTCTCTCTCAAGCAAAGAACTTAAAAATTGTTGCAAGGCATGGTGTTGGCTATGACAATGTAGATATTGAATATTTAAATAATAATAAGATAGCTATGGCTATTACTGGAAGAGCAAATGCGACCAGCGTGGCTGAACATGTAATGACAATGATGCTTTGTTTAACAAAAAATATTTTTGAATCAGATAGATTAGTTAAATTAGGTAAATTTCAAGAAAAGGGTAATCTACCCAACTACTTTGAACTCTATAATAAAAAAATTTTAATTCTTGGTTTTGGTCGAATAGGAAAAGCTCTAGCAAAGAGATGTAGTGGGTTTGAAATGGAAATTTATGTGCATGATCCTTTTCTTTCAGATGAAGAAATAAAAAATAATAAATGTATCCCAATCAATAAAGAAGAAGGCTTTAAAATTGCTGATTATATAAGTATCCATTTACCTTTAAATGAAGAAACTAAAAATTTGATTTCTTTTGATCAATTTGAAACCTTTAAATCAAATTTAATTTTAATTAATACAGCAAGAGGCGGTATAATTAATGAAGATGCTTTATATGAAGCTTTAAAAAATAAAAAAATTTTTGGAGCTGGTGTTGATGTATTTGAAAAAGAACCACCTATAGAAAATCATAAACTTTTTTCTGTAAATAATACTTTGCTAACTCCTCATAACGCTGCTTTAACTTTAGAATGTAGAAAAAGAATGTCAGTGGAATCGTGTGAAAATGTTTTTGATTTTTTAACTAAAAGTAAAAACTTAAATAAAAGTAATATTATAAATCTAAATATTTTTAATTAAATATTAAGGTAAAGATTTCCATCTTCTTCTGTAATATCAAATATTTTTAATGGGCTCTGTTCTAAATCAGAAATAGAATCTCCAGATACAATACTAAATTTATTTCCGCATGTTGGGCACTCTAGTTCTTCACCTTCAATACTAGATTCACTTAATAAAGTTTTTTCTGCACAAGGGCAATTTCCTTCAGTTGCAAAAAAGCCAGACTCAAGTCTATAAATTGCATAATTTACATCGTCGTATTCAAAATTTTCAACTGAGCCAACATCAATATCGTCAACTTCACCTATTAAGATTGGCTCTATTTCGTCATTCATAAAAAATTTGTAAAATAAAATTGAATTAGAATAAATATTTTTTTTAAGAAAGTTGTTGATTTATCTGAATTTTAGATTTTTTCTTGTGAGTTCTTTTACGTTAGAAACACCCATTAATTTCATATCTCGTTCAATTTCATTGCGTAAATTAGATAAACTTTTTTCGACACCTTTTTGACCTCCTGCAGCCAAAGCGTACAAATACATTCTTCCACCAGAACAGGCTTTTGCACCAAGTGACAGTGCTTTTAAAACATGAGTACCTCTTCTGATACCTCCTTCACAAATTACGTCTATTTTATCTCCAACAGCATCAACAATTTCAGCTAGTTGATCAAATGGTGATCTTGAGCCATCTAATTGTCTGCCTCCATGATTTGAAACCATTATAGCTGATGCACCTACATCTACAGCTTTTTTTGCATCGTCTACGGACATCACACCTTTAATAGCAAATTGACGGCCCCACTCTTTATTAATATTTTCCACATCTTTCCAACTCATAGAATTATCAAGCATTTTAGTGAAGTAATCTCCTATGGTTGTCATTACTGTTGTGCCCTCATTAATGTGATCCTTTAAATTACTTAATTCCCATTTTGGTTTTGTAAAATAATCGACTGCCCACTTTGGATGAAGCATAAAACTTAAAACACTATTGAGTTTTAATTTCATTGGAATTGTAAAACCAGTATATAAATCTCGTTCACGGTTTCCTCCAACAGCAGTATCTACAGTCACAGCCATTGCCTCAAAATTTGATTCCTTACATCTTTCTATAAGCGCTTTGTTTAGGCCTTTGTCTTTGTGAACATAGAGTTGAAATAATTTTGGTGTTTTGACTAAATTAGATATTTCTTCAATACTAGCTGTGCCTAAAGAAGAAATTCCGAACATTGTTCCAAATTTTTCTGCAGCTTTTGCAACTCCAATCTCACCTTCATGATGAAACAATCTTTGAAGAGCGGTTGGTGCACAATATAATGGCATATCTAACTTTTGTCCCATTACAGTAGTTGACATATCAACTTTATTAACGCCGCTTAATACATTTGGAATCAAGTCACATTGCTCATATGCATCTGTATTTCTTTTATAAGTTATCTCATCATCAGCAGCACCATCAATGTAATGGAATATTGGACTAGGTAGTCTTTTTTTTGCTAAGTTTCTAAAATCTTTAACGTTATGACAATTATTGATATTGCCAAACATTAAGCCTGAATAGTTTTTTGAGTTTGTTCTCCCAGACCCTCAATACCAAGTTTCATAACATCACCTGCTTTTAAAAATACTTGTGGTTTCATTCCCATACCAACTCCTGGGGGTGTGCCTGTTGAGATGATATCTCCAGGTTGTAATGACATAAATTGACTTAAATAACTAATTAAAAAGTTTACTCCGTAAACCATTGTGCTTGTTGATCCATCTTGCATTCTTTTACCATTTACATCAAGCCACATTTTTAAGTTTTGAGGATCTGGTACTTCATCAGTAGTAACCAAATATGGTCCAATTGGACCAAAAGTATCACAAGACTTTCCTTTAACCCATTGGCCAGAATGTTCTATTTGAAATTCTCTTTCGCTGAGATCATTGATGACACAGTATCCTGCTATGTGTGATTGTGATTCGCTCTCAGAAATATATTTTGCTTCTTTTCCAATAATAACACCAAGCTCAACTTCCCAGTCAGACTTTACTGATTTTTTTGGAATCTCAACATTATCGTTTGGTCCAATAACTGCACTTGTTGCTTTTGCAAAAATAATTGGTTCAGGTGGAACTTTCTGACCTGTTTCTTCAGCATGATCAGAATAATTGAGGCCGATACAAATAAATTTTCCAATACTTTCTTTACACACACAAGGTGCATATCCATCACTGTTTTCAACTAGAGGTAAAGATGTAGGATCAATTTTTTTTACTTCATTTAATTTACTAATAGTTACATTTTTATTATCCCAATCCTTAACAAGAGATGATACGTCACGAATATTTCCTTCTTGGTCAAGTATTCCTGCCTTAACTTCATTTCCAATTCTGTATCTTAAAGTTTTCATTATAAAGTCCATCCTCCATCAATTAAGTTTAATGTTCCAGTAACAAAGTCTGATTCATCACTTGCTAAATAAGTTGCAAGCGATGCTATTTCCTCTGGTTGTGCTAATCTTCCCATAGCCTGTCTTGCTATAAAGTCTGATCTTGCTTTAACAGGATCGTCGGCCATATTAACTCTGCCTTCCCAGGATGGTGTTTCAACTGTTCCTGGTAAAATAGCATTGCAGCGGATACCATCTTTAACATGATCTATGGCAATCGCTTTTACAAAACCATTTAAAGCTGCTTTAGTTGTGCCATATATGAATCTATTTGGTGCTCCTTTAACATTTGAAGCAGCTGATGATACAATAACAATACTGCCTTTCTTCTGTTTCAACATTTTTGGGAGAAGATTATAAGTCATTAAATATGCAGAAAATACATTTACATTTATTGATCGTGAAAATTCATTTTCATCACAATCAAGAATTGTTCCATGATGAACAAAACCTACTGCGTGAAATAAAACATCAATTTTATCTATGGAAGAACAGAAGGCATCTACATCATTTTTGTTTGTTGCATCCAATTTGATAGTTTGGATACTCTCGTTCTCATTTTTTAAATCATTTAGTTTATCTTCATTAATATCAGTTGCTAAAACATTAGCCCCCTCATCTGCAAATCTAAGAGCAGTTGCTCTTCCAATCCCTTGTGCAGCTGCAGTAACTATAATATTTTTTTTATCTAATCTCATATGTCAGAATGATATGTATTTTTTTAGCATTAACAGACTTTGTTTTGAATTCAATAAATAAAGAGGCCTATAATATTAGTCATTTATAAAATATATCAATTTTAAATTAATAAATAATAATTTATTAGATACTTATATGAATTTTCTTTTAACGGGTGGTGCTGGATATATAGGAAGTCATGCCGCTCTCTCTCTTCTAGATGCTGGTCATAATGTTCATATTATTGATGATTTATCTACTGGAAACGAAAGTCTTATTCCTAAAAATGCTTTTTTTACAAAATGTAATATTAATGATGAAGAAGTAATTTCTGAACTTATAAAATCTAATAGCTTTGATTTATTAATGCACTTTGCCGGTTTTATTCAAGTTGAGGAATCTGTAAAATATCCGCAAAAATATTTTGATAATAATACTGAAAATGCAACTAAACTATTTGAAACTTGTAAAAATAATGGGTTAAATAAAATAGTATTTTCTTCAACAGCTGCCGCATATGGATCGGTAAGTGAAAATAGATTAATAGATGAAAATACAAATTTAAATCCTCAAAATCCATATGCTGAATCTAAAATAAAAACAGAAAATTTTTTATTAGATAATAAAGATAGTTACAAATTTATAATATTGCGATACTTTAACGTTGCTGGTGCTGATAGTAAATTAAGATCAGGGCAAATATCTAAAAGATCAACACATTTAATAAAAATTTTATCTGAGGTAGTTGTAGGTAAAAGAGATCATATTAAAATATTTGGAAATGATTATGATACACCTGATGGAACTGCTATCAGAGACTATATTCATGTCTCTGATCTTGCTGATATCCACTTAGAAGTTGCAAAATATTTATTGGAAAATTCAGAATCTAATTTATTCAATTGTGGTTATGGAAATGGTTTTAGTGTTTTAGATGTTATAAATACAGCAAATAAAATTTCAGAAGATAAAATTGATTACAAATTTTCAAACAGAAGAGATGGGGATGTTGAACAATTAATTGCAGATACATCAAAAATATTAAATCATATTGATTGGAGGCCAAAATATAATGATCTAAGTAAAATTATAAATTCTTCAATTAAATGGGAAGAAAAAATTAATGAATCAAATACATAAAAGAATATTTATAAGAAATGATAAAAAAGAACTTTATCTTTATGGTTATAAGGAACACAAAGAGTCCCCAAGCCAAGAACTTGAGATAACAGAAATTCCTAAACCTCATATGAGATGGAACCCTTCAAGAGAAGAATGGGTTACCTACTCAGCAGGAAGAAAAGACAGAACTTCATTTCCACCAAAAGAATATTGCCCACTTTGTCCAGGAGTAAATTTAAATTATCCAACAGAGATACCATTTTCAAACTTTGAAGTTGCAGTTTTTCCAAATCGTTGGGCTAGTTTTAATAGCAAAGGTGAAAATATATTTTTAGAAAAAGTTTTGAGCAAACCTTCAAAAGGAGAATGTGAAGTAGTTGTGTATTCACCGGAACATCTTGATACAATTTCTGAAATGCCTTTGGAGCGAATAGAATTATTAACTAAAGTTTGGATTGATAGATATAAGGAGTTACAAAAGAAACCTGATGTTAAATATGTTCTACCTTTTGAAAATAGAGGTGAAGAATGTGGTGTTACGCTTAATCATCCACATGGTCAAATTTATGCTTATCCTTTTATTCCTCCTGCTATTAAAAAAGAAATAAGAGCATTTAGAAAAGAGAACTTTTTAATTAAAATTATGAAGGAACTGGAGGAGAAATATTATGTATATCAAAATGATAATTTTATTGCTGCAGTACCTCCCTTTGCTAGATATGCCTATGAAGTATGGATAATACCAAAAATTCAAATTGAAGGACCTTGGAAATTTAATGATACGCAAATTGAAGACTTTTCTAAATGTGTTCAACAGGTTGTGAAAGGGTATGATACTTTTCTAAATAAAAGATGCCCATATATAATGGGATTACATGCTTCTCCTGAATTAAATGATAATCAGTTTCATTTTCATGTTGAATTTTATCCACCTCTACGACACGGAGATAAACCAAAGGTTTTAGCAGGCTCTGAGTCAATGGCTGGTGTTTTTATTATGGATGTATTGCCAGAAGATTCTGCTAAAGTATTAAGAAAATTTATTTCATGAAAACAATAGAAGAAAAAATAAATTACTACAAAGAGAGTCTGGATCTATTCGATGACGGAATGGATAAGTATAAGTTTTTAATTGATCAGGCGAAAAATGCTAAAAATTTTCCAGAAGAATATAGAAATGACTCCTTTAAAGTTTCAGGATGTCAAGCGCAAGTTTGGCTTGTTCCTCAATTAAAAGGAAATAAACTTTCATTCTATTATGACTCAGATGCTTTTATATCAAAGGGCATGGTGACAATTCTATGTGATATTTATGGTGATAGGAGTCCATCTGAAATTAATGAATCTGATTTTAAGATGCTAAATATTCTAGAGCTTGATACTCTTTTAACTCCAGGAAGAAGAAATGGTGTTTATTCAATGCTTGAAAAAATTAAAGAGTATGCAAATTCTTATGTATAAAAAAGATAATGTTTTATGAGCCAAAAAAGGGCAGTCCTTTTAAAATAGACCCATTTAAATCTCTTATTTTTCCTCGACCTATTGGATGGATTTCTTCAATTAGTAAAAATGGGATAGCTAATTTAGCACCATATTCATATTTTAATGCTATAGCTGATGAACCTCCTCAAGTTATGTTTTGTTCAAATGGTAGTTCGACTCATGGAAAATATAAAGACTCATTATCAAATATTTTATCTACAAAAGAATTTGTAGTAAATTTTGCAACATCAAGTTCACGAAATAAAATGAATATATCTTCAAGAGACTTTAAACCTGATGAAGATGAATTTTTTTTTTCAAATTTAAAAAAGAAAAAATCAAAACTTGTTAAAGCACCCTCAGTAAAAATTAGCCCTGTAAATTTAGAATGTAAATTAGTAAAAACAATCAAATTAAAATCAAATTCAAAAAAAATCTCAACAATGATTGTTGGCGAAGTAATTGGAGTTTTCATAAATAATAAATTTATAAAGAATAATAGAGTAGATAGTGTTTCAATGCGATATATAGCAAGAATGGGTTATAGCGAATACACGACTATTTCTTCTAAATTTAATCTTAAAAGATAATTGCTATAAAAAGTTAATAGCTACTTTAAACTAATAGACTATTATGAATAATACTTAAATTTTTTAGTTAATTAGTGAATTCTTCCTAATGAACGTAAAACAGGTCCATTGGGATTTTCATAATTTTCCCAGTTTTCAATTACCCAATTTTTATTATCTCCCCCTATCTTGAAGGTTTGATCATAAGATTTATTTAATATTACTTCATCAAACCAATTCTCAAAGAAGGTTTTTTCAAAATAATATGTGTGAGGTATAACTACCGTTCCACTTTTTACACCGGCTTTATCATTTAATGCATTAGGAACCTCAAAAAAAAGTACTCCAGAAGGTTTTAAAATACGTTGAAATTCTTTTTTGTAATTTTCAATATTATCAACATGCTCTAGAGAATGGCTTCCATAAATTATATCCACACTTTGATCTTTTAGATCATTTAAATTTTGAAAGTAATGCCAATTCTCGTTATAAAACTTAGGTATTTCATGAAAATCACAATTAATAATGTTTAATCCCTGCAACCATAAAAGATGGGATATTCCACAATGAGCAGCTCCGAAGTTAAGAAAATTTTTTTTTGGAATAATTTCTGCTGAAATATATTTTTTTAATAAACAATAATGAATAATATCACGAGAATTTACTCCATAAAATTTTTTTTTAGTTTTAGGATATACTTGCAAGTAATAATCATCTAAATTTTTTTTTGAAGGCATAGGATTTAAATAATGATATCCTTGACTACTTGACATGATTCTTGATTTTTTAAATAACTTGTTGTTGGTTTTTAATAAAAATTCTTCTGACTTTTTTAAATAAAAACCAAATAATCTTATAATTATAAAGTTAATTATTTTTACTACATAATTCATTAGTATAAAAATTTTTTTTTATTAAATTAATTATATTTAAAATAATAAATATTTGTTTTGTAAAAAATATTTAATTATAATAATAAATTTTGTTGAATAAGGAACATTTCTGCGACACTTTATTTATTCAATTAAATAAAATTACTAAATAGACTTCATTATAAAAACCAATTAAAAGTAAGGAAAAAATATGGGAGTATGGCGGAACTGGTAGACGCGCCGGATTCAAAATCCGGTCACTTTGGTGGTGTGGGTTCGATTCCCTCTACTCCTACCAATTTATCGTCACGCATTATAAAAAACATTAGTAATGCAATTAAAAAAAATATTACACCCAAAGCATACATATTAAATGTTAAACCAAATGTTTCAGCTGAAATCCCAACAACGCCAGGTCCGAATATAGCTCCAACAAAAGCAATGCTTGATATATGAGAAATAGTAACTGGGATTGGATTTTGAGAAATTTTAACTGCTTGTCGAAATACTATAGGCATGACGTTAGAAATTAACATTCCAAAAATTGTTATAGCGATAAAGATTATCAATATATTTTGAGAAAAAATACTTAATACTAATATTATTGAACCAATCATTGCAAAAACTGGGCCTACAATTACTTCACCGAGTTTTGCGATTAGTTTTGAAGCAAAAAAATTACTTATTATTTCGCCTACATTAAAAAAAATTACAATTGAACCGACTAAAAAAATTGGCGCAGAAAGATCAGTAACGAGCCATAAAGGTGACCATTGAATTATTATTCCCATAAATGCGATAATAAACATATTAATTGATGCAAACATGATAATTTTATAATTTGGAATTGAAAATCTTGGGTTTTTGTTAACAACATCATATTTCACATTCAATCCAAAAAAATACATTGTCAAAGTTGATATAAAAACAAACAAACCTACAATAAAAGTAGTATAGACAGGGTCAATTTCTAAACCTAGACATAAACTAGATATTCCTGCGCCAAGAAGAAAACCAAAATTAAAGGATGATTTAAATATTGGATTAAGGATTTTTTTTGTCTTCTCTTCTATTATCGCAACTTGTGTAAAAATATTTGGTGCTTGTATACCAATAGAAATACCCCACAACATAGATACAAAAATGAAAAAATTATAAGAAGAGAAGTAAAAAATAGAAAATGGAATAAATGCGTACAATAATCTCGCAATTATTAAACAATTTGTGCTTCCTATTTTTGGGAGTAAAAAACGGGTTGTAAGTTGATTTGTAATTACATTGCAAATACCAAAAGTAATAAATCCTATAGAAAATTCTGTTTTTGTCATATCAATCAAATCGAAAAGAATTGGTGTATTAACCATGAACATACTGAAGGTAAGTGTTGCAAAAAACCCTTGTGAAAAGGTTGCATAAAATGCGGTTTTTAATTCTTTAGTCTCTATATTTTCCATTTAAGAAATATTTATGATAATTTAGATTTAAAATCATTAATAGTATAAATCAAAATTATTAAAAAAAATAAATTAAATGAATTTTCTTAAAAGAACTTACAATTGGACCTTAGAAAAAGCACAACATAAAAATGCAAAATGGTATTTAAGTTTAATATCATTTGTAGAAAGTTCATTTTTTCCAATCCCTCCAGACATACTTTTGATACCAATGGCATTAGCTTCAAAAGCAAGGGCTTTATTTTATGCTTTTATGTGTACACTGTTTTCAGTTTTAGGTGGAATTCTGGGATATGCAATAGGATATTTTTTTTATAATTCATTAGGTATCTACATTGTCGAGTTTTATCATTTAGAAAATTCTTTTAATATTTTTGAAAATTACTACAAAGAATTTGGTGTTTTAATTGTTTTAGGTGCTGGCATTACTCCTTTTCCATATAAGTTTATTACAATTGCAAG
>CACFXU010000006.1 GCA_902570155.1 uncultured Alphaproteobacteria bacterium
TGGAGCAGGGAAATCTACGTTGGTAAAAATTCTATATGGTCTCTTAGAACCAGATGAAGGAAATATTAAATTAAATAATAAGGATTTTAAAGTTAATTCCCCAGCAGAAGCAAGGAAACAAGGAATAGGAATGGTATTTCAGCATTTTTCTTTATTTGATTCTTTATCAGTAAAAGAAAATTTAATTTTAGGAATTGATGAAAAGATGTCTTATTCAGATTTAGAAAATAAGCTAGAAAATATAAGCTCAAGATATAATCTTCCATTAGATTTAGATTCTCCAATTACTGCTTTATCAGCTGGAGAAAAGCAGCGTGTAGAAATTGTAAGAATTTTATTACAAGACCCTCAGATACTTATTATGGATGAGCCAACTTCAGTCCTAACACCACAAGAAGTTGAAAGTTTATTTGTAACATTAAATGCACTCGTCAAAGAAGGTCGTACAATATTATATATCACTCATAAACTCGAAGAAGTAATATCAATATGTGATACAGTTACTATAATGAGAAGTGGTGAAATTATAGACACTTCAAGTACTGCAAATCAAACTGCAAAAACACTTGCAACAAAAATGCTAGGACAAAAATTAGATGACTTAAAAACTAATTATGAGCATATAAAAGACGAAGTTAACTTTGAAGTAAAAAATATTTCATGTGACTTTAATGATCCATTTTTAACAGATCTAAAAAATATTTCTTTTCAAGTTAGAGTGGGTGAAATTTATGGCATTGCTGGAGTTGCCGGTAATGGACAATCAGAATTAATGGATATTTTAACAGGAGAAAATATAAATATTAAATCTGGATCAATTACTTTTGATAATAAAAAAATTGAAAAGTATGGGCCACAAAAAAGAAGAGATTTATCTATTTCTTTTGTTCCGGAGAATAGATTGGGTCATAGTGCGGTACCTGAGTTAAGTTTGTCTGAAAATATTCTTTTGAGTCAATTTCCAAAAAATAATTTTATTAGAAATGGCATAATATTGAAAAATAACGTTGATGATTTTGCGAATAATGTAATTAATGAATTTAAAGTTATTACTCCTGGTAATGATGCTAAAGCATCAAGCTTGTCCGGAGGAAATTTACAAAAATATGTCATTGGTAGAGAAATATCATCTAAGCCAAAAATATTAATTATTTCACATCCAACTTGGGGGATAGATGCTGGTGCTGAGCATTCTATAAGAGAGTCTTTGATAGAATTATCTCAAAATGGAACGTCTATAATTGTTATTTCTCAAGATTTAGATGAATTGATTGAAATTACTCATAAAATATCTGTCATTTATGATGGTAATTTATCCAAACCTTTTAAAACTAGTGAAATAGAAATAGAAAAATTAGGATTATTGATGGGTGGAAAAAATGAATAGTTTATTTCCATCTATAGTTTCTCGCTCACAGAGTTCGGGTTTAATGAATTTTTTTGTTCCTATAATATCAATAGTTTTAACTTTAATTACAGGTTCAATTATTTTTGTTCTTCTTGGTTTTGATCCAGTTTATGCATTGTATACATTTTTTATTTCACCTATTTCTTCAACTTACGGTATTTCTGAATTGTTTGTAAAAGCAACTCCTTTAGCCTTAATTGCAATTGGTCTCTCTTATTGTTTTAAGAATAATATTTATAATATTGGAGCTGAAGGACAACTTACCATGGGTGCAATTTTTGGTGGAGGTATTGGAATATTATTTCATGATACAAATGTTTTCTGGTTGTTGCCATTAATGATTTTTGCAGGAGCAATTGGAGGAGCATTGTGGGGATTAATACCTGCTATTTTAAAAACAAAATTTAATACAAATGAAATTTTAACAAGTTTAATGTTAGTTTACGTTGCTTTATTTATTTTAGATTATTTAGTAGTGGGACCTTGGAAAGATCCATTTGGTTATAGTTTTCCTAAATCAAGACCATTTAGTGAATCTGGAAGAATGCCTCTATTATTTGATGGTTTGAGGGTGCACTTTGGATTAATTATAACGCTATTTTTAATTTTTGTATCTTGGTTTATATTTTCAAAAACTATTTTTGGATTTCAATTAAAAGTATCTGGTTATAGCCCCAAAGCTGCTAGATATGCTGGTTTTAATCAAACAACTTTAGTTTTTTTTGCTTTTGCAATTTGTGGCGCTTTTGCAGGTATTGCAGGTTTAGCTGAAGTGTCTGGCCCAATTGGATTATTATATAGAGATATTTCTCCAAATTATGGATTTACTGCAATTATTGTTGCTTTTTTAGGTAGACTTCACCCAATTGGTATTATTTTTGCTTCTTTAGTTATCGCTCTTACTTATCTTGGTGCTGAGGATGCACAATTGTTTTTACAAATGCCTTCAGCAGTAGGTTTTATATTTCAGGGTTTGGTTTTATTTTATTTATTAGGTGCAGAATTACTAATTAACTATAAATTAACTTACAAAAAATTATTATGAATTTAGATTTAATACTTGGAATATTACAAATTGTTTTAATTGCAACAACTCCTCTTGTTTTTGCTGGTATAGGTGAGTTAGTTACAGAAAAATCTGGAGTATTAAATTTAGGTGTAGAAGGAATGATGTTAGTAGGAGCAGTATCCGCTTTTATAATCTTAGTCATTACTGGAAGTTATTTTTTAGCATTTTTTGTATCTATATTATCTGGAATTATCATGTCTGGTTTATTTGCTTTTCTAGTTCTATTTTTAATGTCAAATCAAATTGCTACGGGATTAGCATTAACTATTTTTGGAATAGGTCTCAGTTCGATGCTTGGCAAACAATATATTGGAACACCAATTGATGGTCTGTCACCATGGTTTTTTGTTATATTTTCTTTCTTAATTGTTTTTTTGGTTAGTTATTTTTTTTATAAAACTAAAGCTGGTTTGATTTTAAGAGCAGTAGGGGAATCTCATAATTCAGCACATGCTTTAGGATATAGCGTTATTAAAATTAGATTTTTATCAATTTTGTTTGGAGGTTCTATGTGTGCTCTTGCAGGATCATATATTTCAATTTGTTATGCTCCTATGTGGCAAGAAGGTATGACAGCTGGACGTGGATGGATAGCGTTAGCTTTAGTTGTATTTGCAACTTGGAAACCAGAAAGAGTGCTTATTGGAGCTTATATATTTGGAGGTGTTACTATTCTTCAAATGAATCTTCAGGCTTTAGGTTTAAGATTTCCTGGTCAATTTTTCAGTATGGCGCCATATGTTGCAACTATTATAGTTTTAGTGTTAATTTCTAGTAATAAATTAAGAATAAAACTTAGTGCACCAGCTTCATTAACTATTCCTTTTTATAAAGGCAGATAAATATCCACTTCTTTTTTTCTATAATCATATAGATTTATTGATCAAACCTATTTCTATATATTAAGTATATACTTGAGTAATCGTTATATTAGCAGGTGAGGTTAAAATGATTAGAATAATAACTTTTTTATCTACTTTTTTGGTAATTGCATTTGGTTCAGCTTATGCAGAGCCTAAAAAAGTTGGATTTATATACATAGGTCCTCCAGGTGATCATGGTTGGACATATATGCATGATGTAGGTAGAAAATATATGGAGAGCCAACTTGGTGACTCTATTACTACTACTTATCTTGAAAATATTCCTGAAAACGCAGATGCAGTGAGAGCAATCCGAAAACTAGCAGACTCAGGACATGATTTAATATTTACAACGTCTTTCAACTATATGGATCAGACACATGAAGTAGCTAAGGATTTTCCTGATATAAAATTTGAACATGCTACTGGGTATATCCAAGCAGATAATGTTGCTACGTATTCAGCTAGATTTTACGAAGGTAGAATGATTGAAGGGCATATTGCCGGTCATATGACTAAAACTAATACTATTGGTTATATAGCTTCATTCCCTATTCCAGAAGTTGTAAGAGGAATTAATGCATTTTATCTAGCGGCTTCAAAAGTAAATCCTGATATCAAAATGAAAATCATTTGGGTATTTACTTGGTACGATCCAGGAAAAGAGGCTGATGCAGCCAATACATTAATTAATCAAGGAGCCGACATTATTGTTCAGCACACAGATACATATGCTCCTTGCCAAGCTGCTCAAAAAGCAGGTGTTTATGCATTTGGTCAAGCTTCAAACCAAGAAGAATTCTGTCCTGATGCACATTTAACTTCAATTGAAGATATTTGGGGTCCTTACTATGCTGAAAGAGCAAAAGCTGTTGTGGACGGCACTTGGTCTTCAGGTGATACTTGGGATGGTATGGATAAAGGTATGGTTGTAATGTCACCATATAATACTAAACTTATGCCAGCAAGTTTAATTCAAGAAGCTGTAAATATGGAAGTTGGAATTAAAGATGGAACTATCCATCCTTTCACAGGTCCAATTTACAATCAAGCTGGTGAGCTTGTGGTTCCTGAAGGTGAAGTAGCGCCTGATGGAATGTTACTTGGAATGAACTTTTATGTTCAAGGTATTGACGGCGAAGTACCACAATAATTAAAATTCTTATAACCCTCTCTCTTTTAAAGGGAGAGGTTTAATTCTTAATTTCAAAGGAAGATTTATGTCTGATTTACACATTAGTTGGGACGAATATAGAAGTAAAACAGAAGAATTAGCAAAACAAATTCATAAGGATGGATGGCAATTTAATCAGGTTGTATGCATCGCAAAAGGTGGTATGAGAGTAGGGGATGTAATGGCAAGAATATTCGATGTTCCTTTGGCAATTCTTTCTGTTGAATCATATAAAGGCGAGGGAGTAAAAAATAAAAGAGGTGCAATTACATTTTCAAGAGATTTAGCAAAAACAAGCCCTAACATTGGATCAAAAGTTTTAATAGTAGATGATTTGGCAGACTCAGGAATTACTCTTAAAAAAAGTATTGATTGGTTAAATCATACTTATGGTTTTTATATAGATGAACCAATAAGAACTGGAGTTTTGTTTTATAAGTCAGTATCTTCATTTAAACCAAATTATTATGTTGATTATTTAGAAGATTCTCCTTGGATACATATGCCTTATGAGGTTTATGAAACTATGAAACCAGAAGAACTTGGTTAAAAAATTGAAGTAATTTCCTCAAACTTTTTCTTTTGTTTTGCAAACTTTGGAACTTTTACATCTTTATCTGGTCGTCCAACAATAAGTAAAACAAATGGTTTTTCATTACTAGGTCTTTTCAAAATTTTATTAAGAAATGTCATTGGGCTTGGTGTGTGTGTTAACATTGCTAAGCCAGAAAAATGTAAACAAGTAATTAATATACCAGTAGCTATACCGACAGACTCTTTAACATAATAATTTTTTATTTTCTTATTTTTTGAAACTGAAAATTTTTTCTCAAATATACCTATTAAATAAGGTGCATTTTCAATAAATTTTTTATTTTCATCAGTTCCTAAAGGAGTTAATGCATCTAACCATTCTTTAGGAGCTTTGTACTTATAAAAATTTTCTTCTTCTTTTTCTGCCTCTATTCTAATCTTCTTTTTTACGTTTTTATTTTTTATTACTACAAAATGCCAAGGTTGAAGATTTGCTCCACTTGGAGCTGATCCTGCAGATAAGATCGCATTTTTTATAATATTTATATCGATTTTATCTTTTGAAAATTCACGTATGCTTCTTCTTTCTTTAATTTTATTATAAAATTTTTTTGAATTAATCTTCATTTCTTTGATAGTTTGATTTGAAAATTTTAAATCTTCAGCTATGTATTTTTTAACTTTATGCATTGGTTAGTTATTATTATTGGGATACTATTAATTTCTCTATCAATTAGTAATCCTCTATACAAACTAATTATAAAAAAACGAATAAGATTTAATCTTTTTATTGAAATCCTTTTCAGGATAATAATGTTTTTAGTTAGTGTAATTATTATTTTTCTAGGTTTGTACTTAGAGAGTATTTCTTAATATCTTCTTATATTTCTGTCAATTAAAGCAGCCCATGCGTCTATTCCGCCAAGTACATTAACACAATGATTATAACCTTGTGCTTTAAGCCATTTACATACAGCTTGGCTTCTTGTACCGGTATGACACATTACAAAAATATTTTTTTTCTTATCTAATTCGGTGTATCTTTTAGCAATCTCTGAAAGTTTCATGTGTATTGTACCTTTAATATGGGCATGATCTCTCTCAGTATCCTCTCTTACATCTATAATTTGAATTTTTTTGTCATCTTGCTTGAGCTCATTTAATTGATGAACTGTAATTTCACTGCTACTGTAAAGATCCATTAGATTATCTTATTATAAATACTAATAGATTTCTACTATTTTAAATAAAATTAATTTTAAAAATTAAATTTGTTATTTCTAAGTTTTTCATGTAAGAGCACATATCATTATGACGAAGAAAATTACTTTTTCAGCTTTTGGTAGAGATTCATATTATCACAGAGATTGGTTTAAAAAAAATGGTTTCAAATTCGATAGAAGTTCTAGAAAATGGACTGTAGAAAATTTACCAATAGATAATGCAGAAGAATTTGCCAGTTATTGTAGGAAATACGGTTTAACATTTGAACGATCTGACAGAATGATTACAGAATTTGATTACGCAGATTATCTCTGGGATGGAAGAAGAAATGAATTTATGAAACCTTCTGAAAATATTGAAATTCCACAACCAAAAAATAAAATCTAATTTTTGTTTAATAAATTATTATCAAATAATTTAATCCTTCTTATAATTTTAGCTGCAATTTGGGGATCTTCTTTTTTTGTTATTAAAATTTGTCTGTCTAGTTTTACACCTACAAGTATTGCTTCCTTAAGATTAATTATAGCATCAATTTTCTTAATTATTTTATATTATTCATATAACAATCATCCTAAATTAAATCTCGATTTAGTTTTAATTCTTTCATTTATTGGCATTACCGGAAATTTTTTACCATTCTATCTGATTAGTTGGGCTGAACAATACATTCCTTCTTCTACTGCAGGGTTATTAATGTCGGTTGGTCCCTTAATAACATTACTAATGTCTCATGTTTTAACTTCAGACGATAAGTTTACTTGGGTTAAATTTTTATCAATTATTATAGGTTTTGTAGGTATTATTTTTATTTTAGATATAAGTAAATTTAATTTTCAAGATGAAAACTATATTAGTACTATAGCAAAAATTTTTGTGATTATAGCTGCATTTGGCTATATGATTTCAAATATTGCTGCTTATAATAAATTAAAGAAATTAAGCCCTATTTCGATTACTACTTTTGCTACATTATTTGGAGCGATAATATCATTACCTTTTTTATTCTATGATTTTATTAATTATGAGAATAATATTAATAATATTTCTTTAATTTCTATTATTTATTTAGGTGTTTTTCCAACAGCTATTGCATTTCATATGCGCTATCATATAGTTAAACAATCTGGTCCGGTTTTCTTGTCTTATGTTGCCTATTTAATTCCTGTTTTTGCATTAATATGGGGATTCATATTTCTTTCTGAACAAATAGTATTTAGTTCTGTAGTCGGAATTATTTTAGTTTTTATTGGTCTGTTTGTTGGGCAAAAAAGATCAATGAGTAAAATATCCGTAAAAAACATATAATACTAATAAAACAGCAATAAAAATTGACACATTTTTGAAGTTAAAGTATTTCATTTATGGTTGAAATTTAATTTTTTATAGTCCAATATACTTTTATTATGAGCGACTCAATTAAATACTTACTTGAAGAAAATAAAGCACCAAAGTTTTGGTATAATATTAATGCAGACTTACCAAGTCCACCACCACCACCATTACACCCTGGAACTAAACAACCAGCTGGTCCTGATGACTTTGCTCCTTTATTTCCAATGAGTTTAATTATGCAAGAAGTTTCTACCGAAAGAGAAATAGAAATTCCTGAGCCAGTAAGAGAAGTATACAAACAATGGAGACCTTCTCCTTTATTTAGGGCAAGAAGGTTAGAAAAGTTTTTAGATACACCAGCTAAAATTTATTACAAATATGAAGGTGTTAGTCCTACAGGAAGTCACAAACCAAATACTGCAGTTCCGCAAGCATTTTTTAATAAAGAAGAAGGAATTAGTAAAATTTTTACTGAAACGGGCGCAGGTCAGTGGGGAAGTTCACTAGCTTTTGCAGGTCAGATCTTTGGTATAGATATAGAAGTTTTCATGGTTAAGGTTAGTTTTGATCATAAACCTTACAGAAAATTAATGATGCAATCGTTCGGTGCTAACTGTCATGCTAGTCCATCTAATTTAACTGACTTTGGTAACAAGTTATTATCAGAAAATCCTGATAACCCTGGTAGTTTGGGAATAGCTATATCAGAAGCAATAGAAGCAACTGTTAAAAGTGGAGGTAAAGCAAAATACTCACTTGGAAGTGTTTTAGGCCACGTTCTAATGCATCAAACTATAAATGGTAATGAAGCTATTATGCAAATGGAGATGGCTGGAGATTATCCTGATATTATTGTTGGCTGTACAGGTGGTGGTAGTAATCTTTCTGGATTAATGTTTCCATTTTTAGGACAACAGTTAAGAGGTGGTCAAAAAATTGATATAATTGGTTGCGAGCCTGCATCATGTCCTTCATTTACTAAGGGTAAGTATGCTTATGATCATGGTGATATGGCAAAAATGACTCCATTAATTAAAATGCATACTCTTGGATCTGATTTCTTACCGCCTGCTAATCACTCTGGTGGATTAAGATACCATGGCATGTCTTATCATTTAAGCCACTTATATGAGTTAGGTCTGATGAGAGCAAAGGCTTACGGTCAAAAAGAATGTTTTGAAGCTGGTTTAACCTTTGCAAAACAAGAAGGAATTATTCCTGCTCCAGAAGGAAACCATGCAATCAAAGGCGCTATTGATGCAGCTTTAGAATGTAAAGAAAATGGCGAGTCAAAAACTATTCTCTTTAATTTATGTGGTCATGGATATTTTGATATGTCAGCTTATGATGATTATCTAAATGGATCAATGGCTGATGATGTTATTGATGATGATGGAATAGGTAAATCTATTTCTCAAATACCAGAAGTAGCGTAATTTAAGTTTAAATTTTTTTTTATTTAATTAAAGGTGTTTCTTGATTATGGTTGAAATTAAACCTTTTAAAGGAACACGTCCTTACAACGAAGATGCAAAAAATTTAATTGCTCCCTCTACTGATCATTTAAGTATTGAAAATATAGAAATATTTAAAAAAAATAATTATTGGAATTATTTAAAAATTTTGAATCCTGTTGGGCAATTAAAAGAAGCAGATACTCTCTTAGAAGCTAAATCACATTTTAATGAAATGAAAGAAAATGACGTAATTAAAAAAGATAAAGAATTATTTTATTACATTTATCAAATTGAATTTAAAGGCCATACTCAACTTGGTTTTTTATCTCTTTCTAAAATATCAGATTTCGTAGAAGAAAAAATTAAAGCGCATGAAAAAATTTATGAAACAAGGATGAGAGAAAGAGCAGAGCAAATGTTAAATATAAAAACACAAATTGGTCCTATTTATGTGGTATATAACAAAAACAATAAGATAAAAGATTTATTATCCTCTATAACATCAAATACTCCAGACTATGATTTTGAAAGTTTTGATAAATCTGTTCATAAACTTTGGTGTGTCTCTGATGAATCTTTCATCAAAAAGCTATCTTCTTTGTTTTTAAATGAGGTAGATAATTTTTATATTGCTGATGGACATCATAGAATGGGTGCAATGAAAATTATTGGTGAATTAAATTATAATAAAAATATTTTACAAGAAGATTTTATGATAGCGGCGTTTCCAAGTGATGAGGCTAAAATATTTGATTATAATAGAGTTGTTAAAGATTTAAATGGTTTGAGTGAAGAAAATTTTTTAGACATTCTTTCTGAAAACTTCGAAATAAAAAAAGAAAAAAATCCTTTCAAACCTCAATCTAATAAACAATTTGGAATGTATCATGAAAAAAATTGGTATTCATTACATTTTAAAACTGAATTAAAAACTGATAATTTTGTTGATACGCTAGATATTAATATTTTAAATAATTTTATTTTCAAAAAACATTTAAATATATCTGATGTTAACAATGATGAAAGAATAAGATTTATTGCCGGATGTCATGGTTTGGAAGCTTTAGAAAAAAAAGTTGATGAAAATAATGATAGTGTGGCATTTTCTATCTTCCCATCTTCAATAAGTGATGTTATTACAGTCGCGAATAAAAATTTGACTATGCCCCCTAAATCAACATGGTTTGATCCAAAACCTTTAGACGGCTTAGTAGTTTATGAGTTTGAAAAAAATGTATGAATAAACCTAATAGTAAACCTAACAATCCAAATTTTTCAAGTGGACCAACTTCAAAAAGACCAGGCTGGGAAATATCTGTTTTGAGTAATGCTTTAACTGGTAGGTCTCACAGATCTGTTGAATGTAAAGCTAGATTAAAAGAAGCAATAGATAAATCTAAAGATATTCTTAAATTACCTGATGATTATTTATTGGGTATCATGCCTGGATCAAACACAGGTGCTTTAGAAGCTGCTATGTGGTGCCTTTTAGGTAAAACAGGAGTCGATATTCTTGCATGGGAAAATTTTGGTAAAGATTGGGTAATCGATGCAATCAGTGAATTAAAATTAGATAATTTAAATATTCATGAAGAAGATTATGGGAAACTACCTGACCTAAGCAAAGTCAATTTTGATAATGACGTTATTTTTACTTGGAATGGAACAACATCTGGTGTCAAAGTTCCAAATGGAGATTGGATACCTGATGACAGAAAAGGTCTAACAATTTGTGATGCAACTTCAGCAATTTTTGGCATGCCTATAGATTATAATAAATGTGATGTTATAACTTGGTCTTGGCAAAAAATACTTGGAGGAGAGGCCGCTCATGGAATGATTGCAATTTCTCCACGCGTTGTTGAAAGATTAGAAAGTTTTACACCTAGCTGGCCAGTACCAAAATTATTTAGATTGGCTGAAAAACAAAAATTAATAAAAGGTATTTTTGAAGGAAATACAATTAACACACCATCAATGATATGTGTTGAGGATATTATTGATTCTTTAAACTGGGTTTCTTCTCAAGGAGGATTAAATTCATTAATCTCCAAATCTCAGAATTCTTTACAAAAAATCCGAGAATGGATTAATGAAAGAGATTGGGTTACTTTTTTATCTGAAATTGAAGATGAGAATTATATTTCAAACACTGGGATAACTTTTAAAATTATTGAAGATTGGTTTACTAATAAAGATGAAAGTGGTCAAAGAGCTGTAATGGCTGACATTTGCAAATTACTCTCTGATAATAATGTTGGATTTGATTGTAATGGATATCCAAAAGCGCCGCCTTCTTTTAGAATATGGGCTGGAGGCACGGTTCAAACTTCAGATGTAGAATTAGTTTTACCTTGGATAGATTGGGCCTATTCAGAGATTAAATCAAAACATGCCTAAAGTACTAATATCAGATTCACTAGATAACATAGCATCTGAAATTTTAATAAAGAATAACATTTCAGTTGATACAAAAACAAACTTATCTCCTGAAGAATTAAAAAAAATAATTGATAACTATGATGGTTTAATCATTCGTTCTGCAACTAAAGTGCGAAATGATTTAATTGATTCTCTTTCAAATTTAAAAATTATAGGTAGGGCAGGGGCAGGAGTAGATAATGTTGATGTGGAAGCAGCTAAAAATAAAAATATTATCGTAATGAATACTCCAGGAGGAAATACAAATGCTACAGCAGAACACACAATTGGTTTAATTTTTGCATTACAAAGAAA
This sequence comes from uncultured Alphaproteobacteria bacterium, assembly GCA_902570155.1. GTDB lineage: Bacteria > Pseudomonadota > Alphaproteobacteria > HIMB59 > CACPNW01. The sequence goes on from CACFXU010000006.1 coordinate 11,801, forward strand.
AATTACTATTGCCAATGAGACAACTCATAAGGGTCTTTGGGAAAAAAAGCAATTAAAAGGAAATGAAATTAAAGGCAAGAAAATTGGTATCTTAGGTTTTGGTAATGTAGGCAAAAGAGTTGCAGAAATATCAAATGTATTGGGAATGCACGTTTCAATATTTTCTTCATACTTTGAGACAATTAAGGATAACTATCCTGAATATAATTCTCGTTCTATCGATGAGATTATCAAAGAATCAGATATAATTTCTTTTCACTGTAAGCCCAACAAGGATGGAGGCCCGATTATTAATAAAAATCATCTATCACTAATGAAAAAAAATTGTATTATTATCAATACCGCTAGAGGTAACTTAGTTGATGAAGATGATCTTAAAAATGCTCTAGAAAAAAAAGAAATCAAAGGTGCTGCATTAGATGTTTTTAAAAATGAGCCTTTAGAAGAAAGTGGGTTTTATAATCTAGATAATATAATTTTAACTCCACATATTGCTGCTTCTACTGATGAAGCACAAATAGTTGTAGCAGAAATGGTTGCTAACCAGTTTGTTGAATTTTTTAATAATAATAAAATTATAAATTCAGTTACTTAATAAAAATTTCAGTTAAATTTTCTAAGTAAGCAGATGGATTTGAGAGAATATTACCATCTAATATATTAGCTTGATCTAAAATTAAATTTGAAGCTTTTTTATGGTCAATTTTTGTTAAATTTTGAGATAAATTTACAATCATCGGATGGTTTGGATTAATTTCAAGTATCTTTTTTGAAACAGGAGTTTTTTGATTATGCATTTTCATTAGTTTTTCCATATTTATATCCATCCCAGATTCTTCTGCAACAAGCAGAATTGGGCTTTTGGTTAATCTCTTAGATACAATAACATCAGATATAGTCTCTTTAAGCTCTGTTTTAAGTATGTTAATTAAATCATTGATTTTACTATCTATTTCTTTTTTATCTTCATCTTTCTTACTTGATTTTTCACCAACTTTTGAAACATCAACTTTACCTTTGGTTATTGATTTAAATTCTAAATCTTTAAATTTATTTACATTTTGTATCCAAAACTCATCTACTGCATCAATCATAAACAAAACTGGTATCTTTTTATCAGTAAAAACTTCTAATTGAGGGGAGTTTTTAATATGATCTTTATCAGTATTAGCAAAATAATAAATTTCTTTTTGATCTTTAGCCATTAATTTAGTGTACTCTTCAAGAGATATTTTTTTATCATTTAAAGAATTTTCAAACCTCAATAGCGGTAAGATTTTTTCATGATGATCATTATGTTCGTATAACCCTTCTTTTAGTACAGGACCAAAATTATTCCAAAATGTTTCAAATTTATCCTTTTCTTTCTTAGCCAAGCTATCAATTTCACTTAAAATTTTATTTGTAATACCTTTTTTTATTTTTGTAATAATTGGATTATTTTGAAGCATTTCCCTACTTATATTTAGAGAAATATCTTGTGAGTCGACTACCCCTGGAATAAAACGTAACCAATTAGGAATTATATCTTCACAATCATCAGTAATAAAAACTTTTTGAACATATAATTTTATTTTATTTTTCCTATCAGCATTGAATAAATCCATAGGTTGATTTGTTGGAAAATACAGTAAAGCCTTATAACTAATAACACCCTCAGCATTATAATGAATAGTTTTTAAGGGATCATCAAAGTTAAATGAAATATTATTATAAAATTGCTTATAGTCTTCCTCTTTTATATCTTTTTTATCTTTTAACCATAATGGACTACCTTCATTTATTTTTTCTTCTTTTTCTTTATCGTCAAGATCTTTAAGATAAATTGGGAAAGGAATATAATTTGAGTATTTTGTTATAATTGATCTTAAACGAAATGAATCTAAAAATTCATCAGCATCTTTCTTTATATTTAGTGTTATACAAGTGCCTCTTTTATCTTTTTTTGCATCTTCTATGGTATAATTTTCTTTTCCATTGGAAGACCAAAGATTTGTTTCTTCATTTTCAGCATCTTTAGAAAGCACTTCAACATTGTCCGCAACCATATATGAGGAATAAAAACCAACACCAAACTGTCCAATTGCAGAAATATCATTACTTTTTTTATTTTTCATTGCTTCAATAAATTTACTAGTTCCTGATCTCGCTATAGTTCCTAAATTATCAATCAGTTCATTTTTAGACATTCCAATTCCATTATCTTCAATTTCTATAATTTTTTTCTTTTTTGAAACTCTGATATTTATTTTTAAATCCTTTTCATCTTTTAGAAGATTTTTTTTGGAGAGTGATTGATATCTTAATTTTTCGCAGGCATCTGCAGAATTAGATATTAATTCTCTTAAAAATATTTCTCTTTCGCTATAAAGAGAATTAGCAACAAGATCTAAAAGCTTACTGACTTCAGCTTGAAATGTTAAATTTTCTTTAGTTTTTTCTGCCATTTTTGAAATTTAAGCATTCATATCTATAATTCAATAGTAAGCAATAATTTTTTGCCATATTTAAGACTATATAAGTAAAAGTTATGGTATTCAGATTTATAATGAAATTTGATAATTTTTTTAAATTATTATATATTGCGTTGTTATTTTTATATGCATGCACTTCAAATCAGTTAACAAATACTGCTGATAGTTGCATAATTTTTGATGAAAAGAAAAGCTGGTATAAAGCAACTAAAAATTCTTATGACAAATGGAATACCCCAATTGCGTTCCAATTAGCAGTTATAAAACAAGAATCATCTTTTACTCAATTTGCAAAACCAAAAAGAAAAAAATTTTTGGGTTTTATACCAACATCTAGACCATCAACTGCTTTTGGTTATGCACAAATAACAAATCCTACATGGGATTGGTATAAGAATAAAACTGGAAATCAAAATGCATCAAGGGCAAATTTTAAAGATGTAACTGATTTTATTGGATGGTACACAACGCAGTCTGAAAATATGATTGGAATTTCAAAAAATGATTACTATAATCAATATTTAGCATACCATGAAGGTCAAAACGGATGGTCGAAAGAGTCATTTAAAAGTAAAGATTGGTTGATTGATGTTGCTAAAAATGTAGAAAGAAATACTAAGATGTTTAATAAACAACTAAAACAATGCGAAGAAAAACTAAATAAAAAAGGTTTCTTCGGAATACTATAATGCCAATTTTAAACAGCATAAATCAAATGCAAGGTCAGATGACAGAATGGCGTCAGGATTTACATAAAATTCCTGAGATAGGCCTTCAAGAATTTGAAACATCAAAATATATCAAAAATAAGTTAAGTGAATTTAATATTAAATTTAAAGATGGTTACGCTAATACAGGTGTTGTGGCTTGGGTAGATGGTAATGAGGTTACTAATGATAAGACAATTGGTTTAAGAGCAGATTTTGACGCTCTTCCTATGCCAGAACAAAATGAATTTAATCATAAATCTAAAAATAAAGGTATGATGCATGGTTGTGGTCACGATGGTCATACCACAATGCTTCTTGGAGCAGCGAAATATCTAAGTGAAAATAATAATTTTGATGGAAGAGTATATTTTATTTTTCAACCAGGAGAAGAGGGTTTTGCTGGAGGAGAAAAAATGATTCAAGATGGTATGTTTAATGATTTTAAAATTGATGAAGTGTATGCACTTCATAATTGGCCTGAGTTACCTCTAGGTACGTTTGGTGTAAATAGTGGGCCAATGATGGCAGCAGTTGATGAGTTTGATATTACTGTAAAAGGTAAGGGTGGTCATGCTGCATCACCTCATCTAGCAATTGATCCCGTAGTGATTTCTGCACAAGTTATTTCTGCTGTTCAAACAATTATAAGTAGATCCACAGATCCTGTTGATAAAGCTCTTATAAGTATTACAAAAATTAATGCTGGCACAGCGTATAATGTAATTGACGATCAAGTTAAAATGGGTGGGACCATTAGAACTTTTAGAAGAGAAACACGAGCATATATAGAGAAAAGATTAAATGAATTATGTAAAGGTATAGCCGATGCACATGGCGCAGAAATAAAAATTGAGTTTGATTTAGTAAATAAATATCCACCTACTATTAATTCTAAAGAAGAAACAAAATTTGCTGCAAATGTAGCTAAAGATTTAGTCGGTGATGATAAAGTTATTACTGATATTGACCCGTCAATGGGAGGAGAAGATTTTTCATATTTGTTAGAAAAAAAACCTGGTTCTTATCTTTATCTTGGTCAAGGAGATGCAGAACATAGCGCTCATTTACATACAACAAAGTATGATTTTAATGATAATTTATTACCTATTGGTGTAAATTTTTGGGTGGATCTTGTTCAAAAATACTTTTCTAAGTAATCTTAATTGATGTTAAATTTTAGTGCGATTTATTCAATAATCGCATTTAGAATAAAAGAATTTCTACAAGAGTATCATTATTCTTTATTAGCCCCCGTAACTACAAATCTTCTATTTATATTAGTTTTTATAACAGTAGAAAATTATTACTCACTTTCTATGGATTCAGGTTCTTTCGTTGAATTTATTGCTCCTGGATTAATCATTATGATTGTTGCTCAGGAAAGTTACGATAATTCGTCTGCTACTTTAATTCATATGAAACAAATTGGTTCTTTAGATGATTGGTTAATGGCACCTATCTATAGGATTGAAATATTAATATCGTTAATATTCACATCTCTTATTATTGGAATTATTTTAGCACTGTTTAATTTTTTTATATTTACTTTTTTAATAGATATTGAAATTTATAATTTTTTTTATTTTTTTTACTACTTATTTTTAGTTATAATATTTTTCTCATGTTTAGGATGTTTCGTAGGAATAATTTTTAATTCATGGGATTCACAAAGTACATTCTCGAGCTTTTTTGTTGCGCCAATTAATTTTTTATCCGGAACCTTTTTTTCAATAAATTATCTTCCTGATAATTTGAAGGCTATACTTTTATATAATCCTTACTATTATGTTGTAAGCTTTTTTAGGAATTCATTTAATAATGAATTTTCATTTAATTTACTTGAAAATATCTTTATAATATTTTTTATTTTATTAACTTTGATTATTACATCATTTATTTTTTTTAAAGGTTTTAAAATTATTAAATGATTGATTTAATTTTAAATTTTTTAATTCAATTTGATTTATTAATTAAAAACAATTTTGAATTATCTTTAATTTTATATTTTTTATTTTCATTATTATATTTTACCTTTTCATTACCTGGGAGTTTAATTATTATACTTACATCAAGTTTCTTTTTTGGGTTTGTTATAGGTTATATAATAAATATTACCAATATAGTTTTGGGTAGTTTATGTTTTTTTCTTTTTTTTCAAAATATATTTAAAAAATATTTTAATAAACAAATTGAAAAATTTAGTATTAAACTAAATAAAATTATTAAAAAATCATCTTTTGAATACTTAGTTTTATTACGACTTGTCTTTGGAGTGCCATTATTTGTTCAAAATTTATTTTTATCAACATTAAATATTTCTAAAACTAAATTTATAATTTCATCTTTTATTGGTTTTACTCCTTATTTTCTTTTTTTTTCATTTATTGGTAATCAATTTTCTGATCTTATTGAAGTTAAAGAATTTCAACTTAGTAATATATTATCATTTGAATTAATTTTAATTTTTTTACTATTAATTATTTTTTTATTACTTAGAATTTTTTTTAAATTTAAATAAACAGTTTTTTAAATCTAATTGAAATGAATAATAAATAAATAGTAACAATTATTGCGGCATAAATAGTTATATCAATAATTATTAAATTATTTGCAGAAAATTCATTTGCTATTCTTGAATATATCAAAGCTGAAGTCTGTATTATGGATGTAATAATAATAACATTAAGTAATCTGATTGAGCCCTTTGTATTTAAGTAAATCATTAAAAGACCAATAAATAAAAGACCCGTTATAGCTCCGCCAAGATTTCTTAGCCATGCTATATTGGTATTTTCAGCAACAGTTAAATTCACAAAACTATATGGAAAAATTAAAAAAAAAATTCCATAAATTAAAGAAAAAATTGATAAAAATAATATGCTTAATCTGATCATTTACTAAAAACTATTTATTAAGATATAATTAGTATTGCAAATTAATTATTACTAAATATAGAAAATATATGATCCGATTGTTAATAGTTTTAATTGTTATAGTAATTATATTATTTATTTTGAGATCAAGAGCCAAATCACAATATAATAATTATGGAAACTTTTATAGAAATTTAATTTTAATAGTCATAATTGGAGGTATTGTCTTCTTTCTTGCAACAACTGGAAAATTCTTGATACCACAGTTATTAAATCTTATTAAAGTTGGTTTACCATTCTTAACAAAATTAATAGGGATATAATGAAATATTTCTCAACAAATGATCTACCCTTAAACAATGAAATGATTAATTTTTGGAATAATAACGGATATTTGGTTATAGAAAATTTCAACACAGATAAAGAATGTGATGAATTAATGGAACGATCATCATATCTTATCGAACATAATAATTTTAATAATCAAAAATCTATTTTTGATACAGTCAATCAAGCTCATAATGATGATAGTTATTTTTTAGAATCAGGAGATAAAATTCGTTTCTTCTTTGAAGAAAAAGCTAATTTAAATGATGGTAACATAGAAGAAAATAAACATTTTATTGTAAATAAAATCGGTCATGCGTTGCATGACTTAGATGAAGTTTTTCATAAATTTTCTCATAAACAAAAACTTCAAGATATTGCTTTATCACTTGGTTTTTCAAAACCAAAATTACTTCAGTCAATGTATATTTTTAAGCAACCTAAAATAGGTGGTGAAGTAGTTTGTCATCAAGATTCTACTTTTTTATATACTCAGCCAGAAAGCACTATCGGTTTCTGGTTTGCATTAGAAGACGCAAATAAAACAAACGGATGTTTACAAGTTGCAAGTGGAGGTCATAAAGGCCCATTAAGAAAACTTTTTAAAAAAGTAGATGGTAAAATGCAAATGATAGATCTAAATGATGAACCATTTCCTGAAACTGATACTTTTGTAGAAGTAAAAAAAGGATCACTTGTTTTATTGCATGGTAGACTTCCTCATTATTCATGTGAGAATACAAGTTTAAAATCAAGACATGCTTACACAATTCATGTAATTGATAATAACAACGATTATCCTGAATGGAATTGGTTACAAAGATCTTCAATACCTCTTAAAAGTTTCATTAATGACTAAAAAAATAATTTTAGATTGTGATCCAGGTCATGATGATGCTGTAGCAATAATGTTAGCTGCTTCTTCTAAAGAGATTGACTTACTGGGTATCACTTGTGTTGGTGGAAATAGTGGTTTAAATAACACAGTAAATAATGCTCTTAAAGTTTGTACGTTAATTGAAAGAACGGACATCAAAGTTTACTCTGGTGCAAATAAACCTATTCATTATGAATTATTTACAGCTGAATATGTTCATGGAAAAACTGGATTAGATAAAAAAGGTGATCCTATAATAATAGATACAAATTATAAACCTCAAGAAAAACATGCAGTTGATTTCATAGTAGAAACTTGTAAATCTTCAATAGAGCGAATTTATTTATGTCCAACAGGACCTCTTACAAATATTGCCTTAAGTTTAAAAAAAGATCCGTCTATTAAAGAAAATATAAAAGAAATAGTTTTTATGGGTGGGGCTGCTATGTGCTTAGGAAATACTACACCTTCAGCTGAATTTAATATTTATGTGGATCCACATGCAGCTAATATTGTTTTAGAATCAGGCATTCCTTTAACAATGATGGGTTTAGATGTTACTCATCAGGTCAATGTAAATTCAAAAATTATCAAATCAATGAATGAAAATAAAAATAAAAGTTCTAAGTTTTTTGGAGAACTAATGGAATTTTATACAATATTTCATAAAGAATTGTACGAAACTGAGGAAACGCCTTTGCATGACCCATGTGTCATTGCATATTTATTAGATCCATCAATTTTTAGTGGAAAAGAAGTTAATGTCACAGTTGAAGAAAATTCTGAATTAACAAGAGGGGAGACCGTTGTTGATTGGCTTGGTGTTACCAAAAGACCAGTAAATTGTTTTGTAATGAATGAAGCTAATGATGAAAAATTTTTTCAATTACTTAAAACTAAATTATCGTTATTACCTTAAGTATAAAAACTCTTTGCAATCTTTGCAGCTAAATTTGCATTATTAATTATTAAAGATACATTAGCATTTAGAGTTTGATTTTTTGATTGTTCGTTAATTTCTTTTATAAGAAATGGTGTTAATTCTTTTCCACTAATATTATTTCTATAAGCTTTTATTGTTGCATTATTTATCCATTTTTCTACATCATTTTTATTAAGCGCTTTTTCAAATGGAACTTTATTAAATATGAGAATTGATTTTTTATTTTCTATATTTTCATTAAGTTTTAAAAAAGAAGAAATTTCATGAATTTCATCAAATTTATTATCGACTTTATTTTCTGTTTCTTCATACCAAAAACCAGGCATATAATTTGTTTGATAACCAATTCTTGTAATTCCTAAAGTTTCAAGAAGTTCATTTGTTTTACTTAAATCTAAAATAGATTTAGCACCACTACAGATTACAAAATTTGAATTCTCAGAAAGTGCATATAGATCTGCAGATACATCATTGGTATTTTCAGCATTTAGATGCACACCACCAATTCCTCCTGTTGCAAAAAATCTTATTTGAAATTTAGAAGCTATAGAAATCGTACTTGCTACTGTCGTAGCAGCATTTTCTTTATTAAATATTGATAAATTTATGTTGTGGTTTGAAACTTTTTGTACATTTTTCTCTTTTGCTAATATTTGAATATCTTTTTGCGATAATCCTATTTTAACCTTACCTCTAATTATTCCTATTGTTGCAGCAATTGCACCGTTATCTTCAACAGCCTTTATAGACTCATTTGCGACTTTAATATTTTCTGGATAGGGCAATCCATGACTAATCAATGTACTTTCTAAAGCTACTATTGGTTTTTTTCTATTTATTGCTTCTTGAACTTTTTTACTTATCTCAAATATTTCATGCATACTATTGTACACTCACTTTCTTAGAAAGATTTATAATTTTTAAAAAATCACTATTAGTTTTTAGACTTTTACCACTAGCATAATAAGATCCGCATGCTACAGAAGTTTTCAGAATATAATTCATTTTTTCATTTATACTGAACAAATACAGCATCATAGCTGCTAGTGCATCTCCAGCTCCATTTTCGTTTACTACTTTGATTGATGGGGGTTTTATTCTTTTTATAAATTCATTACTTCCAAAGATTACATTATTTTTTGAATTAGTAGTAATTATTTTTATTTTTTTATTTTGTTTTAATATTTTTTTTACACCTACTATTATATTTGAAGAATTTGTAAGTTTAAGTAACTCTGCTTTATTTAAGAATATAAAATCAATTTTATTTATAATCCTTTTAATTTTAATTACTTTATGCACTGATGTTGCGCACACTATAATTTTATTTTTTTTTGATAGTTTATTTATTGATTTTTCCAAATAGGTTTTAGAAAAATTTAGATCAAATATTATATTTTTATTCTTGATGTTTGGTATTTTTAAAGATTTATTATTTTCATATTCATCTGTGTTAGCTAATCCTAATAAAAATTTATTATTTTTATCTGATAAAGCTAAATAGTATCTATCTGCATAACTTTTATTCACTTGATGAAAATATATTTTTTTTGAGATTTTTTTTCTAATCTCTTCATTGATAGCTAAACTATAAAAGTTTACATCAACAAAATTCGAAAGCAATTCTGCAATATTGTAGGCTACTCCACCAATTCTGCTTTTTTGTGTAATTTGATTAGATCTAAAATTAATAATATTTTTTTTAAGATTTAATAAATAATCGTGATGAATTGCCCCAATACAAACAAAAATGTTTTTAGATTTCAGCATTATGAACTATACACCTTTTATGTCAGTTTTTGATGTTGATCCACCTATTATTGATAATAAACATTTAATTAAATGGTTAAAGATTAATTTTTCTTTCTTAAGAAATAAATTACTCAAAATTAAACAACTTGATAGTGAAAGGGACATAAATTTTATTATATTCATAAATAATAAAAAAAAATATGTATTAAAAATTTCAAACCCATCAGAAAAAATAAATATACTAAAATACCAAGATAGATTAATTAATTATTTACGAAGTGATCTAAGTCTTAAATCTTTTATACCCAAAATATACCATACAAAGATTGTAAAATATTTAGATACAAAAAATAGAGAATGCTTTGTTAGGATCTTATCTTATATTGAAGGGCGAATGTATGGAGATACCAAAAGTAACGATAAAATTGAAAATTCTTTAGGTAAGTTACTTGGAAAAGTATCAACTAAATTGCAAGCATTTAACCATATAGATGCTCATAGAAATTTTATTTGGGATCCATCAAATATAAAATGGATTAAAAAAGATATTAATATTTTTACAGGTTCAAAAAAATTAATTTTATTAAAATGTTTTTCAGAATATGAAAAATTTGTAAAAAATAATTTAAATAAATTAAGATATTCAATTACTCATTCAGATCCAAATAATTATAATATTGTTATTAAAAAAAATAATGTTTGTGGTTTACTAGATTATGGAGATTCTATTTATTCTCCAACAATAAATGATTTAGCTATATGTCTTTCCTATGCATTAATGAATAATAATAATATTTATCTTACACTTAAAAATATAATCACAGAGTACAATAAACAGTTTTCTATTAATGAGGATGAAATTAATTCATTAATATCATTATGTAAGTCAAGACTTATGATTACTGTAGTAATGGCAAAAAAACAAAGAATTAAATATCCATCAAATCAATATTTAAGTATTAGTGAGAAAGATGCCTGGTCTTTATTAGAAAAATTAGACAAAATTCCTATCAATTTTTTAATATATATTGTTCGCGAAATATGCGGCTTTGATATTATTCACCACCATAATGAAACTATAAATTATATAAATAAATTCAACTTTGGTAATATTTTTAATTTTAATTTACTTGATAAAAATAAATCTATCTTAAAATTAAGTTCTGATTCACCTTTATTAAAAGGTAACCCAGATAATAGTTTGCTTAAGAAAAGAGTTAATAAAATATTTAAGGAAGATAATTCTCGTATAGGAATAGGTTTATACAATGAAAAAAGAAAAGTTTATAAGGGACCTAACTTTATTTCTGAATTAAATGCGAATGAAAGACGTAATATTCATTTAGGCGTAGATATCTTTATTGATCAAGGAACAGATTTATTTGCGCCAATAGATGGCAAAATTATAATTTTAAAAAATAATAATTTTAAATATGACTATGGTCCCACTCTAGTTTTGGAACATAGTTTTAAAAAATATAAATTTTATACTTTATACGGGCATTTATCCAAAATAATGTTTCAAAAACTAAAAATTGGAAAAAAAATTAAGAAAGGTGAATGGATTGGTAAAATTGGTAATTCTAATGAAAATGGAAAATGGTTACCACATTTACATTTTCAAATTATTTTAGATTTATTAGGACATGATAAGAATTTTCCAGGAGTAGGTGAAGAATTTTTATTCAATATTTGGAATAAAATTTCACCTGATCCAAATTTAATTCTACGAATTCCAAAATCTTTTTATTCTAATAATAATAATTTTAAAGATACTTTAAAAAAAAGAAGAAAAAATATTTCTGATAATTTATCAATTTCTTATAAGGAACCTCTTCATATGCTTGAAGCTAAAGATCAGTATTTTTTTGATAGATATGGCAGGAGATACTTAGATTGTGTAAATAATATTTCCCATGTTGGGCATTCAAATTCCTATGTACATGAAGCTATGACTAAGCAAAATTTAAAACTTAATACTAATACGAGATATCTATACGATACAATTAACGATTATAGTGAATTACTTTTAAGTAAGTTTCCAAAGAAATTAAATAAGATATTTTTCGTATGTACAGGATCTGAAGCTAATGATTTAGCTTATAGAATAGCTCAAACTTATACTAGTGCAAAAGATGTCTTTGTGATGGACAATGCTTATCATGGGCATACCAATGCTTTAATTGATCTAAGTCCATACAAATTTAATAGTAAGGGTGGTTTAGGTAAAAAAGATTATGTTCACGTATTAGATATGCCTGATCCTTTAAGAGGTAAGTGGAGATATCAAAATTCAAATTGGATTCAAAAATATATAGATGAAGCTAAAACAGTAATTAGAAATAAAATTAAAGAAACAAAAATTGCATGTTTTTTTTCTGAAAGTATACTTGGTTGTGGTGGTCAAGTAATTCTTCCAAAAAATTATTTAAAAGAAATATTTTCAGAAATTAGAAAAAACAATGCATTATGTATTGTTGATGAAGTACAAACTGGTTTTGGACGCGTTGGAAGAAATTTTTGGTCATTTGAAGAGCATGATGTCGTTCCTGATATAGTAACCTTGGGAAAACCTATGGGTAATGGTCATCCTATAGCTGCTGTTATAACTACAGATAAAATAGCTTCAACTTTTAATAATGGGATGGAATATTTTAATTCATTCGGTGGTAATCCCGTTTCCTGCGCTATCGGTAAAGCAGTATTAGAGACAATTGATAATAATAAATTACAAAAAAATGCTTTGTTAGTTGGTAATTATTTTTTAAAAAAATTAAAAAAAATTCAACTTAAATATAAAAAATATATTAGTGAAGTTAGAGGTAGGGGGCTTTTTTTAGGAATAGATATTATTCAAAATAGTAATGTGTCTAAACCAAACAAAAAATTAGCTAAATTGCTTATTAATTATATGAGAAATCAAGGTATTTTGTTGAGCACTGATGGCCCTTATGACAATGTTATTAAAATAAAACCACCTCTTGTATTTACAAAATTAAATGTTGATCAGGTATGTAAAAACTTAGAAACCTTCTTTAAAAAATTATAAAATATATTCCATAACTAATCATTAGCATGCCAATGGTTAGATCAATCCAAAACCAAGTTTTATTTGAATAAATATATTTTGATAAGAACTTTGACATATATCCTAAAGAAAAGAAAAACAAAAAACTAGCTGAAATTGCTCCAATGCCAAATGAAAATTGATCATTAAAATTTGTTGATAATGATCCCAGCAAAATAATTGTATCTAGATAAACATGAGGATTTGCGTATGTAATGAGGAGTAAGGTAATTAGTATTTTACCGAATTCGTTGATTATATTTAATTCTTTATTTATATCTTTGAATTTATTTAATTTTATAACTTTATTTAATCCATAAAATATAAGCCAAATTCCTCCTAATACTTTTATTATTCCTATAATACTTGGATTAATTTGAACAATATAATTAGATAGATATATTCCGATTATAATTAGTAAACTGTCTGATAGACTGCAAAATAAAGTAACTGTAAAAACATAAGATTTTTTAAGCCCTTGCTGTATTACAAATAAATTTTGAGGTCCTATAGCTATAATTAATGTTCCTCCAATTATTAATCCTTGGATAAAATCATAAATATACATATTGCCTTAAATTGTAATTACACTATTTTAAAAATATGCACAAAATTATATTGTTTAGTTTGTTTATTTTATTATCAAAAAATGTTTATGGAGAAATGATAAAACCAGACCCTTCAATTGGCCCTAAAGAAGTTATTTCAATTCAATTAAAAGCACTACAAAAAAATAATTTACCTTTTGACGATGCTGGTATTGAACAAACTTGGGAATTTGCACATCCAAATAATAGAATGTACACAGGTCCTCTAGACAATTTTATTAGGATGATTAAAAATCCATCTTACGCAATGATGATTGATCACTTAGAACACAATATAATTCCTGTTAAGGAACAAGAAAAAAGTTCATATTACTTTGTAGAGCTTACAGATAGTAATGGAAAAAAATTTGGTTTCGAATGGACAGTAGAAAAAGTAGAGCAAAACGGTGTGTTTAAAGATTGCTGGATGACTGTCGGTGTTTCTAGACCAATGCCTTTATCACAAGCATCATAGTGTGCGGAAGATTTACAAGCACTGAAGATAAAGAAAAAATTACAAAACTATTTCCTAACTCAGAAGTTTTAAATTACGCACATAAGTCTTACAATATATCACCTTCTAATATCGTTAATATTATTTATGAAAATAATCATAAACTTTTAATAGATACTTTTATTTGGAGTTATAGTTTTTTTAGTAAACAAAATAATGTTACTCAATTTGTTATTAATGCAAGAATTGAAACGATTAATGATAAATATTTATTTAAAGAATCATTTACTAAAAGAAAATGTCTTATTATTGCAAATGGATATTATGAATGGAAAAATATAAATAATCAAAAACAACCCTATTTAATATCAATTCCTAGAAATGAATTATTATTTTTTGGTGGAATTTGGAGGGAAGAAGTAAGAGATAATAAAAAAATGAATGTTTTCTGTATCATTACTAAGGAGGCCAATGAAAATCTTTCCCATATACATAATAGAATGCCTCTTATTATGTCTCATAATGAGGGTCTTGATTTTCTTAATGATAATGAAAATGAATTTCTACATAAAAACAAAAGTGTTATCGAGGATGATTTAGACTTTTATCCAGTATCAAAAATTGTAAATAATCCAAAAAATAATGATGAAAATTGCCTTAAAGAAATATCTTTATAATATTTAAATTTTTTTATCGCTTTTATAATATTAATCAAATATATAATTTTTTTTTAATGAGCCATTTATTTTATAAACCTGCAAAATCTAGATTACACAGAAGTGAATTGGCAGTTCCAGGCTCTAATACAAAGATGTTTGAAAAAGCATTAAAATCAAATGCCGATTATATTTTTTTAGATTTAGAAGATGCAGTATCTCCAAATGATAAAATTGATGCAAGAAAAAATGTTATAAATGCAATAAAAGAATACAATTGGAGAGAAGAAGGTAAAACAATCTCTATAAGAATTAACGGCTTGGATACACACTATATGTATCGTGATGTGATTGAAATTATAGAAGAGGTCGGTGATAAGATTGATACATTATTAATTCCAAAAGTAGGCTCATCATCTGATGTATATATGGTTGATTGTATGCTCAATCAAATTGAACAAAATAAAAAATTTAAAAATAGAATAGGTTTAGAATGTTTAATTGAAACAGCACTAGGAATGTCTAACATCCAATCAATTGCAACATCAAGTTCTAGACTAGAAGCATTACACTTTGGAGTTGCAGATTATGCTGCAAGTATGCGAGCAAGAACTGTTGTCATAGGAGGTTTAAATCCTGATTATCCTGGTGATCAATGGCATCATGGCTTATCAACTTTAGTAATGACTTGTAGATCATATGGCTTAAGAGCAATAGACGGACCTTTTGGAGACTTTAATGACAAACAAGGATATCTTGATGCAGCAAAAAGAGCGGCAGCAATTGGTTTTGAGGGTAAATGGGCAATACATCCATCGCAAATAGATTTAGCTAATGAAGTTTTTTCTCCGCCCAAAGCAGAAATAGATAAAGCAAAAAGAATATTATTAGAATTAGAAAAAGCAGCTGCTGAAGGAAAGGGTGCTGCTCAGCTTGATGGAAGAATGATCGATGCTGCATCTGCAAGAATGGCTGAAAATATTGTAAATATTAATAAGTTAATTGAAAGTAAGTAATGGATATACACGAATATCAAGCAAAAAAAATATTGTCAGATTTTGGTGTTAAAATTCCCACTGGCGGTATTGTTTATAGTCCAGAAAATGCAGAAAATAAAGCTAGAGAAATTGGTGGTTCTAAATGGGTTGTAAAAGCGCAAGTTCACTCTGGTGCTAGAGGTAAAGCAGGAGGAATTATAATATGTAATTCTCCGTTAGAAGTTGCCGATGCAACTGATAAATTGTTAGGTAAAAAATTAATTACAAAACAAACTGGTCCAGAGGGTAAGATAATAAATAGAATTTATATTGAAGAAGCAACTGATATCAAACATGAATTATATTTAGGTTTAGTGTTTGATAGATCTTCAGAAAGTATAATGGTTGTAGCCTCAACAGAAGGTGGAATGAGTGTCGAAGAAATTTCAAAAGAAAAACCTGAAACAATTATACGATCTAAAATAGAAGTAGCAGTTGGTATTCAACAATTTCAAGCAAGAGAAATAGCTTTTGGTTTAGGAATTGAATCCAAATTGATCTCAAGAGCTGCAAATACAATTATTGGTTGTTATAAAGCTTTTAGTGAGCTTGATGCAACAATGGTTGAAGTTAACCCATTAGTTGTATCACACCAAGATGAAATACTAGCATTAGATTGTAAAATGAGTTTTGATAATAATGCAATGTTTAGAAGAGATGAAATTGCAGAACTTAGAGATAAAACACAAGAAAATATAAATGAAGTTTATGCTTCTGACAGAGGTATGAATTATGTAAGCTTAGATGGGAATATTGGTAATATTATTAATGGTGCAGGCTTAGCAATGGCTTCAATGGATATGATAAAACTTGCTGGTGGTGAACCTGCAAATTTTTTAGATGTTGGCGGAGGTGCAACACCTGAAAAAATAGTTAAAGCTTTTAAATTAATATCGATGGACACAAAAGTTAAGGTAATATTAGTTAATATATTTGCGGGGATTAACAGATGTGATTGGGTTGCAGAAGGAATTGTTCAAGCTTTATCAAAAATTGACATTAAACATCCTTTAGTTATACGTTTAGCTGGAACTAACGTCGAAAAGGGAAATGAAATACTTAAAAAAAGCAATATAAATTACATTGAAGCATCAACTTTAGAAGATGCAGCAAATAAAGCAGTGAAGGCTCTTGGATAATCATGTCTATAATCATTCACAAAAATACAAAGATTTTAGTCCAAGGTTTCACTGGAAAAATTGGAAGTTTTCATGCTGAAGAAATGATTAAGTATGGTTCTAACGTTGTTGGCGGGGTAACACCTGGTAAGGGTGGCATGACTCATTTAAATCTTCCTGTTTTTAATACTGTTAAAGAAGCTGTAGATCAAACTGGAGCATCAACATCAATTTTATTTGTCCCACCAGCCTTTGCAGCTGACTCAGCAATGGAAGCTGCTGATGCAGGTATTAAGACCTGTGTGGCTATTACTGACGGTATTCCATCTCATGATATGGTTAAAATAAAAAGATACATGAGAAGATATCCAAAAGATAAAAAAATGGGATTAGTAGGTCCAAATTGTGCAGGAATAATTAGTCCTGGTAAATCTATGTTAGGTATTATGCCTGGCCACATTTACAAAGAAGGTAAAATAGGAATAGTTAGTAGATCTGGCACTTTGGGATATGAAGCTGCACAACAACTTAAAGATTTGGAAATTGGTGTTTCAACAAGTGTGGGTATAGGAGGTGATCCAATAAATGGAAGTTCTTTTAGAGATATAATTGAAAAGTTTGAAAATGATGATGAAACTATTGCAGTTTTAATGATAGGTGAAATAGGTGGCCCACAAGAAGTTGAAGCTGGACAATTTGCTAAAGAAAATATGAATAAACCAGTAATTGCGTATATAGCAGGACTAACTGCACCTAAAGGTCGTGTCATGGGGCATGCTGGCGCAATTGTTTCTGCTTATGGTGAAAGCGCAATAGAAAAAGTAGAACTTCTTAAAGAGTGTGGAGTTACAATTTCCAAAAACCCTTCTGTAATGGGTGAAACTGTAAAAAAAGTATTAGTAGAAAATAATTTGAATTAATATAATTAAAAAATAATGAAATTTTTATATAAAAATGAATTCTGGATGTTAATATTTTCTCTAGGTGTTCTTTATTGGTTATTTAATCCATCAGTCTTAACAACTTTAGTTATGATTGTGCCATTGCTATTGGCCGTTTCTTCCCGTAAATAAAGCTAAGTTTTATACTTACTGATGCAATAACGTTTATCGTATTTATAGTAAAAAAATGAAATTATATCTTATTAGACATGCAGAGTCAGAAGCCAATGCAGCATCAGATTTAGATAATCCAACTTATTATTATGATGCAAGAATTACTCAAAGAGGAATTGAGCAAGCAAAAAAATTAAATAATAGAATTAAAAATCTCAAATTTGATAATTATTTTTGTTCCCCCTTAACAAGAACATTGGAAACATTCTCTATTGTTTTTCCATCTAATAAACCTGTAATTGAACCATTAATAAGAGAACATTTGTATCACTCATGTGATGTAGGAAGACAACCAAAAAAATTAAAAAAAGAATTTAATGATTTTGATTTTAATAATTTAAATGATTTTTGGTGGAATAATAACAAACCCATAAATGAAAAAAAAATTATACAAGAGTCTCACAATGATATTAAAATGAGATTAAGGTCTTTTCTGCTATCTATCAAAAAACTTAATTTACAAAAAATTGTATTGGTCAGTCATGGTACATTCTTAAGTCAAATAACTGAATATATGCTGGATAACTGTGAGGTATATGATTGTGAGTACAACGAGGTATATGAAAAATTTTTTTAATTTAATTCTTAATAAATAAAAATCTAAAACATCTCATTTATTATTTTATTTAATTTTTGTGTTACTATATCAATTATTTTTTTTCCTATCTGTGCATTGGATTTTCTAGGATCTCCAATAATTCCACTTTTACTTAATTCTTTAGTTACCCAAGCTTTCTTAATATTTTTCTCATAAGAAATGGTTTTAGATGATAAATAATCGGGAGATAATCTATGTTTTGAAATTTTAGATTGCCTAACTAGGTTTGGAAATAAATATAACATAATAGATGTTTCAAATTCTCCACCGTGATAACCAAAGTCTTTTTCTTTACTTGATATAATCCCTTTAAATTGATCAAATAAAAAATATGTGCCTTTTACTATGTTTATCTTAAATTCTGATTTTAATTCTTTAGCAATAATATCTATATGACTAATTTGTCCACCATGACTATTTAAAAGTAATATATTTTTAAATTTCAATTTACATACATTTTCTAAAATTGACAAAGAGTGAGATATAAATTCAAATGAATCAATACTTATAGTTCCATCAAAATCTGTATGTTCAGCAGCTGAACCAAAATATATTTCAGGCATAATTAAATATTTATTTGAATTATATTTTTTATTGAATTCTAATAATATTCCTTCAAGAATTTTTTTATCAGTATTTAATGGAAGGTGCGGACCATGTTGTTCTATTGATGAAAATGGGAAAATTAAAACTGTTTTTCTATTTATTTTTTTAATTTCACTTGTTGTTAATTCTTCCCAAAAGTTTGTTAGCATTTTTTTATTATACATTTATAAGTAAATTATGAAATCTTATTCTTTATGGATTGATAAAAAAAAACAAGCTAAAATTTATCAAAAAAAACTTGTTTACAATAAAAACAACAAAACAGTTTTAGTTAAAACTATTTATTCAGGTATTAGCAAGGGAACTGAAAAATTAGTTTCATCTAAAAACGTAAGTAAGGATCAATTTGAATTAATGAAAGCTCCATTTCAAGAGGGTTCTTTTAACTTACCTATAAAATACGGCTATATAAATGTTGGGAATATTATCGATGGCCCAAGGAAATATATAAATAAAAAAATATTTAGTCTTTATCCTCATCAAGATTTATATGAAATTTCTATTCAAAATTTAATTTTTCTACCAAAAGGAAATTTGAGAAAATATATTCTTACTGCAAATATGGAAACAGCAATTAATATCTTTTGGGACGCTCAATCTAAAAGTAATCACAAAATTCTAATTGTAGGGCTTGGCTCTGTAGGATTATTAACTGCATTTTTTTTTAAAATTAATGGATATAAAGATGTTTATGTTTTTGATAATAATAAAAATAAAAGAAAAATTGCTAATTATTTAGGATTAAATTTTATTGACATAAGAAAGATTGAGAAAATAGATGTAGCAATAAACACTACGGCTAATTATAAAGTTTTAAATGCTTTAATGGAAAAATTATCTATCGAAGGAAAAATAGTAGAAGCTAGTTGGTATGGTAAAAATAAAGGAGAAGTTTCCTTAGGCGGGTATTTTCATTCTAAAAGATTAAAAATAATTAGCTCACAGGTATCTAAAATACCAAAATACATGAAAAATAAATATGATTTTGAGCGGAGATTAAAATTAGCAATTAAATCTTTAAAAAATTCAAAATTAGAAAAATTAATTACTAGTGAAAGTAATTTTTTTGATTTAGAAAAAGATTACTATAAAATCCTTCAAAATAAGGATACAATAATGCATCTAATTAAATATTAATTATGTATTCTATAAAAGTAAGAGAAAATATTCTAATAGCTCATTCTTTACCTGGAGAAGTATTTGGACCAGCCCAAAATATGCATGGAGCTACATATTTAGTAGATGCAGAATTTTTCACTGATAAACTTAATAAATACAATATAATTATGGATTTAGGAATAGTGTCCACGACTTTAAAAGATATTCTTAAAATATATAATTATCAAAATTTAGATGAAATTGGTGAATTTAAGGGTAAAATTACCTCAACAGAGTTTTTAGCAGAGGATATCTGCAATAAGATCTTGAATAGACTAAGAAATGAATTCTCTGAAGATTATAAATCTTTAAAAAAAATTAAAATAACCTTGCAAGAATCAAATGTTGCATGGGCATCATATGAAAAAGAGGTTATCTAAAAATAAATCTGATATTTATTTTGTTTATCCAGGAAATATTAATGCAAAAACTGGAGGATATATTTATGAAAAAAATATCCTAGAATATGCAAAGATAAGAGATATAAATATTAGACCAATTGCTCTAAGTGAAAATTATCCTTTTCCTACAAATAACGATATAAAATATTTTCTAAAAATTTTAGATAAAATTGATTCTGACTCTCAAATTATCATAGATGGATTAGCTTTAGAAGGAATGTATTCAATTTTTAAAAAATTACTTACTTATAATGTCATTGCACTGATACATCATCCTTTATATCTTGAATTTAAAAGTCATAGGTCAAAAAAATTCTTACGATTAGAAAAAGAAAATTTCAAAAAAATAAATAAATTTATTGTGACTTCTAAAAATACAAAAAATTTATTAATAAATGAATTTAAGGTACTAAATAATAAAATTTCTGTAGTTGAACCTGGTATAGAAAGACTTGCAAAATATAATTTTAAAAATAATAGTAAAATTCATTTTTTAACATGTGGAAGTATAATAAATAGAAAAAATTATCTTTTTTTATTAAAAGTTTTAAAGCCTTTAGATAATTTTATATTAGAAATTGTTGGTGATACTACAAGAGATATAAGTTATTACAAAAAACTCAAAAAATTTATTTCTAAAAATTCAATGAACAGAAAAATAATATTCCATGGTACTATTTCAGATACAAAATTAGCTAAATTATATTCTAAAACAGATTGTTACATTTCAGTAAGTAAATATGAAGGTTTTGGTATGTCTTTAGCAAATGCATTAATAATTAAAAAGCCAATTATAACCTTTTTTACTAATACCATCTTAAATACACTAGGAAAAAAGGGTGTTATTTATTTCAAAAAATTTGAAGTAAATGATCTTAGAAATATAATTATTAAAAATATATTAAATAAAAAAAATTTTAAAAAACTAAATATTGATATTCAAAAAAATAAAAGATATCTTCTTACTCCTCTAGAGTCAGCAAAGAAATTTGTTAAATTAATTTAATATGCATGAATTTCAAAATAAATGGTTAAATCTTAGAGAAACTGTCGATAGAAAGTCAAGAAACAAAAGAATACTATATTTAATTAATAAATTTTTTAAAAATAAAAAAAATATTAGAATAATTGACTTAGGTTCAGGTGCTGGATCTAATTATAGATTTCTTAAGTCACAATTATTAAATAATCAATATTGGTCTTTTGTAGACATATCACATCAATCAACAAATTATTTTAAAAAAAATATAAAATTATCATCTAAAATAAAAAAAACTAATTTTAAAATTGTTGATGTAATTAATAATCTAGAAAAAATAAATTTTAATAATTATAATTTAGTCACTGGTTCTGCTTTTTTAGATATTCTTCCAAAAACATGGTTTAAAAATTTTCATAAATTAAATGTTGATACAGAAATTGTCTACTTTGCCTTAAATTATAACGGTAATTTCAAATTTTTTCCCAAACACAAGGATGATAAAAAAATTCTTAATATTTTTAATAAAGATCAAAAATCTGACAAAGGAATAGGGGAAGTGGCCGTTGGACCAGATTGCACTGAATTAATAAATAATGTATTTGAAAGAACCCACAAAACATATGTTTTAGACTCTACATGGGATGTTAGTAAAAATTATGAATTTCAAATTTATTTCTTAAATTTTTGTAGAGAAATTATTCAAAAAAATAAACTTAACTTTGATGATTGGTTAAAATTTCGTTTAAAATGTATTAAACAAAAAAATTCTAAATTTATTTTAAATAATACAGATTTTTTAGCTATTAAGAAATAAATTAACTATAATTTCATTTTCTAATTCATTAAAATTATGTTTTGGTCTGATAGCTTTATTGAGATTTGAGATTTCTTTTAAATTTAATGAATTAATTCCGGAACCTATTAATATTGGGGCAATCATAAATTGAAGAATATCAATATATTTATTATTTATTAATTCTGAAATAGTTTTTGACCCTCCCTCTACTAAAATATTTTTATATTTAAGTTTTTTTATTTGCGTAATTAAGTTTTTAGTAAAATTTTTTTCTTTTAATCTTATTATTGTTGAATTATTCAATCTAATTTTTTTATTACTTTTTGTAAAAATTATATTTTCATTACCGTCATTAAATATTTTATATTTATTATTTAGCGAAAGACTACCATCGATAATAATTCTTTTTGGATTTGTGCCCTTTATTTTTCTTGTTGTTAATAGGGGATCGTCTTTTTTAATGGTATTTGAACCTACAATAATTGCATCACTGATACTTCGTAAACAATGTAGATAAATAATACTCTTGGGGTTATTTATGTAATGTGAATTACCATTATTTAACGCAATTCTACCATCAATACTTTGTCCTATCTGAGCTATTACTAATTTTTCGTTTTTTCTTAGTATTGGGACAAGGATATTTAAGATTGATTGATAAAATTTACTTATATTAATTTTAGTTTCCAGATTATTATTTACTATGTAAAAGTTACTATTTCTTTTTGATGATAAAGAAATACTATTCTTTTTAACCAATAAATATAGATCACTATTCTTTTTAGAATTTTTTATAAAATCCAGTAAAATTCCTATATTTTTTGATGTAATCATTTGTTTTTATTACAATTATATCTATATAAAGTCTTCATGAGTTTCAAATCTAATACAGGAACTATAATAGATAGGGCAATTAATGAACTCAGGACCGGAAGACCCTTAATAATTCAGAATAACAAGGAATATTGGATATTCTTTAATATAGAGCATTCCCAAAGTAAAATTTTTAACCAATTCAATAAGCACTTAATTGATGAAAAATATCTACTTATTACTAAACAAAAAGCTCAATCAATTTTTAATAAGAATATTAAAAGTAATGTTTATTTTGAGATAAACCCTAAAACAGATGTAAATCAAATAATAAATTTATTTGTTAATCCTCTTAGTAATAATAAAGTAATTAAATTTACCAATATTAAAAAATTCAAAGCTAAAAATTTTCATAATGTTTGTATTGATCTTTCCAAAAATGCTAAAATGATACCATCGCTAGTTTTTAAAAAAATTAATAAAAAATATTACAAAAATATAAATGAATTTGGATTTAAGAATGGAATTTTAATATTCGATTACAAAGATTTATTGAAGCAAAATGAATTAATTTGTGAAAGTATCAAATTAGTTTCTAGTGCAAAAGTTCCACTACCAAAAAATGAAAATTCTAATTTTAAAATATTCAAATCATATATTGGATCTGATAAACATGTAGCGATAATTGTTAATCCAAAAAAAATAAATAAAAAATCTGTTAATTTAAGAATACATTCAGCTTGTTTTACAGGTGATATTTTTCATTCTTTAAAATGTGATTGTGGTGAACAGTTAAATCAATCAATCAATTACATGGTTAGAAATAATGGTGGAATTATATTATATTTAGAACAAGAAGGTAGGGGAATAGGATTAGCTAATAAAATGAGGGCTTATTCTCTTCAAGCAAGGGGAATGGATACAATAGACGCCGATCATAATATTGGTTTTTTAGATGATGAAAGAGATTTTAATATTGCAGCTAGAATACTGAAATTATTAAAAATAAATAAAGTTAATCTTATTACAAATAATAAAAATAAAATAAATTCTATTAAGAAAGCTGGAATTAAAGTCGAAAATCAAATAAATACAAAGCCAACATTGAATAAATTTAATAAAAATTATTTTAAAACAAGAGTTAAAAAAGCTGGGTACGGTCTTAAACTAGTAGTATAATTATGAAAAAAATTCCTAAGATAAAACTTCAATTAACAAACGATAATGAGTTTGATTCATCTAAATTAAATAATAAAACAGTTTTATTCTTTTACCCTAAGGCGTTAACTGGCGGATGCTCAGTAGAAGTTGCAGATTTTCAGAAATATTTAACAAAATTTAATAAAATTGGCTTTGATGTAATAGGAGCTTCTAAAGATCCTGTTGATCGGAATAAAAAATTTTTAGATAAGTATAAATTGAAATACCCACTTGGTTCGGATGAAGGAAAAAATTGTGATAAACTTGGTATTTGGATAGAAAAATCTATGTATGGTAGGAAATATTTTGGGATAGATAGATCTACATTTGTAATCGATAAAAATGGAAAAATTCTAAATTCTTGGAATAAAGTTAAAGTTAAAGGTCATGTTGAAGAAGTTTATAATTTTTGTAAGGATCAGTAAATTTTTATTTAATTTTACCTATTTCTTTTTCTCTTTTGATTACAAATAAACCGCTTAATGTAATAATTATTGCACCAATAATCATGTTATAAGTTGGAGTTTCACCTAGTATTAAATACCCAAAAATCATACCAAATATAATTACACTGTATCTTGCAGAGGCTGTTAATGAGAGTGGTGCATAAAAAACTGTTAACACTGAAAATAAATATCCGAATAAAACAAATATACTAGAAGCAAGAATATAATTTACGTCTTCACTGCTTACTTGATAACCAAAAATAATTGAACCCAACCCTGCAAACCCAGTAATTAATAATGCTGTCACAAATGTAATTTCAACACTATTTGATTTAGTTGCTAAACTTTTTGTAGCAATATCTCTAATAGTTAAAAAAATAGCAGCTAAAATTGGTAACACTAAAAGATAATTAAATTGAAAATTTTGTGGATTTACAACTACTAGCACCCCTAAGAAACCAATAATAACTGCACACCATCTTCTTATACCAACTTTCTCTCCCAAAAAAAGAAAAGCAAATATTGTGACAAAGAAAGGATTAGTCATTAAAAGTGTATAAACCTCAGATATTGGAAGTAATATTAATCCAACCAAAAAAAATAATGCCGTTAAAACTTCATACAAACCTCTTATATGAAAACTTTTGATTGATAATATTTTAATTAAATTCTTTTTTTCGAAAAAAATTAAATATAAACCTAATAGACTTGATGTAACTAAACCTCTTAAAAAAATTACAGAATATAATGAATTGTCATCACCTATATTTTTTACAACAAGTTTGACATAACTATCATTTATAGAGAATGATAATTGGCCCGCCATCATAAAAAGTACACCTATCGTCCCAACTGAAAATAAAATCTTGCTTTTCATAATAAAAAAAAATATTTAACTGGTATGTTACAAAGAAATACTTCCAGCCATTTATATGGATTTACTGACTTGAAGTCATTAAATGAAAGAGGCCCTTTAGTTATTTCTTATGGAAAAGGAATATATGTTTACGATACTAAAGGTAATAAATATCTAGATGGGAATTCTGGTCTATGGAATCAGTGTGCTGGTTTTGACCATCCTGGATTAATTGAAGTTGCAAAAAAACAGTATGAAAAATTTGCTGGTTATCATTCTTTATTTGGAAGATTGTCTGAAGAAACGTTGCAGCTATCTGAAAAAATTATTGAAGTATCACCTTTTGATCAAGGTCGTGTATTCTTTTGTAATTCAGGATCCGAAGCAAATGACACCATGGTCAAAATGTTATGGATGTTAAATGCAAGAATTGGAAAGCCAAATAGACGAAAAATTATAACAAGAATTAATGGATATCATGGCGTTACTTTAGGAGCTTCTTCAATGACTGCCAAACCATACAATAAAGAGTTTGGATTACCATCAAAGGAATTTATTCATATTGAATGTCCTCATTTTTGGAAATATGGATTAGAGAATGAAACGGAAGAAGAATTTTCTCTTAGGATGGCCAAAAATTTAGAAGAAAAAATTATCAAAGAGGATCCAGAAACTATTGCAGGTTTTGTTGCAGAGCCTGTTCAAGGTGCAGGAGGTTGTATACCTCCTTCAAAATCGTATTTTGATTTAGTTCAACCTATATTAAAAAAATATAATATTCCTTTTATCGCAGATGAAGTAATTTGCGGATTTGGTAGAACTGGAAATTTATGGGGTTGTAAAACCTACAATATCAAACCAGATATAATTATCTCATCTAAATGTTTAACTGCTGGGTATTTTCCTATGGGTGCAGTTATAGTTAATAAAGAATTTTCAGATAAATTTGTTGAAGTATCAGAAGAAGCAGAAGAATTTCCACATGGTTTTACAGCTGGTGGTCATCCTGTTGGATGTGCAATTGCTTTGAAAGCAATAGATGTAATTATGAATGAGGGTTTATTAGATAATGTAAAGTTGATGGAACCCTATTTTTTTGAAAGATTAAATGAATTTAATGATTATGAACACATTGGAGAAACTAGAGGTATAGGTCTTATGGCTGCATTAGAGATGGTAAAAAATAAAGATACAAAAGAACCATTTGAAGGTCATCTTAATATGGGAGATAAAGTTGCTAATTTATCAATTGATAATGGATTAATTTGCAGACCTTTAGGTCCTGCAATCGTTTTGTGTCCTCAGTTTATAATTACTAAATATCAGATTGATGAAATATTTGACTCACTTCATAAAACTATAAAACAAGTTTTTAATTAAGTTTCGTATTTAACTATAAAACCTGAATACTTAACATTACTAATGATACTATTTGGAATAACTCCTTCAACTAGAGCCAGTGATGGACCATCTTTCGCTTTTTCAGTAATAGACAGTATACTTTGCATATCTCCTTGAATAATAGCCTCAACCTCATCTTTACTTTCTTTATTTTGAATATAACCGTTTAATCCTAAAGAGATTGCTAAATCACTAAACCAATGTCTGAATCCTACTCCTTGAACTTTACCTTTAATTATTAAGCGATAAGTTTTTATTTCATTTGTATTCATCATATTAACAATATAAGTAATTTTTTATACATACAATCCTAATTTTAATTTAAAATATGTTGAATAAGCAAATAATATACTGCTCATCAGGAATAATTTGTGGCGGTTTATTTTTTGTTATTCATGATGCAATTATTGATCATTTATCTTATTTAAATTTTAAATTTTATCATCATGTTGTTTTTGGGAGTCCATTATTATTTCTATTATTTATATATTTAATCTTATCAGGAAATTTTAAAAAATATCTTTCATCATCAAATTATACAATCTTAATTATAAGAGGTATAATTTTTTTACCTATACCATTTATATTATTTGTAAGTTTACAAAATATTT
Organism: uncultured Alphaproteobacteria bacterium; assembly: GCA_902570155.1. Lineage (GTDB taxonomy): Bacteria > Pseudomonadota > Alphaproteobacteria > HIMB59 > CACPNW01. The sequence goes on from CACFXU010000006.1 coordinate 39,659, forward strand.
CTTTAGCAGAATGGACAACACTAAATATGCTATCACCAATTTTAGGAATGATTTTGGCTATAATTTTTTTGAAAGAAAAAATTAATTTATTCACGGTTATTTCGATAACATTAGGGTTTATAGGTGTTTTATTTATTCTTCAGCCAGGATTTAGTAATTTTAATATATATTACTTAGGTCCATTGTTTGGAGCTTTTACTTTGGCTTTACAAAGTTTCTTAGCCAACAAATTTTATAATATATGTTCTACTTTGGGTTTTTTTATATACGGAGTATTACCCGTTAACTTATTGTCCTTTATATTATTTTACTATGATCCTTTAATTGATTTTGAATTAATTAAATTATCTTTGTTTGCTAATTTTATTGTATTTATTGGATTTTATTGTTTTACTTATGCTCTTCAAAATTCACAGAAACATTTTTCATCTGTTTTTGGCCTATTATATTTACAAATATTTTGGTCTTTTATAATTAGTATATTTATTTTTAATGAACATCAAAATATAATTGTAATTTTTGGAGCGTTATTCATTATTATTAGCGGTTTATTATCTCTTCAAGCTCAAAAGAAACAATTAAATGATTATTAATGATATTATCTAATTTAAATTATTAATTTAATGAAAAAAAGTATTGTTTATTCATCGTTTTTATTATTTTTTGCAGGGATATTTTTTGTTACAAATGATGCAATAATAAATTATTTATCTCAAACAGATGTAAAATTTTATCATTTCATTTTTTATGGAATACCCATTTTTTTATGTTTTCCGTTTTATTTTTTAATTAATAGATCTTTAAAAAAACATATAAAATGTACTAATTATTTTCCACCTATTATTAGAGGTCTTTTAAATATACCCCTACCGTTCATAGCTTTTATAACACTTGAACAAATTAAACTTCCAGAATTTACAACCTTAAATATGACTGCACCATTAATGGGAACAATATTTGCAATTTTTTTATTAAATGAAAAATTAAATTTTTTGACCTATGTATCTTTGTTTATTGGTTTTTTAGGAGTTTTATTTGTTATCCAACCTGGATTTGAAAGTTTTAATATTTATTATTTAATTGTCCTTATTGGAGTATTCCTAATCACCGTTACAACTTTTATTGTAAATAAATATAGTTATGTAACAACAAATGTTGGTTATTTCTTATATGGTGGTTTTTTTGTTCACTTTGTTTCAATACCCTTGTTTTTAATGAATCCATTAAAAGTAACTTTTTTTGAGTTTTTTTTAATATCAACTGCTGCATTATTTATTAATTCAGCAATGTTTTTTGCAACAACTGCATTTAAGATTGCACAAAAACATTATGCGTCAGTATTTAGTTTAGTTTATCTTCAGGTATTGTGGTCATCATTAGTTGGAATATTTATATTTAACGAATATATGAATTTATATGCTTACATTGGAGCAGTTTTTATTGTTTTTAGTGGAATTGTTTCATTACCATCACAAATTAAACAATTAAAGGAAGCAAATTAATGTATAAAATATTTCTATTTTTATTTCTTTTCTTTTTTAGCTATAAATCTTTTTCTAACGAAGTTAAAATCTTAAATGAAACTATTGGTAATGGTTTAGAAGTAAAAAATCATTCAAAACTATCTGTTCATTACATTGGTAGACTAGAAGATAATACTATTTTTGATAGTTCTTACGATAGAGGGCAATTTTTTGATTTTCAAATAGGCGTAAGAAAAGTAATCCTAGGTTGGGAAACTGGGTTACTTGGTATGAGAGAAGGTGGAAAAAGAACAATATTTATTCCTTATCAATTGGCTTATGGAGAAAGTGGTGCAGGTAATTTAATTCCTCCAAAATCAAATCTTATTTTTGATATTGAAGTAATAAAAGTAATTCCCCCTGGTTATAAAGAGATAGATGGTTATCAATTAAAATTAGCGATGACTGATGATTTTAAAATTATAGATATTAGAAATGAAGATCAAGTAACTAATAAAAATATAATTCAAGGTGCCATTCAGATAGCAGCATTTGATAATAATGGGAATTTTATTCCTGATTTTTTTGAAAAGTACAAAGAAAATGTGCAAATAGGAGAGAAGGTTATTTTTATAAGTCAAAATGGAGACATATCTTCAATATTAGCTAATGGATTTGTCGAACAACTAAATCAAACAAATATTTATCACTTAAAGGGCGGTGTATCAGGTTTAGAAAAAATAAATTTTGATTTTGAGTAAATTAAAAATCTATTTTTTTGTTATTTTCAGCTGCATAATTAATAATAAATTGCCATGCTGATCTACCAGTTCTATTACCTCTTTGTAAACTCCATTTAATTGCTTCTTTTTCAGTCTTTTCATTAAAAGGAAGTTTAAATTTTTCACAATACTTAAAAATTATTTTAACAAAATCATTTTGAGAAATATTATGAAAGCCAATCCATAGACCAAAACGATCACTCAAACTTATTTTTTCTTCAACACTCTCATCCGTATGAATTGCAGATGACCTTTCATTTTCTATCATATCTCTTGGCATTAAATGTCTTCTATTAGAAGTTACATAAAGAACAATATTTTTAGGCTGATTTTGTATACTCCCATCTAATGTTGATTTAATTATTTTGTAATCACTGTCTATTTTTTCAAATGATAAATCATCAATAAAAATTATAAAATTATAATTCTTTAAATTTGCATATTTTTCATAAATAATTTCAATATCAAAAATATTATTTTTATTTAATTGTATTAATTTTAAATTCTTATTTTTTTTATTTATTTCATTAAAAACTGCTTTAATTAGGGAGCTTTTACCATTACCCCTAGATCCCCATAGCAAGGCATTATTTGTAAAATTTCCTTGAGCAAAATTTATCGTATTATCATAAATAGTTTTCTTCTGTCTTTCTATTCCAATTAAAAGATCAAGATTTATAAATCTAAAATATGTGATTTTTTTAAGATTTTTTATTTTACTATCCCAAATAAATGCATTTCCTCTTGTGAGTGTAAGATTTGATAAAAAATTGCTTAAAAACATTATAAATACTTTATTTGATTTTTCTTATTACACAGTATAATAAATCTCTCAAATTAAATCATCATAGGCACAATTATGGAAGCATTTGGAACATTTTTACCACTTATATTAATATTTGTAGTTTTTTATTTTTTATTAATTAGACCACAACAAAGAAAAGTTAAACAGCATAAAGAAATGCTATCCAATCTCAAAAGAGGTGATAAAATAGTAACTTCAGGTGGAATTATAGGAACTATAAATAAGGTAGCTGATAATAGGGAATTAACCTTAGAGGTTGCTGAAAATGTTGAAATAAAAATCGCATCTGGAATGGTTGCAGATTTATATGCAATGCCAGAAGTTCAAAAGAAAGAACCACCAAAAGAAGAGATTAAAAGTAAATCTGGCTTCTCTTTATTTTCTAGAAAAAAATAAATTTTTTTATTAATGAAAAATTATCCCATCTGGAAATCATTTACAGTAATATCATTAGTCTTATTAGGAATAATTTTTGCAATTCCTTCAATTATTTATGATGAAAATTCAGAAAATTGGTTTTTAAAAAATAAGATTAATTTAGGTTTAGACTTACAAGGTGGATCATATTTATTATTAGAAGTTCAACTAGATGTTTTATATAAAGAAGAATTAGATAATTTTGTCGATAGTGTTCGTTTGATTTCTAGAGATCAAGGTATAAAAATTGACAAAATTGATATTCAAGAAAATGAGGTTGTTGTTTTTTTTGGCAATAAAGAGAAGATAAAAGATTTTAGAGATAGTTTTTTTCAAATGTACAGAGGGGTTACTTTACAAATTAATAACAATAAACTCATTATAAAGTTAAATGATGAATACAGAAAAATTATTCAAGACTCAGCAATTAAGCAATCACTTGAAATTGTTAGAAAAAGAATTGATGAATCTGGAACTAAAGAACCTCTAATCCAAAGATCTGGTAAAAAGAGAATACTTTTACAATTACCAGGTGTAAAAGACCCAGAAAGAATTAAAGATTTATTAGGTAAAACAGCCAAACTTACTTTTCACATTGTTGATAATGATAATACTTCTGCTCTTCAAAATAACCTAGCTCCTTTTGGAAAAATTATTGTTCCAGACATGTATGATGAAAATACAAAATATCTATTAGATAAAAGAGCAGTTGTTGGTGGTGAAAATTTAGTAGATGCCAAAGGTTCTTTTGATCAAACAGAAGGTCATGCAGTATCATTCCGTTTTGATACAGAAGGTGCACAAAAATTTGGTAAAGTCACCACAAACAATATTGGGAAAAATCTTGCAGTTGTATTAGATGGTGTAGTCATCACAGCCCCTAGAATTAGTAGTGCTATTACAGGAGGCTCAGGTATTATAACTGGTAATTTTAATGCTCAAGAAGCATCTGATTTAGCAGTTTTATTAAGAGCTGGTGCTTTACCTGCGCCTTTAGAAATAGTTGAAGAAAGATCAGTAGGCGCTGGTTTAGGAGCAGACTCAATAGCTGCAGGTCAAATAGCTGCTATCATTGGTATGGTCTTAGTGTGTGTATTTATGATACTCATCTATGGAACATTTGGCGGTCTTGCTAACGTTTCGTTAATAGTAAATTTATTTATAATTATTTCATTATTAGGAACAATTGGAGCAACATTGACGTTACCTGGAATAGCCGGAATAGTATTAACAATTGGAATGGCAGTAGACGCAAATGTTCTAATTTTTGAAAGAATTAAAGAAGAAAGTCTAAAACAAACAAAAGTTTTTCAGATTGTAAAAAATGGTTTCGACAGAGCCATGTCAACTATACTTGATGCCAATATTACAACTCTTATTGCTGCCGTGTTACTATTTGCATTTGGCTCTGGCCCAATAAGAGGTTTTTCAATTACACTATCTTTAGGTGTAATAGCATCAATGTTCACAGCTTTAATGCTTACAAATTTTTTAGTATATATGTACTTATCATTTGCAAATAAAAAGGAATTAAAACTATAATGTTTGGTTTAAATAAAATTATTCCTGTTGAGCCTAATATTAATTTTTTAGGTTTAAGAAGAAATTTTTTAATTTTTTCTATTTTAGCAATGCTAATTTCAATTATTTTATTAAGTATAAAAGGTTTAAATCTAGGTATTGATTTTAAAGGAGGTACTTTAATAGAGGTTAGTACAAAAAATACTTCAATTGGAGAATTGAGAGAAATTTTATCTTCTTCTTATAGTGATGTATCTTTACAAGAATTTGGTAATGAAAATATTATTTTGATTAGACTTCAAAATAAAAGTAATCAAGAAAGCATTGAAACTGTTAATTCTGTTAAAAATTTAATTCAAGATAAAGTTGTTGAATTTAGGAGATCTGAATTCGTAGGACCCACAATTAGTTCTGAGCTATTGTTTCGAGGTTTTCAAGCAGTCTCTTTTGCATTAATTGCTATTTTAATTTACATTTGGTTGCGTTTTGAATGGCAATTTGGTTTTGGGGCAGTTGTAGCATTAACTCATGATGTATTATTTACTCTTGGATTGCTCTCTATTTTAAATGTAGAATTTTCTCTAGCAACAATAGCTGCAATTCTAACAATTGCTGGTTATTCCATTAATGATACAGTTGTAATATTTGATAGAGTACGTGAAAATTTGAGAAAATATAAAAAGTTAGAGCTAGTAGATCTATTTAATTTATCAGTTAATAATACTTTATCCAGAACTATAATGACAAGTTTAACTACACTTCTTGCTTTAGTATCTTTATTTATTTTTGGAGGAGAGGTTATTAGGCCCTTCGCTTTAACAATGATTATAGGTGTAATAATTGGAACATATTCATCTGTTTTTATTGCGGTCCCAACTTTATTAATCTTTAAGTTTAGACCGCAAGATGAAGATGATTAAGCGTTATTTAAGTTTTCTGTAACTTTTTCCCAATTAACTAAATTATCAATAAAAGCTTTTAAATAATCAGGTCTTCTGTTTCTATAATCAACATAATATGAGTGTTCCCATACATCACATCCAAGTAGAGGAGTGTGACCATATACGATTGGGTTTTCTCCATTTGGTGTTTTAGTAATTTCTAATTTTCCATTATTTAGAACTAACCAACACCAACCTGATCCAAATTGACCAATACCTGCATTTATAAAATCTTCTTTCATCTTCTCAACTGAACCAATGTCTGAATTTATTTTATTTTCGAGCTCAGAGGGAATTTTACCATTTGGATTATTTTTCATTACTTCCCAAAAATGAACATGATTGATATGTTGTGCCACATTGTTGAATACTGGAGCATTTTTTTGATAAGAGTTGATTACAATATCATTAACATTGTCATCTTCTATATTTTGTTCTTTAATAAACTTATTTCCATTAGTAATGTAAGCCATGTGATGCTTATCATGATGCAACTCTAAAGTTTCAGCCGACATATACGGCATTAGAGCATCTTTACTGTAGGGTAGATCTGGTAACTCTAGATTTATCATTTTATTTCCTTTGATTTATAAAATTTTCTTTAAAAATTTACCTGTATAGCTTTTTTTATTATTTGCAATATCTTCAGGTGTTCCTGTTCCAACAATTTGACCACCATTAACACCTCCCAGAGGACCAAGATCAATTATATGATCAGCTGTTTTAATAACATCAAGATTGTGCTCAATAACGATTACAGTGTTTCCTTCATCAACAAGCGTATGAAGAATTTTAAGTAATTTTTTAACATCATCAAAATGAAGACCAGTTGTTGGCTCATCAAGAATATATAATGTTTTTCCTGTAGATCTTTTTGATAATTCTTTTGATAATTTTATTCTTTGAGCCTCGCCACCAGATAAAGTAGTAGCTGATTGACCTATTTTTATATAATCTAATCCAACATCCATTAGGGTTTGTAATTTTTGCTTTATTGCCGGAATTTTATCGAAAAATTTATAACCCTCCTCAACAGTCATTTCTAAAACATCTGAAATCGATTTATCTTTATATTTTACTTCTAAAGTTTCTCTATTATACCTCTTCCCTTTGCAAATATCACACTCGACATAAACATCAGCTAAAAAATGCATTTCTATTTTTTTTACTCCATCGCCCTCGCATGATTCACATCTTCCACCCTTAACGTTAAATGAAAAACGACCTGGTTTATAACCCCTAGCACTAGATTCATTTAAGTTTGCAAACCAATCTCTAATAGGAGTAAAACATCCTGTATATGTTGCTGGGTTTGATCTTGGTGTTCTTCCAATTGGAGATTGATCAATATCAATTACTTTATCGATATGATTGATACCTTTAAAGTTAAAACGACTTTCATCTTTATTTAAAGATTTATTGAAATAGTCATCTAACCTTTGATACAATGTATCAATAATTAACGAAGATTTACCACTTCCAGATACACCTGTCACAGTAATAAAATTACCTAAAGGTAAAGTGATATTAAGATTATCTAAGTTGTTTGTTTTTATTTTATTAAGTTTAAAAACTTTATTTTTATTAAATTTTCTTCTATTTTTTGGAACTTCTATTTCTAAGGATTTATTCAAATATTTTGCTGTCAAACTTTTATTGTTTTTTAGTATTTTTTTAAGTCCTCCCTCAGCAATTATGTGACCTCCATTAACGCCAGCCTTAACACCTATATCAATTATATGATCAGATTGTCTAATTGCATCCTCATCATGCTCAACAACAATTACTGTATTACCTAAATCTCTTAATCTAAATAAAGTTTCAATTAGTTGTTGATTATCTTTTTGATGTAGCCCAATAGAGGGTTCGTCTAAAACATACAAAACTCCTGTTAACCCAGAACCAATTTGACTTGCCAATCTAATTCTTTGACTTTCACCTCCAGATAAAGTTTTACTAGCCCTTGCTAATGATAAATAATCTAGGCCAACTCTATTTAAAAAAACTAATCTATCTTTTATTTCTTTAATTACTCCCTCAGCAATTTTTTTATTATTTTTATCAAGTTTACTATCAAGTGATGAAAACCAGTCTAGGCACTCACTAATTGATTTTTTAGTAATATTACCAATATGATTTTCATCAATTCTTACAGCTAAAGCTTTCTCATTAAGACGGTAACCATTACAAACTTCACAGTCTCTTTCAGATAAATATTTTTCTAATTCATACTGAAGCCACCATCTCTCAGTTTCCTCATATTTTCGATCAATAAAGTTTATTATTCCTTCAAAATCATATAAAAAATTTAATTCGCCATTTTCATCTCCATAAAGAATAATATTCTTTACCTTTTTTGGAATTTTACTCCATGGATCATTTTTTTTTACTTTAAATTGCTTTAAAATTTTATCTATTGTTTCAACAAAATATTTTTTTTGATAACCAAATACTTTAGTTTCCCATGGTTTAATAGCTCCATCAGAAATTGATCTAGTCTCATCGGGTACAATTTTATATTCATCAAAATATTTTTCGACCCCTAGTCCATCACATTCAGAACATGCACCCTGCGGTGCATTAAAACTAAATAATCTAGGCTCAATCTCTTCAATACTAAATCCAGAAACAGGACATGCAAATTTTGATGAAAATATCGATATTTTATTCGTATCTAGATTTTCTAAATATAACAAACCATCAGAGAGTGTTAACGCAACTTCTATACTTTCACTCAATCTTTGTCGGATATTTTTTTTTACAACAAGTCGATCAATAACAACATCAATATTGTGTTTAAAATTCTTTTTAAGTGAAGGCACTTCATCAATATCATAGACAACATTATCTACTTTAAGTCTTTGATAACCTCTTTTTTTTAAATCTTCGATTTCTTTTCGATATTCACCTTTTCTATCTCTAACTATTGGAGATAAAATATAAATTCTTTTATCAATATTATTTTTAATTATAAGATCAGTCATTTCACTTACTGATTGTGATTTAATTGGCTTGCCTGTTGTTGGAGAGTAGGGAACTCCGACTCTAGCATAAAGAACTCTTAAGTAGTCATAAATTTCAGTAACGGTTCCAACTGTACTACGAGGATTTTTTTGTGTTGTTTTTTGTTCAATAGAAATAGCAGGTGATAAACCGTCAATACTATCTACATCAGGCTTGTTCATCATTTGGAGAAATTGTCTTGCATATGCTGATAGACTCTCAACATATTTTCTTTGTCCCTCAGAATAAATTGTATCAAATGCTAAAGTTGATTTGCCTGATCCACTTACTCCTGTAATTACAACAAGTTTATTTTTTGGTATTTCTAAGTTGATATTTTTAAGATTGTGCTCTCTTGCACCTTTTATAACAATTTTATCTAAATTCATGAATATTAGTGTTATTTAATAACGTTAATATGTTATATGGATATATATAGAAATATTATGGTTGGTAGTGTTAATAAAACAATTTTACTAGGAAACTTGGGAAGAGATCCTGAAATTCGCTCTATGCAATCAGGGGCTAAAATGGCATCATTTTCAATAGCAACTTCAAAGAGATGGAAAGATAGGAATACTCAAGAACAAAAAGAAAAAACATCTTGGCATAACATTGTTGTTTTTGGAGATGGCCTTGTTGATATAGTAGAAAAATATGTAAAAAAGGGCTCTAAAATTTATGTTGAAGGAGAGCTTCAAACAAGGAAATGGCAAGATAAAGATGGTAATGATAGATATACCACAGAGGTCATTTTACAGGGCTATAATTGTAATTTAACTCTTTTAGACAGTAGAAATAATAATTCTCAGGTATCTGATAATTCTCAAGAAATGGATCAATCTAAGCAAATTGAAGACAATTCTTTTGGAAATCAATCAAGTGATTCTGATGATTTAGATGAAGATATCCCTTTTTAATTTTTTACATTAGATAATTATATTTAATTACTGAAAAATATAGTTTTTTAAATATTATTTAATCATTTATTTATATTGGTTTAAATTGTGCTTTTTGATATAAAAAATTCTTAATTTTCTTGGAAAACTTGGATTTTTTTAGTGCCTGACGATATAAATACATCAAATAACGAAAATCAAGAGCCTGCTAATATACCTTCAGTAAGTTTAGAGCAAGAAATGCAAAAATCCTACCTGGATTATGCAATGTCTGTAATAGTTAGTAGAGCACTGCCAGACTGTAGAGATGGCTTAAAACCAGTTCATAGAAGAATATTGTATTCTATGAGTGAGTCAGGTTACAATTTTAATAAACCATACAAAAAATCTGCAAGAATAGTTGGTGATGTTATGGGTAAATATCATCCTCACGGAGACTCAGCTATTTATAACTCTATGGTAAGAATGGCACAAGATTTCTCTATGCGCTTAGAATTAATCGACGGTCAAGGGAATTTTGGATCTTTAGATGGCGATCCTCCTGCTGCAATGAGATACACAGAAGCTCGTCTTGCCAAAGTATCTGAGAGGTTAGTTGAAGATATTGATAAAAATACAATTACCTTTCAACCTAATTATGATGATACAACAAAAGAACCTTCAGTTCTGCCATCACAATTTCCAAATCTTTTAGTTAATGGTGCATCAGGAATTGCAGTTGGAATGGCAACCAATATTGCTCCGCACAATTTAGGAGAAGTAATAGATGCATCGTTATTTCTTATTAAAAATCCAGATTGCAATATAAATGATCTTCAAAAATATATTTTTGGCCCTGATTTTCCAACTGGCGGACAAATAATTGGAAAAAAAGGCATAAACGAAGCATTTGAAACAGGAAAAGGTAGTTGTGTTGTAAGATCAAAGACTAGCATTGAAAATTTTAAAAAAGATCGAGAAGCAATAATTCTTCATGAGATTCCTTATCAGGTGAATAAATCTAAATTACTAGAAAGAATTGCTGAAATTGTAAAAAATGGAATTGTAGAAGGTATATCAGATTTAAGAGATGAGTCAGACAGAAATGGCGTTAGAGTAGTTATTGAATTAAAAAAAGATGTAGATTCAAATATTATTCTCAATCAATTGTATAAACATACATTAATCCAAACAACATTTAATTCTAATATGCTTGCTTTAAATAAAGGTAAGCCGGAACAAATGAATTTAAAAGAAATTTTATCTTCATTTTTAGATTTTAGAGAAGAAGTAATAATAAAAAGAACATTATTTGATCTTAATAAAGCTAGAGAAAAAGCTCATATTTTAGTTGGATTGGTTGTTACTAATGAACATATTGATGAAATTATAGAATTAATAAAAAGTTCAAAAGATACGAAAGAAGCAAAAGAAAAATTAATTAAAAAGAAATGGAGAGTATCTAAACAAAATCTTAATTTTATTAAATCAGTTGAGGATGATACTGTAGAGTTAAAAAACAACACTTTCAATTTTTCTGACGCACAGGCTAAAGCTATTTTAGAATTAAGGTTACAAAAATTAACTGCTTTAGAAAGAGAAGATATACAAAAAGATTTAGAAAGTTTAATTTTAGAAATTAAAAATTACCTATCTATACTAAATTCTAGGGATATTCTTCTAAAGGAAATAGAAAATGAATTAGCTGAAATTAAAAAAGAATTTGCAACTGAAAGACGTAGTGAGATTATTGATCAAGAATATGAGCAAGTAGATGATTTAAGATATATTCAACAAGAAGATATAGTTTTAACTATTTCTAATAATGGATACATTAAAAGATCACTATTATCTAATTATCGTTCTCAAAATAGAGGAGGGAAAGGTAAAACTGGTATGTCAACAAGAGAAGAAGATTTTGTTAAAGAAATTCACTTTGCAGATACTCATACTAAACTTTTAGTTTTTTCTTCATTAGGAAAGGTTTATTCTCTAAAATCTCATGATGTTCCTGAAGCTAGTTTAAAGGCAAGAGGTAAGCCTATCGTAAATTTATTGCCATTTAAAAATTCTGAAAAAATATCAACTTTTCTACCATTACCCCTAGATGAAAATCAGTGGGAAAAATTTTATGTTATTTTTACAACTAAAAATGGAATGGTTAGAAAAAATAAATTAATTGATGTTGCTAAGAGTGGAAAAAGAGAATTGAGGGACTCAGGCAAAGTATCTATTAAGCTTGATGAAAAAGATGCATTAATTGGTGTTAAGCTTTGTACTGTAGATGATGATATTTTACTTTCTTCATCAAATGGAAAATGTTTACGTTTTCCAGTTGAAAAATTAAGATTATTTTCTGGTTTAAATTCTTCAGGTGTAAGGGGTATAAAATTAGATAAGGGCAATACAATCATTTCTTTAGCAATTTTAAAACATTCAGTGATTGATATGAACATTCGTCAAGAATATTTAAGGGCAGCATCTGAAAGTAGAAAAGAAACTTCATCACTCAAAAATGGATTTGAAGAATTAAATAATAATGAGGAATTTCTTTTAGCTATAACATCAAAAGGTTTTGGAAAAAGATCATCCGCCTATGAATATAGAATTTCAAATAGAGGAGGAAAAGGTATAACTGGTATAATTACATCAGAAAGAAATGGTGAAGTTGTTGATTGTTTTGTTGTTAAGGACAACGATGAAATTATTCTTGTTAGTGACAAGGGTCAAATAATTAGAGTTAATGTAAACCAAATTAGAATAGCTGGAAGATCAACAAAAGGTGTAAGTATTTTTAAGATTCCTGAAAGTGATAGAATTGTTTCTGTTTCTAGAATACAAGAATTCGAAAATGATGAATAAAATTGGAGTATATCCGGGTACTTTTGATCCTATGACTGCAGGTCATATGGACATAATTAAAAGATCGTTAAGAATAGTAGATAATTTAGTAATAGCTGTCGCTAATAATATTAACAAAGATTCATTATTTAGTGTTCAAGAAAGAATTAATATTATCAAAAGTGATATCAGTTCAGTAAGTGAGCTAAATTCAAAAATTAATGTTATGGAATTATCAGGATTACTTACAACTTTTGCTAAAGATCAAAATGCCACATGTATAATACGTGGTTTAAGAGCTGTATCTGATTTTGAGTATGAATTCCAAATGACAGGTATGAACTACCAACTTAATCCTCATATTGAGACAATTTTTCTTATGACTTCAGAAAAAAACTCATTCATTTCATCTAATTTTGTTAAAGAAGTCCACAAACTAGGTGGTGATGTTTCAAATTTTGTTTCTAAAAATACTTTAGAGCTGCTTAATAAAAAAAACTCTTAGTTAATCACTTGCGCTTACAATATTTGAACTATATAGAATACAAATTCGATGGGCCCTTAGCTCAGTTGGTAGAGCAATTCCCTTTTAAGGAATGGGTCGCAGGTTCGAATCCTGCAGGGCTCACCATCCAAAATGAAAAAAGCAAAAATTAAAAATATTGCATCAGGAATTGAAAAAAATTGTGATATTTTAAGAAAAAATGATAGCATTCTTGAAGTAGTTCTTGAAGGAACAACAATAAAAATATTACTAAAAAAAAAGACTAATAAATATATCGGATATTTTAAAGAAATGGAATTTGAGTCTGATGGTTAATTTTTATTCCTAATATTTAATTCGTTTTCATAATCAATTTGTACTTGCTTTAAAATTTCTTTCTTTGTTTTTACTTTACCTTTACCTACACCAGGGCAATTTTTAGCAATATCGTTATTCCAAGTTTTTGTATTCATATTTTCAGGCCAAAAAGGCCAAGTTCTACATTGTATTGGTCTCGACTTATAAACAGTGCATTTGTTATCTTTTAAAAATATACAATTTCCATTATTTTTTTTAAGTTCCTTTAAGTGAATGAAACCATCAGTTTTTTTACAATAGTTTTTTACAAAGTTTTGTTCTGTTATTTTAAATCCATCTGACAATTTTTTAATATCTTTCTTACTTAAATAAACAAAACCATAGGTACCTCTTGAAACACAACAATTTCCAGAACCCTGGCATTCAAATCTAATACCTTTTTCTATATCCATAACTATTATCCAGCAGTCAGTGTTAAAATTGCTGCATCTCTTTCTTGAAGATACAATAAGTTTCGAAGATTTTCTCCTTCAATGTTTTCCAATTTTGGATTTTTGGATAATATATCTTCTACCATAATTTTAGCATCTTCTAATAGATCGTAATCAAAACTAAGATCAGCTACATAAAAAGATGGGCTGCCAGATTGTTTTTTTCCTAAAATTTCTCCTGGACCCCTTATTTTTAGGTCCTCTTCAGCGATTTTAAAACCATCATTTGTTTGTTTCATTATATCAATTCTTTGTTTTGAAATTTCCCCAATATTATCTTTATGTAAAAGTATACAATATGATTGAATGTCATTTCTACCAACACGACCCCTCAATTGATGAAGTTGAGCTAAACCGAATCTTTCTGCATGTTCAATTACAATTGTTGTTGCAGATGGAATATCTACACCAACTTCAATAACAGTTGTTGAAACTAAAATTTTATAATCCTCATTTTTAAACTTTGTCATTATTTCTTCTTTTTCTATTTCACTTAAACGTCCATGCATTAAAAGAACTTTATTTTTGAAATATTTTTTTAAAATTTTGTATCTTTCCTCTGCAGCTTTTAGATCTAATTCTTCAGATTCTTCTATTAATGGGCATACCCAGTAAAATTTAGATGATGAATTTTTAATTTTTGCTTTTATTCTATCAATAAGTTGATTTTCTTTTTTTAATGACAAAGAGCTAGTTATAATTGGTTTACGACCTAAAGGTTTTTCAATTAATTTACTCTCTTTCATATCTCCATATGCTGCTAAAGTTAATGTTCTTGGAATGGGAGTCGCACTCATTACTAAAATATTTGGTTTATGATTTTTATGATTAAATACCATTCTTTGATAAACTCCAAATCTATGTTGCTCATCAATAACTGCTAAACCTAAATTATTAAATTTTACAGTATCTTGTATTAAAGCATGTGTCCCAATTATAATATCTGCTTTTCCCTTTGCAATTTGATCTAATTTTTCTTTCCTTTCCTTACCCTTATCCTTTCCTGTAAGAACAAGCACATTTATTTTTGAATTTTTTAATAAATTTATAATATTTTCATAATGCTGAAATGCAAGAATTGTAGTAGGTACCATTAAAGCAGATTGAAAATTACTTTCAAATACATTTATCATTGATATTAAAGCAACAATAGTTTTTCCAGACCCAACATCTCCTTGCAACAATCTGATCATTTGATTAGAGCTTCCTAGGTCCTGAAGTATTTCTTTGATTACATTATTTTGTGAATTTGTGAGTTGAAAATCTAAATTACTATAAAATTTATTTAATGTTTTATTTTCACTAGTAATTTTAAGACCTTTTTTCTTTTGATTAAAATTTCTCATAATGCCTATAGCTAATTGATGAGATAATAATTCATCAAATGCTAGTCTTCTTCTGAGCAAATTTTTATTTTTTATATTATTATCACTTGGATTATGAAGATTTTTAACTACTTCACTCCATCGTTTAAATTTATATTTATTTAATATTGAATTTTCTATCCATTCATTAAAATTTGGTAAATTATTTAATATTTGATCGGTTAATTTATTCATTATTTTTTGATTGAGGCCACTAGTTAAACTGTAAACTGCCTCTTTACTTTTGATTATTTTATTATTGTTTAAAGCACTTACATGAGTAGGGTGCGTTATTTGAAATGTGTTTCTAAAATACTCTAATTTTCCAGATATTAATCTATTTTCATTTGTTGGAAGCATTTGTCTCAACATAGGATGTCTTGCATTAAAATACACTAAATCAATATTTGTATCTCCACAGATACATTTAATTTTGTAGGGTTGCCTTTTAAACCTTGAAGGTTCATGTTTAATTATTTTTAAATTTAATGTTACTAAAGAATTAATCTCAGCGTCATGAATATTTTCATAGAATTTTCTTTCAAGAATATTATTTGGTATATTCCAAACAAAATGAATATTCTTATATATACCTAATTTATTAATAATTTGTTCTAACTTTGGGCCAACTCCTTTGAGAGAAGATATTGAAGATAATAAGTAGTTTAATTTTTCTGGTCGCATAGATTTTTATAAAATTATAAACTATATTCTATATTCAATTTTTATGTCATTCAATTCACTTAAAAAAACAATAAAATATAGGGTTTCTTACTCTGGAACAAAAGAGACAGATATTTTATACAAAAGATATTTTATAAATCAGTTAGATAAATTTACTGAAAAAGATCTTGAGGATATTAAATCGATATTTAATCAATTCTCCGATAATGAAATTTATGATTTTCTTACTTCTAAGGTAGCTATCCCATTAGAATTTAAGGAAATATTTAATAAAATACTTAATGAAGAATAAAAATACAATCGGTCCATCAATTCACAATGTTGAGCCCTTTTTCATTTCTCAGTTCTATCAAAATTCTAATAAATCAATTTTATATATTGGAAAAGATGAGAGAGAAATATCATCCATGGAACAAAAAATTAAATGGTTATTACCTGATGTTGAAATTTTATTATTTAAATCTTGGGATCAAATACCATACGATAATGTCTCTCCTTCAAAAGAAGTTCAAATAGAAAGATTAAAAACACTTAAAATTTTATCAAATTCTAATGCAAAAAGAATAATACTCACTACAATTAATTCAATAACTCAAAAAATAATTCCTAAATCAATTATTAATTCACAACTTTTTAAAATTTCAAAAAATCAAAAATTTAAATTTGAGGATCTTATTAATAACCTTGTCCTCTTAGGCTTCCAAAGAACATCTTTAGTGCGTGATAAATCAGAATTTTCTGTAAGAGGGTCAATTCTGGATATTTTTCCAAATGATAGATCTAAGCCAATAAGAATAGATTTTTTTGACAAAGAAATAGAGACGATTTTTGAATTTGATCCAACTACTCAAAAAAGATTAAAAGAAATAAATAGTGATTTAGAGTTTAATATTATTAATGAATTAATTCTTAATGAAAATAATCTTAACTTATTTAAAAAAAATTTTAGGGAAATATTTCCAGAGTATAGAAATAGTCAAGTTTATAATCTTTTTTCTGAAAATATTATTCCATCTGGTGGTGAACAGTTTTTGCCTTTATTCTATGATAATCTCGAAACATTGTTTGATTATGTTAAAGACTATAAAATACTATTAAATGACGAATTTAAAAATATATTTGAAAATAGATTAGAAAATATAAATGATTTTTATTTAGCCAGAAAAAATAATAAAGAAAATTTTTTTTTATCAC
Source organism: uncultured Alphaproteobacteria bacterium (assembly GCA_902570155.1). Taxonomy (GTDB): domain Bacteria; phylum Pseudomonadota; class Alphaproteobacteria; order HIMB59; genus CACPNW01. The sequence continues at coordinate 56,845 of CACFXU010000006.1, forward strand.
CTGAATTTTTTTACTTAAATAAAGAAATTTTCCAAAAATATTTAGATAACAATGAGCATTTTTACTTTAATACATTTGATAAAAATAATCATATCAATATTGATGTAAATATTATTCATAATTTATCATCAATTAAAAAAGAAATTGATTTTAGTTTTATAAATCAATTTTTTACAACTAATTCTAAAGAAAATTTTATATATATATGTTGCCGTAGTAAAGGAAATTTAGAAAGAGTATCTAAAATATTACAGAATAATTTAAGTTTAAATTTAAATAATGTAACTAACTTTAATCATTCACTTTCAGATAATATTCTTTTAACTATTCTAGATATTGAAGAGTCATTTAAATTTAATAAATATATTTTTATTAATGAAAAATCCTTGTTTGGTTATTTTTTAAATACGCAAATATCTAAATCACGTAAACAAACTATTTTTTTTGAAGAATTAAATAAATTATCTATTGATTCTATTCTGGTTCATTCTGAGTACGGTCTTTGTAAGTTTAATAATATTAGAAAAATTGAATTAAATGACTCAATTCATGAGTGTTTAGAATTAGAATTTTTTGAAAATCAAAAACTTTTTTTACCAGTTGAAAATTTAAGTTATGTATCAAAATACAGTGATGATACTGATGGAAATATTATTTTAGATAAACTTGGTGCCTCTCATTGGCAAAAAAGAAAAGCAGACGCAAAAAAGAAAATTAGAGATGCTGCAAAAAAACTTATTTCAATAGCTTCTAAGAGACTTCAATCTCAATCTTATGAAATTAATACAAATATTCCTGAATACGATAAATTTGTAAGTACGTTCCCATATGTTGAAACTGATGATCAATTAAATGCAATTCAAGATGTAATTAATGATTTTTCTAAGATGATACCTTCTGATAGATTAATTGTAGGTGATGTTGCATTTGGAAAAACAGAAGTAATTTTAAGGGCTATTTTTCTAGCTGCAAAATCAAATTTACAATCTGTTGTTTTAGTGCCAACTACAATTTTATCTAGGCAGCATTTTATAAATTTTAAAAAAAGGTTATCTATTTTTGGAATTAATATTGCAGAAATCTCTAGATTAGTATCATTAAAAGATAAAAAAGAAATTTTTGAAAAATGTAATACTGGTAAAATAGATGTTTTAGTTGGAACTCATGCTTTATTAAACGATAAATTAAAATTTAACAGGCTTGGTCTAATAGTTTACGATGAAGAGCAAAAACTGGGAACAATTCAAAAAGAAAAATTCAAAGAAATTGCACCAAAAGCTCATTGTATCTCACTTAGTGCAACACCTATTCCAAGAACTTTAAGTATGTCTCTTTCAGGAATAAGAGATCTAAGTCTGATTCTTACAGCTCCATTTGAAAGGATGGCAGTTAGAACTTATGTTTCACCTTTTGACTCTTTAACTATCACAGAAGCTATAAAGAGAGAGATATATGGCAGAAAGAATGGGGTTTACTTTGTAGTGCCAAGAAAAAAAGACTTACCTTTTATAGAACAATTTTTAAATGATAATTTACCAGAAATAAAATATGTAATCACTCACGGTCAACTTAGTCCTAAATTATTAGAAAGTAGAATATCAAAATTTTATAACCAAGAAGTACCTTTAATGTTAAGCACAAATATTATTGAAAATGGTTTAGATTTACCTCATGTAAATACAATTATTGTTTACCGATCAAATATATTTTCATTAGCCGCACTATATCAATTGAAAGGAAGGGTAGGTCGATCTTCCAAACGTGGATACGCATACATTACATATAAAGAAAATGAGTTAAAGGATAATGGGAGAAAAAGATTATCAATAATAAACTCTTCCGATCATCTTGGTGCAGGTTTTAATATAGCATCTCAAGATTTAGACCTTCGAGGTGGTGGTTCTATTATTGGTGAGGAACAAAGTGGTTTTATTAAGGAAATTGGAACTGAGCTTTATCATCAAATGCTTGAAGAAGAAATAAATTTACAAAAAAGTAAAATTAATTCAGATTTTATAAAAAAAGATAATTTTCAACCAATTATTAAAATCCCTGTTGAAATTTATATACCTGAAGATTTTATTAACGATGTTGATCTAAGGCTTTCTATTTATAAAAGAATCTCAAATATAAATAACAAAAAAGAAATTGAAGAGATTAAAATAGAATTAATTGATAGGTTTGGTAAATTGCCTAAACAATTAATTAATTTACTAAAATTAGTAGAAATAAAAATTGTTTGTTTAAAAAATAATATTGAAAAGTTTGAATTTAGTAGAAAGGGTATATTAATTAGTTTTTTTCAAAATAAACCAAAAAATCCAGAAAAATTATTAGAACTTTCATTATCAAAAAATAGTTCTTTAATATTAAGACCTGATCAAAAAATTTTTTATGATTTTGGTGGTAATTTAATTGATGACAGATTTGAATTATCTAAAAATGTAATTAATTTGATTAAATAATGGTTAAATTTATTATCATATTTAATTTTTTTGTTTTTTTATTATTTGGTAAAAATGTTTTGTCTTTAGATAACAAATATAAGCTTGCAATTTTAAAATCAAACTTAAGTTCTCCTTGGAGTTTAACATTTATAAATAATAATCAGATTTTAATTAGTGAAAAAACAGGAAAAATTAAGTTATATAATATTCAAAATAATAAGATTACTGCAATAGATCACAATTTAAATTTTATTAGAGATAAAAATTCGCAAGGAGGTCTATTAGATGTTTATTTTTATAATGATCAGATTTTTATATCCTACTCCGAAAAGATTGGTGGAAAATTATTTAGCCCTTCGACCACCTCTATTGCAAAAGCTGATTTAGATTTAAATTTCTTAGATTTTGAAAATATTTTCAGGGCTAATCCACCCATAAGATCTCCTTATCACTTTGGTTCTAGAATAGCTATTCATGATGATTATTTATATGCATCTGTGGGTGAAAGAGGGAAAGGAATGATATCTCAGGATGCAAAACAACATCCTGGGAGTATCATTCGAATTAAATTAGACGGAACTTCACCTAAAGATAACCCTCATTACGTTTCAAAAGAAACGTGGTTACCAGAAATATATCAAATCGGTGTAAGAAATCCTCAAGGAATGTCAGTCTCACCTTTTGATAATAAAATTTATATTAGTAATCACGGAGCAAAAGGTGGTGATTGGTTTGGTGAAGTAAAAAAAGGTGAAAATTATGGTTGGAAAATTTTAGGTTGGGGAGGAACTAATTATGATAATTCCAACATTGGCCCCAAATGGTTACCGGGTTATACTAAAGCTATTCATTACTGGGTGCCTTCAATTGCTGTTAGTGCAATTACAATATATGATGGAGAAGAATTTCCAGAATTTAAAGGATTAGCACTTATAACATCTTTAAAAGATCAATCTTTACGCTCATTAGATTTTTCAAATTTAGATAATGTAAAAGAAAATATTATTTTTAAAAAAGAAATAGGAAGAATAAGGGATATTAAAATTCATCCAGATAATGGTAAAATATTTTTTTTAGCTCAAGATAAATTATGGCTATTTGAAAAAAAATAATTTTGTGTCTATTGAGAAAATTTCTTTTTAATTTATAATATTAATATGTTTGAATTTTTAGCCTTTTTAGTTGGAGTCATGATTATGGGGCCAATTGTCTATATTTATTTTTTAGTTCAAGATTTAAAAAAAAGAGTGGATAAACTTGAAGATAAAAATTAATTTTTTTAAATATTAAATCTTTTATTAACAGTGGCGGAGAGAGTGAGATTCGAACTCACGAACGAGTTGCCCCGTTGCCGGTTTTCAAGACCGGTGCTTTCAACCGCTCAGCCATCTCTCCTTTTAAGAGCTTACTATAGTTTCAACATAAAAATGTCAAAATATTAAGTATATATCATTTCCTAATTAACGATAGTTTTGGTATTTTTGTATAATGATTTTTAGATTTGTAATATTATTTTTATTTATATCATTTAATCTTCACTCAGCAGATTGTGAAAAACCAAAAATGCCAACTGATGAAGAATGGAATAGTTGGCTTTCAAATATTAAAAAAGAGGCCTTAGATATAGGCATAAGCCAAAATACTATCTCAAAACAATTAAATAATGTTAAACCACAAAGTAAAATAATTATGCGTGATCGATGCCAACCAGCATCAACAATGACTCTAGATGAGTATTTATTTTATACAATTACAAAAGATAAAATATTTGTGGGAAAAAATTTTTTAAAAAAACATGAAGATTTACTAAATCAAATTGGAGCACATTTTAAAATACAACCTAGATTTATAGTAGCAGTTTTAGGTATGGAAAGTTATTATGGAAGAAATCAAGGAAAAATTAATTCTATAATTGCAATAACAACTCTTGCATTTGATAGAAGAAGAAGTGATTTTTATAAAAAACAATTATTTTCAGCTCTTGAAATTTTAGACAAAAATCTTGTTCCTAGTGGAGAATTAAAAGGAAGTTGGGGTGGGGCAGTTGGTATGACTCAAATGATACCGACAACGTTTTTAGAAACAGCATACGATTGGGATGGTGATGGAATAGATATATGGAATAGTTATGCAGATGCTTTTGCTAGTACTGCAAATTATTTAACATCATTAGATAAAAATCCATGGTCTAATGATAGTACTTGGGGAAGAGAAGTACTCCCTCCAAAAAACATTTCTTCATCATTTTTTGATTCTATAAAGCAAATTAATCCGAAAGGTTGTGGAGCAGTCAAACGTAGATCTACTCCAAAAACTCTATCTGAATGGTCAAAATTAGGATTTACAAAAATAAATGGAGATCCTTTACCAATAAGAGATGATTTAGAAGCTAGATTAATAATGCCAGATGGGATAGATGGAAGAATGTTCATAGTATATCCAAATTATAAAAATATTCTTTATTATAATTGTTCATCATATTATGCTGTATCAGTGGGCCTCCTAAGTGATAAAATATCTAATTAGTCTTATAATTATTTTATTTATATTTTCTTGTAATGAATTAAATCTTAATAATGTTTCTGATGTTGTAGAAAATAGCACAAGTAAAATAGAAGAAATAATTGATAATAAAATAGAAAATAAAAAAGAAAAAATACAATCAACCAATAAACAAACAAAAGATAATATTTTTTATTATGTTGGTGAGCCTTATTTTATTGAAGGGGTTAGTTACATTCCAGAAGAAAATTACAATTATTCGGAAATCGGACTTTCTTCTTTTTATGGTAAGGAATTACACAATATTAAAACTGTAAACAATGATACAAATAAAGTTACAGAGTTACTTGGTAGACATAAAACATTACCTATACCAAGTATGGTCAAAGTAACTAACTTGGATAATGGACTTTCTATAAATGTAAAAATAATAGATAGACACGATGATAATGCAGTTATTATTCAGGTTTCAAGAAAAGTTGCACAACTTCTTGGATTTTATAAATCTAAAATAGCTACTGTAAAAGTAGAAATACTTTCTGATGCTAGTAAACAATGGAAGAGTGTTGCCAATTCATTAAATGAAGAAAATTTTGATGAAACCATCTCGTCTGCACCAACAGATATTGTATCTATTGAAGAAATTGATGAAAATATGGTTTCTAATGATGAATCTACTACAATTACAGAAGAACCAATTGAACTTAAATCAGAAAAAATAACTGATTTTAAATTGTATTTAAGAGTTAATGGGTTTGAAAACTATGAGAGTATTCGATCAGTATTAGATAATTATGATAATAATCTAAAATATACTTCTGAAAAAAATAATTCCAAATATGATGTAATTATTGGTCCTTTAGAAAATACAGAAGCAAATAATTTGGTTTCATACTTTATCTCAAAAGGTTATAAGGATACTGAAATTCTTATTGAATAACAAACAAAGGTCATAATTAAGAATTATTAATATTTATGGTAAAAATTTTTAGCTTTTTTTTATTTTTTATTATTTCTTTAAAACTTTACGCCATTGATACAAAGGCAGAGCAAGCAGTTGTTATTGATTTTGATACAAATGAAGTTCTTTTTGAAAAAAATTCTAATGCAAAAGTTATACCAGCTTCAATGACTAAGATTATGACTGTTTATGTTGCATTTGATAGAATAAAGAATACCAATTTTGCAATTTCTAATGAATGTAGAGTGTCCCCTAAAGCATATAAAAAGGGAGGTTCCAGAACATTTTTAGAGATAGATGATAATGTAACAGTTGATGATTTATTAAAAGGTATAATTGTTCAATCTGGTAATGATGCTTCTATAGCTTTAGCAGAATGTTTAGGTGGTACTGAAGAAGATTTTGCTAAACTTATGAACGTTTATGCAGAACGTTTAGGAATGATAAATACAAATTTTGTTAATTCATCTGGCTGGCCTGATGATAATCACTATTCCTCTGTTTATGATCTTGGAATTCTTTCAAATGCAATAATTAGAGATTTTCCGAATCTTTATACATATTTCAAAATGGAAGAGTTTACTTATAATGATATTACACAGCCAAATAGAAATAAACTTTTATATCAAGTTCAAGGAGCAGATGGATTAAAAACAGGTTTTACAAAAGAATCTGGGTGGGGAATAGCTGCTACAGCATTAAGAAATGATAGAAGGATTACAGTTGTTATCAATGGTACCAATAGCTCTAGATCAAGATTAAATGAATCTTCTAATTTAATAAACTGGGCATTTAATCAAACTTCGCAACAAACATTAGTTGAAAAAGATCAATTTATTAAAGAAGTTGATGTATGGCTGGGTAGTGAGAGTAGTATTAATTTAATTAGTGCACAAAAATTAGTATCAACATTATCATTTGATCAAATTCAATTAATGAATTCATCTATTACATATACAAAACCAATATCTGCCCCAATTAAAAAAGGTGATGAATTAGGAAAATTAAATATAAATATAGAAGGAAAACCAAAAATAGAAGTACCACTTATTGCTGAAAAAGATGTATCTGAAATTAACCCTTTATTTAAAATATTTGCTGCTGCAAAATATTTAATTTTTGGAAGAAGTTTGGATGAAATCAAATAAAGGTTTATTCATTACTTTTGAAGGACCTGAAGCTAGCGGAAAATCATCTCAAATATTACTTTTATCAAAATATTTAAAAAAAAATAAAATTCCTTTTATTATCACTAGAGAACCTGGAGGTACTAATTTTGCAGAAAAGTTAAGAAAATTAATTTTGGATAATAAATCTACAATTAATAATTTAGAAGAATTGCTTCTTCTAATGGCAGCTAGATCAAATCATATAAATAAAGTAATTATTCCTAATCTTAAAAAAGGAAAGATTGTTATTTCAGATCGATATGCAGATTCATCTTTTGTTTATCAAGGATATTTAAATAAATTTGGAATTAAAAGAACTCAAAAACTTCACAAAGAACTTCTAAACAATTTTTTTCCTGACTACACTTTTATTTTTAAAATCAATCCAAAAGAAATAATTAAAAGATTAAAACAGAGGAAGGTTAAAAACAAGTACGATAAATCTAACTTATTATTTCATCAAAAAGTAATTCAAGGATATAAAAAAATAGCAAATCCAAAAAGATATATAATGGTTGATGCTTCTGTATCTAAAGATATAATTCACAAAAATATTATTAAAAAATTAAATTTATAATTAATGATTGAATTAATAGGTTTTGAAAAAGAGTATAGTGATCTCCTTAAAAGATATAAATCAAATAATCTTCCAAATTCAATTTTAATTCATGGATTGAGTGGTATAGGTAAAAGAACTTTTCTCAACAAATTAGTAAAAAATATTTTAAATATAGAATTTAAAGATAGTAATGTGGACCATCATTTAAATTTATTTAAAAATAATACACATCCAAATATAAAAATAATTGAAAAAGAGATTGATAGCAAAACTGGAAAAATTAAATCTAATATTACAATTGAACAAATTAGAAGATTAAAAACATTTTTAAATTCAACAACAACAATTCAAAATTCTTCTAAAATAGTTATTGTTGATTCTGCTGATTATTTAAATATTAGTTCTGCAAATAGTATGCTCAAGATCTTAGAAGAACCAAAGGTAAATACCTATATTTTTTTAATATCAAATCAAATTTCATTACTTTTACCAACAATTAGGTCAAGATGTTTAAAAATTAAATTAAATACTCATAATTTAACTAATTTTACTAATATTATTAAAGATAATATTGATGAAATATCTAATGAAGAAATAAATTTTTACTTTGAATTAACGTATGGATCACCAGGAACTACTATTCTATATTATAACAATGATTTCTTGGATATTTTCCAATTATCAATTAAATGTCTTTTATCAAATGATCTAGATGATGATAAAATAAATTTATCTAATATTTTATCAAAACTTACTAATGATGAATTTAATAATTATTTATCAATGCTTAAATTTATTCTAATTGTTGCAAATAAGTTAAAAGTAAACAGAGATGATAAAAGCTTGATTAATATACCAAATTATCTAGAGTTAGAGTCTTTATCGACAAATCTTACCAAAAAAAATCTTATTGATAGATTTGATTATTTAACTAATAACCAAAAAGAATTATTTAGTTTAAATCTTGATAAAAAAATATTTATATTAAATTTTTTAACTCAATAAAATGAATTTTTATATAACTACTCCAATTTACTACACTAATGATATACCTCATATAGGTCATGCTTATACAAGTATAGCTTGCGATATTATTGCGCGATATAATAAATTATTAGGAAACAAAGTATTCTTTTTAACAGGTACAGACGAGCATGGGCAAAAAGTAGAAAAAGCTGCTATTAATTCAAACTTAAAACCTAAAGAATTCGTCGATAAACTTTCAGTTAATTTTATTAATTTAATACCTTTTTTAGGATGTGAAATAGATGATTTTATAAGAACTACTGAAGAAAGACATATTAAAGCCTCACAAGAACTTTGGAAGCAATTAGAAAAAAATAATCAAATATATCTTTCAAATTATGAAGGTTGGTACTCAGTTAGAGATGAAGCATTTTATTTGGAAAATGAATTAAAAAAGATTGATGGTAAATATGTGACGGATAATGGATCGCCTGTAGAGTGGGTAAAGGAGGAGAGTTATTTTTTTAAACTTTCAGAATGGCAAGATAAGTTAATCGACTATTATGAAAAAAATCCAGAATCAATCTTGCCAAAAACAAGATACAATGAAGTATTAAGTTTCATTAAAGGTGGATTAAAAGATCTGTCTATTTCAAGAACAACTTTTAATTGGGGAGTGCCAGTTCCAAATAATTCTAAGCATGTGATGTATGTTTGGATTGATGCATTATGTAATTACCTAACCGCAATTGGTTATCCAGATACAAATAATAATAATTATAAGAAATTTTGGCCCGCAACACATATTGTGGGGAAAGATATATTAAGATTTCATGCAGTTTATTGGCCAGCTTTTTTAATGGCTGCGGGTATCGAGCCCCCTAAAAGAATATTTGCACATGGATGGTGGACTAATGAAGGACAAAAAATTTCTAAATCACTTGGTAATGTCATTGATCCTTACGAAATTATTAATGAATATGGGTTGGATCAAATTAGGTTTTTTTTATTTAGAGAAGTACCATTTGGAAATGATGGAGATTTTTCAAAAAAAGCAATCGCAAATAGAATTAACGCAGATTTATCGAATAATTTTGGTAATTTAGTACAAAGGATTTCATCATTTGCTGTAAAAAATAATGATTCTATACTAAAGCCAACAGAAAATTTAACTAATGATGATCAGGATTTAATTAAAACTCTTCAAAATAAATTTGATGAATATTGTAAATTTATGAACAATCAACAAATTGATAGAGCAATCAAGTCTGTCTTAGAATTAATATCTGCTGGTAACGCATATGTTGACACTCAAGCACCATGGACATTGAAAAAAACAAATAAAATTAGAATGGAAGAAGTTTTATATATTATTACAAATATAATTATTAAATCAGCTATAATGCTCTATCCAATAATACCAACTAGTTCAAAAAAAATACTTAATATTTTTAATTATAATATGGACAATAATAAATTTGAGAATTTAACTCAACTAATCAATCAAAATATAAAAATAAATAATCCAGAACCAATATTTCCAAGAATATTGAATGATTGACTCACATTGTCACCTCAATTTTAATGAATTAGCAGAAAATTTTCATAATATTATTAATAATTCAAAACTAAATAATATAACTTCAATATTATCAATAAATACTGATCCTGAAGACTTTGAAGACCATCTTAATTTAATAAAAAACTATAACTCTGTTTATCTTTCATATGGTCTTCATCCTGATAAGGTTGATACATTTAATCAAATTCAATTACAAAATTTTGATATTGCTTGTAAAAATGAAAAAGTTATAGGAATAGGAGAGACAGGTATTGATTTATATCATAGCCAAAACCACCTCAAAGAACAAACACAAGTATTTGAAACCCATATTGAAGCATCAATAAAACATTCATTACCATTAATCATACATCAGAGAAATTCTGAAAAAGAAATTGTAGATATTTTAAAAAATTATAAATCAAATAATTTAAAACTAATTTTTCACTGTTTTACAGGTTCAAAACAACTACTAAATTTTTGTCTAGAGAATAACTACTACATTTCTATTTCTGGAATAATAACATTTAAAAATGCATCAAATTTAAGAGATATAATTAAGGACGCTCCTTTAGATTCTATACTTATAGAAACTGATAGTCCTTTTTTAGCACCCGAGCCAATGAGAGGTAAAGTAAATGAGCCATCTTTTGTAAAATACACAGCTGAATATCTGGCAAAATTTTTTAAATTATCCTTAGAAGAATTTGAAAAAATCACTGATAATAATTTTTTTAATTTGTTTACAAAAGCTAAAAGAGATAATTATCTATAATGAAAATAACAATTTTAGGCTGTGGAGGATCTTTCGGATCGCCTTTAGCATGGAATAGACATGGTAATATTGATCTTAATAATAAAAGAAATTTTCGAACAAGATCATCTGTACTTATTGAGTATAAAAATACAAATATTCTAATTGATACTAGTCCAGACCTTAGACAGCAACTTTATAATGCTAAATGTACAAATATTGATGCTGTACTTTATACTCATATTCATTCCGATCATACATCAGGAGTACCAGATATGAGAGCAATGTCTTTAATAAATAAAAAAATTATTCCTGCATATATGCCAAAAGAAATGATTCCTGAGATGGAGACAAATTATAAATATATTTTTAAAGGAGAAAAAGATTATTTGCCATTTATGGAAATTAAAGAATTAGAAACTAGTATAAATTTTAAAAATATAAATATTGAAACATTTAAACATAATCACGGATCAATTGATGTTCAAACATACAAGATTGGAAATTTTGCTTATTCTACAGATTTAAAAAAATTTTATAATCAAGATATTGATAAATTAAAAAATCTAGATTTATGGATTGTTGGTTTGTTAAGAGAAGATACTCATCCCGCTCATGCTGGATTTGATCAAATAATGGATTTCATTTCATATATTAAACCAAAACAAACTATTTTTACTCATATGACAGCTTTACTAGACGAAAAAGAATTAATAACAAAGTGCCCACCAAATGTTAAACCTGGATATGATGGTATGATTATTGATTTATGAAGCCAGTATCTATTGGTTTCATAGGAATTGGTAATGTTGGATCAAATCTTGCAAATAATTTATTAAAATCAAATAATAATGTATTTGTGTATGATAAAAATAATCAATCTTATTCAAGATTAAAAAATTTAAAAAATGAGCCTTGTAAAAATTTAAAAGAATTAACTGAAAAGAGTGATATTATAATTACATGTTTACCTTCACCAAAGGCTGTAAGCAAAGTTTTTAAAAACATATTAAAATATTTAACTAAAAAACATACCTGGATTGAGATGAGCACTACAGATAAAAATGATATGATTAGTTTATCAAAAAAAGTAAGTTCTAAAGGTGGTGGAGTATTAGAATGCCCAATTACTGGAGGGGAGCATAGAGCTAAATCAGGCAATATATCTATTTTAGCTGCTGGAAAAAAATCAACTTTCAAAAAATGCTTCCCAATATTATCATTGCTTGGTCATGAAATTTTATACTGTGGAAAAATTGGAAATGCCTCAATATTAAAAGTAATTACAAATTTTTTAGCATCATTACATTTAGTGGGTATCGGTGAAGCACTGAGTGTTGCAAAAAAAAATAAAATTGATTTAGGTTTAACGTATAAAGCTATAAAAATAAGCTCTGGAAATAGTTTTGTTAATGAAACTGAAACACAAGTCATACTTGGAGGCAGTTATGATGTTGGATTTACAATGGATCTAGTCAATAAAGATATAAATCTTTTTAATAGACTTGGAAAAAATATGAAATTAGAACTAGGGAATTATCTAAGTAAAAAATTTAAACTTGGTATGAAAATTTTAGGTAAAAGGTCATTTAGCACGAGTATTACTAAATTAATTGAAAAAGATGCTAAAATTAAATTAAGAGCAAAAAATTTCCCAAAACAATTAATTGATAAACAAAAAAAACAAAAAGGTGTAGAAGTATAATATGTCAGAAAAAAAATTACTACCTGCTGATTTAGATCCAAGAAATCCAAGTTTTGCTTACAAAAATAAATATAATGAACATGTAGAAAATACTGATCAATTTAATAATTATATAAAGTCTACTGAAGTTAAAAAAGTTTTTTCGGGAATGTTATGGGGAGAAGGGCCAGCTTATATTCCTCATTTAGATACATTAGTCTGGAGCGATATACCAAATAACAGAATGTTAAAGTTAACAAATGGTTTAGTATCTGAATATAAAAATCCCTCAAATTATTGTAATGGAAATACTATTGATAAAGAAGAGAATGTAATTTCTTGTTCACATGGAGGGAGATGTATTTATAAAACTAATGATAATTTAGAAGTGGAAGTTTTAGTTGATAGTTATAATGGTAAGAAGCTTAACTCTCCAAACGACTTATTTGTTAAATCGGATGATACAATTTGGTTTACAGATCCACCTTACGGTATTTTATCAGATTATGAGGGATATCCTGGCGAACAAGAATATGGTGGCTGTAATGTGTTTTCTTTTGAACCTAAATCAAACACTTTAAATGTTATGATAGACGATCTTGATAGACCTAATGGCATTGCAATTTCTCCAAACGAAAAAAAATTATATGTTGCTGATACTGGAGAAAATATCAAACATTTGTATGTTTATGATATGATTGATGGAATGCCCATGAATAGAAAATTAGTTTATGATTTTAAACCCTTTTTTTCTGATGGTTTTAGATGCGATAAAGATGGAAATGTTTGGACTAGTGCAGGAAAAGCAATTAAATGTTTTAATCCTAAAAGTGAATTAATTGGACAACTTATAGTTCCAGAACTAGTATCAAATTTAGAATTTGGAGGAACGGAGGGAAATATCTTATATATAACTGCTACAACTAGTTTATATTCCATTGAATTAAATCAACAAGGCGCCAGATTTTATGAATAATACTCTATCTTCAGGAAAGTGCGAGCCATGCAATGGGAATACCCCTAAATTGGATTTTCAAGAAATTAGCAAATTTTTATCAGAACTTAATGAGTGGTCAGTTAATGATAATCAAGAAATGATTTTCAAAAAATTTAAATTTAGTAATTTTAAAAAAGCCATATCATTTGCAAATGAAGTTGGTGAAATTGCAGAAACAGAAGGTCATCACCCTGATATATCTATTGGTTGGGGATATTGCTTAGTAATGGTCCATACACATGCTATAAATGGATTATCAATAAATGATTTTATTTTAGCAGCAAAAATAGATAATATTAAAAATAATGAAACATAGAGAGCAATTTAATAATTACAGTAAGTCCATTCTTAATTTGCTATTAAATACTGATGACAAATTATTTAAAAAATCAATTAATTTGATAAAAAAAACACAAAAACAAAAAGGAAAAGTTTATATAGTTGGTAATGGCGGTAGCTCTTCAATAGCTAGCCATGTTAGTGTAGATTTTGCAAAAGTAGCTAGAGTTAATTCATCCACTTTTAATAATGCAAATTTAATAACATGTTTTGCAAATGATTATGGTTATGAAAATTGGGTAGTAGAAGCAATAAAAGCTTACCTAAATAAAAATGATATGATGATCTTAATTAGTAGTAGTGGAACTTCAAAAAACATTGTTAATGCAGCAAAATATTGTAAAAAAAATTCAATTCAATTGATTACTTTGAGTGGTTTCAAAAAAAATAACCCACTATCAAAATATGGAAATGTTAATTTTCATATAAATTCTGATCAATATAATTTTATTGAAATGTCTCATCATATTATTTTAGTTTATCTTGTTGACATATTTGCAAAAAATAAACTTAGTTCTTAATTTTAATTAGTGGATAAAAAAAAAATTTTCATTTGTGGAATAAGTACTGAATGTTGTTCTTACTCAACATTAATACAAAATGAAAATGATTTTGAAATTTTAAGTGGTAAAAAACTTTTAAAATATATAGATTTTAATTATTCAAAATATAAGAATATTACTTTTATATCTAGCAAATTTTATCGTAGTTTACCTGGCGGTCCAGTAGATAAAAATTTTTTTTTAAATACAATTCAAAATATTACAGATGATTTAAAAAAACATACATCAATAGATGGTCTTTTATTTTTAATGCATGGAGCAATGTATGTTAAGGGTATTAGTGATCCCGAAGGTTTTTTTATTAAAAAAATTCGCTCTAAAGTATCTAAAAACTGTAAAATATCATTATCTTATGATCTTCATGGTCAGATGACTGATTCAATTATAAAAAATATCGATTATTTTGCAGCATATAAAACAGCCCCACATATCGACGTTAAGCAAACTTATTCAAGGTCATTGAAAATGTTAATAGATGGAATATTAAAAAATAAAAAAAATCATATTATTTGGGAAAAAATACCAGTTTTAGTTTCAGGTGAAATGTCATCTACAATAGTTGAGCCATGTAAAAAAATTTATAAAAATCTTAATATTTTTAATAAACATAATGGGATTAATGATTGTAATTTACTTATAGGATATGTTTGGGCTGATACTAAGAGGGCAACAGCTTCTGCAATTGTAAATTGTACAGATGTTAATATCGGTAAAAGAATTTGTAAGAAAATAGCACTAAGTTATTGGAATAATAGGTTTAATTTAGTTTATGATATGAAATCTTATAAGTTAAATAAGATTTTTCATGTAGTTAATAAAAAAAGATTTACAATTTTAGCCGATAGCGGAGACAATCCAACAGCTGGAGGAGTAGGTAATAGAATTGATGTATTAGAGTACGTATTTAAAAACAAGATAGAGAACACTCTATTTGCAGGAATTTATAATGAAGAAATTTTTAGAGAGTTAAAAAATAAAAAAAACAAAATTGTTATAAAAGATAGTATCTCAAAAAAGAAAATTTCTATTTCAATTGATAAATTTTATCTAAAAAATGATAATGCGATTGTAATCTCAAATAATAATACAGTAATTTTTACTAAATACAGAAAACCTTTTCATTATCTTAGTGATTTTAGGGAATTAAATATAAATTTAAAAAATTATAAAATATTGATTGTAAAATCAGGATATCTTTCTCCAGAACTTAAAAAACTAAAAGCAGATAATTTTATGATTTTAACAGATGGATTTGTGACTCAAGATTTTAAAAGAATTAAAAATTTATCTAGGGAAAAACCAATTTATCCTTTTCAAAAAAATTTTAAATACAATATTGCTATTTAATTAAGTACCACAAAAAGTTTCAAATACTTTTTCACTTTCAAGAGGTGGGGTAATATATTTTTTATTTTCTATTTTCTCGTAAGGATTTTTTAGTAATTTTTCGAATTCATATAATGGACTGTAATTATTGCTGTACACTTCATTAATTATTTCTTCAATAATATGATTCCTAGGTATTATTTGAGGATTAACATTTTTAAATTTTCTTAATTTATTATTTTTATATTTTTCTTCCCAATTTTTAAAAATCTTTTTATCAAGAGTATTATTTTCTAAATCTAAAAATGTATTTGTATAATCAAGTTTATAAATATGCATCAAATCTAAAAATTCTTTAACAATTTCTTCGTTATTATTATTAGTATCTAAATTTAATTTCATAGAAATCATTATTAACCAAGATTGATCAAACAATTTTTTATATTTATTTAATATATCTTCGATTTTTTTAATTGCTGTTTTTTCATTTGAATCAATTAAATGAAGAAAAGTTTCAGCAAATCTTGCTAAATTCCACAACGTTATTTTTGATTGATTTTCAAAAGAATATCTTCCCATTTTATCAATTGAGCTAAAAACTTTTTTTGGATTATATTCATCCAAATATGCTGCTGGACCATAATCTATAGTTTCACCAGATAAAGACATATTATCGGTATTCATAACACCATGAATAAAGCCAACTCTCATCCAATCTACGACTAACTTAATTTGTAAATCACAGATTGTCTCATAAAATTTTAAATATTTATCATTATTATTATCTATATCAGGATAAAGCCTTGTTATTGTATAAGATATAAAGTTTTGAAATTCCTCTCTATTTTTTAAAAGACTTCCAAATTGAAAAGTTCCCACTCTAATATGCGATTTCGCAACTCTAATTAAAATTGCGCCAGGTTCTAATCGATCACGTAATACATTTTCACCTGTAGTAATAACAGCTAGTGCTCTGGTTGATGATATGCCAAGATTATGCATAGCTTCACTCAATATGTATTCCCTTATCATTGGGCCTAATGTAGCCTTTCCGTCTCCATTTCTAGAGTAGGGTGTCTGTCCTGACCCTTTTAACTGTATATCTACTCTTTGTTTATTATTAGTAATATGTTCACCAATAATTACAGCTCTACCATCGCCTAAAATTGTAAAATTTCCAAATTGATGTCCAGCATAAGCTTGAGAAAAGTAATTTTTATTTAATTTATTTTTTCCCAAAAGAATATTACACTTTTCATCATCATCATATTTACTAAAATCTAAATTTAAGTCCCTTGCAAGATCATTATTAAACAAAACTAATTTTTTATTACTAAAATTTTCAGGATTAACTTTACTATAAAAAATACTAGGTAGTTTCGTATAACTATCTTGAAAATTCCAAACCATATTGAATAAATATATATAAATTTTTTAAATTTAACATCTACAACTTTAGTATATAAGTATTAAGTCAGTAATGAATACCATAATTGATATAGTTAATCAGTCAAAACATCCAATAGATAGCGATGAATATATACAATATTGCAATGATGAAATTAAAAAAAATTCTATACTAATGTTAAATGATTTTTTAACAAATGACTGCTTAAGTGAATTAATTACTGAAGCACATGGATTACAAGATCAAGCTTTCTATTGTTCTCAAAATCATACTATCTTACTTAATAAACAAGATAAATTAAGTGACTTGAATGATCCTTTAAATAGAGAGGTCGTTAGTGATAAAGGTTGTGTCCCTCATGATCTGTTAAATCAGCAATCTAAATTAAATATTTTATATCAATCAAATATTTTTAAAAATTTTTTAAAAGGTGTCTTAAATTTAAAAGATATTTATCCATACAGTGATACCTTATCTTCCATAAATTATAATTATTATCAAAAATCACAACAGCTAGGATGGCATTTTGATAATGCATCATTTGCTATCACTTTAATGATACAATCTTCAGATAAAGGTGGTGAATTTGAATATGTTAGTAGAGGTAGAAATTTTTCTGAAAACTATATCGATAAATCATATATTAAAGATATTTTAGATAGAAAAATTTTACCACAAAAAGCAGATGTTGATGCCGGTACTCTTATATTATTTTATGGTAGAAATTATTTGCATCGTGTAACACCAGTAGAGTCTGAAAAACCAAGAATATTAGTAACACTTAATTATAATGAAGAAGAGGGCACAATGCTTTCAGAAAATGCAAGATCAACATTTTTTGGTAGAATTAATTAATTATGATTAAAGAAAAATAATTGTTTTCCATTTACTCGATAATTATTAATCAATTTTTTTGCTTCTTCTGACGTAATCCAATCAATATATTTTTTAGCCTCTTCAATATTTAAATTATTATTTATCTTATTGCTTACTAAAATTATTCCATATTGATTAAATAATGGTGGTAAATTTTCACAGACAATTTGTAGATTTTCTTTTTTATTAAAAGCTATCCAAGTGCTACGATCACTAAGAGTGTACGCATTCTTTTGATTAGCTATTAATAATGTTGATCCCATTCCCTGACCAACACTTAGATACCAATTTTCTTTAAATGGTATTTTAATATTTGATAGTTCCCAAAGCTCTTTTTCCTTTTTGTGTGTTCCACTCTCATCACCTCTTGATACAAATAACAATTTTGATTTTTTTATTTCTATCATTTTATTTTCAATTGAAGAGCATGTTTTGTTATCTTTTTTTGGCCCTATCAAGACAAAATCATTATACATCAAATCATATCTTAGGGTGCCATATCCCTTATTCATAAATTCTAGCTCTGATTTTTTATGATGAACTAATAAAATTTCAACATTTCCATCCATAGCAACTTTAATTGCCTGACCTGTTCCAAGAGATAATGCTCTCACTTTTATTTTATAATTTTTTTCAAATTCTTTGTTAATATATTCTAATAAACCCGTATCGTGTGTAGAAGTTGTGCTTGCTATGGTTATATGTTTATCATTAGCTAGAGAATTCTTAATCAAGAATATTAAAATAAATATAAGTAAAACTCTAATCATAAAACTTGATACATCTTATAGTACTTACTAGATATATTTATATATTTTGAAAGGATAGTTATGAAAATTATTAAAGTTTTAGAAAAAACTGAACTAGTAATAGTAGATTTAGAGGTAAATTTAGGTAAAGAAAAAAGAAATGGTTTAACATTATGTGTTAAATATAATGGTGATTATTATCCATTAAATACTGCACATGATGGAAGGCCAATTTTAATGAATAAAGATAATATAATTAAAAATTAAAATTCAATTTTTTAATTATAAACATAAAAATAGCATAAGCTATTGCAGTGCTAATTATTGAAACTATCAGAGAGAAAACAAAGTTTTGTTTAAATTTTAAAAGTATTGGTAAAACAATAAAAAATACTATTGAAGGTACAGTCATAAAAATTGTGCTATAAGAGAGATCTATAACTTTTTGATAGTCTTTTGTATCCCAATACAACCAAACAAATGCCAATAGTGAAGTCAATGGTAAAGAAACAATAATTGCGGCAGTCCAAGTATATTTTTTAGCTATTTCTGAAACAGCAACAATTATAATTGCACTGATTAGTGTTTTAAGAATTATGTACATTTTTACTCACCTTGGTTCGAGTTGCTATATAAACACCAAAAGTACAAATTAACAACCCTATAATATCTATTAATAATAATTTTTCACCTAATACAAACCAAGCCATTACAGCTGTAGTTGGAGGTACTAGAAAGAAGAGACTTGATGTTTTAGAAGCTGTTCCATTTTTTATCAAGTACATTAGAATTGCGTAAGCTCCAAAGGATACCATAATGATTTGCCAAGAAATTGATAAAATAAAACGTGTATCAAAATTAATAAATGATATTTCAAAAAAAAGTGAAATTATAAATAAAAATATTCCAGCACTTAATGCTTGATAAAAATTATTAACTGAAAGACTGATTTCATGAGTAAATTTTTTTTGCCAAATAGTAGCTGAAGTTGCTCCTAAAAGTGCAACAATAGAAGCAATAACACCTATTGTTGGGATTTCTGTTCCAATATCATAACCTATAACTAATATAGTGCCTAAAAAACCAAAAAATATTCCTATCCATTGCGTAACAGTAACTTTTTCTTTTAAAATAGGTCCACTTAGAATATTTGTTAAAATAGGTTGAAGGCATACAATTAACGCAGATAATGTTGCAGTAAGTCCCATAGAATAAGAAAAAAATACTCCACCTAAATAAAATCCATGAAAAAGAATTCCAGTAATCATAGCTTGAAAGATTAAATTTCGATTTATTCTTATTCTTTCCCTAAAAATAATAGAAAAAATTAAAAAAAATGCACTTACAATACAAAACCTAAAACATAGTGCTGCAAAAGGGCTTGCTGATTGCACAATAAATTGACCACTTATAAAAGCACTACTCCAAAAAAAAATAAATAGATATGAAAGATATAGGTTCATTATAAATAATAATTCTATTCTTTATTTATAAATGTTATGAAAATTTATTCATAGAATAAAATGCTTAGCAATAAAATCAATTTTTTTTGTCCAAATTGTAGTTCAGATAAATATATTGGCAAAACTACTATAGGAAAAAACTATAAAGATGAACCATATAAAAATGTAACATCTGAAATACAATGCGCTAAGTGTTTTATGGATATTCCATCAATTATTTCAGAAAATATTTCTCCTGATAAGCAAAATGAAATGTCCAAACTTTGGAATGAAATATATAAACCATCACATAAAGAAAATGCTGCAAAATGTTCAAGATGTTTTAGGTATTATTGGGAAATAGAAAAATATTTATCTGAAAATAATATTTCTGCAAAAGATATTTTCTATCAAACTTATAATCCTAAAAAATCAATTGGAGATTTAATTTGTAAGATTTGTGATCCATCATCTTTTAAATAAAATTAATGTTAGCATATATTCTTAATATATCAGGTTGGCTGTTATTACCTTTCATGGATGGTATTGCAAAATATCTATCTTCAGAAATACATTTCATACAAGTTGTTTGGGGTAGATATTTTTTTATGCTTTTAGTCAGTTTTCCACTAGCATTTATATTTTTTAGAAAAGAAATTAGTTTTCCTAAAACAATTTCAGTACAGCTATTTAGAAGTTTTTTTTTATTTTTATCTACCGTTTTTTTCTTTTATGCAATTTCAGTTATAACTTTAGCAGAAGCTTTAACGCTTGCATTTATCTCTCCAATAATAGTGACAATATTATCAATTTTTTATTTAAAAGAAAAAGTTGGAATTCATCGATGGGCTGCAGTTTTGATTGGGTTTTTTGGTGTTATGATCATTATAAGACCAGGTTTTATAGAAATTAATTTCGCATCTTTCTCAGCTATTGCAGCAGGAATTTCATACGCTTTTTACATAATTTATACTCGAAAATTATCTTTTACAGATAGTGCTGTTGTTACTTTGCTTTTTACAGGTATCGTAGGTTGTATTTTTATATCTCTTATTGTTCCTTTTTACTGGATAAATTTAGATTTAAGACAATTATTATTACTTATCTTATTAGCTTCAATTGGAACTTTAGGACATTTTTTAATAATTCTTTCTTTAAGACTTGGAGAAGCTTCTAAACTAGCTCCTTTGGGTTATTTTGAGATCTCCACAAATATACTTGTTGGATATGCCTTCTTCGGTGATTTTCCTGATATTTGGATTTATTTAGGATTATCTTTAATTGTTTTTAGCGGTATTTATATTTTTATTAGAGAAAGAAGAGAGATTAAAAAAAACTAATTAGTTTTTCTAGTTGTTTGATAAATAAATATTGGAACAGATCCAAGCAGTAGGGCTCCTCCTATAATTGTATTTAGAGGAGGTATTTCATTTATAACAAACCAAACCCAAGCAGTACCTAAAACACTTTCTAATAAAAATATTAGAGCTACTTCGTGTGCTGGAGCAAATTTAGGAGAAATTGTTAAAATCATAAATGGAATAGGAAGTATTAATAAGCACATTATGAAAAGAAATAAAATTTGATCACTATTTAAATCAAAGTTAATACCAAATGGTAGAGCGTAAAGAGCTGATATTAAACATCCTAATAAACATGCAGGTACCAAATCTTTATTTTTAAATAATCTAACAAGAACCATACTAAAACCCATTCCTATTGCAACAATTAGAGCCATAATATCTCCATATAATCCTGTAGTTGTAAAGCTTCCTATTCCAATTATTATCATTGCAAGCATAGCAATTAAAATCACTATCCATGTAAAAAGACTAGGTATTTCTTTAAGTATAAAAACTGAAAATAATGCAGCAAAAATAGGAGCTGATGCAATTAGAACTAATGTATTAGCTACAGCAGTATTTTGAATTGAATATACAAAACAAATATGAGTTATAGCATAGAGAATAGCGTAGATTATCCCTGGCACACCAATTAGATAAAATGATTTAAGAAAAGATCTTTTGTAAGTATAAATGAGAAAAATTAGTATCGTAACAATTGGTAGAGCGCTTCTATAAAATATTAAACTAAAATCATCTAAATTTACTAATCTAATAAATAAACTATCAGGGCTAAGTATTAAAACCCCTACAAATGATAGTATA
>CACFXU010000007.1 GCA_902570155.1 uncultured Alphaproteobacteria bacterium
ATTAGGAGATTTATATGCAATGCATTGGCCTTACAAACAACATAAATCTTCGAGAAATATTAAACTACTTCCTTTTCATAATGATTTGAAAAAAGAAGGGGCATGCTTTGGTCAAGTGGCCGGTTTTGAAAGACCAATGTGGTATGCTCTAAATGGTAAGAAACCAGAATATGAGTATAGTTATGGCTATCAAAATTGGTATGATGCAGCAAAGTATGAAACAATAAACACAAGAAAAAACGCTGGTTTATTTGACTTAAGTGCCTTTGCAAAATTTGAAATTAAGGGAGACACTGCCTTCAACGATCTTCAACGATTATGCTGTAATAATATTAAAAATTATCCAGGTAATACAACTTACACGCAAATGCTTAATTCAAATGGTGGCATTGTTGCCGATTTAACAGTTACTTGTATTGATACTAATTCTTTTCGTATTGTAACGGGTTCATCTGTTAGAGAACATGATAAAAAACATATTTCAGAAAATTTAAGTATAAACACAACTTTAATTGATATCACTGAAAGTTTAGCTTGCTTTGGTATTTTTGGTCCTAAAAGTAGAGAAATTCTAACAGAAATATTTGGAGAACATTTTTCAAACGACAAGTTTAAATTTGGAACTGCTAAAGAAATATCAATTAAAAATAATAAATTAATCTTCCAAAGATTATCTTTTGTTGGTGAACTTGGTTGGGAAATTTATGTTCCTATAAATATATCTAGAGAAATTTATTTAGAGTTAGTTAAAGTTGGAGAAAAATATAACCTTTCACATGCTGGTGCCCATGCACTAGATATTATGAGAATGGAAAAGGGATATTTACATTGGGGTCATGATATTTCTCCAGCTGAAAACCCTTTTGAAGCTGGATTAGGATTAACTGTTAAATTAAATAAAAAATCAGATTTTATAGGTAAAGAAGCTTTAAAAGCAAAAAATAGAATTAAAAAGAAACAACTAACAAATTTTGTTTTAGAAAAATCTACGCCAGGAAACCCGCTCTTATTACATGATGAACCTATTTATTATAAAAATAAAATTGTGGGAGAAACAACTTCTAGCAATTATTCATTTTGTTATAATAAAAATATGGTTTTTGGATATATAGATTCAGAAATAGATTTAAAAAAATTAAATGGAAGTAATTTTGAAGTTGAGGTTGCTAAAAATAAATATGTTATGTTTGTTCAATTTAATCCATTGCATGATCCTGAAAATAATTTTACAAAAATATAGTTTTTTACGATCTAATGTATGAAAAAAATTAGATTATTTTTTTCTATAGTAGTAATTATATTAATAATTCTATCAATCTTTATTTATATTTTTCTAAATAATTTTGAAAAAGAAAAAATAATTAGTGATATTGAGAAGAAATTTGAAATTAAAATTAATGAAAAAAATAAAACTAAAATCAATATTTTTCCAATTGTAAAGCTTAACACAAACTTAGAGATTAAAGATTACAAAAATAATTTATATTTTGATAATATTAGAATTGATATTTCTCAGCCCGTATTTCAAGTTTCAGGAAATTTAACTATTCTCATTGATAATTTGAATATTAAGAATATTAATTTTAGTGAAGTAAATATTAATGGAAAAGTAAATTATATTGAAAATTATCTTAAATATAGTGATAATTTAGAAAATTTATTTGACTCAATTTATAATATTAATGGAAAAATAACTTTAGAAACAACTAATGAAGAAAAATTTCTAATTTCATTTTTAAAATTGTTCTTTGAAAAATTAGAAAATAAAAAAAATCAAAAATTTGCATTTTCTGAATTTATAAATGCTTTTGGTAATGAAAGTTCTAATTTTAAAGGCGCAATAAATAAAAATAAAAATATTTTAGAAACTAACAAAATAGAAATCAGTAATAAAAACAATAGAATTTTTATAAAAGGAGAATACAATTACAGTAATAATTTTATAGATATTATTTTAAATTTATCTCAAAATAATGAAATATATTTAACTACTTTGATAAAAGGAAACTTAAATAATCCTAAAATAAGTTTTGATAAAAATTCAAAATTTTTTCAAAATTCAAACTCAAATGAAAATAATATAATTGAAGAAAGCATCATTCAATTTTTAAATAATTTTTTTGATTTCAATGATTGATTTATTAAATATAGTTAGCAGTGTGTTTGGATATATCCTTTTTGGATTTTTTTTAAATAAATTACAAATACTTCCAAAAAAATATATTGATTATTTTGATTTTACTGGTTTTAACATTCTTTTACCTTTGGCTTTAATTATATATTTTTGGCAAGTCTCATTTCCTCAAATTAATTCTATTGGCCTGATCATCTCATTTTTTGCTTCAGGAATTTTTATATCCATGACTGGATTTTTAATTAGCAAGAAATTTTTAAATTTTAAAACAGATGACTCTGCACTTTTTGGATTAGCTGCTTGTTTTGGTAACACGGTGGCAATGGGAATACCTCTTATGTATGCAGTTTTGGGTCCAATAAATACAATTCCTTATATGATATTAGTTTTTTTTCATGGTATTGTTCATTTTAGCTATACTGTTATTATAATAGAAGTTTATAGAAATAGACAAAAAAGTATTGTTGAAATTTTTTATCAAATATTATTAGGTATAATTAAAAATATTGTACTTTTTGGGATGATAATTGGAATCACTCTTAATTACTCTAATCTTATTGTCCCATCTATTATGAAACAGCCTTTAAATATTTTTGTAAACCTTGCTCTTCCAATGGTTCTTATTTCTTTAGGTCTCGCATTGGGAAATTTTAAAATTAGAGAAAATATTTATAGCGCAATACTATTAACTATCTTAAAAAATTTCATTCATCCTATAATTGCATTTTGTTTAGCACAATTTATATTAGAGCTTGATAGTCTCTTGGTAATTATTGTTACTATGGCCGCAGCTTTACCAAGTGGGTCTCAGTCATATTATTTTGCATACAGATATAACTCACTAAAAGCTGTAGTTTCTTCCAATGTAGTATTAAGTACGTTTGTTAGTTTTTTTACACTGTCTTTATTATTAGTATTTTTTGATATTACGTAGATTGAGAAATAAACGATTGTATTCTCTCTTTTTTATCCATAGTTTTTACACTAAAAGGAAAAATCTCTAGCATCTTATCATATACATCAATTGCCTGTTGAAACTGACCCTGATGAATAAAAATTAAACCCATTCCATCTAGAGCACCAAAATGTCTTGGCTCTAATTCAAGAGTTTTAATGATGTCTTGCATAGATTGATCAAAATTACCCATCATAAAGTGAACTGTAGCCCTTTTATTCCAACCTTCTGCAAAATTAGGATCTTCTTCAATTAAATTATTAAAAAATCTAATTGCTAATGGATAATTTCTTAAATTCATAGCTTGAATACCCTTCTCAAAATATTCAATTACTTTTGGATCATCAACTTCATACCATATATTCCAAATGTCAGATATCAAATCTCTTATCTCATCCTGATTTTCAGTCTCATTTAATTTTTTAAACAAATTATTTAGCCTTGGATCATTTTGATCTGCTAATGTTATTTTGCTAGCAAACAAAAGGCTTATACTGACAATTAATATTTTAGAGATAACTCTCATATTTAAATGATTTTTCGGATAGATTTCTTTTCTTTTCATGCTTTCTCGTTCTCCCTGTTACTCTAGTTCTCCATAACTTAAATGATCTAGGTTTCAGATTTGTTCTCATTATTTTTATAACCTCTGATTCGGTTACACCGTGAATTCTTTTTATTTTTTCAAAAGAGGTTTTATCGCACCAGGCTAATTTAATAATATTATCTATATTCTCCTGCATATTATGAATATAGTTCTCTATTAATTAAATTCTAAAAAAAATGATTGATTTGTATTCATCACCTACCCCTAATGGTCGAAAAATTAGCATTATGCTTGAAGAATTAGGTGTGGATTTTAATCCAATTTTAATAAATTTAGATAAAAAAGAGCAATTTAGTGAAGAGTTTTCAAAAATATCTCCTGCAAATAAAATTCCTGTAATTGTAGATAATGATAACAACCAAACAGTGTTCGAATCCGGGGCTATCCTTCTTTATCTGGCAAAAAAATATGATAAATTTCTAGATAAAGATAAGTATTGGGAAATAATACAATGGGTTTTTTTTCAAATGGCTTACGTTGGGCCAATGCTAGGCCAGGCTCATCAATATTTGTTTTATCATCCTGGTAAAAGCAAATTTGCAGAAGATAAAACAAAAGGCTATGCACAACATATATATTCAATTTTGGATAAAAGACTTTCTAAACAAGAATATTTTTCGGATAACTATTCAATAGCTGATATTTCAATTTGGCCTTGGACAGCTCGTTATGAAAGGCATCAAATAAATTTGCATGATTATCCAAATGTGTTGAGATGGTATAAACAAATATCAACAAGACCTGCAGTTATTAAAGGATATAATTCTGTAGGCGAATCTTATGAAATCCCTAAACCCTATGCGTTGTAAAATAGTACTGAGCCTGCGGTTATAATTAAAAGGATTGCTAAAAACTTTTCAACAATTTTTTTTAATTTTTCATTATTAAGATATTGTCTGATAACACTTCCTCCATATGCCCATATACTAATGGAAGGAATATTAACTACTGTAGACATAATAACCATAAATAGTGTTCCAATTATTATATTTTCATCTTTTGGATAATATAATGTTACTGCAGTTGAACAGATTACCCAAGCTTTTGGATTTACAAATTGAAACAAAATTGCTTCATGATATTTTAATGGTCTTGATCTATCTTCAGTCTTTGAAATATTTAAAGACCCAAACATTTTATATGCTAAATAAAGAATGTAGCCTGCTCCAACATATCTTAAAATATCATAGAGTATAGGATAGGTAATAAACAAAGATCCAAGACCTAGACATACAAGTGCTAATTGCAAACCATGACCAGAAGGAATCCCAAAAATATTAGGTATAGATCTTATAAATCCAAATTTTATACCTGATGCAGTTAAAATACTATTGTTTGGACCTGGAGTTACGTACATAATAAAATTATACACTGCTAAAGCAGCTATTAATTCCCATGTAATCATTTTTTAATCTCTAAAATTTACAAATTGGACTGGTATACCTATGTTAGCATCCTCAATAAGCTTCATTACACTTTGTAAATCATCTTTTTTCTTTCCTTCAACACGAAGTTCATTCCCATTGATCTTTACTTGAACTTTTAATTTAGAACTTTTGACATCAGAAGTAATTTTTTTACACAGGGATTGCTCAATTCCTTCTACTAATTCATACGTCTGACGAACCTTATTTCCCCCCGCTTTTTCCATATCATTTTTTTTTAAACATAAAGGATCAACTTTTCGTCTAACAAAATGAGTAACGAGCATGTCATTTACTTGACCAGCTTTCATTTCATCATCAGTAATAACAACTATGGTATTTTCTTTTTTTTCAATTGAAGTATCTGATCCTTTAAAATCGTATCTGGTGGTAATTTCTCTTGTAGCATTTCCTAGTGCGTTATCAATTTCTTGATGATCTAATCTGTTTACAATATCAAAACTAGGCATTTATTTAGTTTATTACATCGTCATTTATATCTGGCAACTGTTTTTTAGTACTTAATCTTCCTAATTTTTTCATCTTTTCTACTTTTTTAGTCAAACTTCCTGAACCATCTTGCAATCTTTGTTTAGCTTCATCCATTTTTGATTTAGCTAAATCTATTGACTGATTAGCTTTTACAAACGACTCATATACACTTACTGTTTTATCATAAATATCCGATGCAGCTGATGCTATATCTTTTATTGTTTTAGATTGTTTATCAACCCGCCACATATTTTCTACAGCTTTAAGTAAAAAGGGTAAAGTTGATGGACCAACAATAATTATTTTATTGCTCCATGAATCTTCGATAAGTTTATTTGCCTCATTATATAAAGTAAGTAATGCTGGTTCTATTGGCACAAACATTAAAACATTATCAATTGTATTGATTCCATATATTTTTGAATAATTATCTTTACTCAAACTTCTAATCGAAGTTTTTGTTGAATCCAAAAATTTTTTCAAAAATATCTTCTTTTGTTGATTGTCATTTGTATTAGAATAATCATGCCAAGAATCTAAGGACACTTTTGAATCTATAATTATGTGTCTATTACCTGGCATATGAACAATTACATCGGGTTTTTGTAAATTGCCATCTTCATCTCTAAAAGTTTTTTGAGTTGAGTACTCTTCTCCTTCTCTTAAACCAACACTATCTAAAATATTTTTAAGTACAAATTCTCCCCAAGGACCTTGTTGAAGCGCACCACCTCTAATTAATGTATTTTCAATTCTATCTTGAGCTAAATTAAAATTTTGTAAAGATTGCTGAATTGATTGCATGTGATTTTTTAAGGAAGTAAGATCAGTATCATCTTTTATTTCAGAACTTTTTGGTTTGCGAAGAAAAAATAAAATTGCTAAAAAACCAACTCCAGATAAAAAACCAATAATGAAAACAAATATAAGATTTTCAAACATCACTATTTAGATAAGATATAAATATATTATCAAATATCTAGCAATTTTCCCAATAGATACAAATATTAAAAAAAAAGTAATATTATATTTTACTGTACCTGCTGCAAATGCGATTGGATCTCCAATAATAGGTACCCATGAAAATAATAATGACCATTTTCCATACTTTTTGAAAATATCTGTAGCTTTCTGTAATAAGTATTGATTTACTGGGAACCAAGGTTTCTTAATAAGAAAATTTACAAAGTAACCACATATCCAACTGATTACAGATCCTAAAATATTACCTGCTGAAGCAAAAAATAATAATAAAAATGGATTATACTTATTAGATAATAATAGTGCTGATAAATATGTCTCTGAAGCAAAAGGAAAAAAAGTACCTAAAGACAGACAAAAAATAAATAATGATGAATAGATCAAAGTATTTCTTATTGTTAATTTATGTTATTGTTATGTTACTTATCAATTTATGAACGATTTTCCAAAAGAAGAATTTATTTCCAGAATTGAAAAAATACAAATACATATTGAAAAAGAAAATATTGATGCTGTTATTATAACTTCACCGTCAAATTTTAGATATTTCACTGGACTTGATAGTAATTTTTGGGAAAGTCCTACAAGACCCTGGTATTTAATTATTTCAAAAAAAAATCCAATTAAAGCTTTAATTCCATCTATTGGTATTACAGCTATGCAAAACACATTAGTCAATGATATCGAAACTTGGGAGTCTCCAAATCCGAAAGATGAAGGAATATCTTTATTGAAAAAAAACATTAAAAGTTTTCCTAAAAATTCAAATATTGGTTTCGAATTAGGAAATGAAACTTTTTTGCGAATGAGTATTAACGATTATCAGGATATTCAAAAAAATTTATCAGAATATAATTTTGTTGATGCTAGTAAAATACTTTGGAGTATAAGAAAATTAAAATCTGAAATAGAGATCAGTAATATTAAAGAAATTTGTTCTATTACAAGTAAGGTGTTTGATAATTTTCCTGAAAAAATTAATTTAGGAATGAGTGAAAAACAAATTACATCAATATTTAAAAAAGAATTAATTGAGGGTGGTGCAGATTATATTCAATATATGGCGTGTGCTTCGGGACTTAATGGTTATAATCAGATTATCTGTAACCCAACAGAAAGGGTAACTAAAGATGGTGATATTCTAATTATTGATACCGGTGCAACATTAAATGGTTATTTTTCAGATTTCGATAGAAATTTTGGCTTTGGAAGAATTAACAAACAAGTTCTAGATGCATATAATAAATTGTGGGAAGCAACTGAGAGAACTTTAGAAATTATAAAACCTGGAACTAGTTGTTCAGAAATATATTCTAAATTATCTTATAGTTTAACAACTAACAACATATCAGTTGGAAGGATGGGTCATGGTTTAGGCTTACAACTGACTGAGCCGCCAAGTATTATGAAAAATGACAAAACATTACTTGAGGAAAATATGATTATAACTCTTGAGCCATCAATTGAAATGGACGAAAATAAAATATTAGTACAAGAAGAAAATTTATTGATAACTAAAAATTCCTATAAACTTTTAAGTACTAGAACTCCTGAAAATTTACCTATTATTAATTAGTTAAATAATTGATTCAATTTTAGGCATAAGTCTAATTAATTCCTTCGTATATTCATGCTCAGGATTATTAAACAATTCCTCTGTATCTTTTGTTTCACAAACAGCACCATTTTTTAGTACAATTATTCGGTTACACATTTGGCGAATTACAGGAAGATCATGGCTAATAAATAGCATAGTGAGATGAAGTTCATCTTGTATATCTTTTAATAAATTCAATATTTGTGCTTGTATACTGACATCCAATGCAGAAGTTGGTTCATCACATATTAATAATCTTGGTCTTGTTGCCAAGGCACGAGCAATAGATATTCTCTGTCTTTGCCCTCCTGAGAATTCATGTGGGTATCGATCTAGAGATTGCCTGGTCATTCCAACAATATCTATTAGGTCGTAAACATTTTGTAAAAGATCATTATTGCTAATATTTTTTTGAAAAAATTTAATTGGTTCTGCAATAATATCCTTAACTTTGAAACGAGGATTTAGAGATGAGTAAGGATCTTGAAAAATCATTTGAATTTGACCTCTACTATTATGAATTTGATATTTTTTATTTGAATTATATAGAGGTTCATTATTATAAATTAAATTACCTTTATTAGGACTAATTAATCCAGTAATAATTTTTGCAATAGTTGATTTACCTGAACCAGACTCTCCAACTAATCCAAGTGTCTCACCTTCGAATAATTCAAAAGATACATTGTCGACAGCTTTAACTATTTTATCATTCGAACTTTTATTAGAAATAAATGAAAAACCACTACCTAAAGAATTATCATCAAAAACTTTTGTCACTTCCTCAAGTTTTAATAATTTTTGATTTTTATTTTCCCTTATGCCCCATGTTTTAATAATATTTTTAGTCAAATCCTTGGAACTAGATGTTATTTCCTTACCATCGGGGCTAATCAATTTAAATCTATCAATTTTCTTATTTGTTGGTGGCACTGAAATTACTAAGCTTCTTGCTTCTGTTGATTTTGGATTTGTTAATAATTCTTTAGTCTCACCTTGTTCAACAATATGTCCGTATCTCATGACAATAACTTTATCAGTCGTCTCTGCTATGACTCCCATATCATGGGTAATAATTATAACACCAAGATTTCTTTTCTTTGTAAGATCTTTAAGAAGTTCTAATATTTGATATTGAATACTTACATCTAAAGCTGTTGTTGGTTCATCTGCAATTATTAAGTCAGGTTCACAACTTATCGCTAAAGCTATCACAACTCTTTGACGCATACCGCCACTAAATTGGTGTGGATAGTCTTCAATTCTTTTTTCAGCGTTCTCTATTCCAACCTCTTTAAGTAGTTGAATTGATTTTTTAAGTGAATCTTGATAACTTAAATTTAAATGAGCCTGAATAGTTTCAATTAATTGATCTTTTATTTTAAATAGAGGGTTTAATGAAGTTTGAGGGTCTTGAAAGACAAATCCTATTTTTTTTCCTCTAATATTTTGAATTATTTCTTCATTACTTCTTAATTCAATATTGTCTATTTTTATTGAACCATCTGTGATTTCACCTGGAGGATCAATCAAGTTAATTATCGCATTTGCAATTGTAGATTTTCCAGATCCAGACTCACCGACAATTCCTAATATTTCACCTCTTTCTAAAGAAAATTCTACATTTTTGCTTGCAACAATAGTTTCCTTTCGTGTTGGATAACTTATGTTTAAATTTTTTACTTCTAAAAAACTCATCTCTTTTTTAATTTTGGATTTAAAGCATCTCTCATCCAATCCCCTAATAAATTAATTGATAATGCTAAAACAATTAAGAAAATTGCTGGAAAAAAAGTAATCCACCACTCTCCTGAAAACAAAAAATTATTTCCAAACCTTATTAGAGTCCCAAGAGAAGGTGTTGTTGGTGGAACGCCAACACCTAAAAAACTTAAGGTGGACTCTGTAATAATTGCAAGTGCTAATCCGATTGTAGCAATTACTAATATAGGTCGAAGTATATTTGGTAAAATATGCTTAAACATAATTAATATATTTGATAATCCAATAATTCTTGAAGCTGAGACATACTCTTTATTTTTTTCAACTAAGGTTGATGCTCTCGATACTCTTGCAAACTGAGGCCATTCTGAAATACCAATGGCGAAAATCAAAACATAAATTGCCATTTCGTCATGCATTGATTGTGAGATAATTGCCCTTGCAATACCGTCAACAAGTAAAGCCATTAAAATACTTGGAATAGTTAACTGCACATCTGTAAGGCGCATTACAATTATCTCATACCTACCACCAATATATCCAGCTGTTATTCCAAGAAAAACTCCAAGTATCATTGCAAAAATTATAGATGCAAAACCAACGATCAGTGAAATTCTTGAACCATAAATCATTGTTGAAAACATATCTCTTCCTTGCTGATCAGTTCCTAATATGAAGCTAAAACTTCCTCCCTCCGACCATACTGGTGGGGTAAAGGCATCCATTAAAGAAACTGATGCTGGATCAAAAGGATTATAAGGTGCAACTATCCCAGCAAATACAGAACAAAAAAGTATAATAAAAAATATTGTTGAAGAAATTACTGCTAATTTAGAATTAAAGAAACTGTATCCAATATCAGTATCGTATATTTTATTGTACGTTTTAAGTAGCATTTTAACTACCCTCTTCCTTCAGCCTAATTCTAGGATCAATAAAATAGTATGTGATATCTACAATAAAATTTATCATAACAAATATAAAAGCTACCATAATCATGTATGCTGACATAATTGGAATATCGACAAAGTATACTGCTTTGATAAATAATGACCCCATTCCTGGCCATTGAAAAACTGTTTCTGTAATAATTGAAAAAGCAATTAACGTTCCAATGTTAATACCTGTAATTGTAATAACTGGAATTAATCCATTTTTTAGCGCATGCTTATAATTAATAACACTCCTTTTTATACCTCTTGCTTTTGCAAATTTAATATAATCTGTTTGTAAAATTTCCATCATTTCAGCGCGGACTAATCTAATAACATAGGTCATTTGAAATAAACTTAACGTAACTGATGGGAGTATCAGTGCTTTTAAACCAGAAATAGTTAAAAATCCTGTACTCCAAAAACCTAATTGTGTGACTTCACCTCTTCCAAAGGATGGAAGAACTCCTAAAATTACTGAAAACAAATAAATTAACATTATTCCTATAATGAATGTAGGTAATGAAACCCCTGCTAGAGAAATCACAAGAATAATATTAGAAATAAAACTGTCTCTGTAAATACCAGTATATACACCCAAGATGACACCGCTGATGATTGCAATTAAAGCGGAGACGAAAACTAATTCTAAAGTTGCAGGCATTCTTTCTGCAATTAAGTCTGAAACTTCTCTTTTTAATTGGTATGATATTCCAAAATCACCTTGAATTACATTTCCTATAAAACGTGAAAATTGAACGTAAACAGGATCATTTAAACCCAATACTTCTCTAACCTCAGCACGTCTTTCATCTGAAGCATCTTCTCCAGTCATACTATTTACTGGATCACCAACAAAATTAAATAAGGAAAATGAAACAAAAGCCACAACAATCATTACAAGAATAGATTGAAAGAGTCTTTTAAAGAAATAGCTAAACATGGTTTAATTTCTGGCCAGATTACTGGCCAGAAAATATAAAAATTATTAGTTTACGTTTGCAAATCTAAATAATGGCTCGTTGTTCATTCTAATTGGAACATCGACATTACTTTTTGATGCTTGGTTGACAACTTGGTGATGTAAAGGAAGATATGTTACATCATCTTGAGTAATATCCCAAGCTTCGGCAATCATAGCATTTCTTTTATCTTGATCTGTTTCAACACCCATTGCCGCTACTAATTCATCAACTCTAGCATTACTGAAATTAACTTTATTCCAGCTACCAGCACTATCAAATAAGTACGAGTATACGTAATGACTATCAAAAGTTGGAACACCCCAACCTAACATGTACATGTCACTTGTCATACCGTTTGCGTCACCTTCTTTAACTTCTGAGAAGTGTTGACTTTTAGTTTTTGCATCAAGAGTTACATCAACTCCAATTTTAGCAAACATACCAATTGCAGCAACACAGATTGCTTCATCGTTTATGTAACGATCATTTGGACAATCTAGTGTAACTTCAAATCCATCTGGATAACCAGCTTCTGCTAATAGTTTTTTTGATAGCTCTGGATCATAAGGTAATCTTTCATCACGTGCAGCTGTATGACCATTTACACCAGGAGCAGTGATAATTCCTGCAGGAACACTTTGTCCTCTCATTACCTTATCCTTAATAGCTTCCATATCTAAAGCATGGTACATAGCTAAACGAACTCTTTTATCTGCAAAAGGATTTTTACCTTTGATATTAGATGAATTTAATTCAGCAGAACCTTGATCCATTCCAAAAAATATTGTTCTATTTTGAGGAGTCATTTTTACACCATGTCCAGCAGAAGATTTGATTCTCTCAATATCTTGAACAGGAACAACGTTTGTGTAGTCAATTTCTCCAGATAGAAGTGCTGCAACTCTTGTTGCATCATTTGCAATAGGAAGTAATTCAATAGTATCTACATTGAAAGTACTATCATCACCCCACCAATCATTATTTTTTTCAAAAACAGTTCTTACGTCCTGTTCTCTAAAAGTAATTTTGAAAGGTCCAGTTCCATTTGCATTAGAAGCACAATAAGATGTTTCACCTGCATCCCAGTTGTATGAAACTTCACAACCATTTGCTTTTGCCCAATCTTCAGACATAACAAATATCTGAGTTAATTGATTTAAAAGAATTGGATTTGGTCCATCTGTTACAATCTGAACTGTGTGATCAGTTAATGCTGATGCTGATTTAATGCTTTTAATTAAATCTACCATATCAGATGGAGCAGTTTTTGCTCTATTGATACTAAAAGCAATATCACTAGCTGTTAAATCTGATCCATCATGAAATTTTACACCCTTACGAATTGTAAATATCCAAGTGTCATCAGCAGTTGTTTTCCATGATTCAGCAAGCTGAGGAAGTATTTCCATATTAATACCTGGAGTTACTAAACCTTCATATACTTGACGCGAAACCATGTGAGTTGGTCCTTCGTTTTGTGCATGCGGATCAAGAGTTAAAGAGTCACCAGGCATTGACCATTTAATACTATTTGCAAATGCTGGTGAAAAAATACCCATGAAAAGCAAAGACAAAACAATGCTTAAAGTCTTTTTCATATTATTTCCTCCATAGAAATTTGATGGTAGACCCTTACAACTTCAATAGAAATATTCAATATTATTAGTATTAATAAGTGCTATATTTTGTCATAATTATTAGTATTAATTTAGACATACCCTTGGAGGAGGCTTGATATAGTGAAAAAAATAGAGAAGGCACAGGAGATCTCTAGAATACTAAATCGTATATACAGAAAAGTACCTATTCCTCTGAACTACAAAAATAAATTTGAATTAGTTGTAGCTGTACTTCTTAGTGCTCAATGTACAGATGAAAGAGTTAATCAAGTTACACCAATACTATTTAAAAAAGCTAACACAGCTATAAAAATGACAAAAGTGACAAAAAAAACAATTTATAATATTATTCGCCCTTGTGGTTTGGCACCTCAAAAATCAAAAGCAATTTTTGAACTATCAAGGATTCTTGTAAAAAAATTTAAAGGCAATGTACCAGAAAGTTTTGAAGAATTAGAAAAGTTGCCAGGTGTTGGTCACAAAACAGCCAGTGTTGTTATGTCTCAAGGATTTGGTCATCCAGCATTTCCAGTTGATACGCACATTCATCGTTTAGCTCAACGTTGGGGTTTAACAAATGGTAAAAATGTTGTCCAAACAGAAAAAGATTTAAAATATCTTTTTCCAAAAAAATCTTGGAACAAACTTCATTTACAAATAATATTTTATGGAAGAGAATTTTGTCAGGCAAGAAATTGTTATGGTTTAGAGTGTGAAATATGCAAGGTTTGTAATCCAAAGAGAAAAACGCCCATTAAAACAAAAAAGTAGTAATTAAAAAGGCTGAAATACAACAAGTATAAGTATAAAAATCAATATTACTGCTGGCGCTTCATTTGTAATTCTAAAAAACTTAGTAGAGTATTTATTTTTATCATTTTTAAAATCATTAAGACATTTTAAACAAAAAAAATGATAGCCAGATAATAAAATTACAAATAAAATTTTTAAAAGCAACCAAGTATCAATACCCACATAATGTGTAAGTGTAAAACCTGATATCCACGTCACTATAAAAGCTGGAAACATAATTATTCTGTACAATTTTCCTTCCATTAGTTTGAATGTTTCTGAGGTTTCTTTTGTAATTTCAGGATTAGCATGATTTACAAACAAACGTGGCAGATATAAAAGTCCAGCCATCCAAGCTATGATACTAAAAATATGAATAACTTTCAGAGTATTAAATAACATTATTTATTCCCATACCGCGTGAGGAGGCATTGACATTAATATAGCATCAACATTCCCACCAGTCTCTAGACCAAATTTTGTACCTCTATCATATAATAAGTTAAATTCAGCATAGCGACTACGCTTAACTAATTGTATCTTTTTTTCCTCTTCATTCCACTCCTCATCCTTAAGTGCAATTAAAGTATTTTTGATAAACTGATGAAAATAAGTACCTAGGCCTTGGACAAATTCAAAATCTTTTCCCCAATCGCCAGTTTGAAGGTAATCAAAAAAAATTCCTCCAACACCTCTTGGTTCGTTTCTATGTTTAAGAAAAAAATAGTCATCACACCATTTTTTAAATTTAGGATAATACGATTTATCATATTTATTACACAAAACTTCTAAACCACGATGATATTTTTTCTCATCCTCAAATATTAAACAAGGTGTAATATCTATGCCTCCACCAAACCATTCCTGAGTGGTTTTAATAAATCTCGTATTAAAATGCATAGAAGGAATTTTAGGTGAAACAGGATGTAAAACAACGCTGATGCCAGTTGCATTATAATTTGGATCTTCTTTAGCACCCGGAATAGCATCTCTCATATTTTCGTTAAATATCCCAGAGACGGTAGAAATATTTACTCCACCTTTTTCAATAATATTACCCTTAATTTTACTCATTTTACCACCACCATCACCTTTGTGATCCCAGTTACTTATTTCAAATTGATTTTCATCAATGTTTTGAATAGTTTCAACTAAGTTATCTCGTAATTTTTCAAACCATTCTTTTGCAGTATTAAATTTGGGATCAGCAATCATAATGGCCAACCTTGAGTATGTTTTTTTATCAGATTTACAAAAACATCTATGTGATCATCGTGATCATTCAAGCAAGGTATATAATGATAATTTTCTCCACCTGACTCCATAAAATATTCTTTATTTTCTTCTTCAAGTTCTTCAAGTGTTTCAAGACAATCACTGCTGAAACCAGGAGATATTATATGTATATTTTTAATCCCTTGTTTTGGTAATTCTTTTAATGTTTCACTTGTATATGGCTTTAACCATTCCTCTCTTCCAAATCTACTTTGGAAAGTAGTCATTATCTCATCATCGGATAATCCCATATATTCTTTAACAAGTCTTGTGGTTTTAAGACAAAAGCAATGATAAGGATCACCATTCGTCAAATACCTTTTTGGTATACCATGATAACTAAAAATAATTTTTTGGGGTTTTGAAGTTTTTTTCCAAAATGACTTTATTGAATTTGACAATGCTTCAATATAATTTTTTTCTTCAAAGTACTGATTGATAAAACGCATTTCAGGTATCCAACGCCATTTTTGTAATACATTTGTTACTTCATCAAATGTACTACCTGTTGTTGCAGCACAATATTGTGGATACATAGGTAGAACTAATAATCTTCTTACTTGTTTTGTTTGAAGTTTTAACAAAGCATCTGGAATAGATGGATTGCCATAACGCATCCCAACTTCAAAAACTATATTTTCATTTTTTGAAGAAAAAGATGATTGGATTTTATTTAATTGTCTGTTTGCGATATCTAAAAGTGGAGAACCCTTATCAGTCCAAATTTGTTTATATGCTTCTGCTGACTTTGATGGTCTTATTTGTAAAATTACTAACTTCAATATAATTTGCCATAAGATTTTAGGTAATTCAATTACTCTAGGGTCTGACAAAAATTGATTAAGATAAACTTTTAGTTCTTTTTTATTTGGAGCATCTGGAGTGCCTAGGTTAGTAATTAAAACACCAATTTTTTCTTTACTCCCGTGCTCATAATCTTTTTCACCTATATATTTAACCATATCTATTAGCTAAATTCTTTTCTGATATTTTCTATAAATAAATGAACATTTTTTTCTGGAGTATTTTTGTTAATTCCATGTCCAAGGCCACAAATCCAGCCATTAAGATTTTCAATTGATTTCATTTTTTTAATAAAATCTTTTAAATCATTAAGAAATATATCTGTTTCGCTTAACATTAATTGTTCATTAAAATTTCCTTGAATAAATCCATGTTTTTGATTTTCAAACATAAATTTAAGATCTATTGTGTGATCATAGCCAAAACCAGCAAAGGGAAAACTGATGATAGAATTAAGATCTGTTAAACTCTTACCTCTTGAATAATAGCCAAGTTTATTTGGAAAAGAAATTGCAATCTCTTCCAAAAATTTTGAATAAATTTCATGAAAATTTATTTTATCTAAATCATACAAGGAGCTATCAAAAATCATGACAAGTTCAACACCTGCATCTAATTGTAATTGAATATTTTTCTTAAGAAGAGGTAAAAGAATTTTTGAAATAAATTCTAAATTCATTTTAGTATCGATTAAATCAGAGTTATTATTTCCAAATGCATATTTTGATAATGTCCAAGGTCCACCAACAAATCCAATTAAACTTTTATTATTAGGCAATTTCTCTTTTGTTATTTTTATGGCTTCAAATTGAAACTGCATATGCTCAATACCACGATCAATATTACTATAATTACTAATGTTTTCTGAATTTATATAAGAATTAAATTTAGGTCCTGGGTCAAACTTTAATTCTAAACCAAGTCCCTCCAAGATAAATAAAATATCACTAAATAAAATTGCAATATCGTAATCAAACTCTTGTATTGGACCAAAAGCAACTTCTGCGGCTAGATCAGGAGTTTTACAAAGTTCTTCAAAAGTATATTTTTCTTTTAGCTTGCGATAATGCGAATGGTACCTCCCAGCCTGTCTCATGAACCAAATGGGTGGTGTTTTTTGAATATTTCTTTTGATAGCATTTTCGAATAAAATATTTGTCATTTTTAGGCTTTTAGTAATTTTTTCTTCCAACTATCATAAGATAGCTCAACAAAAAGATTTTTATCATTACCTAATATTTTACTAATCTCATTGTAAGTATTTCCTGGGCCACAAAAATGATATTTTTCTATAATTTTAGGATATTTATCAATACTCGCCTTAAAAGCTGAACTGCTCATCCAATAAAAGTACTTTTTCTTTTCTATATCTATTTCAAAATCAATAGACTCCAATTGATACGTTTCAATTTTATTTTTTATGGAACTTTCAGGAGATTGAGAATGAGTTAACTTAACCCAAGGATTATTTGTAAGTGAATTAATATCTTTATCAAAATCCTCACCAAGACCATCTGAAGTTCCATTAACCCAAATACCTCTTTCAGATAAATTTTTCCATGTTCTTAAACCACTAGTCCAAATAACATTATTTGATTGGATTTTTGACTTATCTGGGATTGAGCTAATTCGTGAAACATAAATACATTTATTTTGTAAATTATTTATATCATCAACATTTTCATTTAATTGTTTTCTAGAAAATATTTTATAATTTTTTAAATTTTCAGGATAAATTTCATCTGTTGTATTACTTGAAAAACTTATATCTTTTGGATCAATAAAATCCCAGCTCTCAAAATGATTGCCATTTTCATCTTCACCTCTTTTAGATACAACTAATCCTAATTTATGTGAGATGTAAGATACTCCTATTTTTTGGTGACATCCTCCTCCATAATTTTTTAAAATATTTCTTTCTTGAATAACATTTGAATAATCTTTGGAAAAATTAATATCATTTAAAATTTCGTTAAGTTTATTATCTTTAATTCTTGTTTCAATCGCTAGAGCTCCTTGTCCAGGAGAACAGGGATTTATAGACAATGGTAAAACAGACCATAGACATTCGTTAATATATTTTTTTAGAGTTTTTTTTAATTCATTAAATTCAGAATAATTATTTAAAAGTAATCTATCAATTG
This sequence comes from uncultured Alphaproteobacteria bacterium, assembly GCA_902570155.1. Taxonomy (GTDB): domain Bacteria; phylum Pseudomonadota; class Alphaproteobacteria; order HIMB59; genus CACPNW01. Next base: position 18,444 of record CACFXU010000007.1, read on the forward strand.
CTGCCTTAGCAACAATGAAACCATCACTATTAGGATCTTCCAAAAATTTTTTAAATCTAGTAGGTATGTTACCTCTTATATTTTCAAAGCAAACTTCATCAAACTTTTGTGGAAGATAATTTTCAATAAAATTTTCTAAATTATATTGTCTTCGAGGCGATGAGCAAAGAATAGTAATTTTCTTACTATCTAATGTTATGTTTTTTTTTAAGAATAATATATCTCGTTTATCAGCACGTTTTAATGTAGCAGCAATTTTAGTTTTCTCACCAACTTCAATTGGAAGATCCTTCCAAGAGTGGACAATTAAATCACATTTATTATTTATTAATTCATCTCTTAAATCATTAGTAAAAACACCTTCTGTTGGCATTTCAGAAAGAGGGGTCTTTAGATCTTTATCTCCAGAGGTACTTCTCGTTAAAAATTCTATTTCTACAAAAGGATGTTTTGATTGCAAATATTCGGAAAACTCACGTGCTTGAATAACTGCTAAGTCACTTCTTCTCGATAAAACTTTAATTTTCATGGATTATATTTATTTAGATAGCACTATATAATAAAATTAGTAATGGTTGAATTTAAAGGTACAAAATCTTCGTGGGGCTTGGTTGCAAAACTTTTTCATTGGTCATTAGCACTTCTTCTTTTTTGGCAAGTTGCAACAGGGATTAGCCTTCATAATATGGAATTTTCTCCTCTTAAAATGGGTTTTATTATTACTCATAAATTTTTTGGCACCTTAGTCTTTAGTTTAGTTGTACTTAGATTAATGTGGAAATACATATTTAATACTCATCCGAAATATGAAAATATTCCTTTATTTCATAAATTGGTTTCGAATTTAGTCCATTTTGTACTTTATGGTTTAGTTATTATTATTCCTATTCAAGGTACCTTTATGACATGGCTTGGAGGAGAAGATGTCCATCTCTTGGGATTAATTAAAATACCACCTTTAATCGAAGAGAACTTTTTTCTATACCCTCAAGCTCTAGCTATACACTACTACTCAGCACTTATATTAACAGCTCTTTTTTCACTTCATATTGCAGCGGCATTGTATCATCGATTCATGATTAAAGATAAATATGGTGTCTGGAAGAGAATGTCTTTTAGTAGACATAAGGTGTGACAATTCATTCAATTAAAGACTTACAATTAAACATTGTCTAAGTTATCTAATAAAAATGCAATATAAAAATTTCTTTAAATCTGAATTAAAAAATCTCAAAGAACAAGGTCTTTATAGGGACTTTAGAAACATAGACAGACCTATAAAAAGTTTTCCAAATGCAGATGAAAGTTTTAAAAACAAAGAAAGAGAAGTTGAGGTTTGGTGCTCTAATGACTATCTAAACATGAGTCAGCATCCAGAGGTAGTAAATGAAATTGTAAAAACACTACTTGAATATGGATCAGGTTCAGGTGGAACAAGAAATATTTCTGGTACATCAACCTATCATACTGAACTTGAAAAAAAACTGGCAAATGTTCACAATAAAGAAGCAGCATTAGTTTTTGCTTCTGCGTATACAGCAAACCAATCTACTTTATGGACTTTAGGAAAAAAAATTAAAGATATTGAGATATTTTCCGATGAATTAAATCACGCATCTTTAATACAAGGTATTAAGAATAGTGGAGCTAAGTGTCATATATTTAAACACAATGACATTGATCATTTAGAACAGTTACTAAAAGAGTCAAATGTAGATAATCCTAAGTTAATCGTTTTTGAAAGTTTATACTCTATGGAAGGTATAAGATCACCTATAGTTAAAATTGTAGAGTTAGCAAAAAAATATAACTGTATGACATATCTTGATGAAGTTCATTCAGTTGGACTTTACGGTGAAGAAGGTAAAGGTATTGCAGTAGAAATGGGAGTTGATGATAAAATAGATATTGTTAATGGAACTTTAGCAAAAGCATATGGTCAAATGGGAGGTTATATTGCAGCTAGTTCAGAAATAATTGATTACATTAGAAGTTTTGCTCCAGGTTTTATTTTTACAACTTCAATCTGCCCATCAATTGCTGCAGGAGCAGCTAAGGCAATAGATATTGTTTCTCTGGCAGAACAACTAAGAATAAGAATAAAAGAAAATGCAGCTTTAATAAGAGAAAATTTAGATTCCTTAGCAATCCCTTATTTGGATACAAATTCTCATATCGTAGCAGTATTAATTAATGATCCCTTTTTATGCAAAAAAGTGTCTAAAGATTTAATTGATGATCATGGAATTTATGCACAACCAATTTTTTACCCGACTGTACCAAAAGGTTTAGAAAGACTAAGAATAACTGTTACCCCAAAACACAGAAAAGAGCATATCGAAAAAATGATTAAGGCTCTTGATACAGTTTGGTCTAAAAATAATTTACCAAGAAAAAATATTAATAAAGTTACAGCAAATATTTAAGTTTTAATATTGATATCAATCTGCCTAGCAGCAAAACCATAATAAACTACAGCTAAAGTTATTATGAAACCTCCAATTATTACAGTTGTACTTGGTACTTCATTAATTCCAAAAATAGGGAGCCAAACCCATAGAACTCCTCCAACAACTTCCATTAAAGATAAAAGTGCTAGCTCAGCTGAGGGTAAGTATTTTGCTCCAAGACTGTAAAGTATCAAGCCGGCTGCAACAATTATTCCATGAAGTATACTCAAATAACTATTTATTTCAGGCATCAGAATAAAAGGTTCAAAAGAGAAGCCTAAAATAAAGAACGCAAATATTGTACAAAATATTCCCGCTAAAACAACTGTTGTGAATTTTGGTGTTTCAGGTTTCCATCTTATTGTTACAGTATACAAAGCAAAACCAGTTGCAGAAATAAATCCTATTATTGCACCTAAAGCAGTTCCAGAAATACTGTCATTTATAATCATTACGCAAACACCTATAAATGCTACAACCATTGCAATTAATGTTGATCTTTTTAGTATTTCGCCAAGAACAAAATAACCAACAATGGCTGCAATAAAAGGCATGGCTGCTAACATAAATAATGTTACGGCAGCCGTAGTCATAGTAATAGAAAAAATAAATCCTGTAAAAGCTGTTGCTAGAAATAAACCTCCAAGTATTGATGATATTCCTATTCTGAGAAAATTTTTATAAAAAGCAAATCCTTCCAGAAAAAATAAATATATAAGAAGTATAATTGAAATAGTTAAACCTCTATAAAATAAATATTGAAAAACATATTGATGGCCATCCACCATATATCTAACAGTCAACGCACCAAAACTCCAAAAAATTCCAGCAAGAAAAACTACACTAAAGGCATATAGATAAGAATTTTGACTCATTGTTTAAAGGTCAAATCATTAAATTTGATAAAAGTAAATTAATATTTTAGTTATTTATTTGAATACCCGTTTCTTTACTTCCTGTGATTTTAAAATTGACTTTGTTATCATCATTTTTTTGTATTTCAGATACGTCTGACATTTTGCAACTGCTAATAAAAAGAAATAATAAAATTATTGGCAACTGCCTATAGAACCAAGAGCACATTTTTTACCATCTATCCATATAGCATTTGACAAATTTGCTTCATCAAAAATTGCACCTGAAATATTAGCACCAAGTAAATTTGCCTCATATAGATTTGCACCTTTAAAAGTCGCTCCAAAGAGATTAGATCCCTCAAAGTTTACTTTTGCAAGGTTTGCATTATCAAAATTAGCATTATTACAATTAGCTCCCTGTAAATTTGAAGCATATAAATTAGAATTACTGAAATTTGAGAAGATAAAATTACCAATAGATAAATTTGAATTATTAAGTTGAGATTTTTCAAAATTAGATAAAGATAAATTAACTCCTGACATTTGAGAATTTGCCAAACCAGTACCAGAAAGATCGAGGTTTTCTACAAAATTACAATTAGTCCAATCAACCTCATTTGCTGGTTGATCACTGCATGCAGCAAATACAGAATATGAGCTAAAGAAAATTAAGAAAAATAAAATTAAAAATCTCATATTTAATTTTTATGATCAGTTTATGTTAAATTTAAGGCAAATTAGCGTGAAGTGAGTTTTAATTCAATCCTTCTATTCTGTTGAAGATCACTCTCAGTTTCTCCATTACTGATAGGATAAAACTCTCCATATCCTGCAGATGCTAATCTATTTGGTGGAAAACCAAGATCAAGAAGAAGTTTTAAAACTGTATTAGCTCTAGCTGAAGATAATTCCCAGTTAGAAGGATATCTAATTGTTTGTATAGGTTTTTTATCGGTGTGTCCTTCTACCATAATAATCCAGTCAATATCTGAAGGAATATCATTAGTAGTCTCTTTTAAAGTAAGACCAATTTCACTTAACTTTTCTTTACCAGATAGTTGTAAATCTGCTGAAGCAGAATCAAATAATAGCTCTGATTCAAAAATAAATCTATCTCCTACAATTTTAATGTCTTTTCTATCACCTAAAATAGATTGTAACTTTCCGAAAAACTCAGATCTATATTTTTGGAGCTCAAATACTTTCGATGTAAGGGCTTTGTTTAACTTTTCACCTAGCACCTCTATTTCTAAATCTTTAATCAAAGCCTGGCTTTCGCTAGCTTCTAAAGCATCATTAAGTAAAGCTATTTCTTTTTGCAATGTATCAATTTGATTAGAAAGAATTTCTACCTGTTCTAATGTTTTTGAAGCTTGTATTTCCATATTTTTAATTTCTTCAAGTGATGTTTCTTTTTGTGTTTGACTTTCTTGTTCTAATGAAACAATTTGATTATGAAGTAACTCAAGTTTTTCTAGTTGTTGTTTTTGTTTATCTTCTGACAAAGAAAGAACATTATTTAGTTCAGATATTTTTCCTCGCAAATTAAAAATTGTACTATCTTTCTGAATTAAATTTTTATTTAATCTTGCTAATTCTTCATTTTTAAACCTAATTGCATCAAGTTGTTCATTAAGTGATGCATCTTTTAAACCTAAACTATCATTAATCTTTAAAAGATCATTCATAAGTTCTTGATATTGAGATATTTGACTTTGTAGTTCTTCATCTCTCAATGATAGTTCAGTGTTAGTCTTTTCTAATTCATCATTTAAGCTTAAAAGCTTTTCATTTTTATTTTTAATTGCAAGTAACTGCTCTTCAATTCCTCCTTCCTCTAAACCCAGACTTTCGTTAATGGCCATTAAATTTTCATTCTTATCATTTAATTCTGATATTGTAGATTTGAGAGATTTTTCACTTTCAAGTAGTTTAAAATTAGCATTATCTAATTCTTGATTAAGTATTTTTAGTTGATCAATTCTTGTTGCAAGTGCTTTATTAATTCGTTCTCCTAGCCCCTCGGTTTCAAGTAAAGTAATTTCTTGTCCTTCATAAGTTTCTAATGCATTTGCAACTATTCTCAGTTCTTTTAAAAGACTACTAATTTGCTCGGATAAAGCTATTATATTTTGTTCCTGAACAAATATTTCTGATCGTTTTTTTGCAACATCAGTTTGTAATTGCTCACTTAATAATTGCTCACTTTGTAAATTTAATTTTGTATCTTCAAGTTTTTTCTCAGTTTCAGAAAGAGTTGAAAGAGCTTCTTCTTTATCTTTAGTTTCAATAACAAGTATTTTAGATAATTCATTTATTTGTGTTCTTAAATCTTGAAGTGCCTTATCTCGGCCAGATATAGCATCACTCAGATATATTTGCGAAACGGTAAAAACCATTAACACAAATATGATTACTATTAAAAGAGTAGCTAGAACATCGACAAAACCGGGCCAAATATTTGTTGTATCAGCAAGTCTATTCCTTAAAGACCTAGTAGACATTATTATTTTTTAATTTTCTTTAGTTCTTTTTCAATTTTCTGAAAATATTCTTTAACTTTTTTTGCTTCTAATATTCCATTTTTGCTCAAAGCTTCTGTAAGGTTCATTAGTGTAGATTGTGTGTTTAATTGTGAAGATAAGAAATTTGATAATTGTTTATCAAGATTTGAAGAGTTAGAATTAATTTTGTTAAGTGTTTCATTAAACTTCTCTAAATTGTTTGAAATTTTAGTTTGATTTTCAGATGATTTTTTAAAAGCATTTAATAGGTTTTCTAGGTTGTCATAGATTTTTTGAATTGCTTCACCTGTGGGCTTATCTTCTACTGTAGAAAAATCTGGTGAAGAATTGTTATTAAGAATTTTTTCGAAATATTGACTAAATTTATTTTGAGCTTGTCCTAAGTTTAAGTCAAGTAATCCTAATATTAAAGAACCGGCTAAACCTAACAAAGAACTGCTAAATGCAATACTCATTCCTTCAAGTGGAGCATTTAATCCATCTTTAAGAGAATTAAAAAAACCTGCAACATTTGTATCATCTATACCTAAGCCGCTGATAACATTGCCAACAGATCCAATGGTTTTAAGCAGTCCCCAGAAAGTTCCAAGGAGTCCTAAAAAGACTAGCAAGCCTACCAGGTAACGAGAAGTTTCTCTTATACTTATCAAAGTCATATCAGAATTCTCTATCAATCTATTTATTGATGAACTTTTAAAAACAAATTTTCCGTCAAGATTTTTTAATTCAAGAGAAATATTTTTGTCTTGCCCTCTTAAAGTAGAGAATGCTTCTATAGAATTGGTAATATTAAAGTTCGAGAAAGATATATATTTGTAATTTAAGTTAATGAGATGAAAAAAATTAAATACAATTCCAGTTAACAGGGCTAATAAAATTATAATGTTAATAAAAATATTTGAGAGAAAAGCATTTTGTAAAACTGGGTATAATAAAACAACAATAACAAAGACAGCGACTAAGAAAATTGATGCTCTAATTATATAATTATTTAGGGATAGCGCCATAAACGAAAGATTATATTACCTGTCTTGGAAATTCAATAAATATAAACTGTTTAGTTGTAGATATAATTTCTTGTAAGAGGCAAATTGTTAATATTTTTTGCAATTTGTATTTGGAAAACCACATTACCCATATTTACAAAGGAATACTTACTTGCCAATAGATAAAACTCCCACATTCTAAAAAAACGCTGATCAAACATATTTATAATTTTATCTTTATTTTCAATAACATTTTGATACCATTTGGAAAGTGTGTGAGCGTAATGTAGTCTTAATACTTCAACATCTGTTACATTTATATTAAGTTTTTGTGTTGCATTCATTACTTCAGATAATGATGGAATATAACCACCAGGAAAAATGTATTTTCTTATCCAAGGACTTGTAGCAGTTGGTTTACCTCTTTGACCAATTGTATGCAAAAGAAAAACACCATTTTCTTTCAGAATATCATTAGCTTTACTTAAATAAGTTTTAAAATATTTAACACCAACATGCTCAAACATACCAACTGATACAATGCGATCATATTTTTCGGTCTCATTTCTATAATCTTGTAGTGCAAAAGAAACTTTATCAGCCAAACCTTCTTTTTGTGCTCGCTCAGATGCAGTTTTAAATTGATTTTCTGAAAGTGTAATTCCTTTAACTTTGGCGCCAGTAGATTTAGCTATTTCAATTGCCATTCCTCCCCAACCACAACCAATATCAAGAACATCCATATTTTCTGTAATTTGAAGTTTTTTAATTATATGTTGTTTTTTATCTTTCTGCGCTTGATCCAAACTCATATTAGGATTGTGAAAATATGCGCAAGAATATTGCATATCCTGATCAAGAAATAATTTATATAAGTCCTCATTTATATCGTAATGGTGAGCTACATTTTTTTTTGAATTTACAAGCTGATTAATCTGCTGAAATGGCATGAAAATAGAAGATAGATATTCATAAAATTTATAAAACTTATTGTTAGAAATAAAGTCATCGTAACAATTAGTTATTAAATTAAGAAAGTCTTCTATAGTGCCTTTTTCTACAACTAACTCTTCATTCATATATGCTTCACCTATATGCAGATTAGGGTTTAAGAATAGTTTTCTTTCAATAGATTTGTTTTTCAGTCTTATAGAAACGTGAGGGTTTGAATTTCCAAATTTATGGGTCTTGTCATTAGAATCTATGATTTCTAATGTTCCGTCAAAGTTAAGTTTTTTCAGTACACTGAATAACATGTTTTTTTATTTTAAGAAAAACGTCTCTTATGTCAATAACTCTAAATTATTAACATTTGATGAGAAAATAATTTGTAGAGATTGACTTAAGCAGCAATGCGACGATTTTTTTGAGCTTCTTTTTCTTTTTTAAGCTCTTTTTCGTCAATATATGCAACATCACAGTGACTCTGACAATAAGGCTTCCCAGCAACGGTATCAGCTTCACAAAAATGAAAATCTTTCTCTTGTGGATCTCCAATTGGCCATTGGCAACTTGAGAAACTGTGCATCACACTGTTTTGTTTAAAATAGTTTTTTAATATAGACATAATAATTTTATTAATTTCGAGGTAGTTTATATTTATGAAAAAACCAGTATTCAACATTAAATATAAAAAAGTTGTTAATTATCAATATGTTAGTATCTTAATCTTTTTGACCTACTATATGTTGATACATAATTTATAATAAAAACGAATCGGTTTATCGAAAAAATAAAATTACAAACAATAGTGCCAAAAAAAACAGATAAGATTTGATTATAAAACTTTTAGTTAATTTGGATTTAGGAGGTTTTCTTAGATATATAAAGAAAACAATAGTACTCCAAAATAATAAAAGTATTACCCAGCCTGTTAAAAATGCGTAATAAAAATCGACAGACATCAGTTCCCTAAAGAATTAATTTATATAGCGCAGTGTAAACCTGTTTTTTGGATATATTTTTGATGATATTCTTCAGCTTTATAGAATTCCTTAGCTTCTGATATTTCAGTAACAATATTTAATCCAGCGCTTTTAGCATATTCGTTTTTAGAATGAATAGATTTATTTTTTTGATCTTCATTATAATAATATATCGCTGATCTATATTGTGTTCCAATGTCGGGACCTTGTCTATTTAAAGTTGTAGGATCATGACACTTCCAGAAAACCATCAAAAGATCTTCATAAGATATTTTAGAATTATCAAATTCAACTAAAACAACCTCAGTATGATTTGTATTTCCTTGGCAAACACTTTCATAAGAAGGGTTAATAGTATCGCCTCCAGAATATCCAACTAAGGTATTTATTACACCTGGAGTTTTACAAAATGTTTCTTCCACACCCCAGAAACAACCTGCACCAAATAATGCTTTTTCCATATTTATAAATATATATTTAATATAAAATATATCAATTTTTATGAGCCCAAAATTTAAAATTTTAGATAAAAAGAATATTCACGACGGTTTCTTTAAAATGAATGAAGTTACTCTTAAATACAAAAAATATGATGGAAATTGGAGTAATGAAATAAAAAGGGAGTTATTTGGTGGCGCACAAGTATCTGCAGTCTTACCATATGACCCTATAAATAAAAAAATTGTTTTAATTCAACAGTTCAGACCAGGGACAATTTCTAAAGATAATCAAAATTATCTAGATGAAATAGTTGCTGGAATAATTGACTCTGGTGAAACTCCAGAAGATACTGCAAAGAGAGAATGCTTGGAAGAAACTGGATGTGAAGTAAGTAATCTTACATCTATACAAGGTTACTTTCCTGCCCCAGGATCATCTGAATCTTTTTATAATCTTTTTTTAGGCGAGGTAATTGCTCCAGATAAAGAAGTTATAAGAGGTCTTGAGAATGAAAATGAGGATATATTAGTTAAAAGTTATAGTTTTGATGAGGTAAAAAGAAAAATGAATAAAAAACAAATTTTAAATGGGCTTACACTAATAGCATTACAGTGGTTTTTTTTAAACATTGAACGAACCTAAGTTCCTATACCTCTTTCATAAGGTTGAACTAATTGTTTACAAATTAAGTTCATATCTAAAGTCTCAACATTTTTATCTATAGTTTGATATTCCTGACACTCATATACTTCGTTATCTTTTTGGAGAACTGTAACAAATAAGATTATTGTTAACTCGTTTACAACCTCTATGTCACTTATAGCGTAGCTTTTAACTTCAAATCCCTCATTAATAAGATCTTTATAAGATTTCTCTGACTCTAGCCATTGATCTATATTTGGATTAGCTGTTGAAAGGTTAGATAAAAACAAAAATACAGAAAATAAAAAAAAAGTTAGTTTTCTTTTAGCCATTGTAGAACTTCATTTATATGTTTGTTAGGAGGAAAAATAGGGTAGAATACTTTTTTAACAATATTTTTTTCCACAATAAGAGTTGATCTTTTAAAATAAATTTTGTTTTCAATTTCAAAATAAGGCATTTTTAATGAATTTAGCAAAATATTTTCTGAATCACTTAAAACATCATAGGGAATTGCTAATCTATCTGTCATTTCCTTAATATAATCTATTGTTTGAGTTGATATTCCTATAGGCAGAGCATTTAGTTTGATTAATTCTTCATAATTATCTCTAAAGCTACAGGTCTCCACAGTACAGCCAATGGCTCCTGGAGTTTGATTCCAATTTTTAGGTAAACTTTCATTTGGATTACCTGTCATAGAATAAAAATATAAAATTAAACGGAAAGTGTCAGATCTTTTTATTTTTAATAGATTTCCCTGTTGATTTTTAAGAGAAATATCCGGCAAAAACTTATTTAAAAGATGATCAGCTTTTCCATCATTTTGCGGTTTTGGAAATTTACTATAATCCATACTAATTTGTCTTGTATAATCCAATTCTATATACCATAAGATAGTTTTATGACTCAAATTAAACCTCTATCTAGTATGGAAACTCCTCGCTTTGCTGATGTTGCTACTTTTTTTCGTTTACCTGTTGTGAAAGATTTAAATAAATTAGACTACTGTGTTGTAGGCGTACCATGGGATGGTGGAACTACTAATAGACCTGGCGCTAGACATGCACCAAGAGAAATTAGGAATGCATCGTCACTTGTAAGGCTTTATCACCCTGTTTCACTTAAGAGCCCTTATGATAAATTTAATATTGCAGATATTGGTGATTGTCCGGTAAACCCAGCGGACCTAAATGATAGTTTATATAAAATAGAAAAATTTTACTCAAATATTTATAATTCCAAAACAATACCATTATCAATTGGAGGTGATCATTTAATTAGCCTACCAATTCTTAGAGGTATGGCAAAAGAAAAACCAGTAGGTTTATTTCAGTTTGATTCTCATTCTGATACTTGGGACACTTATTTTGGAGGATTTAAATATACTCATGGCACACCATTTAGAAGAGCTATAGAAGAAAATCTAATTGATCCAAAAAAATATGTAATCCTTGGTCTTCGTGGAGCTTTATATGATCCTGAAGATTTAAGTTGGGCTAGAGAACAAGGTGTAACTATTATTACTATAGATGATTATTATGAAATGGGATTTAATAAATGTATTGAAAAAATTTATGAAGTTCTAGTTAATACAGATACTTATTTTACATTTGATATTGATGGAATAGACCCAACTTTTGCACCAGGTACTGGAACTCCAGAAGTTGGAGGCTTTAATGTGAGAGAGGCGCAAACTATTATAAGAGCGCTAAACAAAATTAATTTTGTAGGAGGTGATGTTGTAGAGGTATCACCACCATTTGATTTAAATAATATGACTTCATTAGTAGGAGCAACGATTGCCTTTGAAATGCTTTGTACTATGACAAAAGTAAATTAAAACTCTTCAAAATTTGAAGTTCCGACACATAAAACATTTTTTAAATCTAGATATTTATTAATGTTATCTTTGTTAACCCCGCCTGTTGGAATAAATTTTATATCCTTTAGAATGTTTTCAATTGATTGTAATTTTTTTTGCTCTCCATTTAAATTTGCTGGAAAAAATTTAATTATTTTATAACCTTTTTTATTAAGATGTATAAACTCACTAACTGTTTCAGCTCCAGGAATATATGATAAATTATTAATTTCTAAAATCTCATCAACAATTCCAGGGGAAACAAAAAAGTGAAAATTATGATCTTGACCCTTAATAAAATCTTCTTTTGTTAAAACTGATCCCAACCCAAATTTATATTCAGTAAAATGTTTTTTCAATTCTAGTGCTATATCAAAAGATTTATTTTCTCTCAGGGTTACTTCAATATAATGAATTGCTCTATTCTTCTCTAAATATTTGCTTAAACGATCAATATCATTACTTAAAGTTGTAGTATTAAGAATTGGTAAAATTTTTTGTTCTTTTAGTTTTAATTGTAATTCGCTATTTAACATCAACTATTGCTCCTTTTTGCATGATTATTTTCGAGCCCAGAAGACTGGCTTCTTTTAGAGCTAAAGCTGGATCATTATGCATAATAAAATTTGATACGTAGGCAGCATTAAATCCATCTCCTGCTCCTGAAGTATCAACTACTTTTCTAATAAATTTATTTCTTATTGTAAATTTTTTTTTATTTTGAATTGCGTAAGTTAATTTAGCATTTTTTCTAAATATACCATGATCTATTTTGTATTTATTTATTAATTTTTCAAAATTTCCTAAATTACTGTCATTTTTCCAAAATTTTAAATCTTCACCTGACACAAAACAAATATCAACGAAATTTAAAATGGAATGCAAAAAATTGTTTAAATTTTTTTTAGTCCATCGATTAATTCTAATATTAAAATCAAAGATAATTTTTATTTTTTTATTTTTTAATAATTTTAACAAATTAACAAAATTACTTATTTTAGATGGATCAATAATTGAAAGTGTAATTCCAGAAAAATAGATATAATCAAAATTCTTCAAATTTTTAAATAATGAAACAAAATCTATCTTATTAAAGTAATTTTTTGCTGCACTATTATCTCTCCAATAAAAAAATTGTTTTTCTCCGTTATTTCTATTCTTAATTAAATATAAACCAATTTCATGACTATTAACTTGCTTGATTAATTTTGTTGAAATTTTTTTAGAATTTATAAATTCCAAAACTGATCTGTTTACACTAGTTTTACCAATGGCTGTAAGAAAAGAGACATCAAAATATTTTTTATCAATATAGTTACAAAAATTTAGCGTATCACCTGCAAATGATTGTTGAAAAATATTATTCTTAATATTGGCAATTTCAATCATACATTCACCAACTGAACAAATTTTTGTTTTCATAATTAACTTTAGTCGTGATGAAAAACTTCTTCCATACTAGACCACCATTCTCCTTTTTTTCTATTTGGGTCTGGAATTTGACATGGTCCACAAACACTCCACCACTTTTGAACTTTAGGGTTTGAAGCCATTAGCTTGTTATCTCTATCAAGATTGTCTCCGTGATATTCAACATATCCAAAAAGAGTATTTTTATGCAAATATATCGAATAATTCTTAAAATTAAGTTCTGTTAAATTTTCTAAGACTTCAGGCCAAACATTTGCATGAAGTTTTTTATATTCTTCTATTTTTTCCTCTTTAATTCCAAGAGTCATACCTAATCTAATCATCTAAAAATATTCCTTTCTTGTTATTTTAAAACTGTATGCATGCTCACATGGTTTATTATCTGGTCTTGTTATATGGAGTCCATCTCTTGTATGTTTCCATTCTACTTTATCAGTACTTCCTAATAATTCTACCCTTTCAATTTCATTATCAAAAAGTTTATATATACTTTCTATCGTAAAATCTTTGCTAGGCCATCCTAATGCAGTTGCATACAAAAAATTATCTTTTGTGGTGAAACGAAAATCTTTAGCAGTATAAATTAGTTTTGTTCGATTATCTGAAAAAGGTCCTGCTTCATTCATTTTAGTTGGGCCTTCTCCATATTGATCCCATGTTTCTGTTTCAAATATTGCTTCTCCATTTACATCAAGCCAATTTCCAATACCTTCTAAAAGATTTTTATCTTCTTCTGGAATTGTTCCATCAGGTTTTGGCCCAATATTTAAGAGCATGTATCCATTTTTACTAACATTATCTATTAAGTAGTGAACTAAATCTGTCGTAGTTTTATATTTTGAATTCTTCATATAAGCCCAAGCACTTCCATCGTGGACTGTGGTATCAGTAATCCAATCATAGTGGGTTAATTCTGACTCTCTTCCTAGTTCAAGATCTAATAATCCAGAACCGGGGGGAAGATCATGCCATTTATAAGATACAACTACTTCATTACCCCACTCAGTTTCTTTGTTATAATAATATGAAAGAAAATCTTTTTTATACTTTTCATGAATAAATCTAATTCCAAAATCAAACCATACATAGTCTGGTTTATAATTATCTACTACTTCTTTTAATCTATTTAACCATCTCTCATGAAAAGCTTTACTAGGCTTGTCTTGATGTTCATTTTTTCTACCCCAATGATCCGGATATACAGCCTGATTTCCTACTAAATCTAAATTGTGAAGTTCACCATATAAACTTTCATATTCCTTTTTTGATGTATCAAAATCATTATTCCAGTGTGGGAAAAAAAACCAGTTTTCAGCATGATGCATTGCTACCATATATTTCATTCCTTTATTTCTAATTGCTTTTGCAAGTTCTCCAACAATATCTCTTTTTGGCCCCATCTTGGATGCACACCATTCGGTATCAGAACAATTCCACATTGGAAAACCATCATGATGTTCTGCTACTGGTCCAGCAAATTTTGCTCCAGATCGATAATATAAATCTGCCCACTCTTCTGCATTAAATTTTTCAGCAGTAAACATTGGTATAAAATCTTTGTATCCAAATTTAGATGGATGACCATAATGTTTACAATGATAATCAAACTGAGGACTAGGTGGCCTATACATCCAATAAGGATACCACGTTACATTGGGTCCAGCAGCTGGAACAGAATAGATTCCCCAATGCGCATAAATACCAAACTTTGCTTTTTTAAACCAATTTGGTGTTTGATGTTGTTTTATTGATGACCAAGTTGGCTCAAAATAGTTTTGTTTCATCACTTAATTAAATTTAAATTTATATAATCTTTTAAAGACTATAAAATTGAGTTGCATTTTGAGCAAATATTTTATTTTTTTCGTCTTCAGAAAAAGAATTGCAATAATTCATTGCTAAATCAAACCAATTTGAATAGTTATCTGCCATTGTTAAAACAGGCCAATCACTTCCCCACATTAATTTATCAGATCCAAAAGTATTAAGAATAAAATCAATATAAGGATCAAGCTGTTCTTTTGTATAATCTGGACCAACTTCTGTAAGAATTCCAGAGAATTTACAATAAACATTACTTGCATTTGATAGTTCAGTCATATCTTTTTTCCATTGGTCAATTTCAGACTTAGTAATCACGGGCTTAGCAATATGATCAATAACTATAGGAAGGAAATCATATTTTTTAACAAATTGTATAAGATGTTGAAGATGATTTGGTCGAACTAAAGCATCAAAAGTTAAATTTTTTGTATTTAAATAATTTATATTTTCTTTTAGGTGATCATTTAACATCCAAGCATCATCTTGAATATCATGTATCATAGGTCTAAAACCTTTTAAAAATTTATTCTCACACAGTTTATCAATGTCATCTTTAGCATTGTTACTATCTAAATCAACCCAACCCACCACACCTGCAATAAATTCATATTTAGATGCTAAACTTAATGTAAATTCTGTTTCAGCAACAGTGTCAGCAGCTTGGACAATTACTGTTTTAGTAATATTTTTTTGTTTTATAAGTGGCTCAAGATCTTCTGGAAAAAAATCTTTATATAAGACTTTCATATCTGGAGTCATCCATGAGTAATCTCCTCTTGAAAGTTTCCAAAAATGTTGATGACTATCTACGTACATTTATTTCCAATAAGTACCATTATTATAATCAAATTCATTAAGAGAACTATCTTTAATTTTTACAGAATACCCTGGATTTGTAGGCGTTACATATCCACCATCTTTAATCATTGCTGGATTTTCAAAATGTTCAGAACAGCTTTCTGCATATTCACTTAATAATAAATCATGATTTGAAATTATAAACTTGTTGATTAGATTTAAATGCTGAACATATTCACATAAACCAACACCACCTGCATGAGGAATAACGGGAGTATTAAACTTACTAGCTATTAAAAGAACTGGTAAAATTTCATTTATACTTGCTATTCTACAACTATCAATTTGGCAGTAATCTAAAGATTTGTGTTCTATAAATTGTTTAAACATAACTTTATTCTGTATCATTTCTCCAGTTGCAAGATTAACGTCGGGATGTGCATCTTTAATTTTTTTAAAACCTAATACATCATCAGGGTTGGTTGGTTCTTCATAGAATAAAATATCGAACTGTTTTAGTTTTCCAATATTTTCTATAGTCTCGTTTACGCTCCAGATTTGATTGGAATCTACCATTAATTTATTTTTATTACCTATTAATTCTCTAACAAGTTTACAGCGATGGATATCCCTTTCTATATCTTGACCAACTTTCATTTTAAAATGAGTCCAGCCCTTACTTAAATTTTCTTCAACTAGTCTTTTCATTTTTTCATCTGAATATCCTAACCAACCAGCTGCTGTTGTATATGCTGGAAAAATAGTGGAATTTAAATCGTCTAAATTTGAAGGTAAATTTATTTTTTTCTGATCAATTATTTTAGCTGCTTCATCTTTAGTAATTACATCGTCAATATAAGAAAAAGAGAGTTTATCTAACAAATCTCTTGTTTCTAATTCTATTATGTATCTCCAAAGAGGTTTTTTATGAAATTTAGAAATTAAATCCCATATTGCATTAAAAAAAGCTGCAGCTGCAAGATGTGTTACACCTTTTTGTGGTCCTACCCATCTTAATTGACTGTGGTTTGTAATTTTTTCCCATATGGATGCAATATCCTTTTCTATTTCTTCAACATTTTTTCCAATTATAAATTCTTTAAAATATTCTATGACGGTACAACAAAGATCATTACCTTTTCCAATAGTAAAGGTTAATCCAATACCAGTTAAATCTTTTTGATCAGTAAATATTGTAACATAAGTTGCAGAGTAGTCACAATCAACATGAACAGCATCAGTTCCCAAATTATCTTTTGATGTTGGAAAACGAATATCCTGAGTTTTAATATCAATTATTTTCATATTGGACATCTTTCATCAATTAGTTTTTCATTAAGTAAATCTTTCCACAAATCTTCAGGGATAGGAAAATTTAAAAATTCTAAGTTTTGCTCCACTTGATCAAGCCTATCCATGCCTAAAATCATGGAGGTGACAAGTTTATTAGTATAGCAAAATTGTATTGCTGCTGCCGGAACAGGTACATCATATTTTTTACAAATATTTGCAATTTTTAAGTATCGTTGCTTAACTTCTTCTGGAATTTTATCATAAAAATAAGTAATATTTTCACCTACACCTTTAGCTAAAATTCCTGAATTAAAAATTCCTGCAAGAATAATTCCTATATTATTTTTTTCAGCAATAGGGAAAAAATCATTAAGAGCGTTTTGATCCAATAATGAATATCTGCCTGCAAGAACCATACAATCAAAATCGCCTGTATTTGCAAATCTTGCACATATATCAGAGTCATTTACTCCTACTCCAATAGCTTTAATTACTTTTTCTTCTTTTAGTTTTTGAACGGCTTTATAGGCGCCGTCCATTGCTAATTTAAAATAATGATCAACCTCGTCACCAAAATTAAATCGATCTACATCATGAATTAAACAAATATCTACTTTTGAAACAGCTAATCTTAGTAATGATTGCTCAAATGCTCTCATCACACCGTCATAAGAGTAATCGAGATTAGGAGAAAAATTTAAACTTCCTGCAAATCTCCCTCTATCTATATTATCTTTTTTTGCAGGTGTAAGATATCTTCCAACTTTGGTTGATAAAAAATAACTATCCTCATCTACAGTTTTTAAAAAATTTCCTAATCTATGTTCACTTAATCCATAACCATATAAAGGTGATGTATCATAAATATTGATTCCTTTTTCATAGCTTTTTTCAAGTATGTCATAGCAATTTCGTTCATCAAGATTTTCAAATAAATTGCCTAAGGGTGCTCCACCAAAACCAATAGCTGTTAAGTTTATATCAGTTTTTCCAAGCTGTCTTTTATTCATGAATATTGCCCATAATTGATGAACTCATTTCTTCATAGTTATGATTATTGATAGTTTCACCAACTACCTTAAAATCTTTCATTGTAATAATTCTATCTGCTAAGCTAATCATTTCAGGCATATCACTGGTAATTAAAATTATTGATGTGCCTTTTAAAGATAGTTCAATAATTAATTCATGAAGGTAAGATTTTGTTTTTATATCTATACCAACTGTAGGTTCATCAATAAATAATATATCAGTTCCAGAAGCTAGCCATTTAGCTACACTAATTTTTTGCTGATTACCTCCAGATAAATTAGAAACAATTTGTTGGTAGGAAGGTGTTTTTACTTCAAGTTGTTTCACATAAGGATCTACTTTATTGTAAACAATACTGTCATTTAAAAAAGATAATATTTTTTTCAAATTTGACCAGACTGTTATTCCAGCATTGGATAAAACATCATGCATTAAAATTAATCCCTCTTTTTTTCTGTCTTCACTTATGTATCCAATTTTATATTTTTCTAGTGCATCTTTTGGAGACTTAATTTTAATTTCTTTATTGTTGAGTAAAATCTGTCCAGAATTAATTTTATCTAACCCAAGTACACATTTTATTAATTCTGTTCTTCCTGCACCAACTAAACCGTATAATCCAAGTATTTCACCTTTTTTTAAATTTAAATTAATATTTTTATGACCAAGGTCAGTATTTATTGATTGTAAATCTAGTAAACTTTCATCTGTAAAATCAATATTTTTCTTAGATTTAATTATTTGTTCATCTCTACCAATCATTAATTTAACAAGTTTCTGTCTATTAAGATTAGTAATTTGTTCAGACTCACAAGCATTTTTACCATCTCTCAAAACAGTAACTTCATCACAAATTTCAAATACTTCCTCTAATTTGTGACTAACAAAAACTATACTGACATCTTGTTCAGCAACTAATCGTTTAAGTAATGCAAATAAATTTTTTGTATCTTGTGGGGATAATGATGAAGTTGGCTCATCTAATAATAGTATTTTTGATTCTAAGGATAAGGCTTTAGCTATTTCACATAGTTGCATTTTTGCAACTGTTAAATCTGATACTATTGTATTTGGATCTATATCCAACTCCATAATATCGAGCCATTTTTTTGATTCTTTGGCAACAGTATTATAATCAATTAGTCCTAAATTATTTTTAGGCAGGTTGGTTAACATTAAATTTTCACCAACTGAAAACCTCCTAATTAAATTTCTTTCTTGGTGCACAACTGAAATTCCAGCATTCATTGCTTCATTAGGTGAAGAAAAAGACTTCTCTTGATTATTTAAAAATAGCTTTCCTTCATTTTGATTATATACTCCTGTAATAATTTTAATTAATGTAGATTTTCCTGCTCCATTTTCACCAAGAAGTGCATGGATTGATTTTTTTTTGAGTTTAAAGTTTGCATTATCAAGAGCTTTAACACCAGGAAAATTTTTTGTAATGTTACTGAGTTCTAAAATATAATCACTCATCTGAAAAAACCTTTGTTCTTCTCTCTTCTCTATATTCTCTGTATCTATTTATAAATACCGCTAATAAAATCATAAATCCTAAAAATATTTGAACAAAAAAAGGATCAATTTTAAAAATTACTAAAGCTTGAGAAATTATAGAAACTAATATCACACCAAATGCAGTAGCAATAACATCTACTTTTCCACCAGCAAGTATAGCGCCTCCAATTACCGGAGCAGCAAATGAAGGTAATAGCCAAGAATCACCTATATTGGGTGTCCCAAGTTGTAATCTACAAACCACTAACATTCCACCGATAGCAGCTAAAAGGCCTGATATAACATGAGCATAAATAACTATTTTTGTTGAAGATATTCCTATTAGTTCTGATGATTGTACATTATTCCCGTATGCCAGCATATACCTTCCAAGTGATGTTCTATTCATTAAAATCCACATCAGCACAGTTATAATAATTGGTATAATAACTAAGTAAGGTATAGGGCCAAAGATTTTTGCATTTCCAAAAAATTTAACAGCCTCAGGAATTTCATAAAAAGGTTGAGCCTCTGTTATTCCTAAATTCATTCCCTTAAAAATGTAAAGTGTAGCAAGGGTAATAATAAAAGCTGATATGCCAGTTTTAACAGTGATGTATCCATTTATAAAACCACAAGCAAGACCAATTAATAATCCAATGAGAACAGCAGGTAAAATAGACATGCTATAAACTTCCATTAAGCCAGTAAATGAAATCGCAACTAAGCCACCAATTGCTCCAACAGATAAGTTCATTTGACCAATTGCAATGATAATCATTTGTGACATTGCCACAACGAGCATCAAACTAACACTCAGCATTAAAACATATAAATTAAATGGAGAAATAAATGCAGGCTTAAACAATGAAATTAATATTGAACCAAAAATTAAAACTAAACCAAGTCCAAACCAATCTTTTTTTAAAAGCGCGCTCATGAAACAATTGAATTTTTAACAGTAAAATATTCCCTGGCTCTATCTAGCAGAACAGCTCCTAATAATATGATCCCAAGAAAAAATCTTACCCAAAATTCACCAACGTCAATTAAGTATAATCCATTATTTATTAATGTGACAAGAATTGCTCCTAGCATTGTTCCAAAAACTGTAACCTTACCTCCAGAAAGAAGTGTTCCACCCAATACTGGAGCTAAAAAAGCAGGTAATAACCAGTCAAATCCAAGATGACCAGCCATAGACGGAATTGCAGCACCAATTCTTGCTGTTAACATTATACCAGCTAGTGCTGCCAAGAATCCTGACAGCATATGACAATAAATAAACATTCTATCTACAGAAATACCTGATAATTCAGCAGCATCAGGATTAGCTCCAGCTGCGATAAGCTTTCGGCCAATATCAGTGTATTTAAAAATATAATAAAGTACAAAACAAGTCAGCACACTGATAATTAGTAATGGTGAAATATATTTATTGAAAAGTTTTAAACTTCCAAAATCAGTAAAAGCCTCTGGTAGTTTTCTAAAAGCTTCTGCTTCAGTTAGCAAGGTCATGAAACCAAAATAAATACTCATCGTTGCCAGTGTAACAATGAAACTATGAACACCTGTTCTAACAGTTACAAATCCATTAATCCAACCTAGAAATGAACCAAAAGCTAAAACTAAAATGATTGTAATAGAAATAGGAATTCCCATACTTTCCATACACCAACCACCAAACATTGCTGCAGAAACACCTAAAGCACCTAGAGATAGATTTAAACCTCCAGTAAGTATAACTACCATCATTGCTAAACCAATCATTATATCTAGAGCAACTACTCTTGAGAGAGCATAAATATTGAATCTTGAAGTAAATCCATCAGTTGAAAAGGAAAAAATACAAATAAATACAATTACCAAAATAAGTAAACCAAACTGATTAGTTTTTACAAAATTAGGAATTTTATTATTCATAAAAAAAGGGGGCTTAATGCCCCCATATTATTTTAACTTGGACAGTTTAGATATGTGCTATCAAAAGTTTCTAAAATTTCTAGAGAAATTCCTCTCATAGCCATAACGTATGTATCAACATCGCTAATATCAACAAATACAGTACCTGAATCAATAAATTGATCAGTTTGTGCAGTTGATTTCCAAGGTGCATCAGCTTTGAACTCACAACCTTGTCTAACTTTGTCCATTACATATGAACCAATGTAACCTTGTCCATATGGGTTTTGAAGCATAGTTCCATGAACATAACCATCTTTAATAGCTTTTAAAACTACTTCGTCATGATCAATACCAACCATTTTAATTCTTTTATCACCCATATTAGTTAAAGCTTGTGCTGCTACAACAGCAGGAACCCAAGCAGTAGTAACAATACCATCTACTTCACTTCCTTGAGCCGCCATGAAAGCATTAATTTTTTCATCAGCTGGTTCATAAGCATCAATATCAGCAATAACTTGAATAATTTCTACTCCACCACCTGCTTCTGAAACAGCTTGTTCAACAGCATTGATTCTTAGAGTTGTATTTGGATCAACTAAGAAACCAGTAAAGTGAGCAATTTTTCCTTTACCACCTAAAGCTTTAATTAATTCTTTTGTACCAAGATAAGCTGAGTGACCAGTGTCAGTTCCAAAACAAAATTTTGCTTGAGTTGGTTGTTCAACACATCCTGCTAAAGCAGCTGTTGGTATACCAGCATCATCTAGTTCACCTAAAATTTTATTTGTACCAACTGCATCACCAGGAAATACAAGTACTGCATTGTAACCTTGACCAACTAAACTTTCAATTAACTCGTTTTGTTGACTTAGATCCCACTCTGCAGGGACTCTGTAATCTGCTTTTCCTAAACCAAAGTCTTCTACAGCATCTAAACCTGCTTGTTCCCACGCAGCAAAATAAGGGTGCGGGCCACCAGGGACTAGAGCTACTTTAGTAACACCATGACCACCGGCAAAAACAGGTGATACTAGTAAAGCAAAAAAAGAAGTTAAAAATATTATAAATTTTTTCATTATTCCTCCTTAAATTTTTTTTAATGTATTCAGATTTAGAACTTAAATCAACAAAAATAAAATAAAGTATTTATTTATAATTATATTGATTATACTATTGTCGCATGCTGTATTCATTTAGATGGTTTGGTCATAATGATCCTTCAAAATTAGATCAAATTCGACAGATAGGTGTTGAAGGAATCGTATCATCACTAGCACAAATAAAATATGGTGAAAAATGGTCTGCATTCGAAATCAAGAAAAGGAAGAAATTTATTGAAAGTTTCAAAATTAATAACAATAAAAATTTAATTTGGAGTGTTGTTGAAAGTCTTCCTGTCCACAATGACATAAAAAAAAGGTCAGGGAGATATAAATATTACATAGATCAATACAAAGAGTCATTGATAAATTTAGGAAAGAATAAGATTAAAAATATTTGTTACAATTTTATGCCATTGATTGATTGGGTGAGAACAGATTTAAATCATCAACTACCAAATGGAGCATTTGCTCTAAAATATAATCATCTTCATGTCTGTGCATTTGAAAATTTTATTTTGAAATCTAAAACAGCAAAAAAAAGGTATTCACCCAAAGAAATCCATACTTCAAAAAAAATATTAAAAAAAATGAATTCTAGTGATTTAAAAAAACTTAAAATGTCTTTACTTGGAGGGTTAGCTGCAAACGATAGAAAGTATACAATTAAAGATTTAAATTATGAGATTGATCAATTTGCAGAATTAAATCATAGTGATTTACAAAATAATTTAAAAGATTTTATAGAAGAAATTTATCCAATCATAAAAAAATATAATATTCATTACAATATTCATCCAGATGATCCTCCATATAATGTTTATGGATTACCAAGAATTGTTTCTAATGAGAAAGATATTAATTTTATTGTGAATATAAAAAAAGATACAAATGTAGGTTTAACTTTTTGTACAGGATCCCTTGGTGTTAATAAAAAAAATAACTTAGTCAATATAATTAAAAAATATGGTTCTTATATAAATTTTATTCATTTAAGAAATATAAGACACATTCCAAAATCTCTCGATTTTTATGAAGATGACCACCTTAATGGAAGCCTGGACATGGTGTCTATTGTCAAAGCAATATTAAAAGAAGAAAATAAAAGGAAAAAAAGTAATCATCCTATTAAACAAATTCCTATGAGGCCTGATCATGGGCATACAATACTTCATGACCAATTTAATTCAGTAATACCTGGATATTCATTATTAGGCAGAATGAAAGGGCTAGATCAGCTTAAAGGTGTAATAAAAGCTATAAATTAATTTTTACCTTATATTTATTTGCTAAAAACAAAAAATCAGTTTTTAATTCCTTATCTATTGGAATACCTGTTTTTAATCTTTTTTTAGAAGTAATTTTTTCTTTTTCGCCTGGATATAAAATTGGATTATTATTTTTTTTTGGTTTTTGTTTTTTTAGATCACTCATATAGTTTTTCATACCTTTAAAATATTGTTTTTTTGTAGTGAAAGCATTTAATGAAATGGCGATTAAGAAATGTCCTAACTTTCTTGGTGTACTAAAATCTGGTCCAATCATTGATAATAAACGGTATCCATGAGCCATACCAATAAGAGGTCCACACATTATTTCTACAGAAGAAGATAATCCAAAACCTTTATACCCATATTCTTTACCTCCAAGTGGAGCCAAAGAAACAGCGTCATAAGGGTTAGTCGTGTAGTTTCCGGATTTATCAAGTGCAATCTCAGATTTTAATTTAGTAGAATTTGCTCTGGCTCTCATAACTTTATTCCATGCTATCGAAGTTGAAGAAAAATCTGCATGTAAAAAGTCTTTATTACCTATTGGTGCTGTAAAAGAATAAGGATTAGTCCCGTGAAAAGGTTTCTTACCATTATACGCTATTGCAAAAGCATCTGAGTGTGTAAATGAAAAACCAACACAGTCGTTTTGTGCAATATCCATAGAATATACACCTGCAGCACCATAGTGTGAGGAGTTTATTATGCCAATTGAAGCAATGCCATTCTTCTTTGCCATAGATGATACTATTGCTGATGCCTTTAAAGCTGCTACATGCCCTAAGCCATCATCAGCATCATAGACAGCTACACCTCTATTTTTTTTTATAAGCTTCATTTTAGGTTTTGCTTTTATTCTTCCGTTTTCAATACATTTTACATAATGAGAAAATAATCTAATACCATGACTGTCCACGCCTCTAAGAGAAGAATCTAAAAGTGATTTAATAAGTAAATTTCTATCCTTTTTTGGAACAGAAAGTTTTGATAAAATGCTATCAAAAAATTCATTTATTTTGTTGGGTAAAATTTTCATCTTATGAAATTATTTCTTTTAATAATGATTTTAAAGGATTTTCTTTCATTAAATTTAGATTTTTTTTGACTGCTGTTAACATTTCTTCTTTTTTACTTTTCGAAAGATTAAAAATATTTTTATTATTAATTATTTCTTCAAAAAAATTATCCTTATTATTTTTGTAAACATTGTAAAAGTATTCTTTATTTCCATCATCCAGTCTATTTTGATCTTCTTCAATAATTTGAAATAAGAAAAATAACCAAGAGGCTATGATAAATTGAATATATTTAGTTGCTCCTTTATTATTATTGTAGGTATCAAGTATTCTTATAGGTATTTTTAAAGAACCATCCATAGCAATTCTTAACAATTTATCCTCTATGTAGGTATTTTTAAATCTTTCTAAAATTTTCATTTTGTACTCATTTATATTAAAATCATCTTTAGTTTCTAAAGTGGGTAACACTTCTTGGTCTAAAAAATTTAAAATAAAATTGTAAATATTTTTATCCTCTATTGCTTCATGAACATATGTATACCCACACAAATGACCAATGTATGCTACAGCTGAGTGGGAAGCATTCAGTATTTTAAGTTTATTATTTTCATAAAATTTTACGTCTTCAACAAATTTTATTTTATTATTTGATAAAATATTTTTTAGCTCATCATTATTTGATTGAATATACCAATCTCTATAAGGTTCAGTAACCACAATTGTATTATCATTATATGGCAAGTTAAAATATTCAGATTGTTTATTATTATTTGGAACAATTCCATCAACCATAGATAATGGGAACTCAATATTATTATCAAACCAATCTAAACACTTTGGATATTTTTTTTCTATAAATTGTTTAACTAAATTTTTTAAAATTGTTCCATTTTCAGACAAATTATCGCAACTTAAAACGATTAATTTTTTTTTGTTTTTCTTATATCTTTCTATTATTCCAAAACTTAGATGACCTATCAAAGTTGATAACTCTTTATCCTCTAAATCATTAATAATTTGATTCGAAAAATTTAATTTTTTATTTTTATCAAAATGATATCCCTTTTCTGTAACAGTAATTGTAATTAATTTAATTTTTTCAGATACAATTAAATTTCTTATTTCATTCTTGTGTTTTAAACCAAATAAAACTTTTTTAATTGGATTTAAAATATCAACTTTTTTATAATTATTTGATATCCTTACCAAAGAATACAAGTAGTCTTGTAACTGCATTTTATTATTTGTTTCTTCAGACCTTAAATTGACCCCAATTATGGAAATGTTTTTATTATTTTCTAATATTTCATGAATATATAGTGCTTGGTGAGCTCTATGAAAATTACCAATACCGAAATGAAGTATGCAATCTTCATTATTATTAATATTATAACTTGGAAATGATTGTTCTTTTAAAAGATTTCTATTTATGTTTTTATTTAATTGCATATTAATAATTAAAATATACTTAAACAGAAGATGATCAATAAAATATATAAAAGTGTGCTTATAACTGGTGCATCAAGTGGTATTGGCTTAGAAACACTTAAAAGATTTTTAAAAGAAAATGTAAAAGTTTATGCTCTTGATAAAGACGTTTCAATATTAGAGAAATTGAAAAAAAAACATAAATTTGAAATCATTCAAATTGATCTCTTTGACACGGATCAAATTTATAAAAAACTCTCCAAAGTAAAAGTTGACATTGTAGTTTGTAATGCAGGCATTGGAAGAGGGGCTGAAGGTATATTAAAAGCGTCAAGGCAAGATATTGAATTATCTACAAGATTAAATGTCGAGTCTTATCTTCATACTTTAAAAACTATTGTTCCAGGAATGATAAAAAGAAGAAAAGGACATGTAGTTTTAATGGGGTCTCTTGCAGGTCTATACCCACAAATGAGTACTGTTTATGGCGGTCAAAAAGGTGCTATACATAGAATCGCACAAAGCTTAAGAATTGAACTTAGCGGTTCAAGAGTTAAAGTTTCTGAAATATGTCCTGGAAGAACTAAAACAAATTTTGGTAAAGCTGCATTTACAGATAAAAATAAAGCTAAAAAATTTATGTCTGGTTTTACTCTTCTCGAGCCAAGAGATATTGCTGATGCTATTATGTTTGCAGTAAGTGTTAGATGGCGAAGCAATATTAGCACTATTGAAATTTCTGGCACAGAACAATCCCCAGGCGGAGTGCCGATTATTCCAGTAAAAGATCCAATACTTTCATAAATTAATTAAATATTTTTTATTTTAATATAATAAAATTAATTATGGAAAAAACTGTCAGATATGGTGTTATTGGCATAGGAGGTATGGGAGCAAATCATGCTAAAAAATTACAAGAGAATAAAATAGAAAATGCCATCTTAGCCGCAGTTGCTGATTCAAATGTAGAATATAAAAATAAATATGAAAATATTCCTTTTTTTGAAAATACTGATAATTTTTTTGATAATAAAATTATAGATGCGGCAATCATTGCTACACCTCATAAATCGCACATAGATCTAGCGAAAAAAGCTCTCGAAAATAATATTAATGTTATAATTGAAAAACCCTTAGCAATAACTAGTAAAAAGTGTCGAGAATTTATTAATATTTCACAAAGTTTTAAAGCATTTTTTACTGTTATGCTAAATCAAAGGACTAATCCTGTTTATGTTAAGATAAAGGAACTAATTAATGGAAACGAATTAGGTAAAGTTCACCGTTTTCAATGGACAATAACTAATTGGTTTAGAACAAACTATTATTATCAGACGTCTAATTGGAGAGCTAAATGGGAAAGTGAAGGTGGAGGCGTTTTAATAAATCAGAGTATTCATCAACTTGATTTGTGTCAGTGGTTATTTGGTATGCCTGACAGTGTATATACTGATTTGGGATTAGGTCGCTTTCATGAGATAGAAGTTGAAGATGAAGTGACTTCAATCTTTAAATATAAAAATGGATTAAAAGGTGTATTTATTACAACAACAGGTGAAGCTCCTGGTGTAAACAGATTGGAAATTGCATCAGATAAGGGTTTAATTACAATTCAGGATAATAATGTTACATGGGAAAAAATAGATTCATCTACTGAATTTATTAATAACTCTAAAACACTTTTTGGAATGCCTAAAAAAGAAAAAATTAATTTTAATTTTAAGGCTGATTTGGATCAACATATTGAGCATCAAAGACTTATTCAAAACTTTACAAACTTCCTCCTAGGAAAAGAAAAACTGTTAGTGAATGGAAAAGATGGTTTAAATTCAGTTGAATTAATTAATGCCATGGTTCTATCGGGATTAGAGGAAAAAAAAATAGAGCTTCCTTTAGATGAGGTTAAATATGAACAAAAATTAGAAGAAATGATAAGTAAATCAAGATGAAAATTAATCAAATTGCAGTAACTCTTTATACCGTTAGAGATTTTTGCCAAAATGAAAAAGATTTATTTGAGAGCCTTAAAAAAATCAAAAATATTGGATATAGTAGCATTCAAATCAGTGGTGTTGGTTTAATTAATCCTAAAAAAATAAAAAGCATGTGTGAAGATTTGAGTTTAGTTATATGCGCTACACATGAACCAAATGAACAAATTATAAATAATACTGATGAAGTTATTAATAAGTTAAAAATTTTTAATTGCGAATATTCCGCTCTTCCTTATCCATTAAATGTAGATATGAAAAACTTAGAAGAAATTGATAAATTCATAGAAGATATAAATATCGCTGGCTCCAAGTTTCATGCAGAAGGAAAGGTGCTATGCTACCATAATCATGCACTTGAATTCCAAAAAGTTCAAAATGAAATAATTTTAGATAGAATTTATAAAAATACAGATAGTAGATTCATACAAGGAGAGCCAGATATTTATTGGATACAAAAAGGTGGTCAAAATCCACTAATGTGGTGTAAAAAATTAGATCAACGAATGCCATTATTACATTTAAAAGATTTTATAATGATAAATGATCAAGAAAGTTTTTTTGCAGAGGTTGGCTTAGGTAATTTAGATATCAAAAATATTGTTAAAAGAGCAACAGATTCAGGTTGTAAGTGGTTTATTGTTGAACAGGATGAATGTAATGGCGATCCTTTTGATTCACTTCAGATTAGCTATAATAATTTAGTAAAATATGCAGTTACTTAAGAAAAAAACTTTTTGCGTTTTGATGTAATAAATTATTAATATCCCTTTCTATTATAAATTTTGATAACTCGTAATTTTTCTTAGAAAGATCTTCATAATATTCATATAAAATTTCATGTAAGATATTTTTGAAATGAGACCATTTATATATAAGTTGATCAGTAACTCTTGCATCGGAATGCTGAGGTATAAATGAAAGACCTAGCATATCAATCCTCATTTTTAGAACAATTTTTATAATACTTGGCTGGTTCATAAACCACCAAAAACCAAATATTTTTAAATTAGGATGTTTACGAGCTAAGACAGTTAATTCGTGCTGATCATTTAAAGATAAACAAGTTACAAGAAATTTGTTTTCCGGAAAAGAATTACATAATTTACTTAGTTCTTTGAGATTAATATCACCAATCCCGTCTCCAGCTAAACCAAAACTACTATTTACAGCTCGTTTAACACCTAACATTAAAGACAATGGGATATTTTTTTTATTTAACCATGATAAAATTAATTTCCAAAGAGGATCATTTAAGATTTCTTTAAAATTATCTGAATTTGCTGAAATAGCTGCATACACTGGATTTGATACTAAAAAACAACTATCTAAATAATTTATTACAATATCTTCTGCTTTTTGATTTATCTTAGTTTGATTTTTTGCAACCTCAGTTGCTTGGGAATTGTTAATAATTAAATCATCCAGTCTTAATGATGATTGAAATATATTTCTATCCCAATCATTATCTTTATATAAATTCCATTCATCAATATCAAATGGATTATTTGTCATTACTAAAGAAGCAACATTTGATAATTTTAAAATTTTTTCATCTGTAAGAGATTTATTTTCATATTCATTTTTTAGTTCTTCAAAAGTTTTATTATTATAATTAATATCTAATTTTTGAAGTACCGTTAGTACGCCTTTACACGCTTCAGAAATTGGTGTTCTATTTTGAAATAATTCTTCCCAGATAAGTTTTGCTTTATTTACGTCATCAAGAGAGTAAAATTTTTTTGCACTTATATTTGCATTGGTTAATAATTCTGCAATTAAATAATGATAGTTTAATAAATTAACAAAACCAGAAAGAGAATGACTTTTAAAGGCAGATGGAAATAAATGCGTATGAATATCAAAAATTTTTGTATTATTAATAACGTCATCTAAAGTATCGGATAATTCCTGATTAGACATATTCATCACTTAATATTGCCACGCCTAATCGCATTTTTTTGAGCTTTGATTGCCAATTCCATAACTTTTAAACAATGTGATTGATCCATTGCAGTACTAGTTCTGTTTATAACATCACCCATTAATCTCTCAAAATATGTTAGGGGCTCTTTAGAAGCATTTTTATATTCATATTTTTTATTATTAACTAAAAAAAGGTGATCTGTACCCTCTCTACCAACAAGATCGACATACTTTCTTAATTCAATGTATCCTTTTGTACCTAAAATGGTCAATCTGCCATCACCCCAATTAGGTAAAGCATCAGGAGTGTACCAGTCTACCCTAATGTAACCTCTACCCTTATCTCCATGAATTAAAATTTCACCAAAATCTTCAAACTTATTATGTTCAGGATTTGCAAAATTACCTGTTGAAGAATTTATAATTTCTACATTTTTAGATCCAGTAAAAAATAAAAACTGATCTATTTGATGTGAAGCAATATCACATAAAATACCGCCATATTGATCGTAATCAAAAAACCAATCAGGTCTAGTTTGGATATTCAATCGGTGAGGTCCCATTCCAATTGTTTGAACAACATTTCCAATTTCACCCGCTTGAATTAAATCATAGGCAGCTTGAACTGACGGCACTTCAAATCTTTCAGAAAAATCAATTGAAAAAATTTTTCCTGTTTTTTTTGCAGTATTTTCAATTTCTTTAAGTTGTTCTAAAGTTGTACAACCAGGTTTATCTAACATTACATCTTTTCCAGCATTCATACACTCAATAGCTAAAGCTGCTCTTTTAACTGGAATGTCTGCTATCAATACTAATTCAATTTCTTTATTTTTTAATAAATCCTCTTTATTTGTAAAGCGAGGTATATCAGGATGTTTTTCATTAAAATCTTTTGTAATTTTATTATGAGTTTCATTCCACCAGCCAACACATTCACATCCCAAATTTAACATACCATTTAATTGTCCAAAAATGTGTCTATGCTCAACACCCATTGCAGCAACTTTAATTTTTCTCATGATTAAATATCTTACTCCATTGTAATTAGTTTATTTTTTTTAGATGATTCTATCATTGCATCAATTAGATAATGAACTTTCAATGCTTCTTTTCCAGTAATTTCAAATTTTTTATTTGTATTAATTGATTTTGCAAAATTAAGTATAAGATCTTTATGCCAATCAAATGGAAAAGCCATAGGATCAGCAGTACCGCCAGTCCCAGATTCCTCTCCAAACTCTTCTTTTTTACCGTTCCTCCAATTAATAATAAGTGTTCCTGCTTCAAGTTTGACTGTTGCATTTTCACAATGAAGAACAATTGACTCTGATGAGCCTGGAAAAACACTCGTTGAAGCGAATAAAGATGCAATTACGCTATTTTTAAATTTAATACCACCAGTTACAAAATTTTCTGACTCCATTTTATGAAACTTTGTAGTTTCCGCCATTACCATCACGTCTTTAACATCCCCTAAAAGACTGATAGCAAGATCAAGTGTATGAATAGCTTGGCTTATAAGAACTCCTCCACCATCTCTCTTGTATGTTCCTCTACCTGGTTCATCATAATAGGACTGTTCTCGCCACCATGGAATATTGATTTGAGCTGAAAAAATTTGACCAAATTTATTCTCATTTATTAATGATTTTAATTTAATTGAGGATTTTCTAAATCTGTGTTGAAAAACTATACCGAGGTTAACTTTATTATTTTCACAAATTGAGACTATACTTTTTGCATTTTCTAAAGTTCGTTCAATTGGTTTTTCCATTAAGATATGTTTTCCATGTTTACTAAATTGCTCTACTAGTTCTAAGCGTTGATTTGGAGGAGTGATGATATCCACCATATCAACTTCAGGATTATCATAAATGCTATCAATGTCTTGAAATGAATTAAAATTATAATTTTTAGAAAAATTTTCTCTTTTTTCCTTATTTCGAGAAAAAACTCCAACTACATTAATATCGTCCTTTAATTCATTTAAAGCCAAGGCATGGGGTTTTGCAGCCATACCCGTACCAATAATGGCAAGTCCAATTTTTTTAGAACTCATTAATTATTTTTTTTTGATATAGACATACCATTCTCTTCAAAAAGATGAACTGAATCTCTTTTAAAACGCAGATATAATTCTTCTCCCTTATTAATTTTATATTGCCCGGTATGATGAACAATTAATTGTTTTATTCCTTCACCCTGACAATAAAAGTAAGTTTCACTTCCGAGCTGTTCAGTAAAATCAACATTTACTTTCAAATCTGAATTTTGCTGTTCACAAACTTCTATATGTTCAGGCCTTATCCCAAGAGAATAAGCTGTATTATTTTGTAAATTTTTATGATTTGTTTGTAAATTCATTGCATCTGAAACTAAATTGAATGAACCAGACTTATCAATTGCATTAACTTTTATAAAATTCATTTTTGGAGATCCAATGAAACCAGCTACAAAAATATCACTGGGATTATTATATAAATCAAGTGGTGCTCCTGCTTGTGCAACATAACCATTATTTAAAACTACTATTTGATCAGCCAATGTCATTGCTTCAACTTGATCATGTGTAACATAAATCATTGTACCACCAATTTTTTCATGAAGTGCTGATAATTCTTTTCTCATTGTTACTCTTAACTCAGCATCAAGATTAGATAAGGGCTCATCAAACAAAAAGGCTTTTGGATCTCTAACTATTGCTCTTCCAATAGCTACTCTTTGTCTTTGACCACCAGAAAGTGCTTTTGGTTTTCTTTGAAGATACTCTTCAATTTGTAAAAGTTTAGCTGCACTATTAACTTTTTCTTCAATTGTTTTTTTATCAATTTTTAAATTTTCCAATGCAAAGGCCATATTTTTAAAAACAGACATGTGAGGATACAAAGCATATGATTGAAAAACCATAGCCAAACCTCTTTCTGAAGCGGGTATATTACTTACTTCATTTCCGTCGATTAAAATTTCTCCTGATGTAATTCTTTCTAATCCAGCAATAATTCTTAATAATGTTGACTTACCACATCCAGAGGGGCCAACTAAAACTAGAAATTTTCCACTTTCAACTTTCAAATCAACTCCATGAATTACTTCTGTTTGATCATAACTTTTAAAAATGTCCTTTAATACGATTTCAGTCATCTATCTCTTCTCATTATTGCTTTGTCAGGGTCAGCATGTTGTAAGTGTATAGGCGGCATCCCATTCAAGATTTTTTTTATATCATTCATCATCATATCTCTTATATTTTTATATGAATAATCTAAAGCACCTGCAACATGTGAAGTAAATAAAATATTAGATTTTTTTCTAAAAATTGAATCTGCTGGCACAGGCTCGACTGGATATACATCTATAGCTGCTCTAAAATATTCATTTTCAGCAAGTTCAATAAATTCGTCAAAATCAACAACCTCCGCTCTACTGACTAGAACTACTGAACTATTTTTTTTAATTAATTTTAATTTATCTTTACTAATAAATCCTTCATTTTCAGTAGTAACTCCAGCTAATATGAATATAAATTTATTGTTAGATAATAAATCATCAATCGATACAGGATTTACACCCTGGCTTTCTAAGTATTCATTAGATAACCATGGATCAAATACGGAAATTTTACAGTTAAATGGTTTTAACAAAGGAAGTAAACTTTTTGCTAAATTTCCAAAACCAATTAACCCAACATTTGAATTAAAAAGTGTATAAGCAAATTTATTTTCTTTAATTCCATATTGCTCTTCAGAATTTAAAAATTTTTTGTAAACTCCCAAAACATTTCTAGAAAGTGAGATTGCGTAACCTATACAAGCTTCAGCAACAGCAGGAGCCATGGCAGGTGCAGCTGATAAAACATAAATACCTCTTCTATGTGCTTCATGATAGTCAATATTTGGTTCCCAATTTGCTTTGACATTTATAATTGCTTTAATTTTTTTTGATTTATCTAAACGTTCTTTAGGCATAGCAGTCTGTCCAACTAATATTTCAATTTCTTCAATATTTTTATCTACAAGTTCATCAGGAGCTCGACTACCAAAGTGATAGATTATATTAGATATTTTTTCTAATTCAGTCTTAACATCATTGGTAAAAACCATTTCTTCATTTCTTGGATAAGGATCAAAAAAAATTAGAGGTTTGTCTTGCATTACTTCATACCTGTACTTGCTATTCCTGTTGTTATAAATTTTTGTAAGTAAGCAAATATAATTGCTATAGGTAATAAAGTTACCATAGTCATTGATAATACATAATTCCACTGACTAGTAAGTTCTCCGTGAAATGCGTTTAATCCAATTTGCAATGTATAAACTTCACTTTTTGATAAAACTATTAAAGGCCATAAGAAATCATTCCATCTCCACATTATGGAAAAAATTGCTAAAACTGCAATAGCAGGTATAGATAAAGGTAGGACAACTCGCCAATAAATTGCCCATTCACTTGCATGATCCATTCTTGCTGCTTCTATAAGCTCTCTAGGCAATGTAAGCATATATTGACGAAGTAAAAAAACTCCTGTTGGTGTTGCAGCACCTGGAAGAATTACGCCCCATAATGAATTTATCATTCCAAAGTTTGCAACAACATAAAAAACTGGAACCAAAATTATCGTTAATGGAATTAATAATGTACCTATAACAAAAACAAGTGCAAAATTTTTCCCTCTAAACTCATATATAGAAAGTGCATATGCTGCCATTGAATTTATTATTAACGTTATTATTGTTGCTACAACAGTAATGAAAGTTGAGTTTTTGAAATAAAGTAAAAAATCATACTTTCTTAAAGGATCAACATAGTTTTGCCACTGAATTTTAAATTCTCTAATTTTTTCTCTTTTATCAATCGGTACTTTTACTGTTTCTCCTGGGTTTAGAGGATCAACCATTTTAGCATTAATTCCAATTCTTTTAATTTGTGCTAACTGCTTTACTGACCCATCTTCTTGTGTCACATTAAAAATTGGTAACGGTTTGTCGTATCCTTCAACATCAACTTGAATTTGAGAAAGTGGCAAAATTGTTGGAGGATATTCTTGTATACCTGCTAATGTCTTTAATGAAGATAATCCTAACCACACAACAGGACCAAACATTAAAAGAACACCTAGAAATAAATAAAAATAAGAAAAATAATCTGTCCAATGATATTTATTTTTATATCTTTTTTTTGTAGCAATTTTTATTATTCTTGAAGTTGTTTCAGACATATTAGATTTCTTGATGTTTACTTTCTTTATTTCGACTGAAATATAATTGCATAAGTGTTAAAAATAAAAGTACCACACCGAGAACCATAGATGCGGCGGCTGCAAGACCAAAATTTTGAACAGATCCAGATGAAGCAAATCCTGTGGTAAAAATATACTGAACAATCAATGATGTAGATGTTCCAGGCCCCCCACCAGTTAAAACATATATTTCATCAAATGTTTGAACACCTTTTATTGAGGCAAGAATAAATACAACTAATAAATTTGGCATTAGAAGAGGTAGAGTTATTCGAAAGAAAATTCTTTCTCGGCTAGTTCCATCCATTTCAGCTGCCTCATATAAATTTGGAGGTATTGCTTGAAGACCTGCTAATACAATCAGAGTGTAAAAACCCATATGAGCCCATATTGATACAAAGATTACAGATGCCATAGCCCATGATGGATCCGTTAAAAATGATACTTTGTCTCCACCATAAGACTCAATTATTGCATTGAAAGCTCCATTTTTTAGCAGTATCCATTGCCAAATCAAACCGACAACAACTGGTGACAATAAAACAGGGAAAAAAAATACCGATCTAAAAAAGCCTCTGCCAATAATTTTCTTATTTAATATCACGGCAGTCAAAACCGAAAAGAAAATCATTAAGCCAACTTGAAAAACAACAAAGAATATAGTGTTATAAACTCCTCTCCAAAAAAAATCTTCTGTACATGTATTTGGATTTAAATAACTCTCACAATCAAATAACTGATCATATTGTTTTGTTGTAGGAAGTTCTCTCTCAGCAAATAATAGTTCGTCACCAGATGATAATGAAAAGAAAAAGTTTGCACCAAGAGGGATTATTACAAATAATCCAAAAAAAATTAAATTTGGAAGCAAAAAAATATATGGCATATTTCTTACACCAATAATTTTTTGGATTGGCCACATGATTAAATCAATAGCATGCATTAAAAAATGCAAAGGGAATATTTAAAATTCTAAGGAAAAAAATTTTTGTTTGATTTCTAATATTTTCCATTAAATTATTTCGAAAAAAAGCTGCTCAAAATGAGCAGCTTTATATTATTATTATTTTGGATGTAATTATCCGCCGTATTTTTCTTTAAGTTGTTTTTCAACATCTTCATCCATACGCGTCCAAGCTTCTTCCATTGTCATTTCACCAACAATAGCTTGTCCTAATCTTGAGATAATTGCGTTAAACATTATACGGTTATCAACGTGTGCCTGAAGATCAAAAGCGACTTGATCAATAGTTGGCACTGCGCCAGCAAAAGTGTTTAATGCATGTTTTGCGTTTGGATCATCAGTTTGATAGTCAACTTGTAGATCTAAGTGTCCAGGGATAGCAAGAACTTGACCAATAAAACTACTTAGTTGTTCTTTACTAGAAAGATAATCCATTACCTTTCCAACAGCTGGATTAGCATTGAATGCTAATAGTGCATTTCCTCCTGGCATTCCAGTACATGCAGCAGGACCACATGGAGCTGGTACAGCCCACCAATCAAAATCATCTCCTACTTCATTTGCAAATCTTCCAATTTGCCATGAACCACTCATCATGAAAACTACCTCAGCAGCATTCCACCAATCATTTGGAGCATGATATTTAGATCCTGAAACTGATCCCCAAAGATCTTTACTCATTGTACCTGCTTGGTGCCAGTCATAAAGCATTTGAGTCATAGCTTTTAATCCATCATCAACTAATTTTGGATCGCCATTTGAATCAAAATATTTCGCACCCATAGAAATCGCAGGGCCTGATACACGGTGACCTGATCTATCCCAAGCCATTGGTATGGGAGTACCTGTTTTTTCTGCTACTTCAATTGAAACTGCTGCCCATTCTTCCCAAGTTGCACCAGGGCCTAATAGATCTACACCAGCTTGTTCAAATAGAGTTTTATTTACATATGGACCAGTAACGGTCATTGTAGAATGGAAACCATGAATTGAAGTTGTATCTCCAGGCTTACGATACCAATTTAAAAAAGGACCGAAGCTTTTTTCATAGTAACTTGGATCAGCTACATAAGGCGTAATATCAGCATAATATTTGTTTAATCCACCAAGATCAGTAACACGAGCAATGTCAGGACCTTCACCAGCAGCAAGCTGGATAGGTAGCGTGTTCATTATTGCATCATATGGTACAATATCTAAAATTACATTTATATCTGGATTAGCTGCATTAAACTCATCAATTTGTGCTGCAATTGGCACATTTTCTTTGTCTCCATCTCCATACCACATAATACGTACATCTGTGGCAGCAAAAGAAACTGCAGAAATTAAAGTTAATGAGAATGAAACTAAAGCTACAGATATTGCTTTTAAAATAAACTTAAAGTTCATCATTTATCCTCCAATTTTTTTCAGACTTAAACATATTAAATTATTATATACAAGTAATAAAAACCCAGAAATAATGGCAAATTTTGAAATTAAATAATAATATTTTGTTAAAAAATATTATAAACATATCAAAATTCAATGATTGGTTATTTAGCATTAGCAAGAGATACATTTGATATAAATTATGCTTTAGATAATAAAAAAAGGTTTGAAAAATTTATAGATATTTTTGACATTAAATACTCACATTTTAAAGAATTAATTACAGATGATGAAACAGGAAAAAAAGCTATTAGATATTTTAAAAAACTAAATTGTAGCAAATATATCATTGCTCAAACAACTTTCACTGATGCAAAATTTATAACAAGTTTTGCTAAAACATTTAATAAACCAATACATTTAATAAGTTTTAAAGAGCCGAGAACAGGTAAGCGGTTAAGATTGAACTCTTTATGTGGTGTAAATCTTGCCATGCATTCTTTAATCAAATTAAAATATAAGCCAGAATTTTCAATATTTATTAATAATAAATTATACGAAATGGAAAAAATTAATAATTTTATAAAAAATAAAAAAATTTTAAAAAATAATAAATTGAAAAAAATAAAAAATTCTAAAAAGAAAGATGATATTATTTTTTCAAAAAAAAAGAATTTAGGACTTGTTGGAAAAAGACCAGATGGATTTTTTACCTGTGATTATGATAATAGAGAAATAGAAAAAAAATTAAATTATAGTCTTAAGAAAATTAAATTAGAAACTTTGTTTAATATTTCTAAAAATGTTAGCACTAAAGATATTACAAAAACTAAAAATCAAATAAAAAAAGATTTGAAATCAGTCTCTAAGTTGAATGCAAATGAATTAAATAAAAGTATTTCAATTTTTCATGGGTTAGAAAAAATAAAAAATGATAACAAAATTGATACTTTTGCAATTAAGTGTTGGCCTGAAATGTTTACTCAATTTGGATGTGCATCATGTGGTCCAATGGCTATGATGAATGAGAAAGGAGTTAGCTCTGCATGTGAAGCTGATGTATTAGGAAGCATAAGTTGCGATATTTTAAATAAGATAAATAACAGACCTTCACTTTTAGTAGATGTTGTTGATTGCGATCCCAAAACTGATACTTTAGTTTTTTGGCATTGTGGATTAGCTCCAATTAGTATGGCAAAAAAAAATACAGCAAGTGCAACTGTACATTCTAATAGAAGGAAAGCATTGCTACATGATTTTGGATTTAGACCTGGAAAAATAACAATATTTAGAGTTTCAAAATCAGAAAATAAATTAAAATTTATTGTTATTAAAGGTGAAGTTTTAGATAAAAAAAATTCATTTTCAGGTACTTCGGGTGTTGTGAGATTTCAAACAGATACCTATCAAAAATTAGTTAGATTATTCTCGTCTGGTATCGAACATCATCTAGCATTCACATATGGAGATGTATATTCAGAAATAAAAAAACTAAGTGCGCAATTAAATATTCCAATTTACACAACATGAAAACGAAAATTAAATATGGAATTGTTGGAAGTGGACTAATGGGTTGTGAACATATTTCAAATATTAATCTTATAGATTCAGCTGAAGTAGTTGCCATCTCAGACAGTAATGAAAATTCAATAAATAAAGCTAAAAATCTTATCTCAAATGATATTAAAATCTATTCAAATAATAATGAAATATTTAAAAGTAATGAAGTGGATGCTTTTATTATTTCGACTCCCAATTTTACCCATCATGATATTATTAAAGAAGCGTTAAAAACAAAAAAACATTTATTAATTGAAAAACCCTTATGTACAAAATTAAAAGATTGTCTTGAAATTGAAAAATTATCAACTTCATATCCATCAGTAATATGGGTGGCTATGGAGTATAGGTACATGCCACCTATTCAAAAAATGATCCAAGAAATAGATAGTAATAAAATTGGTAAGCTTAAAATGCTTTCAATTCGTGAACATAGATTTCCATTTCTTAAAAAAGTAGATGATTGGAATAGATTCCAAATAAACACCGGTGGAACATTAGTAGAAAAATGCTGTCATTTTTTTGATTTAATGCGCCTAATTACAAATAGTGAAGTTACACAAGTATATGCAAGTGGTGACCAAAGTGTAAATCATCTTAATGAAAATTATAATGGAAAAGTTCCTGATATATTGGACAATGCATTTGTAATTTTAGATTTTAAAAATGGAATAAGAAGTTCTTTAGAACTTTGTATGTTTGCAGAAAATTCAGAAATGCAAGAAGAGCTATGTGTTGTTGGAGATAAGGGTAAAATAGAAACAGGTGTGCCAGCTGATGCATCTGGAAAAAACTCTTCAGAAGTTAGAATAGGTTTAAGAAACTCTAAAAATGCAATTAAAGAATTAGTTGAGGTAGATAAAAAAATTTTATCAGCTGGGCAACATCATGGATCGACTTATTATCAACATTTAGAATTTATTAAAGCAATTAATAATAATTTAAAACCACAAGTTTCTATAAACGATGGTCTTCATGCAGTGGCTATTGGAGAAGCAGCAGAGAAATCAATAAATGAAAATCGTGTAGTTAAGATGAGTGAATTTAATCTTTAAAATTTTCAAAAAATTTATTTGTTTTATCAATTATAAAATTACTTACTCTAACGTTTGATTCAGCAGTTACACCTGCAATATGAGGTGTTAAGATGCAATTCATATCATTTGTAATATTGTTATAAAATGCTTCATTTACTGGTTCATTTTCAAAAACATCTAATGCGAAACCAGAGATATATTTATTTTTATAAGCATCAATTAAATCTTTCTCATTGATGACACCACCCCTAGAAGAATTAATGATAATTGGTTGTTTTTTCATTTTAATAAAAGCTTGTCTGTCAAATAGATACTTTGTTTCATTATTTAATGGGACATGAATAGAAATTATGTCGGCCAAATTAAGAATTTCATTGAATGAAACTTTCATAACATTTTCTGCCTCCATTTGTTTCAAAGTTATAAAAGGATCATATGCAATACAGCTAACATCAAAAACATTTACAAGATTTAAAACTTTTTTTGAAATATCCCCAAAACCTATTAGACCAAGAGTCTTTCCTTTAAGTTCTTTTGTAACAATTGATGTCCTTGGCCATTTTCCTTGTAGAGTTTGTTCTTTAACAATGTGAGTTTTTTTTAATAATGTAAGAGAAGAATTCACAACGTATTCTGCAACAGAGTCAGAATTCATACCTGTTGCTGGCTGAACAATTATATTATTTTTTTTACAGTATTCTGTATCTATATTATCAAGACCAACACCTAATCTTCCTATAAACTTTAAATTTGACGCATTTATTAAAATTTTCTTATCTAAACTTGTTTTATTCCTTACAATGATGCCATCAAATTTCTGAATTTCTCTCTCTAAAAAATCTTTATTTTGCCAGGCATCTTTTTTATAAATTACATCAAATTTTTTATTTATATTTTGCAATGATTGTGAATCTATAAATTCTGTAATTAAAATCTTTGTCATTTAATTTTTCTAATTTTTAATTTTTTTAAAAACTTTTTTACGTTGTTTAAATTTGGTATTGAATATATGCCTCCAGCTTTCATGCATTTTAAAGTTGCAGTAGCTGCTGCCAATTGAATACTTTGAGAGTTTGATTTATTTAATGATAGAGCTGTTGCAAAAGCACCATGAAAAACATCTCCTGCACAATTCGTTTCAACTGTTTTTACTTTTGGAACATTACAATGATATAATGAGTTTTTTTCAACCCAATAAACACCTTTTGATCCCATAGTAACTGCAACAAATTTATTTGTTTCATTGAATATTTGAAAAAGAGCCTTTTGCATATTGATGTTTTTTTTATAAGTTTTCAAACCTTCTTCAGAAAATATAGGGTGCGAAGCTTTGTGAACAATTTCAGAAATTTTATTAGAATTTTTAAAATTATCTAGATCAGCAACACATTTAATATTTTTTTTATTGGTATTAATTGCAATATAAGAGGCCATATCTATCCATCTCATATCTATTGAATAAATATCCTTTTTTTTAAAATTTAATTTGGGTATTTTCTTATAATCAAGCAATTTTGGATCATTGTATGCTGCTAGTAATCTTTCACCTTTTGTATCCTCAATTAAAAAGCTTTGCGAAGACTGACATTTTTTAATAAAAATTGATTTATTGGTATTAATAGAAAATTTTTTTAATTCATTTTTTAAAAAGACTGATGAATCATCATCTCCAAATTTTCCTATGAATTTTGACTCAGAGCCCAAAATTTTTGCAGTAAATGCCGATACTGCTGCTGAACCACCTAATCTTTTATCAATACCTCTAGATAAAACTTTAATTGGTTTTTTTGGAAATTTATTAATCCTACTTATGTAATCTGTAAATATTGATCCTGCACAAATGATCATAAAATATTAATTAAAGGTATTTAACTTTACCAATAAACTTTCTAAACCTATCTCTTATAGTTATAGGATTGAGTGGAATGGGATCAATTTTAACATTTCCAGAATTGATCTTTGAAATTATTACATATGAATTATCTTTATCATCAATGGCTTTGTTCAATTCATTAACTGTTTCCTCTCCAGAACATTCAATCACATTTTTGCAGCCGGCTCCTAATGCAACATCCTTTAAGGAAGTTTTCTCATCAGTAAATGTTCGTTGATCTCCTGTTGATCCATAAGAACCGTTATCAATTATCAATAAAGTATAGTTTGATGGCGCTCTATTACCTATTGTTGCTAGGGTATTCATATTCATTAAAACTGATCCATCACCATCTAAACTAATAACGTGTTTATTTTGGGATAGTGCCAAGCCTAAGCCAATAGAAGATGATAAGCCCATACTGCCTAACATATAAAAAAAATTTGGTTGATCACAAATTTTATATAATTCTTGAGATGGAAGACCTATATTACAAATAACTAAGTTATCTTTAAGAATATTTTGTACCTTATTTAATAAATCAAAACGGTTCATTTATCATCTTTCATTAAATTGAAATCACATAAAATAGCTACTGGTGATTCAACAACTTTGGCATGTTTGCTAAATGTTGAAATTTTATCTAATTCTTTTTCAGAAGAGCAATGCAACATAGGTATTCTCAACGTTTGTAAAATATCTTCAGTAATCTTCGCCATTCCACCTTGTGCTCCTACTGGCTCACCAGGTGTACCCCTGTAACTAATTAAAAAAACAACAGGCATTTGATATAATTGTAATAGAGAAACAATTGCATTCACTGAATTTCCAATCCCTGTATTCTGCATCATTATACACGGGAATTTATTTCCTAAATAAGCTCCAGCGCAAATACCCATACCTTCTTCCTCTCTTGGTACAGCCGAATAATAAACATCTTTATCATTTTCAAGAATATCAATCATGTTGGCTAATAACTTACAAGGAACACTTAAGTAAAAATCTACTCCACCTTTTTTTAAATTATCTATGATTTTTTTACTGATTTTCATTTATGCGGATGTCTATAGATATAAAATTATAAAACAATAAATTAATTTATTTAAAATCATTTCTTAATTTTATTTTTGTATTTGCATTATATGTTTCGCCTACTTTTAATGTAGTTGATGGAAAATTTGGTTGATTAATAGCATCTGGAAAGATTTGCGTCTCTAGACACATACCATATTGTAATCCATAATTTCGATTATGTTTGCCATGATATGAATCTTTCATCATATTACCAGTATAAAATTGTATTCCAGGTTGATCAGTCGAGTATTCAACTCCCATACCAGTAATATTACTGTAGATGGAAGCTATAGATTGATCAATAGAATGATCTTTGAGAACATAATTGTGATCAATACCACCACCATCTAAAAAAAATTTATTTATTTCAAATGAATTATTAAGATCATATTTTGTATTAACTACATCGAATAATTTACCAGTAGGAATTGATCCCTCATCAGTTTCGCAAATTTGATTAGATGATATTCTTACAACATGGTCAGTAATATTTTTATAATTATCTTTATGGCCATGGAAATTCCAATAGTTATGATTAGTCATATTAACAATAGTATCTTGATCTGTAGTAGCTTTAAAGGAAATTAGAATTTCGTTATTATTATTAAGTTCGTAAATAGTTTTACAATTTAGGTTGCCTGGATAATTTTCTTCTAAATGTTTAGACTGGTAAGTGAGCTCTACTTTTATACTTTGGCTTGATTTTTTAATATCGGCTATTTTCCAAATCTTTTTATTGAAACCTACCTCTCCACCATGAAGATGGTCAGGTTCAGTATTAGAATATAAATTATATTCTTTCCCATTAAGAGTAAATTTACTTTGCCCTATTCTATTACAAACTCTTCCAATAATTGAATTGAAATATCCATGAGCTTCCAGGCAATCATCTAAATTACCATAACCTAATAAAACATCCTCTGTTTCAGAAACATTCGAAGAAATTGGAATGCAAACTTCACTCATATAACCACCATAAGTATAAAAACTAAAACTATAATTGTTTGAGTTAATAATATTAACTATGTCAATATCTAAACCTTTATCATTTTGAAGTTTGGTAATTTTATAATCCATTATGTTTTCCTTAATCTTTGAAAATTATTTTTTCTTTGTTGAAGATAAATGATTAATCCACCTAAAACTATGAAAAAAGCACCTGGGAAAAGTTGATCAACTGGCCATTCTGCAAAAAATATCCAACCTAAAATAAGTGCAAAAAATATCTCGATATAATCAAATGGCATAATTTTACTAAGTTCTGCTTTTCTAGCACCATATATTAAAAGTAAAGTTCCAGATCCTCCTGCAATCCCCATTATACAAACTACTAAGAAATCATTTATACTTTTGAAATTTTCCCACATACCAAAAAACACCACTAACATACATGCAACTATGATTGTCCCTGTTTGACCATACAAGTTTATAAGTGGTGAAGGAACATGATCCTCAAAACTT
Source organism: uncultured Alphaproteobacteria bacterium (assembly GCA_902570155.1). Lineage (GTDB taxonomy): Bacteria > Pseudomonadota > Alphaproteobacteria > HIMB59 > CACPNW01. The sequence goes on from CACFXU010000007.1 coordinate 63,237, forward strand.
AAGGATGTTACCCTTGCTAATGAATATCCAAAAGCAGCAAGAATAGGTAGTAATAACATATAATTAAAATCTGATGACCAAGGTTGCATAATTAAAACGATACCTGCAAAACCAGAAATTACTGCACTCATTTTATACCAACCAAATTTTTCACCTAATATAGGAATAGCAAGAAGGGTAACCATCATAGGTCCTGTGTATTCCATGGTAGCAACTAAAGCAAAAGGAAGGTAGGCATACGAAGTGTACAAACACAATTGAGCCAGCGCTACAAATACCCCTCGAAATAGTCCTAACTTCCATTGCGTTATTTTTATTTGTCTACCATTTTGATGCCAATCATGTGAAAAATATAAAGCAATAACACATGGGATCATTCCAAATAAATTTCTAAAAACAGAAAGTTGAGCTGCTGGATATTCGTTTCGTAAAAACTTTATCGCAATCCCCATACAATCCAATAAAAACAAACCTGAAAGTGATAATATAACAGCTAAAAATAAATTATTTTTCATTAATCATAATCTATTATTCCAAAATAATTTCTTTTCCTACTTCTTGACTTTTATAAATTCCATCTAAAATTTTCATTACTTGCAGAGAGTGTTCAGCCGGAATAGTAACTGGTTGATCGTTTGCAACAAACTCTGCAAACTCGATACATTCTTTGGCATGAGGTTCAATAGTGTCTTTTAAATTTCCTTCAATTTTTTTAGTTATGTGAGTTTGAGAATTGATATCATTTTTTATAATTTCACAATTAGGCCAATGCAAACCAGCTTCTCTTCCGTATAACCATACCTGCATATCTTCTATTTTATCTTCTGGTAGTTTATGATGAAGCATCCATGATACTTCAAGCATCAAGGTTGCACCATTTTTAAACCTTACAAACGCAGCTGCAAAATCTTCAACGTTCATTGCTTCCTTGTCGTACTCTCCATTATAACTAAAAGAATTTGGCTGCTTTGCTAATTCTGTTTTTGACACACCCGTCACAGAAAGTGGTTCTGGATTGTTCATAAACCAAAGAGTTAAATCTAATACGTGCACCCCTATATCAATACAAGGCCCTCCTCCTGAATTTTCTTTTTTTAAAAAACCTAGTGAGACCGGTAAAAAATTTCTTCTCAGCATCCAAGAACGTGCATGATATATCGAACCAATTGATGTGGATTGATCTTTTATTAATTGAGAATCTTTTCTGAATCTAAAGTGTTGAGCACACATTAATTTTTTTTTCGTTTGATCTCTTACTTCAATCATTTTTTTTATTTGTGAGGCATTTGGAGCTAAGGGTTTTTCACATAAAACATCTTTGCCTGCTTGCATTGCTTTAATTGCTAAATCACAATGATAGTTATTAGGCGCACAAATATCAATTACATCTATATCTGGATCATTAATCATATCTAAGGGATCAAGATATAATTTTTTTATTTGATTTATATTACCCCAATCTTCAAGAATAGAATTATTAATATCGGAACCTGCTATTAATTCTGCATGTTCTGACATGCGCCAACCAGGTACATGTAACTTTGCAATACCTCCAACGCCAATAATGCCAACTTTTATTTTACTCATAATTATATTTTTTAATTTAGATATTTATCCATTTTTTTTCTTTTTCTGATTGGTAAATTGATTCCATTATACTACTTCTCAATGCTGCTTCTGTAGGAGTAACTAGGTTTTTAGTATTGTTATCAATTAATGAGTTGAGAAACAAATCAAATGCATGTGGTAATGTTTCTGGTAAATTTTCTTCTATTCTTTCTATTTTTTTACCTTCCTTATTTTCATTTATAATTAATTTCTCATTAGTTGTTCTTGCGTGAGCTTTTGTACCACTTACAAAAATAGTGTATGGCTGCGCTACATCTATCCATCCCGCAGCAATACTAGCTATCAACCCGCTTTTAAATTTTATTAGAGCTTCTCCACTTTCTTCACAATCTGGATATTGATTATATACTCTTGTAAAGGTTGCGCTCACAGACTCAACATCAGAAAAAAACCATAGAAGAAGATCTAAAACATGTGTTCCTAAATCACCAAAAGCTCCGACTCCTGCAACTTTAGGATCTGTCATCCATTGATAGTTTTTGAAAATATCCCTCATAATACCATCGTGACAATTAATGAGTCGAATTCTTGAAATTTCGCCAAAATAATTAGCAGTAATTAATTGTTTAAGCTTTATGTAAACAGGATTGCTTCTCATGAAATATCCAGTTTGAAAAATAATTTTTGAAGTCTCAATAAGATTTGCCATTTCAAAAGAGTCTTTTTTTCCTATCCCCAAAGGTTTTTCTATAAAACAGTGTTTTTTATTCTCGGTAATTTTTTTAACTAATTCATAGTGCAAATTAGTTTCTGAACATACTATAACACCATCTAAATTAGGTTCTTTCAATAAATCAACATAGTTATCATAATTCTTACATTGCAGTTTATCAGAATCACTTTTTGACCTATTCTTGTCTTTGTCCCAAACACCAATACAATTAATTTTAATGTTTGAAATTACCTTAGAAATAAAATTTGGTGTATGAATATGAGAGGTTCCAATAAATGCTATATTTTTCATTACAATTATAAAAACTACTTATAGAGCACAACACTGATCGACCCAGTGACCTGGTTCAACTTCAATAAGGCCCATTTTTATTTCTCCACCTTTGCAATCTACTCCAGGATTAGGACATCTGGTTTTAAACACACAACCTGGAGGAGGATTTAATGCGCTAGGAATTTCTCCCTTTAGTTCTATAGCTTCAGATCTTTTCTCTGGATCAATTGATGGAATAGAAGATAATAGTGCCTTTGTGTAAGAATGTTTTGGGTTCTTAAATAATTCTCTTGAGGGTCCCATTTCAACTATGTGCCCCAAATACATAACTGCAACAACATCACATACATGAGCTACTACACTTAAATCATGACTTATGAATAAATAAGTTAGGTTAAGCTCGGTTTGAAGTTGTTTTAAAAGATTTAATATATCTGCTTGTATTGATACATCTAAAGCAGCAACACTTTCGTCTGCTACTATAAATTTTGGATTACTTACTAAGGCTCTTGCAATTGATATTCTTTGTCTTTGTCCTCCAGAAAATGCATGAGGAAATCTTCTTAAATGCTCAATATTTAATCTACATTTTGAAGCAATGTCTCTTACTCTTTCATCAGTTTCTTGTCTTGAGTTTGTTATTTTCATCACTTCTAAAGGCTCTGCAATAATATCCCTCACTGTCATTCTTGGACTTAAAGCAGCATAAGGATCTTGAAAAATTAATTGAGCTTTTTTTCTATATTCTTTTAAATCTTGTTTGTTCATATCTGTTAAATCATAATCTCTTTCATCATCATGAAAAATAACATTTCCAGAACTAATTTTATTAGCTCCAAGTATTGCTCTACCAAGAGTAGTTTTTCCTGAACCAGATTCACCCACTAAACCAAAAAAAGATCCTTTTTTAATTTTGATATTGATATTGTTTACAGCATGTATTTTTTGTTTTTTTGAAATAAAATTTTCTTGATAATCAAAATTTACTGAAACATTATTTACTGAAATTAAATTATCACCCATTTTGACCACACTTAATTCCACATTGATCAACCCAGTGACCGGGTTCAACTTCAATTAATTTCATTTCTATTTTACCATCTTTTCCTTCTGGATTATGATGGGGGCATCTAGTTCTAAATACACACCCTGTTGGTCTATCTAATGGACTTGGAATATTTCCAGGTATTGGAGATAACGGTGCGTCTAAGTTATTTATGTCAGGTAAAGCTTGTAATAGCCCTTTTGTATAAGGATGTTTTGGATTTTTAAGGATCTCATTTACTGGACCTTTCTCCACTACACTTCCCAAATACATAACCGCAACATGATCAGCTACCTGTGCAATAACACCTAGATCGTGAGTAATAAATATTACTCCCATTTGATATTCTTTAATAATATCTTTAATTAGGTTGATAACTTGAGCTTGAATTGTTACATCTAAAGCAGTTGTTGGCTCATCTGCTAATAAAAGTTTAGGCATTGTTGATAGTGCCATAGCTATCATTGCTCTTTGACGCATTCCCCCAGATAATTCAAATGCATATTGATTAAACCGTTTTTCTGCATCTGCTATGCCTACTCTTTTTAGCATGTTTATGGATATTGATTTTGCTTCCTCTTTATTAATATTTTTATGAATTAGTAATTGCTCAACCATTTGTGCGCCAATTTTTATTGCTGGAGCAAAACTTGCCATAGGCTCTTGAAAAATCATTGATACTTTACCACCTCTTATTTTTTTTAAGTCTTGCTTAGAGGTAAATTGAAGAACATTTTCGTTGTCTAAAATTATTTCTGCGTCTTCGTTATAAGAAGTATTACCTGGATTTAATTTCATAATCGATTTAGCAGTCACAGATTTACCTGATCCGGATTCACCAACTATACCAAGTACTTCACCTTGATCTACAGAAAGAGAAATATTTTCAACTGCTGTAATTCTACCTTCATCAGTATCAAATTTTACATCTAAATTTTTTACTTCTAATAAATGACTCATATTATTTTACCTTATGAGGATCTGCTGCATCACGTAATCCATCTCCCACATAGACAAATGTTAAAATTAATACGACTAAGAAAAATACAGGGATAAAATACCATTGATAGTTTAAAAGTACGTCGGCCTTTGTTGCATTTTGCAAAAGTACACCTAGAGAGTTTACTGGCTCTCTCAAACCAAGTCCTATAAAACTTAAAGCTGTTTCAGATAATAACATATATGGGAAACTAATGACTAAATCGACAATAATATAACTCGTAAAACTTGGTAATAAGTGTCTTACAATAATATGAGTAGATGATGCTCCACAAAGTTTTGCAGCAAGAATATATTCTTGGCTTCTTTCACTAAGTAGATGCGTTCTTACTCTTCTAGCAAGTGTTGGCCACGAAATTAATCCGAGTAAACAGGAAATAAAAAAGAACCGTAATTCAGAACTCCATTCTAATGGCGCAAAGGCAGCAAGACACATAAACAGAGGTATTGGTGGAACAGTTCGAATTGCATCAGTAAACATTTGCAATACACTATCAATCCATCCACCATAGTAACCTGATATTCCACCTATAATTAGAGATAGTACAAATGATATAAAAACACCAAGTGTCCCTACAGCTAGTGAAATATAAATTGCACTCAAGGTTCTGCTAAATAAATCTTTTCCTGCCTTATCTGTTCCAAATATATGAATACCACCTTCTTCAACTCCAAATAAATGAGTATTGAATGTAAAACCTGGAATTTTAAAATCTAAAATTTTTCCTGGAAGATTTATATTAAAATCAAAAACTTTATACTCCCAACCTTCAATAAAAAAATAAACATATCTTCTTTTTTCTGTATCAGTTTTATAGACCCATCTAAAATTAGTATCAGCTCCTCTATATTTTGTTAAAGTGTGTAAAAACGGCCTTGGTGAAAAACCATTTTCATCCCAAAACATAGGAACCTGAGGTGCTCCATTTTCATAATCTTTGTCGCGACCATTAATAGTAGGATCATATGGAGATAAAAAATCTGAGAATAGACTACAAACAATCATGAAAAGTAATATTGAACCTGCAATCATTGCCGATCTATTTCCAAAAAAGCGTGTTCTTACTAATTGCATCTGTGTAGCTGTATAATAAGCTTCTTTTTTTTGATTACTAACCTCCACCCATAACTCCTTTTCTTATTCTTGGATCCATTATTGCTAAAATTATATCTGTGACAAAATTAACAAAAACGATTGTTGCTGTAAGTAAAAATATTATTGCTCCAGCTAGTTGCTGATCATTTGATCTAGCCAAAGCTTCTATTAATAAAGCTCCTGCCTCAGTCAAAATTAAAATCAGAGCAACTATTGGAAGTGCACTAAAAATTCTATTTAAATCAAATCCTATTGAATTTATTACAGGTCCTAAAGAATGCTTTGCTGGATATCGCCAAAGCAAACTCATCCCTGATACACCTCTTGCTCTTGCCGCCATTACATATAACTTGTCATTTTCATCTAACATTAAAGCTCTGACAGTTTGCAATGCAAAGGCAGTTGCATTCCATCCTAAAACAAAAATAGGCAGCCATGCTCTACCTAAAAAATCCATTAACTTTGCTGATGACCATGGTTCATTTTCATATTCCTGAGAAAATAGTCCTGTCATCGTATCTCCATAATAGATTGTCATAAAAAGCATTATACAAAGTGCTACTAAAAAATTTGGCAATGCTATGCCAAGGTAACTAACAAACTTTAGAGTGTTATCTAATGATGCATATTTTGTCGTGGCTGAAATAATTCCTACAGGTATAGCAATTAAATATGAAAATATTAATGCTACTAAACATATGGTTAGAGATAAAGTAAATCTTCCACTTAATAATTCATTAATATTCATTCTTAGAATACAACTATCACCAAAATCTTGATTGATAACAATGTCAGAAATCCACTTTCCATATCTATAAAGGAATGGTTTATCTAAGCCTAAGCGAATTTTTTCTGCTTCAATATCTTCATAAGTAATTTGAGAGCCCTGAGTATTTTTAAAAGCTAAATATCTTTCAGCACACGTTCCAGGTACTAATTCCATTAAAGAAAAAACTATGAAACAAACAATTAATAAAGTTACAATAGCTAAAAATGCTCTTGTAAATGTAAACTGAACAAAATTAATCATAGCATGATTTCTCTTAATTGATTTTTAAGAATAGTAGAAAAAAGAAAAGCGGCAATAAAAAATTGCCGCTTTTAAGTATATTTATAGTTGACTTATTCGTCTAACCACCACTGAGTAGCTAAATATGGATAAGTTCTATAATATTCATAAGAAGTTGTTTTGAATTGTGTAAAGTTTTTCAAAGCATTTCTATGATATGTTGGGAAAGGTGCTTTTACAGTTCCAATTAACAAAGTTTGCTCTGTTAACATTGTTGTAATTTTTTCACCCCACTCATTTGATTCAGGTGTACCTAAAGCATATGATTGAAATTTATCAATACCATCACTTAAATCGTAAACCCATTGAGGAGGTTCTACACCTTCATCACCGTTACTATCAATGTAAGCTGCCCACAACATTCCTTGCGTATGGTTAAAGTAGTTTCCAAAAGGCGCTTTGAATGTTTCAGGATCACCTGCAATAATTGCTAATGGTTGACCTTTATCCCATGCATGGACATCTAATGCATTTGAAGATTGTGAACCACGATATTCATCAGGAGTTACCTCTTTAAAAGAAGTTTTAACTCCTACATCGTTCCACATACGAGCAACTAACTCAACTTCTACACCACCTATACCTTGAGTAGCATAGTCAATGTTCATAGCAAAAGGCTCTCCATTAGGGAGTTCTCTAAAGCCATCACCGTCAACGTCCTTAAGACCAACTTCATCTAGAAGTGCTTTAGCACCATCTGGATCATATTGAGTCATATACATTTTCATATCTTCACGTACGAAATCAGGAGCTGGTGACATACCTGTGAACTGCTCTACAACACCCATACCATAGTAAGCAACATCGTTAATTTCATTTCTATCTAGAGCAATTGACATTGCTTGACGGAAACGAATATCACCGTAAACTTTACGTTTTTCTAAGTCTGGGTGAGTGACGTTGAAGCTAAATAGTGCTGCTCCACAACCTGGGTTAATTTGAATATTATATCCTCCAGACTCCGCTCCATCTAATAATTGAGGCGCAGACTCAAGTTGTACAGATTGAGATTTGTAATCAACTTCACCATTAACAAGTTTCAATAATCTTATTTCATTTTCATTGATATATCTCTCATTTTGATAATCAATGTATGGTAATTGATTCCCAGCTGTATCAACTTGGAAAAAGTATGGGTTTGCAGCATATACTCTACCTTCAGTAGTATCTTCAATAGTCATGTAAGCTTCTAAAGAAGGATAAGCAGCATATGGTAAACCATCTACTAACTCTGGATTTCTTAATAACGGAGTAGGAGTATCAGTCCAACCTGAGTTACCATAATAAGCCGCTAAAGCATCCCAGCCATCTGCGAAACCTAAAGCTTGTGCATTCGCATCAGCATTTGAATCAATTTCTGGATGGAATTGTTCTAGGAAATGTGAAGGCATAAAAGCTTGGTTATAAGATGTAGCTAAAGTAGCAAGTAAACCAGGAAACGGAGATGGTAAGTTAAATCTTACTGTTTGATCATCAATTACATCAACAGTCATTGGCTCACCACCAACTAATAGATATGGATATGGTTTTTCACGAATCTTTGGATTCATCATCAAGTCTTCGTACCAAAACTCTACATCTCTAGCTACAAAAGGTTCACCATTTGACCACTTGTGACCTTTACGTAACATGAATGTTAAAGTAGTAAAATCATCATTCCATTCATAATCTTTTGCAACATTTGGAACTACAGTTGACAAGTCATCAGCAAAACGAACTAAGTTAACATGTCGAGTAGAAAGCATATCTGAAGTACCCGCTTCAGTTGCATTAGATAAGAAGTTAATAGTGTTTCCATATTTACCAATTGATTCATATGGCACTACAACAAGTGGTTCATCAGGTAATCTATCCTCAACCGGAGGTAGGCTTCCTGGGTTCCCTTGAATTGTTGCATTAATACTAGCAATACTTGGGTTCTCTGAAAACTTCATCGTACAACTAGCTGCACTTTCGTATTCTGATAACTCATATTGCTGTGGATATTTTCCGCCAGTATATGCATCGCTCATGGTTGAGCCTACGCAATGACCGCCTGCAAAAGAG
>CACFXU010000008.1 GCA_902570155.1 uncultured Alphaproteobacteria bacterium
ACGATGTGGTATTTAGCTGGAGATAATTCAACAGATTTCAATTTTTATACAAAAAGACTTATTTTATCAGTAGTATATACCAATGCCTTATTCGTTTTTTTTTCAAAAGAAATTAAGCATGTTGAAGAAAATATTGATAAAAATCTTAAGAGAATATCAAAAATTCCAAAAATTAAGGAAAGAATATCTTTTATTAAGGATAACGCTCCTAAATTTTTAAAAAGTTTTTTAGCTTAAGCTATACTATCTGGCTCTAATTTATTTTGAATTTCTAATATTTTATCTTTTAGGACTAATTTTCTTTTTTTTAACCTTTGGATTTGTAAAAAGTCAACAGTATTTTTTTCTTGAAGCCTAATGAGTATTTCATCAAGATCTCTGTGTTCTTGTTCAAAATTTTTTAAAACTTCTATAAGTTTGTTTACGTCATCCATGAAAATAAATAAGTAAAAATATAATAATAGTATATAAACGCCCTGTGGTAAAAAAAATAGCAATTTTAACAAGTGGTGGAGATTGCGCAGGTTTAAATGCAGTAATTAGAGCAGTTACATTAAGAGCGCATAATAAGTACAATTGGGAAGTTTATGGAATAAAGGATGGAACATTAGGATTGTTGAAAGAACCACTGGATGTTATCAAATTAAATCCGCAAAATTTTGAGGGTAGCTTAATGAGAATGGGTGGAACTTTTTTGGGATCAAATAACAAAGGCAACCCATTTAAAAAAATTATAAGGAATGGAAAAAAAATAGACTCATCTGATTTAGTTATAGAAGGTTTTAAAAAATTAGGGATTGATGCACTAATAGGTATTGGTGGAGATGGAAGTTTAAAAATTCTCCAAAGTATTACAAAAAAAGGTAATATAAATTTTGTTGGTATTCCAAAGACTATAGACAATGATGTAAAGCACAATGAGCTTTCTATAGGATATGATACTGCAGTTGATGTTGCAACAAATGCATTAGATATGCTTCAACCAACAGCTGCTAGCCACAGAAGAGTAATGATTTTAGAAGTAATGGGCAGAGATGCAGGTCACATTGCTTTGAATTCAGGAATAGCTGGAGGAGCAGATGTTATTTTGATTCCGGAGATTCAATATTCTATAAAATCTATTGCTCACCATATTGAGAAACTTCGATCTAAAGGAAGAAATCATGCATTAATCGTTGTTGCAGAAGCTGTAAAAAAAGAAAACGGTAAAAAAGCTACAGTGAAATATGTTGATGGAGAGGTGCGCCTTGGAGGGATTGGAAATTATCTTGGTGATGAAATCTATAAAATAACAGACTCTGAAACAAGAGTTACAGTTCTAGGACATGTTCAAAGAGGTGCTCAACCAACTCATAGAGATCGTTTAATTGCAAGTGCCTTTGGGGTTTATGCGGTTGATTTAATTGCAAAGAAAAAATTTAATAGAGTAGTTGTATGGAAAGACAGAGGAGTACAAGATTTGATGCTTAGTCAAGTTGCTGGATATTCAAAAACTGTTCAAAAAAATGATCCTCTGATTAAAGTAGCTGAAGGACTTGGAATTTATATTGGTGAAACAAACTAAAAATTCCCTAATTTTTTCCATATATAAAAATATATTTTGTAAGGTAATATCCTTGTAAATTTAAAAAAATATACAATCAAATAGGGAAATATTATTTCAAATTCTTTACCTTTAGTTAATCTATCAAATATTTTTTTTCCTGCATATTCAGCACTTTTTAAAAAAGGCATTTTGAAGCTATTTTTTTTGGTTGCTTCGGTATCAATAAAACCTGGACATATGACTCTAACATTAATGTTTAACTTTTTAAAATCAAAATACAAGCTTTCACTCAAGCTTAATTGAGCTGCCTTAGAAATACCATACGCCCCAGCTGTTGGCCAACCTCTATATCCCAACGGTGAAGAAATAATAGCAATCGTATTATTTCTATTTTTCATAACATCTTTTAATTTGTTAACACAATACAAAGTACCTTTGATATTTACATCTACTAGCAATTCGTAGTTTGAAATATCAAATATTTGATTTTTGTTTGGACTATAAGCTGATGCATTTAATAATGCTATATCAATTTTACCAATATTTTTTTCTATAGAATCAATCGTTTTATCAACATTATTTTTTGAAGAAATATCACATACAATAGCATGAACTAAATTTTTTTTATTATTTAGCTGCAATTTTTTTTTTGCAGATTCAAGTTTTATTTTATTACTTGAAGAAATTACAACTTGCCAATTATTATTTATAAATTCTTTTGCTGTAGCAAAGCCAATACCTGAAGATCCACCAGTAATCCATATAGTTTGCAACTATAGACTCCAATCATTACGAATTATTGTTATAATATTTTTTTTATCATTAGGATTTTTGAATTCCATTTTCATGAGCTCTTTTTCAAAATACCAAAGTGTATACTCAGGGAATGGCCCTTTATCTTTTGGATTTTTTGAAGCATTGAAAACATACTTATTTGCTAATATTTCAATGTTATTGATTTTTATTTTTTCATCTTCAAGTTGCTTTACTTCTATAGTTCTTACAATACCTTTTTGAGTATCAAATACTTCTTTCTCATTTAACATTTCAATATTCCAATAATTTAATGGTACTATATTTTTATCTAATTTTAATTCTCCATCCATACCACTAGCAATAAAAAAATTGTCTTCATCATTTCCAATTATTTTATACTCTCGATCATCTTCGAAGTCTGTAAATCCATCTATTGATACAAATTCACCATTTTTCCAAGTTTCTTTGGTTTCTTGAAAAAATTTGTATGCTGGAATAAATAAAACTTTAACATTTATCTTTAATACTGAATGTATAATGACACTATCTTCATTATTTTCAAATTTTGATATTAAGCTACCAATATTTTTCTTTTTTCTAATAACATCAAAACTTACCTCATTATCTTCTGGTATTGGAAATGGTTGACTAAAAACGCTTAAAGAAAAAACAGATAAACAAATTATAAAGATATATTTCACGACTTAATTCTTAATGATGATCTTCCTCCATCTATATGAAATATTTGTCCAGTTATCCAACTATTTTTATCACTTAATAGAAAACTTCCAATATCAGAGAAATCATCACCAGATCCAATTTTAGGTAGAGGATGCATATTTTCAATTGCTTTCTTAATAGTTTCATTACTAATCAACTTTTGTGTCATTTTTGCGTCAGTTAAACTAGGCGCTATACAATTTACTTTGATTTTTGGAGCAAATTCAGCAGCTAAACTCAAAGTAAGCCCTTCAATGGCACCTTTTGCGGTAGAAATTATTGTGTGATTAGTAAAGCCTTGTTTTACAGCAATAGTTGAATAAAGAAGAATACTGCCGTTATTTTTAGCAAGGGTTTCTTGATTAAACTTAATCGCATTTATAGCACTAAGTGTATTTATTTTAAAAGAATCAATAAAATCTTCATCTTTAGTCATTTTAAGAGGTTTTAAATTTATAGAGCCAACACAAAAAGCAATACCACTTAATTGATCTTTATATTCTTCTGAAATACTCTTAACTTTATTAGAGTCTAAAACATCACACACTTTGTATTCACATCCAATTTCTTCAGATAATTGTTTTAATTCTGTTTCATTTCTTGAAATAATTATTGGATCATAGTTATTGCTTTTCAGTTTTTTTGATAATGATTTCCCAATAGAACCCGTGCCCCCAAAGACAAATATATTTTTGTTAGACATCTTTTACCTTTCTAATTTTAATTTGATGATAACTAATTAATAAAGTTGATAATAGCAAAATTGAATTAGTTTGATGTAAACTTGCGACTGGTAAGTAAACATTACTTAAAAGAGTTATAATACCTAATATTACTTGTAACGTTAGAAAGAATAAAACTAAATATACAAGAGTACTAGATATATTTTTATTATCAAATTTAATAAATTTAAAACAAACAAAAAGGATATAAAAAAAAACAAATATTGATAACCAACGGTGGTTAAAATTTATTGCAACTGTATTTTCAAAAATATTATAAATACCTAAATCATCAATAACGTAATCATCAGGTATAATTTTTCCATTCATTAGTGGAAAAGTATTAAAAGATTGTCCAGAGTTGGTTCCTGCCATAAATCCACCTGTTGCAATTGTGATAAATATTAAGATTACAGCAACTAAAATATAAAATTCAGTTGTCTTTGGATTAGATAAAAAACTTATATTAGAAGAATACCTGTAATCCATTGCTATCCATAATAGTATAGAGAAAATTATAAGTGCATTTAAAAGATGAAAAGTAAGTCTATAAGGACTTACATAAGGATTTTCAGTCAAACCACTCTTTACCATCCACCATCCAATAACTGCTTGAAACAAACCAAACACAAAGACAATACCAAGCTTTATATACAGTGATGATTGAATTTGCTTTTTAAAACTAAAATAAATTAATGGTATTAAAAAGACAACTCCTATGGCTCTTGCAAATATTCTATGAAACCACTCCCACCAAAAAATATATTTAAATTCATTTAAAGTCATATTTTTGTTAACTATTTTGTATTCTGGTGTTTGTTTATACATTTCGAATACAGCCAACCAACTTTCTAAACTCAGTGGAGGAATTACACCTAAAATTGGACGCCAGTCAGTCATAGAAAGTCCAGAGTCTGTTAATCTTGTGAGACCTCCTATTACTATAATTAATAAAACCATTGCGGTTATTGTTAATAGCCATATATAAATCGCAGGATTATAATATTTTGAAGTATTAGCGAAATTCATTAAGATTATATATAATCCCTAGAAATAATAAAAAAAGTTGTTATTTTTCTCATATGACAGAAAAAACTGATGTAGTAATTATAGGTGCAGGTCCAGTAGGCTTATTTGCAGTATTTGAACTAGGTCTTTTAAATATAAAATGTCATTTAGTTGATAATTTAGATAAAGTTGGAGGTCAGTGTGCTGAATTGTACCCAGAAAAACCAATTTATGATATTCCCTCAAGACCAGTTGTAACAGGACAAGAATTAACTGACGAGTTAATTAAACAGATAAACCCATTTAAACCTAAATTTCATCTCAACCAACAAGTTGAGAAAATTGCTAAAACAGAATATGGTTGGATTGTAGAGACTAATATAGGCACAAAAGTTGAAGCTAAATGTATAGTAGTGGCAGCTGGAGCAGGAAGCTTTGTGCCCCGAAAACCTCCGATTGAGAATATTGAGAGTTTCGAAAACAAAAGTGTTTTTTATGCAATTCGAGACAAATCAATATTTAAGGATAAAAAACTCTTAATTGCAGGAGGAGGAGATTCTGCTTTAGACTGGACAAATGAACTATCTAAGGATTCCAATGTAACTCTAATACATAGAAGAAAAGAGTTTAGGGCAGCACCTGATTCCGTATCAAAAATGCAAGAATTAGAAACAAAAGGAAAAATTAAATTTTTAAAGGGCCAAATAAAAAAGATTTCAAAAATTCAAGATAGTAGAATAATGCTAGAATACGAAAATGATAAAGAAAGATCAAATATTGAAGTAGATTATCTTTTACCATTTTTTGGTTTAAAAATGGAACTAGGTCCAATTGCAGAATGGGGTCTAAACTTACATGAGAATCTAATTAAAGTGGATACTGAAAAATTTGAAACTTCTACACCTTCAATCTTTGCGATTGGTGACATAAATTGGTACCCAGGAAAACTTAAGCTTATTCTATCAGGATTTCACGAGTCTGCCTTAATGGCTCAAGAAGTATTTAAGTATTGCTTTCCTGATAAGAAAAATATTTTCAGATACACAACATCTTCCAAAGAACTTCAGAAAAAACTAGGCGTTTAATGCCAAAGTTAATAATTACAGATAGATCAGGTAAAAAATCTGAAATTGAATATGATAGTAATTTTACATTAATGGAAACCCTTAGAGACAATGGCTACGATATTGAGGCTTCCTGTGGAGGATGTTGTGCTTGCGCTACCTGTCATGTTTATATTGATGAAAAATGGACAAACAAGCTAAAAAATATGGATGATGATGAAGAATCTATGCTAGATCAAGCTTTTGACGTTAAAAATAATTCCAGATTATCTTGTCAAATTGAGCTTTCCGAAGATCTTGATGGCCTAGAGATAGAAATTGCACCAGAATAGTATTGACACAAATTATTAATTTGTATACAAACAGTTTGTATAAAAACTATGGCAGACACTTCTCTTAATGAGAATAGATTAGCATTATTAATTTGGCAAACATCAAACTTATGGCAATCTAAAGTAAGACATAAATTAAAAGAGAGTCAAATCACATTAAATGAATATCTTATTCTAGAGACAATTTATTTATTACAGCAAGAAAACATAAATATTACTCAACAGGATATATGTAAAAATGCATCTATTGATAGATCAGTTGTTAGCTTACGTGTTTCTAAGCTAGAAGAAAAGAATTTAATATCAAAACAACAACCACAAGATAAAAGATCTGATAGTTTAATTTTAACTGCAGCAGGGAATGATTTAATTAATAATATTATTGATAATATTGTAGATTTAGAAAATGAATTATTTAATAAATTAGGATCTGAAATTTTTAATTTCACAAATTCATTAAAGTTGTTATTGGGTAAAAAAATTAGAATTAGAGCAAAATTAAATGATTGATCAAGAATTAGCACAATCCTTAAAAGCTTGGCCTTTTAAAGAAGCATTACAAATCATTAAAAAAAATGGTGGTATAAGAAACTTTAAAATTCCATCTAAGGGATATGTATTACTAGAAACTGGTTATGGCCCTTCAGGTTTGCCTCATATTGGAACTTTTGGTGAAGTTGTAAGAACATCAATGGTAAAAAATGCATTTAGCTCTATAATTGATTGTCCAACAAAACTGATCACATTTTCTGATGATATGGATGGATTAAGAAAAGTTCCTGAAAATATTCCAAATAAAGAAATGTTAGAAAAATTTATAGGTAAGCCACTTACTTCTATACCAGATCCATTTGGTAAATTTGAAAGTTTTGGTCATCATAATAATGCAAAACTTAGAAGTTTTTTAGATGAATTTAATTTTGACTACGAGTTTGTTAGCTCAACAGAGAAATATCAAAGTGGAGATTTTAATGAAACAATATTAAGTATATTTGAAAACTATACAAAAATATTAGATATTATTTTACCTACCCTAAGGGCAGAGAGAAAAGAAACTTATAGCCCCTTTTTGCCTATAAGTGAAAATTCAGGAGAAGTACTTCAAGTAAAAATTGAAGAATATAAAATGGATTCAAAAACAATTATTTACAAGGATCCATCTTTAGACAAGTTAGTTGAAACAGAAGTAATTGATGGAAAATGTAAGTTACAGTGGAAAGTTGATTGGGCAATGAGATGGATGTCATTTGATGTTGATTATGAAATGTGTGGTAAAGATCTTACAGAAAGTGTTGATTTAGGATCCAAGATTTGTAAAGCATTAAATAAAAAATCACCTACAAATCTAATTTATGAAATGTTTTTAGATGAAAAAGGTGAAAAAATTTCTAAGTCAGTCGGCAATGGTATTAGTGTTGATGAGTGGCTACGTTACGCCTCTCCTGAAAGTCTTGCACTCTACATGTTCCAAAAACCAAAATCAGCAAAAAAACTTCACTTTGATGTTATTCCTAAAACTGTAGACGATTATCTTTCTCATTATAATTCATACTCAAGTTTAGATAAAAACAAACAGTATGATAATCCAATTTGGCATATTCATTCAGGAAAACCTAAAGAATTTAAATCAGAAATAAATTTCAATACCCTTACTAATCTAGTTAATGTGTCTAACTCTAAAGATAAAAAAGTAATATGGTCTTTTATTAATAAATATGATGATAATATTAATGCTGATAACAATCCTGAATTTGATCGCCTCATAGATTTTGCACTTAATTACTATGAAGATTTTATTTTGCCTAAAAAGAAATTTTTAGAGATTGATGGTAGCAATAAAGAGGTATTTATTGATATTATTAATGTTTTAGAAGATGAGGTGACTGAAAACAGTTCATCTGAAGATATTCAGACATTGTTATACGAAGTAGGAAAAAAGCACGAATTTGATAACTTAAAAGATTTTTTTAAACTAGTATACCAAGTTATGCTTGGTCAGGATCAAGGCCCTAGACTAGGGTCATTTTTTAAATTATTTGGTTTAAGAGAAACTATTGATTATCTAAAAAAATTGATAGATAATTAAATTATTGTACAATACTTCATTAAAAATATTAAGATTATTACCTCCTGAATTATCTCATACTATTACAATTAATTTTTTAAAATATTTCAAAGTAAGACAAAAAAATATTGAAGACTCTATTCTTGCACAACATTTAATGGGGTTAGATTTTCCAAATCCTATAGGACTCGCTGCGGGTTTTGATAAAAATGCTGAAGTGATGCATTCTATGTTTTCATTTGGTTTTGGATTTCTTGAAGTTGGTACAATTACTCCACAACCTCAAAGTGGTAATTCTAAACCAAGAGTATTTAGATTGAGTGAAGATAAAGCTATTATTAATAGTTTAGGATTTAATAATAAAGGTATTAAAAAAGTAAAAAAAAATTTAATCAAACACCATAAATCCTACTTAAATAATAAAATTGTAGGAGTTAATATTGGAAAAAATAAAAATTCAAGTGAAGCTATTGATGATTATCTAATTGGTTTAGAAGAGTTAGGTGATTTGGCAAGCTATATTACTATAAATATATCCTCACCAAATACTGAAGGTTTGAGAGATCTTCAATTGCGAGGAAAGATAGAAAAATTAATTAAAAAAATTATAGATAAAAGAGATGAAATAAAAAATATTAATACTAAACCAATATTAATTAAAATTTCACCAGACTTAAATGAAGATCAACTTAGAGATTTAGCTTTAATTTCCTTGGCTAATAACATAGATGGCTTAATACTTACAAATAGCACTATTAAAAGAGACAGTAATTTAATTTCTTTAAACAAAGAAAAAAAAGGTGGTTTAAGTGGTAAGCCTCTCTATGAAAATTCAAATATAATTTTGAAAAAAATATATGAATTAACAAATGGTCAAATACCATTAATAGGAGTGGGCGGTATATCCAGTGGGAGGGACTGTTATGATAAAATCAAATCCGGTGCTTCTCTAGTGCAGTTATATACCGCTTTGGTTTATTCTGGTCCAAATTTAATTAATTCTATGAAAAGTGAATTGATTGATCTTATTAAAACTGATGGATATAAAAATGTATCTGACGTTATTGGTAAATCGGTATAGTAGTGAAAAAAATAAAATCCATTAAAGAAATTATTAATGTTTATGACAATTTTATAATTGATCAATGGGGTGTAATGCATGATGGAATATTTGGATATGATCATGCTTTTAATTCTATCAATATTCTCAATAGCAATGATAAAAATTTGTTTATAATTTCAAATTCATCTAAAAGATCAAAAACATCCATAGATAGACTGCCAAAGCTTGGTTTTAAGAAAAATTCTTTTTTAAATACAGTGACAAGTGGAGAAATGATTTGGCAATTACTTAAAAAAAAATATTTAGATGATAAAAATAAAAAAAATTGTTTTCATATTTATGATAAAGAAAAAGAGGATGGTCTAGATTTTAGAGATGGTTTAAATTTTAATTTTGTAGAAAAAGTAGAAGAAGCGGATCTAATTTTAGCTTGTACCCCTTTTATAAATTTACAGCCAATAGACTACATTCCATTACTAGAAGTAGCTTATAAAAAAGAAATAACAATGTATTGTGCAAATCCCGACTTTGAAACAGTTGAAAGTAACTCGAAAAGTAATGTCTTTTGTATGGGTGCAATTGGTGAAATTTACAAAAAAATGGGAGGAAATGTTATTATAAAAGGTAAACCTGATGTAAGCATATATACTAAAACGACAGATCAAATTAATTTAGAAAAAAAAAGAACAGTAGCTATTGGAGACTCATTATTTCATGACATTCAAGGAGCTAATAATTTTGAAATAGATAGTGTTTTAGTAAAATCTGGTATTCATAAAGATCTAAATCAAATAAATAATTTAATTAAAAATCATCAAATAACGCCAACATATATTATAGATAAATTTAGTATTTAGAATACTTGACAAAGTAATATTTATATTTACATGCATCTTCATTATGTCAATGAGATGTGAATTAACTGGAAAATCCTTTCAAACTGGTAACAACGTTAGTCATGCTAAAAATAGAACAAAAAGACGTTTTAAACCAAATCTTCAGAACATTACTTTTGTTAGCGAATTATTGGGGCAAAAATTTCAACTTAAAGTTGCAGTCAGTACTATACGTACAGTAGAAAAAAAAGGTGGGTTAGATGAATTTCTTATTAATACACCAAACTCCAAATTACCTTTAAAAGCTAAAAAATTAAAAAAAACTATTCTATCAAAATCTAATTAAATTTTTGTAATGGGATTTTTCTTTGAATTAACAACAATACTTAATTCTCTTAGCACTGAACTAATGTGGTTTATAATGCTACTTTTTAGTTTTATTTCTATTCTTATTTTTTTAAGAATATTTGGATATATAGGAATTTTTATCTATTCTGCACTAGCTGTAATTGCAGGAAATATTCAAGTTTTAAAAACAGTAGACTTTTTTTATTCACCCGAACCGGTAGCATTAGGAACTATTCTTTTTGCATCAACATTTTTATGTACTGATATTTTATCTGAATATTATGGCAAGGAAAAAGCTAGAATTAACATTTTAATTGGTTTCAGTGCATTCTTATTTATGACTTTGTTAATGGTAATTACTATTGGTTTTCAACCATCAGATGCAGATTGGGTACAAGAGAGTTTATCAAATGTATTTACTCCCATGACAAGATTTTTCATAGCTAGCATGATAGCATATTTAATAAGCCAATATTTTGATGTTTGGTTCTTTAACTATTTGAAACAAGCTTTATCAGGCAAGTCTCTCTGGTTAAGAAACAATTTATCTACAATTACCTCCTCTTTGGTTGATAACACTGTCTTTAGTATATTTGCTTGGATTTTATTAAATCCTGAACCAGTAAGTGTGTATAATGTCATAATGATTTATATTTTAGGCACTTATCTTCTTAGAATATTTATAGCCCTACTTGACACTCCTTTTATTTATATAGCTAAGTTTTTTGTCCCAAAAACTAATGACTAACTTTTCTTGGAAAGTTAAAAAAACAAATAAAAATAATAAAGCAAGAACAGGAAAAATTTCTACACCACACGGAGATATTGAAACTCCAGCATTTATTTTTTGTGCAACAAAAGCTGCACTAAAATCTTTTACTACTCTTGAAGCAAAAAAAAATAATACACAAATTATACTATCCAATACGTACCATTTAATGCTTCAGCCAGGTAGTGAACTAATTGCTCAACATGGAGGTCTTCATAAATTTACTGGTTGGAATGGACCTATGTTAACAGATAGTGGTGGATTTCAAATTTTTTCTCTTGGACATGGTTCAGTTGCTGACGAAATAAAAGGGCGAAAAACAAATTCAAAAAATAAAAAAACTTTAATCAATCTGAATGAAGAGGGTGCATTATTTAAGTCTTATATAGATGGTTCTATTCATATGTTATCTCCTGAAAAATCAATAGAGATTCAAAGAAATCTTGGTGCAGATTTCATCTTAGTTTTTGATGAATGCACTCCTTATAATGTAGATAAAACCTACACATCTGATTCTATGTTAAGAAGTCATAGATGGTCTTTAAGATCAATCAACGCCTTTAACTCTAAACTTAATTACAGTCCTAAAAATGGCTCAGCAGGTAGACAAGAAATTTACGGGATCATTCAAGGTGGGATTTACAAAGATTTAAGAGAAGAAAGTATTGAATTTAACACAGAAAAGATCAATACTTTTGGAATTGCTATTGGTGGTAGTTTAGGATCAAATAAAGATGAAATGAAAGATATAGTTCATTTTACTTCTTCTAAATTAGATAATTCTCGTCCAGTACATTTGCTAGGTATTGGCGATCCAAGGGATATATGGGATTTTGTTGCAGATGGAATCGATACATTTGATTGTGTAAACCCAACTAGAATTGCTAGACATGGATCAGCTTTAGTAAAAGGTAAACAGGGAAAAATAAACTTAAAAAATGTTAAATATAAAAATAATTTTAACCCAATTGATAATGAGTGTAATTGCTATACTTGTAAGAACTTTTCACTGGCATATTTATATCATCTTTTTTCTGCACAAGAATTACTAGGATTACAACTTCTAACTAATCATAATATATATTTTATGAATAATCTTATGAAAGAAGTTAGAAGCTCAATTGATAATAATAATTTTGAAAATGCAAAAAAGAAATGGTTAAATTCTTAATTATCTAAATGGAAAGTAGAAGATAATTGATTTAGTAATACCTCGCCTAACTGATCGACATCCATTATTGTTACAGCCTTACTATAGTATCTTGAAACATCATGCCCAATTCCGATAGCGATTAATTCAATTTCATCTTTTTTTTCAATTTCACCAATTATATCTCTTAAATTTTTTTCTAAATAATTACCTGGATTTACAGAAAGTGTTGAGTCATCAACTGGAGCACCATCACTTATAACAATAAGAATTTTTCTTTTTTCCTTTCGAAAAGATAATCTATTATAAGCCCATGATAAAGCTTCTCCATCAACATTTTCCTTCAAAATTCCCTCTTTTAATAATAAGCCCAAATTTTTCTTTGATCTCCTCCATGGTGAGTCTGCAGATTTGTAGATAATATGTCTTAGATCATTTAACCTGCCCGGATTAGAAGGTTTTCCATTTTTAATCCATTTTTCTCTAGAGTTACCCCCCTTCCAAGCTTTTGTTGTAAACCCTAATATTTCAGATTTAATTAAGCATCTTTCCAATGTTTTTGCTAAAATATCTGAACAAAGGGCTGCAACTGTAATTGGTCTGCCTCTCATTGAACCAGAATTATCAATTAGAAGACTCACAATAGTATCTTTAAATTCAACTTCTTTTTCTATTTTGTAGCTTAATTTATTATTTGGATTAGCAATAATTTTAGCTAATCTTGATGTATCAAGAAAACCCTCTTCCATATTAAAATCCCAATGACGATTTTGCTGAGCTAAAAGTTTTCTTTGCAGTCTATTAGCAATTTTAACAATTAATGGTTGAAAAGAAAATACTTGCTGATCAAGATTTCTTCTAAGTTTCTCTAATTCTTTGATATCACAAAGTTCTTCAGCATTAATAATTTCATCAAAATTATAATCATAAACTTTATAATTCTCTAAATTCTCTAAAATTTTTCTATCTGGTAAATAATCTAGTTCAGTATCCCCGTTTTCTTCTCCCATTTCATCATTTTCTTCTAATGAAACTGACTGCTCAACGGCTGTTTCACTTGTTTGCATTTCAATATTTGACTCAGTTTGTTCATCATTTTTTTGTTCATCATTATTTTCATTTTCATTATCTTGATCTTCATCGTTTTGATTAAAATCTTCGTTTTGAGTATTGTTTACGCTGTTATTAAGTAATCCAAGTTCATCTAGTTTTTCAACTATTGTAGATGTATATTTTTTCTGATCATGTAAACATTTCTTTAAATCTATAAAAAAGTTTGAATAATCTTTTTTTAATTTTTCTTTTACAATATTTTTAAAACTACCATTAATTGCACCTAAATCAACGCCAACAATTTCTTCAAATGCTACGTTTTTAAATGCTTTAATTAATAAGTTTTGATCTTTTTTAGTATTTCCAATTTTAAGATCTCTAATATACTTATTCTTTAGATTTTTTTGTATTCCCTTGAATTCACTACTACCTATAGCTTCTACTCGTGCTTGTTCCAAAACATTAATTATTTCGTTTGATAACTCATCTTGATTTAAAAAGTTTTGATGAATGTCTTTTGAATGTAATCTGAACTCTAATGCAAAAGAGTCCGCTTCAGCTCTTAAATATTCTAGATTATTTTTGAAATTTTCAATTTTTGGTTCAGTTAGATTTATAGTGTTACCAATAATTGAAGGATTTTCTTTAACAAAATTAATCTCTATATCTTCATTTTTACCTATAGATTTTATTGTAGCACCTAATGACTTTTTAAAATCTTCAATAATTTCACTATTCTTTGACATTAGCTACCTTAGCATCAGTAATATCAATTCCAAATGACCTTTGAAAATATTCCTGTAAGATAGACCTCTCCATTTCATCGCATCTATTTAAAAAAGATAGTTTAAAAGAATATTCTATATCATTGAATAGAAGGTAGTTTTCTGCCCAAGTTAATACAGTTCTTGGGCTCATAACAGTTGAAATATCACCGTTAATAAATCCTGATCTCGAAAGATCTGCAGTAGCTACCATACATTTAACAATGTCTTTGCCATCCTTATTATTAAGTTTATTTATTTTATTTAAAATAATTTTTATCTCTTGATCATTACTTAGATAATTCAATGTTGATACTATGTTCCACCTATCCATTTGACCTTGATTTATTTGTTGAGTTCCATGATACAAACCAGATGTATCACCAAGACCAACGGTGTTTGCTGTAGCAAACAATCTAAAAAATTTGTGGGGTTTAATTACTCTTGATTGATCAAGTAAAGTTAATTTACCTTCTGACTCTAGAATACGCTGAATAACAAACATTACATCTGGTCTGCCTGCATCATACTCATCAAAGACTAAAGCTACTGGATTTTTGTAAGACCAAGGCAGTATACCATCTTGAAACTCTGTTACTTGTTTATCATCTTTAAGAATAATAGCATCTTTACCGATTAAATCTATTCTGCTGATATGACTATCTAGATTAATTCTTATGCATGGCCAGTTAAGTCTGGCAGCTACTTGTTCAATATGAGTAGATTTACCTGTACCATGATATCCTTGTATCAGTACTCTTCTATTAGAAGAAAAACCAGCAAGTATGGAGATGGTTGTAGCTGGATCAAAAATATATGTTTGATCTATTTCTGGAACATGTTCAGTTTTTTCTTTAAACTTATAAACCTCAAACTCACAGGAAACCCCAAATAATTCTTTAGGATCGATTTTGATACTAGGAGATATTTCTATATTGTTTTTATTAGTCATTTTTAAATTTTTTTAAAAGTATTTTATATGAGTTATTTATTTCCTTAAACTTTTCTTCTGCTTTTTTATCGTTACCATTTACATCAGGGTGAAATATTTTCACTAGTTTTTTATAAGTTTTTTTAATTTTATCTAGCGTTAATGGTAAATCTAGATTAAAACTTGATAAAGCTTTATTTTCATCTTTTGTAAGATTTTCATCAACCAGCTTATTTTTGAAGTAATTATTTTTTTGTTCATTTGGATTTAAATCGTTCATTTCTTCGTTAAAAAAATTGTTAATCTGGTCCATAACCTTGTGATAATTCCCTTTCAATGGCCAAGATGGTCTGTTCCAAATAATATCTTCTCGCATTGAATTTTCTATTTGATTTACTGACAATCCTTTATAAAAGTCCCATGATTTATTGTATTCTTTTACATGATCTAAACAGAAAAAATAATACTGATTTAATAATGTTCGAGATTTTGGAGCTTTAAACTTTCCTTCATTATTACAGTCGTTCTTGTCACATTTCCTAAAATAGGTTTTTTCCCAAGAAAGACTGTTTTTATTAATATCTATTTTATGCTTACCCACATTTATTATATAGTTTAAAAATAATGAATCGTAAGCAAAGAATTGATAAAATATTATCAAAAAAATTTGATAATTTTTTATTAGAAATTATAGATAATTCAAATTTACATAAGGGACATAATTCTTTTACGGGTAATGACGAAACACATATTAAAATTATTTTAACAAAAAAAATTAACATACCTTTAGATAGATTAGGCATTCATAGACTTATAAATAATTTGCTTAAAGAGGAATTTAGAACAGGATTACACTCTTTAGAAATAAAAATTAATTAATTTTTAATATCTCAACTTTTGATATTTGTTTTTTTGAATGAGATAAGATTTTGTATTTAAAAAAATTATCCTGAAAAGACTCACCATACGAAGGTATTTTTTTTGATATCTCCAAAATGTATCCCGCTATAGTTGATGACTCTACCTCTGGTGGATCTAGATCAAAACTTTTGTATAGATCTCTAATATTTTTTTCTCCATTAATTATAATTTTTCCATAATTATTTTCTTTAAAATCATTTTCTGGAATGTCAATTTCATCAACAATTTCACCAACTATTTCTTCAATAATATCTTCTAAGGTTATCAATCCAAGTAATTCTCCATATTCATCAACAACAAATGCCAAGTGCTCTTTTCTTTTTTTAAATTCAACTAATTGTTCTAACAGGTTTGTAGTTTCAGGAATAAACCATGGATTTGAAATTTTATCAAAAATAATTTCCTTAGATTCATTATGATTTTTTAAATCAATATTTAAAGTTCTAACATTTAATAAACCAATTATATTTTCAGGATTATCTTTCCAAAATGGAATACGTGTATACCTAGAACTGTTAATTTTATTAATAATCTCATTTGTATTTAAAGATGAATCAATTGAGTAAATATTTTTTCTATGAGTAAATATTTCTTCAACTGTTATATCATTTAGTTGAAGTATGCTTTGCAACATATCCTTTTCTTGCTCATAATCTGGATTTGAAGTTTTATAAAGATCAATAACACCTTTCAATTCTTCTTCTGACTGAAGATCTTTATTTACTGCATCATTATCATTTTTTCTAAAAATTAATCTAACAATTAAATTAATTACAAATACAAAAATAAATAAAATTTTGTTTAAATAATAAATAATAGGAGAAATTAATAATGCAGTTCTATTTGGTCTATTGATAGCATAAGTTTTAGGCAGAACTTCAGCAAATATTACAATTACAACGGTCATTATTAGAGTTGCATAAAAAATACCTTCTACTCCAAAAAGATCATAAAAAAATGCTGTAGCTAATGACGATGCAAGTATATTAACTAAATTGTTTGATAGTAGTAATGTAGATATTACATTGTCCTTTTTATCTAGTAGCTCAAGCACATATCCAGCTCTTTTACTTCCTTTTTTTTTCTTATAAAGAATTCTTGCTTTGGAAGTTGCTGTTATTGCTGTTTCAGATCCTGATAAAAACCCTGAAAGGATTACTAGGATTATTAGCAATGTAAGTAGGAATATACTTGTCATCTATATGTTTTTTAATATTTTATAAATCTGTTCCTTATCTAATTTTTTGTAAAAAATAGAACTACCTATTTTATCAATAAGTGAAAAATTAATATTGTCTTGAAAATTTTTTTTATCTTTAGTTAGTATTTTTATTAATTTTCTATCCTTTAATATCTTGTCATAAATTTTTAGTTTATATTTTTTAAAATGAATTATTATCTTTTGTAGTTCTTTAAATGATAATAAACCAAGATGATTAGATATCTTTGCTTCAGTTATCATCCCTATAGAAATTGCTTCTCCATGATTAAATTTTTGATAATCATAGTACTTTTCTAATGCATGTCCAATAGTGTGTCCAAAATTTAACATTGCTCTAGAATTATTATTTGATAAAAATTCTCTTTCATCTTTTATTACATAAAATAGTTTTATCATTATCGATTTATAAATTGCTTGTTCTAGAATAGATTTATTTAAATTTAATAATTTATTTGCATTCTCTTCTAACCAGCAAAAGAATTTATAATCTTTTATTAAAGCGTGCTTTAATATTTCTGCATATCCAGATCTAATTTCTTTTTTTGGTAAACTATTTAAAATAGAAATATCAATTAAAACCTCTTTTGGTTGATAGAAGGTTCCTAGTAAATTTTTTCCAAATATCAAATTAATTCCATTCTTTCCTCCGATTGAGCTATCTACTTGAGATAAAAGAGTTGTAGGTATAAGGAAAAAATCTAAACCTCTTAATAGAGTACTAGCAACAAACCCTGTTAAATCTCCTAATGTACCTCCTCCTATTGCAATAATTGCAGATTTTCTATTAATATCTTTTAAAATAAGTTTTTCAGCTAAACTTTTATATCCATCAAGACTTTTTACCTTTTCTCCACACTTCAAAGAAATAATTATTATATTTTTTTGTTTAGTAAGATTTAAATTAATCCTAATTTTTGAATCAATAATACAAAACACCTTTTCATTTTTTTTTGCAATATTTTTAACAAAATTTGAAATAAAATTTTTTTTTATTAAAATTGAGGTTTTTAATTTTTTATTTTTTATGTATATTTTCTTTTGCATACGAATTTAGTTTCAACATAATTTTTTCTAATACTTGGATTTTATCATTATCATTATTTACAATAAAATCAGCTTTTTCATAAAATTTTCGTCTCTGATTATAGAGATTTTCCAAAGTTTCTTTTTTGGCAAAATTTTTATTTAATAAAGGTCTTTTTTTTGATGATTTTAATCTATTTTCTAAATTGTTTAATTTAACTTGTAAATAAATAGAATAGGAATTTATATTTATTGCCTTTCTAATTTTTTTATTAACTATACTACCTCCTCCTAGAGATATTATGCAATTATTTTTTGTTAATAATTCAAGACAGATCTTTTCTTCAATTTTTCTAAAATATGCTTCTCCATATTCTTCGAAAATTTCATTTATACTTTTTTTAGTTTTTAATTCAATTTCCTTATCAGTATCATAAAATTTTAAATTACTATATTTGCTCAAATCTTTTCCAATTATAGATTTTCCTGATCCCATTAGGCCCATAATACAAACATTTTTCTTTTTAATTTCAATTAGATTAAACATATTTTAATTATTTCTTATTATTGACAAATTTTTATTGAAATTAAAAAAAACTTAAAAAAATGGTAAAATCCTATATTAGTCATTTTTTTAATATTATATATGAAAAAGAGATACATTATATATTTTTTTGCAGTACTAACAATAATCGTGTTTACGGTACTTTATGTTATTGAAATTCCTTCTCCATCTGTATTTATTAAAGAAAAATACACTCTAAATCTCAAATGAAACTTTTTTTTATTATTATCTTTCTTTTTTTTTCTAATTTAATTTCCGCTAATGAGTCAGAAAATAGCGAAGTAGAGGTAATTAATTTACATGAAAGTAAGAGCTTAGATCAAATGGTTTTAGATAATTTAAACAATGAAAATAATATCGAAGAAATTGTTGAAAATCCAACTACAGATAAAGTAGATGAAGAAGTTATCACTAATGAAGTAGAAGTGGGACAAATTGAAATTATTAAAGATAATTTTATTTTTAAAAATCAAATAAAGGATTTAAACAATTATTTTGATAATCTTCAAAATATTAGCTCTAAAACTTTGCAAAAACAAATTATTGAAGTTTTAGAAAATCAACAATTAGATTTAGAAATTGAAAAAGATAGAGAAATACTCTTCTTAATAGTTAACTATTTTAAATCTATTGGTCAAATTAATAAGTCCTTTGAATTAATTCAAAAATATGATTTGAGTAATGACAAGAATCTTAATTTTTATACTAATCTTAGATTTAATTATCTTTTGTCAACTTTTCAGCTTAACGAAGCATGTAGTTTTAGAGAAGAACTAAATTCAAATATTGTCTTAGACCACTTCTTTTTGGAAAAACTTGACATATTCTGTTTAATATTAAATGATAATAAATCTGAAGCTAGATTGTTAAACTCTATTTTAGTAGAATCTGAAAACAATTTAGACAATTATTACCAAAAGTTATTTTCATTTATATCTAATTCAACAGATCAATTAATAGTTGATTATGAAATTCAAAATTCTGAGATCAATAAAGAATTGATTTTTTTATATAGTGCTATGACAAGGATTGCTGAACTGCCATTTTCGCACGCATTTTATGAGCTCGATAAAAAAAATCTATCTATTCCAATAATATTAAATCAAGCTTCACCTATTGATTTAAGAATTAAAGCAGCAAATGAAAGTTTTTTAGAAAATTTAATTACTGTAGATAGTTTAGCAGCGTTATATATGTCTGCTGATTTTAATTCTGATCAATTTAATAATACCGATAATACAATAGATTCTTTTTCAAATAATAAAGAGTTGAGCATGGCTTTTTTATTTCAATTAGTAAATATTCAAATTTTTCCAAATGATCGATTAAACGCTTTAGTTCAATTTTGGGACTTTGCAAAACAAAACAATCTAGAAGAAATAGCTTATAAACTATCAAATAATATGCTGGGTTCTATTGAAGCTACTTCAGAAAATATAATTTTTGGTCCAAAAATAGCTTCTGCTTATATATTTAACAATAATTTTGAAAAAGCACTTAAGTGGATAGAATTATATGAAAATGCAAATGAAGTAGATGCAAAAAGTATTTATACAAGAGTGTTATTAGATTTATATTCTACTAATAACTTAGACTCATTTATAAAATCTCTTAATCTAACTTTAGAAAATTATATTGATGATAAAAATAATGAAAACGATGAACTATTTTTTGTTTTAAAAGATGTAATGAATTTAGATATAAAGGTTAATACTAATATTAATTTAGATAAAATTTTTGATGAAAGATTAATGCCTTCAATATTGCTGTATAATGAAATTAAAAATAGTATTGTTAACAATAATGATGATCAATTCCTAATTTATTCATTAATTTCTCTAAACAATAAAAATTGGAATGATATACATCCAGAACATCTTAAACTTATACTTAAGGGATACCTAATTTATAAAGACGGGATACTCTTTAGAAATTTAATATTAGAAATATTTAAAAATTATAAATTCATAATATAATATGATTAAATATTTTGAATTTGAAACTGAGATAGAAAAAATTGAATCAATATTAAATCAGTTACATAATAACAAAGAATTAAATGAAGATAGAATTAAAAAATTAGTTAAAGAAAAAGATGAGTTATATAAAAAAATTTATTCAAATTTAGATCCTTGGCAAAAGGTTCAAATTTCTCGTCATGGAGAACGACCTCATACACTAGACTACACTAAGCAAATTTTTGATGATATGGTTCTTTTACATGGAGATAAGAAATATGCTGACGATAATGCAATAGTTGGCGGATTAGCAAAAATCGATGGTAATTCAGTTTTTTTTGTAGGCACTGAAAAAGGGAATACAATGGAAACAAGAATTAAACATAACTTTGGTATGGCAAAACCAGAAGGATATAGAAAAGTTCAGAGATTATTGAAATTAGCAGAAAAATTTAAATTACCATTAATATCATTTGTAGATACAGCAGGTGCATTTCCAGGAAAGGATGCAGAGGAAAGAGGCCAATCAGAATCTATAGCTTCATCAATACTTAATTTTTTAAAAGTAAAAATACCTACAATATCAGTAATAATTGGAGAAGGTGGGTCTGGTGGAGCAATAGGAATAGCAACCTCTGATAGGGTATTAATGCTTGAACATTCAATATATTCAGTTATTTCTCCTGAAGGCTGCGCTTCTATATTATGGCGAAATACTGAATTTTCTAAGGAAGCAGCAAAAACTCTGAAGCTAACATCTAATGATTGTAAAAATTTTAAAATTATTGATGATATTATCCCCGAACCGTATGGTGGCGCTCATAGACATCCTATAAAACAAGCTGAAATCTTAAAAGAAAAGATTAAATTTTTTATTAATGAATTGAAGCAAATCTCAATCGAAGATTTAGTTAAAATAAGAAAAGATAAATATCTAAATATTACCTCAGATATTTAATTACCATGACATTGTTTATATTTTTTGCCTGAACCACATGGACAAGGTTCATTTCTACCTATTTTTTTAGTTATAATTCTTCTTGGTTCTTTTGTTTTTTTAATATCAGTATCATTATTATTATTTTCATTTACTAACTTTATATTAAATAGTGTTTTTAATACTCTCTCATTTTGGTTTGAGAGCATTTCATCAAAATAATCAAAAGATTCTTTTTTATATTCATAGAATGGATCTTTACCTCCCAAAGCTCTTAAATTAACACTTCCGCGTAGTGAGTCCATTGCTGCTAGATGATCTCTCCAATCTTTATCTATTTGAAAAAGCATCACTCTTTTTTCTGCAAACTTGAGTAGTTCATAAGAGTATTGATGTTGTTTTTCTTTATATTTTTGGTTAACTTCATCTAATAACCTTTTTTTAATTTCTTCATCATCAACACCTTCTTCATCAATCCATTTTAAGATTGGAACATCTATGCCAAATATTTCTTTAATTTTTTCTTTTAACAAATTTCCATCCCATTCATGTGAGTATTTCTTCGGAGGAATTGTGACTTCAATTAAATAATTTACATAATCCAAAATCATATCTTCTATAATTTTAGATTGATCACTTGTATTAAGAATTTCTTTTCTATTTTGATAAATTATTTTTCTTTGATCATTCAAAATATCATCAAATCTTAAAATCTGTTTTCTCATATCGAAATTATGACTTTCAACTTTTTGTTGAGCACGTTCTAAAGATTTGGTAATCATTGAATGTGTAATCACCTCACCATCTTTTAGACCTAATTTTGATAACACATTTTCAAGAGTTTTTGATCCAAATATTCTCATGAGATCATCTTCCAATGATAGGAAAAAAATACTTTCTCCAATATCTCCTTGCCTTCCTGATCTACCTCTTAGTTGATTATCTATTCTTCTACTCTCATGTCTTTCTGTACCAATTACTAGTAATCCACCAGCATCAATTGCTTCTTTTTTGAAATTATCATCGCCATTTCCTAATTTAATATCAGTTCCTCTTCCAGCCATATTTGTTGAAATGGTAATATTCCCAGGCATTCCTGCCTCTTCAATTATCTTAGCTTCACTCATATGATTTTTAGCATTTAAAACATTATGCTTAAGATTTTCTTTTTTTAATAAATCAGAAATTTTTATTGAGTTTTCTACAGATGTGGTTCCTATAAGGATTGGTTGATTGATATTATTTCGTGACTTAACAAGATTTAATACAGCATTATATTTTTCTCTTTTTGTCATATAAATTTGATCATTTTTATCAATACGATTTACCTTTATATTTGGAGGAATATCAACGACTTCTAAATTATATATACTTTCAAATTCTTTAGCTTCTGTTGTAGCAGTTCCTGTCATTCCACTTAGACGATAATATGTTCTAAAAAAATTTTGATATGTAACAGAAGCAATAGTTTGATTTTCTTTTTGGATTACTAAATTTTCTTTTGCTTCAATAGCTTGATGCAATCCATCACCATATCTTCTACCTTCCATAGCTCTGCCAGTCAACTCATCAATAATAACAACATTTCTATCTTTTATTATGTAATCTTTATCTTTTATAAATAAATGATGGGCTCTAAGAGCTTGTATAATATTATGGTTTAAAACCATATTTCCTAAATCCTGAAGTGTGCCCTCTTTGATGATTCCGTTATCTTTTAGTAACTTTTCACAAAATTCCATTCCCTCAGTAGTAAGTAAAATACTTTTACTTTCTTCATTGATTTCAAAATCATTTTCTCTAAAAATTTTTACAATTTTATCAATTTTAGGAAATAAATCAGTATTGGAATTTGATTCCGCAGATATTACAAGAGGTGTTCTGGCCTCATCTATTAAAATGCTATCCACTTCATCAACTATGGCAAATGCATTTTTTTTAAAACATAAGTTATTGTAATCGTTTTTGAGATTATCTCTTAAATAATCAAATCCTATTTCATTATTTGTTGCGTAAACAATATCTGCATCATACTGTTTAGATCTATCTTCATGTGCTGTTTCAGCAGTTACACACCCTACGCTAAGACCAAGAAAATTATATATATTCCCCATCCATTCAGCATCTCTTTTTGCAAGATAATCATTAACTGTAATGATGTGTACGGATAGGTTTTCTAAAGCATTTGCGTAAGCAGCTAGAGTAGCAACTAAGGTTTTTCCTTCTCCAGTTTTCATTTCAGTAATCTTGTTTTCATATAAAACCATTCCACCAATTATCTGAACATCATAGTGTCTCATGTTTAATGTTCTTTTGGATACTTCTCTTACTACAGCAAATATTTCTGGTAATAATTTATTTATTGATCCCGTTTCTTTAAATTCACTTCTAAAATAATTAGTTTTATTTTTTAATTCTTGATCTGAAAGTTGAGAAATTACTTCTTCTAGTTTGTTTACTTTTTCTACAAAACTTGCATATTTTTTAATTGAATTAGATTTTATAGAACCAAATAATTTATTAACGATATTAATCATGTTATGATAAATGGCAGTTAATATATGAAAAATATTTCTTCTACAAAGGAATTTACGCTAAAATATGGTCAATAAAATGATTTCAATATTTAAGCCAAAAAAAATCAAAGATTTTAATCCTAGTGGCCTCAATATCTATACTTTTAATGCTGGATTTAAAAAAAAAGATAAAGATCTTTTATTAATAATTTTTGATCAAATTGTTAATGTATGTTGTGTCTATTCAAAAACATCAACACCTTCAGCTCCAATAATTTGGGATAAAATAAATAACAAAGGTAAAGCTAAAGCTTTAGTTGTGAATGCTGGTAATGCGAATGCGCATACTGGTAAAGATGGTCTGAAAATTATAGATAAGTATGTAAAAGCATTAACAAAAAAAATTAAATGTAGATCCAATGAAGTATTAGTATCATCTACTGGTGTAATCGGTGAAAAATTTAACCCGAATTTAATTATAGATAAATTTAAAAAAATAAATTCCAAAAATAAAAATGGTTTACTAGAAAGCGCTAAGGCAATTATGACAACAGATACTTTCCCAAAGGTATCAATTAAAAATATTAACTTAGACAATCAATCCTTTAAGATTTACGGAATAGCAAAAGGATCAGGAATGATACAGCCAAATATGGGAACTATGTTGGTGTATATTTTTATAGAATGCGAAATTTCAAAACAGTTAATAAACAGACTCCTTAAAAATAATTTAGATAACACATTTAATTCAATAACTGTAGATAGTGATACATCAACAAGTGATACTTTAATGATGTTTTCTGTTGGTAATAAAAATATAAATTTAAATAAAAAGAATTTTAAAATACTAAATAATAAAATATTTGAATTAATGCATGAGTTATCTCTTCAAGTAATTAAAGATGGTGAAGGTGTTTCTAAGCTAATAAGAGTTAATGTTTTGAATGCAAGATCAAAAAATCAAGCAAAAAAAATAGCATTTAGTATTGCTAATTCTCCTTTGGTTAAAACAGCTCTAGCCGGTGAAGATGCAAATTGGGGTAGAGTAATAATGGCAATTGGTAAAACTGAAGAAAATATAAATCAAAATAAAATTAAAGTTTTGTTTGGAAATAACGTTGTATGCGAAAATGGTTCTATTAGTAAAAAAATAAATATTAGAAAACTTAAAAATTATATGAAAAATAAAACTATAGAAATCAATGTAAAATTAAACTTGGGTAAGTATTTTCACACTGTTCATGGGAATGATCTTACCTTTGAATATTTAAAGATTAATGCTGATTACAGATCTTAATTTTATTTTTTCCAAGCACAAATTGTATTAAAATTTATATCAAGATTAAAATTATCTTTATAATATTTTTTTTTGAATTGTTCCTCCAAAAGAATAAAGTATTTTTTATTCTCAAAATTATTTTTTTTATCCTTACCTGCATAGGGCAAGTTCAAAAATCTTACATCATCAAGTAGTTTATTAAAAACTGAATATTCAATAGTAAAGTTATTGTTATTTATTAAAGGTGCATCAAAGTTATACACTTTAAGCAGTTTAAAAATATCATTTGTATCTAAAATTGGATTAACTCTTTGATACATGCCTCCGTATAAAATATTATCTGTTTCATACATTGAATTTATAAGCTGATACTTATTTTCAGCACTTGGAATCGTTGCTATAAAAAATCCATTGGAATTCAGGTTTTGATAGATATTTTCTATCAATTTCTCAAAGTTCGATGTTAATTGACAAAAAAAGTTACTATAAATTAAATCAAATTTTATATCTTTTATATTTATATCGTCCAAATCAATTTCTATTAATTGTCGATCTGTCTTATTACTAAAAAATGACAAATCAATATCAGCACTTGTTATAGAACAAGAAGGAAATCTTTCTTTCAGATAATTAAAAATTAATTTGTCATTAATCCCAAGTTCTAAAATATTATTAAAAGGAACTTTCAAAATATCTAGGGAATCAATTATATTTTTACTTATTTCATTATATATAAAGTTTTCTCCATATTTTCTATCCTTAGTTCTTAATAGTTTAAGGTATTTTTTGTTTATCATTTTTTTATAAAGTATAGAAAGCAATTATGGATATTATTCTTAAAGAGATAGTTGCAATTATTAAAGAAGAAACTGAAAATATTAATAAAAAAATTTATGGAACTACATTTTTAGAAATATTAAAAGAAAAAATTTTAAACAGAAAAGATCAAATTTCTTTAAAAAATCTAGTATTACAAAATTCTAATATTGATTTAGAAGAAAATATAAATGTTCTTGAAAAAAATCTTTTTTTTAAATTATCCTTTTACCAAACTCCTAAATCATTATTAAAATTCGAATTGAAAAAAAATTTTTTACTTATTATTTTTAAAGAGCTTGTAAAAATTGATATTTTAAATCAAAATACTCAAAAATATATCAATGTTAGCTTAAAACCTTTTATGGGTGTAACATTGTCAAAAGGAACAGTATGTAATTTAAATTTTCCAAAAAATTCACTAATTATGCAATTAGAATCTGATGATTTGGATTTTGATATTGAAAAAAAAATAGATGAAACAATATAACAGATATGATCGTATTTAATCTTAATTGCTCTGATTGTGCCTTCTCCTTTGAAGGATGGTTCGAAAATACGAATGACTACAATAAGCAAATTAAAAAAGGTTTACTCACTTGCCCTTCCTGTAATAGTACTCAAATTAAAAAAGGTTTAATGGCTCCAAATGTATCAAAAAAATCAAATTCAAAAATTTCTAAAAGGAATAAATCAATTGCTTCAAATGTTAAGAAGCTAAAAAAGATTATAGAAAAAGAATTTGATTATGTTGGTGATAAATTTACCGATGAAGCAAAGAAAATTAAATATGGTGAAGCTAAAGATCGTGCAATATATGGCGAAGCTTCTGTTGAACAAACTAAAGAATTAATAGATGAAGATATCGATGTACTACCATTGCCTTTTTCAACAAAAAAAACTAATTAATAAAACTAGCAGTACAAAAATAATTTATCATATAATTTTTTGATAATTTCCATTCCCTGTTTAATGGATTAAAAACAAGACCTTTAATATTATTGAAATTAAATTTTTCTTTTAATAAAATTTTTTTTAATTCTTCAGGTTTAATTAATTTATTATAGTCGTGGGTTCCTTTTGGTATCCAATGGAGGATATTTTCTGCTATACTAATTGCAAATAGTTTAGAGAGTAAGTTTCTATTAATAGTAGAAATAATTAATAAACCATTCTTATTTAAATTTTTTTTTATATTTTTTATTGTTTTTTTCCAATTATCTAAATGTTCTAAAACTTCAAACATTAGTATTATATCAAATTTTTCATCTAATTTTGATTTTTCAATATCTTTATTAATATAGTTTATTTTAAGTTTATTTTTTTTAGAATGTATCTTAGCAGCTAAAATATTATTTGGAGCGAAATCAATTCCTGTAACCTTCGCACCCAGTCTTGCTAGTGGTTCACAAATTATTCCTCCACCACAGCCTACATCAAGTATTTTCAAATTTCTAATATTTCTATTATTTATTTGATCCAATATATAAGACATTCTATGGCTTTTAATTTGATGAAGAATTTTAAATTTACCATTTTCATTCCACCATTCATCTGAAAGTTGATTAAAGAAGGCAAATTCTTCATTTTTTGATTTTATATTCATCATATACCTTGTTTGTTAGAAACAATAATTATAATAGCTGAGATAATTTAAAAAAGATTTAAGTCAATGAAACTTGTAGTTATGAAATTTGGTGGTACTTCAGTTGGCAGTATCGATAAAATCAATAATGTTGCTAACATTGTTGAAAAGGAACTAAATGATAAAAAATTGATTGTTGTTTTATCTGCAATGTCAGGTGTGACAAATAAAATGCAAGAATATATAGATGAAATTGAGTCAAATGAGATCATTGAAAACGATTTAATCTTAACGTCTGGTGAGGCTGTGTCTGTTGGGCTCTTGTCAGCTATTTTAAAAAAAAGAAATATTAAATCTATCCCTTTACTTGGTTGGCAAATACCAATTATTACAGATAGCAACTATCAAAAAGCTAAAATCTTAAATATTGATAAAAATAGAATTGATCAATTTCTAAAAAATTATGATGTAATAGTGGTTGCTGGATTTCAGGGTGTCAATATAGATGGCAACATTACATCATTAGGTAGAGGTGGTTCTGATACAACTGCTGTTGCTGTTGCTGCAGCTGTTGATGCAGATAGGTGTGATATTTATACTGACGTTGATGGAGTTTATACAACAGATCCCAATTTAGAACCTAAGGCTAAAAAAATAAATAAATTAGCTTTTGAAGAAATGTTGGAAATGTCTTCAACTGGAGCAAAAGTACTTCATACTCGTTCTGTTGAATTAGCAATGAAAAATAATCTTACCTTGCAAGTGCTTTCTTCAATAACAAAACAAAGTGGAACTTTTGTTGTAGATGAAAATAAACTAATTGAAAAAGAAATTGTAAGCGGAGTAAGCTATAGTAATAATGAATCAAAACTAACATTATCTGGTATTGCAGATAAACCTGGTATATCTGCAACAATCTTTGGATTGCTAGCTAATAATAATATTAATGTCGATATGATTGTTCAAAATACATCACAAGATGGTATAACTGCTAATATCACCTTTACTGTTCCAAACAGCGAAATTCATAATGCTAAAAAATTAATAGAAGAAAATAAAAAACTGATCGATTTTAAATCTATTGAAACTGATACCAATATTTCTAAAATTTCAGTAATTGGTATGGGGATGATGTCTCAATCTGGAGTAGCAAAGAAAATGTTTACAACATTAGCAGATAATTCAATTAATATATTAGCTATCTCTACATCAGAAATAAAGATAAGTGTCTTAATTGATAAAAAATTTACAAAAATTGCTGTTAAATCTCTTCATGATGCATATAATCTAGGTAGTAAATGAAAACAGTAGGTCAAATTTTATCAATTGAAAGAAACTCTAAAAACCTTTCAATTAATGATATAGCAATTGAGTTAAAAATCTCAAAAAGTATCATTATTGATCTTGAAAATGATAATATAAAAAACAATTCAGATATTATTTTTAATATTGGACATCTAAGATCTTATTCAAATTTTCTTGAACTTGATACTGACACAATTATCAAAAAATTTAAAGATCAAGTATCATTTAATGTTAAGGAAGAGAAAAAGAATATTACCCCAATAGTAGAAAACAATTTTTTTAAAATAGAAAAATTTTTTGCTGCTTCTATCATCCTGATTATATTTACCTCATTTTACTTTTTATTCATTGATGAAAATAATAATGAAATTAACTTTGCTTTAGTTCCAGATATACCTGAAAGTTTAGAACCTATAGTTGAAAAAGCTAATACTTTTGATAATAAATCTAAAGCTATTGATATTAAAAAAAATGATTTGCTAAATAATTCCAGTGCTATAGCATCAATAGAATTTGAAGAAGATGTAACTACAGTTGCTACATTAAAAATGTTAAATCCAACATGGCTTCAATTAAGAGATCAAGAGAATAATATTGTTTTAAGCAAGCTAATGGATAAAGATGAAGAGTTTTCATATGAATTAGAATTGAATTACAATATTACTGCAGGAAATGCAGGGAATATTTTAGTACTTATAGATGATGAAGTAAGAGGCAAGATAGGTAAATACGGTGATATTTTAGATTCTTTTGTTCTATATAAAGATTTTACAAACTAAATAGATGCTAAGACCGTATCAACAAATTAACAGAAGAAAGTCGCGCGTAATTAAAGTTGGAAATGTTAGCATTGGAGGCAACAATCAAATTGCAGTTCAAACAATGACAAATACTCTTACTTCTAATGCCAAAGATACTATTGCTCAAATAGAAAGATCTGCAAAACTTGGAGTTGATTTAGTTCGCGTTTCTGTTCCAGATAAAGAATCTTCACATTCTTTAAAAGAAATTGTGAAACATAGCCCTGTACCTATAATTGCTGATATACATTTTCATTACAAAAGAGGTATTGAAGCAGCGAAAAATGGTGCTTCTTGTATTAGAATTAATCCTGGTAACATTGGGAGTATTGAAAGAATAAAAGAAGTTATCAAAGCTGCAAAAGATAATAATTGCTCAATTAGAGTAGGTGTTAATGCAGGAAGTTTAGAAAAACAAATTTTAGAAAAATTTTCTGAACCTAATCCGGAGGCCTTAGTTGAAAGTGCTAAATTAAATATAAAGATACTTGAAGATAATGATTTTACCAATTTCAAAATCAGTGTGAAATCTTCAGATATATTTATGTCTATAAAAGCATATGAGCAATTAGCTGAATTATGTGATTATCCATTGCATTTAGGTATTACAGAGGCAGGAGGAAAAAGAACAGGTTCAATTAAATCTTCAATTGGTGTTGGGAATTTACTTTTGAGAGGAATAGGAGATACAATTAGAATATCTTTGTCAGATGAGCCAGAGGAAGAGGTAAGAGTTGGTTTCGAAATCTTAAAAAGCTTAGGGTTAAGGAATAGAGGAGTAAAAATTATATCATGCCCTTCATGTGCTAGACAACAATTTGAAGTAATAAAAACTGTAAAAAACTTAGAAAAAAAATTAGATGATATTTCCACACCTATAACAGTGTCAATAATTGGATGTGTTGTTAATGGTCCAGGTGAAGCAACTATGACAAATATTGGAATAACTGGTGGCGGCAATGATACACATATGATTTATCTTGATGGTAAAAAAAATAATGTTGTAAAAAATGTTGATTTAGAAAATTATCTTGAAGATCTAATTAGAAAAAAAACTAAAGAAATAGAGCTTAGTAATTAATATGAAATTAAGATCAGTAAGAGGTACACATGATATATTTGGGAAAGAAATAGATAAATTTAACTTTATTTCTAATATTGTTTCTAAAAACGCTAGTTTAAAAGAATATAAAGAAATCCAGACGCCAATTTTTGAATTTAGTGATTTATTTGCAAAACCTCTTGGCGAACATTCTGATGTTGTGTTGAAAGAAATGTATTCATTTGAAGACAGAAACAATGAATATTTAACACTACGCCCTGAGTACACAACGCCTATGATTAGAGCGGCTATTACTAATAATCTCTTAAATGATCTTCCATTGAAAATATATGGAATTGGGCCAATGTTTAGAAGGGAAAGGCCACAAAAAGGTAGATATAGACAATTTAATCAAATTAATTTTGAAATACTTGGTACTAGAGATTTTCTTGCTGATGTTGAGTTAATTTCTCTATCAAATAATATTTTAAACGAACTGTTACCTAAATCTAATATAAAGCTTCATATTAATTCTTTAGGAGATAAAAAAACGTTAATTGATTTTAAAAAAAGTCTTACAAAGTATTTTAATATCCATAAAAAAAAACTATCAGAAGAAAGTATTAAAAAAATTGAAACTAACCCATTAAGAATATTAGATTCAAAAAACAAGGAAGATGTTGAAATTTCACTATCTTCACCTAAAATATATGAATTCTTAACTGACGAAGCTAAAAAGCACTACGAAGATCTTAAAAGATCATTAAATATACTAGAAATTGATTTTGAAGAAAACGCTAATCTTGTTAGAGGTCTTGATTATTATTGTAATACAGTTTTCGAATACAAATCAGATAATTTAGGAAGCCAAGATACATTACTAGGTGGTGGAAGATATGACGGTTTAATAAAAGTATTAGGCGGGCCTGATATACCCGGTGTTGGATGGGCTGCAGGCATTGAAAGAATTGCATTATTAATGGATTCCGAAAAACAAATAAGCTCAACTATTCATATTGCAGTAACAAATGAAAAATTTACAGACTATCTTCTTTATCTACAAAAATATTTATATGAAAATAGAATTTCATATTACTGGAATTATAAATATAATTTAAAAAAATCATTTACAAAAGCAAATACATCATCAGCACCGTATATTATTATTATTGGAGAAAATGAGTTTAATGGTGATTTTTTTACTATTAAAAATTTAATGAATGGCGAACAAAAAGAATTAAAGCTTAATCAAATATTTAATCATTTGAATGATAAATCTAGATAAACAATTTTCAATAATTTTAGAAAAATTTAAATTAATTGAAAATTCATTAAACAATATGAATGATATAGACTCAAATGAATTAATTAAATTAAACAGAGAATATTCAGAGCTCCGACCAATTGTAGAAAAGATTCAAGAATACAACAATTTACAAAAAGATTTATTAAATCTTAATGAGTTAGTACAAGATAATGATTTAGAAATAAGCAAAATAGCTGAATTAGAACTTATTGAAAAAAAAAATCAAATCAAAGATCTTGAACAGGAATTATTGAAGTTACTAATACCAAAAGATGAAAATGACTCTAAAAATTCAATTTTAGAAATCAGAGCTGGTACTGGAGGTGATGAAGCATCTCTTTTTGCTTCTGATTTATTAAATATGTATCAGAGATATGCCGATTTAAATTCATGGAAATTTGATATTTTATCAATATCAGAAACAGGTTTAAAGGGAGTAAAAGAGGCTATTTGTAATATTTCAGGATTAAATGTTTTTTCAAAACTAAAATTCGAATCTGGTGTTCATAGAGTGCAAAGGGTTCCAACGACTGAAAGTAGTGGAAGAGTTCATACATCAGCTGCTACTGTGGCAGTTCTACCTGAAGCTGAAGAGGTTGATATTGAAGTTCTTGATAAAGATCTAAGAATTGATGTTTTTAGATCAAGTGGACCAGGAGGGCAATCTGTCAACACTACTGATAGTGCCGTAAGAATAACACACATTCCAACTGGTATAGTAGTTTCTCAACAAGATGAAAAATCTCAACATAAAAATAAAGCAAAAGCTTTAAAGATTTTACGATCAAGATTATTAGACAATCAAA
The DNA here is from genome assembly GCA_902570155.1 of uncultured Alphaproteobacteria bacterium. Classification (GTDB taxonomy): domain Bacteria; phylum Pseudomonadota; class Alphaproteobacteria; order HIMB59; genus CACPNW01. The sequence goes on from CACFXU010000008.1 coordinate 33,209, forward strand.
TACAAGAAAAAAACAAAGAAAGATCTGAGCAAAGAAAAAATCAAGTAGGTTCTGGAGATAGATCTGAAAGAATAAGAACCTATAATTTTCCTCAAGGAAGGGTTTCTGATCATAGAATAAATCTTACATTGTATAATCTTTCAGAAATACTTGAAGGTAAAATAGATGAGTTGATAAATCCTTTAATTGCTGAAGAAGAGAGTACAAAGTTAGCAAATATGAAAAATGAATAATTTAATTAAAGAGAGTTTAGCTAAATTAAAACAAAAAAATATAAGTAATCCAGAACTAGATCTAAGAATTTTACTGAAGTATGCTTCAAAAAAAAATAATGAAATTTTTTTAAGCAATCTTAATATAGATAATATTGATATTGTTAAATTTAAATCTTATCTTCAAAAAAGAATTAATAGACAACCAATAGCTAAAATTATTAAAAATAAACCTTTTTGGAAAAATAATTTTTATGTAAATAATTCTGTTTTAGATCCACGTCCCGAAACAGAATTAATAATTGAAGAAGTTTTAAATATTTATAGAGACAAAAATCTTAAATTAAAAATATTAGATATTGGTACTGGATCAGGTTGCATCGCAATATCACTAGCAAAGGAATTTAAAAATGCATCTATTACAGCAATAGATATATCTAAAAAAGCATTAGAAGTTGCAGAAAAAAACTTAAAAATACATAATTGTAGCAATCAAATTCAACTTAAACTTATTGATTTTAAAAATATTAATTCCAAGTTTGATTTGATTGTATCCAATCCACCATACTTAACAAATGATCAGTTTAATAATGCAGATCCAGAAGTAAAAAATTTTGAACCTAAATTAGCTTTAATTGGAGGAGATGATGGATTGAAATTTTACAAAGAATATTCAAATACTTTGCAAAATTTAATGAATAAAAAAGCTTATTTTGTTTGTGAAATTGGTTATAATCAAAGAAAAGATTGTGAAGAAATTTTTAAAAATTCAGGATTATATTTAAATAATATAGTTCATGACCTACAAGGAATTGAAAGAATCCTTAGTTTTTCAAAGATATAAGTTGAAATAAATCAAATGAACTGTATAGGTAATAAAAAAGATTAATAATTTAATAAAATTTTTAATTTCCAAACAATATGTATAAAAAAAACGGTAGAACCGCTTATAAGAGTAATAGAAGAACCAGTTTTAAGAAACCTGGCGGATACAAAAATTTCAATAATAGAAATAGAGGTAATGTATCCCAGCAATATAATAAGTATTTAAAACTTGCTAAAGAAGCATCAAGATCGGGTGATAGAATTCAATCTGAATACTATTATCAATTTACTGATCACTACTACAGAATAATGGTTGAGCTAGGAATTAATATTGAAGAAAATACAAGTTTTGATGATCAAAAACAAAGTACTTTAAGTGAAGAAAGTTCTAACAATCAAACTGAAACAACAGAAATAAATGATAATGATAAAGCAGAAGATGATTCAATCGAATCTATTCCATTTATAGCAGAACCATCTAAAGAAAAAAGAACAAGATCAACAAAGTAGTTATTCGTATAACATACTTAAATGATCAGCATATATAATTTTATATTCTGCTTTAAATTTTTCTAATTCCTTGCCCTCAAGTATTTTTCCAGAAGGAAGTTTTAGTTTTAACGGATTTATATGTTTATTTTGATAAATAATCTCATAATGAAGATGAGGCCCTGTAGAATTTCCTGTACTACCTACATAGCCTATAACTTCACCTTGGTTAACTCTTACACCTTTAGAAATACCTTTCTTATAATTTGACAAATGTGCATAGGCCGTTTTATATCCATTATTATGCCTTATACGAATATATTTTCCATATCCTCCATTCCTTCCAACGTATTCAACAATTCCATTTCCTCCAGCATAAATTGGTGTTCCTGTAGGTGCAGCAAAATCAACACCTTTATGCATTTTATTGAAACCTGAGATAGGATGTTTACGCATACCAAAATTTGATGAAATTCTTGCACCGTCTAAAGGTGTCTTTAATATTGATTTTTTAACATTTTTACCTTCTCTGTTAAAATAATCAACATAACCATCATCTGTAATAAACTTAAAGTATTCTAACTGTTTTCCATCTATTGTTATCGAAGCATATTTAATATCATTATATTCTATTCTACCTGTCTCAACTATTTCATCAAATTCATAGGATATTGAAACAACTGTATTAACTCTAATATCTCTTTGAAAATCTAGATCAAAACTAAAAAGACTTATAATTTTAACTAAAATATCTGGTGATACACCATTTTTGATACCGTCTGAAAATAATGATTCTGCAATTGTATATTCTTTTGATTCAATAAACGAGTCCTTAGTTAATTGTCTAATATTTATATTTATTTCTTTATCTAAATTAACTGAGATAATTGTCTCACTGTTCTTAAAAAATTCAATTTTTTTAATTTCTCCAAAACTATTTTCAAAAACACTTATAATTTCTCCAGTTTTGATTTTCTTTAAATCAAAAAAGTTTTCTATCTCACTTATAATTTCGTAAATATTTTCTTGTTCAAAGTTTAAACTTTCTAAAATAGAAACAAAAGTATCACCTTGTAAAATTTTAATTTTATTCTCAACATATTGCACTTTATCAATACTTTTTTTTATTTTAGGTGAAGCCACTTCCTCTTTTTTTTCTTGAATAATTTCTTTTTTATCTTCTACTTTTTCTTTTTTAACAATCTCTGTCTCTAAAGAATCTTTTTCTGTTAAGTGAAAAAATTCAGAAATAAATAAATAATATCCTGATGATATTAAAGAAATTAAAATTAGATATCTTAAAATTCTAAACACCTAGAAATATTTTGAATTAAAATATACAAGCGGTTTCAATTTATCATTAGATTGTACTTCTAATATCTTACATATAAATATTATGTGATCACCTTTTTTGATTTTATCTATTAGTTTACATTCAAGATTTGCTATACAATTTGGTATAATTGCCGTTTTATAATTCCCTTCAATAAATTTTATATTTTCTAATTTAGGTGTAGTTGAGGCAAAATTATCAGATAATTTTTTTTGCTTACTAGATAAAATATTTATTGATAAGAAATTTGTTTTTGAAAACTGTTTTATTGAAGATGAGTAATTGCCTAAAGAAAACAAAACCATAGGAGGGTTTAGAGATAGAGAGTTAAATGAATTAACAGTTTTCCCATATATCGAATTATTATTTTTAACACATACAACAGTAATACCTGTCGAAAACTTACTAAGTGTTTTTTTAAAATTAATAGTGTTTACTTTTTTCATAACCTTTTTTGCATATAAATCGAATCAACCCACTTATTTTTTTTAAAACCAGCTTTCTTTATAGTTCCAATATATTGAAATCCATTATTTTTATGTATTTTTATTGAAGCAAAATTATTTTTTCCACCAATCACTGCTATCAAATTTTTAATCTTTGAAATTTTTTTACATATTTTAACAAGTTCTTTTAGTATTTTATTACCATAACCATTATTAATGAAATTTGGATCAACATAGATTGAATGTTCATATGAAAATCTATATCCACTTTTTTCTCTAAATTTATTTACAAAGGCTAATCCAATAACTTTATTTTCTTCAATTGCTAAAATAAAAGGTAATTTATTTTTTTTAATTTTTTTTAATAATAAATTAAATTTTAATTTAGATAATTTTTTTTCTTCAAAATTAGAGAATGAATTTTCAATAAAATAATTATAAATTTTTAGAGCTTTAGAGATTTCATTTTCTGTAAAATTGTTTTTTTTTACCTTCATTTATCTCCTAATATTAATTTTGAATTGTATGAATAATTCTAAACTCTGAATATTATTTAATAAAAAATTGATCAATATGTTTATAATTTATTTACTTAATTAATGATTAAAAAAGGTTAAATTAAGTATAATTTAAAAATTTCATATGATCTTTCAATTATTGCTTTAGCTTTAAAAGTCATTATATTTCAAAATAATATATTTAAATAATAAACTACTTGGGTGTGTAGCTCAGCGGTAGAGCACTGCCTCGACACGGCAGGGGTCACAGGTTCAATCCCTGTCACACCCACCATAGAAATTTTAATAAATATTCTTGAAATTTAATAATATGATATATTTATATTATATGTTCAAATGTTTATTAGTAGCCACTCTAATTGCTTCATTGATTTTCTTAATAATAGATATATTTTGGTTAAGTTTTGCTACAAAGTCTTTTTATAGACCTCTAATAGGTAATTTATTAACTGATAAGCCTGTAATGTGGGCTGCTGCTCTTTTTTACATATTATATGTATTGGGTATGGCTTTGGTTGTAATTCAACCTTGTGTTGACTCTGGTAACTTAATGAAAACATTATACACTGGCTTCATATTCGGTTTGGTTGCATATGGCACATACAACTTAACAAATATGGCAGTACTTAAAGGCTGGTCACCAACCGTTACTTTTGTAGATATGTTCTGGGGCGGTTCATTAACAGCTGTATCAGCTACATCTGGATTATATTTAGCAAAAAAAATAGTAGATTTTTAATTTAGTCGACCCATTCCAAATTCTAGCATTTTTATTAGTATAGGGTTTTGACTTATTCTATTTTTATATTTTTTTATAAAAGTATTAATTTTATTATTACATAAATCAGTAACTTGTTTTTCACCAATTAATTTTAGTAAAGTACTTTTGCCTTGCTCAACATCTTTACCTGGTGTTTTTCCAATTTTCTTAAAAGTTCCAATTTCATCGATTAAGTCATCTATAATTTGAAATATTAAACCAAATAACATTCCATAATCTTTTGCAAATTGAATATCTATTTTACTTTTTTCTTTTAATATAAAAGGTGCAGAAAAAGAGAATTCAAATAACTTGCCAGTTTTTCTAGAATACATATCTAAAATTTTATTTGTAGATAACTTTTTATTTTCATATTCTAAATCCAAAGCTTGACCAAGAGCTAATCCTTTATGTCCAATACACAAAGAAAGATAATTTATTAAATTTAATCTAGAAATAACATTTTTATTTTTAAAATTTCCTGAGATCAATTCAAATGCTAAATCATGTAAAGCATCTCCTGCTAATATTGCAGTAGCTTCATTAAATTTTTTATGAGTACTTAATTTACCTCTTCTGTAATCATCATCATCCATTGATGGTAAATCATCGTGAATTAAGGAGTACGAATGTATACATTCAATACATGAGGCTATGATAAAGGCATCATTTGATGAAATTTTAGCTATTTTTGCTGACTCCATTACTAAAAATGGCCTTATTCTTTTTCCTCCATTCATAGAACCATAAAAGATTGCATTTGATAAACTTGATTTGTCTAGCTTATTTTTTAAAAGCTTTTTAAATTTAATATCAAACTTTCTTTTATTTGCATTTATTAACGTATTTAAGTTCATAGATAACAATTTATATTTGTTTTAATTTCTAAATTATTTAATACAAATATGCGAATGTATTTATGAGAATCGAAGAAGAAATTAAACTTGACTACTCAGATGTCCTTTTTAGACCAAAGAGAAGTACTTTAAAAAGTAGGAAAGATGTTGATTTGAATAGAAAATATACTTTTAAACACTCAAGATTATCATGGAAAGGAATTCCAATAATAGCCTCTAATATGGATGGTGTTGGTGAAATAGACGTTGCAAAAAAACTAAGTTCTCACAAACTAATGACCGCTTTAACAAAACAACATGACATTAATCAAATAGGAACTATTTATAAGAAAAATATTTTCTTTGATTCAATTGCTCTTAGTTGTGGCACAAGTGAAGACAGTTACAATAGGTTAAATTCAATTCTAAAAAAATATCCAAAATTTAAATTTATCTGTATTGATGTTGCAAATGGTTATTCAGAAAATTTTAGTAATTTTGTTTCAGAAGTAAGAAAAAAATATCCAAAAAAAACTATTATTGCAGGTAATGTTGTTACTGCAGATATGACTCAGGAATTAGTATTAAGTGGAGCAGATATTGTTAAAGTTGGTATCGGTCCTGGAAGTGTGTGTACCACTAGAATACAAACAGGAGTAGGGTATCCACAACTAAGCGCTGTAATGGAATGTGCTGATGCAGCACATGGATTAGGAGCGCATATTATCGCTGATGGAGGCTGTACTTGTCCTGGTGATGTTGCAAAAGGTTTCGGAGCTGGTGCAGACTTTGTTATGCTTGGCGGAATGTTAGCAGGTCATAAGGAAGGTGGTGGTGATATAATTGATGAAAATGGAACTAAATTTATCGAGTTTTATGGATCAAGTTCTGAAGAAGCAAATGAGAAACATTATGGTGGTCTTGCAAACTATCGATCATCTGAAGGTAAAAAAGTTAAAATACAAATGAAGAATTCGCTAGACAGTACAATTAGAGATATTCTTGGAGGTGTACGAAGTAGTTGTACATACGTAGGCGCTTCATCATTAAAGCAACTTAGTAAGTGTACTACATTTGTAAGAGTAAATAATCAGTATAATGACACTTTTGGGAAAGTGTAGGTTAGTAACCTATTGCCATACCATCCTTTCGTGGATCTGAACCTCCTATAAGTACTCCATTTTTTCTATCTATTTTTATACATTGACCACCACCAATAGCATTTTTATTTATTTTAATTTTATGACCAATATTCTTTAATTTTTTTACAATTTTATTATCTAATGAATTTTCAACATTTAAGATGCCATTAAGAGCAAATGCTCTAGGTAAATTTAAGCCTTCTTGAACTGACAAATTGTAGTCAATTATATTTTGCATCAAATGAGTTTGACCAATTGGCTGATATTGTCCTCCCATAACTCCATAAGAATACAGTGTCTCATCATTCTTATTAGTTATTAACCCAGGGATTATTGTATGAAGTGGTCTTTTATGACTATCAATTGAGTTGGGGTGACCATCTTCTAATCTGAAATTTACACCTCTATTTTGAAAAAGAATTCCTGTTTTGTTACTTGTAATTCCACTTCCAAAACCATGACATATTGAATTAATAAATGATACTGAATTCAAATCTCTATCTACAACACTTAAGTATATTGTTTCAGGGTGAGATGTTACATAGCCTTTTTTTGAAGAGTAAATTTTATTTTTATTTATTCTAGAACATAAAGAGCTTATATATTCATTACTTAAATAATCTTTTATATTTATATTATTAAAATTAGGATCGCCAAATATTGTTTCTTTAACTTCAAAACATATTTTTGAAATTTCAGCTTGAAGATGATATCTTTCAAAACTTGAAGGATGGTATTTTTTGATATTTAATTTTTCAGTCATTGCCATCATCATCAAGACTACTAACCCAGGACTATTTAAGGGGCATTGATGTATTTTTAAATTTCTATATGAATTTGTTATTGTTTTTGAAAATAGCGTTTTTTGATTATAGAAATCTTCTTCTGTATGTAATCCTCCAAGTTTATTTAGTGTCTTAACCATGTCTTTAGTTATTTCACTTTGATAAAATCCTTTAATTTTTTTTTTTGATATGACTCTTAAAGTATTTGCTAAAGGAATATTCTTAAAAACTTTACCATAACTATAACTGAGATTTTGATTTAAAAATAATCTTCTAGAATTAGAGTTTTTTTTAAGTTTATTTTCATTCTCTTTCCATGCAATAGCTTCTACTTCATGAACAGGAAATCCTCTTCTAGCAAAATTTTCTGCACCAGATAAAACTTCTTTAAAATCAATTCTTCCAAATTTTTCATGCATAGAACACCATGCATGAACTGCTCCAGGAATAGTTACTGAATGTGGACTTGTTAAGCCAATACTTTTTATTTTATTATCTTTATAAAACTGTAAATTTGCTTTTTTTGGAGCGATTCCTGACCCATTTACAGCAATTGGTTTTTTCCCATTCATCGAAATAATTGCAAAGCAATCTCCACCAATTCCTGTTGCGCTAGGACATACTACAGCTTGAACTGCTGAAGCCGCGATAGCAGCATCAACGGCATTTCCACCTTTTTGAAGTACATTAATTGCTACCATTGAACTTAATGGATTTGATGTTGCCACCATGCCATTTTGAGCTAAAACATTAGATCTTCCAGGATAAGATAACTTTCTCATATTAATTCAGACAATATATGTTTGACAAAACAAATCCCAGAATTTAAAGCGATTTTTATGAAAGTTAAATGTTCATTAAAAACTGCCAAAACTAGGGACAAGGATTGTAAAGTTGTTCGAAGAAAAGGTAGGATTTATGTAATTAACAAAAAAAATCCCAGAATGAAAGCAAGACAGGGTTAATTAACTCTCTGCTATATATTTTTCAGCTTCTAAAGCAGCCATACAGCCCATACCAGCAGCTGTAACTGCCTGTCTGTAAATTTTATCTTTTACATCTCCAGCAGCAAAAACTCCCTTAATACTTGTCTCAGTACTATCAGGTTTAGTAATTATGTAATTTTCCTCATCCATTTTTAACTTATCAATAAAAAGTGAAGTAGCAGGATCATGTCCTATAGCTATAAATGCACCATTTACATCTATAGTTGTTTTGCTGTTATCTAATGTGTTCTCTAAAATGATTTTTTTTAATGTATTTGGATTTTCATCTCCAACAAATTCAGAAACTTTACTGTTCCAAATTACTTCAATTTTTTTATTGTTAAACAGTCTTTCTTGTAAAATTTTTTCAGCTCGCAAACTATCTCTTCTATGAATTAACAATACCTTTGAAGCAAATTTAGTTAAAAACATTGCCTCCTCTACTGCGCTATTACCTCCACCTATTACTGCTACTTGCTGATCTTTGAAGAAAAAACCATCGCAAGTTGCACAAGCAGAAATACCAAATCCTTTAAATTTTTTTTCACTTTCCAAATTCAACCATCTAGCTTGAGCACCTGTTGCAATAATTATTGATTTGGATACAAATTCTTTTCCTGACTCAGTTTTGGAAATAAATGGATTTTTTTCAAAATCAACTGACGTTACAATATCATTATGAAAAATAGTTCCTACTTTTACAGCTTGTTCTTTCATTTGTTCCATAAGCCAAGGTCCCTGAATAACATTTTCAAATCCTGGATAGTTTTCTACATCTGTAGTAATAGTTAGCTGACCTCCTGGTTCTAAACCTGAAACTAAATGAGGTTTTAAATTTGCTCTTGCTGCATAGATTGCAGCTGTGTAGCCTGCTGGTCCAGAACCTATAATTAATACATCATTTTCTATTTTTTCAGTCATATAATTAAATTAATAATTTAGTCACTTTTTTCAACTGGCCAATCTGTATTAAAAGTAACATAATTTATTTGAATACATCTTCTCTCTTTTTGAATTTCTTTTAATTCAAGTCCATGCCAAGTATCATCCCCTGAAGAAAAAAAATAACCACTGTTATGAATATATTCAATTGTTTTAACTAATTTAAAATTTTTATCATATAGATCGGTACCTAAATTTGAAGCTTCATTATATGGGTTTGCCCAAACCATCATCGTCATTAATTTTTCCGAGATATCTTTGTGTGGTTTTAACCAAAATCCTTTTTTATCTCCAATGACTTCTAATCTCACATATGAATTTGATAAATCTTTATCAATTATTTTCGATATTTTGTTAACCATTTCTATACTTTGTAAAGACTGAATTAATTTTGTTAGATATGGAAAATTTTGATAATTATTTTTTGTTATAAAAAGTCTTAATTTACCATCAACTCCCTGACCTGTATGATCGGCAGCTCTTGTCCCATCGTACATTCTGTCTCCTGACGGAATATTACTATATGAAATTTCATCTAATGCGCCCTCTTCTAAGCAATTATTAAATACCCAATGATTAAAGGGAAAATCTGCATGAGCTAAATTCTCAAGATTCATTTTTCCTTTCTATAATTCTTTTTTTTATAATTCCAGCAATTCTTTTGCTTTCTTCTAGTTTCGTGTATGTCCAATTTTCTAATTTGTCTAAAGTATTAAAATCTCTTGTTATATTCATTTTTTTAAATTCTTCATGGAATCTTATAAATCTTTTACTTTTTCTCTTCATTGGCAATTGATAAACATAAATTGGTTTTCCAGATATACTTGCTTCAGAAATCATAGAGGTTGAATCAGAAGTAATAATAAAATAACTAGAATTATAAAGAGCAAATTCGTATGGATTCTTTCCTTCTCCAAACCATAATGTAGATATGGAGTTCAATTCTTTGTTTAAAATATATTTAATTTCTTGATTAGTTCTTCTCGAGGTAATAACTAAAATTTCTTTATTATTATTATAGCTCTTCATTTTTTTTATTCTCTCGCAAAGATCCAAAGTATTTTCTTTTGAGAAATTATAGTGATTATTTTCACCTCCAATAATACAAGTAATCAAATTTTTAGTATTAATTTCATAATGATTTTTTAAATTCTTAGTTTTTTTAAAATGATGTATCGCACCTGTTGAATTGATTATATTTTCACCATGTAAAGCATCATGATTTGGAGCAATAACAAATGAAAAGTATTTTGAAGAAATTTTTGGGTTTTGAATATGAATATTAATTATATTAGGATATTTTTTTTTAAGATAGACTGATAAGTAAACACTTTTTCTTCCACAACTAATAACCACATCAGGTATTTCGTTTGTAGGTAACTTATTTTTAAATATCAAACTAAAAATAGGAAGTATCCCTGGCTGTAATCTATTCCAAGGAAAAATTATTTCAGTTTTAACTTCTTTTATATTTACACTTAATTCATTTGCCAGACCTTTTGTCTGACTTATCATTCCTTGTGAACCATCAGTTAATGACCAAATTTTAGGATTGTCTATATTCAAATGTATTTTACTGATAATATTGTATAACTTTTTAAACCTTTTGGACTATTGATTTCAACATTGTCATCTTCTGTTTTACCAATTAAGCCTCTTGCTAAAGGACTAGTAATTGAAAGTTTTTTATTTTCAATATCTGATTCATATTCCCCAACAATTTGATATTTTTGTTTTTCTCCGCTTTCATCATCTTCTATTTCAACTGTTGCACCAAACTTAATATCGTCACTTTCAACAGATTTAACATCTATTACCTCTGCTTTACTAATAGCACTCTCTAAATCTATAATTCTTCCTTCAATTAAACTTTGTTGTTCTTTAGCATATTGATATTCTGCATTTTCAGATAAATCACCGTGGCTCCTAGCCTCTGCAATTGCTTCAATTATTTTTGGTCTATCCTCAGAAGTTAATTTTTTTAATTCATCTTGTAATTTTGTATAACCCTCAGCAGTCATAGGAATTTTATTCATAAACTCATGATGATTTATTTATTTTTTATAGTCAATAAAATTAATTTATAGTTTGAAGACTTTTTATTGTGAATTCTTGTGATTTCATATGTTCAATAGCATCTACAGCAACTTTTGCTCCAGCTATTGTTGTGTAATATGGAATATTATACATTAATGATGTTCTTCTAATACTATAGCTATCTCTAATAGATGATTGAGTTTTTGTTGTATTAATTACTAGCTGAATTTCATTATTAATTAATGAGTCAACTACATGAGGACTACCTTCTTTTACTTTATTTACTATTTTTGTCTTTATGTTATTAAAATTTAAGTATTCACCAGTCCCTTTAGTTGCAAGTAGATTAAAATCTAATTCTTTTAACTTTTGTGCTATCTCGATAATGAACTTTTTGTTATCATTATCTATTGAGATAAATACTGTACCTTTAGATGGAAGAATATTACCACAGGCTATTTGACTCTTTATATAGGAAGATAAAAAGGTTTCATCTATTCCCATAACTTCTCCTGTAGATTTCATTTCAGGACCTAATATTAGATCAACTCCATCAAATTTATTGAAAGGAAAAACAGATTCTTTTACGTTAAAGTTTTTTAATTCATTAATTTTATAATTATTCAAAATTGAATTAATATTTTCGCCAACCATTACTTTTGCTGCAATTTTTGCGACTGGAATACCCTTTGATTTGGCCACAAATGGTACTGTCCTGCTGGCTCTGGGGTTTACTTCTAAAACATATATTTTTTTATCTTTAATTGCTAATTGGGTATTCATTAATCCTACAACATTAATTTCATTGGCAATTTTTGATACCCATTCAATTATTTTATTCTGAGTTTCTTTACTAACTGAATAGGGAGGTAAGGAACAAGCACTATCTCCAGAGTGAATTCCTGCCTCTTCGATGTGTTCCATAATCCCAGCTACAAATATTTCTCCATTTTTATCTCTAATTATATCTACATCTATTTCTTTAGCATTCTCAAGATACTCATCAATTAAAATTACATTATTTGAAGAAACTTCAAGAGCTTCATTAGAAAATGATTCTAAATTATCTTTATCGTATGCGATTTGCATAGCTCTTCCTCCAAGTACATATGAAGGTCTAACTAAGACAGGATATCCAATTTCTTCAGCTTTTTCTAAAGTTTGAGCTACAGTATTTGCAAAAGCATTTTTTGGCTGAGCAATTTTTAGTTTCATTAATATTTCACTGAATCTATCTCTATCTTCAGCTAAATCTATTGCTTCAGTTGAAGTTCCTATAACTTTAATTCCAGCCTCTTCTAATTCTTTTGCAATTTTTAAAGGAGTCTGGCCTCCAAATTGAACTAACGCACCAAGAACATTGCCATTACTTTTTTCTTTATTGTAAATTTCAATGACACTTTCAGCTGAAAGTGGTTCAAAATAAAGTCTATCAGCAGTATCATAGTCGGTTGAAACTGTTTCTGGGTTACAATTTATCATTATTGTTTCAATGCCCTTTTCTTTCAACGCATAGACAGCATGTACACAGCAATAATCAAATTCAATGCCTTGACCAATTCTATTAGGACCACCTCCAAGAATTATTACTTTGTCTTTTGATGTAGGATTTGCTTCACAGAATTTAGTATTTTCAAAATCCCAATCGTAAGTAGAATAAAGATACGGAGTTTTAGAACTAAATTCACCTGCACAAGTATCCACTAGTCTGAAGACAGGATTAATATTGTTATTATTTCTATATTTTCTTAATTCTTTTTCTTTAATATTTAATATTGATGAGATTTTACTATCCGAGAAGCCTATTTTCTTAGCATATAATATTATATCTTTTTTGAGGCCTTTTTCTTTTAATATTTTTTCAAAATCAATTATTGTTTTAATTTGATATAAAAACCATTTATCATATTTTGTACTTTGATTTATTTCATCAACTGTTAATCCAATCCTTAGGGCTTCTCCTACAACTAACAAGCGTTGAGAAGATTGTATTTTTAGTTCATTCAAAATTGTATTTTTATCATTTGAGTTAAGTTTTGGTTTATCAAAACCAGTTAGACCGTACTCAAGAGAATTAAACCCCTTTTGGATTGATTCATTAAAAGATCTACCTATACTCATTGCTTCTCCAACTGATTTCATGGATGTCGTTAAGTCAGAATTAGCACCAACAAATTTTTCAAAGGTAAATCTTGGGATTTTAGTTACAACATAATCAATAGTTGGTTCAAAACTTGCTGGTGTTGTCGTAGTAATATCATTTTCAAGTTCATCCAAAGTATAACCTACGGCTAATTTTGCTGCAATTTTTGCTATTGGAAAACCTGTAGCTTTTGATGCTAACGCAGAAGATCTACTAACCCTTGGATTCATTTCAATTACATTAATTTCACCATCTTCAGGATTTATTGCAAATTGAACATTTGACCCACCAGTATCTACACCTATTTTTCTGAGAACCTTAATGCTTGCATTCCTTAAAATTTGATATTCTTTATCAGTTAATGTTAAGGATGGAGCTACTGTAATACTATCTCCAGTATGAACACCCATTGGATCAACATTTTCAATTGAGCAAACAATAATACAATTATCTTTATTATCTCTCACAACTTCCATCTCAAATTCTTTCCAACCTGAAACAGATTTTTCAATAAGTATCTGATTTGTTGGGCTAGCATTTAAACCCCTATTACATAAATCAATAAAACCCTCATCATCATAGGCAACACCACCTCCGGTACCTCCAAGTGTAAAACTTGGTCTAATGACAAGAGGTAAATTTAATTCATTTTTTACTCTTTTTGACTCTTCAATAGTGTTAACCACGTAACTTTTAGGACAGCTAAGACCAATTTCTTTCATGGCATCTTTAAATTTTTGCCTATCCTCAGCTAATTCTATTGCTGTTGGATTAGCTCCAATCATTTTTACTCCGTGTTTTTCAAGTATACCATTATTAAAAAGTTCCATTGATACGTTTAAAGCAGTTTGCCCTCCCATAGTTGGTAGAAGAGCATCTGGTTTTTCAATTCCGATTATTTTTTCCACAAATTCTTTAGTTATAGGTTCAATATAAGTTTGATCAGCTAATTCTGGATCAGTCATTATTGTTGCAGGATTTGAATTAATTAATACAATTTTGTAACCTTCATCTTTGAGAGACTTACATGCTTGAGCACCCGAGTAATCAAATTCACAAGCTTGACCAATAACTATAGGGCCTGCACCTACTATTAATATTTTATTTATATCAGTTCTTTTTGGCATTTTTCTCAATAAGTTTATAAAATTCTTCAAACAAATAATGACTATCATGTGGACCAGGTGACGCCTCTGGATGATATTGAACACTAAATACTGGTAAATGCTTATGTCTCAAACCTTCATTAGTCCCATCAAAAAGTGAAACATGAGTTTCAATTATATCTTTGCCAAAACTATCTCTATCAACTTCAAATCCATGATTTTGTGAAGTAATTTCAACAATACCTGTTGTAAGATTTTTGACGGGATGGTTTGAACCTCTGTGACCCTGAAACATTTTTTTAGTACTTGCATTTAATGCCATTCCTAATATTTGATGCCCTAAACATATTCCAAATATTGGAATATTATCATCAATTAATTTTTTAATCACATCAACTATTTTACTACCTGTGGCATAAGGATCACCAGGGCCGTTTGATAAAAATATTCCTGAAGGATTAGTTTCTATTATTTCTTCGTAGCTAGAAAATAAGTTTAATACAGTTGGGTTAAGATTAAATTCATTTAGATTTCTTAAAATGTTATTTTTGATACCAAAGTCTAAGCAAGTGACATTATATTTAAATTTGCTTTTAATTGATTTATCACTTTTCCATATTCCTTTTTTCCAATTATAGTTTTGCTCTGTCGATACTATTCCTGCCAAATCTAAATTTTGAAGACCTTTCCACTCATTTATTTGAGTTTTAAGTTTTTCAATTTTATTTTCATCTTCTCCAAAGTGAATAATTGCGGCCTTCTTAGCTCCCTCAATAGATAATTTCTTAGTTAAGTATCTAGTATCAACTCCAAAAATACATGGAATTTTGTTTTTTAAAAAATATGAATTTAAGTCATTTTCTGCTCTCCAATTTGAATATTCTGATAATGGCTGATTTATTACGCAGCCATCAGCGTAGATTTTTTTTGACTCTTGATCTTCTTGATTTGTGCCTACAATTCCAACATGTGGAAAAGTAAATGTAATGATTTGTTTTGTATATGAGGGATCAGATAATGCTTCTTGATAGCCTGTTTGAGAGGTATTAAAACAAAGTTCACCTACGGCAGCCTTTTTTTCTCCTAATCCATAACCCCATAATATTTCACCATTTTCTAATACAAGAGCTGCAGTTTTATTGTGTATATGTGGTTCTTTTTTTAAAACTTCCATTATATTTAGACGAAGCAAAATGATAGTTAGTAGGCATTTATAACAATGTAGTCAAGGATTAGTTGAAATTAAAAAGAAGAATTATATTATTAAATTAAATTTATTAGAAAGTGAAAAAATATGAGCTTAAAGGATAAAATTGAAAGTGATTATAATAATTCTATCAAAGAAAAAGATAGTAATTCCATCAATACTTTAAGATTAATAAAGAGCGCAATTAAGGATAAGGAGATTTCTCTTAGAGGTAAGCAAGACGCTTTGACCGATTCTGATATTTTAAGTTTACTTCAAAGTCTAGTAAAACAAAGAAAAGATTCAATAGACGCTTTTGAAAAAGCGAATCGGAATGATCTTATTGAAAATGAACTAAATGAAATAAAAGTAATAGAAATGTTTTTACCAAAACAAATGGATGAAGATGAGACAAGATTGATCATAAAGAATATAATTCAAGAGAATAATTATACATCAATCAAAGAAATGGGTGCCCTTATGAAAATAATTAAGGAACACTATACTGGAAAAATAGATATGGGTTTAGTAGGAAAAATAGCTAAATCTTTACTGGATAATTAATGTCATTTTCAAAAAATGATCTTGAATTAATAAAATCAAAAATTCTTCTTTCACAAGAAATAGAAAAAAAAACAAAAGTCATAAAAAAAGGAAAAGATAGTTGGTGTTGTTGTCCATTTCATGATGAAAAAACTCCATCTTGCAAGATAAATGATGATTTAGGTTCTTATTACTGTTTTGGATGTGGAGCCAAAGGAGATATATTTACAATATATACAGAGCTTTATAATTTTTCATTCCCTGAAGCAGTAAAAGAATTAGCTCAAAGAGTTGGTATTAGACTAGTTGATAATTTTGATTCAAATATGAATAAAAAAAATGATAAAATTTATAAAATTTTAGAAATTTCCACAAAATGGTTCCAAGACAATCTAGAAGTAAATAAAGATTGTCAAAGATATTTAAATAAAAGAAATTTGTCAGACGAGACTATAAAATTTTTTAAGTTAGGATTTTCTTCTAATTCAAAACAAACTCTTTATCAATTTCTAAAAGAACAAGGTTTTGAAGATAAAGAACTTCTTGAAAGTAATTTAATAAAATTAGATAAAAATAATAAGATACGTGATTTTTTTTACAATAGACTTATGTTTCCAATTACAAATGAATATGGAAAAATTGTTGGATTTGGTGGTAGAGTATTAGATAATTCAAATCCTAAATATATTAATTCACCTGAAAGTGATTTTTTTAAAAAAAGAAATATTTTGTTTAATCTTTTTAACGCTAAACAAACTATAAGGTCAAAAAAAAATATGCTTATTTGTGAAGGATATATGGATGTAATAAGTTTGTATGATAAAAATATTAAAACAGCTGTGGCTCCACTTGGCACCTCTTTGACTGATAGCCATCTTCAATTATCATGGAAATATGTAAACAAACCAACATTGATGTTCGATGGAGACTCTTCAGGATTAAAAGCTTCTTTCAAAAGTGCTATAATGTCTTTACCTTACTTAACTCCTTCTAAATTATTACAATTTGTCATACTTCCAAATGAATATGATCCTGATACTTTTATCAATGAATTTTCTTTAAAAAAATTTGCAACATATTTAACAACTCCACTTTCAATAGTAGATTTTATATTTCAGGAATCTTCAAAATCAATTGATCTAAAAAAATCAGATAATAAGATTATTTTTGACAATTATATTGATGAATTAGTAAGTAATATAAAAGATACCAAAATAAGATATTTTTACAAAAATGAATTTAAGACTTTGTTTTTTAAAAAATTAAAATCATTTTCAAATACAACAAATACAATCAATATTATTCCTACAAAAAACTCTTTGAAAGAAAAACAAATCTTTTCTTTTATAGCTGCATACTTAAATCACGTAAAATTAAGAAATAAAATATATTCACTCTTATCTAAATCAGAATTATTAAATAAATATCAGTTAGAATTCTTAAATTTTATTCACAAAACAGATCTTGTAGAGACTGGAATAGATAATATTAAAACAGATAATTTATCAAAAATATTCTCTGAAATTTATAAAAAATCAACGGATAGCTCTATTTTTCAACTATTTCCTTATGCTAGCAATGGTTATAATGAAGACAATGCCCTAAAAGAAATTAATGAATCTATAAATAATTTAAATACAAGACTTTCAAATTTGAAAAAAATAAATAAAAGCCTAAATGATATTGATAATAATCCATCAACAATGACATGGGATGAATTAAAAAATATTAGTTTTAATCTTCAAGATATTGAAGAGGTATTTGAATAGAGTTATGGCTAAAAAGAAAAAAAAAGTTACTAAGAAAAAAACTGCATTATCTAAAAAAAAGTCATCTGTTAAGAAGAATTTAAAAAAGAAAAACACTAAAGCAAGATCTAAAAAAAATCCTAAATCTAAAATTCTTAAGAAAACAAAAAAAACTGTTGCAAAAAAAGTTTCTAAAAAATTTGAAGCTAAAAATTTAAAAAAAGATAAACCTGCAAAAATACCTAAAGCAATTTCAGGGTTTGAGGATAAAATCAAAGATATTTTTACAAAATTAATCAATAAACATAAAGTTGATGGAATATATACAAAAAAAATAATTGAGAAAGCAATACCAAAAAAACTTAGACTCGAAGAAAATATAGAAAAGTTTGAAAATTTTATTAAATCTAATGACATAAAAATTTACTCTGAAGAAGAAGCTCAAGAATTAATTTCATTAGCTAAAGAACAAGCAAATAAATCTGAAGAAGCTTCTGAAGATCAAGAAAAAAAACAAACAGGAAAAACTGACGACCCAGTAAGATTATATCTGAGAGATATGGGCGCAGTAGAGCTTTTAAGTCGCGAAGGAGAGATTGCAATTGCTAAAAGAATAGAAGCTGGAAGAGAGAAGATGATTGGAGCTATTTGTGAAAGTCCAATGACAATCAGATCAATAATAAATTGGAAAGATGCAATAAAAGATGGGACAATGTTATTAAGAGACATAGTTGATTTAGAAGCCACATACGACATGTCAGATATTTCTGATTCAAAACTTGATGATACATTTAAGTTAATTGAAAGTGGAGCAGATGAAAAAAATAATGATAAGAAAAAAGATCAATCTGAAGATAATAATGACGAAAATAGTGATGGTGATCAGCAACAAGATGATGATGATGATAGTTTAAACGTATCTTTAGCAGCAATGGAAGAAAAACTTAAGCCAAAAGTCTTAAACGATTTTAATGATATAACTAAATTATTCAAAAAGCTTCAAAAACATAGTCAAGAGTTAATAAATGCTGATAAAAAAAATGAAAAAAACTACAATACCTTGGAAAAAAAATATTTAAAAATTCAAAAAGAAATGGTTGCCGCCATGAAAGCTGTACATTTTAATTCTACAACAATTGAAGCACTGATGGAGGCGTTATATGAGTTAAATAAAAAACTTCTTTTGCGTGAAGGTAAAATGCTCCGTATGGCAACGAGTGCTGGAGTTAAAAGAGAAGATTTTATATCTCAATATTTAAATTTCAACTTTGAAAAAAACTGGATTCAAAGTCTTTTAGCAACAAAAGATAAAAATTGGGAAAAGTTTATTAATAGAAATCATATTGAAATTAATAAAAATATTGAAGAAATCCGAGAAATACAATTAGCTTCTGAGTTACCTTTATCTGAATTTAGAAGAATAGTCGGCACTGTACAACAAGGTGAAAGATCTGCCAATAGAGCAAAAAAAGAAATGATAGAATCTAATTTAAGATTAGTTATTTCAATAGCAAAAAAATATACCAATAGAGGGCTACAATTTTTAGATTTAATCCAAGAAGGTAATATAGGTTTGATGAAAGCTGTAGATAAATTTGAATATCGCAGGGGTTACAAATTTTCTACTTACGCAACATGGTGGATTAGGCAGGCAATTACAAGGTCCATTGCTGATCAAGCAAGAACAATTAGAATACCAGTTCATATGATAGAAACTATCAATAAAATAGTTAGAACTACAAGACAAATAATGTCAGAGATTGGAAGAGAGCCAACACCTAATGAATTGGCTGAAAGATTACATATGCCTTTAGATAAAGTTAAAAAAGTTTTAAAAATTGCTAAAGAACCAATAAGTTTAGAAACTCCAGTTGGTGATGAAGAAGATAGTTCTCTTGGCGATTTTATAGAGGATAAAAATGCACTTATACCTATAGAAGCTGCTGTAAAAAGTTCATTACGTGACACTACTACCAGAATTCTTTCATCTCTTACTCCTAGAGAAGAGAGAGTTCTTAGAATGAGGTTTGGTATTGGAATGAATAGTGATCATACTTTAGAGGAAGTTGGGCAACAATTCAGTGTTACAAGAGAAAGAATAAGGCAAATAGAAGCAAAAGCACTAAGAAAATTAAAACATCCAACAAGAGCTAGAAAGTTAAAAACATTTCTTGACGAATAATGAAGCTAACGCTTCTTGGAACTGGGTGCCCTTCAATTGATTATAAACGGTGTGGATCAGCAAACTTAATTTGTTCAAAAAAAACTAAAATTCTAATTGATTGTGGTTCTGGTGTAACACAAAGATTAAACCAAAGTGGACATTCTTCTGCAGAGATTGATGCATTATTACTTACACATTTGCACACTGACCATGTAATAGATTTATACCAATTAGTTATATCATCCTGGCATTCGGATAGAGATTCAATTTGGAAAATATATGGTCCTAAAGGAACAAAAAAATTTGTTGATCAAATTTTTCTAGCTTGGAAAAATGAACGAAATTTAAGAATTTCTTATGAAAAAAGAAAATCTATAAAGGCTCTAAAATATAAAGTTTATGAATTTGATAAAACAGGTTCAATAAATATAAAAGATATAAAGTTTAAATATTTTGAAGTAGATCACAAGCCAGTACCATATTCTTATGGTTTTTCATTTTATAATAATAAAAAGAAATTAACTATAAGTGGTGATACAAGACCATGCGAAAGTTTAATGCAAAATGCTCAGAACTCAGATGTTTTACTTCATGAAGTTTTTATAGAATATGAAATGAATAAAACATCAAAGCTAAGAACTAAAAAAACATTACATAATGTTAAAGAATATCACACTCCAAGTAATCTTGTTGGTAAAGTAGCTAAACTAACAAACTGTAAAAAACTTGTTTTAACACATTTTGTTCCAACAAGATTTAATGTTTCAAAATTAAAGAAAATTGTAAAAAAAGATTTTGGCAAAGATCCAATAATTGGAGAAGATTTATTAACAGTAAATATCTAACCAATCTTATTTAAAAATTTATCAAACTCTTCATCTTTTATTTCAACAATATTTGATTTGGTTGGAAATTTTTTATTATTTACATCCTTAATAAAACTTTTAAGTCCTTGTATCGTGTCATCTAATAGCTTCTCATAGGACTTATTTGTATCCTTAAATACTTTTGCGTGACGAGGTACTCTATCAGTATTAGTACCTATAACATCTTGAATAAATAAAAACTCAACATCACATCTAGGACCACTTCCCATAGACAATGTTAATAAATTTACTTTTTTTGTAATAATTTCTGCAACTCTATCTGGCACACATTCTACCTCAAGACCAATTGCACCTGCTTGATCATATGCCAAAGCATCTTGATAAACTTTGTAGGCAGATATAGCATCTTTTCCTACTGCTTTGAAACCACCAGTCCATGTACTTTTATAAGGTATTAAGCCTATATGACTGACGGCTGGCAATCCTTCATTTCGAAGAGCTTCTATATATTTTGGACTATTACCGCAATAAACTGCATCGGCCCCATTTTCTCTTGCAATAAGAGCAGCATCAATTGCTTTTTCTGTAGAAGATAATTGACCAAGACCATAAATCATAAATGTATTTGGCGCTGCGTCTCGAATATCTTTAATATGCGCATCCCTAAACCATCTATTTGTTGGCACACCTGTTCTTAATGTATCTTTTTTAAATGAAACAATTTGAATATCTATACCAGCTTGTTCAGCTGCATATGCTTCTAAAGCATTTGTTACATATAGTTCTGTTAATTTAACTTTTCCTTTTTTATCAAATAAATCTTTAACTGTAAGTTTTGACATTAATGATATTTGGGTAAATATTTCCCGTGTGCTTCAATTAACTTATCAACCATTGCATATATTTCATCGATTGATAAATTTGCTCCAGTAAGGGGATCAAGCATTGCAGCATGATAGATGTGCTCTTTTTTATTTGTTAATGCAGCTTCAGCAGTCAATATTTGAACATTTATATTAGTTCTCATTAAAGCTGCTAAATGCTCTGGTAAGCGACCAGTTTTTTGTGGTTGATTACCTTTTGAATTAATTAAACAAGGAACTTCGACACAACAATTTGATGGTAAATTATCAATATATCCATCATTCATCACATTACCATTAATTGTCACTCCATTGTTGTTTGCTACAGCATCCATTATGTATGATGCATATTCTTTTCCTCTTTTTAGAGGTTGATTATGTATGGGTGTCATATCTTTTTCCAAGTCATCCCAAAGCTTGATATTATTTTCACATCTATCAATGTATTCTTCTATGGGAATTTTATATTGATCAATTAAATCTTGTCTGTTCTGTTTTATAAACCAAGGAACATACTCAGCAAAATGTTCGCTAGACTCTGTAACAAAATAACCAAATCGTCTTAAAATTTCGTATCTTACTTTTTCATGAAGTACTTTATCTGATTCACTGTCTTTACCTATACTTCTAGTTGATGTTATTTTATCACTGACAATATCATCAGCTAATTTTTTTAATTTTGGATAAAGATCCTCTCCACCATTGCCATTCTTTTTTGTAAACTTTTTATAGAAAGCCATGTGGTTAATTCCAGCACAGAGATAATCAATATCCTCAATTTTTTCATTTAAATCTCTCGCAAGCATTTCTGCAGTTCCTTGTACAGAATGACAAAGTCCTATTGATTTAATTCCAGGGCAAGCATTATTTATTGCTATCATGTTTGAACACATTGGGTTCACATATTGTAACCATAAAGAATTTGGACAAAGATCCATTATGTCTTTACCAATATCTACTAAAACGGGAATCGTTCTTAGGCCTCTCATAATTCCACCAATACCAAGGGTATCAGCTATTGTCTGTTTTAACCCAAATTGATTTGGAATATCAAAATCGATTACTGTTGATGGTTTATAACCACCTACCTGTATAGTTGACTGAACAAAATCAGAACCTGCTAAAGCTTCTTTTCTATTAGTGTATGATTTTATATTTGGGGATGCATTTAACTTTTTTGCAATTACATTTAATAATTCATGAGAAATTTTTAATCTTTTTTCATCAATATCTACCAGTGCAATATCCATTTTTTTAAAATCATCAATGAACATTAAATCAGTAAAAATATTTTTGGTAAATACTGCGCTACCAGCACCAATGATTGTGAGTTTAGTCAATTTTATACTCCATAATTGAATTATGATTTGCTACTTTTAACTGGTTATAAGAAGCATGTCCAATTTCTTTATAAGGATTATTGGATTTAGTATTAAAGCACACTATTAATGTTCTTCTAGAATTTTGTGATTTATTTGCATCAGAAGAGTGCAATAGATTTGCATGAAAGAATAATGCATCTCCTGGTTCTGCTTCAATATAAACAGACTCATGTCTTTTTTCTAATTCTCTTATTCTTTCATTATCAGCTGTTTGTTCAGGTGTGTCTGATCGTTCATGGCTAATTCTTCCAACACGATGAGAACCCTTTAATACTTTAAGGCAACCATTTTCTTTATTTGCTTTATCTAACATTATAAAACATGATGCCATATCTGGATAAAGACAAGCATTGTGATACCAATAACCATAATCTTGATGCCAATCAAATCCACCATCGCCTGGATTTTTCCAAATAATTTTAGAATGATAATGATAAACTTCATCATTTAAGAATATTTCCATTGGTTTGACTATTCTTTCATTAGTAGAAAATTTTCCAAATAAATCTTCTGAAGGATGATTCCACATTGTCATTGTTAATTTTCCAGTTGAAGTATTAGTCTCTCTTGCACTTTCTTCTTTATCTTTTCTAATGGCTATATATTGATTTAATTTATTGATTTCTTCATTAGAAAAGAGTTTTTTCTTTAGGACAAAGCCATTTGAGATGAATTCCTTTATGTCACTCATATAAATAAACTTTAATTTCTTTGATAAATTAAATATTGTCAATAAATATTAGGGAGTATAGGATATATAAGTATGAAAGTTAGTTTTATTGGAGCTGGAAGTATAGGATTTACTCAAACATTAGTAAGAGATCTGCTAAAGGTTCCTGAATTTCATGATACAAATTTTTTTTTTCACGATATTTCTGAAAAAAATTTAGATTTTGTTTCAAAACTTATCCAAAAAGATATTGATGCTAATAATCTTCCTGCAACTATTGAACAATCAACCGATAGAAAAAAAGCATTAGAGGGAGCAAAATATATAATTAATTGTACACGCATTGGAGGACTAGAAGCATTTGAGCATGATATTAATATTCCTCTTCAATATGGTGTAGATCAGTGTGTAGGGGACACCATTTGCGCTGGAGGAATTCTATATGGTCAAAGAAATATTCCCCAAACCTTAAATTTTTGTAAAGATATAAAATCTTATTCGGATACAAATGCTTTGTTTTTGAATTATTCAAATCCAATGGCCATGAACACTTGGGCAGCAATATCAGAAGCAAAAGTAAATACAGTTGGACTATGTCACGGTGTTCAAGGTGGCGCAAAACTAATCTCTAAAGCATTGGGATCTGAAAACTCAAAAGATCTTGAATATATGTGTAGCGGAATTAATCATATGACCTGGTACATAGATCTGAAATTCAAAGGAAAAAAAGTATCAAAAGAAGAACTTATAGATGCATTGGAAAGACATCCAGAAATTTCTAAACAAGAAAAAGTAAGAATTGATATTCTAAAAAGATTTGGTTTATTTTCTACTGAAAGTAATGGCCATTTAAGTGAGTATCTTCCATGGTATAGAAAAAGAGTTGAGGATATTCCTAAATGGATAGATTTGTCCAATTGGATACATGGCGAAACGGGAGGATATTTAAGAGTTACATCAGAGAAAAGAAATTGGTTTGAAGAAGACTTTGAAAAATTTTTGAGTGAGTCGGGTATCGATTTAAATAATCATAAAAGATCTTCTGAGCATGGTAGTTATATAATTGAGTCAATTGAAACAAATAGACCTTATCGTGGTCATTTTAATGTAGTTAATAATGGTACTATAACAAATTTACCAGATGACTGTGTTATTGAAAGTACTGGAACAGTTGATAAAGATGGAATTAAAATGATTAAAGGTGTTGAGCTTCCAATGGCCTGTGCATCACTTTGTAGAACATCGATAGATGTTCAGAGAATGGCAGTCAAAGCTGCAATAGACGGAGATCTAAATTTATTAAAATTAGCAGTTTTGCAAGATCCATTAGTTAGTGCAGTTTGTGCACCTGATGAAGTTTGGTCTATGGTAGATGAAATGATTGTAGCTCAATCTAAATGGCTTCCTCAATATCAAAACGAAATTGAACCAGCTCTAGAGAGAATTAAAAATTCTAATGTAAAAAAGAAAAATTTTAAAGGTGCTGCAAGAATGAAAACTAGATCTCCTGAAGAACTAAAAAATGATGAAGCATCTTCTTTACTTGTGGAAGCACAAGCATTCGAATTTGATGCTTAAGCAATGAAAGAAATAAAAAATGTCGTAATTTTAGGTGGAGGCACTGCAGGATGGCTAGCTGCATATATATTAAGTGACTTTTTTTATTCTAACAAACTTAATACAAATGTTAAAATAATAGAGTCTTCTAAAATACCAACAATTGGTGTTGGAGAGGGGACTACCAGCATATTTTATGAATTTTTAAAAAAATATAATTTAGATGAATCTGATTTTTTGAAAGAAACAAAAGCTACATTAAAATTTGGAATAGTACATAAAGACTGGAAAGAATTAGGGTATACGTATTATGGACCTATAGATGACCCTCAATTAATTGCTCCAAAAAATAAACCAGAAAATTTCGAGTATTTAAAAGCATATGCTGTCGCTGCTGGAAGACCGGTTTCTGAAATTCATTTGCATACAATGCTTATGCAAAATAAAAAAGTACCTTATACTTTTAAAAATAATAATTTAGAACTAATAAGTCCATTTTATTATGCATATCATTTTGATAATTCTCAAGTTGCAAGCTATTTAAATAAAAGATCTAAAAATATTGAGATTATTGATGATATTTATACATCATCAACACAAAATGTAGATGGATCAATTAAATCTCTATGTTTTGAAAGTGGTTTAGAATTGGATGTTGATTTAGTTATTGATTGTAGTGGTTTTAAAAAATTGATTATTGGAGATGTATTCAAAACCAAATGGATCTCTTATCAAGATAATCTTCCTGTAAATAGAGCGATGCCATTTTTTTTAGACATAAAAGAAGAAAACTACATTAATTATACTTTAGCTTGGGCCCAAAAGTATGGATGGATGTGGCAAATTCCTACACAAGAAAGAATTGGTGCTGGTTATGTTTATTGTGATCAATTTATCTCACCTGATCAAGCACAAGAAGAAATAGAAAAAGTTCTTGGTCACAAAATTGAACCAAGACGAGACATTAAGTTTAACAGTGGTAGGTTAGAAAAATATTGGGTTAAAAATTGTTTAGCTATCGGTTTATCATCTGGGTTCCTCGAACCCTTAGAAGCTACTTCTATTCATAGTACTTTGATTCAAATTATTTTATTTGCAACTGAATATCTTAAGAAAGAAATGGACTTTAATAATGAAGAATTAATATCTAATTTTAACAATCGAATTGGACGACAATTTGATGATTTTAAAACTTTTTTAAATATGCACTATGTTTCCAAAAGAAGAGATTCAAAATTTTGGCAATACGTTGCAGATGAATGTATAAGCGAAGAAACAAAAAAATTTATTTCTTTATGGCAAGATGAACTTCCAAGTCTTGATCATTTTGATGATTATCTCTCTGGCCTTCCTCATGTACAATCACAGTTATACTACCCAGTCGTTGATGGTCTTGGTCTATTAAGTAAGGAATCCGCAAGAGAACAAATGAGCAAATATGACTTACGCTCAACATCAAGAAAATATTACAATGATTTTTCTGAGAAATTTAACGAAATAATCAAGGATTCTCTTACTCACAGTCAATATATTAATCTTTCAGTGAATTCTTAGATTAACTGAATAACATTTATAATTGTTATTGATTTTGAATTAAAAAAACATTTTAATTTAGTTAAAATTATTCAATGGGAGGATAAGATGGGTATTGAAACCAAATTTACTTTCAAGAGTAAGGCAGCAAGTTTACTTGTAGGTGTCAGCATGGTTGCTATGACTTCTGGTGCTAGTGCTCTTGAAACTCTACCACCTGATAAAAGTATGTCAGGTATAGAAGTTGAGTTAGTTGGAAGAGATGATTTATACTCTTACAAAAGTTGTGATAGTTATAATGAAGCTCCTTTAACTGCAGCTTATGTTGAAGCTGGAAAGCTACCACCAGTAGCTGAGAGACTTCCAAAAACACCAATGATGATGTCAAAAGCTCAAATGGTTGATGGAATTGGTGATTATGGCGGAACATTTCGTCATGTTATTGGAGGAAGACCTGAAGGTTGGAACTGGATGGCTGGACAACATCAAGGTTGGGGTGGCATTAGCATGCAGTTAATGCAATCATTAACAAGACTAGGTCCACTATGGCAAGTTAAACCTGAAGAAGCTTTACCTCTTCCAAACCTAGCAACTGACTGGGAGTTTAATAGCGATCGCACTACTTTAACTATGAATTTAGTTGAAGGTGTAAAATGGTCTGATGGAGATCCATTTGATACTGAAGATATTGATTTTTGGTGGAACGATAATGTTCAAAATGCAAATGTAAACTCGAGGCTTCCAAAGGATGCTCTTGGTGCAGGAACGACAGTTGATATTTTAGGACCATATTCGTTTAGGTTTAATTTTGATTCTCCAAAAGGTAATGCTGTTCTATCACAGCTTGCGCATATGGGAGGTGCTCCAGGGCCTTCTCACATTTTAAAACCACATCACCCAGATTATAATAGTGATGCAACTTACGATACATATACAATGGCTTTACCACCTGATGAGGTGCCTATAGCAACACTTGGAGCTTATGTTCCAGTTGCTCATAAAATTGACGAACTGGTGGTGATGAAAAGAAATCCTTATTACTGGAAAGTTGATGAAGAATGTAATCAACTTCCATATTACCATGAAACGATTTATAAATTAACCACATGGGATGATAGAACTACGCAAGCTCTAGCAGGAACTGGTGATTATTCTAATATGGAAAATCCTGGTAACTACGTTGAAGCCTTAAAGCAAAATAAAGATCCTAACTCGCCTGTTAGATCAGTCTTTGGTTCTAGATCTTTGACATGGAAATTATATGTAAATCTTTCCTCTGAATTTGGAGCTCAAGATGATTATGATAGAGAGTTAAGAAAACTTTTCAGAAACTTGGAGTTTAGAAAAGCACTTTCTCATGCAATGGATAGAGACACTATGGGTCAATCTGTTGCGAGAGGTCCTTTCTTCCATCCTCATGCTGGAGGATTTTCTGCAGGATCTCCTTTTCATCGCTTTGAGGATTCTATTTATTATGGATACAATGTTGATGGTGCCAATTCAATCTTAGATGGTTTAGGTCTTATTGATAGTGATGGAAACGGTATTAGAAATTTTCCTAATGGAGGAGAAGATATAGCGTTGGACATCCTTTTCAGTAATGAAAGATCAACTGATATTAAAATTGGGGATAGTATAGTTCCAATGTTTGAAGCGGTAGGATTAAAACCTATATTAAAACCTTCAAACGATACGGCAGCAATTACTGATGCGGGAAATTGGAATTTATATATTAATAGACACAATTGGCTTGTTGTAACGAAAAACATGGCTGATGAGTTACCAATAACTCCTGAAAATCCTGTTCAACATAAAAGTAATGAAGGTGATTTACTTCCATTTGAAAAAACTTTAGCTAATTTAGGTAACGACATTCTTGCTACTAATGATTTGAAAGTTGTTGCAGAAAAAGCTTACGAAATTCAAAAGGTAAGTACTGAAAATGTATATTCAATAGGTTTAATACAAACACCTGCTGCACTTTTAATTAACAAAAGGATAAAGAATAATCATCCAGGCACTCCAGTATATATGTACGAATGGGGTGAAGATGCAATTTTTAGGGAAAGACTTTATACCCCTAAAGCTGATCAAATAGATGAGTTCTTACCTGGTGTTTTGGCTGAATATAAATAAATAAATCAATACAATGGCCCATTTTTCAATGGGCCATTTTTACAATTTATGGCTTTTTTATTTTTTTTATTAAAACGAATTATTGCAACTATTCCTCTATTAATTGCTATAACTCTTGTTGCTTTTCTTCTTGTTCAGGCAATGCCCGGTGATTATGCAACTCAATGGAAAGCTCAAACAATGTCAATGGGAGGTGTCAGTGAAGAGGATGCTGAGGCTCAAGCTGAAGCTTTAAGAGTTAGATTAGGTTTAGATAAACCACTTTACATTCAATATTTTAATTGGGTAAAAAATATCACTCTTTATTGGGATTTAGGAGAATCATTTATTCAACAGAGATCAGTTAATGAAGCAATAGGAGATAGAGTTCCACGAACATTATTATTAGCTTTTATATGTTACTTTAATGCCGTAACTATTGGAATATTAGCTGGCGTCTATGCTGCTACACATCAATATCAACTAGGCGATCAACTTGCTACAGTCTTTACATTTTTAGCTTTTTCAATTCCTAAGTTTATTGTAGCGTTAGTTATATTATACTTCTGGGCTATTAAATTTCATTCACCATATTATGGCTCAATATTTTCACAAGAATATGTTTTACAAGAGGGATGGTGGAGTCTTGCAAAAACATGGGATTTCTTGCTCCATACCTGGCCAATTATTGCAGTTGGAAGTTTTGTAGGAGCAGGATATCAAATGAGAATGATGCGAGGTAATTTATTAGATGTTTTAAAAATGCAATTTATAGAAACCGCAAGGGCTAAAGGGTTAAAGGAAAGTAAGATTATATGGAAACATGGTGTTCCAAACGCTTTACATCCAATAATCATGAATCAAGGTAGAAGCGTTGGCTATTTAATTGAAGGAGAGATTGAAGTAGCAATTGTATTAGCAATACCAACTATTGGACCATTGATTTTATCATCCGTTACCACAATGGATATATATGTTGCATCTTCAATATTTTTGATTTTGTCTCTCGTATTAGTAATTGGTAATTTTATTGCAGATATAATATTGGCATTACTTGATCCTCGTATTAGAGATATGTCCGGAGGTGAGGCTTAATGACTTCCAAAAATAAAAATGGATCTCTTAATGCTGAGGCACAAAAATTTTCAAATATAAATTCCCATTGGCACCTTTCATATTTAAGATTAAGAAAAAATCGTTACGGAATGTTTGGTTTATATGGTGTGTTGTTTATTTTTTTTATTGCTATTTTTGCAGAATTTTTATCACCTCATAGTTATAAGAAGACTGTTCAGGATGAATTATATAATCCACCACAATTAATTCGATTTATAGATTCTGAAGGTAATTTTCATTTAAGACCATTTGTATTTAAACTTATTGAAGAAATGGACATGGAAACTTTTGAATTCTCTTACTCTAATTCAGATGAAATGATACCTATTTATTTTTTTATTCAGGGTGATGAATATTCTATTTTTGGTTTTAAGACTAAGCTTCGGTTATTTGGCAATAACGAAGGTAATATTCACTTATTGGGTACTGATAATATGGGGAGAGATATTCTTTCAAGAATGTTTGTCGGAACACAAATTACTATGCTCTTTGCTTTACTTGCAGTTTCAGCATCATTGGTTATTGGATTAATGGTAGGTATAAGCTCAGGATATTTTGGAGGAACGTATGATTTAATAGCGCAAAGAGTGACAGAATTTGCATTATCATTTCCATCCTATCCATTATATTTTGCGTTAGTAGCTCTCTTGCCAAAAAGAGCCGATGAGACGACAGTGTTTGTACTATTTGCTGGAATAATTGTTTTATTAAATTGGGCATCAATTGCTAGAGAGATTAGAGGTAAAACTTTTTTAGTAAGAAACCTAGAATTTGTTAGAGCAGCAAGAGCTTTAGGTGCATCTAGATCAAGAATAATGATTCAACATATATTTCCAAATACCTTATCTCACGTAATTGTCTGGACATCATTTTGTATTCCTCTAATTATTTTAGTTGAAACTTTTTTAAGTTTCATCGGAGTAGGTGTTCAGCATCCTATGGTTTCATGGGGTGTAATGTTAAATCAGGCTTTAGATATACAGAGCTTTGCATATGCTCCCTGGATGATTTCTCCAGTTGGAATGATTATATTGACTGTTTTAGCTTTTAATGCTTTTGGAGATGGAATAAGGGACGCGGTAGATCCATATGCAGTCACAAAATAATCAGAAATTATTAGATCTGAAAAATGCTGAAGTAAAATTCAGTGTAGAGGGAGGAATTGTCAATGCAGTAAATGATATATCTTTTGACATAATGAAAGGTGAAACCCTTGCTGTTGTTGGTGAGTCAGGTTCAGGAAAATCAGTCACAGCTAGAACTATAATGAAAATGCTACCTAAGAATTCATCAATTGGGTCAAATTTCAAGATTGAGTTTAAAGATATAGATATTACAAATTTAACTCAGGAACAGATGAGACAAATCAGAGGTGATACTATTAGTATGATATTTCAAGAGCCTCTTACAAGTTTAAATCCTCTCCATAGGATTGGTAGTCAATTGATAGAGGTATTACGAGAACACAATAAAATTGATAAAATTACTGCAAAAGAAAGAGCCCTTGAATTATTAAAAGAAGTACAAATTCCTCAGCCAGAAGAAAGATTAAATCAATATCCGCATCAGTTATCAGGGGGTCAAAGACAAAGAGTTATGATTGCAATGGCTATTGCAAATAGACCTGATTTATTAATAGCTGATGAACCAACAACTGCTTTAGATGTTACAATACAATCACAAATATTAAAATTACTAAAGGATCTACAAAAAAAATATGGAATGGCAATTATGCTTATTACACATGATTTAACTGTTGTAAGAAAAACTAGTGATAGAATATGTGTAATGCGATATGGAAAAATAGTTGAGAGAGGTATTACAGAAGATGTATTTAATAATCCTCAACATGAATATACAAAACATTTAATTAATTCTGAACCTAGTGGTGAACCCGATCCTTATGATGCAAGCAATAAAAATTATATAATACAAGGACAGCAATGTACTGTTAAATTTACATTGAAAAAAGGGAATTTTTTTAATCAAAAGAAAACAGAATTAATTGCAGTAAATAATGTTGATATTAAAGCGCGTTATGGTGAAACCATAGGCATTGTTGGAGAAAGTGGATCAGGTAAAAGCACACTTGGAATGTCACTTATAAAACTACAAGATATAAATTCTGGAAAAATATTTTTTAAAGATGAAGAAATACAAGATTATAATACTAAGCAATTAAAAGATTTAAGAGAGCATATGCAGATTGTTTTTCAAGATCCTTTTTCCTCTTTAAATCCTAGACATACAATAAAACAAATAATAGGTGAGGGATTAGAAATAAATAGAAGAGATCTATCAAAAGAAGAAAAAGACGATTTAATAAAAAAAACACTAAATGAAGTAAATCTTGATGAAGCTGTCCTTCATCGTTTCCCTCATGAATTTTCAGGTGGCCAAAGGCAAAGAATTGCGATTGCTAGAGCTATAATTTTAAATCCAGAATTTATTTTACTTGATGAACCAACTTCTGCATTGGATTTATCTATTCAGGCACAAATTATTGATTTGTTGAGATCTTTAAGAAGAAATCACAATTTGTCATATATTTTCATAAGTCATAATTTGAAAGTAATTCGATCGCTGTGTCATTATACTTTGGTTATGAAAGATGGAAAAGTAATTGAAGAAGGAATTACTAAAAATGTACTCGATAATCCAGTAAACGACTATACCAAACAATTAGTTCAATCAGCTTTTGAGGTTATAGGTGAATAGTAAAAACTATTTTGTAACAAGTGATGACGGAAGAAAATATAAAATCCCAGATATAAATAATTTTTTTAAGCATCTTACAGATTTTCATACTGAAAATGGTCATGGAAATAATTCGTTACATGAGGAAAATGGCTTCTATTTTACTGTAACTGAAGATTTTTACAATGCAGTTAAAAAAATGTTTATTTCCTAAAATAACTATTATTAAAATATTTATAATAATCTATAAGGTAAAAAAAAAGGGCTCTTAGCTCAGTTGGTTAGAGCGCCCCGCTCATAACGGGGTGGTCCGGGGTTCAAGTCCCTGAGGGCCCACCATTTAAAGTATTTTATTCAAAATCTTTTTGAAAATTTGGAATTAATATTTTGCGACCACCATCCATTGCGGATTCATGTGCACAAATTCCTGCTGCCGTCCAATTAGCAGTAATTGATCCATTTGGCCATGGTTGCCGATTTTCATAAATACTTATAACAAATTCATTAACAAGATGTGGGTGAGATCCATGATGACCACCACCTTGAATGAAACTAAGATGCTCTTTATCTTTATTAAATATTTCTTCTTTAGTAAAACGAGCTATTTCTTTAGGTAGTAAATCTTGGCGATCTGGTACATTGATATGCTCAAAAGTAATTTTATTACCTCTGCCCAAGCTTGGAATATGTGAAGATTTTTCATCTGGGTTCATTTCAAATACTACAGGATTATCATTTTCAAGTTGCTGCCATTCAAACGTTCCCTTTTCTCCGTATATATTAAAACTTTCAGTATAATCTCTTGCCGTATGAAATAAACTTCGCGTTACTTCAGCTGCAAGAGGTGTATCATATTCTAATTCAAAAATTGCCGTTTCAACTGGGTAAGGATTATTGTATTGATTTATTAGTTCTTTACGCATAACT
This sequence comes from uncultured Alphaproteobacteria bacterium, assembly GCA_902570155.1. Taxonomy (GTDB): domain Bacteria; phylum Pseudomonadota; class Alphaproteobacteria; order HIMB59; genus CACPNW01. The sequence continues at coordinate 67,097 of CACFXU010000008.1, forward strand.
CCTGAACCAAAACAATGTACAGATTTGGCATGTGTATTGGCTAAAGCAAGAACAGGAGAAATAGCGTGTGTAGCATAATGCATAGGTGGTAATCCCATCCAATAAGAAGGCCATTTTTCCATATCTTGATAATGCGCTCCTCTAAGCAATTGAATTCTACCAATTTTATCATTTTTTAACATTTCTTGTGCGTATATGAAATGACGTGTGTAAACTGCAGTTTCCATTCCCATATAAACTTTATTACTTTTTTTTTGGGCTTTTAATATTTCTAATAGATCTTTAATACTTGTCGCCATTGGAACAGTACAAGCACAATGTTTACCAGATTGAAAGACATCAATTGTTTGTTTAGCATGTAGAGGTATTGGTGTTACTAAATGTACTGCATCAATACTTTTATCATCAAGTATTTCTTCAAAGCTTCTAGCTTTATTTGCCAATTCAAATCGATTTCCAACCTCTTCTAAAACTTGAATATTTGTATCAAAAATTGTTAATTTTCTAACTAATGGATGATTAAGATAGATCGGAATAAAATCAGCTCCAAAACCTAAGCCTATGAGAGCTATACTTAATTTTTTTTCCATAGTTTATTGTTTTATATTCTTTTAAAATTATTAAAATTAAATAATCCTATAATTAAAATATAGATAACAAAAAAAACTAAAAAGAAATAATTTATATTTATATTAATAATATTTCCAATAAGATTAGGTCCAAGAAAACTCCCGATATTCTCACTTATATAGTGTCCTGCTATTCCAAAAACTATAACTCCTCCTTCAAGTTTTTTTCCAACAATATTAAATGTAATTAAAAAAACTGTCCCAATTGTATAATAGTAAAAAGCAACACAAATTACATAGATATAAAAATCACTAATTGAATAAAGTACTAATAAGTTAATTAAGTTAATGAAGCAAAATGAATTAAAAATTATAGTTTTATTATAATTGTCAACTAGCTTACCCATAAATGGATAAAAAAATAATGCTATTGCTCCTGCTAAAAAATTAATTCTTCCAATTTGCTTATCACTATAATTTTCTTCTAATAAGTAAGATGGAAATAAAGAACTGAATCCAGCATCACATACACCAAATAATATTACACAAAAAAGTAAATATTTAATTTTATTTAAAACGTTTTTAGATAATTTAAGACTAAGGTTTTCAATGGCAATTTTACTAATAGATAAACGAAATAAATAGATTGGAATAAAATGCATAAGAAAAAATAAAACAGCTAAATAATATGTAAAATTATTTATACCATTAATTGCAATAAATAGACTTCCAGTAAGTGCGCCTAATCCAGCAGATGACCAAAATAAAGATATGTAGAAACCAGATGATTTTTTAAATTTAGAGCTGATGTATGATTCAAGCGTTAATGAATTAATTGTGCTTGTTATAGCCATAACAAATTGCATTAAAGCCACAAGGAAAGTATTTTGATCAAATAAAAAAATTAATGAGAATGTAAATTGAATCAATGAACCATACAAAATTGTTGAAATCAAATTTAATTTTTTTCTTATTAAATTATGTAATAATGCTCCTAAAATAACTCCAATACCCCAGAATGATAACGATAGACCTATGTAACGTTCTTCATAACCTTTTATTTTTAAATCAATAGCAAAACATGTTGCTAAATAACTATGTGACAATGCATATAAAAAAATTAGGCAAGAATATTTTAAAATTTCTTTCACTGTTTAGTTGAATTAATTATTATTATGTTTATTAGAGTTGACATATGTCATTAATTGCGCTTCGACAACTATTAGATCATGCTGCTGAAAATAATTATGGTGTACCAGCATTTAATGTAAATAACCTGGAAGCGATTAGGGCTATAATGGAAGGGGCTAAAGAGTTAAATAGCCCAGTTATTTTGCAAGCTTCTGGAGCAGCAAGAAAATACGCTGGCCCCATTTTTGTTAAAAAATTAGTAGAAGCCGCAATGTACGAATTTTCAGACATTCCAACTGTTTTACATCAAGATCATGGTGGATCTCCATCAGATTGCAAAAATTGTATCGAACTTGGATTTACTTCTGTCATGATGGATGGTTCATTATTGGATGACCAAAAAACACCTTCAGACTTTGATTATAACGTTAGAGTTACCAAAGAAACAACTGATATGGCGCATGCCTTAGGTGTTTCCGTTGAAGGAGAAATTGGATGCTTAGGTTCTTTGGAAACTGGAACTGGGGAAAAAGAAGATGGTGTTGGTGCAGAAGGCAAACTTGATCATGATCAACTTTTAACAGATCCAGATGAGGCATCAGATTTTGTTAAGGCAACTAATGTAGATGCATTAGCTATTGCTATTGGAACGAGTCATGGAGCTTATAAATTTTCTCGACCACCTACAGGTGATATTTTAGCAATCGATAGAATAAAAGAAATACATTCAAGACTTCCAAATACTCATTTAGTAA
>CACFXU010000009.1 GCA_902570155.1 uncultured Alphaproteobacteria bacterium
CTTTTACAAATAAATCCGCTAAGTTTGGATCTGGTAAAAATGGAATTACGTGGGATCATAAAAAAGAAATAGATTCAACACCTGATGAGATTATTATTGAATGATAAAATTAAGTTGATAAAACTATATTTATGGAAGAAATAAATTTTTGGTTTTCAATTGGCAGTACTTACACTTACCTATCAGTTAATAGGTTGCATGAAGTTGCAAAAAAAGAAAATATTAAATTTAATTGGCATCCCTTTAGTGTAAGAAAAATTATGATGGATATGGACAACATTCCATTCACTCCACCAGCTAAAAAAATAAAATCAGATTACATGTGGAGAGATATTGAAAGACGCGCAAAATTTTATGGATTTGAAGCAAAGGTTCCTGCACCATACCCATTAAAAGAGTTCGATTTGGCAAATCAAATAGCAATTCTTGGAATGAATGAAGGATGGGGAGTCGATTATGTTTTTAAAACATATCAAAGATGGTTTCAGCAAGGGAAAGAACCAGCTACACAACCAAATTTAAATGAAATCTTTCAAGAATTAAACTTGGATCCTGATACTACGATAAAGAAAGCTAATGAACAGGAAATAAAAGATAAATATCTAAGCAATACTGAATATGCCTACAAAAAAGGAGTTTTTGGAAGTCCAACATTTATATACGATGGCACAGAAGTATTCTGGGGCGATGATAGACTTGAAGATTGTATTAAATGGTTACGATTAAATGAAAAATAATTATTTTTTAGTATTATAAATTAATACAAAAAGTTTTTACAGAATCTTTATCTTTAATATTTAGTTTTTTATATTTGAAGGAGGATAAATGAATCTTACTTTACTTTTCAAAATTCAAGGTGTTGTATTAATAGTTAATGGGTTGGGCTCATTATTTTTGGGATCAATTTGGATTGCACTTGGTACTGGTTGGGAAGCTACACCAGATTTAATTACATTTGGTCAGTTTACAGGAGTTGTGCTTTTTGTAGTTGGTATTTGGAGCTGGAGATTTCCTGATATTGCTGCAGAAAATCTTAAATCAATTGGAATGTTATTTGCTTTTGGTAGTCTTTTATTTACTGGGATTATCTTATTCCATATTGTAACAGGAGTCATTGCGGGTGCTACACCGTATGTAAATGTTGTTTTAACTGCTTTATTTACGTTAGCTTTTTACATTTATAGTAGATCATAATTATGCGGGCATTTGCCCGCTAATTTAAATTTTCTTCAATCAAAAAATCAATTATAGAGTTAATTATGAAATTTTTTGAATATATTTTTCCTAAAGGTCAATGGTCTCTACTTAGAGTCGCAATTTTGTTTATAATATTTATGATATTAGATTTTATAGTTGTTTATTATAAAATTATATAAGACTTTAATTCGTGGCAAGTGATTTATTATTTTCTCTCCGAGAAGTAGAAATTAAGTTTGGAAAAAAAGTAATTTTTCAAGATTTAAACCTAAATTTACACAAGGGTGATATGATTGCACTCGTGGGTAAGAATGGTGTTGGAAAAACTACCTTAATGAAAACAATTTATGGTGATCAAGATTTAGATACAGGAGAATTATGGAATTACCCTGGTCTTAAAGTTGGATACTTTAATCAAAAATTTGAAAAACTAGATAACAAAACCATTGAAGAGAATTTTTCAGACTTACTTAATGAACAAAACAAACATTTTGTTGATATATTTTGCAATAAACTCAATTTAGATAAACTTGCTAATGTTGAAGATCTTTCAGGAGGTCAAAAAAGAAAAGTTTATTTAATTAGATCTTTATTAAAAGACTCCGATGTTTTGTTATTAGATGAGCCAACTAATCATCTAGATTTACAATGTATTGAATGGCTAGAAAGTTATTTACGTAATTTAAATAAGACAATTATATGTGTGAGTCATGATAGAACTTTTCTAAGCAATTTCACGAATAAAGTTTTTTGGATAGATAGAGGAAAATTACGAGTAAGCCCAAGAGGATTTAAGGATTTTGACAAATGGTCAGAGGAGTTACTAGATCAAGAATATAGAGAATTGAGAAATAGAAAGCAATTTGTCAATATTGAACTTGAGTGGGCTAATAAAGGAGTAAAGGCGCGAGTTAAGCGGAATGAAAAAAGATTAAAAAGAGCAAAAGAATTAAAAGCGCAATTAGAAAAGGATGAAGCTTCTTATAGAAGTGCAATTAAATCTTTAAGACCGCAAGTTTCTAAAAAATCTACAGATCAATCTAAATTCATTGCTGAACTTCAGGAAGTTTTTGTGAAATATCCAAATCAAAGTGAATTTGTTTTTAAAAATTTATCCATTAAAATTTCAAAGAATGATCGTATTGGTCTTTTAGGAAATAATGGGAGTGGTAAATCAACTTTTCTACGTACAATTCTTAATGAAATAAAAATTTCTAAAGGTAAAATTAAGTTGAAAAAAAATTTAGAATTTTCTTATTTTGATCAGATGCGTAATGATCTTAATGGAAGAAAATCAATTAAAGATATTTTAGTTCCCTCTGGAGGTGATTATTTAAAAGTTCAAGGAAAAGATAGGCATGTTTGTAGCTATGTGAAAGATTTTCAGTTTGATCCTAAAAATGTTAACCATACGATACAAACATTATCAGGAGGAGAGCAAAATAGATTACTTTTGGCAAAAGTATTAGCTAATCCGAAGACTGGACTTATTTTAGATGAGCCAACAAATGACCTAGATTTAGAAACATTAGATCTATTAACTGAAATGCTATCCAATTATAATGGAACATTGCTAATAGTATCGCATGATCGAGATTTTTTAGATCAAACTGTAAATAAAATTTTACATTTCAAAGAAGATGGAAATGTTTCATTGTTTTTTGGAGGATATAGTGATTTTTTAAAATCTGAAAATCAACAAGTTGAGAAAAATAAAGAAATAAAAAAATCATATTCAGAAAACAACAAAGTAAAAAGTTCAAAACATAAATTATCGTATAAGTTTCAATATGAATTAGAGCAATTACCAAACCAAATAAAAAATATTCAACAAGAATTAGAAGATATTAAAAATGAATTGAAGGATACAAACTTATATTTGGAAAATTTTGAACGCTATCAAGAAATAACTTCAAAAATGGAAAATCTTAATAGTGATCTAAATACAAAAGAAAATCGATGGTATGAATTAATTAAAATGGAAGAGGATCTAGTTAGTAATTAAGCGACAATTAATATGCGCTAGTACTATCAGATTTAGTATCTACATCTTTCAATTCTTTTAATAAACTTTCAGCATGTGATGTCATCATTCTAAAATCAGAAAGTAAAGTGGTAAATTGAAAACCGTACTCCATCATTTCTTTCATATACTTTACTGATCCATTATGGATACCTGCAATCTTTCCTTTTTCTTTTGCTTTTTTTGCAATCATTTTAATATTTGAAAATACCGGATCTTCACGAACATCAAATTTAGGTGGCAAACCATAAGAAGAACTCATATCCGCAGGCCCAATATAAATGCCAGTTAAGTTTGGAACCGAGAGAATGGCATCTAAGTTCTCCACTGCTTGTTTTGTTTCGATCATTGCTAAACTTACAATATTATCATTTGCGTGTTGATAGTAATCTGAACCATAAACTACTTGAGCTCTCATAGGACCAAAACTTCTTTGGCCTATGGGAGGATAATAACAATATGAAACAAATTTTTCACAGTCTTCTTTAGTATTAATCATTGGCGCAATAATTCCTTGAACACCTAAATCTAACATTTTCATAATAATACCAGGTTCGTTCCATGGAACTCTTGTCATAGGTACAGTATCACTATTTGTTAATCCTTGAATCATTGCAATTGAACTTGAATAATCATTCTGGCCGTGCTGCATATCGATGGTTACTGAATCCCAACCCATTTTACCAAAGGCTTCTGCCGTAAAAGAATTAGGTATAGAAAGCCACGCATTGATAGATGCTTTATCTTTTTTCCAAATATCAAATAATTTGTTTTTCATAATTATGATTAGAATATAATAATAATTTATATTATATTATTACTATCCTTAAACATTATTTAATTTATAAAAACTATAAAATGATAAAATTTATAATTTGGTCTTTAATAGCAATTTTTTTAATAGTTATTTTTTATTTTTCTTTTAACTATTTTTTAAGTTTAATTAGGGATCAAATGATTTTTATGCTTTAGATTAATTTTTTGTCGCAATTCCTAATTTTCCTCGTTTTTTTGGATCAAAATATTTCATAAATAGATTTACAGGGTTTCTATTTGTAGTATAAATTTCTTATATATGGAGGAAATGATGAATAAAATTTTAAATATTTTTTTAACTTTTATTCTTACAGCTTTTTTCGCAACTTCAACATTTGCTGCCACTAAAGTAGTTTGGTGGATGGAAAGTAGTGCAGATACTGACCCTACAGTCCAAGAAATGATGTGTGATGCTTTTAATGCTGAACAAGATGAAGTAGAATTGGAATGCGTATTCAAAGAAGACATTAATGATACTATCAGACCAGCTCTTTTATCTGGAAGTGGACCGGACATGTTTGATACACCTGGTGCTTCTTACATAAAAATTTACCAAGATGCAGGTCTTGTTAAATCTATGCAAGAGTATGCTGATCAATATGGTTGGCAAGATAAGCTTCTAGGTTGGGCTTACAACTCAGGAGTATTTGATGGTGAATTATATTCAATTCCAAAAAACTATGAAACAATGATTTATTTTTATAATAAAACTTTGTTTGAAGAAAATGGATGGAGTACGCCAAATAATTTAGAAGAAGTTGAATCTTTAGCTGCTAAAATTAAAGCCAAGGGAATGAATGTTTACGCGTATGGTTCTGCTGGATGGCAGCCAACTCACGAACATTTAGTAGGAAACTATTTCAACACTTATGCTGGACCAGATAATGTCTATAAAGCATTAATTGGTGAAAAAAAGTGGACTGATCCAGAGTTTGTAGAAGCAATTGAACTTTTAAGAAAACATATGGTAGATGAAGGTTATTGGTCTGGGGATTTAGAGACATATTATTCTTTAGATTGGGATGATTTTAATAACGAGTTTGCTACTAGAGGTTCTGCGATGCTCATGATTGGAACTTGGGGTTTCAATGTAACGGCAACGAATTTTGGAGAATCTTCTGATGATTGGGATTGGAATCCTTTACCGATTCTAAATTCTCAAGCAGGAAGTGCTCCTAATTACCAACTTGCAACAGGTGGAACAATGTCCATTAATGCAGCATCTAAAAATGCTGATGGAGCTGCAAAAGTAATTGATTGGATTCTTTCTGATAAAGCAAGAGCTCTTAAAGTTACGGGTAGTTTAGGTTATGGTGCTTGGTTGTTACCACTAAAATATACTGATGCTGACTTTGATCCTAATATTGATCCAAGACAAAAAAGATTCTTAACTGAATTCGCAGAAGCTTCTGATTCTGGAAACTATGGATATACAACATGGACTTTCTATCCGAATGATCCAGGTGTTCATATTTGGAAAGATATGGAAGTGGTTTGGGCTGGAGATATTACTCCACTTGAATTTATGGAAGAATCTCAAAGACTTTGGGATCAAGCTCGTGCAGACGATGCATTAGTTCCAGTTGGAAAAAGATAATTTATAAATTTAAATAAGGGGAAATATTTTCCCCTTATTAAAAATAATAAAATTATGCCAAAATTTTTAACAAGTATAAATGCAATTTCCTGGTACTTTTTATTTCCAGTAATATTTATTCATTTCTTTGTGGTGATGTTTCCATCGGTACTAAGTTTATTGTTATGTTTAACGGACTGGAATGGTTTTGGCAGAATAAATTACGTTGGATTAGAAAACTTTCAAGAATTATTTAGAGACCGTGTTTTCAAGAAAGCAGTTAAACACAACATAATTTGGACAGTAATGTTCTTAACAATACCAGTAATCGTAGCACTTATTATAGCCTATCTTTTAACTGGAATTAAAAGAGGACAACTTTTTTATAGGCTAGTATATTTTTTTCCATATATTCTAGCCAGTATCGTTAACTGTTTGATTTGGAGATACATATTCCATCCAAGACATGGTTTAGGTGGTTGGTTTGAGAATCAAGGTATTGATTTTCTTGCTAAGTCACCTTTTGCAATGAAGGAGACTGCTTTATACGCTGTTGCCTGGGTAGATATGTGGCACTTCTGGGGCTTCTTAGTTATTATTTATTTAACTGGAATGTATCAAGTTGATGACTCTCTTTATGAAGCAGCAGATATTGAAGGAGCAACAAAATTTCAAAAATTTAGATACATTACTTTACCAATGATACGTCCAATTTTTGTTTTATCTTTAATAATTATCATTATCTGGTCTGTCCCAACATTTGATTATGTATACATTTTAACAATGGGTGGACCAGCATATAGTTCTGAAGTTGTAGCAAATCATCTGTACTCTCAAGCCTTTCAACGAATGAATGTTGGTTATGCATCTACTATAGGTGTTATGATGTTCTTCTATGTCGGTATTATAGTTGGTTTTTTTGCAATTTTAAGGCGGATGGGTTGGGAGGTATAAGATTATAAATGGCAACTGCAAGATTTAGACAAAGATCTAGCTATATAAATCATGCCATTTTGATTTTTATGGCTTTAACAATCATTTTACCATTACTAGTTTTAGCTTTTAATTCTATAAAACCATCTTCTGAATTTGGTGCAAATCCTTTAGGTTTTCCAAATGAAATAAGATTAATGAATTATTATGATGCTTGGGTGAATGGAAATTACACTCAAATATTTATGAATTCACTTACTTTAGTTATCGGGACATTGATATTAAATTTGACTGTTTCAGGCCTTGCTGCTTTCAGTTTGGCAGTTTTAAATCCAAGAGGAATTCAAACGATTGTTGTTGGCTTATACCTTTTAGTTGGAATAAGTATTCCTGCTCAATTATTTATTTTACCATTATTTTTAATGTGGAAGAGTTTATATCTCTTAGATACAAGAATAGGATTAATTATTATTTATAGTGCGTTGAATGCCCCCTTTGCAACTTTCTTAATTCGATCTTATATGTTGCAATTGCCTACAGAACTTTTTGAAGCTGCTAAGTTAGATGGAGCATCTGTGATGCAGTTATTTACAAGAGTTGCCCTTCCTTTATCTTGGCCAGTTTTTTTAACAACAGCACTTATTGTGTCATTAACAGTTTGGAATGAGTTTTTATTTGCTATTACTTTTATTATTACTGATGAGTACAAACCTATTTCGTCAATTTTGTTTACATTCCAAAGTAGATTTGCAAATGATTACGGATTGGTGAGTGCAGCGTCTATTTTAATGGCAGCACCAATTGCTATTTTATTTATGTTTTTCCAAAGAAGGTTTATTGCTGGTTTAACGAGTGGAGCAACTAAAGGTTAATTTATAAAACGGGAGTAATTTTTATTAAATGGAACTAAATAAAACCTATGAAGATAAAGTATATGCAGGTGTTTTAGGAAAAGTAATTGGTGTTTATTTAGGCCGTCCTTTTGAGGGTTGGCACTATGATAGAATCATGGAGGAGCTGGGTCCAATTAATTACTATGTAAATGATAAGTTAAATTTTCCTCTTCATGTTACTGACGATGATTTAACAGGAACATTTAGATTTATTAATGCTTTAAAACATTTTAATTATGATAAAAATATCACTGCAAAGCAAATTGGACAAACCTGGCTCAATTATTGCTTAGAGAATCAAACTGTTCTTGCTTGGAGAGGTAGAGGGGTTCTGACGGAACCAACTGCATATATGAACCTAAAACAAGGAATTCACGCACCTGAAAGTGGATCAATTAAGTTAAATGGAAAAATTATGGCTGAACAAATTGGTGCACAAATATTTATAGATGGTTTTGGACTAGTATCACCTGGAGATCCAGAATTAGCAGTGGAACTTGCGAAAAAAGCAGGAAGTGTGAGTCATGATGGAGAATCAATTTATGGAGCTCAAGTAGTTGCAGCAATTGAAGCTTACTCATTTATTGAAACTGACATAAAAAAAATAATTGAAGAAAGTAAAAAGTTTATTCCTAAGGAATCAGAAATTTTTAAACTTATTTCAGATATACAAAATTGGAGTTCTGGAAATATAGATTGGGAACAGGCAAGAATTAAAATTGATGAAAAATATGGATATAGTAAATTTCCTATGAATCCTCATATTGTACCTAATCATGCACTAATTATTTTGTCTCTATTATTTGGAGATGACAACTTTCAAAAATCTTTAATGATTGCTAATACAGCCGGTTGGGATACAGATTGTAATTCAGGGAATGTTGGCTGCATATTAGGTATTAAAAATGGACTTGATGGAATAAAAGATGGTCCAGATTATATTTCACCAGTAAATGACATAATTTATTTACCAACTGCATATGGTGGAGAAACAATGAGCGATGCCTTAATTGAAACTCAAAATATAATAAATATTGCTAGAGGTATGAATGGGTTAGATTTAAAAAAGGTAAAAAATAATGCTCGATACAATTTTGAAATGGAGGAATCTACTCAGGGATGGATTGTTGAACAAAGCCATGATAATAATTTAAACACAACTATATCTAATTCGGAATTTCATTCTGAAATTGGAACAAGAGCTTTAGAAGTAAGTTTTTCAAATTTATCGGTAGGCCTTTCAAGTGAAGTATACGTAGAAAGTTTTTTTCCTAAGTGGTTTAAAAATCTTAAAGGATATCAAGTTGAAAGATATTTTCATTATGATTATGTTGCTTGTCCAACAGTTTACTCAGGTCAAAAAATTATAACTGAAATTACTTCAAATAGTGAATCAAATTTAAATATAAGTCTTTTTATCAAATATTGGGGAAAAGATGATGAGCTAATTAAAGTTTCATCTGAATACTATAATTTTCAACATAATGAAAAGAATTTAATTGAGTGGACTGTTCCTGACACATTCACAAATCCAATTGCTCAACTAGGCATAAGTATTAATTCCGATAAATCCAATTCAGGAAAAATTTTCATTAATTATCTTGATATTCAAGGTTCACCCAAAATAACATTTACAAAACCTGATCATATTGAACCTCCTAAAAGAGGGGAATTACCAAAAGAAAACTATTATGGTCAATTATGGAAAAAAGCTTGGGTTAAAGATATTGAAAAATGGGAATTTAGAACTCCTCATTTTACTATAGTACAAGGTATAGGGAGAGGGCATATAATGATAGGAACATCTTCATGGAAAAATTATTCCGTTTCTTCAAAATTATCTGTATCGGTTGCAAGTGCAGCAGGAATAATGATTAGATCCCAAGGTCTTAAAAGATATTATTCACTTGAAATAAGCCCTCAAAATAAACTTAAAATAAATAAAATGGAATATGAAATAAAAACCTTAAAAGAAATAGATATGAATTTCGAGTTTTTTAAAGAATATGATCTTAAGTTTGTTGCAAATAATAATAAACTAGAAGGATATGTTGATGGAAAACTGATGATAAAAGTAGAAGATAATGATAATTATTTTGAGCATGGAATGATAGGATTAATGGTTGAAAATGGTTCAGTAAGAACAGACGCAATCAAAGTAGAATAAAAATCAATTACAAAAGGGAAATTATGAAATTAGACAAAACTTATGAAGAAAAAGTTTATGCAGGTGTATTAGGAAAATTAATTGGCGTGTATTTAGGCCGTCCTTTTGAGCAGTGGTCACATGAAAGGATCATGGAAGAGCTAGGTGAAATTAATTACTATGTTAATGAGCAATTAAATGTTCCATTAGTTGTAACTGACGATGATATAACTGGAACGTTTACATTTCTCCGTGCTCTAAGAGAAAATAATTATGATCCTAATATAAGTCCAAAACAAATTGGTCAGTCTTGGCTAAATAATTTAATTGAGAACAAAACAGTTTTATGGTGGGGAGGAAGAGGTCATTCAGCGGAAGATACCGCATATCAAAATTTAAAAGCTGGAATAGAAGCTCCTATGAGTGGATCAATAGAAACAAATGGTAAAGTAGTTGCGGAACAAATAGGTGCTCAAATATTTATTGACGGTTGGGCTTTAGTCACTCCTGGTGATCCAGAAAAAGCAGCAGATCTTGCAAGAAGAGCAGGAAGTGTCAGTCATGACGGGGAAGCAATCTATGGTGCTCAGATGGTTGCAGCTATGGAGTCACTAGCATTTGTTGAGACTGATATTAACAAAATTATTGATGAGTCAAAAAAATATATCCCAAATAGTTCTCTTATTTATAAACTGATTGGTGAACTTCAAAATATGAGAGCTGGTAATAATGATTGGATGCAGGCAAGAGAGTTTCAAGCTGAAACATATGGATATGACAAATATCTTGGCGGATGTCATATGATACCTAATCATGCAATAATTATACTGTCACTATTATTTGGTGATGATGATCTTCAAAAAACTCTTATGATAGTAAATACCGCTGGTCATGACACCGATTGTAATTCTGGTAACGTTGGTTGCATTATGGGCATTAAAAATGGTCTTGAAGGCTTAAGGAATGGTCCAGATTATTTAACACCTATACAAGATAGAATGTATTGTCCGACTGCTAATGGAGGTGAAACGCAAACTGATGCCTTAACAGAAGCTTATAAAGTTATTAATACTGCTAAAAAAATGAATAAAGAAGAAACTGTTGAGCCTAAAAATGGTTCAAGATTTCATTTTGAAATGCCTGGTTCTGTTCAAGGTTGGAGATCAAGTTTTAAAAATAACAAAAATATTTCAACTATTGTCCAAAATACTGAGTATGAGAGTAGTATAGGAAAAAGAGCATTAGAAATTAAATTTGATAGAGTCGCGCCCGGTGTTTGTTCTGAGGCTGTTGTTGATACTTTTTTTCCTCAGGAATTGTATGAGTTGACAGGCTCTGCAAGAGAAAGATTTTTTCAAAGTTATAACTTTATTTCCTGTCCACTTTTATATTCAGGACAAAATATAGAAAGTGAAATCATTTTTAAGTCGAATTCTCAAAAACCAATTACGGTTACATGTTTTATCAATGTTTTTGGAGAAGAGGATAATTATGAAAGAATAAATTCTGAGAGCGTTGTGCTTTTTCCTGATAAATCACAAAAACTTAAATGGAAAATTCCTTCAACAGAAGGCAATCCTATTACACAAGTTGGTTTTTCTATAGAATCAGATGAAGCAAATTCTGGAAGTTTAATTTTAAATTATTTAACTTTCACTGGTGAGCCAAATTGTAAATTTTCTAAACCTAAGCACATTGGAAAACATAAAAGAGGTGTTAAATTTTCAAATGCTAAAATGTGGAAAGCTAGTTGGGTCGATGCTCTAGATAAATGGGATAGTGGAGAGAGAACTTTTAGAGTCTGTAAAGATCGTGGTAGAGGAATGTTAATTACAGGAACTGATTTATGGAAAAACTATAAAGTTACTTCCGATATTGCAATTCAGCGAGTAAAAACAGGCGGTCTTGCTGCGAGAGTGCAAGGATTAAATAGATATTATGGTTTAGTGATTAGTGCATCAAATAAACTTCAATTAATAAAAGTAATTAATGAGCCAAAAGTGTTAAAAGAAATAGATTTTGATCTTGAATATTATAAAGATTACAAATTATCTCTTAAAGTCGAGGATAATAAATTGTCTGGTTATCTTGATAATAAAGTTGTTTTAGAGTTCACTGATAATTCTGATGTGCTTGAAAATGGAGCTATGGGATTAATTGTTGAAGATGGAACTATGGTGACTGATGAAGTCATTGTAGAATAAGTTATGAAATATAGAAAATTTGGCTCACTGGATTGGAATGTTTCCGAAGTTGGTTTAGGTTGTTGGCAAATAGGAGCTGATTGGGGTAATGTAACTGAAGACAGTGCTCAAGAAATTTTAAAATCATCGTATGAAAATGGTGTAAACTTCTTCGATACAGCTGATGTCTACGGAATGGGTAGAAGTGAAAAATTTGTAGGCGATTTCCTTAAATCAGTATCTGATAGAATTTATGTAGCAACAAAAGCAGGAAGACAAATAAATCCCCATGTTGCCGAGGGATACTATGATAAAGCTTTAATGGAGTCTTACGTAGATCAATCTTTATTAAATCTTAATGTGGAAACAATTGATCTTTTACAAATGCATTGTCCTCCAACAGAAGTGTATTCATCTGACAACACATTTGAAATGTTAGATTATTTAGTGAGCAAAGGTAAAATTCAAAATTATGGTTTTAGTGTTCAAACAGTTGACGAGGCTCTTGAATGCATCAAACGACCAAATACAAAATCTATTCAGGTTATATTCAATATTTTCAGACAAAAACCTGCTGAAAAATTATTTAAAATTGCAAAAGAAAAAAAAGTTGCAATTATTGTGAGAGTACCCCTTGCAAGTGGATTATTAACTGGAAAGTTTAATAAAGATTCATCATTTGCTCCTGATGATCATCGTAATTACAATATTAATGGAGATGCGTTTGATGTAGGTGAAACATTTTCAGGCGTAAATTTTAATAAGGCATTAGAAGCTGTTGATGAATTAAAAAATATATTACCAGAAGGTATTACGTTATCACAGTTATCACTTAAATGGATTCTAATGCATGATGCTGTTAGTATCGTCATTCCTGGTGCTAAAAATAAAGATCATGTAGGTCTGAATACTTCTTCTTCAGAATTAGATACTATTTCTTCTTTAATGAATGAAATAAATAGTGTTTACACAAAATATTTTTTTGATGATGTTCATCATCGTTGGTAAAAATATTTGTGTCAGAGGAAATTAAAATATTTAGAAGGGCAACGTTTGCTTCAGTAATCACTTCAACTTATCCCATGATAGTTGTTGGCTGTTATTTTGGTGTAACGCCTTGGATTTTTAATAGATTATCCATAGATGAATCTGATTTCAGTTTTGCGATACTGCTTTTTGGTATCTTCTTTATTATTTCTAATCAGATAGCAGGTCGTATACTTGTGCCAAAGTATGGAACAAAATTAATTATGTCTCTAGCTTTTCCATTGGTTACCTTTTCTACCTTTTTAGCTATTATTTCTTCTTCATATTTTTATTTTTTATTAACATTTATACCGGCTGGAATTGGATGGGGAGCATCTGGACCAATAGGAGGAATACATAGTCAATTAATTGAAAAACATTTTAAAAAAATTATTACACCTTACTATGCTATGGGTTTCAATTTAGGTATTTTAGTTGGTGGTTCATTAGCAGGTATAATTATGAGAAATAATTATGAGCCTTATCTATTTTTTGGAATTTTATCTTTTCTATCACTATTTGTTTCTATTTTTGTATATTTGTTCGGATTACCTCGAAATTTAGATTTTAGAGGTGAAGGAGAAAAATTTAAAATTCCAGAGACTAATGTTCTTTTATTTGGATTTTTATTATTTTTTGTGTTCGGTTCAGGTGGAATAATTATGGATTGGTCAACATTATGGTTATCAAAAGATTTAAATGCTCCTCTTTACTTAGCTAGTATGGGATTAATATTTTTCAGTATCGGAGGTATTTTTGCTAATCTATTTTCAAATTCTTTGATTAAATTATTTACAGAAAAAGTTGTTGGTTGCCATTTTGTAATGATTGGAGCATCAATAATGTTTTTATCCTTATTAACTAATAATTTTTATATTATTCTTGCAGTTCTAAGTCTTTATGGATTTGCCATAGCTAATTTAGTTCCAATTGTGATTAGACAAGCAGTCAAACAGTCCTCTGAGAGTATTCCTATGACAGTTACCAATCTTATTACAATTGGATTATCCTCAACAATGATTATGCCAGCAGCAATTGGCTTTTTAGCCGAAACTTTTTCCCTTACTTTAAATATGTATTTATTGTGTATTATAGTATTTACTTCTGGAGTTGTTTTTTTACTAAAGTTTAAATAAATTTTAATGAATAAATTAAAAATATCTCAGGTTCAATTTCAAGCAAGTCACGTCCCAGCTTTAAATGCAAAAATTATTGAAAAAAGTTTTAATAATACATTAAAATTTAAACCTCACTTAATTTGCACACCAGAATGCTCGAATATCATTACAAATGATAAAAGTTATTTAATTTTAAATGCACCGTACCAAAATACCTGCCCGGTTTTGAAGATGGCAAAAGATTTTGCTAAGAAAAATAAAGTAAATATAAATCTAGGCTCTTTGCTTTTAAAAATTAAGAACAAAACCAAATTGGTTAATAGATCTTTTTTTATAAACAATTATGGAGTCATAAAAAAAACATATGATAAGATACATATGTTTGATGTTGAAATTAATAACAAAGAAAAACATCAGGAATCATCTTTGTTCAAAGCTGGCAATAAAATAATTTTTTACAAAAATTAATAATATTAAATTAGGAATGACAATTTGTTATGATTTACGATTTCCTAATTTATATAGGCAACTTGCTAAAAAAGATTGTTTAATTATTTTAGTTCCTGCTGCTTTTACAAGACCAACTGGAAAAGATCATTGGGAGGTTTTGAATAGATCACGAGCTATAGAGAATAATGTATTTATTGTGGCAACAGGTATGTGTGGAAAACATCATATGAAAAGAAAGACCTATGGATATTCCCTTTTAGTAGATCCATGGGGGAATATTATAAATCATACCAAAAATAAACCTGCAGTCATTAACTCAACTATTAATATTTCTGATGTAAATAAAATAAGAAAAAAAATTCCTTCTTTAAAATATGAGTAATTTTAAATCATTAGTTTCTGGCGTTGGCAATTTGAGTAAAACAATAAAATATTATGATGATTGGTCAGAAAGTTATGATGCAACACTCAAGTTATGGAATTATCAAGCACCTAAAAAGAGCATTAAATTTTTAAAAGAAATAACTAATTTTAAACCAAAAAATATCTTAGACCTCGCATGTGGAACTGGCTTATTTGGTGCTGAATTAAAAAAAATTTATCCAAAAAGTCATATTTATGGTTCAGATATTTCAAAAAAAAGCCTGAAAATTTCATCAGGAAAAAAAATTTATAAAAAATTGCAAATAAAAAACTTTGAACAATTACATCATTATAAAATAAAATTTGATCTTATTTCTTTGATTGGCTCAATGACTTATTGCAAAGACTTTGACAAATTTTTTTCTAATATTAATAAAAATATTAAAGAAAAAGGCTTTGTACTATTTACCCATAGAATAGATTTATGGGAGAAACAGGAATTTTTAAGTATTTTAAAAAAACATCAAAAGTCATTAAAAATCAATAAAATTTCTAGACCTTTAAATTATTTACCTTTGAACAATGATTTCAAAGATAAAATAAAAATAAAAATTGTTTTATTACAAAAATATTAAAAAATTAGGCTTTTAAATTAAAAATTTGAGCCAAAACCGAGAATCGGGTATTTATTAATAAGGTTTATTTTCTATCCATAAACCAACGATGAAAAGAAGGGATATTCGCCGTGTCCCTTCTTTTTTTATACACTAGATAAAATTGATTTGGCAACAAATTAAATTTATTTCTTTGAGTTAAAATTATCCATTTTTCGAAGTGTCTTTTCACTAACATGATGCTCTATTCCTTCAGCATCTTCAGAGGCTGTATTCTTGTCTAGACCTAGGTTTAGTAAAAAATTGTATACAATATTATGCCTTTTTTTTGATTCACTTGCTATTTTTTGACCTTTAAAAGTTAAAAAAATTGATCGATAAGGTTCTCTTTTAATAAAACCCTGTGTTTGTAATCTTTGTATTGTTTTATTAGCTGTCGCTTGTGCAATACCCAAGCTTTCAGCAATATCAACTATACGAGCTTCCCCTTTGGAATTTAAAAGTTCTGCAATTAGTTCTAAATAATCTTCAGTATTTTCTGTTTTATGAGCATTTCGGACTTTGCTGAATGACATCCTTATTTTTAACATAATAATCAATAAAAATTAACAGAAAATGTAGCCATAGCTATATTTATTAGCTATATATATATATTTAATGAATGCACTAATTAACGCTATTAATGAAAAAACAAAGATCATTCTTGAGAATGATGGAAGGTTATTAAAGAAATCTTTCTTTGGTCTATTATTACTTTCTCTTGTTTTCCAAGGAGGAGAGTTTGGAGAAGTTATACGATCATCAATGATAGATGCTTATATTCAGGTATCTGTTTTTGTAGGATTTACTCTTTTTGTTTTTATTGGATTGGACAGTTTAACAAAGTTTGATGTAAAGAATTTTTTATCTAAGACACAAAAGTTCCATGTCGGTATAGCTGCTTTTTTAGGTGCAATACCTGGATGTGGTGGAGCTATAATAGTTGTGACGCAATATATTCAGGGCCGTATTTCTTTTGGGTCCTTAGTCGCTGTGTTAACAGCAACAATGGGCGATGCAGCTTTTTTAATACTTGCTATTGAGCCCACAACCGGACTTTTAATATTTGGTATTGGAATAATTGTTGGATCAATTTCAGGTTATATAATTGATTTTATTCATGGCATAAATTTTATGCAATCAGAGACAAAAATAAAAGTTGAATTTGAAAAAATAAATAAAACTTTTGTATCGAATTTTAATTTTTTTTGGCTTTTTTTATTTATCCCTGGTTTTATTTTAGGTATTCTTGTTGCATTCCAGATAGAATTTTCACCAGCTTACAACTCACTTTTAGTTTTTGTAGCTTCTGCAGGAGCAATACTTTCAATATTTATGTGGTCATTAAATCCATTAAGTGATTTTCAATGCTCAACAGACAAAAGTAGAGGATTATTATCAAGAGTAGTAGATACAACTAATTTTGTAACCACCTGGGTCATTAGTGGTTTTCTTGTCTTTGAAATTTTTATGTATTTTACAAGTTTAGATTTAAAAATTTTTTTTGATTTATGGCTACCGTTTGTTCCATTGGTAGCAATTCTATTTGGTTTTTTACCTGGTTGTGGACCGCAAGTTGTTGTAGCAACGTTTTATTTAAATGGCTATATCCCTCTTTCTGCAGAGCTTGGTAATGCTATTTCAAATGATGGTGATGCTTTATTCCCAGCAATTGCTCTTGCCCCAAAAGCTGCGATTTTAGCGACCCTTTATAGTGCAATTCCTGCATTAGTTGTTGCCTACGGATATTTTTACCTATTTGAGTAAAATCTTGAAGAAAAACTTACCATCTAAAGTTTGTATTGTTTGCAATAAGCCATTCTCTTGGAGAAAAAAATGGGAAAGAGATTGGAAAAATGTTTTATATTGTTCGAAGAAATGCTCTAAAGATGGATTAAAAAAAAAATAATAACAATAATTAAATCTTATTTGTGACAGATAAATTAAATAAAGAAAAAGATACACATCAAACAAAAAATGATTCTAAAAAAGAAATACGCTTAACGAGATTAAAAAGGTTAGAAAAAAAACTGAAATCAAATATTTTAAAAAGAAAACAAGCTATTAGCAAAAATGGATAAATTAATAATAAAAGGAGGTTCTAAAATTTCCGGCTCAGTTAATGTTCACGGTTCAAAAAATTCTGCACTACCGATTATAGTATCTTCTCTTTTATCTAAAAAAACTTTAAAACTCTCAAATGTACCTAATGTGGTTGATGTTCTAAATTTAATAAAATTACTGAAAAATTACGGTGTAAAAATTGAACATAAAAAAAATAAATTAAAAATTAATCCATCAAAAATTAAGAATCTATCAGCAGATTATGATGTTGTGCGAAAAATGAGAGCCTCTATATTGATACTAGGTCCATTACTTTCTCGATTTGGTGAGGCTAGAATATCTTTACCAGGAGGATGCGCCATTGGAACTAGGCCAATAGATATACATCTTTCTGGTTTATCAAAATTGGGAGCTAATTTTGAAATTCAAAATGGTTTTGTTGTTGGCAGTGTTAAATCACAATTAATTGGAAATAAAATTAAATTACCATTTCCAAGTGTAGGAGCAACTGAAAATATACTAATGGCCTCCGTATTAGCAAAAGGTGAAACTAAAATTTCTAATGCTGCAAGAGAACCAGAAATAGAAGATTTGTCTAACTGTCTTATAAAAATGGGTGCAAAAATAGAAGGTCATGGAACAAAAACTATACTTGTACAAGGTGTAACAAATTTAAAAAAAGCAGAGCATGAGATAATTGCCGATAGAATTGTAGCTGGCACATATATAATTGCAGCTTTGATGTTAAATTCAGCTTTAGAAATAAATAACTTTAATACTATTTATTTAAAATCCTTAATTGATATTTTAAAAAAAATGGGTGCAAAATTAAAAGTAAGTAAAAATTCGATAAAAGTCTCTACAGGATCAAAACTAAAATCTACTAGTCTTTCAACTAGTCCATATCCAGGTTTTCCCACCGATTTACAAGCTCAGTTAATGTCTCTTATGTGTATCTCTGATGGGAAATCAAAAATTAAAGAAACAATTTTTGAAAATAGATTCATGCATGTTCCTGAACTGAATCGATTAGGTGCGAATATTACAGTAGAAAAAGATACCGCTACAATAATAGGTAATCAAACATTTAAAGGAGCGCAGGTAATGGCTAGTGATTTACGAGCTAGTATAAGTTTAGTGTTAGCTGCTATGAATGCGAATGGTCAAACGACACTAAATCGTGTCTATCATCTTGATAGAGGCTATGAAAATATTGAAAAAACATTAGGTAGTTTGGGAGCAAAAATAAAAAGACAGAAAAACTAACTTTTTCTAGTTTTTTCTTTGATCACAATATAAAAGCCTGCAATTTATGAGCAAAATAGTTATTGCAGTACCAAGAGGCAGAATTACAAAAGAATGTAAAAACTTGTTACTTAAAACGAGTTTTGCCCCTGATCCTCTACTATTTGATAAAGATACAAGAAAATTAATGTTCAAATCTAAAAAAAGAAACATTGAGTATATTAAAGTAAGAGCCTTTGATGCATGTACATTTGTTGCATTTGGAGCTGCTCAAATAGGAATAGCTGGTGAGGATGTAATTAATGAATTTGATTACTCAGAAATATATGCTCCGCTTGAATTAAATATTGGTCATTGTCGAATTTCTGTAGCTGCTCTGAAGTCTTTATTAAAAAAAGAGGATCCAGAAACTTGGAGTAATATTAGAATTGCTACTAAATACCCAAATATTACTAAAAAATTTTTTTATAATAAGGGAATACAAGTAGAAATTATAAAACTAAGTGGATCAATGGAATTAGCCCCTTCTTTAAATATGTGTAGAAGAATTGTAGATTTAGTTTCTACAGGAAAAACATTGAAAGAAAATGGTTTGACTGAAATTGAAGAAATAATGAAAATTCAATCTAAATTAATTGTGAATAGATCAGCTTATAAGACAAATATGAATGAAGTTTCAAAAATTATTTCTGAAATAGGTACTTTCGTTAAATGAAAATAATAAAATTTAATAAAAATTTTTATGATCAATTTAAGACAAAAATTGAAAAAAGAAATTCATTATCAAGTAAATCAATTCAAGAAGATGTAAAAAAAATTATTTATGATGTTAAAAAAAATGGCGATAAATCTCTAATTAAGTATGCAGCAAAATTTGATAAAGTTAAAATTAGCAAACAAGATCTTAGTTTAGATTTATCGAAAATAAAAATACAATCTAAAGTTGAGCCACAAATATTTAATAGTTTTAAAAAAGCTATAAAAAATATTTCATCATTTCACAAAAAACAATTACCTAAAAATATCATCTATACTAATAATGGTGCAACATTGAAATCTGTATGGAAACCTATTGATTCAGTTGGCTTGTACGTACCTGGAGGAAGGGCTTTTTATCCCTCATCTTTAATTATGAATGCAGTACCCGCAATCAAGGCTGGAGTAAAAAGAATTGTTTGTATCACACCACCAACTAAATCAATTAATCCATATTTTATAAAATTAATAAGGGAATTAGGTATTAAAGAAACATATTTTGTAGGAGGAGCTCAAGCTATTAGTGCACTAACGTTTGGCACTCAAACTATTAAGCCAGTCAATAAAATATTTGGACCTGGTAATGCTTATGTAGCAGAGGCAAAAAAACAATTGTATGGAAAAGTAGGTATAGATTTACTAGCAGGACCATCTGAAATAATAGTTGTTGCAAATAACAATAATAATCCAGATTGGGTAGCTTCAGATCTAATAGCTCAAGCAGAACATGATGAAAATGCACAATCAATTTTAATTACGGATAGTAAAGATTTTGCGACTAAAGTCTTAAGTTCAATTAAAAAAATTAAAAAAGATTTATCAAAAAAGAAAATAATTGAAAAAAGTTTAAATAATAATGGAATTATTGCTTTGGTCGATAATATAGAACTTGCTTCAGAAATCATAAATTTTGTTGCACCAGAACATTTACATATTCACATTTCTAATAATAAAAAATTATTATCGAACATAAATAATGCTGGCGGTATATTTTTAGGTGAATACTCTGTCGAAGCTTTTGGTGATTATATTGTAGGAACTAACCATGTATTGCCGACATCAGGAGCGGCAAAATTTTCATCAGGTCTAGGTGTTTTAGATTTTATGAAAAGAACCTCTGTTGTTGAGATGAATAAAAAATCTTTTAATGTTCTTTCGGAAGATACTAAAAAAATGTCAGAACTTGAAGGTCTAGATGGACATAAATTGTCAGTTAAAATTAGACAAAAGAAATAATTTTTACTATAAGCTTATAAAAATATGCCAAAAGAAGGATCGATTGAATTTCAAGGAGTTGTATTAGAACTTCTTCCAAATGCAATGTTTAAAGTAAAATTAGAAAATGATCATGAAATTCTAGCTCACTCATCAGGAAAAATGAGAAAAAATAGAATAAGAGTATTAGCTGGTGATAAAGTAACAGTAGAAATGACACCTTATGATTTAACAAAAGGCAGAATTACTTTTAGATGGAAATAAAAAAATCTAAAAAAAATAATATCATTTCTTTAAAAAAAAAATCTAAATGTCCAACATGTAAAAAGGTTTCTAAGGAACCATTTATACCTTTTTGTTCAAAAAAATGCGCTAGTCTTGATTTGATGAAATGGCTAACTGGTGAACATGGGCTGCAAATAAAATCTGATTAATTATCTTATTTTTAATTGAATTTAATTATAAATACTTTATCTGATGTCTTGTGCCCAGGTAGCTCAGTTGGTAGAGCAGAGGACTGAAAATCCTCGTGTCGGTGGTTCGATTCCGCCCTTGGGCACCACTTTTTTTTACTTTTTTTTGAGGGTAACTTTTTTGCTTTTGCAAAGATAAACTACACAGCTTTTATTAGAGAAAAGTCTAAGTTTTGATAATTTTTGATTAGGTGATTAGGTCGTAAATGTTACCTTTAATAACCCTCGAAATGTTTTGTTTTATTTACGCTATTTAATCCTATAATTCTTCAAAATTAGACTCTTAAAAAATTTGTGTTAAAGTGTTCTATTATGACTAAAAAAATTTTAGTTTTTTCAAATGGTGAAAAAATTGGAGATGGAATAATTAAATTACAACTTCTTCACGAAATTAAAACAAGACTTCCAGACTATAAATTATATTGGCTTACTAATAAGGGTAAAACTGTTTATTCAAGCACTCTTAAATTCATTGCAAGTAATTATATTGATGAGATTCTTGATCAAGCAGATCTTAGTCCATTTTTTTGGAATAAAATATCAAAAAGATATAAATTAGAAAATGAATTTTTTGATTATATTTTAGATACACAAAAATCAGTAATAAGAACTATAGCATTAAAACGAATCAAGCATAGAAATTTTATTTCTGGATCAGCTAATGGTTTTTTTTCTTCTAAAAAAATTAAAAGTAACAAGAAAAGAAAGTATTATTTAAACTACATTTTAGATTTATTAGATTTAATAGTTATTAAAAAAAATAGAAATGATTTTAAAATTCCAATCAGTGAAAATCTCGAAGGAGTCATAAGTAATATTTTATTAAAACATAAAAGCTATGTAGGAATTGCACCTGGTGCTGGAGAAAAGAATAAGATTTGGCCTTTAGAGAAATACATCGATTTATGTAACTATCTTCAAGTAAATAATAAGACTATAGTTTTTTTTATTGGACCTGATGAACTTCATTTAAAAGAAAAATTAAAAAATATCTTTCCTCACTCAATATTTATCGAGGATCATATTACTGGATTTCAAAATATAGAAATTATTATGGCTACCACCAAATATTTACAATTAGCCATATCGAACGATAGTGGAGTTAGTCATATGTTATCAACTGGATATTGCCCATTAATTAAACTCTTTGGTCCAAAAGATTCTAGAAAATTTACTACTGAAAATCCAAATCTATTTTCTATATCTTCAAGTGACTTTAACTCAAAAAATATTAATAAAATACCTGTCTCTAGAGTGATTGAAGAAATAGAAAAAGTTATGATTTAAAATTTCATATATTAGAAGGTAGACAAGTATATTTTTCATCATTACTTGTTTACTTTTATATGTTCAAATTTGACAAACTTGTATTTGGCGATGCAGGGTGGGGCGATGAATTTCTTATAGCAACACTTATGACTCTACTAGTAAGCATTTTATCAATGGGTTTGGGTCTTTTTTTAGCAATTATTACAGTATGGGCAAAGATAATACAAAACAGAATAACAAGATTTATTGCAAATTTTTATACAACTGTAATTAGAGGTGTTCCTGAATTATTAGTTATTTATCTAATTTTCTTTGGTGGCAATGCTGTTGTTATGAGTATCGCTAAAGTATTTGGATATAATAAATATATAGAACTAAACGCACTTACAATTGCAACAATAGCCATTGCAGTAATATCAGCTACATATTCCAGTGAAGTTTTAAGAGCTTCTTATTTGGCTATATCTAAGGGTCAAATAGAAGCTGCAAGAGCACTGGGTATGAATAAATTTAGTATTTTTTTTAAAGTTATTTCGCCCCAAGTTATAAGACATGCTTTACCGGGAATAGGGAATGTATGGCAAATAACTCTTAAAGATACTTCCCTTATTTCCGTAACTGGTCTTGTTGAAATTATGCGTCAATCTAGAATATCTTCTAACGTTGAGCATTCACCTTTAACTTTCTTAATAACAGCCGCAATATTGTATTTATGTTTAACAACAATTTCTGGCAGGGTTTTTAAAACGCTAGAAGTAAATTATTCAAAAGGATTTTCGACATGATTGAATTTTTAAATAGTATTCAAAATTCTCTTATTTATAAAAATTTCTTTTTGGTCCTATCTGGCTTAGATAATACAATTTTATTATTATTAATTTCATTACCAATTGGTTTTGTCTTAGCGTTATTATTTGCTCTAGGAAGAGTTTCTAAAATTACATTATTATCAAGAACAATTGCTAGTTATATTTTTGTCATTAGAGGAACCCCTTTACTTGTTCAAATATATTTAATTTATTTCGGTTTAGGTTCTGTAAAATTTATTCGAGAAAGTTTTTTGTGGTATGCATTAAAAGAACCTTTTTGGTGTGGAGTTATAGCCCTTACAATTAATACTGTTGCATACGGAGCAGAAATTTTTAGAGGTGGCATACAATCAATTGAGAAAAGTCAGGTTGAATCAGGCTTATCTCTTGGGTTTGGAAAATTTTTACTTTTAAGAAAAATTATTCTACCTATAGCTATACGAAAAGTTCTACCTTCTTACGGTAATGAATTAATACTAATGGTTAAAGCAACCTCTTTAGTTAGTCTGACAACCTACATGGAAATGACAGGTATTGCTAGAAAGATAATGGCTAAAACATTTGCACCTGTTGAAGCATTTATTGCTGCAGGAATTCTTTATCTTTTTTTAAATTTTCTAATGGTTCAATTTGTTAAATATTTAGAATGGAAATATAATCCACACTTAAGATTAAATAATTAATTTCTAAATTTTTTATGACAAGTGCTGCAATTTGCAGCCATTGCTTTAATAGCATCACTTATCATCTCTTTATCTTCTAATTCTATACTTAAAGATATCATTTCGATATCGTCTACAAAGTTTTGGTTATATTCATTAAATGTCTCACGATCACTCCAAATATTATCACTAGCTCCTTCTGCTTGACTATTTTCAGGATAAAAATCTTTAAATTCAGATGCTGAGTGAAGAAGAGTTGCATTAAGCTCTAACATTTCCTCATATTGATCTGAATTTGATAATCTGTAAAGTTTCGATGATGTGCTTTTAATTTTTTGCATTATTGCCATTCTTTCGTTAACAATCTTTTCTAACGATTTGTCCTCTAAAGTTACTTTGTGAGCTAGAACATATAAAGGAATGAATGAAATTAAAGTACTTATTGTTATTTTAAAGAATATACCCATTATTTGTTATTATATTATGCAAGTAATTATGTCCTAATTTTGCATATTCAAGAGGGTTTGCTTTTTTAGGATCCTGCTCAGCTTCAATAATTAACCATTCCTGATATTTTGCCTCATATAGTATCTTAATTAATGGATCGTAATCGATGCAACCATCTCCTGGAACAGTGAAAACACCATCTAAAAAAGACTCTCTAAAACTTAAGTCATCTTTTATAGATTTTAAAAAAACATCTTTTCTAATATCTTTACAATGAACATGGTTAATTCGAGAAATATAATTTTTTAATACTCTTTCGTAATTTGCTTCAGCAAACATTAAGTGTCCAGTATCGTAAAGCAAAAATGTATTTTGATTTGTCATATCCATAAATCGATCTACATCTTCCTCGGACTGTATAATAGTTCCCATATGCTCATGATACGACATTGGCATTCCTTCACCCATCAGCATATCAGATAATTCACTGATTTTTTTGCAATAGCTATCCCATTCATCTTTTTCAAGTATTGGTCTTTTACTAAGAGCTTTTGATTGATCACCTTGGATTGAACCAGATACATCAGCAAAAACAAAAACATCCGCATTAATTAACTTTAATAAATTTAAATGATCTTGGAGTGCTATCCATTCTTCTTTTACACTTCTTTCTCTTAGCATTGCGCCATACCAACCACCTGGCATTTTTAAATTAAATTTTTCTAAAAGATATTTTGTTATTCCAGGATTTCTGGGAAATTTTCCACCTAATTCAATACCTGAAAATCCAGATGTGCTTGCATCCTCTAAACATTTTTCAATAGGAGTGTCACCTCCTAGTTCTGGCATATCATCATTGCTCCAGGCAATAGGCGCGATACCAAGTTTAATTTTCATGAAGTTTTACATATTTCATGATAGATGAAAAATAAAGATAAATATGAACATATTATTAGTCGATGGAAATGAAAAAGAAGCTTCTGATCGATATATAAAATTGGGTATGGATACTCAATTTCAAGTATATGAAAAAATTTTAAAAAAATATTCTAGTTCAACTATCAATATTACAACAATTCATCCTGCTGTTCATAATAATTATCTTCCTTTAGGAATAAGTCTTGACGATTTCGAAGCGGTTGCTTGGACAGGAAGCTTACTTAATATATATAACATGACAAAATCCATAACTAATCAAATAGATTTAGCTAAAGAATTATTTAAAAAAAAGAATAAAATATTTGGTAGTTGTTGGGGGCTTCAGGTTTTAGTAACTGCCGCAGGAGGTAAAGTAAGAAAAAATCCAAATGGTCTTGAAGCAGTTTTAGCTAAAAATATTACATTAAATCAAGATGGTGAAATTCATCCCATGTATAAAAACAAAAAAAAATCATTTAATGCACTCTGTTGGCATTATGATGAAGCAGAAAAGCTTCCAAAAGAGACTAAGGTACTAGCCTCAAATAAGATCAGTCAATTCCAATCTATAAGCTTTGAAGTAAATCAATCAAGTGTTTGGGCAGTGCAATACCATCCAGAATTTAATTCAAAATGGATGGCCGGACTTATGGAAATGAGAAAAGATATTTTGTTGGAACAAAAAGTATATGAAAATTTATCAGAATTTGAAAACGAAAAAATGATTTTACAAAACCCTGATAATCTTGAGAAAAAAGAATTACATATATATGATGATGTAGTTGATGAAGAAATCCATTCTTTAGAACTTTCAAATTGGTTAAATCTTAATAAAAATTATTGACTACATTTATAATTGATTTCCATTTACTAACACTAGAAGTTGATATGGATTTTTTAATTTTTGCTTTTACTGTTTTATCTTTTTTCCAAAGTTTACTTATTTGGCTTGTATTTTTTAAATATCCAGATTGAATTGCTGCAAGATATGCTGCGCCAAGTGAAGTAGTCTCAACATTACTTGGTCTAATAATTTTAATTTGAGAAATATTTGCTAAACTTTGAAGAAAGCTATTATTTTTAACCATACCCCCATCAACTCTTATTTCACTAATCTTTGTCTTAGAATCTTTTTCCATACACTCAATTAATTCATAAGTTTGAAAAGATAGGCTGTCCAAAGTTGCTTTGATGATATCTTCTTTAGACGTATTTCTAGTGATGCCAAAAAATGTTCCTCTTGCATTAGGGTTCCAATATGGGGCGCCAAGTCCAGTTAAGGCTGGGACAAAAAATAAACTTTCATCTTTATTAGCTTTTTTATACAATTTATCAGTTTCACTAGAATCTTTTATAAATTTTAAATTATCGCGAAGCCATTGTATGGCAGAGCCTGCTACAAAAATACTTCCTTCATAGCAAAACATTTTTTTACCATTTATTTTAAAAGCTACAGTTGTTAGTAATCTATTTTTAGATAATTTAAATTTTTCTCCAATATTCATAAGAAGAAAACACCCCGTACCATATGTACTTTTTGATTGCCCTTTTTTAAAACAAGCTTGACCAATTGTTGCTGACTGTTGGTCTCCAGCCATGCCTCCAATTGGTATTGAATCACCAAATAATTTAGTAGAGCCAAAATCATATGCATTTTCAACTACAGTTGGTAAGATATTTTTTGGAATATTAAATATTTTTAGAATTTTGTCAGACCACTGCTCTTTTTGAGAATCAAAAATCATGGTTCTTGAGGCATTTGATATATCTGTTAGGTGAGATTTTCCCTTGGTTAATTTCCATAATAGCCAGGTGTCTATTGTTCCAAAAAGTAAATTATTATTTTTTAAATTCTTATTTACTTCCTTAACATTATCAATAATCCATTTAATTTTAGTAGCTGAAAAATATGGATCAAGTTCTAGACCAGTTATTTTTTGAATTTTTTTATTAATCCCTTTTCTTTTTAAATTTTCACAAAGATTAGCTGTTCTTCTATCTTGCCAGACTATTGCTCTGTAAACTGGTTTCCCAGTTTTCTTATTCCACAAAACTGTTGTTTCTCTTTGATTGGTAATTCCAATTGAAATTATATTTTTTGAATTTAACTTATTTTTTCTTAATATTTTTGAAATTAAATTTCTAACATCATCCCAAATTTCTGTTGCATTATGTTCTACCCATCCTTCATTGGGAAAATATTGTTTAAATTCTTTTTGGATAATATCGAATATTTCAAATTTTTTATTATACAGTACAATTCTTGAACTTGTTGTTCCTTGATCTATTACCAAAAAATATTTTTTCATAAATTAAACGTCTAAATTTTTAATGAAGTTAGCATTATTTTGAATAAATTTAAAACGTAACTCTGCTTGTTTTCCCATTAAGGTTTCGAATAAACTTTCGGTATTCTCCATATCTTTCTTAGCTTTTTCAGAGTTAATTAATATTAGATTTCTTTTGTTTTGATCCATTGTAGTCTCTTTCAATTGATCAGCTGGCATTTCACCCAAACCTTTAAATCTTGTAATGTTATAATTGTCAGACTTAAATTCTTTTTCAATTAATTTATCTTTCTCTTTTTCATCATATGCGTAATAAGATTTATTTTTGTTATAAATTTTAAATAAAGGAGGCATTGCTAGATATAGTTTATTTTCATCAATTAAACTTTTCATATATTTATAAAAAAAAGTAATAAGTAGAGTTGCAATATGTGAACCATCTACATCCGCATCAGTCATTAAAATTATTTTCTCATATCGAAGTTTTGAAATTTCAAAGTTTTTTCCAATACCACAACCTAAAGATTGAATAAGATTTTGTATTTCATTGTTATCAGCAATTTTAGATAGCCCAACATTATAAACATTTAATATTTTTCCCCTTAAAGGAAGTATTGCTTGAAATTCTCTATTTCTTGCTTGCTTTGCAGAACCTCCAGCACTGTCGCCTTCAACAATAAATATTTCAGAATCTTTTATTGATTTACTCGAACAATCTACTAATTTACCTGGAAGACGATTTCTTTCTTTAATACTTTTTCTATCTAACTCTTTAATTTTTGATAAATCAGTTCTCTGCAACGCTCTTTCAATTAAATTATCTAAAAGAATTTTTGAATTTTTCTTATTAGCATTTAACCATAATAAAAATTCTTGTTGTGTTTTTGTTTCAATTTCTTTTTGTAAATTTGGCATTATTATTCTCTTTTTAGTTTGACCTTCAAAACTTGGATCATTTATAAAGATTGAAATAATAACGTTAGAGTAATCAAAAATATCACTGTGATTGATATTACTGATTTTTGAAAATTGATTTTTTTGGCCATAAAGTTTTATAGCTTTTAGAATTCCATTACGAATACCATTTTCATGAGAGCCGCCATCTGGTGTTTCAATAGTATTACAATATGACATTAAACTTGAATTTTCATTTGTATTAAATGAAATTAAAGTTTCAAAATTTTCATTATCTTTAATTTTTGATTTTAATAAAAAATTTTTTTCAAATAATTTAGAGTTGTTTGCGTATTCTAATTGAAAATAATCTTCAATTCCTTTTTTATAAAAAAAACTTTTTTTGTTAGGGGTTTTATCTTTTATTAATTCTTTATCAATTTCAAAGTTGATAGTTGTGCCTCCAACTAATACTGATTTCATATTTATAAAATTATATAATTTTTTTGGAACAAATTGTGTTTCTTCAAATATGCTTTTATCTGGGATAAAAGAAATTTCCGTACCTTTTAATTTTTTGCTACATTTTTCAATTTTTATTTTTGTCTTAACATTTCCTTTTGAGTAATCTTGTCTATACACTTTTCCATCTTTGAATACCTGAACTTGTAATAAAGAGCTTAATGCATTTACAACAGAAATCCCAACTCCGTGTAATCCACCAGAAGTTTTGTAAGCATTACTATTAAATTTACCACCTGCGTGAAGTGTAGTTAAAACTACTTCAAGTGCTCTTTTATTTTTATATTTTGGATGAAAATCAATAGGAATACCTCTTCCATTATCTTTTATTTTTATGGAACCATCTTTTTTATATTGAAAACCTATATCGGTCGCGTGACCAGCTAAAACTTCATCTATACTATTATCTAGTACTTCGTTAACTAAATGATGAAGACCATCTTGATTTGTGCTTCCAATATACATACCCGGTCTTTTACGAACTGGCTCAAGACCCTCAAGTACTTCAATATCTTTGGCATTATAAGTAGATTTTTTAGCCACAAATATTTCTTATCAAAAGTGTTGTTCTAAAAACATAAAAAAAACCGCCCTAAGGCGGTTTTCTTTATAGAGACAAGTATAATTCTACACGTCGTAGTATAGTTTAAACTCGTGTGGATGAGGTCTAATATTAATAGGGTCAACCTCACTCTCTTTTTTATAGTTAATATAAGTTTCAATTACATCTTTGGTGAATACATCACCCTCTAATAAAAATGCATGGTCTTTTTCAAGAGCTTCAAGAGATTCAGCTAAAGATCCTGGCGTAGATTGAATTTTAGACAAAACTTCATCGCTAGCAGCATAGAGATTTATATCTGTTGGATCACCAGGGTTAATTTTATTTTTAATTCCATCTAATCCTGCCATTAACATTGCTGAGAATGCTAAGTATGGATTTGCACTTGGATCTGGACATCTAAATTCCATTCTTTTTGCTTTAGGGCTTTGAGAATAAGCAGGAATTCTAACAGATGCAGTTCTATTTCTTTGAGAGTAAACAATGTTCACCGGAGCCTCAAAGCCTGGGACCAATCTTTTATAAGAATTAGTAGTAGGAGCACAAAAAGCTAAAAGAGCAGGTGCATGTTTAAGTATACCGCCAATATAATTTAGAGCTAAATCACTTAGGTTAGCATAGTTACCCTCTTTATACATTAATGTGTCACCGTCTTTCCAAACACTTTGATGAACGTGCATACCTGATCCATTATCTTCGAATAAAGGTTTAGGCATAAATGTAGCTGTCATTCCATGTTGTCTAGCAACATTTTTAACAACGTACTTATATTTCATCATATCATCAGCCATTTTTAGTAAAGGCGAAAATTCTAAATCAATTTCACATTGTCCACCTGTTGCAACTTCATGGTGATGTGCTTCAACTGTAAGACCAATGTCTTGCATTGTCATCACCATTTCAGTTCTCACATCTTGAAGTGTATCAACTGGCGGTAAAGGAAAATAACCTTCTTTATGTCTAGGCTTATGACCTAAGTTTGGGTTTTCATCAGCACCACTATTCCAAGTACCTTCAACAGAATCAACTTCATGAAATGCAAAATTTGATCCTGAGTCAAACTGAACGTTATTAAACACAAAAAATTCTGCTTCTGGACCAAAAAATGCTGTGTCACCGATACCAGATGATTTCAAATAGGCTTCAGCTTTTTTAGCAATATTTCTTGGGTCACGACTATAGTCAACCAAAGTTACAGGATCTTTAATATTACAATGTAATGCCAAAGTCTTTTCTGAAAAAAATGGATCAATATAGGCTGTTGTTGCATCTGGCAAAACAATCATATCACTGTCTTGAATTTCTTGGAAACCTCTAACTGAAGATCCATCAAAACCAAGTCCGTCAGAAAATATATCTTCGTCTAAAAACTTAATTGGTATTGTAAAATGTTGAGTTGTTCCTGGTATATCAGTAAAGCGCATATCAACCATCTTAATGTCCATATCTTTAATTTCAGACATTAAATCTTTTGGAGTCGAGCTTTTTAATTTCATATCTATCTCCTTACTTCAACAAAAGGGTATGCTATCCAGCGTTACCCGGTTAAATCATGCTCTAGTTATGAAATCTGCTTTTGATGCGCGTTCCTTCAGCCTATGGCTTACTTCCGACCTATGTGTAATAGGTTGAACGATTTATAACTTTTGCATGCGTTCCTTCGGCACAATGCCTACTTCCGACTCTAAAAGAGTTGAACGATTATTGGTTAATTACTAGGTTTTATATAAAAGTAAAGAAAAATTAGACAGCATCACTGTCTTTTTCACCAGTCCTTATTCTAATTACCTGCTCAATATTCGATACAAAAATCTTACCATCGCCGATTTTTCCTGAATAAGCGCTAGTTTTTATTGACTCAATAACATCATCTACTTGATTGTCTTCAACGATTACTTCAAGTTTCATTTTTGCTAAAAATTCATCATCATACCCATCATTAGGATCAATTCCACCAGTTGACCCTCTTTGTCTACCGAAACCTTTTACATCTACTAATGTCATCCCGGATATTCCAAGTTCATGTAAAGCTTCTTTAACTTGAGAAAGTTTAAAGGGCTTAATGATTGCTTCTATTTTTTTCATATTGTTGATAACCTATTAATTGCTTCTTTAATGTTTTCTAGAGAATTAGCAAAACTTATTCTAACAAATTCTTCAGCATTATCTCCAAAGCTAGAGCCTGGAACTAATGCAACACCTTTTTCTTCAAGTGCGATTTCTGAAAATTTATTTCCGCTCAATCCAGTTTTTGAAATATTGGGAAATGCATAAAAAGCACCACCCGGTTCAAAACAAGAAATTTTTTCTAATTTATTCAATTCATTAAAAACGTAATCTTTTCTTTTTTGAAATTCACTAACAATATTTGTTATTTCTTTCTGAGAACCTTTTATTGCTTCTAATCCTGCATATTGTGAAATTGAGGTAGCGCAGGAATTATAATTGACACATATTTTATTAGCATGTTCAATTAAATTTTCTGGCCATATGCTCCAGCCTAGCCTCCATCCAGTCATACAATATGTTTTGCTCCATCCCTCAAGAACTATCAATCTATCTTTTATACTTTCGTATTCTAATAATGATGGCATTTGTTCATTATTAAAAATAATATTACTATAAATTTCATCACTTAAAATGGAGACGTTTGGATATTGCTCTAATAAATTAACAAGATCAGTAATTTTTTTCTTATTCATATATGATCCTGTTGGATTGTTTGGATTATTTATTATTATCAAACTTGTTTTATCAGAAATTAATTCTTTTAATTGTTCAGTATTAATTTCAAAATCATCTTTTTCTGAGAGCTTTAATGGTACAGCTTTTGCACCGCTGTATTTTATCATAGATCTATAAATTGGAAATCCAGGATCAGGAAAAATTATTTCTCTATTTTCACTACCTAACAATAATGCTGAAATAAAAATTACAGGCTTGCCTCCTGGAGTTATTAAAACATTATCTGGTTTAATATTTGATTTATATTTTTTGAATACTAGTTCTGAAATTGATTCTCGTAATTCAGGTATTCCATTTGATGGAGTATAACCATGATGGCCATCTTTAATTGCTTTAATGGCTGCTTCCTGAATATTTATTGGCGTAGGAAAATCGGGTTGTCCTATTCCTAAATTAATAATATCTTTACCTTTAGCAGCAAGATTATTAGCTTTAGCAAGAATAGAGAATGCAGTTTCTGTTTCCAGATTAAATATTCTTTTTGAAACTTCCATATTTTTGATATAGCGATTTAATATAAAAATTAAACTTTTAATTAAGTTATATGGCGAGCGTAGCTCAGTTGGTTAGAGCGCAGGCTTGTGGTGCCTGATGCCGTGGGTTCGAATCCCATCGTTCGCCCCATTTTCTATTTAGTTTATTTTCTCTATTGTTTTTTAATTTATTGTACATAAAAGGCTAATATTAATAGGGGCCGGTGGTGGAATTGGTAGACACGCTAGATTTAGGTTCTAGTGCCGCGAGGTGTGAAGGTTCAAGTCCTTTCCGGCCTACCATTAGGTATAAAGAGTTATGAACACAAAAGAATTAAAATCTACAAAACTTTATAAAGAATTCTCATTAGAAATTCCTTACAAAGAAATTGATATTGAAGTAGATAATAAGATAAATCAAATATTACCTACAGTAAATATTCCTGGTTTTAGAAAAGGTAAAGCACCACTAAATATTGTTAAAAAAAAATACGAAGATAATGTCTTAAATGAAGTTATTCAAAAAGTAATAGATACAAATACAAAAAAATTAATTGATGAAAAAAAGTTTTCTCTTTTTAGAGCTCCTAAAGTTGAACTTAGTAACTA
The DNA here is from genome assembly GCA_902570155.1 of uncultured Alphaproteobacteria bacterium. Taxonomy (GTDB): domain Bacteria; phylum Pseudomonadota; class Alphaproteobacteria; order HIMB59; genus CACPNW01. Next base: position 33,329 of record CACFXU010000009.1, read on the forward strand.
CGAAAAAAACAAGCCAATAACAATAAATTTAAAATTTGATTTGAAACCTGAAATCAAACTCAAAGATTTTAAAGATCTCAAAATTAATAAGTATGAAATTGAATTAGGTAAAAAAGCAGAAGAAAATCAATTTAAGAGTTTTATTGACTCACAAAAAAATTTTAAAAAAATTGAAAGTTTGAGACAGGTTAAAAATTCTGACAAGGTTATTGTTAATTTTGAATCCTCTCAAGAAGATCTTCCAGAATATTTAAAATCTCAAAAAAATTTTCCAATTGATTTGGGGTTTGATGATGGAATACTTCCAGGTTTAAATAAAGAATTGATTGATAGAAAAGTAAAAGCTGGAGATAAAATTGAATTAAAAATCAACTTATCTAAAATTCTTAAAGATGATAAATTTAAAAAAACATCATTTTATTTTGAAATAATTTCAATTGAAGAAAAAATTAAATTTGAACTTACAAAGGAGTTTTTAGATAAGAATGGTTTCAAAACTGAAAAAGATCTTAAAGATTTTTTAGTGAGCAATATGAAATCTCAATATGAGCAAGGTATAAAACAAATTGAAAAAAAAGAGTTAATGGACCTTTTAGATAATAATTATAAATTTGACTTACCTGATGGAGTACTAGAAGATGATTTTAATCAAATATGGAATCGTTTAGAGCAAGCTAAAAAAGAGGGTAATTTAGATGAGGATGATAGGTTATTAAAAGATGACGATCTAAAAAAGAGATATAAAAAAATTTCAGAAAGAAGGGTTAAGCTTGGTTTATTAATGCAACATATCGCCTCAGAAGAAAAAATTGATGTATCTGAAGAAGAAATTAACAAAGGAATCTTAGATTATACTAGGCAGTATCCTGGTCAAGAAAAGCAGATTATGGAATATTTTGAAAAAAATCCATCATCACTCGATACAATTAGAGCACCCCTTATAGAGCAAAAAGTAATCGATTCAATTATTTCCAAATCGAAAACAAATGTTATAAAATTAAATCAAGATGAATATAAAAAACTTGAAGCTAAAACATTTGATATTAAAGATACAAAAAAATGAAAGATCCAATAGATAATATTACAAATAACTTAATTCCAATGGTTGTGGAACAATCATCAAGAGGTGAAAGATCTTATGATATCTATTCCAGATTGTTAAAAGAAAGAATAATCTTTCTAACTGGTCCTATTGACGATAACATAGCAAGTCTAATATGTGCACAAATATTATTTCTAGAGTCTGAAAATCCAAAAAAAGAAATTTCTTTTTATATAAATTCCCCTGGAGGTATTGTTTGGTCAGGATTAGCAATTTACGATACTATGCAATATGTTTCTTCAAAAATTATGACTATTTGTATTGGGCAAGCAGCGTCAGCAGGCTCTCTTCTTTTAACAGCTGGTGAAAAAGGAATGAGATTTTCTCTTCCGAATTCGAGAATTATGGTTCATCAACCCAGTGGTGGTATGCAAGGACAGGTTACAGATATTGAAATTCAAACTAATGAAATTAAAAAAACAAAATTGAAATTAAATGAAATTTACTCAAAACACACAGGAAAGAAATTATCTGAAATTTCAAGTATCATGGAAAGAGACAAGTATTTCTCTGCCGAAGAAGCTATTAAATTTGGTTTAATAGATAAAATTGTAAAGGATAGGAAATAATGAATAAGAAAAATGATAAAGATTCATTGTTTTGCTCTTTTTGTGGTAAAAATCAGAAAGAAGTTAAAAAGTTAATAGCCGGTCCAACTGTCTTTGTATGTGATGAATGCGTAGAACTATGCATGGATATTATAAAAGAAGATAATAAGAATAATAAATTCAAAATTAAAAAAGATATACCTAAACCTTCAGAGATAAATAAATTTTTAAATGATTATGTAATAGGACAGAAAGATTCTAAAAAAATACTTTCTGTAGCTGTTTATAATCACTACAAAAGGCTATCATCTAACTTAGAAAACGATAACATTGAAATATCAAAATCAAATATTCTTTTAGTTGGACCCACTGGTACCGGAAAAACATTGCTAGCGCAGACTTTAGCAAAAATATTAGACGTTCCTTTTACAGTTGCTGATGCAACAAGTTTAACTGAAGCAGGATATGTTGGAGAGGATGTAGAAAATATAATTCTTAAATTACTACAAGCTTCTGATTACAATGTTGAACGTGCACAAAAAGGGATTGTATATATTGACGAAATTGATAAAATTGGAAGAAAAAGTGACAATCCTTCTATAACAAGAGATGTTTCTGGAGAGGGTGTGCAGCAAGCTCTACTTAAAATTATGGAAGGGACTATTGCAAGTGTTCCACCACAAGGAGGAAGAAAACATCCACAGCAAGAATTTTTACAGGTGGATACTTCTAACATACTTTTTATATGCGGAGGTGCCTTTTCTGGTTTGGAAGAGATAATAAATTATCGTTTGAAAGGAACTGCCATAGGTTTTAATTCCAAATTAGAATTAGAAACTGAAAAAACCATTGGAGCATCACTTAAAAAGCTGGAGAACCAAGATTTGTTAAAATTTGGAATGATACCTGAATTTATTGGAAGACTTCCAGTAATTACTACTTTGAGTGAACTAGACGAAGATATGCTAATTCGAATAATGACTCAACCAAAAAACGCCATCTTAAAGCAATTTGAATCTCTTATGAAAATGGATGGAGTAAAATTAGAAATTAAAGAAGATGCATTAAAAGCTATTGCAAAGTTAGCGGTTTCACAAAACACCGGAGCTAGAGGTTTAAGGTCTATAATAGAAGATTCATTAATGGATCTTATGTATAAAGTTCCAGATCTGAAAGATTTATATAAGGTGGTTATAAATAAAGATGTGATTGCAAGAAAATCTGAACCAATATTAATCTATTCAAATAAGAACAATAATCAAAAATTAATGTCTAATAACTCTTGATTTTAATGAACATATAAACATTTATATTATATGGTAAAAAACACAATTCCTGTTCTGCCTCTAAGAGATATCGTTGTATTTCCTAATATGGTTGCCCCTCTATTCGTTGGTAGAGAACAATCAGTGAATGCACTTAATCATGTGATGAAGAGTGATAAAAAAATTTTTTTACTTTCTCAAAAAAACTCAAAGGTTGATAATCCTGATAAGGAAAATTTGTATTCTTTTGGGACTATAGCCAAAATTATTCAACTATTGAAACTTCCAGATGGAACTCTTAAGGTTCTAGTTGAGGGGATACAAAGAGCTAAAGCTAATAAAATAAATTTTAATAATGAATTTATAACTGCATCAATAACTGAAATTAATCAAAAAACAAAAAAAAATTCAAATATAAAGGCTCTTCAAAAACTCATTATAGAGCAGTTTATTGAATTTCAAAAAATAAATAAGAAAGTCTCACTTGATGTGATCAACAATGTTAAATCATCAAATGATCCTAATAAAATTGTTGATATTATAGTATCAAACATATCAATTTCTATATCTCAAAAACAAGAAATTTTGGAAATTATAAACACAGAAGAAAGACTAAACAAAATATATGGTTACTTAGTATCTGAAATTGATTCTTTTCAAGTTGAAAAAAAAATAAAAGGTCGAGTAAAGAGACAAATGGAGAAAACTCAGAAGGAATATTACTTAAATGAACAAATGAAAGCTATACAAAAAGAATTAGGTGAAAACGAAGATTTAGATGAAATAGCTGAGCTTGAAAAGAAATTAAATCAATACAAATTATCCAAAGAAGCTAAAGATAAATGCTCATCAGAAATTAAAAAATTAAAAAATATGAGCCCTATGTCGGCTGAAGCTACTGTAATTAGAAATTATTTAGACTGGGTAATGTCAATACCTTGGAATAATCCTGATCAAATTTCTCAGAATATAAATAAAGCCTCTGAAATTTTGGAAAATGATCATTATGGTTTAGATAAAGTGAAAGAGAGAATTCTTGAATATTTAGCGGTTCAAAAAAGGACCAATAGGCTTAAGGGTCCAATTTTATGTTTAGTTGGACCACCAGGTGTTGGAAAAACATCGCTTGGCAAATCTATTGCAAATTCTACAGGAAGAAGTTTTGTTAGAATGTCACTCGGGGGTGTGAGAGATGAAGCTGAAATTAGAGGACACAGAAAAACATATATTGGTTCAATGCCAGGCAGATTTATTCAAGCAATGAAAAAATCAAAATCGTCTAATCCGTTAATTCTTTTAGACGAAATCGATAAACTTGGTTCTGATTGGAGAGGTGATCCATCTTCCGCACTTCTTGAAGTCCTTGATCCTGAACAAAATAATAAATTTAATGACCATTACCTAGAGCTAGACTACGATCTTTCTGATGTAATGTTTGTATGTACGGCAAATACACTCAATATTCCTCCAGCTCTTCTTGACAGAATGGAAGTAATAAGAATACCAGGCTATACAGAAAAAGAAAAAAATCAAATCGCAAAAAGATATTTAGTTCCAAAGCAAATTAAAAACCATGGTATTAAAAAATCAGAAATATCTTTTAACTCAAATGTTTTAAACTCAATAATTAGAAATTATACGAGGGAAGCTGGCGTAAGAAATCTCGAAAAAGAAATTTCTAAAGTTTGCAGAAAAGCAGTAAAAAAACTAGAAACTACAAGATTGAAAAAAATTAAATTAAATCTGAAATCACTCCAAGATCTTTTAGGAATCGCAAAATTTAGGTCAAATGAAATTGAAAAAAAGAATTTAATAGGTGTAACAAATGGTTTGGCATGGACAGAAGTAGGAGGAGAAATATTGTCAGTAGAAGTTATTTTATCCATTGGAAAGGGAAAATTAACTATTACTGGAAAGTTAGGTGAAGTGATGCGTGAATCAATTCAAGCTGCTACATCATATGTAAAATCTAAATCAATAAGTTTAGGTATTAATCCAAAAGATTTTGAGAGCTATGATATACATATCCATGTTCCAGAAGGTGCAACACCGAAAGATGGACCAAGTGCCGGTATAGCCATATTTAATTCCCTAGTTTCCTCTTTGACTAATAATAAAATTAAAAGAGATGTTGCTATGACTGGAGAAATTACACTAAGAGGTCGAGTACTTCCTATCGGTGGGCTCAAAGAAAAAATCTATGCAGCTAGTAGAGCTGGTATAAAAAAAGTACTTATACCGTATGAAAATTATAGAGAAGTAACGGAGTTTGATAGAGAAGTTATTAAGGGCATGAAGATAATAGCAGTTTCTGATGCTTTCTCAATTCTTGAGCACACCTTATTAAAACCAATAATTCCACTAAATTTGTCCGAATCTCAATTAAAAAATAACCAAAACAATACTAGTACCCATTAATATATTATTTAAAAAAACCTAAGTATTTAGGCATATAGTTATCAAATTCCCTAATTTCTGGGAAATTTTTTATAATAATGTTGACTTGTTGGAAAAACAGAGAATTATCATCTTAAATTAATAAAGGAGACTAAAAGTGAATAAAAATGATCTTATCGCATCTGTAGCATCTTCCGCAGGACTATCAAAATCTGACGCAACTAGAGCAATTGAAAGTTTTCTTGACTCAATAACTAATGCTCTTAAAAGAGATGAAAAAGTTAGTATAGTTGGTTTTGGTAATTTTAGCGTTAGCCACAGAAAAGCTACTACTGGTAGAAATCCCAGAACTGGTGAATCTATTCAAATACCAGCATCTAAAAGACCAAAATTTACTGTAGGAAAAGCTTTAAAAGACTCAGTAAACAATTAATTACCTTTTTTTCTTGCGCCGGCTGTTAAATAAATTTAACAGCCGCTTTTATTTGGGTGTTTAGCTCAGTTGGTAGAGCATCTCGTTTACACCGAGAGGGTCGGGAGTTCAAGTCTCTCAACACCCACCATGCGCGGGAGTAGTTCAGCTGGTTAGAACGCTGCCCTGTCACGGCAGAGGCCGCGGGTTCGAATCCCGTCTCTCGCGCCACTTTTTTCAGTGTTTTTTTGTGTACTAAAGTCGCAACGAGACACGTTGTTATTGTTGAATAAATCGTTAAATATATTACTGATTTAATTGTGAGATTATAGTGTCAGAATTTCTATTAGAGTATTTACCAATTTTAATTTTTATATTCATTGCTTTAGCATTAGCTATAGGTATGACATTGTTATCATTTGTTATTGGTGATTATCAACCTGATCAAGAAAAACTTTCAGCGTATGAATGTGGATTTGAAGCTTTTGACGATGCTCGAGGAAGATTTGATGTAAGATTTTATTTAGTTGCGATCTTATTTATTATCTTTGATTTGGAAGTTGCTTTCTTGTTTCCATGGGCGATAACACTTGGTAAAATTGGATTATTTGGTTTTTGGTCAATGATGATTTTCCTGACTGTTTTAACTATTGGTTTTATTTATGAATGGAAAAAAGGAGCTTTAGAATGGGAGTAAATAAAGCAAAAGAAATTGTTGATGATACTTTAAACACAGAATTATCCTCGAAAGGTTTCTTAGTTGCTAGCTACGATAAAATTCTTACTTGGGCTAGAACTGGTTCTTTATGGCCAATGACTTTTGGATTGGCATGCTGTGGAGTAGAAATGATACATTCTTACATGGCAAGATATGATCTTGATCGTTATGGAGTTATACCAAGAGGCAGTCCAAGACAATCTGATGTAATGATAGTTGCTGGAACACTGACAAATAAAATGGCTCCAGCTTTAAGGAAAGTTTATGATCAAATGCCAGAACCTCGATGGGTTATATCAATGGGTTCTTGTGCAAATGGAGGGGGATATTATCATTATTCATATTCAGTAGTTAGAGGTTGTGATCGAATTGTCCCTGTTGATGTTTACGTACCAGGATGCCCTCCAACAGCAGAAGCATTAGTTTACGGCATATTGCAATTACAGAAAAAAATTAGAAGAGAAAATAAATTTAAAAGATAGTTTTATATGATCAAAATTCTTACTAAAATTGATGGTATAAATAGTGTTTTAGAGAATAATAATTTGTTAGAAATAGAATTTGAAAAAAATAATATTATTAAAATTTTTAATGAATTAAAAGATAGCACTGACTTTAATTTTAATCAATTATTAGATATTACAGCTGTTGACTATCCCTCAAGAGAATTTAGATTTGATTTGATTTATATTCTGCAAAGTTTAACAAAAAATAAAAAAATTATTCTTAAAACTTTTATTAAAGAAAATGAAAAAATAGAATCAATATCCAATATTCACAAATCTGCGGATTGGTATGAAAGAGAATGTTATGATTTATTTGGAATTGAATTCATTAATCATCCTGATTTAAGAAGGATAATGACGGATTACAATTTTGAAGGCTATCCATTACGTAAAGATTTTCCTTTAACAGGACACACAGAAGTTCGTTATGATGACCTTGAAAAAAAAGTAATATATGAGCCTGTTAAGTTAACTCAAGAATTTAGAAATTTTGATAGTGAATCTCCTTGGGAAGGAATGGAAAATAAACTTTTTGGTGATGAGAAATCTACTGGTGAAAATTAAATGAAAGAAGTAGAGCTTAATACAACTACAATTAACTTTGGCCCTCAGCATCCAGCTGCGCATGGTGTTTTACGTCTAGTGGTTGAGCTGGAAGGTGAGGTAGTGAAAAGAGCAGAACCACACATTGGATTGTTACATAGGGGAACAGAAAAGTTAATTGAATATAAAACTTATCTTCAGGCAGTTCCTTATTTTGATAGGCTTGATTATGTTTCGCCAATGTGTCAAGAACATGCTTTTGCACTAGCAACTGAAAATCTCCTAGGTATTAATATCCCTGACAGAGCTAAATATATTCGTGTCATTTTTGCTGAAATTACTAGAATACTGAATCATTTATTAAATATACCTGCCTATGCTGCTGACATTGGTGCAGTGACACCATTTTTATGGTGTTTTGAAGAAAGGGAAAAGCTTTTAGAATTTCATGAAGCCGTATCTGGTGCAAGATTTCATGCAGCCTATTTTAGACCTGGTGGCGTTCATCAGGATATGCCAGAAGGAATGGAAGAAAAATTATTTGAACATTTTAAAACTCTTCCAAAATTTATTGATGATCTAGAAAGCTTGCTAACTAATAACAGAATATTAAGACAAAGATCAGTTGATATAGGAATAATTTCAAAGTCAGAAGCTATTGAATGGGGTTGCTCAGGTCCAGTATTAAGAAGCGCAGGTATTGCATGGGATTTAAGAAGGTCTCAGCCTTATGACGCCTATGATCAAGTTGATTTTGAAGTTCCTGTTGGAAAAAAAGGTGATTGTTTTGATCGATATTTGGTTCGCATAGAGGAAATGAGACAAAGTATTAGTATTATTAACCAATGTTTAAATAAAATCAAACCAGGTCCAATATCAATAGAAGATAATAAAATTACACCTCCCAAAAGAAATCAAATGAAAAAATCAATGGAAGCTTTAATTCATCATTTTAAACTTTTTACTGAAGGTTACCGTGTCCCAGCTGGTCAAGTTTATAGTGCAGTAGAAGCTCCAAAAGGTGAATTTGGCGTTTATCTTGTTTCTGATGGATCCAGTAAACCATATAGATGTAAAATAAGAGCACCAGGTTTTGCACATCTTCAAACATTGGATCATTTATCTAAAGGACACTTAATGGCTGACATAGCCGCAATACTAGGTAGCTTAGATATTGTTTTTGGAGAGATAGATAGATAATGCATCACCCTGGTACAAATAATAAGGTTTATAAAAAAATTAATGATAATTTTGAATGGTCATCAGAAAATTTTAAAAAAATTTCAGAAATAATAAAAAAATATCCATCAAATCGTATCCAAAGCGCAGTTATTCCTTTACTTGATTTAGCACAAAGACAAAATAATGGATGGCTAAGTAAAAACTCAATGGAAAAAGTAGCTGAAACTCTAAGTATGTCTTATATAAGAGTGTTGGAAGTTGCCACTTTTTATTCGATGTTTAATTTAGAACCTATTGGTAAAAATTTTGTCCAAATTTGTAGAACGACACCTTGTTGGTTAAGAGGGAGTGATAAACTGTCTAAAGTTGCACAAGAAGTTTGCGAAACTAATATTGGCGAGACAGGTGATAATGAAATATTTACAGTTGTTGAAGTTGAATGCTTAGGTGCATGTTGCAATGCTCCTATGGTCCAGATAAATGATGATTATTATGAAGATTTAGATGAAGAGAGTTTTAAAAAAATACTTCAAGATTTAAAAGAAAATAAATCAATAAAAGTAGGTTCACAAATTGGTAGAAAATCATCACAACCTGAAAGAAAATTTGATGCTTAAGGAAAAAGATAAAATTTTTAAAAATTTATACGGTTTTGAAGACTGGAAATTAGAAGGTGCCAAAAAAAGAGGTGTTTGGTCAAATACTAAAGAACTTATTAAAATGGGTAGCGAAAAAATTGTTGAGGAAATTAAAAATAGTCAATTAAGAGGAAGGGGAGGAGCAGGTTTCCCTGCGGGACTTAAGTGGTCATTTATGCCAAAAGACTCTGGAAAAGATCATTACCTAGTTGTTAATGCAGATGAGTCAGAGCCAGGCACATGTAAAGATCGAGAGATTATGAGAAACGACCCACATCTTCTTTTAGAAGGTTGTTTAGTTGCTGGTTTTGCTATGCATGCACATACTTGTTATATTTATATAAGGGGTGAATATTATTCTGAATCTTCTAATTTACAAAAAGCAATAGATGAAGCCTACGCAAATAATTTAATCGGTAAAAATGCATGTGGTACAGGGTGGAATTTTGATATTTATCTTCACAGAGGAGCAGGAGCATATATTTGTGGTGAAGAAACTGCTTTACTTGAAAGTTTAGAGGGTAAAAAAGGCCAACCTCGATTAAAACCTCCATTTCCCGCTGGTGCAGGTTTATATGGATGTCCAACAACAGTTACAAATGTTGAAACAGTTGCCGTTTCACCAACTATTTTAAGACGTGGTTCAAAATGGTTCGCTGGTTTAGGAAGTGCCAACAATACAGGTACAAAAATTTTTAGTATTTCAGGACACGTAAATAACCCATGCAATGTAGAAGAAGAAATGGGGATACCATTAAAAGAACTGATTGAAAAACATGCAGGTGGTGTAATTGGTGGTTGGGAAAATTTATTAGCTGTAATTCCTGGAGGTGCAAGTGTGCCTTTATTACCTAAGTCTATTTGCGATACAGTTAAAATGGATTTTGATAGCCTAAAAGAAGTTCAAAGTGGGTTAGGAACTGCTGCTGTTATTGTAATGAATAAATCAACAGATATTGTTGAAGCAATAGCTAGATTATCACATTTTTATAAACATGAAAGCTGCGGTCAATGTACACCTTGCAGAGAAGGTACTGGATGGATGTACAGAATGATGGAAAAAATGGTTCATGGAAATGTTGAACATCAAGATATTGATAAAATTTTAGATGTGACTAAGCAAATTGAAGGTCATACTATTTGTGCTTTAGGTGATGCTGCTGCTTGGCCTATTCAGGGTTTGTTTAGACACTTTAGACCTGAAATTGAAAAAAGAATTCAAGAAAGAAATAGAAGAGTAGCCTAGTGCCAAAGATAACAATTGATAATAAAGAATACGAATTTGAAAACGGCATGACCGTAATGCAAGCTTGTGAACAAGCAGGAACTGAAATTCCAAGATTCTGTTATCATGAAAAACTCTCAATAGCAGGAAACTGTAGAATGTGTTTAGTAGAAATGGAAAAAGCTCCAAAACCTATTGCATCATGTGCCATGCCAGCTGCAGATGGAATGATTATAAAAACAAAAACAGAAACAGTTAAAAAAGCTCGAAAAGGTGTAATGGAGTTTCTTCTCATTAATCATCCATTGGATTGCCCTATTTGTGATCAGGGAGGAGAATGTGATCTTCAAGATCAAGCGATGTATTATGGTTTTGATAAAACTAGATATGAAGAAAACAAAAGAGCAGTACAAAATAAAAATATGGGACCACTTGTAAAAACAATTATGACAAGATGTATACATTGTACAAGATGCGTAAGGTTTTCTACAGAAGTTGCGGGTGTTGATGATATAGGATTACTTGGCAGAGGTGAAAATGCTGAGATCACGACGTACTTAGAAAAAACTATTGAGTCAGAATTATCTGGAAATGTAATTGATTTATGCCCTGTAGGTGCTTTAACAAGTAAACCATATGCATTTAAATCTAGACCATGGGAGCTAACGAAGACAGAAACATTTGATGTGTTCGATGGTATAGGTTCAAGTATAAGGATTGATACAAGAGGAAAAAAAGTTTTAAGAGCTCTTCCTAGAATAAATGAAGAAACCAATGAAGAATGGATAAGTGATAAATCTAGATTTGCAGTTGATGGACTCTCTAGTCAAAGGTTGGATAATGTATATTCTAAATCAAATAAAAAACTCCAAAAATCTTCATGGGATAATGCATTTGAATTAATAAAAAAAGAAATTACAAAAAGAGGTAAAGAAAATACTGTATTCCTATCTGGTAAGTTTACCGATATTGAAACTTTATATTCTGCACAAAAATTTAGTAATTCACTAAAATCAAAAAACTATGATTGCAGATTTGACAATACACAAATTATCGATAATTCATCTTCAAGTTATAAATTTAATTCAACAATTCAAGAAATTGAAAAGGCTGATGCTATTCTTTTAATCGGATCCAACCCTAGATGGGAAGCGGCGGTACTAAACGCTAGAATTAGAAAGGCGTATATTGAAAATAACTGCAAAATTGGTCTTATAGGTCCTAAATTAGATCTTACTTACGATTATCATCATTTATCTGATTCTTTAGATTACCTTAATAAATTATCTAATAATAAATCTGAATTCAATAAAGTTTTAAAATCTGCAAAAAACCCACTTATAATAATAGGTACTTCAGCAATAAATAATAATCATGGAAAAAAAATATTAGAAACTGCAGGATTAATTGCGAAAAAAATTCAAAAAAATAAAAATACAAATCCATTAAACATTCTTAACCAAGATATTTCTAGAGTAGGAGCATTAGATTTGAAATTTTATAATAAAAAATTTGATAATGATTACAATAAACAATTAAAAAAACATATTGATAAAACAAAGCCTGTAGTTTTCTTAATGGGCTTAGATGAGATAAATTTTTCAACATTTGAAAATGCTTTTGTTGTTTATCTTGGTCATCATGGAGATGTTTCAGCATCTATAGCTGATATAATTTTACCAACCCCTGCATATACTGAGAAAAGTTCTACTTATATGAATATAGAAGGTAGAGTTATTCAAACAACTAAGTGTCATAATCCAATAGGTGAAGCAAAAGAGGAGTGGAAAATTTTTAGAGTTTTAAGTGACTTATTTGAAAAAAATTTAAATTTTAATAATCTTGGGGAGCTTCGAAATGAGCTTACAAGTACCTATGGTCAATTTGCTCTCTTAAATGAAGTTAGTTCAATTGGCGAAATAACTTTTGCTAAAAATAATAAAATTGAGAATATTAAAATTAAATATAACATTGATAATTTTTATATGAATGATTCTATTTCTAGATCTTCAGAAACAATGGCAAAATGTACTAAAGATATTTTAAATAAGGCAGCATAATAATTAGATGACTTATGATATATTAATTACAGGGTTAATAATCATTGCCCAAATACTTGCTGTTGTTGTGCCAGTTTTAATATCTGTAGCTTTTTTAGTTTATGCTGAAAGAAAAGTTTTAGCATTAATTCAATTAAGAAGAGGTCCAAATATAGTAGGGCCTTTTGGTATATTACAAAGCTTTGCTGATGCATTAAAACTTATTACTAAAGAAAATATTATACCAAGTGGATCAAATAAAATTGTTTTTATTTTAGCACCCATAATAACAATGGTACTTAGCTTAGCAGGTTGGGCAGTAATACCTTTTGCTCCAGGATGGGTAGTCTCTGATATTAACGTAGGTATCATGTATCTGTTTGCAGTATCATCTCTTGGAGTATACGGAATAATAATGGCTGGATGGGCTAGTAACTCTCAATATCCTTTTCTAGGAGCATTAAGATCAGCTGCTCAAATGGTTTCATATGAAGTATCTATTGGATTTGTAATAATTACAGTATTATTATGTGTGGGTTCTTTAAATTTATCAAAGATAGTTTTAGCTCAGCAGACTGTATGGTTTGCAATTCCATTATTACCTATGTTCATTATTTTTTTTATCTCTGCGTTAGCTGAAACAAATAGATTACCTTTTGATCTTCCTGAAGATGAATCAACACTTGTTGCAGGATTTTTTACTGAATATTCATCCGCTTCATTTGTATTATTTTTTTTAGGAGAATACGCGAGTATGATTTTAATGTCTTCTATGACTGTCATTCTTTTTTTAGGCGGATGGCTTCCTCCATTTGATGTATACCCATTAAATGTTGTTCCTGGAGTAATCTGGTTTACTGTGAAAGTAATATTTATATTATTTTTATTTATTTGGGTTAGAGGAACTTTCCCAAGATATAGATATGATCAGTTAATGAGACTTGGATGGAAAGTTTTTCTACCGTTTTCTTTGTTTTGGGTTGTGGCAACTTCTGGTTTTTTAGTATATTTTGACATGCTGCCAAGTTAATATGAATAAATTAATTAAATCTTTTACTTTATTTGAATTATTTCAAGGACTATTTTTAACTTTTAAATACATATTTAAATCTAAAGTTACAATAAATTATCCTCACGAAAAAGGTCCATTAAGCCCACGTTTTAGAGGAGAGCATGCATTGAGAAGATATCCAAGTGGGGAAGAGAGATGTATCGCATGTAAACTTTGTGAAGCAGTATGTCCTGCTCAGGCAATTACAATTGAAGCAGAGCCAAGAGAGGATGGAAGCAGAAGAACAACAAGATATGATATAGATATGACTAAATGTATTTACTGTGGTTTATGTCAAGAATCTTGCCCAGTTGATGCAATAGTAGAAGGACCAAATTTTGAATTTGCCACTGAAACAAGAGAAGAATTAATTTATAATAAAGATAAACTTTTGGAAAATGGAGATAGATGGGAGCAAGAAATTGCTCAAAATATTCATCTCGATAGAAAATATAGATAAGAATGGTTCTTTATTCATTAACATTTTATCTTTTTTCATCTGTTGCAATTCTTTCTGCTCTAATGGTTATAAGTGCAAAAAATCCAGTTCATTCAGTTTTGTTCTTAATTTTAAGCTTTGTTAACGCATCAGGACTCTTTGTTTTATTAGGTGCTGAATTTTTGGCAATGATCCTTGTCGTCGTATATGTTGGAGCTGTTGCTGTCCTTTTTCTATTTGTTGTAATGATGCTTGATATAAATTTTATAAAGTTGAGAGAAGGTTTTTTGCAATATTTACCTTTTGGAGCATTATTAGGGATAGTTCTAGTAATTGAACTTGGAATACTTTTTTTAACAGATAGATCGTCTAATATTTATAACAATCAAACATCACTACAACCTATAGTTAATGAAGTGGAAAATACAAAAATGATTGGGCAAATACTCTACACTGAATATTTTTATTTATTTCAAATATGTGGGATAATTTTATTAGTCGCAATGATTGGTTCTATTACACTTACGTTAAGAGATAAAGGTGGTGTTAAAAGGCAAAATATAGATTCTCAAAATACAGTTGATGCATCAACAGCTATAGAAAAGAAAAAAGTAAAAATAGGCGAAGGAATTTAATTAATGATTACTCTTGAACACTATCTTTTTCTAGGCGCAATTATATTTACCTTAGGTGTTTTAGGAATATTTTTAAATAAGAAAAATTTAATTATAATTTTAATGTCTATAGAACTCATCTTGTTGTCGGTAAATATAAATTTTATTACTTTCTCAGCGTATATTAATGATATTTCAGGGCAAATCTTCGCAATGCTTACACTTACTGTTGCAGCCGCTGAAGCAGCAATTGGACTCGCCATACTTGTAGTATTTTTTAGAAATTTAGGATCAATAGAAGTAAATAAAATTAATAAGCTTAAGGGATAGTAGATGGCAACCTCAATTATATTTTTACCTCTACTTGGTTTTCTTTTTTGTTTTTTACTCGGTAAACATTTTAACTATAAGGTTTATCAAATATCAACAACTTCAATCCTTTTTCTTTGCACTTTATTTTCTTGGATAATATTCATTCAGTTTATTAATAATAAGGAAACTGAAATAATTTTTATTCTTAACTGGATCACTTCTGGAAACTTTATTGTTGATTGGTCAATTAGATTAGACACTTTAACTGCTGTGATGTTCATTGTGGTTACAACTGTTTCTGCTTGTGTTCATTTATATTCAATAGGCTATATGGAAGAAGATCCATCAAAAGTAAGATTTATGGGTTATCTAAGCTTATTTACTTTTTTTATGCTTGTTCTTGTATCAAGTAATAACTTAGTGCAAATGTTCTTTGGTTGGGAAGGTGTTGGGCTAGCTTCATATTTATTAATTGGTTTTTGGCATCATAAAGATTCAGCAAATAAAGCTGCTATAAAAGCATTTGTAGTAAACAGAGTTGGAGATTTTGGATACGCAATTGGAATTGCTGGAATTTTTTATATTTTTGGCACGATAAGTTTCGACAGTATATTTTCACAAGTGGATCAATTTAGTGAGCATCAAATTCAATTCCTTTCTTTCAGTTTTCCAACTTTAGATTTTTTATGTTTTCTTTTATTCATAGGTGCAATGGGTAAATCTGCCCAATTAGGTTTACACACCTGGTTGCCAGATGCTATGGAAGGACCTACTCCTGTATCTGCACTAATACATGCTGCAACAATGGTAACAGCTGGTGTATTTTTAGTTGCAAGAATGAGTCCTCTTTATGAATTTGCTTCATTTACTAATTTATTCATTACTTTTATTGGTGCGGCCACAGCTATTTTTGCGGCCTCTATAGCCTTAACGCAAAATGATATTAAACGAGTCATTGCATATTCAACATGCAGTCAATTAGGATATATGTTTTTTGCAGCAGGTGTCGGCGCTTATAATGCATCAATATTTCACTTAACAACTCATGCCTTTTTTAAAGCTCTTTTATTTCTCTCTGCAGGTTCTGTAATTCACGCAATGCATCATGAACAGGATATGAGAAAAATGGGGGGACTTTTCAAAAAAATACCTTTTACTGCTACTATGATGTGGATTGGATCTCTTGCAATTATTGGTTTCCCATATCTATCTGGTTACTATTCAAAAGAAAGTATTTTAGAAAATGCTTTCTATGCTTCAAATGGAATAGCATACTTTGCATATTTAGTAGGTATTTTAACTGCTTTACTTACTGCTTTTTATTCATGGAGATTATTATTCCTAACATTTCATGGTGAAAATAGATCAAATAATAAAACATATGATCACGCCCATGAATCACCTTTAGTGATGACAGTTCCATTATTTATTCTTGCAATTGGTTCTATTTTTTCTGGAATATTCTTTGCTGATTATTTTATTGGATATTACAAAAAAGAATTTTGGGATAATGCAATATTATTAACAGAAAGTTCTCATAAATATCTTCCTCTTGCACAATCATTAATATCAAAATCGGCTGTTGCAATTGGAATTCTTGTCTGTGTGTTGATATATTCAAAAAATTTAAACAAAGCAAAAAATCTTTCCTATAACTTAGATCCTTTATATTCTCTCTCTAAGAATAAATGGTATGTGGATGAGCTATATCATAAAGTATTTGTTTTAACTTTTTTCAAATTGGCAAACTTTTTCTGGAAAAAAGGAGATGAAAAAACTATTGATGGTTTAGGGCCAAATGGGGTCTCCTGGATTATTTCAAAATCTTCATCTTATGTAAGTTTATTTCAATCAGGGTATTTGTTTCATTATGCTTTTGCTATGCTTGGAGGTTTAGTAATAATTTTAACATGGTTTTTATATTACTAAATGATTGACTGGCCATTAGTATCAGTAATAATTTTTCTACCTTTAATTGGTGCTTTAATTATTCTTTTTATTAAAGAAGATGAATTAACATCAATAAATATTAAATGGGCTGCTTTACTAGCAACGTTAGGAACATTTATTTTAAGTTTAATACTCTGGTTACAATTTGATTATTCCAATCCGTCTTATCAATATGAAGAAAAATTTAGATGGTTTGATGATTTTAATTTCTTCTACCATGTTGGAGTTGACGGTATCTCACTTTTTATGATTTTACTAAGTACATTTTTGACCCCACTTTGTATTTTAGCTAGTTGGAATAATATTAAAAAAAGAGTCAAGGAATACATGCTTTCTTTTTTATTTTTAGAGACTGTAATGATTGGAATGTTTGCTTCTATAGACATACTTTTATTTTATATTTTTTTTGAAGCAGTATTAATACCAATGTATCTAATCATAGGTATATGGGGAGGTAACAGAAGAATCTATGCTTCGTTTAAATTCTTTCTCTACACTCTTTTGGGGTCAGTACTTATGTTGATTGCTATTATTGTGATGTATAGAAATACAAGCTCAATGAGTATTGAGTTCTTACAAGGTAATTATTTTTCCTATAATACTCAGTTGTTTCTATGGCTTGCTTTTTTTGCTTCCTTTGCAGTTAAAATTCCTATGTGGCCGTTTCATACATGGTTACCTGATGCCCATGTTGAAGCTCCAACGGCTGGATCTGTTATTTTAGCCGGAGTACTTTTAAAAATGGGTGGATATGGTTTTATCCGTTTCTCTTTAGGTATGCTTCCAGAAGCAACAGAGTTTTTTATTCCTTTAATTATGACATTAAGTATAGTTGCCATAGTATACACTTCCTTAGTAGCGTTAGCACAAACTGATATTAAAAAACTAATTGCATACTCATCAGTTGCTCATATGGGAATTGTAACAATTGGAATTTTCTTAGTGAATCAACAAGGTTTAGAAGGAGCAATGATGCAAATGATTAGTCATGGACTAGTTTCAGCAGCTTTATTTTTATGTGTTGGTGTTATTTATGATCGAATGCATACTAGAGAAATTGAATTTTACGGAGGATTAGTTCAAAGAATGCCACTTTACGCAACAGTATTCATGATTTTTATGCTGGGATCAGTTGGATTACCTGGGACTAGTGGTTTTGTTGGAGAATTTTTAGTTATTGTTGGAGCATTTAAGTTTTCAAGTTACGTTGTTATTGGCGCGGCTTTTGGAATAATATTATCCGCTGTTTACATGCTATACCTTTATAAAAGAATTATTTTTGGCACCATAACTAATAATAAACTTGCAGATATTTTAGATATAAACACAAGAGAGAAAATCATATTAATTCCTTTAGCAATTTCAGTAATATTACTAGGTTTATTTCCAAATCTATTTTTAGATCCTATGAGATTATCACTTGAACTAATTATAACAAACTATGAAATAGCCAATGCTAAATAATATTTACAATATTTTTTTTATTCCTGAAATTTTTTTAGCATGCTCTTCTTTTGTTTGCTTACTTTTTGGACTTTTTTTAAAAAAAAATGCCTTTAGGCAAACTTCCAATCTAGCAGTTTTCGTTTTATTATTAACCATTTTGCTTGTTTACTATGATAGTGAATCAAATTTTGCAAATTATAAAAGTTTATTTAGCCACTCTTCTTTTATAAATTTTTTTAAAATTTTAGCTCTATTAGGATCTATAGCTAGTATCATCATTTCTAAAGATTATTTCTTAGGCGTTAAACTTAAAAATTTTGAAATTCCTATTTTATTTTTATTTTCAACACTTGGGATGATGTTAATGATTGCTTCAAATAATCTTATGTCCATGTATCTAGCAATAGAACTACAAAGTTTATCTTTGTATGTTGCTGCAGCAATAAAAAGAGATTCAATCTCATCAGCTGAGTCAGGAGTAAAATACTTTATTTTAGGAGCATTATCCTCTGGTATACTTTTGTATGGTTTCTCCTTAATTTATGGATTTACTGGTTCAATGAATTTTGATGATATAAGTTTATATTTATCAAAATATGATAATTTAAATTTAGGTCTAATTTTTGGGCTTGTATTTGTGATGGTAGGCTTGGCTTTTAAGGTTTCAGCCGTACCTTTCCATATGTGGACTCCCGATGTTTATGAAGGAGCTCCAAACTCAATTACAGGTTTTTTTGCTATTGTCCCTAAGATTGCTGCAGTAGCTTTAATTTATCGTTTTTGCTTAGTTCCATTTGAAAATTTTTACTTAGAATGGAGTCAAATAATTTTATTTTTATCAATAGCCTCAATGTTTCTTGGAGCTATAGCGGCTATAGCACAGTCAAATATTAAAAGATTATTAGCTTATAGTTCTATCGGGCATATAGGCTATATCCTAATCGCTTTAGTTGCCGCAAATGATGATGGAATTAAAGCAGCATCAATTTATATGTTTTCATATATGATAATGAATGTTGCTATTTTTGCTATTTTACTTTCGCTAAAAGTTAAAAATGAATATTTAATTAATATAAGTGATTTAAAAGGGTTAAGTAAAAGTAATCCAATCGTTAGTCTTTCTATTTCAATAATAATGCTATCTATGGCTGGTATCCCACCATTTATAGGATTTTTTGGAAAGTTTTATGTTTTCATTGCTGCAATTGAACAAGAATTATATGTACTTTCAGTTCTTGGTGTCTTAGCTAGCGTAATTTCTGCTTTTTATTATTTAAGAATTATTAAGATAATGTATTTTGATGAAAGTAAAAGTGAAGGAATAATTAATTTTCATATTTCTTTTCAATCAAAAATTATTTTATCCTTAAGTTTATTTTTAATTATTTGTTTTATATTTTATCCGTCTTTATTGATTAATATATCAGCGAGTTTGACCATTTGATTAATGTCATTAGATAAAATTAAAAATCTATTAGATAAAAACAATTTTGATTTTCATTTTATTGAATCTGTAGACTCTACAATGTCTGAGGTTAAAAAACTTATTTATAATAGAAATATATGTTTGATGGCAAATGAACAAAAAAAAGGATTTGGCAGACGGGGAACAACATGGGAAAGTCCAAAAAATAATGTCTATATTTCTATTTTATCTAAAAATATATTGCCAATAGAAAATCATTTTTTAAATAATGCTTTTATTACTAATATGATCTGTTCTGTGATTGAAAATATTTGTAATGTTAAAACTCAAATTAAATGGCCAAATGACATTTTAATTAATAAAGAAAAAATTTCTGGAATAATTTCTGAAATATTTAGTATTAAAAGTGATAAATATATAAATACTGGTTTTGGAGTTAATATAGTATCTTCTCCAAAAATTGAAAATTATCCAACAACTAATATTAATAAATACAATAAAGATATTAACAATTTTTATTTTGTATATGAATTTATTGAAGAGTATTTCAACAATTTTAAACAACTGCTAAATAATCACGAAAAAATTATGACTGAATATAAAAGTAGATTATTATATTTAGGAAGCAATATTAATTTAAAAATTGATGAGCAAAATGTAAAACAGGGAATATTTCATAATCTTAACCCAGATGGTTCAATCACTTTAAAAAATAATATTAATTTTGAAAATATATATAATGCTAGAATAATTTAATGATTGTTATAGATGCAGGTAATACGAATATAGTTATAGGTTTTTATATAAAAAATAAATTAATTAAAATTATTAGATTAAAAACAGAAAAAAAAATCAATATTACACAAAAAGAAATAAATAAATTTTTTAAAATTAACAAAAAGTTGATTAATAATCTTAAAGATAGATTTTGTATCTTGTCCTCTGTTGTACCTTCTTTAAATTTAATTTTTAAAAATATTTTTCAAAAGAATAAATTCAAATTTTATGTAATTAATCCAAAAAAAATATCATTTAGAAATAGTATCAATTATAATTTAAATCAAATTGGAAGTGATCGAATAGCAAACTATGCATATATATATAGTAAGAAAATCAAAGACTGTATAATTCTCGACTTTGGTACAGCTACTACTTTTGATGTCATTAAAAATAATCAATATTTAGGTGGATTAATTTTTCCAGGTATAAATCTCTCAATGGAGACACTTTTAAAAAATGCTGAGTTAATAAAAACTTCCAAAATCTCAAAATCAAATAAAATTGTTAATAATAATACATCAGCTTCTATTCAATCAGGTTTCTATTTTGGTTATTTGCATGCAGTTAATGGCATATTAAAGCAAATCATTAAGGAGAATAATTTTAGGCCTAAAGTCTATATTACGGGAGGTCTTGGTAAAATATTTAGGGATAAAATTATTTATAAACCTATATATATGGAACATTTGACTTTAGAAGGAATAAAAGAAATCGGTAACAAACATTTTTATGAGTAATAATTTACAACTAAATGATTTTAATAAAGGACTACACTTTTTATCTCTGGGAGGTATTGGAGAAATAGGTGCAAATTGTTATCTTTACGGATGTGATGGTAAATGGATAATGATAGATTTAGGCCTTTCATTTGCAGATGAAAAGTTTCCTGGTGTAGATTTATTGGTACCAAAAATAGATCATATTGAAAGTTTAGAAGATAATCTCGAGGCTATTATTATCAGCCATGGTCATGAAGATCATGCAGGAGCTGTTGCGTTCTTAGCAAATAAAATTAAATGTCCTGTATATGCTAGTAAATTTGCAAAATTTCTTATCGAAAATAGGCTAAAAGAATTCAATAAAATAGAAGGGTTTACTTTAAAAGAGATAAATCTAGAAAAGAAATTAATATTCAATAATTTTGATATAAGTTTTATTCCAACTACACACTCAATTCCTGAACCAACTGCAATAGTAATTAAAACAACATATGGATCATTACTTCATACTGCCGATTGGAAAATAGATCATTCACCTACTTTAGGAGACTCATTTTCAAAAGAAAAATTTGAAAAATTAGGAAATGATGGATTACTTGCCTTAATAGGTGACTCAACTAACGCAAATGTGCCTGGTAAATCAGAATCTGAAAGTGATGTTAGAGAAGAATTGACAAGTATATTTTCAAGATTTTCTAATAGAATTGTTGTTACCTGTTTTTCTTCAAATATTGCAAGAATGAAAAATATTATTCAAGCAGCAAAAAAAAATAAAAGAAAGGTCGCTCTTGTTGGTAGGAGTATGAAAAAAAATATCGAAGTAGCAAGAAAATGTGGTTATGTTGAAGATGATGAAATTTTTATTGGTGAAGATGAAGCTTCTTATATACCAAGAGAAAATTTAGTCATAATTTGTACTGGAAGTCAGGGTGAAAAAAGATCTGCACTTTTCAGAATAGCTTATAATTCTCATCAACATTTACATTTAGAGCCTGAAGATGTAGTAATTTTTAGCTCTAGAGATATTCCTGGTAATGAAAAATCAATAAATAATTTAAAGAACTTACTTATTAGACAAAGAGTTGAGATAGTAACTGCTGATGATGATTTAGTACATGTTTCAGGTCATGGTTATGCAGATGAAATAAAACAAATGTATAATTGGACAAAACCGTACCTATCTATTCCTGTGCATGGTGAACCCATGCATTTAGAGGCACATAAACAATTATCTTACTCATCTCAAGTACCATTTACTAAGATTTTAGAAAATGGAAAATGTCTCAAAATTGCACCAGGTGAACCTAAAATTGTAGAAAAATTTGAAACTGGAAAGTTAATTGTTGAGGGTAAAAATCTTTACGACTCTGAATCTGCATTTATTAAAGAGAGAAGGAAATATTCATTTGAGGGGCTAGTTTTAATTTCTTTAATTATCAATAATGAAGACTATTCAATAAATAAAAATATGTTACTTACCTTAAAAGGATTGCCTGGAATAGATGAAGAAAATATTAAAAATGATTTTAAAATATTTTTTATAGAGAACTATACAAAACTTAACAAAGATCAAAAATCATCAGATCTTATAGTATCTGACTTAGTTAAAAGTACTTTTAGAAAGATTATAAAAAATTCAATTCAAAAAAAACCAGAAATTGAAGTTCATTTAATACGATCTTAATGGCACTATTTACTCATGTTCTTATTTTTATCCTTGTTTGGTGGATTTTATTTTTCATACTCCTACCAATTAAGATAAAAGTACCCCAAAAAGTAGAATCTGGACATGCAAAAAGTGCTCCAAGTAAGCCATATCTTCTAATAAAATTTGTAGCAACTTCATTAATATCAGCTTTAATTTTATTTTTTTTGATTTTATTTGGATTTGATTTATCAAATATATTTAATAAATGAAATATTCTAACTTTTTTCTTCCCACTATTAAAGATGCGCCATCAGATGCTGAAATAATTTCACATAAATTAATGATCAGAGCTGGCATGATTAAACAATCTAGTGCCGGTATTTATTCTTGGTTACCTCTAGGTCTACTTGTATTAAAAAATATTGAACAGATTGTAAGAGAGGAACAAAATAATGCAGGAGCAGTAGAACTGCTTATGCCTACGATACAATCTTCTGATTTGTGGATTAAATCAGGAAGATACGATGATTATGGAAAAGAAATGTTAAGGATTACAGATAGAAGTGGAAGGGAAATGCTTTACGGCCCAACAAATGAAGAATTAATTACAGATATATTTCAATCACATATAAATTCTTACAAAGATCTTCCAAAAAATCTTTATCATATTCAATGGAAATTCCGAGATGAAGTTAGGCCTAGATTTGGAGTAATGCGAGGAAGAGAATTCTTAATGAAGGATAATTATTCATTTGATCTTGATGAAAGCGAAGCAAAAAAATCTTATGACAATATGTTTAAAGCATACATAAAAACTTTTATTAGAATGGGCTTAACACCAATTTCTTTAAGGGCAGAAACAGGACCAATTGGAGGTAACTTAAGTCATGAATTTCAAATACTAGCTAAGACTGGTGAAAGTACACTTTATTATGATAAAAAATTAGAAACACTAAACCCTGAAACTATAGACCCAAATGAGTTACAGTCATTTTATGCTGCAGTTGATGATCAACATGATGAAAAAAATTGCCCAATTTCAAATGAAGATTTAAAAATTTCTAAGGGCATTGAAGTCGGTCATATTTTTTATTTTGGAACAAAATACTCTGAGAAATTAAACGCATTTGTTCAAGATAAAAGTGGGAAAAATGTTCCAGTGCATATGGGATCATATGGCATTGGTGTTTCAAGACTTGTGGGCGCAATTATAGAAGCTTATCATGATGAAAAAGGTATTAGGTGGCCTTTAGAAGTTGCTCCATTTAAGGTTTCCATAGTTAATTTAATGCCAGAAGATCAAGATTGTGCCACAAAATCATCAGAATATTATAAATATTTTATGAAAAATAATATTGAAGTCATTTTAGATGATAGAATCTGCAGTATAGGAAAAAAATTATCTGATAATGAGTTAATTGGGACACCATATCAAATAATTATTGGCAAAAGAGATTTAAAAGATAATTTAGTAGAAATAAAAAATCGCCAAAATAATGAAAGTGAAAAAATTTCATCCAGTAGTGTAATTGATTTTATAAATAATAAGTTAATAAAATAGATGATTTCTAAATCAGAACGATTACTGATTTTTAGGTTTTTATTTTCTAAGAAATCTGATGGCTATGTGTCTATTTTTGCTTGGTTTTCAATAACAGGTATTAGTTTAGGAGTAGCAGCAATTATTATAGTAATGTCTGTTATGAATGGTTTTAGAATTGATCTCACTAACAGAATAATTGGACTTAATTCACACCTTAATATTTATAGTTTTGATAATGAGATAACAAATAAGCAAGCTGATGAACTCATATTGAATATTGATAATTCTTTTTTTTACCAACACTACAAATCTATTGAAACAAATGGATTAATTATAAAATCAAGCAACTCAAAAGGTGTTATGATCAAAGGCTATGATGCATATGATAAAAATCATTATTTGTTCAATTCAATTAATATGGGAGCATTAATTCAAAATCCAAAAAGTGAATTATTAATTGGAGACTCTTTAGCAAACGAAATGAATTTAAGCGTGGGAGATAAGGTTAAAATTGCAATTCCAAAGACTGATAAAACAATATTAGGAAATATTCCAAGATTTAAGACATTGGAGGTAGTAGGTATATTTGATCTAGGTTTATATGAATATGATTCAAATTTAATTTTTTTATCTTCAGAACTTGTTAGAAAATTACTCTTGTATGATGAAGATATATATAACAAAATTGAATTCTTTACATCATCTCCTAATGAAATTGAATTATTTAAAAATATAGTAGAATTAGAAACATCTAACCTTTTATTAAATTTTTATTCAATATCTTGGAAGGATCAAAACAAAACTTTAATAAATGCACTTAAGGTGGAAAAGAATGTTATGTTTATTATTCTTTCTTTAATTATCTTAGTTGCATCATTAAATATAATTTCAGGATTAATTATATTTGTAAAAGAAAAAAACAAAGATATTGGAATTTTGAAAACTATTGGAATGAGTAATAAAAGTATTATAAAAATATTTTTTACTATTGGAGTCTCAATTGGTTTGATTGGATCTTTAATAGGATTAATAATTGGAACTCTTTTCACAATAAATATTAAGTCAATTCAAAGTTTTTTAGAATATTTACTTGGAACAAAACTGTTTTCTGAAGAAGTTTATTATTTATCATCTTTACCTTCAAAAATTAGCATAAATGAGGTTGTTTACGTACTTTGTGTAGCAATAATCATATCAATTATATCAACTATTTTTCCAGCTTTACGTTCAGCTAGAATAGACCCAGTTAAAAGTTTAAGAAGTGAATAA
Organism: uncultured Alphaproteobacteria bacterium; assembly: GCA_902570155.1. Classification (GTDB taxonomy): domain Bacteria; phylum Pseudomonadota; class Alphaproteobacteria; order HIMB59; genus CACPNW01. Next base: position 59,101 of record CACFXU010000009.1, read on the forward strand.
TAAATATTTATTAGAGATAACCAATCTTTGTAAAAATTATACAAATGAAAATAATTCAAAAATTGAGATAATTAAAAATTTGAATTTTAAATTAAATCAAAACACTAAAGTTTCAATTGTTGGTCCTTCAGGTTCAGGCAAAACAACTTTTCTCAATATTATTGGTTTACTTGACTCAGAATATGATGGAAACTTTTATTTTAAGAATAAAGATATTTCTTTGTGCTCTAAAGATGAAACGAATAAAATTAGAGGATTATCCATTGGTTTTATTCATCAATTTTTTCATCTGATCCCCGAACTCACTGTGATAGAGAATGTAATGCTACCATTATTAATTAATAAAAATGAAAAGAAAAGTTACGAAATTTCTAAAAAACTACTTCTTGAATTCGGTTTAGATGAAAGAATAAATTATAAACCACTAAAATTATCAGGAGGAGAGCAACAAAGAGTCGCTATTGCTAGATCTTTAGTAAATGATCCAGATTTAATTTTAGCTGATGAGATGACCGGCAATCTTGATGAAGATACTGCTAACAATATTTTTAAATTTTTTATAAATTATATCGAACAAAATAATAAAACTTTAGTATATGTTACTCATAACAAAACTTATTCTTTATTAGCTGATGAAATTTATTATTTTAAAAATAAGAAAATACATTTGACAAATGAATAATCCTTTTATTCATTTACGTTCTTTATCATCATATTCTTTATCCGAAAGTACGCTAAAAATTACTAATTTAGTTGATCTTGCTAAAAAAAATGAAATGCCTGCAATCGCTATTACAGATAATAATAATATGTTTGGAGTATTTGAATTTTCGAAAGAATGTGTAAAAAATAACATTCAGCCTATAATTGGAACTTCAATAAATCTATTAGATATTATCGTAAATAATCAAATTTCCCAGGTTACATTTTTAGTTAAAAATGAAATTGGGTATAGAAATCTCTTAGAATTAAGTTCACTTTCTCATCTTAATGATGGAAATAATGTTGGTATATACTTTTCGCAATTAGAGAAATTTTCTGAAGGTTTATTTTGTTATATAGGTGGTGAATTTAATCCTCTACTTTTATTAAATAAAGAAAACAAAAAAAAAGATATCATTCAATTAATAGGTAATTTTAAAAAAAGTTTTTAAACAAAATTTTCTTTTTGAAATTCAAAGAATAAATGATCAAAATATAGATGTTTTTGAAAAAGAATTTATTAATTTATCAAAGGAATTTGATATACCCCTCATTGGTTCAAATAATATTAAGTACGCAAATAAAGATGATTATTCAGCTCATGATGCATTACTATGTATTGCTCAAAAATCTACAATTAATAATTCTCAAAGAAATACTTCAAATGAAAATATTTATTTTAAGTCAAATGAAGAAATGTATTCAAATTTTGAAGACATTCCTGAGATAATACAAAATAATTTAAATATTTCTCTATCTTGTAATTATTTTCCTGAATCAACAAAACCACAATTACCGGAATTTAAAAATGATTTAGATCTATCAGCAGAAGATTTTTTATTAAAAACGTCAGAATTAGGACTTGGAAATAAAATAAAAGAAAAGAATATTAAGAATATAGAAATTTACACAGATAGATTGAAATATGAAAATGAAATCATCATTAGAATGGGGTTTGCTGGATATTTTTTAATAGTAGCAGATTTTGTTAATTGGGCTAAAGAGCAATCCATCCCTGTTGGTCCTGGAAGAGGATCAGGTGCTGGCAGTTTAGTAGCTTGGTGTTTAGGTATAACAGATTTAGATCCATTAGAATATGAATTATTATTTGAAAGATTCTTAAATCCAGAAAGAGTGTCAATGCCAGATTTTGACATAGATTTTTGTCAAACTAGAAGAGATGAAGTCATCGAATACGTAAATAATAAATATGGAAGTGAATGTGTTGCTCATATAATTACATTTGGAACACTTGCATCTAGAGCTGCGGTGAGAGATATTGGCAGAGTTTTGGAAGTACCTTATGGAGAGGTAGATTCTTTTGCTAAACTAATACCTTTTAATCCCTCAAATCCACTGACTTTAAGTGAGTCAATTAAATCTGAAAGAAGTTTACAAGAAAGGATAAGCAGTGATGAAAGAATTTCAAATATTATTGATGTGAGTCTTAAAATTGAAGGTACTCACAGACATGCTTCAACACATGCTGCAGGAGTTGTTATTGGTCATGAGAAATTATCTAAAGTAGTTCCTTTATACAAAGATCAAAATACCAATACAAATGCAACACAATTTTCGATGAAATACGTTGAAGAAGCTGGTTTAATAAAATTTGATTTTCTTGGATTAACCACATTATCAATCATTGATGATTGCATAAAATTAATAGTTAAAGAAAATAAAAATTTTTTTATAAATAAAATTCCTCTAAATGATACAAAAACCTATGATCAGTTAAGCAAGGGTGATACAGTAGGAATTTTCCAATTAGAAAGTAATGGTATGGGTAGCGTCCTTCGTCAATTGCAACCTGATAGGTTTGAAGAAATAATTGCTGTAGTTGCTTTGTTTAGACCTGGGCCAATGGATAATATTCCTTCTTTTTGTAATAGAAAACATGGACGTGAAGAAATCAAATATCTTCATTCTATGTTAGAAGACGTCTTAAAAGAAACTTATGGAATAATTGTTTATCAAGAACAAGTAATGCAGATTGCACAAGTTTTATCAAATTATTCTTTAGGTGAAGCAGACCTACTAAGAAGAGCAATGGGAAAAAAAATTCAGAAAGAAATGGATATGCAAAAATCAAGATTTATAGAAGGGGCTGTTCAAAATAATATTGATAAAAAAGAAGCTTCAAAAATATTTGATTTAGTTGATAAATTTGCGGGGTATGGTTTTAATAAAAGTCATGCTGCAGCATATGCTTTAATATCTTATCAAACTGCTTATTTAAAAGCTAATTTTCCTCATGAATTTCTTACAGCAACTTTAAACTATTCTATAGATAGAACAGAAAAAATTATTTTACTTAAACAAGAAATAGAAAGATTAAATATTAATTTTTTAAAGCCAGATATAAATTTTTCTGATTCTTTATTTTCAATTGAAATAAATGACAATTTAAAATCAATAAGATTCGGATTAGCAGCAATTAAAGGTGTCGGAATAAAATCCATTTCTAATATGGTTGATGAAAGAAATAGAAATGGCAAATTTAAAAGTATCATTGATTTTATGAATAGAGTTTCCAAGGAAGTAATAAACAAAAGACAACTTGAAAAACTTATTCAGGCTGGAGCTTTTGATAGTATTGAACCTAACAGATCGAAATTATTTAATAATGTATCAAAATTTGTTGAATTATTTGGAGGAGAAAAAAATATCAATCAAGATATGCTTTTTGAAGAAAATGAGATTTCTTTTGAAGATAAAAACTTATTTAATCAAAATTATGAAAAATGGAAGAACGCAGAAATTTTATCTAATGAATTAGAGGTTATTGGATTTTATTTTTCTGACCACCCATTAAATCATTATCCAAAAAAGTTTTTTGAATTAGAGAATATTATGTCTTTTAGAAACTATTCAGAAAGTTATGACTCAAACGCAATCAAAGTTTGCGGTGCTATTTTAGATATTAAGGAAAGATCAAATAAGGATGGAAAAAAATATGCATTTATAACAGTATCAGAAACTAATTATCAATTTGAATTAACTATATTTAGTGAAAATTTATATAAATATCGACCATTATTAAAAGAAGGAAATTTATTAATATTTAATATTGATATTGTAAAAAGTAATACTGATACACGTTTTATAATAAGATCAATAGATTCTTTGGAGAAAATTTTTGTTAAAAATAATTATAAATTTAATATTTATACAAATATTAAAAACATTGATGAATTAAAAGATAATATTTTTGCAGAAAAAGAAAGTTGCAATTTTGATAATTTTATTGATGTCTTCATTACAGTGGATCAGAAATTAGTAAATTTTGATTTTAATAAATATTCAATTAAATCTTTTAAAAAACTAGACGATTTAAATAAATCAAAAATTCTAGATTATTCATTAGAAATATCTTGAAAAAATAATTCATTATAATATTAGATCAAATAAATTAAATCTAGCACACAGAAAAAACCGGTGTTTTTATTTCTGTGGAGGTTAAACCGGGAGTAAATATGAATTTACCAGAAGTTAAAATTGAAGATCTCTTAGAATCAGGTGTACATTTTGGTCATAATGTAAGAAGATGGAACCCTAAGATGCAAGAGTATATCTACGGTGTCAGAAATAATATACATATTTTTGATTTAAGAATTACTTTGGATTTATTAAATACAGCACTAACAAAAATACACGAAACTGTATCAAAATCAGGAAAGATTCTTTTCGTAGGCACTAAAAAACAGTGTAGCGATGTTGTTAAAGAATTAGCAATGCTAAATAATAACTACTACGTAAATAAAAGATGGTTAGGTGGAACTCTAACTAATTGGAAAACAATATCAAACTCAATTAAAAGACTTGAAGAAATTGAATTATTTTTACAAAATAATGATCAATCAAAAAATTTATCTAAAAAAGAATTACTAGATATTTCAAGAGAAAAACAAAAACTTGATTTAAATATTGGTGGTATCAGATCTCTTAATGGAAAGCCTGATTTATTGGTTATCTTTGATGTAATAAAGGATAAAATAGCAGTACGAGAAGCAAATAAACTTAGAATTCCAGTTGTTGCTGTTGTAGATTCAAATGGTGATCCAGAAAATATTGATTATGTGATTCCTGGGAATGATGATGCACTTAGATCTATCAATCTTTACAAAAATTATTTTTTTGCAACCATTCAAGATGCAACAAATTTTCAAAATCATTCTAATGAAAACGAAAATGAAAAAAGTGATGATAATTTAAAAAAGGATGAGCAATAATGTCAAGCATTACAGATTTAATTAAAGAATTAAGAGATAAAACTGGAGCTGGTTTTTTAGATTGCAAAAAATCTTTAGAAGAGAATAGTAATGATATCGAAAAATCTATAGAGGCTTTGAGAAAAAAAGGTTTAGCAAAGGCATCTAAAAAAAGTGATAGAGAGGCAAATGAAGGTGCTGTGGGTATTTACTCAAATAAGGATATTACAGTCTTAATTAAAGTAAATAGTGAAACTGATTTTGCGGCAAAAAGCGATACCTTCCTCGATTTTCTTGATAATCTGGGATCACTGGTATTAAAAAATAATTCTAAAATTGATAAGAATGATCTTTTAAGCCTAAATTATGAAAATGGAACAATTAAAGATTATTTTGATTCAATGATTGCTAAAATTGGTGAAAATTTGATTTTAAATGATCTTTTAGTTAAAGAAAATAAAACCTCTTACTATTCTTATTACACTCACAATAGTTATAGGCCCAACATTGGAAAGATTATATCTTTATTAGAATTTAAATGTGCTAGTAAAAATCAAGAAATTGAGTCTATATCAAAAAATTTATGTATGCATATTGCTGCAATGAAGCCTGAATCTATAGATATTAATGATTTGGATAAAAATATAGTTGAAAAGGAAAAAAAAATTCAAAGAGAGCTTATCTTAAATTCTGGAAAACCTTCCAACATAATTGATAAAATTTTAGATGGAAAAATGAAGAAATTTTACAGCGAAGTAACTTTAATGAATCAATCATATATTTTAGATCAAGACAAATCTGTAAGAGTTGTTATAGATGAATATTCCAAATATGAATTCAAATTAATATCTTTTGAACTTATAAGTTTATAATAATGAGTAAGAGAATTTTACTTAAAATTTCTGGTGAGTCCTTAATGGGCTCATCTAATTATGGTATAGATGTTTCGACTATTAATAAAATTTCTAGTGAAATAAAGAATGTTTATAAAAAAAAATATCAAATTTGTTTAATTATTGGAGGTGGTAATATTTTTAGAGGAATTAAAGGTGCCTCAGAAGGAATCGATAGATCAACATCTGACTATATGGGGATGTTAGCAACAGTAATGAATGCTTTATCACTTCAAAGTAGTTTAGAAAAAATTGGTGTACCTACTAGAGTCCAATCTGCAATAACAATGTCTCAAATTGCAGAGCCTTACATAAGAAGAAGAGCAATAAGGCACTTAGAAAGAAATAGAATAGTTATTTTTGCTGCTGGTACGGGTAACCCCTTTTTTTCAACAGATACAGCTGCTACCTTAAGGGCTTCTGAACTAGATTGTAAGTTAATAATTAAAGCTACAAAAGTTAATGGTATTTATAATAAAGATCCAATTAAGTATAAAAATGCTAAACTAATAAAAAATATTTCCTACAATGATGTTATAAATAAGAACTTACAAGTTATGGATATTACTGCAATAAGTTTGGCAAAAGATACAAAAATACCAATTTTTATTACAAATATATTCAATAAAAATTCACTTATTAATGTTTTGAATCGTAAAGGTTCATATAGTAAGATAAGCTAATATGTCTGATTTTGAAACTAAAATGAGCTCTGCCGTAATACATTATGAAAAAGAACTTAACACTTTAAGAACTTCAAGAGCAAATCCATCAATGCTTGATAGTATCTTTGTAGATGCTTACGGTGCTAAAACACCTTTAAATCAATTAGGGAATATTTCAATTCAAGATGCATCAACCATTAGTATTCAAATATGGGATGTTTCATTAATTAAATCAATTGAAAATGCTATTACTGAATCTAATCTTGGAATTAATCCCCAAGTTGATGGTCAAATAATTAGATTACCAATTCCAAAGCTTAGTGAAGAAAGAAGAAAAGAAATAATTAAAATTGCTTCTGAAATTGCAGAGAATTCAAGAATATCAATAAGAAATATAAGACGAGATTTCATAGAAACTTCTAAAAATGAAAAAAAGAACTCAAACCTTTCTGAAGATGACTTAAAAAGAAAAATTAATGAAATACAAAAGATAACTGATAACAACATAGACAAAATTGACAAAATATTAGAAGCAAAAAAAATTGATATTTTGAAAGTATAAGTTTGAATAAATTAGAGCATATAGCATTTATACTTGATGGAAATAAAAGATGGGCCAAAAAAAATAACTTTTCAAATTTTATTGGCTATTCAAAAGGTTTTGAAAACATTAAAAACTTAGTAAATTTTTCATTAAATATAAAACTAAAAAATCTTACACTTTATGCATTATCTTCAGAAAATTTTCATAGATCTTCATTAGATTTAATCTATGATATAATTTACAAAAATTTTTCTAAATATTTTGAAGATCTGGTTGTTGATAATGGTGTTAAAATAAAAATATTTGGTTCTAGAAAAAACTTACCAAACAAAATATTAGATATATTTGAAAAAATAGAAAAATTATCTTTAAACAATAACACATTAAATTTGAACATAGCCTTTAATTATGGCTTCAAAGATGAAATTAAAAAAGTATTAAAAAAAGTTAAGGATAATAGTTTAGAAATTGATTTAAATAATGAGCAAGAAATTGATAAATTATTCGATATTGGTAAATTTCCTGATCCAGATATTCTTATAAGAACAGGTGGATATAAAAGATTAAGTAATTTTATTATGTATAATTTAACATATACTGAATTTTTCTTCACAAATACGTTGTGGCCTGATTTTTCTGAGGAAGAATTTAATGGTATCATTAAAGAATATTCAAATATTAGAAGAAAATATGGCTTATAAAAATTTTCTATTAAGATTTTTATTTGCAGTAATTATTTTATCTATATATTTTAAAACATATAAATTCATACCAATTATTTATATTGCTTTGTCCTTAATATGTTTTTTTACTATTGATTTTAAAGAATTAAAAATTTTAGATTTTAACCTTTTACTTATTATCATAATTACTTTTGATATGTTCTCTTATTTTTTTGGGAAGGCTATAGGTAAAACTAAATTAATTAATATCAGTCCTAAAAAAACAATTGAAGGATTGGTTGGCGGCATTATTGTATCTGTATTATTTGCAATTATATTTTCATACTATTTTGAGATATTAATTAATATACACTTATTCATTTATATTTTTTTAATTATATTTTCTTCACTATGTGGTGATTTAATTGAGTCTTATTTTAAAAGAAAAAATAATTTAAAAAATTCTAGTAATATAATCCCTGGTCATGGT
>CACFXU010000010.1 GCA_902570155.1 uncultured Alphaproteobacteria bacterium
AAATTTTATGATTTTTTTCAAATTTAATAACGATCTGAGCTTTTTTATTTAGATCCTTCATCATCCATTTAGTTATTTTCTCATAATGTTGAACAAAATATTTAATTTCATTTGAAGTCATTCTTTTTGATTTTTTATTTTTTGATTGATTAGTTTTTTCCTGCTTTAACCGCCATTTGAAAACATTATCAAAAGAGGATGTTTTCAAAAAAATAAGTTCATCAAATAATTTAAATAATTTTTTATACTCTAATTTTAATTTATTATTATAGAAATTTCTCCATTGATATTTTGGATCTTTAATTTTTTCTAAATTATTTATATTTTTATGAAGAATTTTTTTTGGAATTTCTGAACTTCCACAACACCAACCTTCTAAGAAAAGAATATCACATTTAGTTTTATTTATTTTAGTTGATTTAGTCGTATCATCAATCAACTTATCAAATAGAGGGGTTGTGATAGGGTATTTACTTTTATTGAATTGTTTTATATTTTTAAATAATTTTTCAATATCATGTGTTCCTGGAACACCTCGAGTTATTAACAATTGATGTATTTTTTTTGATAATTGTAATCGTTGTTTTCTCGATAAATAATAATTATCTAAACTAAGCAAAAGAATTTTCTTATTATAAAATTTTTCAATAGTTTTAGAGATAATATTAATAAATGATGATTTTCCAATACCCTGAGAGCCTCCAAATAGGAATTTTTTTGATTTACTAGAGCAAATATAATTTATGATTGGAATTAATTTATCTTCTATATACTTTTTGGAATATTTTTTATTATATGTTTTGTGTATTTCTATTTGAATATAGTCTATTAATGCACTCATTTAATATTTATTTATAAACAAAATACTTATACATGAAATTTCTTTTTGATTTAGGTGGCGTTTTTTTTGATTGGGACCCACATTATTTTTATAAAGATGTAATTGAAGACAAAGAAGAAAGAGACAATTTTCTCAATAATATTTGCAATGATGAATGGAATATTCAACAAGATGCTGGAAGACTTATAAAAGATGCAGAAACTGATCTAATAAAAACTTATCCTAATTATGAAAGTATAATTAAATTATATTATAAAAATCATCATAAAATGTTTAGAAAAATCTTTCAGTATTCAGTTGATGTTTTAGATGATTTAAAAAATAAAAAATATGAGTGTTATGTTTTGTCAAACTGGTCTTGGGAAACATTTCAAGATATGGATAAAAAATATCCATTCTTAAATAAATTTGATGGCCTAATAATATCTGGAAAAGAAAAATTGGTTAAACCTAATGCTGAAATATATAAGTTAGCTACAAGTCGTTTTAATCTAATTCCAGAGGAAACTGTTTTTATTGATGATAAAAAAGAGAATATTGAGGCCGCACAGAAACTTGGTTTTTTAACTATACATTTAACTGACCCTGAAATAATAATCCACGAAATTAATAGATTTATTTAATTTAAACATGAATGAAACTTTTGATATTTTAGTTATTGGTGGAGGGATTAATGGTGCTGGAATTGTTAGAGATGCATCAGGCAGAAATTTAAAAGTTTGTTTAGTTGAAAAAAACAAAGTTGGCTCAGCCACTTCATCTTGGTCTACAAAATTAATACATGGCGGATTAAGGTATCTTGAAAATTATGAATTTCGCCTTGTACGTGAATCTCTCAAGGAAAGAGAAGTAATTAAAAAAATTGCCAGTAATATAACAACACCATTACCTTTTATTATACCTTATCAAAAATCTTTAAGACCTAAATGGTTAATTAAATTAGGATTATTTTTATACGATAATATTGGTGGTAAAATAACTATACCAAAATCTTCAACTGTTAATATTAAAAAGGAAATGCCTAATATTTTAAAAGATCAGTTTAAAATTGGTTTCCAATATTATGATTTACAAGTTGATGATAAAAAACTTGTTCAGTTAAATGTTGAAGATGCAAAGAAAAAAGGTGCTATGATTATTCAAAATAGAAAAGTAATAGACGCAAAACGAAATAAAAATATTTGGGAAATAACTTTAGATGATAATACTATACTTAAATCTAAAATACTTATAAATGCTGCCGGGCCTTGGATAAATGAAGTTTTAAGCAATGTCATTAAATTAAATTCAAATAAATCAATTCGACTTGTAAAAGGTAGTCACATAATAACTAAAAGTCTATATAGTCAGAAAAAAGCTTTCACTTTACAAAATGAAGATAACAGAATAATTTTTGTCATACCTTATAAAGATGAATATTCTCTTATTGGCACTACCGAAACAGAAGTTGTTTCACCAGAAAACCCAAAAATTGATGAAAGTGAAATTGATTATTTATTAAATTCAGTAAATAAATATTTCATTAAACAAATATCGAGAGATGATATTGTAAATTCTTATTCTGGAATTAGACCACTTATTGAAGATTTCAAAGAAGCATCAAAAGTTACTAGAGACTATATATTCGACTTAAATGAGGATGGCTCACAGGCACCATTATTAAACATCTATGGAGGAAAATTAACGACGTATAGAAAATTAGCTGAAAATGTTCTTTTAACTCTTAATAAACATATTCCAATAAATAAGGAAAATTCTTGGACTGCTAAACAAAAACTATAATTGGTATCCCTCTTAAATAACTTTTCAAATTTGGTGGGCAGAAAAGTTTTATAAGAGGAATACTTCTTATAGGAGGAAATAATATGAACCCTCTGCCCATAATTATTTTAGTTTAAATTTATGATATTTATTGAAAATTTTTAAAAAAGGGATGTATTGCCCCTTATATAAGGGGCAATATTCAATACGATTCTATTATTTAAATGCTTGTCCTGAACTGTCAAATAACTGGCATCTTCCAGCAGGAAAACCAACTTTTACAGTATCTCCAACTTTAATTTCTGAATGTCCTTCAGTTTCAGCAACTAATGGCTCTCCATCTTTTTCAAGGTATAGGTAAGTAACGTCACCAAGTTTTTCGACAACAAATACTTTACTTTCCCAAGATCCATCTGCGTCACCATTTACTACTAAGTGTTCAGGTCTAATACCTAGAGTTACTGAATCACCCTCTGAGGAGGATGCTGACATTTTAGAGACTGATATTTTTGACATTCCCATAATATCAACTTCTGTAGCATCAGAACTTTTGCTTAATATCTTACTAGAAATAAAATTCATTTTTGGTGATCCAATAAATCCACCTACGAACATATTATTTGGTCTATCATAAAGTTCTAATGGGGATCCTTTTTGTGAAACGATACCTGTATCAAGGACAACAATATCATCAGCTAAAGTCATAGCTTCTGTCTGATCGTGAGTAACATAGATCATTGTTGCTTCTAGTTCATTATGAAGTTTAGCTAATTCAACTCTCATTTGAACCCTTAATGCAGCATCAAGGTTTGAAAGTGGTTCATCAAATAAGAAAACTTTTGGCTTTCTTGTAATTGCTCTTCCAATAGCAACACGTTGTCTTTGACCACCTGAAAGTTGTTTTGGCTTTCTCTGAAGATAATCTTCTATTTGAAGAATTCTTGCCGCCTCATTAACTCTCTCATTAATTTCATCTTTTGATCTTTTTTCTAATTTTAAACCAAAAGCCATATTATCAAATACAGTCATATGCGGGTATAATGCGTAAGACTGAAACACCATTGCAATATTTCTTTGCTTTGGCGGTAAATCATTAACTACCTGACCATCTATTGAAATTGTACCTGAATTTATATCTTCAAGTCCTGCGATCATTCTTAACATAGTTGATTTTCCACAACCACTAGGTCCAACTAGAACTGTGAACGATTGACTTTTGATGTCTAGAGATACATCCTTAATCACATGGACGTCTCCAAAATATTTATTAACAGTATTTATATTTATATCTGCCACTTCATCCTCCTTTGAGCGATCTTTCAAGTGTATGAAAACTCATCATACAAATATAAGAATATTTAACGATAATTTTATAAAAAAATCAATAGTTAAAAGGATTTTTATCCTTTTACCGCACCAGCAGTAAGCCCTTTAACAATTCTATTTTGGAAAATTAATACTACAATTAAAACAGGTATAGTAACAAGAACAGAAGCTGCCATAATATTTGGCCATGGGATTTCAAATTCACTTTCTCCTCGAAAACTAGCCATGAATACGGGAAGGGTTGTAACCTCTGGTGATATTGTTAATGTTAATGCAAATAAGAATTCATTCCATGCCCCTATAAAAGCTAATATTCCTGTTGTTACCATTGCTGGCCACATTAAAGGTAAAAATACTTTAAATAAAATCACGTAAGAATTTGCGCCATCAACCATTGCTGCCTCTTCAATTTCAATAGGTAAATCTCTTATAAATGCAGTCAATATCCATACTGTGAATGGTAAAGAAAAAACAACGTAAGACATTATAAGACCTTGATATGTATTATAAACACCAAGACTTCTTACTAATTCAAACATTCCAGATAATATTGCTACTTGAGGGAACATTGATGTACCTAGAATTCCAAGGAGTAAAACTGTCCTTCCTTTAAATTGAATTCTTCCTAAAGCATAAGAAGCGGTCAATGCAATTAGAAGACAAAATAAAACAGTTAATGTTGAAACTAAAAATGAATTAAAAAATGTGGAACCAAATGCTGGTCTATTAAGAACATAAATAAAATTTTTAAGAACAGGTTCGCTAGGCCAATATTCTACAATAAAAGTCCCTGTACCAGCTTTTTTTAATGCAGATACGATTGCCCAATAAAAAGGAAAGCATGTATAAACTAAAATTATTAACAATAAGAATACCAGAGATATTTTTTTCCAACTCATTAATAAACTCCCTGTCTATCAAAACTTGTTTTCGTGATAATTAAGTAAAGAATTGTGGCAATAGTTAAAAATGCAAACAATAGAGTTGATGCAGCAGATCCTTGTCCTACTTCCATGAAATCAACTAACCATTGTCTGGCGTATACGGACATTGAAGCTGTTTCTCTAGAATTTGTAGTAAGCACATATAATAGATCAAAGACTCTCAAGGCATCTAATGTTCTAAATATAATTGCTATAACTAAAGTTGGTTTAATTAATGGTAAAGTGATATTCCAAAATACTTTCCATGAACTAACACCATCAATTCTTGTTGATTCGTAAATATCTGTTGGGATCATTTGCAAAGCTGCTAAAGTTAATAATGTTATAAAGGGAGTAGTTTTCCATACGTCAACAATAATAGCAGCTGCCATAGAGCTATCTGGATAAGCTAAAAAAGCTATGGGTTCCGAAATTATACTTAAGTCCATTAAAATTTCATTAAAAACACCAAATTGTTGATTAAACATCCATTGAAACATTTTTGCATTAACAATAGTTGGTATTGCCCAAGGTATTAAAATTGCAGCCCTTACAATACCTCTTGCCGGCATGTTGTTATTTAAAATTAAAGCAAAGGTGACACCAATTATGGTTTCAAAAAAAACAGAAAAAAAGGAAAAGATAAAGGTATTTTTAACTGAAACCCACCACCACTCATCATAAAAAAACAGAGTTTCGTAATGAAACCATCCAACATAATTATAATTATATAAATCTCCTAATCTAGCATCTGTAAAACTATAATTTATTGTTGTTATAAGAGGGTATATGGCAACGACTGCAAGACAGATAAACATGGGTGTTAAAAATATCCATGCTGATCTAATTCTTTCTTTTGAAAGTTTTGTTCTTTGAATTTTTGCCATATGATAATCTAATTAGATTACTGGCGCATTAAGCGCCAGTAATAAAAATATATAATTAGAACTTTCTAGACAGTGCTTTTAAGTCCTTTTCCATTGCAGCAGCTGCATCTTCAGCACTTTTTGAACCAGTTAATACTGAATGTACTTCATTAAAGAATACGTTACTAACTTGTCCATAATACTTATGAGATACAGTTGATGGTCTCGCAACAGCGTTATTAAATGTATCAAATAGCATACCAAAGAAAGGGTTTGCTGCTTTTACATCTGGATCATCATATAACACAGGTCTTGTTGGAAGATTTGAAGTATCAATTGCTTTAGTCTTCATAACTTCAACACTTGTCATGTGTTTAATTAAATCAGCTGCAATTTCTGGGTTCTTAGAATTTTTATTCACCATTAATTGCCAGCCTCCTAATGCACCAGTCATTTTTCCATCTGATCCACCACCAGGTAGTGCCATAGCTCCAACTTTATCTTTAATTGGACTATCATCAGCTTGTGAACGACTCCATGCATATGGCCAGTTTCTCATAAATACCGCATTACCAGTTTGCCATACACCTCTTGCATCTTCTTCTTTGTAAGTAACAACATCTTCAGGAGAAATTGTTCCTACCCAAGAAGCAGCAGTTTTAAGTGCAGCAATGGCATTTGGATTATTTATTGAAACCGTACCGTCTGCTTCAATGATATTTCCACCACCAAATGAGTTTACCCATTCAATACCATCACAAGTTAAACCTTCGTAAGCAGCACCTTGCCATACAAAACCTTGCATTTTAGCATTTCCTGCAGCTCTTTCTTTATCTTGAATGAACTGAGCAGTTTCTGCTAATTCACTCCATGTTGAAGGCGGGCTTTTGCCATATTTATCAAGTAAGTCTGTTCTGTAGTATAAAAGACCTGCATCCGTGAAATAAGGAACAGCAACATATTTACCACCAACAGTGTTATTACCTACAATACCTTCAAAGAAATCTGCTTTATGAGCATCATCAAAAATATTATTTAAATCATATGCACAATCAGCAAAAATTCCTGGCCAAATAACATCAATCATAAAAATATCGATATCACTTGATCCTGAACTACAAATTTGTTGATACAAATTTAGAGTATCAGTTGCACTAGCTGGTCTGTAAACATAACCAATTTCGTGACCATTTTCTTCAGCCCAATCAAGAGCAAATCTATAATGCTCTCTCATAGCTCTTTCGTCATCGCCACCCATTGTAATGGTAATTTTTGCAGCAAAAACGTTGAATGACATCATTAATGCAACAAAAAAAGTAGCGATTAATTTTAGAGATAATTTCATATTTCCTCCTACTTAAATGTAATTGTACAGTTTCTGTACAAATATAAACTACCTATTCACCATCATTATATTAATGTCAATTGGCTAAATAATTCAAAGTGAACAAATTGGGGTGAAAGTTAAAAAACTATTAAAATCTAATTGTATTTAACTACTGGAAGGCACTTCTTTTAATATGTGATAACTATTATCTTTATGCTGTTTGACTATAGCTGGTAATATTTCTTTATAAGCGTCATACAAACTAGTGTTAGCTTTAGGCAACTGATCTTTAATTAAATTGCTCAATTTAGGTAAGTTATAGGATGGTACAGAAGGAAACATATGATGCTCAACATGATATTCCATATGCCAATATAAAAAACTAAAAATTGGATTAAATCGTACTGATCTAGTTGTATATCGGTGATCTTTGATATCTTCTGGCAGTCCAAGATGTTGAGTCATATTAAATATATTAATTATGTTACCCCAGTATCTTGGAAAGAATATTAAAAGTGCAGGAAGTGGATTCATTAGATAAAATGATAAAGCAAAAGATGTAATCCATAATAAAACATGTATTCTAGAAATGAGACGGCATTTTGATATTTCATTTTCAGGTATGCAATCTCTCATAACAGGTGTCGTATATCCAAGTGCATGCTTAATTGTTTCAAATTTAAATGAGTTTTTAAAATATATTAGTTCATAAAATGGTACAAAACTAAATAAAAAACTTTTTAAACTTGGGTACTCATGAAATAATGCAGCTTCAAAATCATGAGGATCATTTACTGATGATGTATTACTATGATGCCTAAAATGACTCCACGTCCATCTTGTAGGTTCGAAGTCCGTCATAAAAGAACCTATCTGATAAAAGATTTCATTTAAATATTTTGATTTAAATGCAGTTCTATGACCGCACTCATGCCAAATAGGATTGCTGGAATAAAAAAGAACTCCGTATAACCATAACCATAATATTGTCCACCATGTTCCCCAGGTTGCAACTGACATATAACCAAAGAAAAATAATAATATGAAATACAAAGTGACGTGTCGCAATCCTTTAAGATCACTTTTTTTTGATAATTGTTTTAAGTCTTTTTTGCTTATTTCAGCTCTAAACCATTTTTCATCAACATTATCTAATTTTTCGTTCATGAAGCTATTTATAAAAAAAAGTAAATAAATTTAAAGTTAAATATTCAACTATATTGTCTCATTAAATATCAACCCACTTACCATTTTCACTACTTTCATAGCATTTATCAAGTATATTTTGAATTTCAGCTCCTCTATAAAAATCAGGCTCATCATTCTTATTATTTTTTATAGCTTCTATAAATTTCTCAAAATTAGTTTGAGAAGGCTCACATTGGATCTCTTCCCATTTTAAATTATCTTCTTTACCAGATAATTGTCTTTGAGTGTCCTTAGTAAACATAAACTTATTACCTTCAGCTATAGCGTCATCAAATTCAATTTTTACTGCTCCCTTATCGCCAAATATTCTTAATTCTAATCTATTTTTATAACCTGTAGCAAATCTAGTTGCATTAACAGTCCCAATAGCACCATTTTCAAACTCAACCATAGAAATAAAAGTGTCATTAGCATCTAAAATATAATCTTTAATTTTATCACCTTTAGATTTAAATGTTTTTAAATGAGCATTTAATTTTTTTAATTTACCAATTGGAAATGAAGCAAAATCAAATATATGAACGCCAATATCACCTAGAGTTCCCTTACTTCCATGCTTAGTAGATAATCTCCACAGCCATTTGTCCTCTTCTTTCCAATTACCCCAGTAATTAGATGTTAACCATGATTGATAATAATTAGCATCCATATGAAACACATTTCCAATCTTTCCAGATTTTACTATTTTACATAATTCTTGGTAACCTGATGAATTACGGTAACTAAAATTAACCATATTAATTAAATTTTTTCCTTCAAGTGCTTTGCACATTAATTTTGCATCTTCAAAATTTTCTGCAAGAGGTTTTTCGCAAAAAATATGCTTATTTTTTTTTATTGCCTTTATTGATATTTCTTTATGAAATGCATCTGGTGTTGTATTTGTAACTGCATCTATTTCATTATTTTCTAGAAGTTCATCAACACTATTGTATCTGTTTTCTATTTGAAATTTATTACAAAATTCATTTAGTCTATCATCATTAACATCGCATGCAGCTATAACTTCAGAGTCCTTGTGATTTTTAAAAGCAGATGCATGCCTTTCGGCAATACCACCTGTTCCAACAATAGCAATTTTAATCATTTTTTATAAGTATGATCTGTCTGCGGCCCTTTAATTTCAATTGGTTCTACTGGCTCTTTTCTTTCCATATTATTTATACCTCTGCCAAAGTAATCAATCCATTTACCAGAGGTTTTTTCTGGGCTTACCCAATGAACCGCATTTTTAATTACTCTTTGTACATCTTTATTATGATAAACAGGATATGCTTCATGACCAGGTCGGAAATAAAAAATTTTACCATTCCCTCTTTTGTAGCATAAACCAGATCGAAAGACTTCACCACCTTCAAACCAACTTACAAATACCGTTTCATCAGGCGCTGGAACCTGAAAGGGTTCCCCATACATTTCAGTCATTTCTATTTCAAAGTATTCATCTAACCCATCTGCAATTGGATGACCTGGATTGCAGACCCAAATTCTTTCTTTTTCTCCTCTTTCTGCCCAGCGAAGATTAGCTGTTGTTCCCATCATTCTTTTAAATATTTTAGAATGATGACCTGAATGCAATACTAAAAGTCCCATACCTTCTAATACTCGTTGTTGAATTCTATCTACTATTTTATCTTCAACCAATTTGTGCGCTTTATGACCCCACCAAATTAAAACATCTGTTTTTTCTAATAACTCTTCTGATAAGCCATGATCTTTTTCTTCAAGTGTTGCAGTGGATATACTAAGTTCTTTATCTTTTGATAAAAATTCCTTTATGCATTCATGTATACCTTTTGGGTAAATAGATTTAACTTGATCGTTTTCTTTTTCATGAAGAAATTCATTCCAGATTACTAAATTTATCATTATCTAACTCTTTCTCCATGAAGACGATGCCCTAATAATGCTAACAATATAATTAAGCCATTAAAAAATTGTCTCCACTCTCCACTCCAACCAATGGCAATGATTCCTATTTCCATATAGGCAATTATACCAACGCCAAATACTGCTCCAATAATAGTTCCTAACCCTCCCCAGTAAGGAGTGCCTCCAACAAAAACAGCTGCTAGTGCAAGCAATAAATAACCAAATCCTTGAGTTGGAAAAAATGTATAAGTAATCATCGTTGTGAAAATTCCACCAATAGCAGAGCCAATACCTACAAACATGAATGCTTTAATCTTTACGGCATTTACATTAATACCCATCTGTTCTGCACTAACAGAATTATCTCCTACATGCTGAATATGAATACCAAAAACATGTTTATTAAAAAAATAGTAACAAAAAATTACAAATATTGCTGCCCAAAAAATTTGCATTGGGAAGCCATAAAAATTTCCAACTAAAAGAGGGTAGATCCAGTGGTTCTCTATTTCCATAATCGTAATGGATCTGCTGTTAGATAATAAGAGAATTACACCTCTCAATAAAAATAATACCCCAAGTGACGCAACAAGAGAGGAAAGTCTAAATACAACAATTAATGTTCCAACGAGAGCACCAATAGCTGCTCCAGTAAAAATACCAAGAACTAAACAAATAGCCGGATCAACGCCGTTCTTAACTAATAATGCAAAAACATAAGCTGCTACAGCGTATGTAGAGGCAAAGGAAAGATCTATTTCACCAGATGCAACTAGAAAAACTAATGGTATAGTTAAAAATATCAAAGTTGGCATCATTACAAATACTGATTGATGGAGGTTGGGCCTTATCCAAGCTTCTGGCGCACCTATTAAAAAAATTACCATTAATAGGACAAAGTATCCAATGCTTCCTAAAGCTCTTCCATTTCTGTGAAAGTAATTACTTAAATATGAATTTTTATTGCTCATTAGTGCGCCCCTATAGTATCTCTCATTATTTTCATGAGTTCTTCAGGAGTAGATATGTCATTCTTATTGAGTTGATGAACAACTTCTCCTCTATCTAAAATTACAAATCTATCAGATATGTCGTATACATGATAAATATTATGACCAATAAATAAAACAGATCTATTTGATTTTTTTACATTTAAGACAAAATCAAAAACTTTCTGTGTTTCATTAAGAGATAAGTTATTTGTCGGCTCATCAAGAACAATTAATTCTGCTTTATTATAAATTGCTCTTGCAATTGCTACGCCTTGTCTTTCACCTCCGGATAAATTTCCAACTGGAGATTCAGCATTAATTAATTTTGATGTAAAACCTATTTCTCTTATTAATCTATTTGCTTCAAAAATTTGTTCTTTTTCTTTTATAAAACCAAATGGATATCGAAGTTCCTTACCCATAAAAATATTTTTAACTATCGATTGTTGTGGAGTTAAAGCTCTATCTTGAAAAACAGTTTCTATACCAGACTCTCTAGCCTTGAGTGCATTCCAAGCGTTTACTTTTTTTCCTCTTATAAGTATATCACCTTCGTCAGGACTATAAACGCCTACTAGTGTTTTAATTAATGTTGATTTACCAGCGCCATTATCGCCAATTAAACCTACCACTTCCCCCCTGGTTACTTTTAATGATGCTTTGTTTAGAGCAGTAATACCGCCAAATCTTTTTGTAACATTATCTAATTCAATGATATTTTCCATAAATTTTGAAATGCTAACCCATTAAAATGGGTTAGCAATATATTTACCTATCTTAAGCCTGCATCAGCAAGAGCTTTAACAGCTTGATAATTATTTGTATCAACAAATCCTGCACCAGTATCTTGATTTATTGCACCAGTACCAAGTACAGCTGTTTGACAAAGTGATAATACTGGAAGATACCCTTGAAGGAAAGGTTGTTGATCAGATGTTAGATGAACATATCCTTTTTCAAACGCCGACATAATTTGCGGACTTGTATCAAATCCAATTTGAAGTAATTCTCCTGGTCCATAACCAGCAGCTTTAGCAATACCTTCTGCAACATTCATTACATCACTTCCAGAGTGAACAATTACTTTTGTTTCAGGATTGGCATTTAATGCTGCTGAGAAAACCGGAATAGTCATATTAGGGTCGGAAGCATAAGCTGGCTGTCCATCAAGAACAGTAACTGTCATTCCGTGTTCTTCAAATATGATTCTTGCACCATCTTCTCTTTGAGCTCTAGCGTAATCTCCAATAGGAACCATTACTATAGCGTGATCTCCAGCTTTGAAACCAAATTGCCTAATTGCTTCTCTTGCAAGAGCTTTACCTTGAGTTGCTAAATTTGCTCCTACGTATCCACCACCAAATTTTGCTCTTACACCTGATGGATCAACGTTTTGATAGGTCATTAGAATACCTTTTTCGGCAGCTTGTTTTGCTAAAGGCATTAGAGCTTCATCTCCCGGATGTCCCATCATTGCAATAGCATCTACTCCAAGTCCAACTGATTCTCTAAGTTGACGGACCATTTTTTCAAAATCCCATTCTGAGTAAATAATTTCAGCATCTGCGCCCGTATCCCTAATTGCATTCATTGCTCCTGCTGCAACTATTCCAGCAAAGCCACCAGCCTCAGGACCGCCAGCATAGAAATGCATTTTTACGTCTGAGCACCATTTATCACCAAGATCTTGTCCAGTTGGAGCTGCGTATGCATGCATCGAAACTGGAAGAAGAAATACTGTGATTATAAATAATTTAATAAATTTCATAATTCCTCCCATGAATTAAATAAAAAATAATAATAATTAATATTAATAAAGTTTAACTAAAATTATATGTGAATGTCAACTAGTAGAGTCTTTTACTAATTCTTTTAGTTTGACCATGGCTATATACACCATCAACTCCGCCGTCTCTTCCGTATCCTGATCTTTTGTAACCTCCTCCAGGTAGGTTGGTTCCATCAACAGCCCAGTCATTATGCCATATAATTCCGGCTTGAATTCTATCAGCTGTCCATCTCGCTTTTTGATCATCTGCAGTAAATACACCCGAAGCTAGACCATATTTCGTTGAGTTTGCTATACTTATTGCTTCTTCTTCATCTTCAAAATCAAATATTGATGTAACTGGACCAAATATTTCTTCTTGTGCAATTGTTGCATCAATTTTTACATTGTCAAAAATCGTTGGTTTGTAGAAATTACCATCTTCTCTTTCAGCCTTTTCTCCACCTATGGCTATAGTTGCTCCTGATTGTACTCCAGATTTTACATAATTTGAGACTCTTTGCATTTGATCTTTTGAAATAAGTGGTGTTACCTGAGTATCTTTTTCATCACCTGCACCAACTTTTAATTTTTGAGTTTTTGCCACTAGCTTTGTCATATACTCATCTTTAATTTTTGGATGCAGTAATACTCTAGACATCGCTACACAAATTTGACCAGCATTAGGTTTAAAAACTCCTCTTAAAGTACTGTCTACAGCTTTATCAATATCGGCATCAGGATAGATTATAGCTGCAGACTTTCCGCCTAATTCAAAATGAGTAGGAATAATTCTATCTGCTGTTTCTTTTAGAATTTCAGATGCAACTTCAGGCGATCCTGTAAAAACAATATAATCACTTCCAGGATGTTGAACTAGTTTTCGACCAGTTGTTTCACCATAACCATGGACAATATTTATAATTCCATCTGGCACGCCTACATCTTTAAAAATTTGACCATAAAAATTAGATGATATGGGACACAATTCAGGAGGTTTGATAACTATTGTATTTCCAACAATCCAGTTTTGCGCAACCATACCTGAAAAAATAGAAACAGGATAGTTCCACGGAACAATTTGAAGAGCTACTCCAAAAGGTTCAAGTACAACATAATTTAAAGTATCATGTCCAGAAGGTATAAGTTTATTTTCTATTTTATCTGTTAGCCCAGCATAAAAATCAAAAGTATCGGCAGCACCTTTGAATTCATCAATACATTGTTTAATCGTTTTGCCATTTTCTTGGCTAAGGAGTTTTCCTCCTTCTTCTTTGCGCTCTCTTAATTTTTGAGCAATAGCTCTCATCATATTCGATTTATCTTTTGCATCCATGTCTACTAAAATTCTTTTATCGAATGCTCTTTTTGCAGCTTTGAAAGCTAAATCTATTTCTTCATCTAAGGCTTCATCAATATTACCAACAATTTTTTGATTAGCCGGATTTAAAACAGGAATATTTTTCTTTGAGAGTGAATCAATGAATTTACCATCAATAAAATTTCTTAACTCCATATAAAGATATAGATAAAACTAAAGCTGAAGATGTGTCAAGTATAGTTTAATTATTTGGAACTTGAACAGGAATAAAATAGTCAGGATTTTTAGATTTTTTTATAACCGCAGGTATTATTTCTTTATATGCAGAATATAATGTTTGTGGTTCTGGCATTTGATCTTTTATTACTTCGTACAATTTTGGAAGGTTATATGAAGGCACCATAGGAAACATATGATGTTCAATATGGTATTCCATTTTCCAATATATAAAACTAAATATCGGGTTTAATCTTACTGATCTAGTAGAGAGACGATGATCTTTCGTGTTTTCCTGTAAACCCATATGTTGAGTTAAACCCCAGATACCATTAAAAGTAGCAAAGAATTTTGGTACCAAAAATAATAATATAGGCAGTAATGATGCAAAATAAATTGAAATAGCAATTATTGATATCCAAAGTAAAACAAAAATTCTTGAACTATTAATACAATCCTTAATTTTATCTTCAGGAATGCAATCTCTCATTACATCAGTTTTAATTCCAAGAGCATGTTGAATAATTTCAACATAAAGTGATTTGTAAATAGTAAAGAAACCAATACCTGGAATAAAATTTATCAAAAAACTGAAAAGGGTGTGCTTAGAAAAAATACTTCCGTCTGCTTCATAGTCATGAGGATCAACTGAAGCTGTGTAACTATGATGAAGAGAGTGACTCCATCTCCATCTTACGGGTTCAAAATTATTCATAAAGCTGGCAATATGGTAAAAGAAATCATTTAGCTTACGTGTTCTAAATGCTGTCCTGTGACCGCACTCATGCCAAATAGCATCTGCACCTCCCCAAAACATACAGTAAGCTAGGTATATAGGAATAAACCACCAAGTTTGCCAGAAATAAGCTGAAAGTATGCCTAGTCCAGTTAGAGATAATGTAAATATTATGATATGCTTCCAACCTTCATAATCTGTTCTCTTAGAGAGATTTTTAAGTGTTTTGCGATCTATATTTGCCCTAAACCACTCATTTGATATGTTATTAATACCTGTTTGTATTTTATTATTATTTGCCATATTCCTTTTATAATTAATAAAAAATAAATTATTTTCCAGTAATTTTCTCAATATTATTTTATAACAAACAAACAATATTTAGTTTATTTAGCAAAATAAAAGAAAAATCTTAAAAAATGAATCTTACTATAGTTGGTACCGGTTATGTTGGGTTAGTAACAGGAGCATGCTTTGCCGAATTTGGTTATTCTGTAACGTGTATTGACAAAGATATTAAACGCCTTGAAATGCTTAAATCAGGAAAGTGCCCATTTTTTGAACCTGGTATGGATGACCTTTTAGACAAGCATATTAATAAAACAAAGTTAATATCTTTTGAATCAAATATTAAAAATAACTTAGATAATACTGATATAATTTTTATTACTGTAGGAACTCCAACAAGAAGATTAGAGGATGATGCTGATTTAAGTTTTGTCTATCAAGTTGCTGAAGAAATTGCTCACAACATAAAAAAATATTCTTTGGTTGTAACTAAGTCTACTGTTCCAGTTGGAACTACTAGGGAGGTTAAAAAAATTATTGCAAATAAAGTTGATCAAAAATTTTTTGATGTTGTATCCAATCCAGAATTTCTTCGAGAGGGATCTGCAATCAATGATTTTATTAGACCAGATAGAATAGTTATTGGAGTAGAGAATGAAAAATCTGAAAATATAATGAGAGAACTTTATAGACCATTATTTCTTAAAGAAACTCCAATTGTGTCTACTTCATTAGAAACATCTGAGATTATTAAATATGCATCCAATAGTTTTCTAGCAACAAAAATAGCCTTTATTAATGAGGTTGCTGATTTATGCGAAGTTGTTGGTGCTGATGTTCAGCAAGTTGCCTATGCAATGGGTATAGATAAAAGAATTGGGTCTAAATTTTTGAATGCTGGACCGGGATTTGGCGGTTCATGTTTTCCAAAAGATGTTAAAGCTTTTGCTTCAACTGCTAAAAACAAAAATATTGATCTATCAATTATTAATGCTGTTAATAAATCTAACAAAGATCGCATAATAAAAATTTCAGATAAATTATTTTCAAACATTGAGGATAAATCTACTATTTGTTTTCTTGGTTTAAGTTTCAAGCCTAATACTGATGATGTTAGGGACTCTACTTCTATGAAAATTGCATCTAAACTATTTGAAAAAGGATATAATGTTCAATGTTATGATCCTGAAGCAATGAATAATGCAAAAAAAGAAAATTCAAATCTTATTTATTTCAATTCTGCTTATGAGGCTTGTGAAGGAGCATCGGCAATTATTATCGGCACAGAATGGAATGAATTTAGGGCATTAAATTTCAAAAAAATATCAAAAATTTTAAAAGAAAAAATAATTTTTGATCTAAGAAATATTTATATCCCTGATGATTTAAAAGAATTGGGATTTAAATACTATGGAACTGGAAAATAAACTGAAAATTGAAAATTTTGATAAAGAGGTCCTAAGAGAGTATGACATTAGAGGTGTGGTTGGACATAATATCAATCAAAATACTGCCTATACGATAGGAAGAACATTTGGATACACTGTAATTAAACGATTACAATCTAATACAATAGCTACTGGTTATGATGGAAGATTAACATCACCAGATTTACATCAAGCTCTTTGTGAAGGATTAAAAGACGCTGGAGCAAAAGTTATCAATATTGGTATGGGGCCAACTCCAATGACTTATTTCGCTCATTATCATTTTGAAGCGGATGCTGTCATAATGGTTACGGGATCACACAACCCTTCAGAATATAATGGTTTTAAAATGGTTCTAGCTAAACACTCCTTTTATGCTGAAGACATCCAAAGCCTTCAAAAAATAATTGATCAAGCTTCCATTAAATTAGCACAAGGTGAGATTATTAATAAAGATATTAAACTAGATTATACCAAAAGATTATTACAAAATATTAATCTCAATAAGAAAATAAAAATTGCTTGGGATATTGGTAATGGCGCAATGGGAGCAGTCATTAAAGAAATTACGGATAATTTAAAAAACTCTGAAAACATTTTAATAAATGAAAAAGTTGATGGAAATTTTCCAAATCATCATCCAGACCCTACTGTTCCAGACAATATGAAGCAATTAATAAAAGCAGTTCAAGATAATCATTGCGACATAGGCCTTGCTTTTGATGGAGATGGAGATCGTTTAGGTGTTGTAGATAATTTGGGACATTTAGTTTGGGCAGATCAATACATGTTATTACTTTGCACGGAAATTACAAATTTATATGATAATCCAAAAATAATTATGGATGTTAAATGCAGCAAAGTATTTTTTGATGAGGCAAAAAAACTCAACTGTGATCCAATAATGTCTAAAACTGGCCACTCACCTATTAAAGAAAAAATGAAAGAATTGAACTCTCCATTATCTGGAGAAATGAGTGGGCATGTTTGCTACGCTGATGATTTTTATGGTTATGATGATGCTATGTACGTTGCATTGCGTTTATTAAGAATATTATGTAGCCAGGAAAAATCATTAAATGAATTAATTAATGTTTATCCAAAAACATTTTCAACACCAGAAACAAGATTTGATGTTGATGAAACAAAAAAATTTTTGATTATTGACGAAATTAAAGACAGAATAAAAAATACAGATGGTAAAATAATTGACATTGATGGCATAAGAGTTGAAAATAATAATGGATGGTTTCTAATGAGAGCTAGTAACACTCAAAACCAATTGACATGTAGAGCAGAGTCAACCTCTCAAGAAGGTCTTAAATCTCTAATAGAAATTATCGAAAATCAATTATCTTTAAGTGGCGTAAATTATAAATTTACAATCTAACAAAACAATCACGGTTATATTTTTTTAGTCTTTTACAAGCTGTATATGCTTCTTTTTTAGAAAAATTTTCAAATCTAGATTCATAAAGTTGTTTGCCGCTAACTTTTACGAGAACTACATTTGAGATTTTATCTTTTGTAGAAACTGGATATTTACTTTTAATTAATTTAATTTGTTTTTCAGCATTATTTCTATATTTAAATGTTCCAACAACAATTGAATAATTATTTTTTTTAACCTCTTTTACTTCTACTTCCTTTTTAACAATTTCTTTTTTATTATCATTTATTTTTATATTTAATTCAGCAAATTCTTTATCCATTATAATTTTAAGAGATTTATTTCTTTGGCTCCCAGTATCGCCTCCAAAAATTATACCGATGAGTCTTTTATTGTCCCTTACAGCGGAAAAAGCTAATTGAAAACCAGATGCCTTTATATACCCCGTTTTAATTCCATCTGCCCCCTCATAACTGAGCATTAATTTATTATGAGTTTTGTAAGTTTTACCTTTGTAAGAAAACTTTGTATTACTGAACAATTTATATTCATTTGGAAAATTTGTAATAAGCTTATGACATAGTTTTGAAATATCTCTTGCAGTTGTTAATTGAGCTCTATTAGGAAGACCAGATGCATTCTTAAATGTTGTATCGCTCATACCAAGATTTTTTGCATATTGAGTCATAAGTTTTGCAAATTCTTTTTCATTTCCTGCTATGTTTTCTGCTACCACAGTAGCTACATCATTTGCCGATTTAATTATAAGTGCATTAACAGCATCTCTTACTTTAATGCTTGAACCTTCTTCTAAATATAACTTGCTTGGTGATCTTGATGCAGCAACGCTTGATACATTCAATTGACTATCGAAGCTTAGATTTCCTTTTTTAATGTAATCAAATACAATGTATAAAGTCATTATTTTTGTAAGGGATGCTGGATAATTTCTAGTGTCAGCATTGACCTCAAATAAAACTTCTTCAGTATCAAAATCGATTACTATAGCTGCTTTTTTAGCAAATATATTTGATGAAAAACTTAATATGAAAAAACTATTTAAAATTATGATTAATAATAAATTTTTTTTCATTTTTCTTTGATTAACATAAGATTTTCGATGCTTTCAAACATAAAAATACTTTAAAATATCTCAAAACATATTATTTAATAAATATGGCTAATGAAGATCAAAATAACAATAATAATGAGGATTTTCAAAGGGGTCTATTATTAGATACTAAACCAAAAACAAAAAAACCTTCTATGTATAATGTCTTATTATTAAATGATGATTATACTCCAATGGAATTTGTCGTAATGGTTTTAGAAAAAATATTTAATAAAAAACAAGAAGAGGCAACGCAAATTATGCTACATGTTCATAAAAATGGTATTGGAGTGTGTGGAACATTTACGTATGAGGTAGCGGAGTCTAAATGTAAATCGGTAATGGATATGGCAAAAAAAAATGAACATCCTTTACAATGTACAATGGAAAAAAGTTAATGCTGTCACAAAATCTAGAAAAAACATTAAGAGAAGCATATCAATTAGCAACTAACTATAAGCATGAGTATGTCACTCTAGAGCATCTTTTATATTCTCTTTTAGAAGATCAAGATGCGATAAGTGTACTTAAAGCATGTGCAGTTGATATTTCAAATTTAAAAGAAAATGTTGAAAAATTTATCATTAATGATTTAGAAAATCTTAAAGAAAATTTTACAGGCGAGCCAAAATTAACAAATGGTTTTCAAAGAGTTTTACAAAGAGCTGCTATACACGTGCAATCGAGTGGAAGAGAGAGTGTTACAGGAGCTAACATGATTGTAGCTTTATTTTCTGAGAAAGAAAGTCATGCTGTATATTTTCTTCATCAACAAAAAATGAGTAGATTAGATGCGGTTCAATATATTTCACATGGTATTTCAAAAGCTAACGAAAACTTTGAAAATGAAGAATTTGTAGATAGTCAAACAAATGATAAAAATACACAACAAAAACCGAAAAGTGCTTTAGGTCAATTTTGTATAAATCTTAATGAAAAATCAAAAGATGGTAAAATCGATAAGCTCATTGGTAGAAGCAAAGAATTAGATAGAACAATTCAAATTTTATGCAGAAGACAAAAAAATAATCCTTTATTTGTCGGAGACCCTGGTGTTGGAAAAACAGCAATTGCTGAAGGTTTAGCAAAAAGAATTACAGAAAAAAAAGTACCTAAAATTATGGAAGACGCTGTAATTTATTCTTTAGATATGGGCGCATTACTAGCAGGTACAAGATACAGGGGTGATTTTGAAGAAAGATTAAAAGCTGTTCTTAAAGAATTACAAAAGAAAGATAAAGCCGTTCTATTTATCGATGAAATACACACAGTTATAGGGGCAGGAGCAACGAGTGGAGGCTCAATGGATGCCAGTAATTTATTAAAACCGTCTCTAGGAAATGGTACTCTTAAATGTATTGGATCAACAACATATAAGGAATTTAAAAATTATTTTGAGAAAGACAGAGCTTTAGTACGAAGATTCCAAAAAATTGATGTCAAGGAACCATCAAAAGATGAGACTGTAAAGATTCTTGAGGGGTTAAAAACGTACTATGAAGAACATCATAATATTAAATATTCACCAGAAGCAATTATTAGTGCAGTTGAGTTATCGAATAAATATATCGGTGATAGAAAGCTTCCAGATAAAGCTATTGATGTTATCGATGAAGCAGGAGCCTCTCAATACTTATTACCAGAAGAAAAGAGAAAAAAAATTATTCTTTCCAAAGATATTGAAGCAGTAGTTGCTTTAATGGCTAGAATTCCAACAAAATCTGTTAATCAAAGTGATAAGAACAGTTTAAAAAATTTAGAGAGAGATTTGAAAAATTTTGTCTTTGGTCAAGACAAGGCCATCGAAGAATTATCATCTTCCATTAAGTTGGCAAGAGCAGGACTAAGAGAAGATGGAAAGCCAATTGGCTCCTATTTATTTTCTGGGCCTACAGGAGTAGGGAAGACTGAGGTAGCTAAACAATTAAGTAATACACTTGGTATTAAACTTCTTAGATTTGATATGTCAGAATATATGGAGCGTCATACAGTGAGCAGACTTATTGGAGCCCCTCCTGGTTACGTAGGTTTCGACCAAGGTGGATTATTAACTGATGGAGTCGATCAAAATCCTCATTGTGTATTGCTTTTGGATGAAATTGAAAAAGCCCACTATGATTTATTCAACATTCTTTTACAAGTAATGGATTATGGAAAACTAACTGATCACAATGGTAAGACGATAGATTTCAGAAACGTTATATTAATTATGACAACTAATGCCGGTGCAATTGATGTATCTAAAAACAAAATTGGTTTTAATGCAAAAAGATCTAACGATGATAGTAGTGATGCAATAAATAGAATTTTTTCACCAGAATTTAGAAATCGTATCGACTCAATTATTCATTTTAATCATTTATCTAAAAATATTGTACTTTCGATAGTAGATAAATTTATTATAGAAATTGAAGCACAACTCGAAGATAAAGGAGTTTCATTATCAATTAATAAAGAAGCAAAAGAATTTTTAGCTGAAGAGGGTTATGATGAAGTATACGGTGCTAGAGAATTAGGCAGAGTTATACAAGAAAAAGTTAAAAAACCGATGGCTGAAGAACTTATCTTTGGTAAACTAGCTAAAGGTGGACATGTTGAAATTACATGTAAAGATAAAAAAATTAACTTTGAATTTTCTAATAAACAAGAAGTAAAAAAAGAATTAGCCTAATTTTTGAAAGGAAGATAATCTTCTAATTTTTCTTTTTGATTGTCAATGAGTTGACTTTCGTTATCAAGAAAATTTTGAATAGCTTTGCTAAATTCTTGATCTTTAATCCAGTGAGCACTCCATGTTTTTGTAGGCGCATAACCTCTTTGTAATTTATGCTCACCTTGAGCGCCTGCTTCTACAATTTGAATCTTATTTTGAATTGCGTATTCAATTGCTTGATAATAACAGAGTTCAAAATGTAAAAATGGCACTTCATATTTTGATCCCCATAATCGTCCATACAAATGAGTTTTACTTAGAAAATTAATTGCAGAAGCAACCATTTTATCTTCTTGATAAGCCATTATAAGCAATATTTTATTTTTAAAATTCTGTAATATTTCAAAGAAAAATTCTTTAGTTAAATAAGTAGAACCCCATTTTCTTCCTGTTGTATCCAAATAACAATCATAAAAAAAATTTATATGCTCTTCTTTAATATCATCTCCATTAAGTAATTTTACATTTAAATTATTATTTTCAATACACTGTCTTTCTCGCCTAATAATTTTTCTTTTTCTTGAGGATAAGTCATTTAAGAATTCATTAAAATTTTTGTATTCATTATTGTTCCAATGAAATTGTATTCCTGATCTAACCATAATATTATCAATACCATTCCAATTTGATGCATCATTGATAAAATTAAAATGTAGAGAAGAAACATTTATTTTTTTTGCCTCTTGTATAATATTATTAATTACCTGAATTTTCTTTCCCTTTTTATCTTTTACTGATTTGTTTAAAACAATTCTATCACCAGTTACTGGTGTAAATGGTATTGCAGATTGAAGTTTTGGATAATAATTTATTCCATATCGATGATAGGCATCAGCCCAAGAATGATCAAAAATATATTCTCCGAAAGAATGGTTTTTTATGTAAAGAGGACATAATGAGATAATTTTATCATTTTCTTTTTCAATATAATGATATGATTGCCAACCTGTTTTGGTATTTGCACTATTACTTTTTTCTAAAGCATGAAGAAATTCATATTGTAAGAATGGATGATCATTTCCAACACATTCATTCCATTCAGAACTTTTAATGTTACTGAGCGAAGAGCAAAAAAAATGTTCACTCATTTTGAGTACGCTATTTAATTTTAATTATTGCGTCTATTTCAACAGAAATATTGAGAGGAAGAGCATTTGATCCAACTGCGAACCGTGCATGTCTTCCTTTGTCACCAAAAATACTAACTAATAAATCTGATGCTCCATTTATAATTTTAGGTTGATCAGTAAAGTTATCATTACAATTAACAAAACCCCCAAGTTTCAAAAAGGTATCTAATCTGTCCCAATCTCCATTTATTGATGTTTTTAAAGCAGCGATAATATTAATGCAGCAAATTTCAGCAGCTTTAATTCCTTCTTCCTCAGAAATATCTTCACCAACTTTTCCACTATACAAAATTTTACCATCTATTACTGGTCCTTGACCTGATACATAAACAGTACTATCTGAAAGTTTATAAGGTACGTAATTTGCAAGTGGTGTAGGCATATCAGGAATATTTAAATCTAATTTCTTGATATTTTCTTCAAAGATGTGCATTACATATATATAAAACAATTTGGGTGAAGGTAAAGAAAACAAATATGATTAAATTTAAAAAACTATTTATTTTCATCTTCATTTTCTCAATATTTTTAAAAGGAGAGATTTTAATGGCTGATGAAAAAAAAGATATTATCCATATGACACTTAAAGATGGTATTGTTGTAATTGAGACAAAACCAGACGTAGCACCAAAACATGTTAAACAAATCAAGCAACTTATAGAAGAAGGACAGTATGATGGGGTTGTTTTTCATAGAGTTATAGATGGGTTTATGGCTCAGACAGGAGATGTAGAATTTGGGAATTCAAGTAATAATAGTTTTAACTTATCAAGGGCTGGTACAGGTGGATCAAAACTTCCTGATATAGAGGCTGAATTTTCATCAGAAAACCATGGAAGAGGAGCCGTGTCAATGGCAAGAGCACAAAACCCAAATAGTGCTAACAGTCAATTTTTTATTTGTTTTAATGACTGCTCTTTTCTAGATGGTCAATATACTGTTTGGGCTCAAGTTACCGAAGGTATGGAATATGTAGATAATATCACAAGAGGTGAACCACCTGCAGATCCAGATAAAATAATTAAAATGGAGATTATTAAATAATTAAATGTTTGTAGCTGACTTGCATAATGATCTTGTGCAAAGAGTTATCGAAGGTGAAGATGTTACAAAACTTACATCGCATGGGCATACGGACATACCAAGATTATTAAAATCTGAAATTGATTTAGAAATTTTAATTATTTGGGTTTCAAGTAATTCTAAAGAACCAAATTTTTTTAAAAGAGCTGACAAAATGTATGATGAGATTGAAAGAATTTCATCACACAAAGAAATTGTCATTCCAAAAAAACTCTCAGACATAAATGAGGCGATTAATAATAATAAGTTAATGCTTCCAATTTCAATGGAAGGTGGGGAGGGTTTAGAAAATGATATTAATAATTTATATCATTTTATAGAAAGAGGTCTTTTCTATTTTGGCCCAACTTGGAATCATTCTTTGGAATGGGTTTCATCAAATTATGATGAGACATACAATTCTTCAAAACTTAAAAGTCATGGTTTAAACAAATTTGGGAAAGAAGTAATTTCTATTTGCCAAGATAATAATGTGCTAATTGATGTTTCGCATATTGGAGAGAAAAGTTTTTGGGATATTGCATCAATTAGTACCAAACCTTTTATAGCCTCACATTCTAGTGTGTATAATTTGTGTCCTCATTTTCGTAATTTAAAAGATGATCAAATTGAAGCAATCAAAAAAGTAAAAGGTTTGATTGGTCTTAATCCGTATCCTTTTTTTATTGATAAATCTTTTAAAGAGAGAGAAACTAAAGAAAGAAAAAAATATCTTGATGAACTAAATTCTATTGAAAGAAAATATTCTAACAAAACTTCCCAGTGGATAGCAAAACAACATTTTCTTCAAAAAAAATTATCAGACATATGTCCAAGTATAGAAGTATTTGTTGATCATATTGAGTATGTAATTAATAAAATTGGAATTGATTATGTCGGAGTAGGTAGTGATTATGACGGCCTTGATTGTTTGCCAAATAAATGGAATGATTGTTTAAATCACATGATAATTCAAGAAAGTTTAGAAAAAAGAGGATATAAAAATACTGAAATTGAAAAAATTATGGGAAAAAATACCTTAAGAGTTTTAGAAGAAATCGATAATTAATAAAACGCCAATTAAGACTAAAATAAATCCTGATATCTTTTGAATAATATGTTTTCTTCTTTGGAAAAAATCACCCATTCCATAACTTGTTACTACAATTGTAACTATAATATACCAAACTCCATCTATTACAGATGCAGTAATGACAAGAATTGAGTGCGAAAAAAAGGAATCATCAATTTTTACAAATTGTGAAAATACTGCTGAAAACCATATGAGAATTTTAGGATTTAAAATTGCTATAGAAAAACCTTGTAAGAATGAATTAAAATTTTTTTGATTATGTATATGTTCAATTTCTTGATTTTTTTTTAAAAGAAATTGGAAGCCAATAAATAATAAAAATAGAATTCCAATAATTTGTATAAATTGAAATAGTATTTTATTCGTTGTTAAAATAATTATAAGCCCAGTAACTGCAAAAACTGCGTACACACCCATACCAATCCCATGACCAACAGCAGTCATAAATCCAGCAAATCGGCTAATTGTAATACTATTTCTTATAATTAACGCTAAACTTGGGCCAGGTGACATTGCTCCTGCAACACAGACAGTAGCAAACTGAAGCCAAAATATAAAAGTCACTTAATTATTTGTTAGGGTTAAATATTTTTTGATTGTTTCTTGTAAGCCAAATTCAAAAGTATCACAGATGAGAGCATGGCCAATAGATACTTCTTTAATATTATTTATTTTATCTAAAAAAAACTTTAAATTTTCTAAATTTAAATCATGACCAGCATTTAATTCAATTTTTGGAAACTCTTTTTCTAAATAGTTTGTTACATTAATATAATCTTTAATTGCTTTTTCCTTATTTTCAATAAAGTTATGAGCATAATCAAAAGTATAAAGTTCTACTCTATCAGTTTTTATTATTTCTAAATTTTCCAGTGTTTTTATAGATGGGTTAATAAATATTGAAACACGAATATTCTTACTCTTAAATTCACTAACTATATCTGTTAATAAATTTTTGTTAGTTTCACAGTCCCAACCAAAAGAAGAGGTAAGAGCACCAGGTGGATCTGGAACTAAAGTTACTTGATCTGGTTTAACTTCAATTACTTTTTTGACAAAAAAATCTGATGGGTATCCCTCTACATTAAATTCTTTATTTTCAAATTTTGATAATAAGTTTTTTAAAGGTTCTAGGTCAGAAAATTTTGCATGTCTTTCATCCGGACGAGGGTGGATCGTAATACCATCTGCACCATAGTTTAAGCATTTATTACTTATATCAATCAAGTTTGGTAAATCAGCTCCTCTAGCATTTCTTACTAAAGCAAACTTGTTTACATTAACACTTAAGGCTGTCATGTTTATAAATTATATAACTTTCCCATATGTTTTAATCATCCAATCATTTACTTTTGGATGTTTATAAATTTCATTTCTCATCTTTTTTAAATTTTCATATGGTTCTAATATATTTGTTGGAACTCCATCAATAATCCCTGACTCAAACCAACCTAGTAATCTCCATATAGCTAAATCTGCTATAGAGATGTTTTCACCCACAAAAAATAAAGAGTTATCATTTTCTTTAATTAAGTTTTCTAGAAAATTAAAATATTTTGGTAGATGTTTGGTGGCTAAGATTTTTCTAGCTAGTTTTAATTTTTCTTTTTCTTTATCTCTGCTTGATAATGTAAATAAATAATTAATGTCTTGAGCGACTTCAATTACTTGATCTATGCGAGCTGCTGCAAGATCATCATCTTTTGGATACAATCCTGATAACTTGCCACAAAATCGTGCAATTGCACCTGTTTGAGCAAAAATTTTACCATCTACATCTAGAACTGGAAGTTGTCTAAAGGGGGCTATTTTTTTATTGGGAAGAATCCCTGAATTTTTAAAATTATCTCTATCTTTTCCTTCTATTATATAATTATTAAAAGGAATATCGCCAATATACAAAGCTAATCTTGTCATTTCAGCGCGCCAAAAAGCTATTTTAAAATAATATAATGTGATTTCCATGTTGATTATTTAATTTTATTACATGATACACAGTTATGTTCAAAAAAAATATAGATATTTTGATCATTATTCTAAATATTATTTTCTTTTCATACTACGCTATTCAACTTTTAATATTTACTGATGAATTTGCTATGAACAATTTAGGCTTTTTTAATCACGCAGTAGCAGGTTTATCAGAAATCGTAGGAATAATATTTATTACTTTTGTTATAGCTTACATAATAATTATGTTCAGAGGAATAGAAAAACAATTACCATTTATTTTTTTAATATTTATTTTTCAAGTTTTAGTATCATTAAATTTCTGGAGATATGTTTTTACAAATAGTCCTGGTGAAACAAGTCTAAATATTATTGCAACTAATGCAATTTTCTTTTCTATATTGAGTATTTTAAATTTATTTTTTATTTTTCGAAATCTCAAAAAAATTTAACATTGATCATTTATTATCTCACCTTTTCTCATAGGCATAGAATCAATCAATTTAAATAAGCGTAAAAAAATTTTTTCACTTATACTATAATCTTTAATTGATCCGTCGTATCCTATTAACCATATTCCATATTTATTAAGAAAAATTGGTGTTTCAAATTCTTTATTTTTGAATTTTTCAAAGTATATAAATTTTAAATTTCTATCTTTAATTGAGCATTCATTTTCAGATACAAATTTTTGAGAAGATAGAAATATTTTATCCTCTTTTTTTTCAAAGGAAATTATAACTATTCTTTTCTCCCAATTAAAATCCGATATTTGTTTGGCCATTATTTCAAAATGTATAAATAAAATTAGAATTATAATTGCATATTTCATTTCTATGGTGCTGATACCGAGAATCGAACTTGAATCTGACCGTTACCAACGGCCTGTAATAACCATTATACTATATCAGCACTTATTTAATATTATCATAAGGTAATTATTTACTCAAATCATTCATAATTGATTTGATTAGCCTTTGACGCTTCCTGCAGTTAAACCTCCTACCAAATATCTTTCAAATAAAAAAAATAATAATAGTACAGGCACAGTTATCATCACTGACCCAGCCATCAAATATTGTCTTGGCACTTCTTGATCATCAAGTTGAGTATAAAGGCCTCTTGGTATAGTAAAATATTCTTGATTATCTAAAAACATAAAAGCAAATAAGAATTCATTCCAAGCAATCATAAATACATACAAAGAAACAGATAAAATTGCTGGCACACTTAACGGTAATGTAATTCTTAAGATTACCCCAATTCGAGAACATCCATCAATAAGAGCAGACTCTTCTAGTTCATATGGGATACCTTTGAAATATCCTTGCAACATGTAAAGTGCAACAGGAATAGTTGTTGCCGGATAAACAATCATTAGACTAAACAAACTATTTCTAAAACCAAGTTGACTGAATATAACATAAAGTGGAATTACCAGTACTATAGCTGGAACCATATATATTACTAAAATAGATGATGATATTTTTGATCTTCCTGCAAATCTTAAGCGTGCAACTGCATATGCACCTGGAATAGAAAAAAACAAACTTACAAAAACAGTTACAAATGAAACAATAGTGCTGTTTATAGCAAAATTTAAAAAGTTGTATTGAGTGATAACCGCAATATAGCTCGAAAAAAAATCTGATATTGAATAAAAAAATGGAATACTTAAATCAGTTGGATTTTGTAACAAAACCATTTGGCTTTTTAAGCTTGATACAAACATTAAATAAAAAGGAAAAATAATTATAAAAGAAAAAAATATTAAACTATTTGTTTTAAGAAATTTTAAAAAAGAAACTTCAAATAAAAAATTACTAAAATTTTTAGTTGTAAAATATTTTTGTAACAGTAGATTAAAAGCTATAAACACTGATATAATAATTAATAATTGATAGGTATTAATTTCTTTATTAATAAGAAAAAAATACGATAAAGCTAAAGATATTACAAAAATAAATATGTTAGAGACTCGATTGGTAATTATAATTCGTATTGCAAAAAAACTAATTGCGTAGAGTAAAGAATATAGAAAAATATTTTTGTAAATAAATATATTTTTTGAGATAAAAATTGATATTGAAACAAAATCTCCAATTATAGCTAATAAAAATAGCGTAATTATTGAATATAAATAAATGAAAAAAAACTGATAAATATTTTTTGTCATTCTTCTATATCCTTAGGTGCTATTTTTTGATGAATGAAAACAAAAATTGCCAGAAGAATAAATATAAGTACAGCTACTGAAGATGCAGTGCCCATATTTGAAAGTGCAAAAGCTTCATCGTACACCTGAACCGTTAATGTTCTAGTTCCAGCATTACCGCCCGTTAATAAAAATATATCCTCAAACTTATTAAAGTTCCAAATGAAACGTAAAATGAAAAGTAGCGAAATAACTCCAAGTAATTGTGGTAATGTAATGTAAAAAAATTGTTGTATTCTTGTTGCTCCATCTATGTCTGATGCCTCGTAAAGATCTTTTGGAATAGCTTGTAATCTTGCTAGTATAAATAAAAAAGCTAATGGAAAATATCTCCAGCTTTCAAAAAGAATAACTATAAATAGAGTAAATGGAAAATCAAACCCAAGAAAATCAACTTTTTTTAGTCCTAAGAAAAAAATTGGTTCACTTATAAATTCGTTGTTTAATAAATAATTATTAAGAAAGCCCTTAAAAGGATCTAAAATGTAAACCCAGGTAAATGCTACTGCTATTACAGGAGAAACGAACGGAAATAAAAATAAACCTCTAAAAAATCCTTTTCCTAAAAAATTTTTTTCAAGTAATAAAGCAGCACTTATACCTAATAATAATGCTCCGATAGTAGCAAAAAAAGAATATAAAAAAGTTACCTTTATATTTTCTATTGTTTCATTTTTTTGTAATATTTTTTGAAAATTTTTAAGAGAAAATTTTAAATTTGTTAAAATATTATCTGCATCAGCAGCACCTCTTGGTTTGCTTTCTTTTGGATTGAAATTATTTATTTCAAAATTATCATTTGCTTTAAATTTAAAAATTATTTTTTCATTATATTTTGGTTTCCATTCTTCAAAATAACAACTCAATAAATTATTATTTACTGAACATCCTTCAGCAATTTCTACAGGTGAAATAAATTCTGAAATTTTATCATTAATTTCTATATTAAATATTGGTTTTTTTTGTGAACTATTTTTGAATCTATATTCAATTAAAATATCATCTCCAGGTTCTATATCCTTAGTCTTAAGTTTTTCTTTTATGATAGGTTGTGGCGCTCTTAAATCTCCAAGTTTAACTTCTTTAAAGCTTAACCAAAAATTTCCAAAAATAGGAAATAATATAATTAAAAAAACGATACTAATTGTAGGAATTAGCATTGTGTATGCTAATTTTGCTTCTTTATTTAAGTTAAACATTAATGAAAAGGCGACAATATATGTCGCCTTTAATACGATAAAAAAAAAATTTAGTCTATATCGCTAATTTGGCTATTGATAGCAGCTACTGCATCACTAGCAGATTTGTTGCCATCTATAACTTCTCTAACCTCACGATTTATAATTTGACTATTAATTACTTTTGAAGCTGCAGATAGCTGGCCTTCTTTAACACCCCATCTTTCAGCAACATCTAGTCCTGCAACAATGTCATTAATGACTGATGCATCATATAAATCTTTAAGTGGTGCTTTTCGATCTACACCCACAGGTAAGCTACTCCAAGCTTGGACAAATTTATCTGAGTCTGAAGCATCTCCTCTACGAACAGGAAATTTACCTTCAGGAGCGATACTTAAAGTTTGAACATAACCATCGCCAACAGCATATTTAATCCATTCCTGTGCAACTTCAGTGTTAGCAGAATCCGTAATAATCATAAATCTAACATCCGCCCATGCAGCACCACTTGGGTTACTTGGACCAGCAAAGTTAGTAATGAAACCAGTCTTACTTGCTAATTCTGGTGAAGTTGGATCATCATTTATTGTTGGAGGTGCTGAGTCTCTAAGACCAGCTAATTCATCCATAATAAATGGTGACCAAATAATCATAGCTGCTTTACCAGCAAAATATAATTCACGAGATTGTTGCCAGAATAAATCACCTGGAGGACTTGCTTTCGCCAATTCTTCATAAAAATCAATTGCTTCAACACAAGCACTACCCATTTCAGCAATTCCTGCAGAATCAACAGGTGAACATCCATTTGCTAAAAGCACGTGTTCTAATACCTGACTCATAAAGTTTTCATCAGTTTTTGTTGCTGCAACAAATCCATACATATTTGGTGGATTGTGTAGTGCATCAATTGCTTTTAGAATGTTATCAAAAGTATTTGGTGCAGCTAAACCTTTTTCTTCAAAAAGATCTTTTCTGTAGACTACCATTTGAGTCCAACCATCAACTGGCACACCAGCAAATTTACTATCGTAACTTGCCATGCCTAGAGCTTTTTCCCCAAAAGTAGAAGCACCTAACATATTAACTACTTCGTTTGTAGCATCTACATCAATTATACCTTCTTCAGCCCATGGTAAAATATACTGCAAAGTAGTATAGATTACATCAGGCAAATCATCTGCAGCAAAACCAGCTACAGCTCTTTTACCCATTTCACTCTCTGAAATTGGTATAACAGTAACATTATGGCCAGACGCCTTATTAAAGTCCACAGCCATTTGAACTTGCTTCATCATTCTTGCAGGCTGTTCTTCAGTAGTCCAATACTTGATAGTGTCAGCGTTTAACGAAAATGATAAAAACAAGAAGCTAATAAAAATTGATATAATTTTCATTTTTACCCCCATTTTTTAAATAAATATTTAAAGAATATGACATAAAAGTTTCTAAAAATTATTATTAAATATTAATAACTTATGGGTTATGTCTCTCTATTTTGATTGAGGTTTTAAGAAAGAATTGCCTTTTTTTGCCAAAAAAAATTTTAATTATTTAAGCATATTATCCACATTAAAATAATTATTATGAATTTTGATTTTTTTTAATTAAGTAAAATAAAGCCAAACCATTAAAACCCCAGATAACTGATAATAAATACATATTAAAAGTTAAACTTATATATTCGGCAAGATATCCCACTACTACTGGTCCAAAAATAAATCCACCAAAACCTAAGGTAATCAAATTTGATACAGTCAAACTGATACCCTCATTTGATTCACTTATTGCTTGTCTGAGAACAATAGCAACAAAATTGGCTGTTCCAAATCCAAAAATTAATACACCAAATAATATTATATTTAAGTTCATACTTAATATTGTAATAAATAATAAAATGCATGAAATTATGCTGAAATATGAACCAATGGTTATTTCACCAAATCTATTTATTAATTTACTTGCACTTATTCTTGCAACAATCTCACCTGCATTAAAAAACATAATTGCTAAACCCCCTAAGAAAAGAGGAGCTCCTAAATCTTTTGTTAACCAAACTGGTGACCAATCTATAATAATTCCTAACGTAGCAAAATTCATCATTAATAAAAATCCATAAATAAGAATATTTCTTTCTGGTATTTTAAATTTTTCGACTTTTTCATCTTCTTCATAAATTTTTTTTAATCCAAAAAAATAAAAAATTATTGCATAGAGAAGAAACATTGTTCCAACTATAAGGAATGTAATTCTTGGATCTGGAATTAATTTAATAAATAAAGCAGCTCCAAGAGCACCAAATAAAGAACCTGCAGAAAAAAATGCCTGAGTTACAGGAAGTAAAATTTTATTTGTCTTTTGTTCAATTATAGCAATTTGTGCATTAATTACTGGGAAGATAAAACCAGCACCAACACCAATTGGAATAAAAAAAAGAGTAAAATAAAAATAGTTTGGTGCACTTGCAATCGCCAAAGGTAAGTACGAAAATATAAATGTCCCTAAAATAATTGTATTTGTACTTCCTATTCTTGGAACTAGAACTCTTGCACCAAATTGATTAGCAAATAAATTCGCTATGCCAAAAGCAAAAATTGAAATACCAAGTTGGGACTCAGAAATATTTAGTCTACCTATATTCCAGGGAATATATACAAAATATATTCCTATCATAAACATTATTAAAAATGCTCCACCAAAGCATGTTACTATTTCTCTTCGAAATGAAATTTCCATATTAAATTTTATTTAAATAGCAGGAATAAAATACCTGCTATAAAATTATTCCCAATTTGTTTCTAATATTCTTACAAGACTCATACCTCTTGGCTCTACTTCATCTAGAAAATCTTTATGATCCAACCAAAAATTATCACCATTTAGTTTGTCTTGAGCTAAACCATATTCTTTCATAGTATTGAAACGAACAGCAAATCCGAATGAGCCATTATCTTTTCCATTCATCCTACCAACAGTTCCTCCTGTTGCACCATTATCCATCCAAGCTTTAATAAAAATATCACCTTTATCTTGAATTAAGTTGATATCTTTATGATAAAACATCCACTGTGCAAAAACAGGTTTAATACCAGCATCTGAAGGCATATTATGAACCAATGGTTCGTAAAAATTATTTGTTTCCCATTTAGTGTCAGAAAAAAATGGCTCCATATCCTTTGCCCAATTTTCATCATTAGATAATTTATCATCTACCTCTCCAAAATGAGCATAATTTTCATATCCAATGTTTGTTGTGTACAAACCATTATCTCTTCCAAGATGGCTTGCAAGTGATGATCCAACAGCACCATATTTTTTAAAATATTCCGCTGCAGTATTGTATGCTTTAATAGCATTCGCATTAGATATACTGTATGTCCAACTTCCTACAATCATATTTCCTCCTTTTTTTAATAAATATCTCTTCTAATTACTCTAGCATTATAATTTAGATGAATAGTTAAGTTTGCATAATAATCTTTATGACTTTCCCAATAATCTGGAGAATTTTGGTTAGCATCCATGCACTTGCCTAACTCTTGCATACTTTTAAATCTTGCAGCAAATAAATATTGATTATTTCTATCACCAAACATTCTATGAATTGCAATTCCTGATGAACCATTTGACATGTAGTGTTTTTCATCAATTTCAAAACTTTTTTTTATAGCATCCACATCTGGATGACTAAAAACAAAATGTGCCCATACAGGCATTTCCTCAGTAGCACCTTTAATATTTCCAATCAATTCAGTTAAATAAACAGCTTCAACTAATTGATTGTTTACAAAATTTGGTTGCATTTTTTGCCACCATTCTGGAGATGAAGCCCAAGCATCATCATTTTTTCCAAATGCTTCATAACTCTCAAATCCTGCTACCATAGTGAATGTATTATCATCACCACCAATATTATGCGTTACATTAGTCATTCGAGCTCCACTTTCTTTAAACCAAGGTGAAACTTTATCAAAAATATCTACAGCATTTGCGTAGTCAGTTCTTATTTTCCACGTTGCAAACATATTTACCTCCTTTGTTAATTGCAATAAGATGATTATTATGAATTTATTACATAGAGATTAAAAATATTTTTT
>CACFXU010000011.1 GCA_902570155.1 uncultured Alphaproteobacteria bacterium
AAATAATATCTATAAATGAAAATAAATCTGAGTAAAAAAAATTATGTAATTTCTGCTGGTGCAGATGGTTTAGGTTTTGCAATAGCAAATAAAATAATCAATTCAGGTGGTAAAGTATATTTATCTGATATAAATAAATCAAAAATTGATAAAATAAATTCAAATAAAAAATATTATAATAAAATATTTGCTCAACATTTAGACTGCACTAATCCAAAAGATATTAAGGCATATTTTAATTCCCTAAAAAACTTAAAAAAAATTGATGGACTAATAAATAATATAGGAATTGCAGGACCTACAAAGTATCTCCAGAATATTTCTATTGATGAATGGGATAACACAATTAAAACTAATCTAAGTTCACATTTTTATTATACTAAATTTGCTATTCCTTTTTTAAAAAAAACTAAAAGGGCATCAATAATTAATTTATCTTCAACTGCTGGTTTATTTGGTTATGCACAACGTTCACCATATACATCAAGTAAATGGGCAATAATTGGATTAACTAAAACACTAGCCGTTGAGCTTGGAAAATTTAAAATACGAGTAAATGCAATTTGTCCAGGTGCAGTGAATGGTGATAGAATGGACAGAGTAATAAATGCAAAAGCTAAATTAATTAAATCAACAAGCAAAAAAGTGAGAAAAGAATTAGAGTCAATGGTTTCATTGAATACATTTGTAGAAAAGGAAGATATTGCATCAATGGCTTTATTTTTATTGAGCGATGCCTCAGAAAATGTATCTGGTCAAATCATGACTGTTGATGGAAATACTGAAAGAATGAATTAGTGGATAACAACGCTGATTACATCATTGTTGGTGCAGGATCAGCAGGTTGTGTTTTAGCTAACAGATTGTCTTCACAATCAAAGAATTCCGTAATTTTATTAGAAGCTGGTCCATCCAGTAAAACTTGGAAAGTTGATATGCCAAGCGCACTTCTATATGCAATGCATGATCCAAAGTATAATTGGAAATATTATACAGAGCCTGAACCATTTCTAAATAATAGATCTTTATATTGTCCAAGAGGTAAAATGATTGGAGGATGTTCATCACATAACGGCATGGTTTTTGCTAGAGGTCATAAAGAGGATTTTGATAGATGGTCTTCAAGTGGTTTAACTGATTGGTCATATGAAAAAGTTGTACCTTTTTTTAAAAGATTAGAAACTTGGTCTCA
This sequence comes from uncultured Alphaproteobacteria bacterium, assembly GCA_902570155.1. GTDB lineage: Bacteria > Pseudomonadota > Alphaproteobacteria > HIMB59 > CACPNW01. Next base: position 1,193 of record CACFXU010000011.1, read on the forward strand.
TGATAGTAATGAAAGAGGTAAAGAGGGGCCATTAAAAGTAAATAAATCAAACATAGATAAAAAATATCCTTTATTTAAAAAAGTTTTAGATGCTGCACAAGAAGCTGGATATAAAATATTTAATGACTCTAATAATACTGATAATGAAGGTTTTGGAACTTTTGATGTAACAATACACAACGGTGTCAGACAAAGTGTTGCTAAGGCATATTTAGAACCAATACAAAATAGAAAAAATCTTACAATAATAAATAATATTGATGTGAAAAAAATTCTTTTTAAAAATAAAACTGCAATTGGTGTTGAAACAATTAAAAAAAACATAACAAATAAATATTTAGCAAATAAAGAAGTTATACTTTGTGCAGGTTCAATTAATTCTCCCAAAATTCTTCAATTATCTGGAATAGGTAATGAAAAACATCTTAAAAACTTGGGAATAGAAGTAATTAATAATTTAGTTGGTGTAGGAGAAAATTTACAAGATCATTTAGAGATGTATATTCAATATAAATCTAAAAAAAATGAAACTTTACATACTTTAGCAACAAATTTTCTCTATCAAGCAATTGAAGGATCAAAATGGTTTTTATTTAAAAAAGGTAGGTTGGCAAACTCACATTTAGAGTTAGGAGGTTTTGTTAAGTCTGATAAATCATATAATCATCCAAACTTACAATTTCATTTTTTTCCATACTTAGTTATTAATCATGGTTTAGAAAATCCTAATTTTGAAGCTTTTCAATTTCATGTTTGTCCAAATAGACCAAAAAGTAGGGGGTTTGTCAAAATTAAAACAAATAACTATAAAGATGATCCTAAAATACAATTTAATTATCTTAAGCATGAAGACGATTTAAAACAAATGAGAGAAGGTGTAGTAATTGCTAAAAAAATTTTGTCTCAAAAAGCACTAAAAGAATATGTTGGCACAGAAATTAGGCCTGGAAAATATATATCTAATCAAAATGAGTTAGATGAAGTTATTAAAAATACATCTGAATCTGCGTATCATCCGTCATGCACAAATAAAATGGGTGAGGATAAAACTTCAGTTGTAGACCAAAACCTAAGGGTTCATGGAATTCAAAATTTAAGAGTTATTGATGCTTCTGTAATGCCAGACATTGTTAGTGCTAATTTAAATGCAACAACTATTATGATTGCTGAAAAGGCTTACGACCAAATAAAGAGTACCGTTAGTTAGAGAACTAAAATCTAATATAATTAGATAGTTTTTCTTCTAAGAGTCCAACCGTATCTTTCGCTGTAGTATGCTTCGATACCATCAGCAAGATTAAGGTCGTAATTTGAGTCTATAGATCCTTCAAGAACCTTCTTCTCAATAGAGCTCTGCTCTAGGCTTTCTTTTTGGTTATTAATATTTTCTGTTAATTTACTGTTCATATTTACAGATTTTACAAATACATAATAATATAAAAAAAAACTAGAGTTTTTCTTAGTTTTAATGTAAATAAAATTACTTTGAATTTATTATTTTTGTAAATTTTGTAAATGAATATTGAATCTGATATAAATTTTGGCCCAAGGTTAAAAAAACAAAGGATAAGTAAAGGTTTTTCACAAGCTGAATTATCAAAAACTATTGGAATATCTGCTAGTTATTTAAATTTAATTGAAAGTGGAAAAAGAAAAATACCGCTTTCTCTACTAATTAAAGCAGCTGAAAGATTAGATATATCAATCAAAGACTTCTCAACAGAATCTAGCAAACGACTTCTTTCAGACGTAATGGATGTTTTAAGTAATGAAATTTTTGATGATTTAAAGATAACCAATCATGACACAAGTGACTTCATTGGTTCAAATCCTAACATAGCTAAAGCATTACTGACAATTAATGATTCTTTTAAAAGCTTTAAAGAAGATATGCAAAATCGACTTGAAACGATGGATGTGAATGCAAATCAAATAGAAAAACCAACAAGACTACCTGTAGAAATTGTTTCAGATATTCTTCAAGAAAATAAAAATTACTTTCATGATTTAGAAATTAGTTCTGAAAATCTAAGAAAAGAAATAGGTCTTGAAACTGGACCTAACATTGGTTCTGGATCTAAATTATCACTTTATCTCAAAGAAAAACATGGAATTGAAGTTAAAATAGTAACAATAAACGAAGATGAAAAAATAGTTAAAAGATTTGATGAAAAATCCAAGATTTTTTATCTCTCTGAAATGTTAACTTACACATCAAGAAATTTTCATTTAGCATCACAAGTTGCTTATTTAGAGGCTAATGATGTTATTAATAAAGTTATTAAAGATAATAATGTTGAGTCAGAAGAAGTAGAACCTTTGCTTAAACTATCTTTACTAAATTATTATGCTGCTGCTTTTATGATGCCTTATAGTGATTTTTTAAAGAGTGCTAAGTTACATAAATATGATGTGGAAATCTTGATGCATCATTATGCTTGTAGTTTTGAACAAGTTACACATAGATTAACAAATCTTCAAAGACCTGGAAACGAAGGAGTGCCATTTCATTTTTTAAAAACAGATATTGCTGGAAATGTGTCAAAGCGATTTTCTTTATCTGGTATTCATATACCAAGACATGGAGGTTCTTGTCCTAGATGGAATGTGTATACTGCATTTTTAAATCCTGGAAAAATTCATCCTCAAATATCTAAAATGCCTGATGGAAGAGTATATTTTTGTATCGCAAGAGCTTTCGAGAAAGGAATTGAAAAACATGGAATGCCTAAAAGTTTTGTTTCGATTGGTTTAGGTTGTGATATGAAATATGCTAAAGATCTAATTTATTCTGAAGGAATTGATTTAAATAATAAAAAATTACAAATGCCAATTGGAGTTTCGTGTAGGATATGCCCTAGAGTGGAATGTCAGCAAAGAGCTTTTCCTCCAATTGATAAAGAACTTAAATTAGATATAAAATATCGAGGGACGTCTCCCTACGTTACAATTTAGTTAAATTTTAACCAACATTTTACCTAAATTTTTACCATTTAGTAGATCTATAAATGCTTTAGGAGCATTTTCTATATTTTCATAAATTGTTTCTTTAAATTTTATTTTTCCTTCTGAAATCCAATTTCGCATATCAGTTTCAAAAGGCTCATTATCATTTTCATGATCAAAAATTAAAAAACCTTTTATTGTTAATCTTTTTACTAATACGTGAGCCATATTTTTTAGTCCAGCAGGAGCAGAGGTTGAATTCATCTGAGATATTCTTCCACAAATAATAATTCTTCCAAAATTTTTCATTCGAAAAATTGCAGACTCTAAAAAATCACCTCCAACATTGTCGAAGTATAAGTCGAATCCTTCAGGACAAATTTCTTTTAAGTGAAGAACAAGGTTATCAATTTTTTTATAATTAAATGCTACATTAACATTTAATTCATTTTTTAACCAATCAACTTTTTCATCTGATCCTGTACTAGCATATACTTTGCATCCTAAATTTTTTGCAATTTGACAAACTGTTGAACCAACACTTCCACCTGCTGAAGATACAAGAATACTTTGTCCTTTTTGTATATTCCCATGATTAAAAAGACCAATATATGCAGTTTGCCCTGTCATTCCTAAAGGCCCTAGATAAGTTTGCAATGGAAGATTGGAATTTTTTATTTTTTTTAAATTACCACCTTTGCAAACGAAGTTATCTCTCATTCCAAAATTACTGAAAACAACATCTCCTTCTTTAAATTGTGAATCTTTTGATTTTTGGACTGACCCAATTGCATAACCTTCCATTTCCTCGCCTAGTAAAAAAGGTGGTTTATAATTTTTACGTTCTGTCATCCTTGCTCTCATATACGGATCAACAGATATCCATGAATTAAGAACATGAATATTATTTGTTTCATCTAATTCTAAAGTTTTAGATTTAATTTCAAAATCTTCTTCTTTAGGTAGCCCCGTTGGTATATAATTTTTTAAAGCTACATATTTTGAGATTATTGTCATAATTATAATTTATATTTTTTCTTTAATTCTAGCAAATCTATTAAGAAATTATCTCTTATGTTACTTAAATCTTTTATAGAATGATTCTTTGATTGTTTTTTTGTGCCATCAATGATTTTTTCTTTAAGTTTTTTTGTTAGTTTTGGAGATTTGAGTTTAGTCCATGGAAGTTTCAATGCTGGTCCAAACTGATCTAGCATATGTTTCATACCCATTTCTCCTCCCGCTAAGTGAAATGTCAAAAAAGTTCCCATTAGAGCCCATCTCATACCAGGACCATAAGTTATTGCTTCATCTAAATCTTTTGTTGAAGCATATCCATCATTTATAATATGTAAACCCTCTCTCCACAAAGCTTCTTGCAATCTATCAGATAAAAAGCCTGGTAATTCTTTTTCTACCAATAATGTTTTCATTTTAATTTTTTGATAAAATTTTTTTGCTTTATTAAGATATAAATTTGTAGTTTTTTTACCTTTTACAATTTCAACCAAAGGGAGAATATATACAGGGTTAAAGGGATGAGCTATTATTAATCTTTTTGGGTTAATACATTTTGATTGTAAATCTGATGGAAGTAAACCAGATGAACTTGAAGCAATTATTGAATTTGAGGGAGAATATTTACTTATATTTTTTATAACATCTTTTTTTAAAGAAAGTCGTTCAGGTACATTTTCCTGAATTAAATCTGCATTCTTCACTGCTTCCTCAATATTGTACACGATTTCCAAATTTTTGAAATTGATTTTTGTATTATATAATTTCTTTATAATTAAGTTTGTTCTTGTTATTTCATCTTTTAGAAAATTTAATTGCTGAGAATTTTTATCAAATGCTTTGACTTTTATACCATTAGCGAGAAATCTAAGTATCCAGCCAGTACCAATTACACCAGTTCCAATGACAGTAATATTTTTCAAATTAAAAATGTTTTTTTAGTTTTAATTTCTCTCTTGTTTGTTGCGGGGATAAAATAGACGCTCCCATATCTTCAACAATACATCTTGCCTTTTCAACCAACTGTGCATTTGATGCAAAAACTCCTTTCTTTAAATAAAGATTGTCTTCCAGTCCTACTCGAACATTGCCTCCTAAAATAACTGCTTGTGCAGCCATAGGCATTTGAGATCTTCCAATTCCAAATCCAGACCAAATACCTTCAGCAGGTACCATTTCTGCCATTGCTTTCATTGCGCTCGTTGTTGCAGGTGAACCCCAAGGTATACCAAGGCATATTTGATAAAAAGGAGGGCCATCAATCAAACCTTCTTTATAAAGTTGGTTAGCAAACCATAAATGACCCATTTCAAAAGCTTCCATTTCTGGTTTCACTCCAAGCTCCTGCATTTTTTTTGCTGCAGTTCTTAGTTGTATCGGTGTATGAATAAATGTCATGTTTGAGTCACCAAAATTTAGTGATCCGCAGTCTAAAGTACAAATTTCAGGCAATAACTCTTCAACATGTTCTAATCTGCTTAATGCATCGATCATATCTGTATTTGCTCCCACGGGATTTAAAGGATCTTTACCTGTCCCAACTTCAAAATCACCACCCATACCTGTTGTAAAATTTAAAACTACATCAGTATCAGAAGAGCGAATTCTATCTGCCACCTCTTTATAATAACTTAAATTTCTAGAAGGTTTACCATCAGGTTCCCTTACATGTACATGAGCTATTGCTGCACCCGCTTTGGCAGCTTCAATTGAAGCATCAGCAATTTGTTTTGGTGTTATAGGTAATTCAGGATGTTTGCCTGCCGTATCTCCTGATCCAGTTACAGCACACGAAATTATTACTTCATTATTCATTATTTTAAACTACTATATTTTATGAATTAATAAAGAAAAACAATGAAGATATATTTAAATTCAGGAAGAGTTAAAAAAGAATGGACTGATTACAATGGTCATATGAATTTGGCATTTTATATTCATCTTTTTGATGCTGGATGGGAAGTTCTTTTACAAAAATTTAATATGGGTGAAACTTCTGCAAAAACAGATAAGAAAACTACTTTTGCCGTAGAGTCACACACAACTTATGACAAAGAAGTGAAAGAGGGTGATGAAGTAGATATTAATTTGTTATTTCTTGATAGGGATAAAAAAAGATTAATTTATAAATTAGAAATGACACATAAGCTTGAAGGATACAGAGCAGCAACAACAGAAGTTTGTTCTTTGTATGTTGATTTAAATATTAGAAAAGTTTTTGAATTAGAATTAGAAAAGCAAAAAGATATAGACAAATTTATTCAAGAAAATAAAAATAACTTTGATCCAGGTAACCTTACACTAATCAACAAGTTAAAAAAATAATTATAAATTTCTATAAGGTGTTCTATTAAATATTCTTTGAACCATTGGAACAAATTCTTTTAAAGGAATTGTATCATAATTTGGATCAAATGATGCTTGATCCCATCTTTCACAAAAATCTATAGTGTCTTTAAAGAATTCATGACCTTTGAATTTATCTCTTAGATTTCTATCTTTTCCATAATAATGATTATAGTAGTAGGCTTGAAACAAACCGTGTTGTTCTACTATCCATCTTGTTTTTTCAGAAACAAAAGGTTTTAATACCGCAGCTGCAAGTTCAGAATGATTAAGAGGTGCAATTTCATCACCTATATCATGCAATAAGGAAGCTACCACCATTTCTTCAGAAGCTTGTTCACGTAACGCTCTTGATGCAGTTTGAAGAGAGTGCTCTAATCTAGATACCTTATAGCCACCTAGAGAGTTGTCTAAACTTTCTAGTACTCTTACTATTCTATCAGCTGTACCTTCAATAAATTTATCTTCAAAGTTAGCAAGAAGTTCATAATCCTCTTTATCACCATGTTTCATTTCAGTGAATTTTACTTCATCTTTAGACATGAAATAATTATACATATTTTTAAATTTTATGAAACTAATTCCTGAATGGTATGAACACCAATATTGTTTGATTGCTTGGCCGTGTAATAAAGATCTTTATGGTAAATTTATAAATAAGGCCAGAGATGAAGTTGCAAATGTAATTAATGAAATTGCAAAAACTGAGCATGTTATTGTTTTGTCAAATAAAGAAGACATAAATGAAATTCAAAATAAAACTGATCATAAAAATATAGATATCATAGAATGTAAATTAGATGATTCTTGGATGCGAGATATTGCACCAATTTTTTATAACGAGGATGAAAAATTAAAATCAATTAGTTTTGAATTTAATGGTTATGGAAAGTATCCAGATTATTTAAATGATAATAAAATATCAAAATTTATTTCAAGCTATTTAAATATCCCAACAATAACTTCTGACTTAGTCATTGAAGGAGGAGCAATAACTTATGATGATAAAAAAAATTTATTTAGCACTAAAAATGTAATATTTAATAAAAATAGAAAACAAAAACATAATAGTGAGTATATTATTAAAGAATTAAAGCTCTTGTTTGACTTAAATTATATTTTTTTATTTGAAAATGGACTAATGGAGGATGACACAGATGGTCATGTAGATAATTTATTATGCCCGATAGGAAAAAATAAATATTTAATTGCTTCTACTCACAAATTAGATCCTAACTATGAAATATTAGAAAAAAACAAAGCAGATCTTATTAAATTTTTTAAAGATACCAATCAGAGATTTGATTTAATTGAAGTTCCTTTACCTACAAGAAAAAAGATTAATAATAAGAATATTATTAGCTCATATATAAATTTCTATTTTAGTAAAAATAAAATTATCTTACCTAAATTCAATGTTAAGGAAGACAATGAGGTAAAATTAATTTTTGAAAAGTTATTCTCAAATCGAGAAATTATGATGTTGGAAACAGAAAATATAAATTATGGTGGAGGAAATATTCATTGTATAACAATGAATGTACCAAAAATATGAAATTAAAAGTAGCAACATCACAATTTAAGGCTCTTAAAGGAGACTTTGACGCTAATTTAAATAAAGCAATTAGTTTAGTTGAAAAAGCTTCAAATGAAAATGTTGATATTTTACTTCTGCAAGAATTATTTCAAGATTATTATTTTTGTTCAACAAAAAATGATCAATTTTTTGATCTTGCAATTGATTTTCCTTCTCATCCAATGTTCGAAAAATTATCTAATATTTGTAAAGATAAAAAGATTTCATTACCAATTAGTTTTTTTCAAAAAAAAGAAAATAAGTTTTTTAACTCTCTAGTTATGATTGATTCTTTTGGTAAATTAAGTGAAGTTTACAATAAATCTCACATCCCTGAAGGTCCTGGATATAATGAGAAGTATTATTTTGAAAAAGGCAACACAGGTTTTATGGTTTTTGACACCCCTCTGGCAAAAGTTGGCTGTGCAATTTGTTGGGATCAGTGGTTTCCTGAATGTGCAAGAATACTAACGTTGAAAGGTGCAGATTTAATTTTATACCCATCAGCAATTGGCTCTGAGCCGCACATGCCTGAATTAAATTCAAAGGATCATTGGATTAATACAATGGTAGGACATGCTGCTGCAAATCAAATCCCTATAATAACCTCGAATAGAATAGGGAAGGAGGTCGAAGCTGATATTGAATTAAATTTTTATGGTAATTCTTTTATACTGGATCATCTTGGAAATATAATAAATCGTATGAATGATAAGGATGAGGGAATAATAACTGCGACTTTAGATTTGTTAATTTCAAGAGAATATAGAAAATTATGGGGTAACTTTAGAGATAGAAGGCCAGATCTATATAAAAAAATTCTCGATTTTTAATTTATTTTATTTAATGTAATTTTTATTTAGGAGGGGAATAATGCTTAAGTATTTTATATCTCTATTAGTTTTAATTTCTTTTTCAGCTCAGGCTAAAGAAGAACTATTTATTTACAATTGGTCTGACTATATTGCCGAAGATACAATTGAAAATTTTGAAAATGAATTTGGCATTGATGTAACTTATGACGTTTTTGATTCAAATGAGGTTCTTGAAGCTAAACTTTTAGCTGGTGGGTCTGGCTATGATATTGTCGTGCCTTCTGGTTCTTTTTTAGAAAACCAAATCAAGGCTGGAGTTTTTCAAAAACTTGATAAATCTGAATTATCGAACTTAGGAAATTTAGATCCAGAAGTTTTATCAAAGATAGATGCACATGATCCAGGTGGTCAGTATTCAGTAAACTATATGTATGGCACAACTGGCATTGGTTACAATACTGATAAGGTTGATGAAGATGAGGTTACTAGTTGGAGTGTTTTATTTGACCCAGCTATAGCTTCTAAATATGAAGATTGTGGTATAGCAATGTTAGATGCACCATCTGAAGTAATGGAAATTGCCTTAAAATATGTAGGTAAAGATCCAAACACTGAAGACGAAAATGATTATAAGGCTGCTCTTTCAATGTTGCAGGAAATTAGACCTTTCATTAGGTATTTTGATTCTTCTCAATATATAGATGATCTTGCTAATGGTGAAATTTGTCTAGCTATGGGATGGTCAGGTGATGTTTTTATTGCAGCTTACGAAGAAATAGAACCAGTTTGGTATTCTATTCCTTCAGAGGGAACTGTAATTTGGTTTGATATGATGGCAATTCCAGCTGATGCAAAAAATGTTCTAAATGCACATAAGTTTATAAATTATATTTTGCGTCCTGAAGTTGCTGCAGATATTACAAACTATGTTTGGTATTCTAATCCAAACAAGGCAGCTAATGAGCTAGTTGATCCAGAAATTTTAGGAGATCCAGCTATTTATCCAGACGAAGCAACTTTAAGTATGCTATTTGCTGATACTGCTGACTCACCTAAAAAAGCACAATTATCAACTAAATATTTTAATAAATTTAAATCAAATTAAAAAATATACTTCATTTCAGCACTAATATATTAATATTAGTGCTGATTTAAGATGGATAATAATTTTCTTGTAATTGAAAATATTTCTAAATCCTTTGGAGATAACAAAGTTTTAGAAAATATTAATTTAAATATTTCAAAATCTGAATTTTTTGGCCTCCTAGGATCTTCGGGTTCAGGCAAAACTACCTTACTAAGAATACTAGGTGGATTTGAGAAGCCAGATACAGGACGTGTAATACTCAACGGAACGGACATAACAAACCTTGAACCTTTTGAAAGACCATTAAATTACATGTTTCAATCGTATGCTCTATTTCCTCACTTAAACGTCTTTAATAATTTAGCTTTTGGAATAAAAGAAAATTTTACCCAAAAAGAAATTGAAATAAACGTAAGAAATATTGCCGAACTTTTATCTATTGAACATTTATTAAATAGAAGAATTAAACAATTATCAGGGGGAGAGCAGCAACGAGTTGCCCTTGGAAGGTGCTTAATAAAAAAACCGAAGTTATTATTATTAGATGAGCCTCTTGCAGCACTAGATAAAAAACTAAGATCAAAAACACAATTAGAGTTAACAACACTCCAAAAGAAACTAAAAATTACATTTGTTTTTGTCACCCATGATCAGGAAGAAGCAATGTCCTTATCTGATAGAATGGCAATAATGAAGAATGGTCTTATTTTGGAATGTTCTAGCCCTGAAGAGATTTATGAAAATCCTAAAAGTCTTTATACTGCCAATTTTATAGGAATTGCAAATATAATTGAGATTTATAAGAAAGATGAAAATTTTTATTCTGATGATTTAGGTATAAATTTAAAATTAAACAAAGAATTAAAAAATACAAAAACTAATATTTTACTAAGACCAGAGAAAATAAAAATACAATCAATAAATAATTTGAAAACAAGTTCATTTAATTCCTTTAGTGGAGAAATTTTAGAAAAATCTTATTTGGGAAGTTTTACACGTTATGAAATTAAAATTAAAAATATGATAATTTCAGTTTTAGATCAGAATTTTAACTCCAACTCAAATTATAATTTCCCAAAAGGGGAGAAAGTCATTTGTAGTTGGGAAAGTGAATCAATCAAGGTTTTAGAGGATTAATTGAAAAATAAATTATTTGAAAAATATTTTGTTTTTAGTCCTTATTTTTGGCTTGTTCTATTTTTTTTTATACCATTAGCTATAATTTTTAAAATATCAATTTCGGTATCAGAATGGGGGATGCCTCCTTATCAAGATATTTTTCTTTTTGATAATGGATTTAAGATCAATACTACATTTGAAAATTATGTTTATATATTTACTGATTATTACTACATTGGATCTTTTGTAAACTCTTTGATACTAGCTCTAATATCTACTTTTTTTTGTTTACTTATTGGGTTCCCATTAGCTTTTTATATTGCGACTTCAAATATCAGATTAAGAAATATCCTACTAGTTTTAGTAGTTGTTCCATTTTGGTCATCATTTTTATTAAGAGTTTATGCATGGAAAATAATTTTACAGAATAATGGAATTTTAAATGTAATACTTCTAAACCTAGGCATAACATCAGAACCACTTCAATTATTATACAATCAATATGCTGTCATCATGGGAATTGTATACACTTATTTACCTTTGATGATTTTACCACTCTATGGATACTTAAATAAATTTGACTTAAATTTAATTGAAGCATCAAAAGATTTAGGATTAAATCGTATTAAAACCTTTTTTAAAGTTATTCTTCCTTTGTCTGTTCCTGGAATTGTTGCTGGATCTTTATTAGTTTTTATACCTGTTGTTGGAGAATTTATTATACCTGAAATGTTAGGTGGTAGTGATAGATTGTATTATGGAAAAATATTATGGGAGGAATTCTTTGTTAATAGAAATTGGCCAGGTGCTAGTGCTTTAGCTTTTAGTGGCATTATTATTTTGGTTTTGCCAATTGTTATTTTTCAAATACTTTATTCTCGTTGGAGTCAAAAAAATGAAATCTAGTTTAATCAAAAGTACAGTTATTTTTTTAGGTTTATTTTTTTTATATTTCCCAATTTTAGTTTTAATTTTTTACTCATTTAATGAAAATAAGAGAGTAATGGTTTGGAAAGGATTTTCTTTAAGATGGTACAATGAATTATTTAATAATGAACAAATAATTGAGGCATTTATTATTAGTATTAAAATTGCAGCTTTGTCTGCAACTTTTGCTACAATTTTAGGAGTTATGATTGGATATTCACTTGTAAGAATAAGAAAAATTCCTTTTAAATCATTTTATATTTTTCTTTCATCAACACCTTTGGTTTTGCCAGAATTAATTTTAGGTCTTTCAATGTTACTTTTTTTTATAAGCTTAAATAATGTAATTGGATTTCCATCATCTAGAGGGCAATTAACTATTTTTATATCACACGTTACTTTTTGTATTGCATTTGTTGCAATTATTATTCAAGCAAGATTAACTGACTTTAACAAAAATATTGAGGAAGCTGCGATGGATCTAGGCTATAATTATACCAAGGTACTCTATAAGATAACTTTACCAATAATTTTACCTTCAATTATTGCTGGTTGGTTATTAGCTTTTACAATTTCTTTAGATGATCTAGTTGTTGCGAGTTTTACCACTGGGCCTGGAGCTAATACATTGCCAATTGTAGTTTTTTCAAAAGTTAGATTAGGATTGAGTCCTGAAGTAAACGCATTATCCGCAATTTTAATGTTTGCTTTAATAATAATTGGTTTATTTTATTTTTATTTTAATAAAAAATTTAAACATTAAGTAATAAATATTCTCGCTCCCAAGAACTTATTACTGATAAATAAGCTTGATACTCAACTCTTCTTATCGCAGCAATCGACCTTACAAATTTTTCATTAAATATGGATTTTATATCTTCATCATTTTCAAAAAGAGATAATGATTCATCCATATTTTTAGGTAGATTAGAATTTTTATCTTTAAATGCACTATCTTTGGTTTCTGGATTTGGTTTTAAATTGTTTTTCATTCCTAAATATCCTGAAGCTAAATTAGCTGCAAAAACTAGATATGGATTTGTATCAGATCCAGGAATTCTATTTTCAATACGTATATTCCTTTCCTCAATTGATGGAATTCTGAAACCACAACTTCTATTACCTATTCCCCATTTAACATTTTTAGGGGCTCCCCAAGTTGCAAACAATCTTCTAAATGAATTTATATTTGGAGCGTATATTGGCATTAATAATGGAGTATATTTTTCCAAACCACCTAAATAGTTTTTCATTTTTTTTTGAAATTTTAGTTGATTGATTAAAAAAAATATTCTTATTTTTATCATTATATATCGATTGATGTATGTGCATTGCGCTACCAGGTTGATTCTCCATAGGTTTTGCCATAAATGTTGCATGAAGTTTATGTTTCAAAGCTGACTGTCTTAGAGTTCGTTTAAATAAAAAAACCTGGTCTGCTAGATCTAAAGGATCACCATGTTGAAAATTAATTTCCATCTGAGCTGAACCAGATTCATGATTAATAGTATCAATTTCAATATTTTGTGCTTCACAATAATTATATACATCCTCAAAAAGATGATCAAATTCGTTAACAGCATCTATACCTAAGGCTTGCTTACCTGTTTCTTGTCTACCTGATTGACCCACTGGTACTTCAAGGGGGTAATCTGAGTCAGCATTAGGTTTCACTAAATAAAATTCTAACTCTGGTGAAACAATTGGAGTTAATTTATCTTTTTTATAGAGTTTAAGAATATTTTTTAGAGCATTCCTACTAGAATTTATAACATCATCTCCGTTAAGATTTATTGCATCGCAGATAATTTGTGCAGTAGGGTCGTCGTACCATGGCACTACTCTCATTGTATCAAAATCTGGTTTTAAAATTACATCAATGTCAGTTGGATTGTAAACACTTCTTGGTAAAGCACCGGCAGAGTCCTCAGTTGCATAATCTCCTGATATCGTTTGAATAAAAGTTGACTGAGGCAATCTGTGACTTTCATCTTCCAGTCCTTTTAAAAATTTATTAGTTGGTAAAATTTTTCCCCTTGCTATACCTCCAAGATCTGGAACTAAACATTCAACTTCTGTAATAGAGTTTTCATGAAACCAGTTTTGAAATTTTTCAATCATATTGAGAGTGTTTGTTTACTAATTATTATTAAACCATTAAAGATAAGATAATGTTTACTACAAAAAAAAGGACCTTTAATCAACATGATAATGAAAAAGAGAGTTTTTATAAATTTTCAGCACCTAATTTTCCTAATCAAATTAAATTAAATGAGAATATTTCAACTGATGTATGTATTATTGGAGGTGGTTTAACAGGTATTTCTTCAGCATTAAATTTATCTAATCAGGGTTTATCAATAACGATTTTGGAAGCAAATAAAGTTGGATCTGGTGCTTCTGGTAGGAATGGCGGTCAACTAGGAATTGGAATGAGAAAAGATCAATTCTACTTAGAAAAAAAATTTGGTATTGAAAAAGCAAAATTTTTTTGGAAAGTTGGATTAGATGCTGTTTCAAATGTAGTTAATTTAATTGAAAAATACAAAATTGACTGTGCGATTAGACAAGGTGTTCTTCATGTAGGCAACACAAAAAAAGATTATAAATATTTTCAAGATGAAATTGAGCATATGCAGAAGAATTATAATTATAATAATTATGAATACTTTGACCATAATTCAATAAGAGATGAAGTTAATAGTGACAGATATTTTTCTGGAATGCTTTTAAAGGATTCTTATCATTTAAACCCATTAAAACTGACATATGGTTTAGCAGAACAGTGTTTAGCAAATGGTATAAATATATATGAAAATTCTCCGGCTGATAAAATTGTTGATAATCAAAAAGAAGTTATAATTCTCTCTGGAAAAAATATTATTAAAGCAAAGAAAGTAATTATTGGTTGCAATGGTTATCTTGACAATCTTTTAGGATCAAAGAGAAATTATTTTATGCCTATAAATAATTATATTATTGCAACAGAACCTCTTGGAAAAGATCTCGCAAGTAAATTAATCAAAAGAAATTGTGGCGTAATAGATTCTAGATTTATGATTGATTATTATAGATTTTCAGAAGACTACAGACTTCTTTTTGGAGGACCTGAAACAATTACATCTCATTTTGTAAAAGACGCAAAGAGTTTTGTCTCTAAACGAATGTATAAAGTTTTTCCTGAATTAAAAAAATTTAAAATTGAATTTTCTTGGGGAGGTACCTTGGCAATATCGATTAATAGATTGCCTATTTTTGGAACTATAATGAATCAAAAGTTATATTATGCTCATGCTTATTCTGGGCATGGGTTAGCTATGAGTATTATGGGAGGAAAAATGGTAGCTGAAAAAATTTTAAATAAATCAAATAATTTTGATATGTTTGAGCAAATTAATCATTTTAAAATTCCAGGTGGCAACATGTTTAGAAGACCATTGTATTCCTCAGCGATTATTTATTATAGATTAATGGATTATTTAAATAGATTGTAATTACTTAATTGCTCTTCTTAATCTGTCATTTATAGTTTTGCCAAGTCCTTTATCGGGTATTTCTACTACAGCAATTTTTTTGCATCTACTTTGATCTAATTTGTGAAGATAATGATAAAAATTTTTTGCTGCTTCATTTAAATTTTTTTTATTACTTAAATTTAAATTAACTATTTTAGACTTTAATTTATTATTTCCAAAATTTAATAAACCTTCATTTTTTAGTATTCTCTTAGCATTCATTCTTATTGGTTTTAAAGTTGAATAGTGTTTTTTTAAATTACCAGGAGAAATAGATGATTTCTTTTTAATTTTTACTTTTGCATATTTATTTAGCTCTTCTACAGTTATGCTGCCATATCTTAATACCTCAATTTCATTATTGGTATCAATTCTAACAACTGTGGACTCTAATCCATGAGAAGACTGTTTATCTTTTAAAATAAATATTTTTTTTACTAGAATAGGATCGATATCCATAATATTGGTTACGGAAGTTCTTTCTGACAGATTAGCACTAGGGGCTGCAATAGGTAGGTCAAATAAAGTAATTAATTTTTTAGCCAATTTATTACCGGGAATTCTGCAGCCAACTAAAGTTGAGTTGTTAGAGACTAATTTTGATATTTTAGAATTTTTCTTTTTTTTTAATATTATTGTCAAAGGACCAGGCCAGAATTTTGAACCTAATTTTTTTTCAAATTTATTTAAAATAAAATATTTTTCTATTTGTTTAATACTTTTAAAGTGACAGATAATTGGATTACTTCGCGGTCTTTTTTTTACTTTAAAAATAGATTTTACAGCCTCATCATTTGTTGCATCTGCTCCAAGACCAAATACTGTTTCTGTGGGAAATATTACAAGTTCTCCACTGCTTAATAAATTTTTTGCAATATCTAACTTATTTTTTTTCATATTTTTTTATAAAATGTTTCCATCTATCTTTAAAATAGTTATTATCAATACTTGTATATGGGAAAAGTTATAGCATTTTCGAATCAAAAAGGTGGTTCAGGTAAATCGACTCTTTCAGCAAATTTATCAGTTTTGTGGAGCAATAGTGGTTACAAAGTAGCTGTTATAGATGCTGATGCACAAAAAAGTCTATCATATTGGCTTGAAGCAAGAAAATCTTATTATGGTGAAGATGATATTGGAATAACTCAATTAAATTTCGATATAAGGAATTTAATAGATGAAATTAAAGCTATAAAAAGAAAGTACGATTTTATAATAATTGATAGCCCTCCATCTATAACTTTTGAAACAATGCAGGTTGTAAAAGCTTCTGATAGAGTATTTGTTCCAGTACAACCAAGTCCAGTAGACTTAATGGCTACACTGCCTTTTTTAAAAATTGCAAAACAAGAAAGAAAAAATCCAATAATTATTCTTAATAGAGTGATGCCAAGAGCAAAATTAACTGACGCAATGATTTTGCGTTTAAGATATGCTGGTGCTAAAATTGCTCGCTCACGACTGTCTAGCAAAGTATTATTTGCAGAAACATTCTCAGTTGGAAGAGGTGTAGTTGATATAAGTGTTACATCAGATGCCTCAAAAGAAATAATTAATGTTGGAAACGAAATTTTAAGAAATTTCTAACTTAATGTCTGATATCACAACTGTTATACTTGCTGCGGGTAATAGTACGAGATTTAAAGCAAGTAAATCAAAGCTTGTGTATCCATTATGTGGGTTACCAATTGTTTCACATATTTTTAATATTGCAAAAAAAATATCTGGTAAAAATATATTAGTTGTATCTAATGAAAAAAATAAAGAAGAATTAAAGTTAATATTAAATACCTCAAAGTTAGTTGTTCAAAAAAAACAAAAAGGGACTGCTGATGCGATTGAGCAAGTTAAAAAATATGTTAAATCAAAAAATATTTTAATTTTATTTGGCGATACACCTTTGGTTGAATTTAAAGATATAAAAAAACTAGTAAGTAAATTTAAAAAAAGTAAAGCGAAAGCGTCATTAATTGCTTTTAATACTTCAGAACCACATGGTTATGGTAGGTTATTATTAAATGATAAATACGTTGAAGAAATAATTGAGCAAATAAATTTAGAACCTAAACAAAAAAAAATCAATCTATGTAATTCTGGTATTTTACTAGCAAATACTAAATTATTATTTAATAATTTAAAAAATATTAAAGAAAATAAAATAAAAAAAGAAAGGTATCTTACAGATATTTGTAAAATTTTTGCAAAAAAAAATATTCCTATCAATTATATTGAGTGTAACAAAGAAACAATGTTGGGCATAAATACATTTGATGATTTCAATGTTGTGCAAAATATCTTGCAAAAAAAATATGTAAAAAATTTTATAAAAAAAGGAGTCAATTTTTTAAAACCAAATAGTTGTTATTTAAGCCATGACACCAAAATTGAACCTAACGTTACAATTGAAAGTAATGTTACAATCAAGGAAAAGACAATTATAAAAAAAGGCACAATAGTTAAAAGTAATTCATACTTAGAAGAAGTTATAATAGATGAAAACTCAATTATTGGTCCAAGTGCTAGATTAAGACCAAAAACAAAAATTGGTAAAAAATCAAAGATTGGTAATTTTGTTGAAGTTAAAAATTCAAATATTGGAAATAATGTTTCTATTGCTCATCTTTCATATGTTGGAGATTCAGAAATAGGAAATAATGTGAATATAGGTGCCGGCACAATAACTTGTAATTATGATGGAAAGAAAAAAAATAAAACAATAATTAAAGATAATGTATTTATCGGTTCTAATACTTCACTCATTGCACCAGTCGTAATTGAATCTAAATCTAGAATTGGCGCAGGTAGTGTTATCACTAAAAATATTCCCAAAAATTCACTTGCTATTGAAAGATCAGCCTTAAAAATTCTAAGAAATAAAAGATCTAAATAATAACCCTTGTTTCAAGATATATTAGGGTTTATGAGCCTTTTCAAATTATGAGCGATAAATGGTCACCAAATAGTTGGAGAAATAAAAATGCTCTTCATATGCCTAACTATCAGAATGAAGATCATCTAAATAAAACTCTAAATGAAATTTCCAAATATCCACCTTTAGTTTTTGCTGGAGAAGCGAGACTATTAAAAAAGAAACTTGGAGAAGTTTCAAACGGAAATGCTTTTTTATTACAAGGAGGAGATTGTGCAGAAAGTTTTGCAGATTTTCATCCAGATAATATTAGAGATACATTTAAAGTTATTTTACAAATGGCTGTTGTATTAACGTTTGGCGCTTCTTGTCCAATTGTTAAAGTAGGAAGAATTGCTGGCCAGTTTGCAAAGCCAAGATCATCTGCCACAGAAGTTATTAATGATTTAGAACTTGAGTCTTATAAAGGCGATATAATTAATGGGATAGACTTCAATCAAAAAGACAGAGATCCTAATCCAGATAGATTAATTCAGGCCTACAATCAATCTGCATCTACACTTAATCTTTTAAGAGCTTTTTCTCAGGGCGGTTTTGCCAATTTAAATAAAATACATCAATGGAACCTTAATTTTGTTAAAGGTGAGAATGCTGCTAAATTTAGAGAGATATCTTCTAGAATTGACGAATGCTTATCTTTTATGGAGGCATGTGGAATAAATGGAAACAGTGTAAGACAATTAAATGAAACAGACTTCTTTACAAGTCATGAAGCTTTACTTCTTCAATATGAGGAAGCATTAACAAGAATAGATAGTACTTCAGGTAAGTGGTACGATGTTTCAGCTCACATGTTATGGGTAGGTGACAGAACACGACAACTTGATGGAGCACATATTGAATTTTTAAGAGGTATTGAGAACCCTATAGGTATTAAAGTTGGTCCAAGCACAAAGACAGAAGAACTATTAAAGATATTAGATGTGTTGAATCCAAATAATGAAGCTGGAAAAATAACGCTGATATGTAGAATGGGTCATGAAAAAGTTAGTGGAATACTTCCAAAAATAATTAGATCAGTTAATTCAGCTGGTAAAAATGTTGTTTGGACTTGTGACCCCATGCATGGAAATACTATCAAATCTAACACGGGTTTTAAAACTAGGCCATTAAAAGATATAATTTCTGAAATTCAGCAATTTTTTCAAATTCACAGAAGCGAAGGAACATATCCAGGCGGCGTCCATTTAGAAATGACTGGTCAAGATGTTACAGAATGTATGGGAGGTCTTCAAGAAATAACAGATGAAGATCTCAAAAATAGATATCATACATATTGTGATCCGAGACTAAATGCCTCGCAGTCTCTAGAATTGGCTTTTTTATTATCAGATTTTTTAAAAGAAGAAAAATTGCTCTCAAAGCAATCTTCAAATTTATAAATTTATATTTATATATTACTTATGAATTCAAAAGATAAAATCGCATACATTTCTA
Source organism: uncultured Alphaproteobacteria bacterium (assembly GCA_902570155.1). Classification (GTDB taxonomy): domain Bacteria; phylum Pseudomonadota; class Alphaproteobacteria; order HIMB59; genus CACPNW01. Next base: position 20,907 of record CACFXU010000011.1, read on the forward strand.
ATTGGATTAAAGATTATGCTAAATCTATAAATAATAATCCAACTACACTAGTAATAGGAGTGTCAGGAGGAGTTGACTCAGCTCTTACTAGCACCTTATGTGCTCAAACTGGTTTAAAAACTATAGCTGTTTCAATGCCTATTAAGCAAAATTCATCACAACATGATTTAAGTTTAAGACATTTAGAATTTTTAGAGCAAAATTACCCAAATGTAGAAACAAAAATAATCGAGCTAGATAATGTTTTTAAAACATTTCAAAATACGATGCAAAATTTTGATAGTGAGTTAGCTTTTGCAAATTCAAGATCTAGACTAAGAATGGTAACTCTATACCAAATAGCTCAAAGTAATAACGGTATAGTTGTTGGTACTGGAAATAAAGTTGAAGATTTTGGTGTTGGATTTTATACAAAATATGGTGATGGAGGCGTAGATATATCGCCAATAGCAGATTGTACTAAAACTGAGGTGTGGGAATTAGCCGAAGAAATTGGGGTTATAGAAGATATTATTAGCGCAGCACCGACAGATGGTTTATGGGATGATAGTAGAAATGATGAAAGCCAACTTGGTCTTTCATATAAGCAATTAGAAGAAGCAATGGAAAATAAGTCTAGTGAATACTACAGTAGATACGAAGAAATTAGAAAGCCAAATCTTCATAAGATGAAGCCTATTCCCGTTTGCGAAATTCCTAAAGAATAATATGAAGTGTAGGTTTGCTCCTAGCCCTACAGGAAAAATACATATCGGTAATGCTAGATCAGCAATTTTGAATTGGATTTTCTGTCAAAAAAATCAAGGTGAGTTTGTATTAAGAATTGATGATACTGATGCCAATAGGAGTTCTAAAGAATTTGAGAAAAGTATCAAAGATGATCTTAAATGGCTTGGATTAAATTGGAATTACACTTTTAATCAGTCCTCTAGACAACATATTTACAATGAGAAAATCCAAATTCTAAAACAAAAGAAGAGACTTTATCCATGTTTTGAAACAGAAGAGGAATTAGCTTTAAAGAAAAAATCTTTGTTATCATCTGGAAAACCACCTATTTATGATAGATCATCATTAAATCTAAGTGATAAAGAAGTAGAAAAAAAAATTGAATCTGGAGTCCAACCCCATTGGAGATTCAAATTAGATAATGAAAATATTGGTTGGAAAGATATTATTAAAGGAGATGTTTCATTTGAGGCAAAAAATTTGAGTGATCCTGTTTTAATTAGAGCTGATGGAACATTGTTATACCATTTACCTTCAGTAATTGATGATATTGAAGAAAAAATTACGCATATTATTAGAGGGGAAGACCACATAGCTAATACTGCTTATCATATTCAAATTTTCAAGGCTTTTGAAGCATCTATTCCATCTTTTGCTCATCATCCATTCTTAGTTGATGAAACTGGTAAGGGTTTTAGCAAGAGACTTGGAAGTCTTTCAATTGAAAATTTTAGAGACGAAGGATACGAAAATATATCTTTACTTAATTATTTTCTTTTTATTGGTTCGAGCAGTAATATTGATCCAATCAAAGATTTAAATGAAATAGTAAAAAAATTTGATATTCAAAGCTTATCTAGATCTTCTGCTAAATTTTCGATTGAATCCTTAAGAAATCTTAATGAAAATACCATTAAATTATTTAGTTATGATGAGATTAGTCATAAGTTAAAAAATATAAAATCAAATTTTCAAAAAGAGAGTTTTTGGCGTTTTATTAAAAATAATATTTCATTTGTTAATCAAGCTAAAGAATGGGAAGAAGTAATTACAAAAATAAATAATGCTAAAGATTTAAATATTGATGATAATTTTATTAATACGGCAGTTGATGAATTACCCGAGGATCCTTTTGATGAAACAACATGGGATCATTGGACATCAAAAATTAACAAAAAAACTGGGCTTAAAGGAAAAGATTTATTTATGCCTTTGAGGTTGATTTTGACAGGAAAATCTCATGGACCCGAATTAAAATATCTACTACCATTGTTTGATAGAAACGGAATTTTGCAAAAACTTGGAAAAATCTAGTAAATTTAAATTTATACTCTAATAGCGATCTAGTAATTATGGAAGATAAAGTATATTTATTCGATACCACACTTAGAGATGGTCAGCAAACAACAGGAGTTAATTTTTCTGTTAGTGATAAAATGAATATATCCCAACATCTTGATGATTTAGGAATTGATTACATTGAAGGTGGATGGCCGGGAGCAAACCCTACCGATAATGATTTTTTTTCAAGAAATACAAAATTTTCAAAAAGTAAATTAACTGCCTTTGGTATGACTAGAAGACCAGGTAGAAGTGCAGATAACGATCCAGGATTAAATGCACTTATTAATTCAAGCGCAAGTTGTGTTTGTATTGTAGGTAAGTCATCATCATTTCATGTAAAAAATGCTTTAGAAATATCTGAAGATGAAAACTTAAAAATGATCAGTGATAGTATTCAATCAATAAAAAATAAAAACAAAGAGCCAATTTTTGATGCAGAACATTTTTTTGATGGCTTTAAAGAAAATAAAGACTTTGCATTGAATTGTATTAAAGCAGCGTATGAGGCTGGTGCAAGATGGGTTGTTCTTTGTGATACAAATGGTGGAACTCTTCCAGATGAAATTTACAATATTGTTTCAGAAGTAGTAAAGGTTATACCAGGTCAAAATGTTGGTATACATGCTCACAATGATACTGATAATGCAGTTGCAAATGCATTAGCAGCTATTAATGCTGGAGCAAGACAGATACAGGGAACAATTAACGGTTTAGGAGAAAGATGTGGAAATACTAATTTAATTTCCTTAATTCCATCTTTGGTTCTAAAAACAAAATACAAAACAAATATTTCTAAAGATAAATTAAAAAATTTAATTCATATTTCTAGAACATTAAATGATATTCTTAACATGCCTTCAAGAAAAAATGCTCCATATGTTGGAGATCACGCTTTCTCTCATAAAGGTGGGTTGCATGCATCTGCAATAGAAAAAAATTCTTCAACTTATGAACATATTAAGCCAGAAATAGTTGGTAATTCTAGAAACGTCGTCATTTCTAATCAGGCAGGAAGATCTAATATATTAAATCAATTAAATAAGATTAATATTGATCTGCCTAAAAATGAAATCAACAATATCTTAGAGATTATCAAGGAAAAAGAATCAGAAGGATATTCATTTGATACTGCTTTAGCTAGTTTTGAATTATTAGTTAGACGTCATCTTGGTCATTTTGAGGATTTTTATAATTTAGAAAAATTTAGAGTAACAGACGAAAGAAGATGGAATGCTAAAGGTGAAATTGTTACTGAAGCAGAGGCTACAGTATTTTTAAAAGTTAAAGATTCAAATATGATGACAGTGGGCACTGGAAATGGTCCAGTGAATGCTATTGATAGTGCATTAAGAAAAGCTTTAATTGATTATTATCCTAATCTCAAAGATTTAAAGTTAACTGATTACAAAGTTATGATTCTTTCATCAGAAAAAGGCACTGGTGCTATCACAAGAGTTTTAATTGAATCATCTGATTCTACCAATACACATTGGACAACTATTGGCGTATCTCCAAATATTATTGATGCATCTTATAGTGCTATTTTTGATAGCATTACTTTTAAGTTGTTTAATGATACAAAGAATAAAAATTGACTTCAAAAAATCCAAGCATAATTTTAGTTAGACCTCAACTTCCTGAAAATATAGGAATGGTTGCTCGTGTAATGCACAACTTTGGTCTAAAAGATCTAATTGTTGTTTCGCCAAGAAATAATTGGTTAAACAATAAATCAATAAATGCAGCAAAAAAAGCATCTAAAATTATTAAGAATATTAAAGTTTATGATGATTTAGAAATTGCACTTTCTAACTTTTCTTATGTTGTGGCCACGACTAATAGAAAAAGATATTTGGAAAAAAATTCTACTAACGATTTTAAATTTATTAAAAGAAAAATTATTGTTAATAAAAAAACAGCAATACTTTTTGGCCCTGAAAATTCAGGACTTTCAAATGAGGATTTGAGATTATCTGATATTATTTTTACTATTGAAACAAGTAGTAAAAATAATTCATTAAACCTTTCTCATGCAGTTACTGTTTTAAGTCATAAATTATTTGAATTGAATAATTTTAAAATTACTAATTTAACTTCAATTGAAAAGGATAATATTAGTAAATATCAATTATCTAAGTTCTTAAATTATATGATTGAGAAACTTGAAAATAAAAAATTTTTTACTCCAAATGAAAAAAAAGAAAGTATGAAAAATAATATTTATAGCATTTTCACAAAAATCCCTCTCACAAAGAAAGAATTACATACTTTATGGGGAATTACAAAAAAACTTAATAAATAAGCCAAAAATTGAGTATATTAAATTTGACATAGTACTTTAAATCACTATATACCCCTCATAATAATGACAAAAAGACATAACGCTAAATACAAAATTGATAGAAGATTAGGTGTTAACTTGTGGGGGAGGCCTAAAAGTCCTTTTAATAGAAGAAACTCAAAGCCTGGTCAGCATGGTGTACAGGGACAAAGAAAGAAACTATCAGATTATGGAAATCAGTTATTTGCTAAGCAAAAACTTAAATTTTATTACGGTGATTTAACTGAAAGACAATTTAGAAATATTTTTAAAAAAGCTTCTAATATTAAAGGTGATACAAGTCAGATCTTAATTGAACTTTTAGAAAGAAGATTAGATGCTACAGTCTATAGAATGAAATTTGTACCTACAATTTTTTCTGCAAGACAGTTAGTTAATCATGGTCATGTAAAGGTCAATGGAAAAAGAGTTAACATTCCATCTTATAGTGTTAACGATGGAGATGAAATCTCAATAAAAGATAAAAGTAAAGAAATTAATTTAATTGTAGAATCAGTTAGTTCTCAAGAAAGAGAAATTCCAGAATACTTAGAAGTTGATGTAAAAGAGTTGAAAGGTCGTTTTTTAAGAGCACCTCTAATTCATGATGTCCCTTATCCTGTGACTATGGAGCCTAATTTAGTTATTGAGTATTATTCAAGATAATTTCTTTTTTATAACTATCATAAATATAAATTATTATTCCTATCCAAATAATTATAAATGATATTAACTTAATTTGTAAAATTTCTTCATTAAGAATAAATACTGAAGTTATAAAATGAAATGTTGGTGCTAAATAAAATAAAACTCCAGCAAGACCTAATTGAATAAATTTTAAACCCAAATTAAAAAAAAATAATGGAAAAATCGTTACAGCTCCAGTTAGAATTAAAAATAATGATGTCTTAAAATCAATACTAAAGATACTATTTTCATTTTGCCAAAATAAATAAACTAAATATGGGATAGATATTAAAGATATTATGAAAGTCTCATATAGTAAACCAATTGAAGGATTAACATTAACTTGTTTTCTTAATAATCCATATATCGCCCATGAGGTTCCAATCCAAATTATTAGGAATGGAAATTGATTTAAATTAATAAATAAGAATAATATACCTGACAACATAAGACATACAGATACAAATTTAGGCTTAGTTATTTTCTCATTTAAAAAAAAATAACCAAGAACAATACTTATCATTGGAGTAATAAAGTAACCCATTGATGCATCCTGAACTCTTTCTTGTCCTACAGAATAAATAAAACCTGCCCAGTTACCTGCAATAAGAAAAGCTGTAATTGTTAAAATAAAAATTTTTTTTTTCGATTTAAATATTTCAATAAAATCACTTATATTTGAAATTAAAATTAATAATAAAAATAAAAAAATAAATGACCAAAAACCTCTATGAGCTACAACTTCAGTAGTCTCAACGTGATTTAACTCATTAAAAAAAAGAGGTTGTGGAAGCCCCCAAAAAATTGCTGCTATACAGGAAAATATTACACCTTTAGAAAATTTATTATTTAACAAACTAAGATGGATTTACGTCTATTCCATTTGTATTGAATAATTCTAATAATTCACCACTTTCAAACATTTCTGTGATAATATCACACCCACCTATAAATTCTTTCTTAACATAAAGTTGTGGTATGGTTGGCCAATTAGAATATATTTTAATACCTTCTCTCATTTCGTCACTCTCTAACACATTCACACTTCCAAATTTAACACCTACTTTATTTAATATTTCAACTACTCTTGCAGAAAATCCACACATTGGAAATACAGGGGTGCCCTTCATGAAAAGCATTACATCATTTGAGTTAATTTCATTTTCTATATTTTGAGATACATGGTCGTTATTATTCATTATTACTCCGATACAGTTTTTAGCTTAAGAGCGTGCAAATCACTACCCATTTTACCATTAAAAGCATTATAAACCATTTTATGTTGTTCTACTCTTGTTTTTCCAGAAAAGGATTTTGAAGTCACTGTAGCACTGTAATGATCTCCGTCTCCTTTAAGATCTTCAATTTCAACAGTTGCATCTGGTATAGCTTCTTTAATAAATTGTTCTATTTGTTCAACAGTCATTGGCATTCATATAAGATAGTTCAGATATTAAAAAAAATAAAGACTATTTAATTTTATTTTTAAAAATCCAATCTATTTTCTTTAGATCGTTATCATCTTTAATGATTTTTACGATTTCTTTTGAATTTAATTTTTTGTTTAATTCTTTATTTTTTTGTAAAACTTGAGAAAAATTCTTATTATTATTCCACGTTTCCATGGCACTTTCTTGAACAATTTTATAGGCTTCTTGTCTTTTCAATCCTTTTTCAATTAGTTTTAACATAATATTGTGAGTTCTATGTAAACCCCCAAGCATATTTAAATTTTTCAACATATTTTTTGGATAGACTTTTAAATTCTTTATAATGCCATTTAAACGACTCAGTGCAAAATCAGTTGCAATTGTAATATCTGGAGTCGTAATTCTTTCAACACTAGAATGGCTAATATCTCTCTCGTGCCAAAGTACGACATTTTCTAGTGAAGGTATTACACCACTTCTAATATAACGTGAGATACCTGTTAAGTTCTCACTTAATACTGGATTACGTTTGTGAGGCATTGCAGAAGAACCCTTTTGCTTAGAAGAAAAACTTTCTTCAACTTCTAATACCTCTGTTTTTTGTAAATTTCGAATTTCCACTGCAAACCTCTCAATAGAAGATGCTAAAATTCCTAGTACAGAGAAAAAATACGCATGCCTATCTCTTGGAATTACTTGAGTTGATACATCTTCAGAATTTAGTTTAAGTTTTTTTGCTACATAATCTTGAACTCGTGGGTCTATAGAATTAAATGTTCCAACGGGTCCAGAAATAGCACAAACAGATATTTCGTTGATTGCCTGGTCAAGTCTTTCTAAATTTCTTTTAAACTCAAAATAAAAGGAAGATAATTTTAATCCAAAAGTAATAGGTTCAGCATGTATACCATGACTTCTTCCAATCATTAATGTGTCTTTATATTTTTTAGATTTGATTTTTAAACTTTGAATACATTCTACTAAGCTTTTTCTTATTATTTCAGAGGTTTGCTTTAGTTGTACGGAAAATGAAGTATCAATAATATCACTTGATGTTACACCAAAATGAAAATATTTTGATGAGTCGCCAATATATTTGCTTACATTATTTATATAAGCAACAACATCATGTTTTGTTTCTTTTTCAATTTTTTCTATTTCTTTAATATTAAATTTTGCTTTATTTCTTATTTCTTTTGCTGCTTTTTTTGGAATAACGCCGAGCATTGCTTGTTTTTCTGCAATCAAACACTCAATCTCTGTCCAAATTGTAAATTTATTTTCTAATGACCAAATCTTTTCAATTTTAGGTCTATTATATCTAGGTATCATTTTTTCTACTTATACATCCTTTATTGGAAAAGCTGTATTATTTTTAGATAATGTAAATATTTCATTTCCTTCGTCTGTTATTCCAATTGTATGCTCGAATTGAGCAGATAAAGATTTATCTTTTGTTACAGCCGTCCATCCATCATTTAATATTTTTGTTTGCCATCCACCAAAATTAATCATTGGTTCAATTGTTAAAAACATCCCAGGTTCTAACATTGGTCCCTCACCCGGTTCTCCAAAGTGTAAAACACTAGGCGGAGTATGAAATTCTTTTCCAATTCCATGACCACAAAAATCTCTTACTACAGAATAACCATTTCCTTCTGCAAGTTTCTGAATTTTATTTCCTATATCGCCTATATGCTTACCAGGTTTAGCTTCACTAATACCAATTAATAAAGATTCATAAGTTATTTTCAAAAATTCATAATTTTTTTTATTTGTTTTGCCTGCAACAAACATTCTCGAACTATCACCATGCCAACCATTTAGAATAACCGTTACATCTACATTTACTATATCGCCATCAGATAGAATTTTTCTTTCAGAAGGAATTCCATGGCAAACAACATGATTTACAGATGTACATACTGATTTTGGAAAACCTTTATAATTTAAAGGAGCTGGTATTGCTTTGTTTTGAATTATTTGATCATGACATATATCATTTATTTCTTGAGTACTTATTCCTGGAACAATCTTTTCATTTAAAGAATCTAAAACATCAGCAGCTAAAGAACCAGCTTCCCTCATGCCTTCAAAATCTTTTTTCTTATGTATTGGAATATTATTGTTTCTCATTTAAAAAATAATTACTTACGATTAATAAATAATATATAGAAAATATCAATTAATCATATGAGTTCTTTTACTGCAGGTGTTATTGTTATTGGCGATGAAATACTTTCTGGCAGAACTCAAGATACAAACTCAAATTATATTGCAAAAAAATTATTAAAAGCTGGAATTAAGTTAGAGGAGGTTATTGTTATTCAGGATGATAAAAAAACAATAATAGAAAATATTTTAAAATATAGCTTAAAATACTCTTATGTTTTTACTACTGGAGGAATTGGACCAACTCATGATGATATAACTTCAGAAAGTATATCTGCAGCCTTTAATTTACAATATGAAACAAATAAAATGGCTTTTGAGATTCTTGAAAATTATTATCCAAAAGGTGAATTTAATGAAAGCAGGCAAAGAATGGCCAAAATGCCATCTGGTTCAGAGCTCATTTTAAATCCAATGACCGCTGCACCAGGATTTATTATAAAAAATATCTATGTTTTACCCGGTGTGCCAGAAATAATGCAGGTTATGTTTGAGGAATTAATGAAAAAAATTAAAAAAGGTAACCCAAAACTTGTTACAACAATTAATACTAATTTATACGAAAGTAAAATTGCAAAAAATTTAAAAAATATTCAAAAAAATTATACAAATGCATCAATCGGTAGTTACCCATTTTTTAATCTTGCAGCTAAAACAGGCGGTGTTAACATAGTTGTTTCATCATGGGAGATGAAATCTATTCAACCAATAGTTGATGATATAACTAAGATGATTGAATTAAATGGTGGAAAAAGTTCTATAGTTTGATATTAGTTCAGAAAAAGGCCTCGTGGTGGAATGGTAGACACAAAGGACTTAAAAGACTAGCCGACTAAGTAACCCTCGCATTACTAAATAATTAAAAATTTAACATTCTTCGGGATTCGTTTTTTGGGAAATTAATAGCCCTCGTATCACTTTCTTTTTTAATATTGCGACACAGAAAAATATAAATAATCTTAAAAATTAAGGAAACAATTTGTTTTTTATTGATACATTTTTGTATATAACGACTTTAAGTGGCCTCGTGGTGGAATGGTAGACACAAAGGACTTAAAGCAATTTGAGTGCCATAGTCGAAAGACCGTGAGTAGAACTCCTTAAATTCGGTGGAGGCTTAACTGCTAATACCGAGCCAAGCCTTGAAGAAGGAAGGTGTAGAGACTTAACAGGGAGCACCGTTTAGGTGAAGATAAAGTCCAGACTACAAACACCTTAATAGGGTGGCAGTGAAAACTGTGGTGGTATGAAAATCCTTGCCCTTTTGGGAGTGCCGGTTCAAGTCCGGCCGAGGCTACCAATAAAAAATAAAATTACTTACAGAGATACTCTTCCCCGTGCCAATCAAGTTTAGACATTAAAGCTATGTTAGCTTTTCCTGCATATTCTGCATTCCTATCGGACAACTCACAAAACTTTTGAGCTCTGGCATCTAATTGAGATTTATTTAATTTATATTTAGATAAAACAGTATGCTTAATATAAACTACGCCATTATCAGTTGCGCAAGCAAAAGATGAATTATAACCAGTAGCTATTGTTGGGTCATATACACAATCTGTATCCATTTTAGGATTGAAAGCAGCCTTTTTTTGACCTGGAGGAGTATAAGTTGTGCTTACACAACTAATTACAAAAATTAATATTAAAAATATAGTCGAAATTTTATACATTTTTTTGTATGATAATAAATTGTGATAAAACTATCAAATATTTTTTTAATATTAATCTTACTTATTTGTTCACAAAAAGCATATTCCTTAAAATCCACAGTTCCTGGAGAGGGTGGTTATGGAACTATTGAATATGAGGGTGTAATAATTACTGGAACTTTTAATAGTAAATATGATTGGTGCAGAGATTGTGTTTACAGAATTCCTAACGAAAGAATAAGAATTGAGGGCAATTTTGCAAAAAAACAAATAAAGAAAAATGGTTGGGATTTAGTTCCAAAAGATAATGAAGCTATATTTTATGATGAAGAAAGAGATTTAATATTTACTGGAAGATTTAAAGTTAAATATGGTGAGGGTTGGGATTTTGGCTCTGGTTTAATTGAATATAAAGGAAAAAAATATTCTTCAAATACTTATGGATATTGGGAAGCTGGTGAAGAGGTTCTTGAAAAATATAATGAAGAAATTATTGCTGAAAATAATAAAGCGCTAGAATTAGAAAAAAAGAAAAAAGAAAAAGAAAGAAGAGAAAATGAACCTTTCTATGGTTATGATGATAATGATATAATTCCAGCTGCTACAGGTTCTGGGTTTTTTATTAGTAATGATGGTAAAGTAGTTTCAAATTTTCATGTTGTAGACTCATGTGATAACCTTAAAATATTCTATGATGGAAAAGAATATAGAGCTGATACCATTGCTCAAGATACATTCAATGATTTAAGCCTTCTAGTAACAAGTGCAAAGCCATCAATTTATTATAATATTTCAGAAAATAATGTTGGTTTACTTGAGGATGTTATAGTAGCTGGTTTTCCACTAGGCAAAAAAGTAAGTTCTTCAATTAAAACATCAAGAGGAAGTGTAACCTCTCTTTCAGGTTATGGTGATAATTTTTCAAATTTTCAAATTGATGCAGCACTTAATCAAGGAAATAGTGGAGGTCCAATAATTGATAATTATGGAAATGTTGTTGGTGTTGCAGTATCAAAATATGGAATGGAAGAGGGTGTTGAAAGTTTTAATTTTGGAATTAAATCTTCTGTGTTAAGAAATTTTTTAGAATCTAATAACATCAAATATTCTAAAGGAAAAAATATTGAATTAGAAAGAACCGAACTTGCCAAACTTATTACTAGTTCAACTGTATTTATAGAATGCTGGATGACGGTAGAAAAAATCAAATTAATTCTTTCTTATGAAGATAATATGAAAGCAATGTTACCATTAAACTAATATGCAAAGGACTAGATTTTAATTGTATTCATTTTTTAATTATCGTCGCAATAGTGTCGCAATAAGTCGGAATAATGCGACTCTGATAAAAATTTTTGTTGATAATGGGGGTTTATAGTAATTGAGTAGTTCTTAAAATCCTTGCCCTTTTGGGAGTGCCGGTTCAAGTCCGGCCGAGGCTACCAATCGATAAATTATGTTTGCTTTTATTACAATTGGGACAAATAATTTAAAAAAATCATCTGCATTTTATAATAAAATTTTAAAACCTCTAAAAATTAAAAAAGTTTTATCTCATAATCGATATTATGGTTATGCTAAAAAAGAAACTCCTAAAAAAATAGAATTATACTTGATTAAACCTCATAACAAAAAAAAAGCAACCATAGGAAATGGTACAATGATTACTTTTAAAGCTAATTCTAAAAAAACTGTTAATGAATTTTATAAAATTGGAATTAGTCTTGGAGCAAAAGATGAAGGAATACCTGGGCCCAGACATGGTAAAGATTATTATGCATATTTAAGGGATTTAGATGGCAACAAGATTTGTATTTTTAAAAAAATTTGATCTTAAAAATTAAATTGTTCATTCAAAATTTTATCTTCAATAGAGTGTTTACTATCGAACAATACAGTGCATTTATTTTCATCTGAAGATACAATATTGACTCTGCTAATATCTCTAAACTCAACATTATCTGCAGTTACGCTAGATGAGCGTTCATCATAATTTAACACTTCAAAATCAATTTTACTAATTTCAGATAAAAGAGCACCTCTCCATCTCCTTGGTCTAAAGGCACTGATTGGAGTTAATGCAAGTATATTTGAGTCTAAAGGTAGAATACTACCATGTGCTGATAGATTGTAAGCTGTACTTCCAGCTGATGTAGATAACAAAACGCCATCACATATCAATTCTTCCATTTTTACTTTCTCATTTATTTTGATTTTAATTTTTGATGCCAAATGAGTCTGCCTCATAAGAGAAACTTCATTATATGCATATGCCTCAAAGATTTCATTATTAACACTTTGTGCCGTCATTTTTAATGGTTTAAAAGTAGATTTTTTAGCATTGGTAATCATGTCATTTAAATTTTCATTACTAAGATTATTCATTAAAAAACCAATTGAACCAAAGTTTATTCCAAAAAATGGTTTGTTTAGTTTATTAAAATTATGAAGTGATTTTAAAAGTAATCCATCTCCTCCAATTGGAATAATGTAATCGGCATCTTCCACAGAATTTTGTCCAAATAATTCTATTAGTTTTTTTTCTGTATTTTTTGCCTCAGGATTAATTGATGATAAAAAATGAAATTTCATTATCCACCTGTTACGTTCATATGTCTTTTCATATATTTGTTAATTTTTTCTCCAATCATAAAATCATGTTGTTTAGGTTTAATATTAAGAGCAAACTTAATTTTTTCTTTTATAAAATCATCACTATAATCTTTTCTCATTATTTCTCTAAAATCAACAAAGTCATTCTGACCAAGGCACATGAAAAGTTTACCAGTGCTCGATATTCTTACTCTATTGCAAGAGGCACAAAAATTATTTGTTAAAGGACTTATAAACCCAATTTTATTAGAAACTAAATCACTAGTATAAAATCTTGCTGGACCTCCAGTACTATAATCAATTTTAGAAAAATTATATATTTTGTCTAGTTTTGAAAAAGTATCAGATAATGAGATAAACTGATATTCTCTTGATATATCTGTTTCTTCCATTGGCATTACTTCGATAAATGTAAGATCAATTTTTTTATTGCTAGTCCAATTTATTAATTCTTCAATTTCATTTTCATTAAAATCTTTAATTACTACAGTATTAATTTTAATTTTTATGTTGTTATCAAGTGCTTCATTAATTCCATCAAAAACTTTTTCAATATTTCCAAATCTTGTTATTTTATTATATTTTTCAGGATTAATTGTATCTAGAGAAATATTAATCCTATTAATACCATTTAGTTTCAGTAGTTTGGCAAATTTTTTTAATAATGTACCATTTGTTGTTAGTGTTATTTCCTTTAGATTTGTTTTTTCTTTTTTGGTATTAAGTTTTTCAATTAATTTTATAATATCATTTCTTACCAAAGGCTCACCCCCTGTTAATCTAATTTTT
>CACFXU010000012.1 GCA_902570155.1 uncultured Alphaproteobacteria bacterium
TGCCATATTAGGTCACATTTATCCTGTTTGGTTAAAATTCAAAGGTGGAAAAGGTGTTGCAACGTATATTGGCTTTTTATTTGGTTTTAATCCTTACATTGCAATTTTATTTTTATTAGTATGGGTTGTTACTGCTTTTGTAAGTAAATACTCTTCTCTTGGATCTTTAATTGGAATTTTAGTAGCTCCAGGTTATTATGTTTTTATTAATTTTAATTTTTATTTTCTAATTTTCTTTATTTATTTAACTTTAATTATTTATCTTAAACACACAGAAAACATTAAAAGACTAGTAAACAAAACTGAAAGTAAAATTAAATTATCCAAGTAAAAATATACTTTTTTTTAAAATTTCTTGACGAATTATCTTTAAACTGAAATTTGGGGCCCAAATTTATGAATGTATTAATTGTTGAATCACCATCGAAGGCAAAGTCTATTAATAAATATTTAGGCTCTGACTTCAAAGTTCTTGCAAGTGTGGGGCATGTACGAGATTTATCAGCAAAGAATGATGCGATAGATACTGAGAATGATTTCCAAATGAAATGGGAAACCAGTGATCGTGGAAAAAAAGTAATAAAAGAAATAACAGATGCTGCAAAAAAATCTGAAAATTTATATCTAGCAACTGACCCCGATCGTGAAGGTGAAGCCATTGCGTGGCATGTAGAAAAACTACTTAGAGATAATTCATCACTTTCAAAATTAAATATTCACCGAGTTACATTTAATGAAATTACAAAAAATGCAGTTCTTGATAGTCTTAAAGAGCCTAGAGAAATAGATGAAAATTTAGTAAATGCTTATCTTGCAAGAAGAGCGTTAGATTTTCTTGTTGGTTTTACACTTTCTCCAGTTCTTTGGAGAAAATTACCAGGATCAAAATCAGCAGGTAGAGTTCAATCTGTTGCCTTAAGAATAATAAGTGAAAGAGAACTTGAAATAGAAAAATTTATTCCACAGGAATATTGGTCTTTACAAGGTGAGTTTAGAAATAAAGAAGATAAAATCATTAATTCCAGACTTACAGTTTATAATGGGAATAAAATTGATAAACTTGATATTAAAAATGAGAGTGAGGCGACAAAAATTTTTAATGATATTAAAAATTCTACGTTCACTGTTGGAAATATTACGAAAAAAGAAGCCAGAAGAAATCCCTATCCTGCTTTTACTACATCTACAATGCAAATTGAGTCTAGTCGTAAACTTGGTCTTAGCGCAAGTCAAACAATGCGAACAGCTCAACGCCTTTATGAAGGAACAGACATTAAAGGAGAAACAACTGGCTTAATAACTTATATGCGAACGGACAGTGTCGTCATGTCAAATGAAGCTATTAACCAAGTTCGAGGTTTTGTTACTGATAATTATGGTGCAAACTATTTGCCAGAAGCGCCAAGAGTTTATAAATCGAAGGCTAAAAATGCCCAAGAAGCGCATGAATGTATTAGACCAACAAATATTTACCTAACACCAAAAGATATTAAGCAATATATTACTTTAGAAGAATACAAGCTATATGAAATAATTTGGCAAAGAGCTGTAAGTTCACAAATGGCGAGTGCAGTATTAGATCAAGTAGCTGTTGATATTACAAACGAAGATAAAAAAATTGTTTTACGAGCAAATGGATCAACAATTAAGTTTCCTGGAATGTATAAAGTTTATCAAGAAGCTAAAGATGATGATAAAGATGAAGAAAAAGAAACAATTCTTCCTGCTATGAGTGAAGGAGAGAGTTTAAATCTCAAAGAAGTTGAAAAGACACAACATTTTACCTCCCCTCCTCCTCGTTACACCGAAGCAAGCTTAGTAAAAAAACTTGAAGAACTTGGTATTGGTAGACCATCTACTTATGCTTCTATTATTAAAGTTCTACAAGATAGAGATTATGTAATTTTAGATAAAAAACGTTTTAATCCTCATGATAGAGGAAGAATAGTATCGATATTTTTAGAGAAATATTTCAATCAATATGTCGAATATGATTTTACAGCTGATCTTGAAAATCAACTTGATGAAATTTCTGATGGTAAGCTTGATTGGAAAGAGGTTCTAAGAAAATTTTGGGAAACATTTAAACAACTTTGTGATGAAACTGTAGGCAAATCAAATAGAGAGGTCATTGATGTGTTAGATGAAGCACTAGGTCCACATTTCTTTCCACCAAATGGAGCAGATGAAAAAAGGAAATGCCCAACCTGCGAGAATGGTAGACTAGGAATTAAAGTTGGAAAGTTTGGAGGATTTATTGGCTGCTCTAATTATCCTGATTGCAAATATACTGTTCAGTTTAATCAATTAAACGATAAAGATGGCGCTGCTCTTAGCGGACCAAAAGAAATTGGCATTTATCCAGAAACAGGTGAAATGATTACTCTTCGAAAAGGTCCTTATGGATTTTATATGCAAGTTGGTGAAGGGACAAAAGAAAAAAAACCAAAAAGAGTTTCTATTCCTAAGAATTTTGAGCCAGATGAAATAGGATTAAACACAGCTATTCAATTACTTGGTTTGCCACGTAAATTAGGATTTCATCCTGAAACAAATAAAACAGTTAGTGCTGGTATTGGAATGTATGGACCATATATTCTTCATGATAAAAAATATAAAGCTCTAGAAAAAACGGATAATATTCTTGATATTGAACTTGAAAGAGCCATTGAATTAATTGCTAAGCCTACACAGAGAGGTAATGCGACGTTAAAAACATTTGGAGAGCATCCAACAGAAAAGAAAAATATAACCGCTCATGATGGAAAATTTGGACCATATGTAAAATGTGGAAAAATAAATGCATCAATTCTTGGTGATCAAACAATTGATAGCTTAAAACTAGAAGATGCCATTAGGTTAATTGATGAAAGAAAAGCTAAAATGGGTCTCAAAAAAAAGAAAAAAACAGTTAAGAATTGAATTAAGCTGAAATAGTTTTAAATAGAGAATATGGCAAAAAATATATCTCTATCAACAATAAAAACTTTCAAAAATAAATTTTTAAGAAATAATAAAAATACAGCTTTACGAAATGCATTAATAAAAAATGATTTAGCCAATGTTGCACTCAATTGGGAAAACTTTAGTCAAATCAATCATAATTTTTCTAATCTAATTAAAAAAGAACTACCTGCAACAAACCAAATGGCATCAGGTAGATGTTGGGGATTCGCAGGATTAAATCTTATGCGTTTGCAAGTTGTTGACAGTCTTGAACTAAATACATTTGAGTTTTCACAAAATTATTTCATGTTTTGGGATAAGTTAGAGAAAGCAAATTATTTTTTAGAGAATATTATCAAATCAAGAGATGAAGCATTTGAGAGCAGATTAATAACTCATATTTTAAAAGCACCTGTGCAAGATGGCGGACAGTGGGATATGTTTGTAAACTTAATTAATAAGTATGGTGCAGTACCTAAAGATGTAATGCCTGAAACAAATCATAGCAGTAAATCTGGTTCTATGAATTATATCTTGACTCATAAATTAAGAGAGTTTGCTTCTATACTAAGAAAAAAACCAGCAAAAAATTCTTCAGCTCTTAAAAAAGATATGATGGAAACAATCTATAATTTACTGGCAATGTTTCTTGGTCAACCCCCGGATGTTATCAATTGGTCTGCTAGAAATAAAGATAATAGACACATTGTTATTTCAGACATGACACCAATTGATTTCTGCAAAAAATACGCAGATATCAATATTAAAGATAAAGTTTGCTTAATTCATGCTCCAATGAGCAATAAAAAATTTAATACAATGTACACGGTTGAATATCTAGGTAACGTTATTGAAGGGCAAATTATTAAATATTTAAATGTAGATATTAAAGAATTAAAAAAATCTGCAATGGACTCAATAAAAAATAATGAAGCCGTATGGTTTGGTTGTGATGTTGGGAAACGTTTTAGTCGTGATATGGGTGTACTTGATATGGGGATTTACGACTATGAAAATGTCTTCCAAACTTCATTTACGATGAATAAACAAACTCGTTTAGAGTATGGTGATAGTGAAATGACTCATGCTATGCTCTTAACAGGAGTGGATATTAAAAAAAGAAATTCAACTAAATGGAAAATTGAAAATAGCTGGGGAACGAAAAGTGGTAATCAAGGGTATATGATGATGACCGATGAATGGTTTGATGAATATACCTATGAAGTTGTCATCGATAAAAAATATCTAAATAAAAGACTTCTAAAATACTTAGATATCGAACCAATAGCGCTAGCCCCTTGGGATCCAATGGGTGCTTTAGCTAGATAAATTGAATAAAGAATACGCATCTAAAATTTGGAAGCTAATTCAAGAAACAGGTGATTTTTTAAAAGGAAAATTACCTGATCACCCCAATCATCCTAAGGGCAGAAATCCCTATGCTCATGTTGCTTTAGAGGTAAAAAATCATTTTGGTATGACCTATAAAGATATACCTGATGAAAAGTTTAATGAAGTTATTAATTATCTTGAAGAGATAAAATCTAATCCTGAGTAGCTGTTCTTTGATTACCTTGAATGGGTAAGAAAATTATAAAGATTGAAACTATAGCCATCATTATTGCATTAATTAAAAACAAATAAGTAAACTCTAAAGTTATGGAATATATTTCTGAAATTAAGAATACGGAAATTGGTCCTGATCCAAATGCAAGAATAAACTTAATTCCGTATACAACACCATGATACTTTTGGGGTGTAAATTTCCCAAGTAGGAGATTTTCTGTAGGTAGAATACTTGCATTAAATACGGCAGCTAGAATACATAACAATACTAAAGAGTAACCAGATATGTAAGCTATTCCTAGGTAGCAAGGAAACTGAAGAAATATACCAATTAAGTAAATAGTTTTTAAATTAAATCGATCAGCAAGTAGGCCTCCAACAAATGTTGTAGCGCCAGAAATAATATAGATAATTGCTATCATAAATCCAATTTGAATTGAGCTTGTGTTACCAATTCGTATTTCAAATACTTTTGGTAAGGCTGTTTGTGTATTATGAAAAGATAATCCAAGAGCAAACATTGATAATAGCATTATTAATGCAATTAAAATCATCTCATTACGAGGATGATCTTGATCATCATTTTTAATAAAATAATTTTTGTAAGATATTTTATCAATTAAGATTAAGTAAATAAGAATAAACCCAATAATAATTGATATTAAACCAGGTAATATAAAAGCTAGTTGCCAATTTAGTAATTCTGTTAGAGTACCAGCTACAAATGCTCCAGAACCTATTCCTACCCCACCAAAAATACCATTTACACCAAGCGCTCTTCCCTGTTTGTTAGCTGCATGAATCACCCAAGGAATGCCTACAGGATGGTAAATTGAACAGAAAAGTCCAAGAAGTGATAAGGAAAAAAATAAAAAAGAAACTGATGTGCTTAAACCACATAAAATGGAGGCTAATCCCATTCCAATAAACATAATTGTCATTGTTCCTGAACGGGACCATTTATCACTTAACCACCCAAAAGGAATTGCCCCTAAACCAATTAGTAAAGCTCCAAGAGACCATAATCTAATTAATTGATCGTAAGAAATATTCCATTCTTTTTCTATAGTCAGAACGATTACAAAATAAAATGCTGCAAACATATGCATGAGAGCATGGCCTATTGAGGAAAATAGGAGCGTATAAAAAGTATTATTCAAACTCTTCGTAATTGATAGAAAGAGAATTTACACAGTATCTTTTGCCGGTAGGCTCAGGGCCGTCATCAAAGACATGACCTAAATGGGCATCACATTTGGCACACATAATTTCAATACGCACCATTCCATGAGATCTATCAGTCTCTGTTTTAATTGCTTCAGGTGATATTTGTTCAAAAAAACTTGGCCACCCACAATAAGAATCATATTTTGTTGAACTATTAAATAATTCATTACCACAGCATTTACATTTAAAAATACCACCATTAATAATTTCAAAATTTTTACCTGAAAAAGGAGGTTCTGTTCCCTTTTGTCTTGTTACATAATATTCATCTTTTGTGAGAAGAGATTTCCATTCTTCATCTGTTTTAATTATCTTTGACATATTTAAAATTTAAGTTTGAGAGTATTATTCCCAATAATATAAATATAGTTCCAATTAAATGAAATAAAGCAAATTGTTCTCCTAAAAAACTGATTGCCCAAATTGAACTAAATACAGGTATTAAGTGTAAAAATAATCCAGCTCTGTTTGCGCCTATAATCGAGACTCCCATATTCCATGAAAAAAAAGAAACAATACTCGCAAATATGGCTACATAAATAATTATTAAGTAATCAGTACTATTATCAGGAATGAAAGTAGAATTTGAAGACTCTAATAAATATAGAGGTATTAGAAAAATTAAACCAATAAATATAAGCACTTCTAAAGTTGCAAGTTGAGAAAGATTTTTATCAATTTTTCTTAATAGTACTGAATACACACACCATGAAAGTGCAGCAATAAACATCCAAATATCACCACTTGTAAATTGAAAAGAATAAAGATTATTTAAATTCCCTTTTAAAATAATACAAAATGCACCAATAACAGATAAGAATATTCCGATAAATTGAAGTAAACTTGTCTTCGTTTTAAATATCAACCATGAAAAACCAATTATTAGAACTGGTGTTACAGAATTCATAAGAGCAGAATTAATTACGAGTGTTGTTTGTAAAGATATATAAGTAAAAGAATTAAAGATTGTCACACCAAGAAATGCAATCAAACTAATTAATAATAAATTTTCTTTATAATATTTTAAATTTTTTCTTATCTCACTATACGTAAAAGGTAAAAGTATAATAAAAGCCAAAGTCCATCGAAAAAAACTTAATTTAAACGGAGACAAGTCTGTGTTATATGCAATTTTACCAGCAAAAAAATTTCCAGACCAAAAAAAAGAAGAGGCAATTAATAAAATAATAGCTAATAAATATTTATTTACCACTATTTATCAACGAGCGTCATTAAAGATGACGTGTCAAATCTATTACCACCATTTTTTTGGACTTCTTCATAATATTTATCAACTATTTTTGTAATAGGAAGATTAGCACCATTCTTATCAGCTTCATTAAAACAAATTGATAAATCTTTACGCATCCAATCTACAGCAAAACCATAATCAAATTTCCCATCTAGCATAGTTCTATATCTATTTTCCATTTGCCATGATTGTGCCGCTCCTTTTGATATTACGCTAAGAACTTTTTCCATGTCTACATTGGATTTTTTTCCAAAAGCCATTGCTTCAGATAAACCTTGAACTAATCCCGCAATACAAATTTGATTTATCATTTTAGCTATTTGACCTGATCCGGATGGACCTATAAGTTCAACTGCTTTTCCATAAGATGTGAGAACTGGTTTAACAGTATTATAATCTTTTTCATCGCCACCAATCATAATGGAAAGAACACCATTTTCTGCACCAGCTTGACCGCCGGATACAGGAGCATCAAGAAAACTCAATTTATTATCTTTAAGTTTTTTATAATAATTTCTTGCTATCTCTGCAGAAGCTGTTGTGTGGTCAACGATTATTGATCCTTCAGTTACTCTTGAAAGAATTCCATCCTTACCTTCCATTACTTCAATAATATCTTCATCTCGTCCAACACACATTAAAACAATTTCAGAATTTTGAGCAGCTTCACCAGGAGTTTTAGCCATGCTACCTTTATATTCTTCTACCCATTTTTCTGCTTTAGCAGTTGTTCTATTATATACAGTTACATTATAACCTTTATTTTGAAGATGACCTGCCATTGGATAACCCATTACTCCTAAGCCAATAAAAGAAACATTTTTAATACTCATGAATATTCTCCTAATTTTTCTAAAATTTTTAAATTTAAATCTTCTGAATTACTTACAATTAAATTCTTATTTTTCTTTGTAAAGTCATATTTATTTTTATCAAAATCTATATCAGCACCACCTGCTTCTCTGATAAAAAGAATGCCTGGAATATGATCCCAGGGAGATAGTTTTGATAAAATAGCAAAATTCCTAATTCCAATGCCTATATCGATATATTCAAAACCAATGCATCTATAAGAATTAACTTCTTTAAATATATTTTTTAATATTTTTAACCTTTCTTTAAATCCTGGTTCCCAATACTTTGTACTTATCGATCCTATAGTTTCTTCAATTATATTAGCTCCTTTTGTAACAATTTTATTATTATCGATATAAGCACCTTCATTTACAATAGCAGAACACATAATTTTATCTAATGGCTTATATATCCAAGAACGTAAAATTTTTTCTTTAAATGTTAAGGCTATCATAATTGCAAATTTATCTCTACCATTAGCAAAATTTGTTGTCCCATCTATTGGATCAACAGTCCAACAATATTCATCTTCGTTATAAAAATTTAATATATTTTCATTTTTTGAATATTCCTCTTCACCTATAAAATTTGAAGAAGGTAAGATTTTTAATAAATTGTTTTTTAACTCTTTTTCTGCTTCGATATCAGCTGCAGTTACTAAATCAGATCCATTTTTATAATTAATTTCATCATCTGATAAATTTTTAAATTTCGGCAAAATAATATTTTGACTTACGTTAAAACAAATGTCCTCAATGTCCTCTTGCTTTATATTATCCATTTATACATGCTTCAGTATACATTTCTGCTAGTTTCAATGTGATATTACCAATTTTACCATTATTTATTCTTTTATTATCAATTTTTAAAATAGGAGTAATAAAACTTCCAGAGCTTGTTAAAAATACTTCGTCAGCATTAATTAATTGCTTATGGGTAAATTGTTTTTCAATTAGTTTAAGGTTAGTTTTTTTTATAATTTTTAAAAGAGATGTTCTAGTTACTCCTTTTAAAATATCAGAATTAGCTGGATGAGTTATTAAATTATTTCTTTTTATAATCCAGATATTAGAAGATGTGCCTTCAGTTACTTTTCCATTTTGTATTAAAATTGCCTCATATGCGTTTTTCTTTTTGGCCATATTTGCCGCTAGAATATTTGGAAGTAAATTTACTGTTTTAATATCACGTCTTTTCCATCGAAGATCTTGGTATGTAATTGTATTTACTCCTACAAATTTTTTTCCAGGTAAATTAAAACTTTTATTTCTTGTATATACAATCAAAGTTGGGGTTAAATTTTTTTTATATTTATGTTCTCTAAATTGAATACCTCGTGTAATTTGTAAATATATTATACCATTCCTTGTTTTATTTTTCTTTACTAGATTTAGAAAAATTTTAGTTAAGTTTTTTTTATTAATTACAAATTTGATTTCTAATTCACGAAGAGAATATTTTAATCTCTTAAGATGAAAATCTAAATCAATTAAATTATTATCTAAAACTGCGATAACTTCATAAACACTATCTGCAAATTGTAATCCTCTATCCTCGATATGAATTTTTGCTGATTTAAAATTTACAAATTTGTTATTTATATAAGCAAAATTTGGCATTAAATTAAACTTTTGATAAAAGTTTTTCTAGTTTTTTTATGCAGTTTGTTTCAGCAAAAAAAACAACATCATCATTTTCTTTAAAAATAGTTTGGCTATTAGGGATTATAATTTTTTTATCCCTTACAATAGAGCCAATACGTATACCTTTTGGTAATTCTAATTCTTTAAGATTTTTATTACAAAGAAATGATTCTGACTGAATATCTGCCTCTATTACCTCTCCAAAACCTTCACCGATAGAATAATCATTTCGTATTTTTACGCCTCTAACCTTTTCTAAAATTTTAGAAATTGTTATTATTTTTGGATCTATGGTCATATCAACACCAATATTAGACAACAAAGATGAATAATTACTATTATTAATCAAAGTTATTGATGTGTTGGCGCCAGCTCTTTTAGCTAGTAAGGATGATAGTATATTAACTTCATCGTCTTCTGTAATTGATATACAGTAGCCTGAATCTGATATGTTTACTTCTTCAAGTATCTGATTGTCCAAACCATCTCCACATGTTACTGTGATATTTTCTAAATTTGACGCAAGAAATTCTGCACGTTCTTTATTAGCTTCAATGAGTTCAGTTTTTATATATGTTTCAGAATTTTCAATTAATTGTGCAAGTGAAAATCCTATATTTCCACCACCGATAATCACAGCTTTTTTTGCCTGCAATTCTTGATGGCCAAATTCAGATAACACGTCTGTCAAATTATCAGTTTCCACAACTAAAAAGATGGTATCTTTTTTTTCAATTTTAGTTGAAGAATTTACTGTAAATTTTTGATCACCTCTAAATATAAACATAATGTTAGCTAAATAATCAGGAAATTTTTCTGATAATTCTCTTACAGATAGGCCTGAATGTAAAAAATTATCCTCACATTTTAATCCAATTAATTTCAATTTTTTATCTGATAATTCAACCATATCTATTGTGCCAGGAGAAATTAATCTTCTAAATATACCCTTAGCAACTTCTTGTTCGGGAGAAATAATTGCATCTATTGGAAAATTTTCGTCATTATATAAATTTTTCCAATCATTTTTTAAATAATCTTGTTGTCTTATTCTTGCAATTTTCTTTTTTATTTTAAATAAAGAGTGTCCAATTTGACAAGTAACCATATTAGTTTCATCGCTCTTAGTAACTGCAATCAGTATTTCACATTCATTTGCACCGGCGCTCTCTAAAACTGATGGCATACTAGGAATACCATTTATTGTTTTTACATCCAGATTTTCAGATACCTTATTTAATCTATTTTCATCTTCATCAATAACAGTAACTTCAAAGTTTTCGCGTGATAGTTTGTCAGCTATACTATACCCAACATCTCCCGCACCACAAATAATTGTTTTCATTGAATAGTTATTCTACTTTTATATCTAGTGATTTAAATTTTCTATAAAGAGCAGTTCTTTCCATTCCTGTAAATTCAGAAACCTTAGTTATATTACCATTAAATCTCTTAATTTGCGATATTAAATAATTTTTTTCAAACTCGGATCTTGCTTCTTTTAAAGACAAATCCAATGAATTATTGGAAGAATTTGACGCAGTTTCATCTCCCATTTGTAAAGCTAAATCATCAACTTCTAACTCTTTTATATTTTGATCTTGGTTAAGTATCAGGCTTTTTTCTACATAATTAATTAGTTGAGATATATTTCCAGGCCAATCATACATTTGTAACTTAGTTAAAGCTTTAGAAGAAAATTTAAAATTTAAATTTCCTCCACTCTTTTCATTTAAATAGAAATTGAGAATAGGAAGAACATCATCTCTCCTGTCAGAAAGAGATGTAAATTTTATAAAGTCTGTTGAAATTCTATCATATAATCTTTTAATAAAATTACCTTTTTCAATTTCTATTTCTAAATTTTTCTCAGTAATTGTAATAATTTTATGATTTAATTTAATATCAAGGTCTTCAAAAAATTTTTTGTTTTCTAAAAAATTTAAAAGTTTTTTTTGGTAAATATTTGGTAGGGTTTCAATATTAAGCAGTATTAATGAATTATTGTTTGATCGATAAAAAATATTTTCATTAATTGCGTTTTTATTTTCTACAAACATATTATCCAATGCTTCATTTGTAAGTTTTTTAAAATCAATTGATATAGGAAGCTTATCTTTATATTGTGAATTTTGATGTATTAGATTTGTGAAATGTTTTTTTCCTGTTCCAAATGGCCCTTCAATTAATAATCTTGAATTACTTGAACTTTGCTCATTTAAATGTTTGTTAATTTTTTTAATAAATTCTGAATTCCCTATTAGTGGTATAGTTTTAATTAAGGTATCTTTTAAATTTTTATTTTCACTCAATAATGATGAACTTTCTATTGCTCTCTTAGTAAGAATAATTAATTTATCACTATTGAATGGCTTTTCTAAAAAGTCGTATGCTCCATTTTTTATAGATTTTACTGCAAGGTCAACAGTACCATGACCACTTATAATAATAATTGGAATGTTACTATTAATTGATTTAAATTCTTTTAAAATTTCAATACCATCTAATTTACTTTTAGATAACCATACATCTAAAATAACTAAATCAGGTTTTATTTCATTGAATTTATTAATTGCTTCATCTGAATTAAGAGCAATTGAAGTATTATAATTTTCATCTTTTAAAATTTCTGAAATAAGAAAACAAATATCTTTTTCATCATCTATAATTAAAACTTTATGCATTGTATTCAAAATTAATTAGTGATGTTGTTCCTGCCATATTTTTATTTTTCTCAATTTTTATTTTACCACCATGATCTTCAATAATTCTTTTTACAATAGATAAACCAAGACCGGTTCCTTTTGTTTTAGTTGTAAAATAAGGCTCAAATATTTTACTCAACATTTTTTCATCAATTCCCACACCATTATCTTTTATTTCAATTTTTATATTTTTCACATCAGTAGCTAATAATACTTCGACTGCAGGATTGGGTATTTTTTCCACAGCTTCAATAGCATTTTTAATTAAGTTATTAAAACATCTTGAGATTTGAAGGGCATCAAAGTGAAAATAAATATCATTTTCAGGTTTAATTAAATTAAGCTTTATATCCTTCCTTGTATTAAAATAGAGAAGGTATGCCTCTTCTAAGCATTTTGATAGATTATCAAGCTTGATTTCTGCCTCAGGCATTCTTGCAAAAGATGAAAATTCGTCAACTAACTTCCCAATATCATCTACTTGTCTTGATATTGTTTTAGTTAAAAGTGCAATATCCTCCTTATCTGTTTTTGTATCTAAAAATTTCTTTTCTATTCTTTCAGCAGAAAGCTTAATTGGGGTTAAAGGATTTTTAACTTCGTGTGCTATCTTTCTTGCAATATCAGACCAAGCTGCATGTTTTTCTGCTAAAATTAAAGATGTAGCATCATCTAGGGCAACAACATATCCCTCAATTTTATTATCATTAATCTCTTTAATAATTCTAATATTAAAATTTCTTTGATCATCAAATAATGTAAAATCGTATTGAAAATTTAATAATACTTTATTTGAAGTTTCAAAATTCTCAAATATTTTTTTCCATTCAGGAAAATAGGATAGAAAATTATCATTTATTTTAAAAGTTTTAGTGCTTCTAAACAGTTTTGTTAGAGTTTTATTGTATAACAAAATATTAAAATTTTTATCTAAAGAAATTACACCTATTGTTAAAAGACTTAAGATCGCCTCTATAAAAATTCTTTTTTCTTCATCTTCTTGACTTTTGGATATTAACTCATTTTGTTTATTCTCAATTTCAGAAATCATTTTATTATAAGACGTTAGTAAAACTTTTATTTCTTGAAATTGATCTGTTTCACTAACTTTAGCATCAAAATTCCCTTCTGAGATCTTATTCGCTGATTTGATTAAGTTTGTAATTGGTTTACTAAGGTTACTTGCTAAATTAAACCCAATCAAAATTGCCACCAATATAAAACAAATGGAGAAAAGAACAAATATCATTGAATAGGTTATTTGAATTCCTGAACTTTCCTCTTCTTTCATAGTATAAATTTCAAATGCCTCTTTTGTAGCACTAATATGATCCCAGATATTTGTATTCAAATTTCTATTAACCTGCATATAAACGTCATTTAAAAAATTTATTTTTTTATAGGCTGTGATAGAATTTTTATCTAATTGAAAAATGTAAACTTGGTTTTGATTAACAACTTTAAATATCTCATTTGATGGAAGAGAAAAATTTTCATTATCAGGATCTTTAAGACTTAAGTAGATATTGCCTTCAGTATTAAAAATATAGATACTTGAAATTGTTCTCAAATTAATAAATTCACTTAAAGCTACTCTTATTGATTGAATATTTACTTCATTATTTTGAGAAGCTTTTAATATTTCTCTCATTATTAATTGAGTATCAGAAACTATTTCTGCCTGAATCTCATTTTCATAATTTTTTGCTACGATGTTAGAATTAACAACTGCATCTCTTACAGCATCTCCGTACCAAGTTCTTAACTCTAGATTGAAGAAAAGTGAAGTAATGATAACTAATCCAATGGCTGGGCCCAAAGCCATTGCAGCAAATAAATTAACAAATTTTATATATAATCGCGATTCATCATAACTTTTTCTTCTTCTCACTAAAATAAGGACAATTTGCCTAACAATTATTGAAATCAATAAAATGACAAATATAACATCAGCCAATAAAAAAAATTGTAATCTTCTTGGATCTTTTACTAAATCGTTATTTGGTAGCATTAAATAGAATGTAATCGAAAAACTTAATATGATTAGAAAAATTAAAAAATAAAAAGATAATCTAGATAGATGAATAGATTTAAGTAATTTTGATAGGTTAAACACTGTGTACTTTAGTTAATTTTTCAAATAATGATTATAAAATAATATTATTTATAAATTAAAATGATGAAAAATGCACTTGTAATTCTTGCTGGCGGAAAAGGAAAGAGATTTGGTCAAAAAATTCCAAAACAATTCTTAAAAATTGGGAATACAAATTTTTTAAATTATTTTGTTTCAAATTTAGACTTATCAAACTTTGATATTATAAATATTTCAATAGATAAAAAATATCAAAACACTTATTTTAATCATAAGGCCTTTTCTGACAAAACAAAAATAACCTTTTCAAAACCTGGCAATACAAGACAAATTTCTTCTTTTAATGCTCTAAAAAATTTAAAAAAATTTAAAATTAAGAAAGTGCTAATACACGATGCTGCAAGGCCTTTATGTAGTAATAAATTAATTAAGAAAATTATTTCAAAATTAAATAAAAACACTAATGCAATTCCATATGTTGAATATCACGATAGACAATTAATAAAGAATAGCAAATTGGAAACAACAGCAATCAATGTACAAACACCTCAAGGTTTTAATTATAATTTAATATTAAAAGAGCATTTTAAATATAAAAATTTTGAATTTAGTGATGATGCAGGCCTATTACAAAAATCAAAAATTAAAATTAATTTTATCAAAGGTGAGAAAAATAATATTAAAATTACTTATCCAGAAGATATTCGGTTATTTAATTTATATAGAAAGCCAATAACAAAATACGGTATTGGTTACGATATTCATCAAATTGATAAAAATACTAAAAATGGATTAAAATTAGGAGGAATTAAAATACCTTTCTCTAAATTAATTGGTCATTCTGATGCTGACGTTGTACTTCATGCAATTTGTGACAGTATTTTTGGAGCACTTTCGATGAGAGATATAGGTTATCACTTTCCAAACACGGATAAAAAATGGAAAAATGCAGATTCATCTAAATTTATTATTTATTGCAGAAATAAACTTAAAGAAAAAGGTTATTACATTATAAATTTAGATATAAATATAATAGCTGAAAAACCTAAAATTAATAAGTATGTTTCAAAAATGATTAAAAATATTTCATCATTACTTCAAATCAAAAATAACTCTGTATCTATTAAAGCAACAACAAATGAGAAGATTGGTTTTATTGGAAATGGTGAAGGAATTGCAGCTGAATCTATAGTTCATGTAACAAATGATAAAATTAGCTAATTTTTTTGTATCTCTATCTTTTGCTGGATATATTAAATTAATACCATCAGGAACTTTTGCATCTTTTTTATCCATAGTTATTTTATTTCCTATTGTTGAATACAAAATTATTTCTTTTGAAATATTTATAGTTATTTTTTTTATAATCTTTTTACTATCTTTATTTTTTATTAATCAATTTTCTTCACATACCCAATCCCATGACTCAAAAATAATAGTTATTGATGAATTCTTAGGAATATACTTAATTTTAATATTTTATGATCAAATTAAAATAATAAATCCTTATGTAACAATAGCGCTAATTTTTATTTTATTTCGTTTTTTTGATATATTGAAAATTTTTCCAGCCAACATAGTAGACAGGAAACTTAAATCAGCTTTTGGTGTAATTCTTGATGATTTAATAGCAGGAATATATACAATAATAATTCTTTATATTGTGCATGCCAATTATTAAAAAAGTTATAGATAAATTAATAAAAAAAAATGTCTCAATTTCAGTTGCTGAGTCATGCACAGGTGGGCTAATAGCAAACACTATCACAAAATATAGTAGAGTTTCAAAAATTTTCTCTTACGGGATTATTAGTTATTCAAATAAAGCTAAATCTAAGTATTTATCTGTTTCAAAAAGTAATCTCTCTAAATTTGGAGCTGTAAGTAAAGAAGTAGCTGAGGACATGATAAATGGTCTGTATAAAAATGAAAAAACAAAAATCTGCATTTCTACAACTGGTATAGCAGGTCCTAATGGTGGAACAAAATTAAAGCCAGTAGGACTAGTGTATATTGGGATAAAGATTAATAATAAAAATTATATTTTTAAAAAAATATACAAGGGGAGTAGATTAGATATACAAAGAAAAACTAGAGATTTTATATTTAGAAAAATTTATGAATTAATCTAAAATTTCATCAGCACGAACTTTAAATGATTCAATCATTTTGTTTTCAATTAAAGGAAAAAAAGCTTCAGCGATTTTTTGGTGAAAAAATCGTTTAAATTCAAATTCAACATTAAAATGAATTCTTGTTTGATTTTTTTTTAATGATTCAAAAATCCAATTAGTTTTAAGGTCTTTTAAAGGTCCTTCAATATAAGTTGTACTTATTGAAAGTTTTTTTTTATCAAAAGTGACGTGAGAACCAAAAGTTTGGGGCATAAAATATTTGTACCAAACAACCATGTCTGCATAGATTTCTTTTTCACTTTTTGAATGTACTTTCATTGCTGAACACCAAGGGATAAAATAAGGATAACTCTCA
This sequence comes from uncultured Alphaproteobacteria bacterium, assembly GCA_902570155.1. Classification (GTDB taxonomy): domain Bacteria; phylum Pseudomonadota; class Alphaproteobacteria; order HIMB59; genus CACPNW01. Next base: position 16,780 of record CACFXU010000012.1, read on the forward strand.
ATATCTAAAACGATATCAAAAAGACCCTTTGCATCATGATCGACTATCTCCTCCCTATTTGATGACTTCATTGAATTGAATAAAGTTTATTTTTCCTATTTTCTTGCATTATTTTAAAATCATCAGATGCGTGATAACTTGAGCGAGTAAGAGGTGATGATGCAACCATTAGAAATCCTTTTGCGTATGCCATTTTTTTATATTCCTCAAATTCTTCAGGAGTAATAAATTTTTCTAGCTTAGCGTGTTTCGGTGTTGGAGGTAAGTATTGCCCTATTGTAATAAAATCAACATTAGCTGCTCTTAAATCATCCATTACCTGATATACTTCTTCTTTAGTTTCACCTAAACCAACCATTAGACCTGATTTTGTAAATATACTTGGATTTTTTTCTTTAATTTGACTAAGTAAATTTAGACTTACAAAGTAACGTGAACCCGGACGAATTGATGGATATAATCTTGGGACTGTTTCTAAGTTATGATTGAAAACGTCAGGTAAATTTTTTGATAAAATATCTATAGCTTCAGGTTTATTTTTAAAGTCAGGAGTTAAAATTTCAATTGTGCAACTTGGATTTAAAGATTTAATTGAATCTATTACGTTGATAAAATGTAGTGCTCCACCATCTATTAGGTCGTCTCTGTCAACACTTGTTATTACAACATGTTCTAAATTCAATTGCTTAACTGATTCAGCAATTCTTATAGCTTCACCGTGATCTATATAATGAGGTTTGCCAGTTTTAATATTACAAAATGCGCAAGCTCTAGTACAAATATCTCCTAGTATCATAAATGTTGCATGTTTTTTTTGCCAACATTCAGCTATATTTGGACATGCAGCTTCTTCGCATACAGTTACAATTTTTTTATCTTTTAGGAGTTTATTTGTTTCTTTGAAAAATTTTGAAGTTGGTGCTTTTACTCTAATCCAACTTGGTTTTTTAGGAATTGGATTTGATTTATTTTTAACTTTTTCAGGATGACGTGGTCCACTCATGAAGGTTAAATAACTTCCATATCCATGCTATTCAACCATATTTGGAAGGGATCTTCCAAAATATCGCTAAAATCTTTGAGTAATTTTGCCGCAACGGCACCATCTAGTGATCTATGATCAGCTGAAATAGTAGATTTCATTGTATGCCCTATTTCAATACTGCCAGAGTTCACAACAGGTTTTTCAATTATAGATCCAATTGCAATAATACTTGATTGAGGCGGATTAATAATTGCTTTAAATTCTGTGATTCCAAACATGCCTAAATTAGAGATAGTTATAGATCCTCCGCTATACTCTTCTGGTAATAATTTATTTTGATTAGCTTTTTTTACTAGTGATTTTATTTCTGTTGAGATTTCAGCTAATCCTTTTGTATCAGCTTGTTTGACAATAGGGGTTATCAATCCTTCTTTTAACGCTACCGCTATAGCAATATCGATATTTTTATATTGATGAATTTTACCATTCACCCAAGAAATATTTGTTTCTGGATTTTTCACTATTGCCATTGCGCATGCTTTTACAATGAGATCATTAAACGAGATTTTGATATTACTATTTGAATTTATTTTTTTTCTTAAATTTATTAGCTTATCCATTCTTGTTTCAATAGTAAGATAAAAATGTGGAACCTCGTTTTTTGTTTGTGTTGTTCTTGCAGCAATTATTTTTCTAATACTAGATGGCTCAATTACAGAAATATTTTCATCATTGATATGAAGTTCAAAATTTTGGATATCTTTTTTTATTATCCTACCATCAGGTCCAGACCCTTTAATAAGAGTTAGATCAATATTGTTATCTTTCGAAAATTTTTTAACAAACGGTGAAGCAAAATTAGTATTTTGTTTAGTTTTTGAATCTTTACTTCTTTCTATTATTTGACTGTTATCTACTTCAGTATTTACTTTAGGTGTTTCTGAAACTTCATTTTTTTCTTCACTGCTTACAGTGTGATCTTTATCATTATAATCTTCTAATCTTTCATCTTTGCTACCATTGATTAGAGCAATGACAGAATTAACAGCAATTTGTTTATCTGGTGTTGTATCAATTAAATGTGTAATTTCTCCCTCATCAACTGCCTCAACTTCCATTGTTGCTTTATCTGTTTCAATTTCAGCTAATATATCTCCAGCTGAAACAGTATCACCAATATTAACTAACCATTTATTAATTACACCCTCTGACATTGTGGGTGATAATGCAGGCATTAAAACTTTAATTGCCATTTATTTTATATAACTTACTTTTTTTGCAGCATTTATAATGTCATCAACTTGAGGAAGATATAATTTTTCTAAGCTCAATGCGTATGGCATTGGAACATCCGCACTATTAACTTTTATCACTGGTGAGTCTAAATAATCAAATGCATCCCTTTGAACAATATTTGCAATTTCAGAACCAACACTACCAAATGGCCATGACTCTTCGACAGTGATTAGTCTATTAGTTTTTTTAACTGAATTTAAAATTGTTTCTGTATCCAAAGGTCGTAAAGTTTGTAAATCAATAATTTCTGTATCTAAATTGTATTCATCTTTTAGTCTTAATGCAGCTTCTTTTGATTTCTGCAACATTATTGAATACGTTACGATCGTTAAATCTTTTCCTTCTTTTTCTATATTTGCTTTTCCAATTGGTATTGAGAAATTAATGTCATTATTTACGGGACCTTTTAATCCATAAAGAATTTCATTTTCTAGAAAAATTACAGGATTTGGATCTGATATTGCAGATCTTAATAAACCTTTTGCGTTATAAGGAGTAGATGGCGCAATGACTTTTAAACCTGGAACTTGAGAATACCAGGAAGAAAAATCCTGACTATGTTGTGCAGCAACTTGGGCCGCAGCACCATTAGGTCCTCTGAATACAATAGGGCAATTAATTTGTCCTCCAGACATGTAAAGTGTTTTTGCAGCTGAATTTATAATTTGATCAATTGCTTGCATAGAAAAATTAAAAGTCATGAATTCTAAGATTGGTCTCAATCCCTTAAATGCTGCTCCAACTGCTAATCCGGTAAACCCATGTTCAGAAATAGGAGTATCTAATACTCTTTCTTTGCCAAATTCCTGAAGAAGACCTTGTGTTACTTTATACGCACCTTGATATTCGGCAACTTCCTCTCCTAGTATGAAAACTTTATTATCTTTTCTCATTTCTTCAGCCATTGTGTCTCTTAGTGCTTGGCGCATAGTAATTTCTTCTGAACTTAAATTTCTATCTTCCTCTATTTTAGGTGATGGTGTATCGATTAAATCAGCTTTCTTATTCTCAATTTTTGTCTCAATATTTTTTTCAATTTTCTTTTCTTCAATCACTTTTTCAATGGGAGCTTCTTTTTTTACTTCAACTTTTTCATTTGGATCGCCAATAATCGCTATAGCTTTATTTACTGGAATATTGGCTTCTCCTTCTTTAAATAAAAGATCAAGAACAACACCTTCATCTACCGCTTCTACTTCCATTGTTGCTTTATCAGTTTCAATTTCAGCAATCAAATCGCCAGCTTTGACAGTATCTCCTTTTTTAATTAACCACTTAGACAGATTCCCCTCTGTCATTGTTGGAGATAATGCGGGCATTAAAATTTCTGTGCTCATAATTTATAAATAAACATCCGTATAAAGTTCACTGTCCTTTGGAAAAGGACTATTGGTTGCAAATTCAGCTGCATTTTTAATTTCTTCTAAAGTATCTTTATTAATTTTTTCAATTTCATCATTGGTTGCAATTTTTTTCTTTAAAATTTCAGCTTTTACTATTTCAATAGGATCGGTTTGCTTATAATTATCTAATTCTTCTTTTGTTCTATATTTTGCAGGATCTGACATTGAATGTCCTCTATATCGATATGTTTGTACTTCAATAATATAAGGCCCATTCCCTTCTCTGACATACTTACCTGCTTTATCTGCTGCTTCTATAACAGAGAACACATTCATCCCATCTACCTTCTCACCAGGAATACCAAATGCCTCCCCTCTTTTATATAAGTCTAATCCCGCCGCCGCTCTATCTACAGATGTGCCCATTCCATATTTATTATTTTCAATAATGTATAAAACAGGAAGCTTCCATAAAGCAGCTAGATTAAAAGCTTCAAAAACTTGTCCATTGTTCATCGCTCCATCACCAATATATGTTCTGCATATATTTTTTTCTCCATTATATTTATGCGTGAATGCTATACCGGTTCCAATTGGTACTTGAGCTCCTACAATACCATGACCACCATAAAAATTATTTTCCTTTGAAAACATATGCATTGAACCACCCTTACCAGCAGAATAACCATCTTCTCTACCAGTCAATTCTGCCATAATACGTTTTGGATCTAATCCTCTAGCAATCATATGGCCATGATCTCTGTAAGTTGTTACAACTGAGTCATTCTTATCAATTGTCATTAATATACCAACAACAACAGCTTCTTGGCCAATATACAAATGACAAAAACCGCCTATTTTACCCATTCCGTAAAGTTGAGCTGCTCTTTCCTCAAATCTTCTAATTTTGAGCATAAAAGAATACATTTTAATGTAGTCGGCTTTTTGGAGTTTCTTCATATGATAATCTTTAATTATAATTAGGGTAATTTTTTGTCAAATAAATCAATCTATTCTATAATTATAACTGTTTCGTTTTCTGAAGTAAATCCTGTAACTTTCCTAAATGTCTCATCTAAATAGTCCAAATCTATAGTATTTGGTTGTAATCTTTTAATTCTATCTAAGTAAAATTCATTTTCCTTTTTTAAGGACATATATTGTTCATTGTATTGAGCATTAAGATTTTTAAGACTGAAATATTTCAGTAATCCCCTCTCACCATTTATTAGAAAATAGAGAAGATAAACAAATAGAAAAAAAGTAAATAAAAAGGATAAATAGAAATAAAATTTATTTTTTAAAACTAAAGATTTATTCATTTATTATACAAATAGCATATTTAAGATCGAAACTGTCAATTATTTATTATTTAAGATAGATGATCCAGCATAATTTGCTTTACCTTGTAAAGCTTCTTCAATTCTTAACAATTGATTATATTTTGCTGTTCTATCTGTTCTAGATAATGATCCTGTTTTAATTTGACCTGCTGAAACACCAACTGATAAATCAGCAATCGTCGTATCTTCAGTCTCACCCGAACGATGTGAAATAATAGTAGTGAAATTATTTTCTTTTGCTAATTTAATCGACTCCAAAGTTTCTTTTAGAGTACCTATTTGATTTACTTTTACTAAAATAGAATTACCCGCACCCTCTACAATACCTTTTTGTAATCTTTTTTTATTTGTAACAAATAAATCATCACCAACTAACTGAACTTTTTCTCCTATTGTTGATGTTAAATTAGACCAACCATCCCAATCATCCTCTGACATTCCATCTTCAATAGAGTAAATAGGATAAGCATTTACCAATTTTTCTAAATATTTTATCATCTCATCAGAAGACAAAACAATTTTTTCTCCCTGTAAATCGTATTTATTATTTTTGTAAAATTCAGTTGATGCAACATCAAGGGAAAGATAAATATCTTTTCCAGGTTTAAAGCCTGCATCCTCAACTGAATGCAAAACCGTTTCTATGATTTCACTTGAACTATTTATGTTAGGAGCAAATCCACCTTCATCACCAACATTTGTGTTTAAGCCTTTTGATTTTAAAAGTGACTTTAATGAATGAAATATTTCGCAACCATATTGAAGTGCTTCTGAAAAATTATTTGCACCTATAGGAGCAACCATAAATTCTTGAATATCAACGTCATTATCTGCATGTGATCCTCCATTAATAATGTTCATCATTGGAACTGGAAGACTCATTGTATGTTCTTTACCAAGAAAAGAATAAAGTTCATGACCTTCAAAAGAAGCTAAACATTTTGCAAAAGCTAAGCTTGCAGCAAGTGTTGCATTAGCGCCTAGGTTAGATTTATTTTCCGTACCATCAAGTTCTAATAAAAAATCATCAAAAGAAGAAATATCTTCAATTGATTTTCCAACTAGTTCATTAGAAATTGTATCATTGATATTTCCCACTGCTTTCAAAACTCCTTTACCTTTGTATTTGGATTTATCATTATCTCGCAATTCTAGAGCTTCATGTACTCCAGTAGATGCTCCACTTGGCACTGCAGCTCTTCCAAAAATAGAATTTTCAAACTCTATATCGCATTCAACAGTTGGATTTCCTCTGCTATCTATTATTTGTCTTGCTTTTATATTTGTTATTTTAGGCATGGTTTTTCGCTATATCATCAAATTGTTTAAGTTTAATTAATAAATTTTTTAAATCTTTTATATTAATCATGTTTGGTCCATCGCTAGGGGCATTATCTGGATCATTATGTGTTTCTAAAAATAAACCAGCTACACCAATAGAAATAGCAGCTTTACATAAAGAAGGAATATGTTCTCTTTGACCGCCACTTTTATCTCCTCTACCTCCTGGTTGTTGAACAGAATGAGTTGCATCAAAAATTACAGGATACTTATATTTTTTCATAATATCTATACCTTTAAAATCATTTACTAACGTGTTGTAACCAAAAGTAGTTCCTCTTTCAGTTATCATAATGTTTTTATTATCTGTAGTCTCTATTTTGGTAAAAATATTTTTAACTTCAGTTGGTGATAAAAATTGACCTTTTTTAACATTAATAATTTTATTTGTTCTACCTGCAGCTAATAATAAATCTGTTTGACGGCATAGAAACGCAGGAATTTGAATAATATCGATAATACTATCTTGATTTAATTGATTACATTGAGCCTCATTATGGACATCGGTTAGTATTGGTAAATTAAAATTTGTTTTAATTTTTTCAAAGATTTTTAATGCGTCATCAAGCTTGATACCCCTATCACTATTAATACTGGATCTATTTGCCTTATCAAAACTAGATTTAAAAATTAAATTGACACCAACATCATCACATATTTTATGTAGCTCTTCCGCAACCGTCAAAGAGTGAATTTCATTTTCTATTACACACGGACCGGCTATTAATACAAATGGAGAATTATTTGAGATAGAAAATTTTTTTAGATTGATATTAATCATTAATTGCGGCCTTTATAAATGATACAAAAAGAGGATGAGGATCTAATGGTCTTGATTTTAACTCTGGATGATATTGAACTCCTATAAACCATTTATGTTTTTTACTCTCAAGCACTTCAGGTAATAATCCATCTGGCGACATACCACTGAAATAATAACCTTTGTTTTCAAATTTTGATAGATATTTCTGGTTTACCTCGTATCTATGTCTATGTCTCTCACTAATTACTTTATTTTTATATATCGAAAAGATTTTTGAATTTTTTTTCAAAATAGCTTTGTATGCTCCAAGACGCATTGTTCCACCTTTGTCACTATTTTTATCTCTTTTTTCGATCTTATTTTTATTTATCCATTCTGTCATTAATCCAACTACTGATTTAGTAGTTTTCTTAAATTCTGAAGAATGAGCGTTTTTAATTTTTAGGACATTTTGTGCTATTTCAATAACAGCTAACTGCATGCCAAGACATATTCCAAAAAAAGGAATATTATTTTCTCTAGCATATTTGATGGCATTAATTTTTCCATTAATGCCGCGAATACCAAAACCACCTGGAATTAGGATACCATCACAACCTTTTAATTTTTTCATTAAACTAATGTTGTTTTCTTTTTCAGAATTAATCCATTGAATATCTACGTCAGTAGAATTTTCTATACCCCCGTGAACCAATGCTTCATTTAGTGATTTATAACTATCTTTAAGATTTGTGTATTTTCCTACTACTGCAATTTTTACTTTATGTTTTCTTTTTTTAATTTTTTTTTGAAGATCGATCCAAGGTTTTAAATTTAATTTGTGATTTTTTGGTTTATAACCCAATTGTTTAAGCAAAGCCTCATCCAAACCATATTTGGAATACAATGAAGGAACTTCATAAATTGATTTAGCATTCAATGCAGGAATTACGGACTCTTTTTTAACATTACAAAATAAAGATATTTTAGAAATTGAATCATTATCTATTGGTTGTTCAGATCTACACATAATTATATCGGGTTGAATACCAGCATTTAGAAGTTCTTTAACTGAATGTTGAGTAGGTTTCGTTTTCAATTCACCTGCTGAACTTAAATATGGAATATAAGTCATATGAATTAATGCTGATGAAATATTTTTATCATTTCTAATTTGTCTTATTGCTTCTAAAAAAGGTAGAGATTCAATATCTCCAACTGTTCCACCTATTTCATAAATTGCGATATCTTCATTTTTTAAATCACTATTAATAAATGATTTTATTTCATTAGTAACATGAGGAATTACCTGAATTGTTGAACCAAGATAATCTCCCTTCCTTTCTTTTAGAAGAACATTGGAATAAATCTTACCTGACGACACGCTATCTGATTGTTTAGCAGACTGATTTGTGAATCTTTCGTAATGACCTAGATCTAAATCTGTTTCTGCACCATCATCAGTAACGTAAACTTCTCCATGTTGATATGGACTCATTGTTCCTGGATCAACATTTAGATATGGATCTAACTTTCTTATCCTTACTTTAAATTTTCTACTTTTTAGAAGAGTTGCTAAAGAGGCTGAGGCTATACCTTTTCCAAGAGATGACGCTACACCGCCCGTAATAAAAACAAAATGCATTACGGAATACCGTGATACATAATAGATCTATTTATAGCAAGATATAATTAATTATTTTCTGGTATAGATGGTTCTTCAGAAGTTTCTTCTGTATTAATTGCAGGAAGAGACTCTAATACATTGCGATCTGATCCAACGGATGCAGTTATTGTTAATACAACACTCATAATCATGAACAAAGTAGCTGTAATAGCTGTTAATCTTGAAAGAAGATTAGCCGAACCTCTAGCTGACATCATTCCACCAAAAGTTCCACCTCCGAGACCTAAACCTTCATTATCTGATCCTTGTAATAGTACTAAAATCACAAGAGCGATTGCTAGTATTAGTTGAATTACAATAAGAGTAGTCATTTGTTGGCTTATATTTATTAGATTTTATTTATCAAGATATAATTATATTGAATTCATCAACTTTTAGAGAAGCTCCACCAATTAAACAGCCATCAACATGATTTAAATCATTAATTTCTTTAGAATTTGTAGATTTTACAGAACCACCATAGAGAACTTTAAAGTTGTTAAATCTAGTATCAAAATTTTTAATGAGTTCGTGTACTTGATTTATCTCATCCAAAGTTGGTGTTAATCCTGTTCCTATTGCCCAAACTGGCTCATAAGCAATTAATGTATTTTGATGATTTGCTAAATTTGGAATACTATCTTTAATTTGTGTAGATAAGATTTCTTCTGTTAAGTTTTTTTCTTTCTGCTCTAAGGTTTCACCTATGCATATCACTGGTATAATATTTTCCTCAATAAGGTTTGAGCTTTTAATGTTTACATTGTTATTTGTATCAGCAAAGTATTGTCTTCGTTCAGAATGTCCAACCAAACAAAAATCAATATTATTATCTCTCAGCATTGAGGCGGATAATTCTCCTGTGTAAGCACCCTCTTTATAAGAAGAGACATCTTGTGCGCCACAAAATAAGTTTTCATTATTTCCTTTTAGTGATTTTAAATAAATTGAAGGTGAGCAGATAATCGTACAATTATTAGAATTAACTTTTAATTTTTCATAATAATCTTTTAAAAATGAGGAATTTCCATTTAATTTCCAATTTGCTATAAAAATTGAGGAATATTTATCAAGATTTACCATAATTACTTTTATTTATAGAAACTAATATTATAGAAGCAATAGAAATTTTATGAGAGCTATAAGAAATTCTTGGATTGGCATTGGACTAGCCATACTTTTTGCAGCAAGCCTATTTTTTTTTCGTGGCTCACAAAGATATTCTAATTTATTCAATTCTGATAATTTTGTAGCGAATATTTCAGGCACACCTATTTCTACAACAAAATTTCTTAGATCAATGGATATGAACATTAATAGATTTTCTCAAATGATTGGAAGCGAATTAACAGGTGATCAGATAAGAAGTTTTCAAGTTCATCAAATTGCGCTTCAATATTTAGTCAACAATGCAATTTTTGAAAATGAGTTTGATAAAATAAACTTCATTTTAGATGAAACTACAATTGCCAAAGAAACAAAAAGAAACTTTCCAGATCTTTATATTAATAATAAACTAGATGACGATATATTAAATACATTCTTAAGAAATCAAGGATTGAAAATTGAGGATCTTGTCGATTTAATAAATTATGAAACTAGAGCTAATGTATTTGATAACCTTTTCTTTCAAAAAAATTACCCCTCACAATTGCAAGTAAATTTTAATAAGCATAATAACCAGACTAGAGAAATAGAGTTGCTTAAAATACCTTACAACAATATTAAACTTAAAAACTACAGCAAAGATCAAATTACAAAAGATAATAAAGAACTTTTAGATTATTTTAATAATAACTCTTCCGCATATATGACAAAAGAAGAGAGAGATATTTCATATATATTAATAAATAAAAATGATTTTAGAGATAATTTTTCACCTTCAGAAAATAGTATTAAGAAATATTATAACAATAATAAAAAATTATTTATTGATCCAGAAGAGAGAAGCTTTAAGCAATTTAATTTTAAATCAAAAGAAGAAGCAGATGATTTTAAATTAAGTGTTTCCGGAATGATTAATGAAGAAGTTATAAAATATGCAGAAGAAAATAATATAATATTTAATGAATTCAAAAACGTAGATAGAAATAAAGTTTTGGAACAACTTGCAAATGTTATATTTCAACTATCACAAGGAAACATATCAGATGTAGTTCAAACGACTTTAGCATATCATATAATTATTTTGGATGAAATTATCCCAGAAAAAGAATTAAAATTTGATGAAGTAAAGAATGAAATCAATAATACATTAACCAATTTTGAATTAGATAATTACTTCAATGAATTAAAATTAAGTCTCGATCAACAAATACTTGATGGATTTTCAATAACTGAAATAGCAAATCAAAATAATCTTAAATTAATCAATAAGAAAAAAATTATTAACAATAATAATGAAGATGATCCAATTTTAAGTAATGTAATTTCATTTTCTTTTTCTCAAAATAAAGATTTTGTAAGTGATTTAGTAGATTTTGATAATAATATTTCTTTTATTGTTAATATCGAAGAAATATATCCTTCAAAAATAGATAATATTGATAATATCTTTGACAGTCTTTTAGAAGATTTTATTTTTACTAAAAAAACTGAGCAAGCAGAAGATATTTTTGAAAACAATAAGGAGACTTTTGCAAATATAAGTAATTTATATTCAGTTGGTTCAGAAAAATTATCCTTAAAATTAAATGTAAATGATGAATTGCCAATATCATTTAAGCAAAAAATTTTTGAAACTGATATAGATAAAGTGACTTTTGGATCAGACGAAAATGCTATTTATTTCGCAAATATTGAAAATATAAAAATGCCTACAGAAGGTGAGAATACTAAAAACATTAATTTGATAGAAGATTTGAAAACAGCTTTTGGTAGTGAGATTATTAAGACAAAAGAAATTTCGTTCAATGATGAACTGATAAATGGTCTTTTATCTCAGTATAAATGAGTTTAGAAAAAAAATATTTTATAAGCCAATATAATAAAGGCTTCCCTCAGATATTAAAAAAAAATCTTATTGCTGATATTGAAACGCCATTTTCATCATTACTAAAAATTAGTAAATCAGAAAAATATTCTTTTCTATTAGAGTCAGTAGAGGGTGGAAGTAAAAGAGGACGTTACTCATTACTTGGTTGTGATCCAGATTTAATTTGGAGAGTTGAAAAAGGTAAAGCAAAAGTTAAATATTTGGATCATAATTTTGATTACAAATTAGATCAAAAGCCAATTCATAGCCTTAAAGAACTTGTAAAAATTTCAAAATTTAAAAATAATGAAATTGACGTACCCTTCCCAACACTGGTTGGGTATCTAGGATACCCAATGATTCAATATATTGAAAACATTAAACTAAGCAATAATGACAATATAAAAATACCTGATGCAATTTTAATTAGACCAAAAATAGTTGCTGTGTTTGATAATATAAAGGACAATATTTCCCTTATGACAGTTACTTATCCAAGTAAAAAAATCTCAGCAGAAAATGCTTATAGAAAAAATAAATTACTTATAGATAAAACAATTAAGAAGTTAGAAAAGAGTATTCTAAAACCTGCACAAAATAAAAATAAAAAATCTAAATTAAAATTTAAATCAAATTTCAAAAAAGAACAATTTTATAAAATTGTAAATAAGGCAAAGGAATATATTAAAAATGGAGACATTTTCCAAGTTGTACCTTCACAGAGATTTGAAACAAAATATCATTTAAAGGCAGTCAATCTTTATAGATCGTTAAGACGACTAAACCCATCTCCTTATCTAGTAAATCTTAACTTTGATAAAATTGGTCTTGTTGCATCTAGTCCAGAATTAATGGTTCAATTAAGGAATAAAAAAGTTACGATAAGACCAATTGCTGGAACAAGAAAAAGAGGAAAAAATACTTCTGAAGATCTGTTTTTATCTAATGATTTACTTAATGATAAAAAAGAACTCGCAGAACACTTAATGCTTTTAGACTTAGGTAGAAACGATGTTGGTCGAGTTTCAAAAAAAGGAACAGTGAATGTTACTGAAAAGATGATTATTGAATATTATTCTCATGTTATGCATATCGTTTCAAACGTTGAAGGAAAAATAGAAAATAATTTAGATGCTCTAGATGCATTAATGGCAGGATTTCCAGCAGGTACAGTTTCTGGTGCCCCAAAAATAAGGGCGATGGAAATCATAGAGGAGCTTGAAAACTTAAATAGAAGCTTTTATGCAGGCTGTATGGGTTATTTTGATTCTAATGGAGATATGGATACATGCATTAGTTTAAGAACTGGACTTGTAAAAGATAACAAATTATACATCCAAGCTGGTGCTGGGATAGTTTATGATTCTGTTCCAAAAAATGAACATCAAGAAATTTTGAATAAAGCAGGTGCTTTAATGGCAGCTGCTGAGGATTCATACAAATTTGATATATGATTTTACTGATAGATAATTATGATAGTTTTACTTACAATGTAAAACACTACTTAATGGATTTAAATCAGAAGGTTGTTGTTTTTAGAAATGACAAAATTTCTATAAATAAAATTCTTAAATTAAAACCTAAATCAATAGTTATTTCGCCGGGTCCATGCACACCAAATGAAGCTGGTATAAGTCTTAATATCGTTTCAGAATTATCAAAACGGTTTCCTATACTTGGTATTTGTTTAGGGCATCAAACTATTGGTCAAGCTTTCGGAGGTAAAATTGTTAAATGCAAAGAAATCATGCACGGAAAAGTTGATACAATTAATCACTTTGGCCACTCTATATTTAAAAATGTAGAAAGAAAATTTAATGCAACTAGGTATCATTCTCTTATAATTGATAAAAGAACTATGCCAAAAGATTTTTTAATTACTGCTGAAACAAATAATAAGATTATAATGGGTATTGCACATAAAAAATTACCAATATTTGGTCTCCAATTTCATCCAGAAAGTATAGGTACTAATATGGGTAAAATTATTTTAAAAAACTTTTTAAACTTAGCAAAATAATGGATCAAACTTTAATTTTAAGTAAAATTCTAGAACAACAAAATCTGAATATTGAAGAGAGTATGTACATATTTAATAAAATTATGAGTGGGGAATTAGATGATATTAAAATAACATCTATACTCATTGGCTTAAAGCTAAAGGGTGAAACAAAAGAAGAAATTATAGGTGCAGCTAAAGTAATGAGAGAGAAATCTCTAAAAATAAACTCTCCGCAAAATACAATTGATACTTGTGGTACCGGTGGAGATATGAAAGACACATTAAACATATCAACAAGTGCAGCCATAGTTGCCGCAAGCGCTGGCGTTACTATAGCAAAGCATGGCAATCGTTCGGTTAGTTCAAAATCAGGTTCTGCAGATATGCTAGAAAAAATAGGTTATAAGATTACAAATAATGTAGAAGATTTAGAAAACTCATTATCAAATAAAAATTTTTGCTTTTTATTTGCTCAAAATCATCATTCTGCCATGAAGAATGTAATTAACGTTCGTAAGAATTTAGCTACACGTACAATTTTTAATTTATTAGGCCCTCTTACAAATCCTGCTAAAGCAAGTAAACAGCTTCTAGGTGTCTATTCAAAAGATTTAGTTTCTATGCATTGTAATTGCTTAAAAGAACTAGGTTCTGAAAAAGCTATGGTTGTTCATGGATTGGATGGCTTAGATGAAATGAGTTTATCAGATAATACTCTCATAAATGAATTAAAAGATAATAAAGTTTTAGAATATAGTTTTGATCCAAGAGACTATGGTTATGATTTAATTAAATTAGAAGATATAAAAGGTGGAGATCCAGAATATAACGCAAATTGTTTTAGTAAAATGATTAATGGTGATTACAGAGAATTTCAAATGATTGTAGAAATAAATGCAGGAGCGGCAATATATTTATCTAATTTAAGAAATAATCTAAAAGATAGTTTTGATTTAGCAAAAAAAACAATTGAGGAAGGAGTTACAAAAAATTTTGTAAACTCACTAATTAATGAGTAATATACTTCAAAAAATTTGTGAAGATAAATCTAAAGAATTAGAAGAAACAAAAAAAAGATGTTCTTTTAAAACATTAGAAAAATTAATTTCCTCAAAATTAGAAAAGCGTGAATTTAAAGAAAAATTACTTTCAGCTCAAAAAAATAAAAAAAATTTTATAATTGGTGAAGTAAAAAAGCAAAGTCCAAGTGCAGGTGAAATAATTTCAGATTACAAACCAGAAGACATTGCTATTTTATATGAAAGATCAGGTGTTGAAGCATTATCGATTTTAACAGAAAGTAAATATTTTTTAGGCAATAT
>CACFXU010000013.1 GCA_902570155.1 uncultured Alphaproteobacteria bacterium
TTAGTGTTAGAAGAAGACTGTTAAAAAATTACAATTTACTTGATAAATTTGAATTTGGAATACGATCTGCTGGAGCACTTGCATTAAAAGCAAAAAATGAAAGTGATAAAAAAGTTATTGTTGCAGGCTCATTGCCAAATCAAGGTGTTACATATTCCCCAATACATTTTGAAACTGATAAAACCATGTTTAACTATTTTTATGAAATTGCAAAGATATTAAAAGATTACGTCGATATATTTTACTTAGATGTTTTGTGTTCCATCAAAGAAATAAAAATTGCTTTAGAAGCTTCAAAAGAATTTAATAAACAAGTTCTTGTAGGTGTTCATTTACGTTATGACGGAAAATTACCATCTGGAGAAAGTCTTGATGAACTTTTTGAAACTATTCAAAAATTTAATTGTTGTGGCATAGTATCAGCCTGCGTATCACCTGAAATCATTAATTTGAGTATTCCTATGTTTAATAAACAAAAGCTTCCTTTTGGTTATAAAATGAATTTATTTAAAGAACTGCCTACTAGTAATGAAGAAAAATTTAATTCAGAAGGTTTTGAAGAAAATTATGATTATGTTGATCCCGTTGAGTTACTTGGAACTCGAAATGAAGAATTTGGAGAAGAAAAATATAAAAAGTTTGTTTTAAATTCTTTAAATGAAGGTGTTACTCTAGTTGGTGGATGTTGTGAAGTAAAGCCACGACATATTGAAGCTATTAAGAATTTATTTTAAAATTTTTTTTTCATTATTTTGTGATAAGTTGAATAAATTTTATGGGAGATTTAGTTAGTAATTACAGATTTGTTGTAAAACCAGTTGTTAAAGAAACTGGTAGATCTCTAGATTTGGCTAGACCCATGAAAATACATCCTCTTACTTATCAAGAGTTACCACTTAACCCCGAATATACTAACTACGCTGATGGTAGATTTACACTTGAAAAATTATCTCATGCTACAGCAGATGAAATGTATTGGAAAGCTAGACAAGAAATAATTTTACGTCATACAGGTGAGCATCCATACGAAATATCTGGTCCGGATGCTGAAAATTTACTTCAACAAATATTTCCTAGAGATATTTCAAAAGTTAAAATTGGAAGATGCTCCTATCAATTTGCTTGTTACCATGATGGAGGAATGATTTCAGATGGATTATTATTAAGATTAGAAAAAAATAAATTTTGGTTTGCCCAAGGTGATGGACATTTATACAGTTGGTACAAAGCTCATTCAAAAAATTTAGATGTTGAAATTAAAGATCCAAACGTTTGGGTTAGTCAAATACAAGGCCCTAAATCTCTAAAACTTTTAGAAAAACTAGTTGATCAACCATTAAAAAATAATTTTAATTATTTTGATTGGGTTGAAACTTCAATTGCTTCAGAAAAAGTAATTATAAGCAGAACAGGTTTTACAAATGAACTTGGCTGGGAGATTTATTTAAGGCCAGAAAATGATTCAAAAAAAATTGGAGACTTAATACTCAGTAAGGGTGAAGAAATGGGAATGATCCTTACAGCCTCTCCAGGATTTAGATGTAGAAGAATTGAAGCAGGTCTCTTGTCTGCAGGGAGAGATTTTACAAGAGACAGATCTCCATTTGCTGTTGGATTAGGAAAATTTATAGATTTTAATAAAGGTGATTTTAATGGAAGAGATTATTTACTAAATGCAAGCAAAGATTGCTTAACATGGGGTATGAGAGTGGAAAATAGCTTTGCGTTGGTTGATTCTGAAATTTCTATTAATAATAAAAAAATTGGAATTGTAACTTCAAGTACATGGTCACCATTTCAAGTTTGTGGTGTTGCTATAGTTCATATGGATAATGCAGAATTTGGACCAGACACAATAGTAGATGTTAGTTGTGATGATGGTAGTGTGCAAAAAGGTGAAATTTGTACTTTACCAATGTATGATGAGAAAGGTGAAATAAAGAGAGGTTTAAAAGAGGATATTCCATCTAGTCCAATACCTTGGAAGGGTATTTCAAAAAACTAGTATATTTTATAATAGAATTATAAATTATATTAGAATACAAATATTAAAATGAATGAACTCATTAAACCTAGCAATAAAATCCATACAATAGATGATGCAATAAGGTTATCAAAAAAGAGATTACCAAAATTGGTCTTTGATTTCATTGATGGTGCATCAGGAGATGATAAACTTGCTGAAATTAATAGTAAAGCATTAGATCAAATTAGACTTGAACCTAAGGTTTTCAGAAATGTCGAGAATAGAAAATTAAGTAAAAAAATATTTGATTTTCATTTTGATTATCCATTTGGATTTGCACCAATGGGAATGACAAATCTTTCATGGCCTGAAGCAGATAAAATGATAGCAAAAGAAAGTGCGTATAATAATATTCCAACATGTGTTTCAATGGCTTCTAGTACTACGCTTGAAGATATGTTTACTTTTTCAGAAGGTCATTCGTGGATGCAAATATATATTTTTCAAAGTGAAGAATTTATTATGGAATTATTAAAAAGAGCAGAAGGCATAGGGTATGAGGTTTTAATTCTCACTGTTGATGTTCCTATTCTTTCAAGAAGGGCCAGAGATGATAGAAATGGATTTGGTTATCCATTTAAAATTGGCCCAAAACAATTTTTAGATTTTGCACTACATCCTCAATGGAGCTTAACAACTTTGTTTAAAGGTGCTCCACAACCAATGAATTATGTTACCTCCAAAAGTGGTGATCAAGTTTTTAGACGAAAAGAAAGTAGAGGGGCAACTGATTGGCATACTCTAAAAAGGGTTCGTGACTCTTGGAAAGGAAAATTAATAATCAAAGGAGTAATGAATTCTGAAGATGCTTTGAAAATTAAAGAGGCTGGTGCTGATGCAATTCAAGTATCAAATCATGGTGGAAGACAATTAGATAGTGCTACTGCTTCTATTAATGCTTTACCATTTATACGAAAAGCTTTGGGAGACGATTTTCCAATACTTTTTGATAGTGGAATTAGAAGTGGTAGTGATATTTTACGCGCGTTAGCTCTGGGAGCTGACTTTGTTATGTTTGGCAGACCTCTAATGTATGCCATCGGTGCGGATGGCGCAAAAGGTCTTAGAAGAATCATTAACCTTATTAAAGAAGAGTTAAGTACAAATCTTGGCTTAGTGGGATTAACCGATATAAATGAAGTTGATAAAAAAATTATAGCAGAGAAATTTTTTAAGGATATAAAGTATTAAAATGGGAGATAAAAAGATTAGAGGTGGGGCATTAGTTGCAAGAGCTCTTAGAGACAAAGGTATTGATAATGTATTTACACTTTCTGGAGGTTTTTGTAATCCAGCACTTGAAGGATTTATGGAGTGTCAAATTAATGTAATTAATTGTCCTCATGAACAAATTGCTGGTCATTTAGCTGATGGTCATACTAGAATATCAAGAAAACCATCCGTTTGTATTGTCGGGCCAGAAGGTTTTGCAAATGCAATGCCTTCAATGATGGAAGCATGGGGTGAAAGATCACCTGTTATTTTTATAACTGGATCAAGTAGCTTAAAAAGACAAGGAGCAGGTGGTTTTAAAGAAATAGATGATGTATCTATAGCAGCACCGTTAACAAAATACAGTGCAAGTATAACAGATGGCAATAGAATAAGAGAGTTCGTAGATAAAGCATATAGAATTGCAACAAATGGCTATCCTGGTGCAGTACATTTAAGTGTACCAGTAGATATAATGTTTTCATCATTTGCAGATGATGCAGGTTTAGAAGAAAGACCTTTTACTCATCAAAAGAAACCTCTCGCAAAAGCTTGGCCCAATCCTGAGAGTTTAAATGAAATATTTGATTTAGCAATTAATGCACAAAACCCTGTTTTTATTGGAGGGCATGGTGTTTGGTGGTCTAGTGCAGAAAAAAAATTAGAGCAAGCAGGCTTTGAATTAAACATTCCAATATTTAATATACCATACCATCAGAAGCTTTTAGGTGAAGAAGTAGATTCATACATGGGTCTGGCAGATATTCATCAATATCCTCCATCAAAAATGGCTCTTCATGAATCAGATTTGGTTCTTATGATTGGTGCACGTCTTGATAATCAAATGAATTTTGGAAATCCTCCACTTTTTCCAAAAAGTACTAAGCTTGTTTGTATTAATGGATCGCATGAAGAAATAGAATTAAATAGAGCTGCAGATATTAACTTACTTTGTGACCCTGGAGTTTTTTTGGATAAACTCATAGAGTTAAAGAAAAACAGTAAATGGAAACTAAACAATGAATGGTTTAATAAGAATAAAAAAGAGAAAAAAAATTGGATCAATAAAACATTAGATGACTTAAATAAAGAAACTGAAGAGACCAAAAAAAATGGTGGAAAAATTCATCCTCTTCAATTAGCTTTAGATGTTCAAGAAGTGTTAACTGAAAATGATTGGTTAGTTATTGATGGTGGTAATACGCATTTCTGGTCCGAGATTGCAATTAATATTGCTGGATCAAAAGGTAAAAAACTCGGAGGAATATTGCATCCAGGTACCTTCAGTATGTTAGGTGTTGGAGTTCCTTTTGCAATATCAGCTAAAAATCTTAATCCTAAATCTAATGTTGTTTTAATAAGTGGAGATGGTGCATTTTTATCTGGAGGATTGTCAATTGAAGCTGCATTTCAAGAAAAAAAACCTATTGTTGTTGTTGTAGATAATAATGGAGGTCTTGACTGTATTTCTCAACAACAAGAAAGGTTATTTGAAAGTGGGAAGCATTTTGCAACTGATTTTAGAGACATTCCATTTCATTCAATTTTTGAAGGTTTTGGGGGACATGGAGAATTAGTTACTAAAAGAGAGGATTTAGGCCCTGCTCTAAAAAGAGCATTAGAAAGTGGTAAAACTGCATGTGTAAATGTTAAGGCTAAAGGTGTTATAAGTCCAATAGTTGCTGCAGTTAGTGATAAAAGAGATAAAGCGTCTATAGAGTAGGATATGGCAATTTTTTCTACACATTTACTAAACTCAATAGATGGCACGCATGCAAGTGATGTAGAAATTGTTATTTATAAAGTAAATAATAATAACAAAGTTGTATTTCTAGAAGATAAAACAGATAGCTCTGGAAGAATGCTTAAAGAATTTGAATTAACGGAAGAAGATTGTGAAAGTGATTATGAAATGATAATTAATTCTGGTAAATATTTTAGAAATACTAGTGAAATAATTAATTCAATAAGTGTTAAATTTAAAATGAAAGATCCTCTTAAAAAATATCACATACCTTTAATTGTTTCTCCAAACGGATACTCAATATGGTGGTCTAAATAAATGAGTAATTCAGGATTAAACATGTCTAGACGTATTAGGAGGACTCCCTATACCGAGAAAGTAATTGAGGCTGGTGTAAGTGGTTTTACTGTAGTTAATCATATGCTTCTTCCAAAATCATATAAAGCAACAGTAGAAGAAGATTACTGGCACTTATCTAAAAATACTCAAATTTGGGATGTTTCATGTCAACGTCAGGTTCAAATAATAGGACAAGATGCTGCAAAATTTATACAACTCATGTCTCCAAGATCAATAAAAGATATGCCTATTGGTAAATGTTACTATTATCCAATGATTGATGAAAATGCAGGGATGATAAATGATCCTGTACTTTTAAAATTAAGTGAAAATAAATATTGGCTATCAGTTGCAGACTCAGACGTTCTACTTTGGGCAAAAGGCTTGGCTGTAGGAAGAAATTTTAAAGTTGATATTATAGAGCCAGATATTTACCCTCTAGCAATTCAGGGTCCAAAATCTGAAGAATTAATGTCATCAATATTTGGAGAAAAAATTAAAAAATTAAAATTCTTTCATTTTTCTTTTTTTGAATTTGAAGGAACAAAACAGATAATTGCAAGATCAGGATATAGTAAACAAGATGGTTTTGAGATTTATCTTAAAGGTTTTAGTTTAGGAAAAAAACTTTGGGAAACTATTTGGGAAGCAGGAAAAGATTTTAATATTTCACCTGGATGTCCAAATTTAATTGATAGAATAGAAGGTGGTTTATTATCCTATGGTAATGAATTTACTTTAGAAAATAATCCAATTGAATGTGGATTTGATAATTATTGTAACAATTTATCTCATGATTTCATTGGAAAAAATGCACTAAAAAAAATATTAAAAAATGGAGTAGATAAAAAAATAAAAGGAATTACTTTTGATGGGTTCCCGACTCCTCCATGCTCAATACCTTTTCCTGTATATTCAAAAAATAGATTTCAAATTGGTAATATCACCTCTGGTATTTATTCACCGTTTTTAAAAACTAATATTGGGCTATCAATGGTTGATAGAGATTATTGGAATGATGGGCAGGATGTTATCGTATTAACACCAGATAATATTGAGAGAAAAGGTAAAGTGTGCTCACTACCTTTTAATTATTCTTAAAATGAGTCATTCAATCAAATTAGAGTGGGAATTAGGAGATCAAAAACTCGAATTTGGAAAATACTTAACTGATCACACAGTAATGCTTAACGAAAATGTATCTATTGATGCGGGATCATCTCCAGATTATGGAGGAAGCGAAACTAATATTAATCCAGAACAAAAACTAGCTGCAGCTGTAAGTAGTTGTTTTATGATGACGTTTTTAGCTTTAGCTGCAAAAATGAAATGGCCAGTTATTAATTACAAAGATAAAGCAATTTCGTATTTAGGAAAAAATGCAGAGGGAAGAATGTACGTTAACAAAATAGAGCTAAATCCAGCCATAGTATTTAAAGATAATTTTACTATTACTGATGAAGAAATGAAAAAGATGAAAGAGAGATCGCATAAGTATTGTTTTATCGCTAATTCACTATCTAAAGATGTTGAAATTCAAATCAATTAAATGAATTTTAATCTAATTTTAACAGAAAAAAATAATAATATTTTTAATATTATTCTTAATAATCAGAAAAACCAAAACACTTTAAGTGAAAAGATGATCAATGAATTAACATCAGCGCTAGACATTGCTGATAAAGATAATGAAGTAAAAGTAATTATTTTATCATCAAAAGGTAATATTTTTTGTGCAGGACATAATTTAAAAGATTTAAATTCACAAAGATTGCAAAATGACAAAGGTGAAAGCTATTTTAAAAAAATATTTCAAATGTGCTCTCAGCTTATGCTCAAAATTAATAAAAATAATAAACCAGTTATAGCTATGGTTGATGGTATTGCTACTGCAGCAGGCTGTCAGTTAATTTCTAGCTGTGATTTAGCCTACTCAAGTAGTAGAGCAAAATATGCAACCCCGGGTGTTAACATAGGATTATTTTGTTCTACGCCAATGGTTCCATTGTCAAGAACTGTAGGTAAAAAACAAGCAATGGAAATGCTTCTCACAGGAGATCTTATAGATGCAAATAAAGCATTAAGGATTGGTTTAATAAATGATGTCTTTGAAGAAGATAGTTTAAAAGAAAATGTATTTCAAATTGCTAAAAAAATATCTTCTAAATCTTCTAATACTATTAAAATTGGTAAAGAAGCTTTTTACAAACAAAAAGATATGAATTTAGAAGACGCCTATACTTTTACTTCAAAGGTAATGACGGAAAATATGTTACATGATGATTCTAAGGAAGGCATTGATGCTTTTTTAGAAAAGAGAGAACCAAATTGGAAAGAATAATTTCTCATTTTTTTGTACCATCATTAAAAGTTCCAAAAAATCTATCCCAAGGCATTTCTATAGTTCCATAATTACAATTAAAGTATCGGTGGTGAAGTTGGTGAAAGAAATCACCTGCTTTTAATCTTTTTTTATCTTTGATCACAATACTATCAAAGCCGGAATGACTAAAAGCTGGATTTAATCCTTGTTGATAAAAATGAAAAAGTACATGTATTGGACTTGACGGAACAACAAAATGTATAACTACTGTTGAAAAGTATAAAATATGTTCGATAGGATGCATAGATATGCCACTCCAAGGTCCTGGACTTATATTTCTATGATGTAAATTGTGAACAGTTTTATAGAGAAAAGTAAAATGTAATAATCGATGAATAATATAAAAGTGCGCACTTGACCAAATAGGAATTAAAATAAAAAATATTCCATACCAAAAAGGGTTATCATGCCAAAACATGATAGGAACGATATCATTACTTGCTGCCCAAAAATAAAAACTTTCAAATATTGTCCATATAGTAACACCACTTATAATTGTCCAAAAAATGTTATCAAAAAGTTGATTATTGAAAGTAAATTTTTTTACTTTTTCATCTATAAATTTTTTTTCAAATTTAAGTTTTTTACTTTGTCCTTTTAAGTAATAAAACCAAAAATGTAGAGAACCAGCAACAAGAGTGATTAAAATACAATTTCTAATCCATAACTGTGCAATCCACGAAAAAGAAAAATTTTTCATTTCTTCAGCAGATGGGTGAAACAAATAGAATATAAATATAGCAAGTAGGACTTCAATTATAATTGAACTAATGTGAAGCCAATAAGAAGCTAGCCATTTGAAAAACAATAAAAAATTTGGTGGCCAATCTAATATTGGCGATAATTTAATTGGTAAGGTTGGTTGCCAATTCCATTCATGGCGATTTTTTAAACTCATTTTAAAATGGATCTGGTTGGGAGGGATTGGTTGCTAACCATGTAGATTTGGTCTGCATGTAACTTTGCATTCCTTCCCATCCATTTTCACGACCGTATCCTGATTGCTTGAAGCCTCCGACTGGTGATTGAGTAGAAGCATTAAAATAATTATTTATATAAACAGTTCCAGCTTCTATCTTATCTGCTAAACGTATAGCTTTATTAGTATCATTAGTCCAAATACCTGCTGCAAGCCCATAGATAGTATCATTTGCAATTTTAATTACTTCATCTTCATCCTCCCAAGTTTGTATTGAGGCTACAGGTCCAAATACTTCATTTTGAGCTAAATCATCTTCATTTGGAACATTGTCAAAAATAGTTGGTCCAATATAGTATCCTTCAGACTTTTGTTCTTTTCTTCCATCAATTAATAATTTTAAACCTCTTTTTTCAGCTGCTTCTATCTTAGATAAAATAAATTCATATTGCTCTTTATTTGCTATAGGTCCTATTTGTGTTGCAACATCATTTGGGTGACCAACTTTAGCCTTTTTAACAACTTCTAATAAATTATGAGTAAATTTATCTTTTATATCTTTATGTACTAATATTCTTGAACCTGAAATACAGCTATGGCCTGAAACTGGAAAGATTCCTGATACAACTCCATTAACTGATAAAGTTAAATCAGCATCTTTAAATATAATTTGTGGTGATTTTCCTCCTAGCTCCATAATAATAGGTTTAACATTTTTGGATGCACTTAAACTTGCTGCACTCCCCCCTTTTGTTCCACCTGTAAAACTTATCATTCTAACATCTTGATGTTCAATAAGAGGTGCACCGGTGGTAGGACCAAAACCAGTAACAACATTAATCAAACCTTCTGGAAGATCGGCTTCTTCTAAAATTTTCATTAGCTCTAATGTAGAGCACGATGCTCTTTCTGATGGTTTAATTACAACTGTATTGCCTGCAGCTATTGCCGGCGCTAATTTCCAGATCAATGTTCCAATTGGTGAGTTCCAAGGAAGAATAAGTGCAACAACTCCAAATGGTTCCCATTTTAAATAATTATGCATATTTGGAATCTCTGAAGGTATCAATCTACCTTCATACTTGTCACACATGCCTGCATAATAATAAAAACTCTCAGTCTGCCAGCTGGTTAAAGAAGGAGTGATATTTTTTGGAAGTTTGCCGTTGTCTTTAGTTTCTATTTGCCCAATGCGTTCTGCATTTTTAGCAATAATATCTCCAATTCTATTTAATGTTCTCCCTCTTTCTGCTGGATGCATTTTACCATAAGGACCATCATAATAAGCATGTTTAGCAGATGATACTGCAAGATTAATATCTTTTTCATTACAGTCAGGGATCCTTGCCCATACTTTACCTATAGATGGATCCTCACTTTCAAAATATTTTTCAGAAGAAGGTTCATGCCATCTGTTTCCTGCATAAAATTTGTAGGTTTGAATTTCAGACATAATTTATTTAAACTTAAATATTTTCATTGGTCAACTTTTTTGTGATTAATTAATTTTTAATATCATATCTGATGCTTTTTCTGCTAACATAATTACAGATGCATTTATATTTCCACTTATCATATCTGGGAAAGAAGAAGCATCTACTACTCTCAGATTGTCTATTCCTCTAACTTTAAGCTGATTATCAAGTACAGCCATTTTGTTATTACTTGAACCCATTGCGCAAGTAGATGCAGGATGATGACCAGTTTGTACATGATTTCGTACTGACTCTTTTAAATCTTGATCACTTTTGATTTTTTTTCCTGGAAGTAATTCTTCCGAAACAATTTTAGCTAAACTGGGTTTTGACAATACTTCCCTTGTATGCTTCATCCCTTCTATCATATCTTCCATATCAGATGGATCAATGAACCAATTTGGATTTATATTAAGTTTATCATTTGGATTTGAGCTTTTAAGTTTTACACTTCCTGTACTTTTTGGTCTTAGTAAATTAATTTGAAAGTGCATTCCTGGAAAAGCTTTTTTACCTCTAGAAAAAAATAATGAACCAAAATTTAATAAATTGTCTAAACTCATAGACCAATTATCTTTTTCTTCTTTGAAACACATAGGTGTCATAAACACTTGTATTTCAGGCATATCTTTTTCTCTTATTGCATGGAATAGATTTGTTGACCAAAAAGGAGCTGCAGCTAATCCTTGTTTAAATAAAATATATTTTAATCCCACAATAATAGCTCTATCAATCCTTTGATATTTAGAGAAACTCAAATTGTGGTTTTGAAAAGCCCAATTCATTGGCATAACAGGATGATCGTGAAGGTTTTCACCCACTCCAGGTAAATTAATTAATAAATCTATGTTTTTTTCTTTTAAATGTTCTTCTGGTCCGATTCCTGATAACATTAAGCATTTAGGACTACCAAATGCTCCTAAAGATAATATTACCTCTGATGATGCATAAACTTCACCATTTGATAAAAGTAATCCTTTAGCTTTATTTTTCTCAACTAAAATTTTTATTACAGATGTATTTTTATAAATTGTTAAATTGCTAGGTTTAAATTTTAAATAAGCTTCTGCAGATGATTGTCTTTTTCCATTCCATACCTTAACATCATATCGACCTACCCCATTTAAATTGCCATTATAAAAATCATTATTAATTTCTGCCCCTGCTTCAACACATGCATCAATAAATGCTTTATCGATAGAATTGTAATTTCCAGCTGGTGTAAGTTTTAAAGGACCTGAGTGTGAGTGATATTCATTTTTTTCTCTATGAAAAGCTGAAGCAGATCTTTTGAAATATGGTAATACATCATTATATGACCAACCCTCTAAGCCCTTTTGTCTCCACCTATTAAAATCACCTGGAGCACCTCTCATGTAAATCATACCGTTTAAAAGAGAAGATCCTCCTAGTCCTTTACCTCTAGGGTATAAAATTTTTCTATTATTTAAAGAAGGTTGGGGTATCGACTCAAAACCCCAATCAAATTTAGGGTTTCCAAAAATGTATCCATTACCACCGGGCATTTGAGTGAATAAACTTTTTCCTGACCCCCCTGCTTCTATTAGTAATACCTTTATATCTTTATTTTCAGATAATCTTGAGGCTAATGTACAGCCAGCAGAACCTCCTCCTGCTATTATATAGTCAAATGTTTTTTTCATTTTTAAAAATATAAATTATACTAATAATTAATTTATAAGTAAACTCGAGTAAATTAAATATGAATAATTTTAAAGATTGGATTGGAAAGAAAATTTCAAGAAGTGATATTATTACTCCTCGATTAGTTGATCATTTAAAAAAAACAATTGATCAAAACTGTTTAAGTGATCAAACTGTGCCTGAGGGAATTTTTTTATGTTTATGCCCAGATGTAGTTTCAATAAACGATCTAGACAAAGATGGAAATACAAAATTAGGAATTTTCTTACCTGAGTTACCTTATAAAATTAGAATGTGGGCTGGTGGTAAAATAAAAATATTTGATGAATTTGAAATTGGATCTGAAATTAAAAAAAATTCAACCATTTCAAGTATTGAATTTAAAGAAGGTAGATCAGGCAATCTATGTTTTGTTAATATTAATCATGAATATTTAAATAAAAATAAATTAATAATATCAGAAGATCAAACTGCTGTTTATAGAGAAAAAATAAATAAAAACTTCATTACTCCTAAAATAAAAGACGAATTAAAATTAATTGATAAAGTAGAAATTTTTAGTTCATCAACTTTGCTGTTTAGATATTCTGCTTTAACTTTTAATGGACATAAGATTCATTATGATAATGATTATACAAAAAATTATGAGGGTCATACGGGATTATTAGTCCATGCACCTCTTCAAGCAACTTATCTTTTAAATCTTGCTAGAAAAAACAAAATTGAGTTCAATTCTTTTGAATATAAAGCTACAGCGCCTCTTGTATATAACAATAATTTCTATTTAGAAATTGGTGAAAATCGAGATGATGAAATTATTGGAAGAATTCTTAATGAAAAACAAGAAATTACAATGATTGCAAAATATAAAAAATGAGTTTTCATAAAAAATTTTGTAATTGGGCATCACAAAAAAAAATTAATATCAATAAGGTAACTTATAAAAGAGCAGAAAATGCATTCATAGATACCCTAGCTTGTATATTATCAGGTGTTAAAGAAAAACAATCAAAGGTTGCCTTAAAATACTGTTTGGAAAATAATAATTCAAAAAATATTAAGATATTTGGAGGAGGAAAAAAATTATCTATTTCTGCAGCATGTTTTTTACATGGAGTAAGATCAGCGTCTATAGACTTTGATGATTACGAATATGTTGCAGGATCTCATCCTAGTGCGCCAATTTTTTCAGCTCTAATATCAATTGCTCAAATGAAAAATATCTCAATTGAGGAAACATATCAGGGATGGGTGGTAGGATATGAATTAATAATAAAATTAGGACAAGCACTTAGTTATGATCATTATTATAAAGGATGGCATTCAGCAAATACAATAGGTGTGGTTGGAACAGCTGCAGCAGTAGCTAAAGTGTTAGAATTAAATGCAGATCAAATGGCAAATGCAATATCTATTGCAACAAGTTTTTCATCTGGTTTAAAACAACAATTTGGCAAAGATACAAAAGCTTTTCATATTGGTTTTGCTGCCCAGGCAGGGGTACAGTCAGCCTTACTTGCAAAAAATGGAGGGACAGCTAATCAAGATATTTGGAATATTGAGAGAGGATTTATTGAATTGTATGGTAGTAAATTTTCTAAAAAATTAAATAATAATTTTAAAAGATCAGATTTAGGAAATGCAATAATTAAATTTCCAAATTTCATTAAGTTTTGGCCAGTTTGTAGTTATTCACAAAGAGTAATACAAGGAGGATTAATTTTAAATAAAAAAATTTTTATAAAAAAAAATATTAAATCTATTACAATTGAATTTCCAGAACCTTGGTTCAGAGTATCAAAATTTCATATACCTAAAAATTCTACTGAAGCTAGATTTTCATTGAGTTATTGTTTAGCAACTGCTCTCATTAATGGTAAATTTGATTTAAGTAGTTTAAATATTTCCAAAAATAAAAAAAGTCTAAATATGGTTAAAAAAATTAAACTACTCACGTACAAAGTGCCAAATAATTTTGAAGATTATGACCCTAAGTATCCTGATATAATTAAAGTAATAATGAATGATGGAAGTATATTGATTGAAAAAATATCACATATTAAAGGAGGGAAAAATAACCCTTTAAAAGATGAAGATATTGATAATAAATTTTTAATGTGTGGAGGTAAAAAAAATATTTTAAATAAAATAAGAAATCAAAAATATAAGAAGAAAAATTTAAAAGAAATAATTTTTTAATTTAGCTATTTTTTCTTTCTCTGTAAGCTATAAATATTCCAGTACTAATAATTATTGTTCCCCCTAAATAAATACTTAAAGTTGGAACCTCAGAATAAATTAAATATCCCATAATTCCTACAAATATAAATGATGAATATTCAAAGGGTGAAGTAATTGCAACATCTGCGTATTTAGCAGCTTGAGACATAAATAAATGTCCTAGTGATCCCATCACACCTAAACTCATAGCAAAAATTAATTGAATTCCATTTGGCATAATAAAATTATCAGGGAAAAATATTATTGACGTAATTAATAATGCAAAAGAGTAATAAAAAACAATTGCAACACTTGAATCAGTACTCATTACTGATCTAGTTGATAAATAAACAGAAGCCATAAATGCTGCAGATATTAAAGGATAGAGTGTTTCTAATTTGAACAAGTCAGTACCGGGCTTAACAATAATTAACACACCGATAAAACCAATTAATATTGCAGTTGTTCTAAAAATCCCAATTCTCTCGCCAAGTATTGGTACAGCAAGAAAAGCAGCAATAATGGGAGCAGAATGTGCAATAGCTATATTTTCAGATAACATTAAATGATTAATTCCATAAATATAGAATACAACACAAGCAGAAGCAGATAGAGCTCGGATAGCATGTCCAACTGGTTTTTTAGTTTTTAATTTATCGAAGCCAAAATACATTGCTAAGAAAGTTGCAATGATACTTCCACTTAGTGCTCGAAAGAATATTGATTCCCATACGGGAAAATGAAAGCTTAAATATTTATAAGTAATATCATTTATACTAAGACAAAACATTGATAATAACATAAATGAAATTCCTAACAGATTATTATTTTTTGATTTCATTAATTAATTAAATATACTAAGTTAATTTATTCAGATATACATATTTCAAAATGAGTATCAAATATCATGTAAAAAAATTAGAAAAAAAGAATGATCATTTAAGTATATTATGGAAAGATAATTTTAAAAGTAAATTTCATTTTATGTGGTTAAGAGATAATTGTCCAACAGCAATACATCCTACTGCAAATATGAGAGTATTTAATATTTTAACTGTCAGTAAAAATATATTTCCTAAAATGTATAAAATTGAAAAAAATAAACTCAATATTGATTGGAGTGAAGGTGATCATACTAGCAAATTTAATTTAAAATGGTTAAGAGATCATTGTTATACCGAAATAAATCAACAAAAATATAAATCACCTTATGTTTTTTGGGATGGCAAATTAAAAAAAAAATTAAAGAAAATTATTATTGATCATAATAGTGTAATAAAAAATGATAAACATTTAAGCAAATGGCTAAATTTACTTCATACTTATGGTTTTGCTTTAATTAAAAATGCACCAACTAGCAAAAAATCAGCATTCAAAATATTAAATAGAATAAGCCATCATAGAGAAACTTTTTTTGGCACACCATTTGAAGTAATTAACATCCCAAAGCCAAATAATACAGCTTATACAGCAGATGCATTAAGAAATCATACCGACTTACCTTATTTTGAATATGCTCCTGGTTATCAGTTTCTTCATTGTTTAGTGAATGAAGCTAATGGTGGATTATCATCTGTTGTAGATGGTTTTACAGTAGCAAATTATTTAAAAAAAAATGAAAAAGATGTTTTTAATATTTTAACAAAAACTCACGTTAAATTCAAAGATACTGACTATACTCAAAAAGCTATCAGAATTCTTCATTCGCCAATAATAACACTTACAAAAGATAATGATTTCAATGATATTAGATTTAGTATGGCCGCAATGGGAGCAGTGGATGTTGATCCAAAAAAAATGAAAAAATTTTATGATGCCTACCAATATTTTGCATCACTGCTTCAAAACAAAAAATTTAAAATTGATTTTAGATTAGAAGCAGGTGATATATTTTGTTTTAACAATAGAAGAGTATTACATGGGAGGACTGAATTTGATCCAAACTCTGGAAATAGACATCTTCAAGGGTATTATATTGAAAGAGATGAAATAATAGGAAGATTAAATTATTTTAATAATATTAAAGTTTAGATCATTCCCATCCGCAGATAGTTTTAATTTCCAAATATTCTTCTAGACCCCAATCACCTCCCTCTCTTCCATTACCAGATTGTCTATAACCGCCAAAGGGAGTTCCTGGATCAGCGCTATTTCCATTTATATAAACACCTCCTGATCTAAATTTTCTTGCAACTCTTTTAGCTTTTTCTTTATCTTGAGTTTGAACGTAGTTTCCTAGACCATAGGATGTATCGTTAACAATTGATATAGCTTCATCTTCATCTTCAAATGGAATTATTGATAATACTGGTCCAAAAATCTCTTCTTTTGCAATTCTCATATTATTAGTTACATCTGTGAAAATAGTTGGCTTAACAAAATAACCCTTTTCTAGACCATTTGGTTTTTCAGGACCTCCAGCCACGAGTGTTGCACCCTCATTTATACCACTATTAATTAGATCAATAATTTTATCATATTGTGTTTTAGAAATAACTGGACCGATATGATTTCCATTCTTAGAAGCAATATCAACTTTTATTTTATTTGCTTCATTAGCCGCCTCCTCTATAGCTCTTTTATAGATTGATTTTTCAACTAGCATTCTTGTTGGTGCATCACAAGATTGACCAGAATTACTCATAATATTCCTAACACCTTCTCTGACTGCTTCTGGATGTGAATCACTAAAAACAATATTACCCCCCTTACCTCCTAATTCTAAACAAACTCTTTTAATTGTATCTGCTGCGTTTTTAGAAATAAGTTTTCCTGCTCTTGTTGATCCAGTAAACGATATCATATCAATATCTTTATGAGATGATAGATCTGTACCTACACCATCTCCATCTCCATTCACTAAATTAAAAACACCAGGAGGGAAACCTGCTTCATGAATTATTTCCGCAAAAATGATCCCTGACATGGGTGCAATTTCTGAAGGTTTTAATATCATAGTGCAGCCAGTGGCTAAAGCAGGTATTACTTTTAATGTGATTTGATTGATAGGCCAATTCCACGGTGTAATAAGACCGCATACTCCAATCGGTTCATAAACAATATAATTATTGGAATTTTTATTAAATCTTTTTTCAAATTCAAAATTTTTTAATCTCAAAATGAAATCTTCAATATGATCTGCTCCTGAAGAAGTTTGTGCTGATGAAGACCAATCTAATGGAGCTCCCATTTCCTCAGACATTGTTTGCGTTATTTCATCCCATCTACTTTTATAAATATTAAGTAAATTTTCTAACAAACTAATCTTATGTTTTTTATCTACCTGACTCCATGTAATGAATGCTTTTTTTGATGCATTGACCGCCAGATCCACATCTTTTTTAGAACCTAGGGAGATAAAAGCGTAAGGTTGTTCATTAGAGGGATTAATAACCTCATAATCATTCTTTGTAATTGGATTAATCCAAGTTCCATTTATATAAAATTTGCGTTTATCAATCATTACGAAAAATATATTTAAATCAATTATACATTTATTTTTTTCTATATTAGAATAAAAGAATATACAATAAGAGGAAAAATTGACACTAGAAAATATTAAACTCGATGTAGATTATGTAAGATCACAATTTCCTGCATTTAAGGATCCCCTTTCTAAAGACTGGTCTTTTTTTGAAAATGCAGGAGGAAGTTATGTTCCAAAAAATGTAATTGATAAATTAACTGAATTTATGACATCTACTAAAGTCCAGCCTTATGCGGAATATCCAATGTCAAAAATTGCAGGTGAAAATATGGATAAGGCAACCAACTTATTTGCAAAAATGATAAATGCAAAAAGTAATGAAATTCTTATTGGAGGATCTACTTCAATAAACTTATATGTTTTATCTAATGCTTTAAAGCATATTATTAACCCTGGCGATGAAGTTATCGTTACAAATCAAGATCATGAAGCAAATATAAGTCCTTGGAGAAGATTAAAAGATTATGGAGCAAATATTGTTGAATGGAAATTTAATTATGATGATCATGAATTAAAAATCTCGGATTTAAATAAGCTAATAAATTCTAAAACTAAAATTTTAGCAGTCACACATTGCTCAAATATTGTTGGATCAGTCAATAATTTAAAAGAAATTTCAAAGTTAGCACATAAAAACAATATAATTGTTATTGGTGACGGTGTTTCATATGCCCCTCATGGCTTTCCGAATGTTAAAGAATTAGACGTAGACTTTTATACGTTTAGCTTATACAAAACATATGGTCCTCATTTAGCATTATTATATGGAAAAGAAGAAATTCTTAAAAATTTACCTAATCAAAATCATGAATTTTTAAAAGGACAATATCCATATACAATTAATCCTGGTGGTCCAAATCATGAAGAATTAGTTTCATTAATTGGAATATATGAATATTTTGAAAATTTATATAATCATCATTTTGAAAATAAAAATTTAAGCACTTTAGAGAAGATTGATAAAATTAATAACCTTATATCGTTGCATGAAACGACTATGGCTAATCCAATATTAAAATACTTAAATGAAAGAAAGGATTTGAATTTGATTGGAAAAAATAAGATTCAAAATAAAGATCGAGCTCCAACAATATCTTTTTATTCGAATAAAAAAACATCTAAAGAAATATCAAATACATTACATAAATTTAAAATCGCTACTAGAAATGATAATTTTTATGCATGGAGATGCTTAGAATATCTGGGTATAGACACAGATGATGGCGTAGTAAGATTAAGTATGACACATTATAACAATTATAATGATACTGAAAACGTACTTAAAGCACTAGAAAAAATTTAATTTGTTCTATAATAATCTTTATACCACTCTATAAATCTACTTATTCCAATTTTAATATTAGTTTTAGGCTTATAACCAGTATATTTTTTTAATTTATTTATATTAGAATGAGTTTTTACAATGTCTCCAACTTGTAAAGGCAATTTATTAGTTTTAGTAATTTTATTTAGATTCCTTTCAATATGCTTTAAATAATCTAAAAGTTTTTTTGGCGTTCCATTACCAATATTAAAAATTTCATACGGTATAGATTTTTTTGATTGTTTTTTAATTAAAGAATAAATGCCATCAACTATGTCATCAACATATGTGAAATCTCTAAAATGATTTCCTTTATTGTACAAATCAATTGGCTGATTGTTGAGTATGTGTTTTGTAAATTTAAATAAAGCCATATCTGGTCTGCCAAAAGGACCATAGACTGTAAAAAATCTAACCCCTGTACAAGGTAGTTTATAAATATAAGAATAAGAATGAGCCATAACTTCATTAGATTTTTTTGTTGCTGCATAAAATGATAATGGCTCATCAGTTCTATTTATTTCACTAAGTGGAAATTTTTTTGAATCACCATAAACAGAACTAGTAGATGCATAAATTAGATGTTTTATATTATTGTGTCTTGATATCTCTAATATATTAAAAAAACCTTCTAAATTACTTTTAAAATAAGTTCTCGGGTTTTTAATTGAGTATCTAACACCAGCTTGAGCAGCAAGATGAATTATAATTTTTATTTTTTTATTTTTTACAATGTTATCAATTTTTTTATAATTTGATAAATCAACTTTATAAAAAAAAAATTTTTTATTTTTTTTTAAATCTTTAATTCTATTTTTCTTTAGGTTAATATCATAATAATTATTAATATTATCAATGCCAATAACTTTAATATTTTTATTTAATATTTTTTTTGTTACATGATAACCAATAAAACCAGCCGAACCAGTAATTAAAATAGTCATCAATTAATTTGTTGGCATTATAAATTCAGGACCTTTCTGAATACTTTTTGGCCATCTTGAAGTTACTGTTTTTAATTTAGTATAAAAATTAACACCTTCGGTTCCATGCATAGCATGATCTCCAAATAAAGATTGTTTCCAACCTCCAAAACTATGAAACGCCATAGGGACGGGAATAGGAACATTAACTCCAACCATTCCAATTTTACAATTTGTTGTAAAGTGTCTGGAAACTTCACCATCTGAAGTATAAATACTAGTTCCATTTCCAAAAGCATGATTATTTACGAGGTTAAGAGCTTCATCATAGTTTTTAGCTCTAACAACTGACAGCACGGGTCCAAATATTTCATCTTTATAAATTTTCATATCTTTTTTCACGTTATCAAATAATGTTGGGCCAACAAAATAACCATTTTCATAACCTTGTATCTTAAAGTTTCTTCCGTCTAAAACAAGTTTAGCGCCCTCTTCAATACCTGATGAAATATAGTTCTCTATTTTATCTTTATGTTCTTTTGAAATAACTGGACCCATTTGAGAAGAAGAGTCTGTCCAAGGAGCGACAATTAGAGATTCAGCCTTACTACTTATATTTTCAACAAGTTTATCAGCAATATCACCTACTGCAACTGCTACAGAGACTGCCATACATCTTTCACCAGCTGATCCATATGCGGCTCCCATAATTCCATCCACAGCTTGATCTAAATTTGCATCCGGCATTACAATTAGATGGTTTTTTGCTCCACCTAAAGCCTGAACTCTTTTTCCATTTTTAGCAGAAGTTTCATATATGTATTTAGCAACTGGTGTCGATCCTACGAAACTAATTGAAGATATTTCATTGGAATTTATAATTAAATCAACAATTTCTTTATCTCCATTTATAATATTAAAAACACCATCAGGGAGACCAGCTTCAGAAAATAATTCAGCTAGTTTAATACTACAAGATGGGTCTTTTTCAGAAGGTTTTAAAATAAATGAATTTCCACATGCTATAGAAATTGGGTACATCCACATAGGCACCATCGCAGGAAAATTAAAAGGTGTAATACCCGCAGTTACTCCTAGAGGTTGTCTTATTGACCAAGAGTCGATTCCGCTTCCAACATTTTGGGAAAATTCACCTTTCAATAAATGAGGTATACCACAAGCAAATTCAACTACTTCTAATCCACGTATGACTGATCCCTTAGCGTCATCTAAAGTTTTACCATGCTCAGACGAAACCAACTTTGCAAGTTCATCAATATTTTTTTCGATTAGTGTTTTATAATTAGATAAAATTCTAGATCTCTTTAAAGGTGTTACTTCAGACCAATCTATAAATGCTTTTTTAGAGCTTAAAATAGTATTTTTGAAGTCTTCTTCATTTGACAGAACTACTTCATTAATTTTTTCACCTTTTGAAGGATCAAATACATCTAAATATTTTCTAGAAACTGAAGTTAATTTTCCATTAGTATAGTTATTAATTTTAACCACAACTCAGATATATATTAAAATATCATTCTTACAACTTTAAAGGCTTCAGCGTATTTGCAATTGTTTTGTGAACCTCTAAAATTTGCTAAGGAATTACATGCCTCTATATTTCTGGATGTATTTTTATTTATTTGAGATTTATAACATTTTAAAGCTTTTCTTTTTTTGATCATGGTATCTGTTATATCTATGAATAATTCTGGAGTAAAAGATGGTTCTATACCTGGAGCATTCCAATTTGTTTCTGATAATGTTTCATAGCATAAAATTATTTTGGGATAAAACTTTCCAACAGGTCTTGATAAAACCATACAAGACTCAAAAACTAATTTGTGATCAATATGTCTATCTGGGAAAGGTATTAATACGATAGATGGTTTAATTATTGAAAAATATTCTCCTATCATTTGGTTAAGTTTATAAATCTCTATTTCATTTATTTTTGTCGCAGGAATATTTAAGTATGAGTAAGATTTTACTCCAAGTTCTTTCATAGCTTTCTTAGATTCTTGTATTGTAATTGCACCACCCTTTGAAGAGTATAAAGGAGGTAGATGAGCAGAAACAAATAAAACAGATACATTATTTTTGTATTTAACAAACTTATTAATAGTGCCTCCTGCACCAAGAGTTTCATCATCTGGATGAGGAGCAACGACTAAGATGTTTTGTTTAGTAAATATCATAATTTATAAATTTTAATTTTAGGTAATGGAATTATTACTGAAATATTTTTCAATCTCATTTTTTTTAAATTTTTTATAATATCATCTTCGAAATTCCAAGCAAAAACAATAATTAAGCCAAAATTATTTTTTAATAAATTATTAGTTGGTAGTATCTTAATTTCTGAATTTGGAAAATATTTATTAACTTTTAATGCATTATCATCAACTACATATTGAATTTTTTTTCTATTAAGTTTTAATAATTTAATCCATAAGGAAGATTTCGTTGGTGCCCCGTAACCGACTATTGATTTATTTCTATAACTTTGAATAATTTTATTTAATTTAGACACTTGAAGATTAATTCTATTACTCCATTTATTTAAATTTTTAAAAGTAATTAATTGTGATTTATTTTCTTTGATTAAAAAGTTTTTTGATTGTTTAGAAATGTATTTATTTTTACTTTTTTTACATAGTATTCTTAATGATCCTCCCTGTGATTTATTTGTAGATATATTAATTATACTAAAATTGATTTTCATTAAAAAATTTATAAGAGGTTTTGCGGAATGATAATCGATATGCTCATGATAAATTGTGTCAAAATAATTATTTTTTAATACATCTAAAAAGTAACCTACCTCAAAACAAAAATAACCTTCTAATTTTAATAAATCATAAATATGATTAAAAGTTGTAATATTATCTTCAATATGTGCTAAAACATTGTGACTTGTAATTAAATCAAACTTGCCAAATTTAGATAATATTTTTTTTTTAGAATTATGATTTAAGTAATCATTTATTGTATAGATATTTTTTTGATTAGCTATATCTGAAGGTTTCTTAGCTGGATCAATGCCGCATATATTAAATTCTTTTTTAAAATTAATTAAGCATGAACCATCATTTGATCCAACGTCTAGAATACTTGATCCTGGTTTAAGTTTTGTTTTTTTTAAAATCCATATTTTATAGTGTTTAAAATGATTAATAAAACTTGAAGCAGTACCAGATAAATAAGTATAATTTGTTTTATATAATATTTTTGGATTTACTGAGACTGTTAATTGACAATGTAAGCAATCTTTACACAAGTTAAGGGATAATGGAAATTTTTTAGATTTTAAAGAAGCATTCTTTGTTTTATTATAATTATTACCAATTGGGACAATACCAAAATCAAGAAAATTAAAAGTTTTTTTTGAATTACATAATCTGCAATTTTTTATAATTTTTTGATCTAAATTTTTAAGCATTAATATACTTATTTAAATTTTCTTTATTTATAAAATTTACTCTTACTGTATCTTTTTCATAATTTATTTGATCTCTTTTATTTTTACTAATTACAATTAATTTTGTCTTAATTGGAAAGTAAGTTGCATGTATTTCTAGAGCTGGAGTAAAAACACACTGTTCTTTATTGACTATAATTTTTTTTACATTTTTACTTTTGATTTTTTTATAAAAATAATAAAAACATCCAGATAATACATATATTAGATGCCAATCTTTTTTATGATAATGGTTTGATCTTAATGTATTTTTGTTTGAAGTAATTATTGAAACATTATTTGTTGTTGAGTCACATATTGAAATAATAGATCCTCTTTTATCATTATCTCTTTTATCTAATTTAATTATTGATGATTTTTTCAAAATATTTAGATTCATAAGAAATCAATTATAGTAGTATTTTATTAATTTTTCCAATAATTTAGTGTTTCTTATAAACATAAGATCTCTATGACCTTGACTTTTAATCCAATATTTTTTTGATTTTTTTAAGATTGAGACAAAACCATTATTATCTTCAATAGATTTTAAAACTCTATTCTTTTTTGTATTAGAATATATTTTTTTAT
>CACFXU010000014.1 GCA_902570155.1 uncultured Alphaproteobacteria bacterium
GTTGAATTAATAACACTTGGTTTTTCTTGTCTTACAACTGTACTTGGTAAATTTCTGACTAGACCTTTTTCTAATTTTTCTTTTTGTTTATTATTTTTTAAATTTTGATCTAATTCTTCTTTTTTTGTAGACGGGACTGATGATGTAATGTCAGTATCATCTAATTCTTGAAACCATTGATGATTACAATTTGCGCATTCAACCATTCTACCATTAGGTTTAAGATCTGCAGAATTTACTAAATACTTGAATTCACAATTAGAGCAAACAATGAACATAAATTATATATAGATCAGTCAGGCTAGTATATAAAACAAAATCATTAAGTATGTTAATTTTAAAAAGTATAATATTTTATATTTCTTTGGTTATATGGACTGTGTTGATGGGTATTTTATGTTTACCTTTTCTCTTATTACCAAGTTATTTACTTAAATATCCAACGAAACTTTGGATACGTGTTATTTTTGTTTTTCTTAATCTTATATGTAATATTAAACATAAAATTGAAGGTTTAGAAAATATTCCAAATGAAAGTGTCTTAATTGCGTCTAAACATCAGTCCGCTTTTGAGACACTCGCACTCTATTACTATTTAAAAGATTGTTTCTTTGTCCATAAAAGAGAGCTTTTCTTTATACCAATTTTTGGACAATATTTATTCAAGTCTAATATGGTTGCGATTAATAGAGATGGTGGAACAAAAGCTATGAGAGATATGTTACAAAAAGTTCAATCAAAATTATCTTTTGGATCTTCAATTATTATTTTCCCCGAAGGAACAAGAAAGCTGCCTGGTAGTAAACCTGATTATAAGACAGGTTTTATTGGAATTTATAATCATACAAAAAGAAAAATCCTTCCTGTAGCTTTAAATTCAGGTTTATGTTGGCCAAAACAATCATGGGTATTAGAAAAAGGATTAATTACTATAAAATTTTTACCGACAATTGATGAAGGTTTAGATAAAAAAGTTTTATTAAACGAAGTTCAAAATAGAATAGAAACTGCTTCAAATTTATTATTGGATAACTAATTCTTTTCTGTGGGATCAAAAGTTCCTGCTTGACCAATCTCTTCAATAATTTTTCTAATTTCTTTTGATTTTATAAATTTTTCTTCCAAATATTTTAAATCATTATTTCTTATTGCTTTTTGGTAAGTAAGTAGATCTTCACTGAAACGACCAAGCATTTCTAAAACGGCTTCTTTATTTTTTTCATAAACATCACGCCACATTACTGGATCACTACCTGCCAATCTTGTGAAATCTCTAAAACCTGCAGCTGAATATTTAATTACTTCATCTTTCATTTGAGATTCAAGCTCTGTTGCAGTTCCTACGACAGAATATGCAATGAGTTGTGGAATATGAGATGTCATAGCTAGTACTCTGTCATGACGTTTAGGTTCCATGATTTCTATATTCATTCCGAATGACTCCCAAATATCTGAAACTGATCTTGTTATCTCACTCTGAGTTTCTGTTGGGGTCAAAATACAATACCTATTCTCAAACAGCTTTGCGAAACCAAATTCTGGTCCACTTTTCTCTAATCCAGCAATAGGGTGGGCAGGAACAAATAAAATTTTTTTATTATTAATTGATTCTTTAAAATCTTCTATAACACTTACTTTTGTTGAACCAACATCTGTTACTAGTGTTGTTTCATTAACATAGCTATTCAATTGCTTAAATATATCCCTATATGAACTTAAAGGCGTACAAATAAAAATAATATCAAATTGTTGATTATATTTATTTAAATCATTCTCTATTACATCCACAAGATTTAAATTTTTTGAAATAGTTATTACCTCACTGTCCTTATCAATAGCAAAAATTTTTTTTGATAATTGTTTTTCCTTCAGAGCCCTTGCTATGGATGATCCAATTAATCCCATACCAATGACCAGAGCTGAGTCATAAGTTATTTTAGACATTAAATTTCTTCAAACTTTCAACTGTCAAATTCATTTCTTCTTTTGTACCAATACTAATTCTCAAAAAATTGGGCAAATTATAACTATTTAAACGCCTTATAATAATCCCATCATTCATAAGATGATTACTAATTTTCTCAGCTTCTTCTTCTGAAGTTTCAATTAAAGTAAAATTACCTTCAGTTTGTCTGGTTTTAATATTTAGAAGTTTGAGCTCTTTTTCAAACCAATCTTTAATTTCAGAATTTAATTTAACAGAGTTTTCAATATGTTCTTTATCCTCCAAAGCTTTAATTGCAAGAGACTGTGAAATAGTTGTCGTATTAAAAGGAGGTTTTATTTTATTAATTATATCAGCTATTTTTTGACTGGTATAACACCAGCCTACTCTTAAAGCTGCAAGTCCATAAGTTTTTGAAAATGTTCTTGTTAAAATAATATTCTCATATTCATCCGTTAAACTAAATCCTTTATCATAATCGTCTTTTTGCACATATTCGACATATGCCCCGTCTATAACAACTATAATATTTTTAGAAATACTATTCATTAATTTAACAAGTTGGTCTCTAGACAAATAAGTTCCAGTTGGATTATTAGGTGATGCAATATAAATTACTTTAGTAGCGTCATTTGTTTGATCTATGAGATTTTCAATATTTAAATTGAAATTTACATCTTCCATAATTTTTTTTGGAACTGCACCAACTACTTTACTCACAATTGAATACATCTCAAAGCCGTGGTTTGCGTGGAGAATTTCATCGCCATCTTGACAAAATGCCAAAGCTGCAAATAATAAAACTTCATCTGACCCAGAGCCAAGAATAATTCTATTACTATCAATAGAAAAATTTTTAGCTATTGCCTCTCTTAATGATGATCCATCAATTTCCGGGTATCTATGTAAATCATGATTAATATTTTTTGTTTCTAACAATTCAATTGCTTTCGGTGAAGCACCATAGGGATTTTCATTTGAAGAAAGTTTTATAACTGTTTTATTGTTATTTAATTTTGCCTTACCACCTTTATAAACATTAATGTTTTCTATAGATCTTTTTGATTGAATATTTTCTTTAGTTAACTTTTGAAGTTTTTCAGAAGATTGAAAAATTTCTCTCCAAAGTCTAACAATGGTATCTTTCGGATAAGATCCTGTAAATTTAGAGCTTAATCTGTCGAGAATTTTTTGTTCTCTATCTAGATCAACAACAGAATTATCTTTTTTGTGTTTTCCTATCTCTAAAACAATTTTAGATCGATTAGATAATAAAGATAAAATTTCATCATCAATGTTATTAATTTTACTTCTTAAGTTGTCTAATTCTTTATTTTTCATAATTTTGGACGTTTCTTTACAAACTATCTTACGATAAATCAAAATAAAGTAGTATTTAATTTAAAAAATGACGATTTATTGACTTAGAAAGATATATAAATATAAGACCGATTATCACCGATTTGAGACAGCTTGCGGGTGGAGCAATAATCAGCTAAAGCGTTTACACTCCTCCTTCATTCTTTCAAATAGTGTTAAACTAAAAAGATATGAAAACAAGATTTACTACTGATACAAAACTTGAAAGCGAAATAGCCTATTTCGAGAATATTAATTTAAAAATAGAATCAGGAGATATAATAGATAGTTTTAAACTAGCATTCAAAACATATGGCAAATTAAATGCTGATAAAACTAATGCTATTCTTGTTTGCCATGCTTTAACTGGAGATCAATATGTTGCTGGGAATAATCCCATTACTGGGAGAGAAGGTTGGTGGTCTAGAATGGTTGGGCCTAATAAACCAATTGATACAAACAAATTTTTTGTAATTTGCTCAAATGTACTCGGCGGTTGTGCTGGATCAACGGGTCCTAAAGAGTTACAAAATGGAAGTGATGTTGCATATGGTGGTAATTTTCCTTCCATAACAATAAAAGATATGGTGAAGGCTCAATCTTTATTGATTGAAAGTTTAAATATAGAGAAGTTATTTTCTGTCATTGGTGGTTCGATGGGAGCAATGCAAGCACTTCAATGGGCAATCGATTTTCCGGATAAAATTTTAAATATAATACATATTGCAGGCGCGTTAAAACATTCAGCTCAAAATATTGCATTTCATGAAGTTGGGCGACAGGCAATAATGAGTGATCCTATTTGGAAAAATGGAAAGTATTTTGAAAATAATGAAGTGCCTGAAAGAGGTCTATCAGTAGCAAGAATGATTGCACATATCACATATTTATCCGAAAATGCGATGCATAGAAAATTTGGAAGAAAACTTCAATCAAGAGATATTATTTCTTTTGGATTTGATGCTGATTTTCAAGTTGAAAGTTATCTGAGATATCAAGGTAAATCATTTGTTGAAAGATTTGATGCAAATTCGTATCTTTATTTAACAAGGGCTATGGATTATTTTGATCATGATGAAACATTTAGAAAAAATATTGAGTTTAGTCATAATCCCAATAACCATTTAAAATATTTAATTGTCTCATTTACCTCGGATTGGTTATTCCCTACAATAGAAAGTAAAATGATTGTAAATCAATTAAATTCTCTATCAAGAGAAGTAAGCTTTCTAGAAATTGATACTGATAAAGGACATGATAGTTTTTTATTAGAGGAACCGCAGTTAGATGATGTAATAAAAGGTTTCCTAACAAACAACTTTGCGAAGATAGATGAATAAAATTAATAGCATAAGAAAAGATTGGTCTCTTATTGAAACACTTATCGCAGAAGATAGAAAAATCCTAGATATTGGATGTGGTGATGGCGGTCTTATGGAACAATTAGAAAATAATCGTAATGCGATAACTCATGGCATTGAATTAAATAGAGATCTAGCTGCAAATGCTATCGCAAGAGGTTTCAATGTTGTACATGGAAATGCCGAATTAGATTTATCTCAATATTCAAATAATAGTTTTGATTATGTAATTTTAAGTCAAACTTTACAAGCAATGATGAAGCCCAAAGATATTCTGTCTGAATTATTAAGAATAGGATCAAAAGCAATAGTTTCCTTTCCTAACTTTGGACATTGGAAAATAAGATTACAGCTTTTAATATCTGGGAAAATGCCAGTAACAGAAAGTTTACCTTATACATGGTATGACACACCTAACATTCATTTTTTTACAATTAAGGATTTTTTGAATTTGTGTAATGAAATGAATATTGTGATTGAAAAAAGTATTGGATTAACATCAAAAGGTAAGCAATTTGATATAAGTGAATCAGTTACTGGAGTTAATTTTTTCACTCACGAAGCTATCTTTTTATTAAGTTATAAAAATTATGAACCAATAAAAATTAAATCATCAAAAAAAGTTTTTGCAAAAAATTCTGTTATTGCAAATTAGT
This sequence comes from uncultured Alphaproteobacteria bacterium, assembly GCA_902570155.1. GTDB lineage: Bacteria > Pseudomonadota > Alphaproteobacteria > HIMB59 > CACPNW01. Next base: position 5,322 of record CACFXU010000014.1, read on the forward strand.
TATTAGATGAAAGTTGAAATTATAAATCAATTAAAAGATAACTACTCTTTTGTTTTATATAATGACACACTTAATAGCTGTGTAATAGATCCTGCTGATAGTAATCCTATATTAAATTTTGCTCTTGAAAACAATTTAACCATAGAAGATATATTTATTACACATCATCATAAAGATCACACATCAGGTGTAAAAGGAATACTTAATGCTTTTCCAGAAGTTAATATACACTCTCCAAGTGCTCAGATTGAAAATACAAGATTCGTTTTACGTGATGGAGATGAAGTCAACTCCTGCTTAAATACATTTAGAATAATAAAAACACCCGGGCATACATTAGATCATATAATTTACTATGATGAAAACAATGGTGTTTTATTTTGTGGTGATACACTATTCAGACTTGGTTGTGGTCGTGTGTTCGAAGGAACATTAAATGAAATGTTTAACAGTTTAAAAAAAATCAATGAGTTAAGTAAAAATACAATTATTTATTGTGGTCATGAATATACAATAGGCAATTTAAATTTTCTTGAGAAAACACTTAAAAAAGAAAGTGCTTATTTGACAGTTAGAAACGAAATTAATGATGATTTAAATAGTAAAGGAAAATCTGTACCTTTTTTATTAGAAGATGAAAAACAATATAACTTATTCCTAAATCAAAATTCAAAATTAGGTACTATTATTAAGAAAGAGCTAGGTTTTACAGACTTTGAATTATTCGCTTATTTGCGAAAAGCAAAGGATAGCTTTTAAGGTCTTTATTTCCAGTATTTACGCCATATTTTTAATTTGACTATTAGCATAGTTCACTATAAACCCCGCCATCAAAAGATATGTTAGCAATTTTCAAAACTGGTGGAAAGCAATACTCAGCAAGAGCTGGTCAGATACTTAAAGTAGAAAAACTTGAGGGATCGAAAGGTGATAAAGTTTCTATTACTGATGTATTAGCGATCAGTGATCAAAGCACAAATAGCTTAGGCGAGCCGTTACTAAAAGATGCTTCAATTGAAGCAAAAATTGTTGATCAAATCAGAGATAAAAAAATAATAGTTTTTAAAAAAAGAAAAAGACAAAATTACAGATTAACACAAGGTCATAGACAATATCTAACTGTATTAAGAATAGAATCAATTTCTTATGGTGGAAAAAAGTCCACTGCTGAACCTGAAACAAAAAAAGTTAAAAAAACTGAAACTAAAGTTACTAAAGAAAAAATTGAGTCTAAAGAGGTAAAAGTTACAAAAAAGAAGACAGTTGCAAAAAAATCAGTAAATAAAGCTTCACCTACTAAGAAAAAATCAGTAAAGAAAACTGTTAAAAAAAATGTTAAAACTAAAAAAGAAGATAAATAATGGCAACGAAAAAAGCAGGTGGTAGTTCTAGGAATGGAAGAGACTCGGCGGGTCGAAGACTTGGAGTTAAGAAATTTGGTGGTGAAAACGTAATAGCAGGAAACATTATTATTAGGCAAAGAGGCACAAAGTTTCATCCAGGTGATAATGTTGGCATAGGTAAAGATCACACAATATTTGCTACAATAAATGGAAAAGTAGCTTTTAAAAAAACAAGAGTAAGAACTTTTGTATCAGTTGTTCCCACAGAACAATAATCCCAGTTAATTAAAAATTTATTATGAAATTTTTAGATCAAGCAAAAATATATATTGCATCTGGTAATGGTGGAGATGGCTGCGCTAGTTTTCGTAGGGAAAAATATATTGAGTTTGGTGGCCCTAATGGAGGCGATGGAGGCAAAGGTGGAAATATAATTTTTAAAGTGGATGATAATTTAAACACATTAATTGATTTTAGATACCAACAACATTTTAAAGCAAAAAAAGGTGAAAATGGAAGGGGAAAAAATCAAACAGGAGCGAATGGAAGCAACATGGTTATTAAAGTTCCACCTGGAACAGAAATTTACAATGAAGATAAAACGGTATTGATAACTGATTTAACAAAAATTGATGAAGAATACATTTTATTAAAGGGTGGTAATGGCGGTTTAGGAAATAATCATTTTAAATCATCAGTTAACCAAGCTCCAAGAAAATTTACAAAAGGTGAATTAGGAGAAGAGCGATGGATATGGTTATCACTAAAATTATTTGCAGATATAGGAGTAATAGGCTTACCTAATGCAGGTAAATCAACTCTGTTATCAACAATTTCTAATGCTAACCCAAAAATTGGGGATTATCCATTTACGACCTTACATCCTGTGCTAGGTACCGTGAAGCGCTTTGATAAAGAAATTGTATTAGCAGATATCCCAGGGTTGATTGAAGGTGCACATGAGGGAAAAGGTTTGGGAGATAAATTTTTAGCACATATTGAGAGATGTAAATATTTACTTCATTTAGTAGATATAAATGACGACAATTGGTACGAAAACTATATTACAGTAAGAAACGAAATTTCAAAATATAGTGAAAAAGTATCTTCAAAAAAAGAAATAATTGTTTTAACCAAAGTTGATTTACTTCATGAAAATTTAAAGGAAAAAAAAATTAAGATCAATCAAAAGTTAAATTCTGATATTCTTTTTATATCAAGTTTTAATAATGAAGGTATAGATGATCTAATTGATTATTTATTCAAATATAATGAAATCACAAATGATTAAAAAATATAAAAAAGTAGTTGTAAAAATTGGTTCAAATTCAATTGTTGATTCGAAAACAAAAAAGATCAAATCTAAGTGGTTAGATAATTTATGTAAAGACATTGCTGAATTGAATAAAACAAAAAAAATTGTGATTGTGTGTTCTGGCGCTATTGCTTTAGGTGCGAAAAGTATTTCAAATACAAAGTTAAGAAAATTAGAAGATAAACAGGCAGCGGCTTCAGTTGGTCAAATTGAATTAGCCCATCAATGGCGAAATAAACTAGGAAAATACAAGATAGGTGTTTCTCAAATTTTATTAACATTAGAAGATAGCGAAGAAAGGCGTCGATATTTAAATGCTAGAAATACAATATCATCATTACAAAGTAAAAACATAATCCCAATCATTAATGAAAATGACACTGTTGCTACTGAGGAAATTCGCTATGGTGATAATGATAGACTTGCAGCACGAGTAGCACAAATGATTGAAGCTGATTTATTAATTTTATTAAGTGATGTTGATGGTTTATATAAAGGTAATCCAAAAAAAGATAAGGATGTCAAAAAAATTTCAGAGGTATTTAAAATTGATAAAAAAATTGAAGAACTTGGTGATTATCAATCTTCTGAACTAGGCAGTGGAGGAATGGCCACAAAAATTTTAGCAGCAAAGATATGTGCGGGAAACGGTTGTGCTACAATAATCACTAATAGTGATAAAAACAGACCAATCAGTAATATTAATAAAAAAAATTCAACAATTTTTTATCCCTTAACTTCTACAAATTCGTCCAAAAAGAAATGGTTATTAAATCATTTAAAACCATCAGGATCGATTATTATTGATACAGGGGCTCAAAATGCAATTTTGAAAAATAAAAGTCTTCTTCCTGCAGGTGTAATAGATATCAAGGGAAGGTTCAAAAGAGGTGATGTAATATCTATCTTAGTTGAGAATGGTCAGAAGGTAGCAATAGGTATATCTGCTTATGATTTTAATGATGCAAAAAAAATTATTGGAAAGAAAAGTAAAGAAATTTATAAAGTTTTAGGTTTCGAAGGAAGAGAGGAAGTGGTACATAAAGATAATTTAGTTAAGCTTTCTACATGAGTATTGAAAATAATATTATTGAATTAGGCAAAAGAGCAAAATCTGCCTCTCTAAATATGAAAGTCTGTAGCAGTGATCAAAAAAATCTTGCTTTAACAAAACTCACTAAAAATTTAGATAAAAATAGAAACAAAATTCTTGAAGCAAATAAAATAGATTTAGAAAATGGTGAAAAAAAATCTTTAGCTAAGCCTTTAATAAATAGACTTACATTAACTGAAAAATCTATTGATGGATTGATTACATCAATTGAAGATATAATCGAAATACCGGATCCAATTGGCATTACATTAGAAGAATGGGAAAGACCTAATGGTTTACAGTTTCGTAAAATTTCAACACCACTTGGTGTATTAGGTGTGATTTATGAATCCAGACCGAACGTCACTGTTGATGCGTCTTGTCTTTCCATAAAATCTGGCAATTGTATAATTTTGAGAGGTGGTAGCGATAGTTTTTATTCCTCTAAGGAGTTAGTAAATAATATTACAAATGCTTTCACGGAAGCTGGCCTCCCAGAACATTGTGTCCAAATGATTAATACACCTGAAAGAGAAGCGGTTGATCATTTACTAAGCATGAGAGATTATGTTGACGTCATTATTCCTAGAGGTGGAAAAGGTTTGATTGAAAAAATTAATTCAGCAAGCAAAATACCCGTTATCAAACATTTAGACGGTATATGTCATGTGTATGTAGATAAAGATGCTGATTTAAGCATTGCAGAAAAAGTAGTTTTTAATAGTAAAATGAGGCGTCCTGAAATTTGTGGTGCTGCAGAAACACTTTTAATTGATGAAAAAATTAAAGACGAAGCAATGAAAATATTAAAACCTCTAAAAGATGTAAACTGTGAAATTAGAGGCGATGAATATATTCAGTCTTTAGATAGTGATTTTAAAAATGCAAGTGAAGAAGATTGGTCTTTAGAATATTTAGATAAAATTTTATCAGTAAAAATTGTTTCAGGAGTTGATGAAGCGGTTAAGCATATAAATGATTATTCTTCTGGTCATACAGAAAGTATAATTACAGAAAGTGAAAAAACCTTTGAAAAATTTTATAATAAAATTGACAGCGCAATAATACTTAAAAATGCATCTACGCAATTTGCGGATGGTGGTGAATTTGGTTTTGGTGCTGAGATAGGAATCTCAACAGACAAAATACATGTAAGAGGACCAGTGGGAACAAAACATTTAACTACATTTAAATATGTAGTTAATGGTAATGGTCAGGAAAGACCTTAATTGAAAAAGATTGGACTTCTGGGAGGATCTTTTGATCCGCCACATCGAGGGCATCTATTTATTTCAAATGAAGCTAAAAAAGTATTACATCTAGATGAAATTTGGTGGCTAGTTACACCTCAGAACCCTTTGAAGATTTCAAAACCTGCAACATACGAAGAAAGATTACAAAATTGTAAACAAATTACAAAAAATTTTCCTGTAAAAATATTAGAAGTAGAAAAAAAAATTAAATCTCAATATTCTTATCAAACAATTAAATTTCTTATTCAATATTATAAAAATATTAAATTTTTTTGGTTAATGGGTGCAGACAATTTAGTTAATTTTCACGAATGGGAAAAATGGCAATCAATTTTTCATATTATCTCTATTGTTATTTTCAGAAGACATGGATATAATACAAATGCTTTGAAAAGTGTTGCAGCAAAAAAATTTATTCATCATAAATATATAGCGCAAGACATAGAACATGTTTCAAAAAAAACCCCTGCATGGACTTTGATACAAAATAAAGAAATTAAAATTTCATCATCTGAAATTAGAAATCAAAGAAATAAATTAAGAGGCAAATATTAATAAAATTACTTCATTGACAGAAAATATTGTATCAATACTAAGTGATGCAAAAGCTGAAGATATAAAAGTTATTGATTTATCAAACAAATCATCCGTTGCTGATGCCTTTGTGATTGCTACCTGTAGATCAACTAGACATTCAGATGCTACAGCAGACGAAATGGTAAAAAAATTAAAAAAAGCAGGGATAAAATGTCCGAATCCTGAAGGAAGACCTCAATGTGACTGGATAATTGTTGATGCAGGTGAGATCATTGTTCATTTGTTTCGACAAGAAATTAGAGAATTATACGCTTTAGAAAAATTATGGGAAGTGAGCTTTGATTCTTCACAAACTAAACTAGCTTAAAATATATGATAATTTCAAAAAATGCATTTTTAAAAGTAATACTACTGCTCACCCTGATTATATTTCTTGCACCTAAAACATATGGATCTTCTTCAGATGAAGAAAAATATAAATATTTAGATTTATTTGGGCAGGTATTCGACAGGGTAAGATCATCCTATGTAGAAGAGGTTACGGATCAAGAGTTAATTGAAAAAGCGATTGATGGAATGTTGTCAGGTTTAGATCCTCATTCTGGTTTTATGAATGAAGAAGTATTTCAAGAAATGCAAATGGATACAGAGGGTAAATTTGGGGGATTAGGTATTGAAATTACAATGGAAGAAGGTTTTGTAAAAGTCATTGCTCCGATTGAAGATACACCAGCATATGAAGCTGGAGTTCTTGCAGGTGATTACATTATTCAAATAGATGAAACACCTGTTTTTGGTCTAACTCTAAATGAAGCCGTTGAATTAATGAGAGGTAAAAAAGGTGAACCAATAGTAATTACTATCTCGAGAGCAAATACTGAACCCTTTGAGATTGAAATTATTAGAGATTATATAAAAATTAGATCAGTAAAAAGTGAAGTGCTTAATAATATTGGATATTTGAGAATAACATCTTTTAACGAACAAACAGAAAGTGGCCTTCTTGATGCAATAAAAAAAATTGAAAAAGAAAACCAAATAAAAGGTTACGTTTTAGACGTACGGTCTAACCCAGGCGGTCTTCTTACTCAAGCAGTTAAGGTAACAGATATATTCTTGGAAAGAGGAGAAATTGTTTCAACAAGAGGTAGAGATAAAAAAGATATTAGAAGATATCGTGCAAAGAAGTCTGATAGAACTAATGGTAAACCACTTGTTGTAATTATTGACGGAGGTTCTGCATCTGCATCTGAAATTGTTGCAGGCGCCCTACAGGATCATAAAAGAGCAATCATTATAGGCACACAATCTTTTGGTAAAGGATCAGTACAAACAATAATTCCCTTTCAAGTTTCAAATAGCGATAATCTCACTGGTATAAGATTAACAACAGCTAGATATTATACCCCTTCAGGTGAATCAATCCAGGGTAAGGGTATTGTTCCAGATATAATTATTGAGCAAGGAGAATTTGAATCTTTTAATTATAAAAGATTTTCTGAGTCAGATTTAAAAGATTCCCTTGATAAAAATAACGAAGAAGAATTAGAAGATAATGAAGATAATGAATTAAGTGAATTTGAAAAACGTTTAGAGCTTGATTATCAACTTCGTAGAGCCTTTGATCTTGTACAAGGTATTAGTCTCTTTAATGAAATTCAAGAATAATAATGCAAAAAAAATATAGAAAATGTGTGGGAATGATGATTCTCAACACAAAAAATCAGGTTTTAGTTGGCAAAAGATTAGATAATCCCAGCGGGTATTGGCAAATGCCCCAAGGTGGTATTGATGAAAATGAAAATCCTGAAGAAGCAGTTTGGAGAGAAATGATGGAAGAAATTGGTACTAATAAAGCATCCTTAATTGCTTCATCTAAAGAATGGATATCCTATGACATACCAAGTGAAATTTTAAGCACTTTACCCTGGGGAAATGAGTATATGGGTCAAATTCAAAAATGGTTTTTATTTAACTTTAATGGAGATGATAGAGATATAAATGTAGGAACAGAAAATCCTGAATTTAGTGATTGGAAATGGATGAATTACGACGAAATTACTCATAATGCAGTACCATTTAAAAAAAATGTTTATCAGAAAATTCAAAGTGAATTTAAAAAAGTTCTAACAGATGTTTAATGAAAATCCTGAATTAATAATCTCAAGCTTAGATAAACAAATATGGGATGAAGAGTTAGAAAACTTTGTTCCTAAAAATATTTTTGATGTTCATACCCATATTTATAAATGGAGTTTTAATCAAGATCCTAAAAAAGATATTGGTGAAAGAAATTTTCAAGGAAAATATTTTAGTGAAGTATCTATGAGATTTGCAGATCAAGTAGATCAATTACTTATGCCTAATAGAGTTGTAAACAGGTTAAGTTTTCCTTTTCCATTCAAATATCCATGTAACTTTGAAGGTTCAAATGAATATATTTTAGAACAAACTAAAACACTTACTGAAAATAAGTGCTTAATTTTAATTAACCCAAATATGGATAAAAATTATATTGAAGGGCTTTTATTAAAAAATAACATTAAAGGCTTTAAACCATATAGATTTTATTCAAAAACAAAGGATACAATTAATTGCAAAATTTTAGATTTTATAACTGAAGAGCAAATAGAAATTGCAGATAAATTTGGACTTATCATTATGATGCATTTAGCAAAAAAGGATGCAATTGCCGATCATGATAATACTAATGACCTAATTTATTTGAGTGATAAATATCCTAATGTTAAATGGATACTTGCTCACTGTGCTAGAAGTTATTCTGCATGGGCGTTAGAAAAAGGAATTAAGAAAATTAGAGATTTAAAAAATATTTGGTATGATTGTTCTACAGTATGTGAATCTGATTCAATTGACGCTCTGTATCAAGGTGTTGGTCTTGAAAAAATAATGTATGGATCTGATGATATGATAGGGAGAATGAGAGGGAAATATATTACTTTTGGGAAAGCTTGGTCTTCAATAAATTCTGATAATCATAATTTATCTCTAAGTCATTGTGATGATCGAATGACATTTATTAGATACGAACAATTAAGAGCAATGAAAAGAGGAATTCGAAATAGGAAAATAACGGAAAGTGAAAAGCAGGATCTTTTTTATAATAATGCAAAAAATTTAATAGACTCTGTTAATTCTAGAAATTAAATCTTATCATAAAAACTTACAGTTATAGCTTCTAATTTAGCTTTTGCTATCAACAGTTGCTCTTCTGACTCTTTACTTTCCTTACTACCTAATTCTTCAATTTCTTTTTCAATTGAAGACTTGTCTAAAGAATTTAGTTCAACTACACTTTCTGCAAGAACGATACATTTCTCTGGATTAATTTCAGCAAAACCACCTGATACAAAAAATGATTTAACTAAATTTTTATCCTCACTATAAACCATCACTCTACCAGGTCTTAATGATGACATTACTTGACTATGTCCAGGTAAGACACCCAGATCACCATCTTTGCCTGGAACAATAATAGTTCCAACATCATCATTAAAGATGAGGTTTTCTGGAGAAACTAAATCAAAAGAAATTGTTGCCATTATGCAGCTTCAGCTTCTAATTTTTTAGCTTTTTCAATAGCTTCATCAATACCACCTACCATATAAAATGCAGCTTCTGGCATATGATCATATTCACCTTTTACGAGTCCATCAAAACTTTTTATGGTATCTTCAAGATCAACATATTTTCCAGGAGAGCCTGTGAAGACTTCTGCAACAAAAAATGGTTGGCTCAAAAACTTTTCTATTTTTCTAGCTCTTGCAACTGTTAGTTTATCTTCTTCTGAAAGCTCATCCATCCCTAGAATAGCTATTATATCTTGAAGACTTTTATATGTTTGTAGAACTCTTTGTACTTCTCTAGCAACTCTATAATGATCATCACCAACAACTTGTGGATCTAAAATTCTAGAAGTAGAGTCTAATGGATCAACTGCTGGATATATTCCTTTTTCAGAGATAGCTCTATTTAGAACTGTTGTTGCATCCAAATGTGAAAAGGATGTTGCAGGTGCAGGATCAGTTAAGTCATCTGCAGGAACATATATTGCCTGTACTGATGTAATAGATCCTTTTTTTGTAGTTGTGATTCGTTCTTGTAAAGCACCCATATCTGTTGCAAGTGTTGGCTGATATCCAACTGCAGATGGGATACGCCCTAGAAGAGCTGACACTTCAGAGCCTGCCTGGGTAAATCTAAATATGTTATCTACAAAAAATAACACATCCTGACCTTCTTCATCTCTAAAGTATTCTGCTTGAGTTAATCCTGAAAGAGCAACTCTAGCTCTTGCTCCTGGTGGTTCATTCATTTGACCATAAACAAGTGCAACTTTTGAATCTTTTCCTTTTAAGTCAATAATTCCTGATTCAATCATTTCGTGGTACAAGTCATTACCCTCACGCGTTCTTTCTCCCACACCAGCAAATACCGAATATCCTCCATGAGCCTTGGCAATGTTGTTAATTAATTCCATAATTAAAACTGTCTTACCAACTCCGGCTCCGCCAAATAATCCGATTTTACCACCTCTTGCATAAGGTGCTAGTAGATCAACCACTTTAATTCCTGTTACCAGAACTTCAGTTTCTGTAGATTGATCAACAAACTCTGGCGCTGGTCTATGAATAGGATAAGATTTACTTGTTCCAATGTCGCCTCTTTCGTCAACTGGCTCTCCTACAACATTCATAATTCTACCTAGAGTTTCCGGGCCTACAGGCATTGAAATAGGGGCACCTGTATCAGTAGCTGTTTGACCTCTAACTAGTCCATCTGTTGTATCCATAGCAATTGTACGAACAGCATTTTCTCCTAAATGCTGAGCAACCTCTAGCATTAATCTTGTTCCGTTGTTGTCAACTTCTAGAGCGTTCATTATTGCAGGAAGTTCACCATCGAACTCTACATCAACAACAGCTCCGAGAACTTGTGATATTTTTCCAGTTAAATTGTTAGCCATATATCCCCCTTTATATTGATTCAGCTCCAGAAATAATCTCTATTAATTCTTTTGTAATGAACGCTTGTCGCGTTCTATTATACTTTAACGTTAAACTATCTATCATTTCACCTGCGTTTCGGGTTGCGTTGTCCATTGCAGCCATTCTTGCTCCCTGCTCCCCTGCATCACTTTCCAAAAGTACTTTGAATATTTGAATAGAAACATTTTTTGGAAGTAAATCCTTTAAAATTGTTTCTTCATCAGGCTCATAATCATAAATTGCATTTGAAGAATTTTCTTTTTCTTCTTCCTTTTCAGAATTTGAAACGTCTAATGGTATTAATTGTTGTTGTGTTACTTCTTGAGAAATAGCTGATTTAAATTTATTAAAAACTAATATGCATTTATCAAATTTACCCTCAAAGTATAATTCTTGAAGCTTATTAGAAATATTTAATGCAGACTCGTAACCAGTACTTGAAACATTTAGGTCGACAAAACTCTCTATAATTTGATCCTTCATTACTCTATTAAAAAAGTCTCTACTTTTTTTCCCAACTGGCATTAGTTGAACTTTTTTTCCATTACCCTCAAGTGATTTAACTAACTTAAAAGTTTCTCTATTTATGCTGCTGTTAAATCCACCACATAAACCTCTATCAGCACTTACTGGAACTAAGATATAATTCTGATCATTGCCAGTGCCTGTTAAGAGTTTAATTATACCTTCCCCAGATGCAGCAGATGATGCAAGAGAGGAAAGCATCTCCTCTAGTCTTGATGAATATGGTCTTGCTGCTTCAGCTTTTTCTTGTGATCTACGTAACTTACTTGCAGCAACCATTTTCATTGCTGATGTAATTTTTTTTGTAGATCCAACTGAATTGATCTGAGTTTTGATATCTTTTAAACTTGGCATAGGTTAGTTACTTGCAAACTTTCCAACCAAATCATCTAAGATTGATTTTAATTTATCATCATTTTCTTTAGATAATTCTTTTTCATTGGCAATTGCATCTAATAAATCACTATGCTTAGTTCTAATCTCATTTAAAACTTCTGCTTCAAACTTGACTACATCGCCTACTGCAACTTTATCAAGATATCCGCGCACACCAGCATAAATAGATACAACTTGCTCTGAAACCGTTAGTGGTGAATACTGACCTTGTTTTAAGATTTCAACTAGTCTTGCACCACGATCAAGTAATTGTTTCGTTGAAGCGTCTAAGTCTGATGCAAACTGTGCAAAAGCAGCCATCTCACGATATTGAGCTAATTCAAGTTTTACAGGACCAGCAATTTTTTTCATTGCTTTTGTTTGAGCTGCAGAACCAACACGACTTACGGAAAGACCAACGTTAATCGCTGGACGAATACCAGCAAAAAATAAGTTTGTTTCTAAAAATATTTGTCCATCAGTAATGGAAATAACATTTGTTGGAATATAAGCAGATAAATCTCCTGCTTGAGTTTCAATAATTGGAAGGGCGGTCAAACTTCCACCACCATGTTCATCACTCATTTTGGCAGCTCTTTCTAAAAGACGACTATGAATGTAAAATACATCTCCGGGATATGCTTCACGTCCTGGAGGTCTTCTTAATAATAGAGACATCTGTCTGTAAGCAACAGCTTGCTTTGATAAATCATCATAAACAATTAATGCATGCATACCGTTATCTCTAAAATACTCACCCATTGTACAGCCAGTATAAGCAGATAAAAATTGCAACGGTGCAGGCTCTGATGCAGTTGCAGATACAACAATTGTATATTCCATTGCACCATTATCTTCTAGTGTTTTTACAATTTGAGCAACTGTTGATCTTTTCTGACCAATTGCGACATAGATACAATATAACTTTTCTTTTTCATTATCTGATTGATTTACAGATTTTTGATTTAAGATTGTATCAATAGCAACAGCAGTTTTACCTGTTTGTCTGTCACCAATGATTAATTCACGTTGTCCTCTTCCAACTGGAACAAGAGCATCAAGTGCTTTAATACCTGTCTGCATAGGTTCAGATACACTTTGACGAGGAATAATGCCTGGGGCTTTTAATTCAATTCTTCTCTTTTCAGAAGATTGAATAGGACCTTTACCATCAATAGGATTTCCTAAACCATCAACAACACGTCCTAACAATTCTTTTCCAACAGGAACGTCAACAATTTCTCCTGTACGTTTAACTGTATCACCTTCTTTAATTCCAGTATCATCACCGAAGATTGAAACACCAACGTTATCCATTTCAAGGTTGAGGGCCATACCTTTAATGCCGCCTGGGAATTCTACCATCTCTCCAGCTTGAACTTGATCAAGACCATAAACACGTGCAATTCCGTCTCCAACACTTAGTACTGTTCCAACCTCAGCAACATCCGCTTTAGTTTCAAAATTAGCTATTTGGTCTTTAATTACAGAAGATATTTCTGCAGCTTTAATTTCCATTATGCCCCCTTCATTGCAATTTTAAGTTTATTAATTTTATTAGCTATAGATGTATCAATCATTTTGGAACCAACCTTAACAATTAAACCACCAA
>CACFXU010000015.1:0-7500 GCA_902570155.1 uncultured Alphaproteobacteria bacterium
GAATTTTGTTTTAAATTGATACTTCTAAATGACTTGAATTTTAATTTTGGAATAAGAAAATTTACACTTATTTCATGAATTTTACTTTTATTATTTTTTAAATAATCAAGATTATTTTTAAATATCTTTGTGTACTCATACATAAAATTTTCTATAAGAATATTATTATTTTTTTCTCTGATTTTTAAAATATTATTGATTTGATAATTTGTTAATACAATTGGTTTCTCGACTAATACAGAATATCCTTTTTCTAAATAAAAAATAATTTGTTTATAGTGCGCAGATGGTGGGGAGCATATAATAATTAACGTATTTTTATCTAAATAATTTACACTTTTGTATATTGATTCAATTGTGGTAACACTATTGATTAAATTATTCTTTTTAGTTACAATTACTTTTAAATTTATTTTTGCTTTTTTTAATGCTGGGATTATTTTGTTTTCTGCGTGTCGTCCAAACCCGACTATACAAGCATTTTTAAAGTAATCACTTTTCATTAATTAATAATATTCTTAAAGAAATATAAAAAAATAATGATATCATTAATATTATAAATATTTTAAAAAAACTAAATTCATTAATAAAGTTAAAATTAGTAAATATATGGGGTATAAAAATAAATATATTTTTGATTTATATTTTTTTTTTAATAATTGATAAAGATGTAAATAATTCCTAGATAATAATTTTTCTCTTCTATGTAAACGAATTAATATGACATATGCGCAATCCAAAAGTAAATAAAATAGAGGTAATATTAATATGATAAAATTAAAAAAATCATTTTCAAATGCATAAGATAACATGATAGTTAAAAAAATTGCCAAACCAAAGCAGCCTGCATCACCAAAATAAATATTTTTCGGAAAAAAATTATAAATTGTAAATCCGATTAGCATCAATATAAATATATTCAAGTATTCTGAATTAATAAAATTATATAAGTGGTTATTTACTAACAAATATAAAAGGAAAAAAAATATCATTGTAGATAAATTCAGATCTTCACCATCCATAAAATTAATAAAATTGGTAAGCGTGAAGCATATAGCAAATAATATAAAAAAATAAGAGTAATTAAAATTCAAGAATTTAAGAATAAAAAAACTAGCAATAAATACAACTATAACTCTGTAAATTATTTTTAAATGAAATAAATCATCTAACCAATAAATAAATGTTAATAAAAATAGTCCCAAAATAAAGTAATCTAAATTTGAATAATTTTTATAAATATAACTAATTAATAATAAAGTAATGATTACAATACCATAACCTTTACTTGTTTCTTTGTTATTTAAAATTTTTGACCAAAATAATTTATATAAAACTGGTAATATAAGAGAGAGAGTACTGATAAAAACCGCAACCATTAATTTTTTGTAAAAAAAAGAAGTATTATAATAAAAAACATTTTAAATTGATCAGAAGTTTTTCTCCTACAATTATTTATATTAAATAAAATATTTATTAATGAAAATTTATGATTAAATAACAAATTTTTTATTTCTTTTTCATTATGAATCTCCAAGATTGAGGCTATAAGTCTTGATTGTTGCAGAGCTTTTCCGCTAAGAACAAATTTTAATCTTTGATAAGTTTTTAAAATCCCTCTATTAGCGCCAAGAACGTTTTCTGAGTGTTGTCGATAATAAATGTATGACTTATTATCTATAAAATTTTTATAATTTTTTGTTCTTACAAAAGCATAGATAAACCAATCATGAGACCAAATATTTTCTATTTTATTTGTTTTTTTACACAATTGCTGAAGTTCTTTAAAACATTTTTTATTTAAAACAATTGTATTTCCAGGACCTCCTCCTTCAAACAAATAATCATATTTTTTTTTAGGTTGGGATTTAATTATATTTGTAAATTTATTCCTATAAAACGCTAATACATCAGATGAATACATATCATAATTATTTTTTTTAATTATATTTATTGCTGAAATTAATTTATTTTCTAGCCAAATATCATCTTGATCTGAAAAACTAAAATAATCAAATTTATTTATATCTAAATTTTTAATTAATCTAAAAAAATTTTGAGCAGATGATGATTTCTCGTTGTCATTAATATAAAAAAAAATATTTTTATTTCTTTTACTATATAACTGAACAATTTCAGCAGTTTTATCTATTGACTGATCAATACTTACTATTAAGGTTAATTTGACTTTTTTTTGTAATATAATTGAATCAATTTGCTCTCCAATATATTTTTCTCCGTTATATGCTGCCATTAATACAACAACATGTTCTAATTTTTTCATCTATTTTTTTTATAAATCAGAATTAAATTTCTTATATATATTATTAATCCAAATAACTGTCCCGTAATTATTACTGGATCTTTTCTAAATATTGCGTATGTAAGAAGACCCATTCCTCCAAAAATACTCAGGTACCAAAAAGCTATTGGGATAACACTCTCTTTTTTTTTCTCCGAATAAATCCACTGAATTATAAATCTAGAAGCAAATAAACCTTGACCGGTAAATCCTATTATTAAAAAAATAAGCTCCAAATTACCACTAATCATTATTTTTTTTCATTTTTAGGTTTATTATTTTGTAAACTAAAATTAAAGTTTTCATACCGACAAATAATCTATTAAAAGTACCATATTTAGAAATTCCATTTTTCCTTGGTCTATGATCAACATTTATAAAATAAGTTGAGTATCCATAACCCTTAAATAATGCTGGTAAAAAGCGATGCAATCCATCAAAATATGGAAAAGTTAAAAATATATTTTTTGAAAAAATCTTTAAAGAGCAACCTGTATCTATACAATTATCATTTAAAATTATCATTCTTATATAGTTAGCTATTCTTGAACTTATTATTTTTATGAAATTATCTTTTCGTTTTTTTCTCAAACCTCCAACTAATCCATAATTTCCATTAAAAAAAATTTTGCATAAACTCAAAATATCTTTTGGATTATTTTGAAGATCAGCATCGATAGTTACAATATTATTATATTTTGCCTGTCTAACTCCCTGATATATAGAAAAGCTTTGACCTTTATTATTTTTATTTTCAATAATTTTTAAATTTTGTTTTATTGAATAATCATTTAAAAATTTTAATGATGTATCATTACTTCCATCATCAATAGCTACAATCTCATAATTAATTCTATTATTAAGTTCATTTTCTATTTCTTTAAACAAAATAGATAAATTACTTTCTTCATTGTAAATGGGTATTACAATTGAGATATTATTCATAATTAATTAAATTATTGTTCTGCCGCCATCAATTACAATATTTTGACCTGTCATATATGAAGACTTTTTATCAATAAGAAAATTTACTACATTTTTTATATCATCTAAACTAGATAATCTTTTTAAAGGAATTAGCTTCAATAAATCATTTTTAAATTTTTTTGGCTGTTTATTATCTACTCCTGATGGAGAAATACAATTACATCTTATATTAGAGTGAGCATACAAAGAA
Organism: uncultured Alphaproteobacteria bacterium; assembly: GCA_902570155.1. Lineage (GTDB taxonomy): Bacteria > Pseudomonadota > Alphaproteobacteria > HIMB59 > CACPNW01. The sequence goes on from CACFXU010000015.1 coordinate 3,480, forward strand.
GCATAGTATTTTGTTAATCCAACAACACCATGTTTTATAGCAGAATAGGTTGCAGGTTTTTTAAATTTGGGGAATTGCCTTTTATATATTTCTTGATTTGGAGCTATTATAGATAAATCAGAAGCCATATTAATAATTATACCATCTTTTAATTTTAACATATGTTGTGAAAATAGCTCTATTAACAAATAAATACTTCTTAAACCAATATTTAATTCTAAATTCCATTGATCTGAAATATTTTTTAGTTTTTTTTGCTTTAAGTCTGGTTTTGAGTCAACACAAGCGTTATTAATTAAGTACTTAATAATAATTTTTTGCTTATTAAGATTAACAAAAAAGTCTTGAATTTCTTGAACATTATTTAAGTCTAATTGATATTTAATTATTTGATGTTTATTAAATTTTTTTTTTAATTTAGTAAAAACTAAATTTAATTTTTTTTTATCTACATCAGTAATTACAATATTTATATTATTTTCCAATAATGCCTCGGCATGTGCTATTCCGATAAGCCCTCCTGCACCTGTTATAAGACCAAAATATTTACTCATTAATTATATTTGATGAATTTTTTAATATGTTTATATACATTTAAATGAAAATTTTAAATAACAAATTATTAAAGATCTTTGACATTGATCCCTATCAATTAAGAGGAAAGAATTTTTATAAATCCATAGATAACTATAGGAAAGAGATTTTTAGAAAATTAAGCAAATATATAGTTAATGATTCTAATCAATTACAATGCAGATTGTGTAAAAGTAAAAAAAAGAGTGAGTTTTTAAATTGGAGAAAGAAATATAAATTATATTTATGTTCAAATTGTAATTTAGTTTACCCTAATATAAAAATTAAAAGTGAAGATTATTATCTGAATAATGTTTATGAGGATATTAGTTATACAAAAAAATTTAAAAGAGAAATTACTTCAAATTTTGAGTATAGGAAAAAAAATTTCGGATTAGAGAGATATAATTATACAATTAAACGATTGAAAATTAATAGAAACAACAAAATTCTAGATTTAGGGTGTGGCGCAGGTTATTATTTGAAATTTTTAAAAGAAAAAAAATTCAAGACAAAAGGTCTTGAGGTAGCAAATCATTTAGTCAAGTATTGTAATGAAGAACAAAAATTAAATGTTTGTCGAACTTCTTTAGAGGAGGAGCCAAATAATGAATATGGTTTAATCACAATGTTTGATGTTTTAGAACATTTAAGTGATCCAATAAATACTTTTAAAAATATAAATAGAAAATTAAAAAAAAATGGATTTTGTGTAGCATACTCACCAAACATTCATTCTTTGGCATATGAAATAATGGGAGCAAAACAAAATACTTTATTGCCTTTTGAACATCTATGTTTCTTTAACAAAAAATCTTTAGAATTTTTAGTAAAAAAAACTGGTTTCTCTATTTATTCTATAGATACTTATGGTTTTGATATTATGGATTTCTTTATGTTTAAAGAATTTGAAGATAAAAAGAGATACATTAAAAACTTTAAAGACTTAATATTTAAAACTCAATCAATAATAGATCATTCTGGAATGAGTAACCATTTAAGAGTAACATTCAAAAAGAAAAAACAAATTTGAAAAAAAATAAAAATAAAGTTGGGGTAATGCAAGGAAGGTTACTACCTAAAATTGAAGGAAAATTTCAAGCACATCCAAAAAACTTATGGGATAAAGAATTTTTTTTAGCAAAAAAATTAGGATTAGATTGTATTGAGTTTATTATAGATCTTGATGAAATTAATAAAAATCCTGTTTTACAAGACATAAATTTAATCAAAAATATTAGTCAAAAAAGTAATATAGAAGTTTATTCAGTCTGTATGGATTTTTTAATGGAAGCACCAATATTTAAATATAAAAGCTCTTTAGATTATATTTATAGGATTGTTGAAAATATAAAAAATACTGAAATTAAATATTTAAATTTACCGTGCGTAGATAATTCTAGATTTAAAAATAATGATGATATTAATGAATTTATTTTTCAAATAAAAAAATTTGAAAAAATATTATATAAAAATAACATAAATATTTGTATAGAAACTGACTTAGAACCTAAAGCATTTAATAAATTAATAAGAAAAATTAATTCTAAAAATATAGGGATTAATTACGATACAGGTAATAGTGCTAGTTTAGGCTATAATTTAGAACATGAATTGAAAGAGTATGGAGAATTAATTTTATCTATACATATAAAAGATAGAGTTTTAGGTGGTGGGTCTGTTTTTTTAGGTAATGGAGATGCTAACTTTGAGAAATTTGTTGATTTAATAAATATAAAAAAATTTAGTGGCCCTATTATTTTTCAAGCATATAGAGATGAAGATGGACTTAATATTTTTAAAGATCAACTTAAATGGTTTAATTCTAAATATCAAATTTTATGAAAGTCTATGGAATAATAATCGCTCGTGGTGGATCTAAGGGTATAAAAGATAAAAATATAATATCATTTAATAAAAAACCCTTAATATGTTGGACCATTGAACAACTGAAGAAATCTAAAATATGTAATGATATATGGGTAAGCTCTGATAGCGATAAAATTCTTAATATAGCTGCTAGTTGTGAAGTCAATATTATAAAAAGACCTAAAAATATTTCAAGCGATATATCGTCTTCAGAAGATGCTTGGATACATGCTGTTAAATCTATATCTAAAATAAAAACTTTTAATGATAATGATGTATTGGTAACACCTCAAGTTACATCTCCTGTTAGACATAGTTATGATTTTAAAAAAGCATTAAAAATTTTTAAAAATGAAAATTTAGATAGTCTATTCTCTGCAAATGAAATTAATGACTATTTTATATGGACTAAAAAAACTAATCTAGTAAGTGAGAATTATAATTATAAGAAAAGACAAAATAGACAAAATATTAAAAAAAAATACCATGAAAATGGATCATTTTATATATTTAAAAAAAATATTTTATTAAAATATAAAAACAGGTTAGGAGGTAAAATAGGAGTTTATACTATGCCTGAATACAAATCGCTTCAAATTGATAAATTAGAAGATATAAAGTTCTGCAGTATTGTATTTAATAATTTGATAAGGTTATGAAAAATTATTTTGATATTAAAAATAAAAAAATTATTATTAATGGTGGATCAAAAGGAATAGGTTTATGCTTATATAAAGAACTTGGAAGAAATTGTGATCAAATTTTTTCAATCTCTCGAAGTAACATTGAAAATAAAAATAAATTTAAAGCTGATAGCTCTAACTTTGAACAAATAAGTGGTGTATTTAAAAAGATTTATAATAGAATTGGAAAAATAGATTGCATAGTAAACGTATCAGCTGTGACAAATAATTATAATAATCTGAAAAAAAAAGATTTATATAATTTTGATAAAATAATTCATAATAATGTAAAGTCTTATTATAATACTATTATATTAGCTGATAAATACATGAAGAGAAATGGATCAATTGTAAATATTACAAGTATTGCTGCACATGTTGGACTAAGTAATAACTATGCATACTCAGCAAGTAAGGGAGGCATCAAACAAATGAGTAAATCTATGTCAATAGATTACTACGAAAAGAAAAAAATTAGAATAAATAATATTGCCCCTGGATACATTAAAACTTCTATGACAAGAAATAGTTTTTTGAATTCAAAAAGATCTTCAATTATTAAAGAAAATTCAATAATGAAAAGATGGGGAAGCCCTAATGATTTAATTGGTCCAGTGATATTTTTATGCTCTGATGCCTCAAAATTTATTACAGGTATTGATCTTGTAGTGGATGGTGGTTTTTTAACTAAAGGAATTTAAATTGAAACTAAATCTAACAAATAAAGTAGTTTTAGTCACGGGTAGTACGTATGGAATAGGATACTATATTGCAAAATCATATTTAGAAGAAGGTTCAAAAGTTATTATTACTTCAAGTAAAACAAGAAATATTCTAAAGGCAAAAAAAAATTTAAAGAAATATATAAACTCAAAAATGGTTTTTTTTGAGAAAGT
>CACFXU010000015.1:12500-14818 GCA_902570155.1 uncultured Alphaproteobacteria bacterium
GTCTTCCCATATTCAGACAAAATTTCACGTGTTCCGCCCTACTCGAAAATATAATTACTTTTTACCTATACGGGACTATCACCCACTATGGTCTAACTTTCCAGAAAGTTCTAGTTATTATAATCATATCATTGGCCTGATCCGCGTTCGCTCGTCACTACTAACAGAATATATTTCTTTTCCTCTAGCTACTAAGATATTTCAATTCACTAGGTTGACTCTTATTAGCTATGTATTCACTAATAAGTAACTCTAAAGAGTTGGGTTTCCCCATTCGGATATTTAAGGATCAAAGTGTGTTGACAACTCCCCTTAACTTTTCGCAGCCTGCCACGTCCTTCATCGACTCTTGATGCCAAGGCATCCACTAAATGCCCTTTTGCGCTTGATTGCAATTACGTACAGAGAAAAATTTTGTACGTAAATTAATCAAATAAAAAATTATTTTGATCAGTTATTAATTTTCGTATTAACTATTAAAAGAAAAAATAAGATAATTATTATACTATATGGTGGAGGATAGCGGGATCGAACCGCTGACCTCCTGAATGCAAATCAGGCGCTCTCCCAGCTGAGCTAATCCCCCTGTTATTGGTGGGCCGAGGAAGACTTGAACTTCCGACCTCACGCTTATCAAGCGCGCGCTCTAACCAACTGAGCTACCAGCCCAATATAATTAAATAAGCACCCAGTACTAGCTAATAATTTAAAGAGATAGATAGACAACAATCCGGATAATTAGCGAACTAATTATCAATATCCTTAGAAAGGAGGTGATCCAACCGCAGGTTCCCCTACGGTTACCTTGTTACGACTTCGCCCCAGTCGCTGACCCTACCGTGGACGGCTGCTTCCTTGCGGTTAGCGCACCGGCTTAAGGTAAAACCAACTCCCATGGCGTGACGGGCGGTGTGTACAAGGCCCGAGAACGTATTCACCGTAGCACGCTGATCTACGATTACTAGCGATTCCAACTTCATGGACTCGAGTTGCAGAGTCCAATCCGAACTGAGATGGTTTTTTGGGATTAGCTTTATCTTGCGATATTGCTGCCCTCTGTCACCACCATTGTAGCACGTGTGTAGCCCAGACCGTAAGGGCCATGAGGACTTGACGTCATCCCCGCCTTCCTCCAGCTTATCACCGGCAGTTTTTCTAGAGTGCCCAGCATAACCTGATGGCAACTAAAAATGAGGGTTGCGCTCGTTGCGGGACTTAACCCAACATCTCACGACACGAGCTGACGACAGCCATGCAGCACCTGTGTGTATGCCAGCCGAACTGAAGAATTACGATTCTGTAATTCAAACATACCATGTCAAGGTCTGGTAAGGTTCTTCGCGTTGCTTCGAATTAAACCACATGCTCCACCGCTTGTGCGGGCCCCCGTCAATTTATTTGAGTTTTAATCTTGCGACCGTACTTCCCAGGCGGAGTGCTTAATGCGTTAGCTTCGACACTGATGCTATTGCACCAGCGACTAGCACTCATCGTTTACTGCGTGGACTACCAGGGTATCTAATCCTGTTTGCTACCCACGCTTTCGTATCTCAGCGTCAAAAATGGCCTAGTTAGTCGCCTTCGCTTCTGGTATTCTTTCCAATATCTACGAATTTCACCTCTACACTGGAAATTCTACTAACCCTTACCAAATTCTAGATCACTAGTTTTAAATGCAGTTCCTGGGTTGAGCCCAGGGATTTCACATCTAACTTTTTGATCCGCCTACATACGCTTTACGCCCAGTGATTCCGAACAACGCTAGCCCCCTTCGTATTACCGCGGCTGCTGGCACGAAGTTAGCCGGAGCTTCTTCTTCAACTAATGTCATTATCATCATTGATGAAAGAGTTTTACAACCCGAGGGCCTTCTTCACTCACGCGGCATTGCTGGATCAGGGTTTCCCCCATTGTCCAATATTCCCTACTGCTGCCTCCCGTAGGAGTCTGGGCCGTGTCTCAGTCCCAGTGTGGCTGATCATCCTCTCAAATCAGCTATAGATCGTAGCCTTGGTGGAGCAATTACCTCACCAACTAGCTAATCTAGTGCGGGCTCATCTGAAGGCGATAAATCTTTCTCTTTGCAGACACATCCGGTATTAGCTACAGTTTCCCGCAGTTATTCCGAACCTTCAGGTAGATTCCCACATGTTACTCACCCGTGCGCCACTAAATCCGAGGATTTCGTTCGACTTGCATGTATGAGGCATGCCGCCAGCGTTCGTTCTGAGCCATAATCAAACTCTTAAGTTAAGTAAATTTGACCGAAGTCAAAAATTACGGAACGTCCGTTAAAGCGGAATACTTCTTGTATAAAC
>CACFXU010000016.1 GCA_902570155.1 uncultured Alphaproteobacteria bacterium
ATTAAGAGCAGGATTACAAATATTTGCTGAGAAACCTATAGTAATAAGCGAACAAGAAACTTTTGAGTTAGCAAAATTAATAAAAGAATATGGCAAAGAAAGAATTATTGTTGGCTTAGTTTTAAGATATTCACAGCAAGCAAGATCTGTTAGAAAATTATTAGATCAAAATGCTATTGGAAATATAATATCGATTGAAGCTTCAGAACATATCGTACCTTCGCACGGTGCTTTTTTTATGAGAAACTGGAGAAGAAAACAAAAATATTCTGGAGGCTTTATGCTGGAAAAATGTTGTCATGACATTGACTTTTATTCAATGATTACGAAGAGCAGACCTATTAAAGTTGCTAGTTTTGGTTCAAGAAGATCTTTTATACCCGAAAATCTTCCAGAGGGTTCTCATGAACAATATACAAAAGACAGGTTAAAAGGTTGGGAGTCAAAATCAAATGTTTTTGATAGTGATGCTGATATTGTCGATCATCAAGTAGCAATAATAGAATATGCAAATAAAGCAGTACTATCTTTTCATACTAATATGAAAGTTCCAGACGAATTTCGAAGATTTGCAGTCATAGGATCTGCGGGAATGATTGAGGGAGATTTTGTTAAAGGATTTATGAAAGCTCATGATGAAAATAATAATGTACTTATTGATGAAGATTATGGAGCAGCTTTTGGAAAAGAAATTAAAGGTCATTATGGCGCAGATAGCATGATGGCTCAAGACATTAACAATTATTTATTAAAAAATAACAAAGAATTACCAGTTGGTGTAATAGAATGTATGGAGGCAGGAATTGTTGCTATGAAAATTGATGAAGCTAGAAATACGGGTAAAGTAATTGACTTAACAAGCACTTGGGATAAATTCGACTCCCTATTAAATTAGTAATTATGAATCAAAAATTAAAATCATATACCGCCCAAACATATATAGCATATGCACTAATTGCTCCTGCTGCTATTTATATAATTCTTATTGTTGCTTGGCCATTATTAGAAACAATAAGATTATCTTTTACAAATTCTAGTTTAGCAGGAGAAGATTATGTTGGTTTAGAAAATTATCAAAAAATGTTTTCTAGTAAAAAATTTAATGGAATAGTGACCAGAACATTTGTTTGGATGTTTTTTTCAGTCTCTTTAAAACTTATCATTGGTTTAATTGGAGCTGTTTTACTTAATGCTAATTTAAAAGGAAGATCAATTTTCAGAGTGCTTGTAATGCCTCCATGGGTAGTTCCAATTGCAATTGGTATGCTTGGCTGGTTATGGTTATATAACGGGTATTTTGGAATTATCGCAGGTGTAGGTATGCGAACTGGTATTTTGGACGGTCCTTTTGGATTTCTTGCTTACAAACAAAGTGCCTTTATTTCTACAATCATTGCCGATGTTTGGGTTGGAACACCAATGGTAACCGTTTTCTTTCTAGCTGCAATGCAGGGTGTGCCAAGAGATTTATATGAAGCTGCTTATTGTGATGGCGCTTCAAGATGGGATAGATTTTTTAAAATCACATTACCTCAAATCACTCCTGTCATTATTACAATGTCGTTACTATCTGCTATTTGGACATTCAACTCATTTGAAATAATTTGGATATTGACTGAAGGTGGGCCAAGAGGTTCAACAACTACATTAATTATCGACACCTATAAACAAGCATTAGGCAATTATAAATTTGGAAGAGGTGCTGCTAGAGCCGTAGTCGTAATGATTTTACTAATGTTATTTGCAGGATTTTACTTAGCTTTACTTGCTAGAATTAATAAGAAAATTTCTCATGAATAAATATAATCCTTTTGAAAAAATATTGATCTATTTTGGCATCTTTGTCTTCATGACTTTTATTCTTTTGCCTTTTATTGAAATGTTTTATGCATCGCTTCGTCCCTTAGATCATTTATTTAGATCTCCATACCAATTTTATTCAGATGATTTATCTTTTTGGGCTTATCAAGAAATGTGGAATACGGTACCAATGCTTGGAAGATATATCTTTAATAGTTTTTTTCTGGCTTCCTGCGTTGCTATACTAACTCTTATATTTGTTATTCCTGCAGCTTACGCATACGCACGTTTTAAATTTCCAGCTAAGAATACGAGCTTATACATACTCTTAGCAATTAATATGTTTTCAGGAGCAGTAATTTTAATACCTTTATACAAATTGTTAAGGACTTTAGGTTTATTAAATAGTTATCAATCTATGATAATTCCCGGAGTTGCTTTTTTAATACCAACTGCAATTTGGTTGCTAAAATCTTACTTTGAGAAAATACCAATAGATTTAGAAGAGGCAGCTTTTGTAGATGGTGCTTCAAGAGTACAAATACTCAGACATATCATAGCTCCTTTAAGTACACCTGGCTTAGTTGTAGTTGGTATTTATGCATTCATAGGCGCATATGCTCAACAATTCTTATTTGCGATTACATTTAATCAGAAAAAAGAATATATGCCAATTCCAACAGGTTTATATGAATTTATAGGATATCAAAGCGTTAAATGGAATGAAATGATGGCAGCAGCCTTAGTAGGGATGTTACCAGTTTTATTATTATTTGTATTTTTACAAAAGTATATTGTAGAGGGGCTTACTGCTGGTGCGGTAAAAAACTAAATTGGATAAATATAATATATACGAAAAGATATTATTATATTCAGGAATACTAGTCTTTATGATTTTTATTCTTTTGCCTTTTGTCGAAATGTTTTATGCATCACTTCGACCGTTAGATCATTTATTTAGATCTCCATATCAATTTTATTCAGATGATTTATCTTTTTGGGCCTATAGAGAAATGTGGAATACAGTACCAATGCTTCCACGATATATTTTTAACAGTTTTTTTCTTGCCTCAGTAACTTCTATTATTACTTTGCTTTTTGTAATTCCTGCAGCTTACTCTTATGCACGTTTTAAATTTCCTTTTAAAAATTCTTCACTCTATATTTTATTAGCAATTAATATGTTTTCAGGAGCAGTTTTATTAATTCCTCTCTATAAAGTATTAAGAACATTTGGTTTGCTAAATACATATCAAGCTATGATTGTTCCCGGTGTTGCTTTTTTAATACCAACTGCAATTTGGTTGCTAAAATCTTACTTTGAGAAAATACCAATAGATTTAGAAGAGGCAGCTTTTGTAGATGGTGCTTCAAGAGTACAAATACTCAGACACATAATCGCACCTCTTAGTACCCCTGGTCTGGTAGTTGTTGGGATATACGCTTTTATAGGATCTTATGCTCAACAATTCTTATTTGCGATTACATTTAATCAGAAAAAAGAATATATGCCTATCCCTTCAGGGCTGTATGAATTTATTGGTTACACAACAGTCAAATGGAATGAAATGATGGCAGCCTCTCTTGTTGGGATTGCCCCTGTCTTAATAATTTTCCTTTTTCTACAGAAATATATTGTTGCTGGACTCACTTCTGGGGCAGTAAAAAACTAGAAAAATACCCAAAAACTAACTTGCTTCATAGAGCCAGTTAATGTTATCTCTTTTTTATATTTAAATGGAGGAATTATGAATTTCAAAAAACTATCTTCATTTCTTACAATAGCTATACTTTCACTAGTTGGTTTTAAAACTTATGCTGCTGAAGTACACGGAGTATTTTGTGGCGGTGAGCTTCGACCTAATTATGTTGAAATAGCTGATAAGTACATGGAAGACAATCCTGGAGTTACTGTAACTCTAGAGGCTGTTCCTTGGGGAACATGTCAGGATAAAGTAATCAATCTTGCTATTGCAGGTGATCCTGTTGCATTTTCATATGTTGGATCAAGAACTCTGAAAGGTCTTGCAGAAAACGGACATATTTTAGAAACAAATATACCTGCTTCTCAAAAAGCAATGTATCAACCAGGTATCCTAAACACAGTTACACACATGGGTAAAACTTGGGGTTTCCCTCATGCGTTTTCAACTAAAGCACTTTTCATGAATTGTGGTCTTTTAGAAAAAGCAGGTGTTGCATGTGAAGGTCCTCAAACTTGGGATGAATTATATTCAATGGCTGAAGCTGTAACAAAAAATGTTGATGGAGCAGCAGGAATTGGACTAGCTGGTAAAGATTTTGATAATACTATGCACCAATTCTTAAACTACCTATACAGTAATGGAGGACAAGTTATTGATCCAATGTCAAACGAAATAACTTTGAATTCATCTAATACTGTTGAAACATTAGAATTTTATGGAAAGTTAGCAAACGTTGCTCAGGAAGGTCCTTTAGCTTGGGAGAGATCTCAGTTAACAGAACTATTTAATGATGAAAAAATTGCTATGTATATTAATGGACCTTGGGGTAGAGGTCAGCATAAGGAAGGTCTAGATGTTAAAACAGTTAGAATTCCTGCTGGACCACAAGGAAATCAAGGTACTCTTTTAATCACTGATAGTGTTGCAGTTTTCTCAAACACAGGTGTTGAAAAAGAAGCAATGGAATTAGCTAGCATAATCACATCAGGTGACTCTCAATACAGTCTCGATACTGATTGGGGTCTAACACCAATTATGCAATATCCTCAAATTGGAAATGAAGCTCCATACAATGAAGATTATTGGATGATGTTTATTGATGCGATTGGCGATGGTGGACCAGAGCCACTATTTGTAGACTACAAAGCTTTTCAAACTGTTATGAACTCTATGATCCAAGGGGCAATTCTTGGTGAAGGAGATGCTGCGGATTTAGTAGCTGAAGCAGCTGAAGAGTTAGAAGAATACAAATAATTAAATTATTTTGCTAGGGCAATATTTGCCCTAGCATCTAATATAAAATCTAAATGAGTAAATTAACAAGATCTTATTCCTCAAAAATTAATTCAATTTTAAAGAAGATATTAAAAGAAGAAGAAAGAAAATTTTTACAGTGTGCTAAGTTAATTAGTAAATCATATAAAAAGGGTGGGCAGTTATATATTTTTGGAACTGGACACTCTAGATTACTCGGAGAAGAATCATTTCATAGAGCAGGTGGTTTTGCTGCCGCATGTCCAATAAGAGATGATGATCTCAGTTTTAAAAAAGGAGCAAGAAAGGCCACTGCTTTAGAAAGAACTCCAAATATTGCAAAAAAAGCTCTAGCTAAATATAAAATTACTAGCAAAGATATATTGATGATTGTATCTAATTCAGGTGTCAATCACGCTCCAGTTGAAGCAGCTTTGATTGCTAAGAAAAAGAAAATAAAAACTATTTCACTAACATCTGTAAAATACTCAAAACAAGCTCCTCTATCTAAATTGAATAAAAGATTATTTGAAATAACGGATATATTCATCGATAATAAGATTCCACCTGGTGATGCAATTATAAATATTAAAGATAACATGGTTGGACCAGCTTCAACAATTACAGGATCTTTTATTTTAAATTCAATTTTAATTGAAGTTGCAAATATCTTAAAAAATGAAAAATTGTTTCCATTCTATATCAGTGTAAATATGCCAAATGCTAAAAGAAATAATGACAAATTAGAGAAAAAATTTAGTAAGATTAATCCTCATTTATAAGTTTTTTTAATTTTTTTAAAAATCAACAAATTACTATATAAGATAATAAGTTTAGATGACTGATCAAAATAAAGTTAGTGGAAAAATTATTAATTATAATTCTTCCTACATTGGTGATGTATATTTTAGTGAAAAAATTAGTGACTTAAAAATAAAGGACTCTGATGATTATAATAATATTATAATTCCTGGTTTTATTGATCTCCATTGTCATGGTGGTAATGGTTTTGATGTAATGGAGGGCTCACAATCAATTATTGAAATGTCTAAGTATCATTTACGACATGGAACCACTTCAATAATGCCAACTACTTGGACCAATACCTTAGAAAATACTATTTCAGCGTTAAAAGAATTTAATGAAATAAAGAAAGATAATGGTAATAATATCCTTGGAGTTCATTTAGAAGGACCTTTTATTAATCCTAATAAACTTGGCGCTCAACCAAATTTAACTGAGAAACCATCTTTAGAGTTTATAAAAAAAATTCTTGAAATTGCCGATGTAAAAATCATTACCTTAGCCCCAGAAATTGATGGAATGCAAGAATTTATAAATGATTTAGTGGAGCTAAATATTAAGATTCAATTTGGCCACACTTTGGCAGACTTTGATTGCTGTGAAAAAATTATGAAAGATCATGAAATTGGTTTTACACATTTGTATAATGCTATGTCTGGTAATCATCATAGATCCCCAGGAGTTTTATCAGCTGCTCTTTCAAAAGGAAAATATGCTGAAATAATTTGTGATAATATTCATGTTAATAAAGAAGCAATAAAAATTGCAAAAAAATGTATTCCTGGTCTTTATGCGATAACAGATTCTATTAACGCTAGCGGAATGAATGATGGAGAATATATTTTTGCAAAAAATAATATAAAAAAAGAAAATCATTCAGTAAAAATTAAGTCTGACGGTACTTTAGCAGGAAGTATTGTTACTATGGATCAAACTTTCAAAAATTTAATATCAATGAATTTTTCATTAGAAGAAGCAGTCGCTTTAACTAGTTATAATGCTTCTAAATATATGAATCTAGACAATGTCGGTGTAATTCAAAAAAATTTTTTAAGTAATTTTCTTATTTTAGATAAAGAATTTAATCTTAAAGAAGTTTATTTAAGAGGAAAAAAAATTAATGTCTGATTCCCAAGTTTTATCTGAAGCACTCTCTATTCCAAATAAAATTAATCATTTTATCTTGAATGATAAAAATAATTATCAGGAAATATCAAGTTTAATATCAGAAAAAAAAATTAATTATGTTGTTACTGTGGCAAGGGGGACTTCAGATTGTGCTGCTCTTTATTTATCTTATATGTTTGCAAAATATCTTGGTCTACCAACATACAGCATGCCTCCATCTATAATAACTTTAGAAGAATCAAAATTTGATTTTTCGAGAGCATTAGTTTTCATTATTTCTCAATCAGGAAAAAGTGAAGATTTGGTTGAATGTCATAAAATGGTACAAAAAATGGGAGCAAAGACTATATTAATAAGTAATAACTTAAATAGTCCAATTGCAAACACTTCCAATTATTTTTTTGATATAAATGCTGGAGAAGAAAAAAGTGTTGCAGCGACAAAAACTTTTGTTTTGTCTTTATTGATAATTTTAAAGCTTGTTTTTAATACTCTTAATAAAAAAGATATTAATAAACAAATTGAAAAGTTGAGTAATCATTTAATTTTAGATAATCAAAATCAATGGAATCCAAATATATTAGATAAAACCATAAGTAATGGATACATAATTAGTAGAGGTGTTGGATATGCAATTTCTAATGAAATATCTTTAAAGTTTAAAGAGTTATGTCAAGAAATGATAGAACCTTTCAGTAGTGCGGAAGTAATGCATGGGCCAAAAAGCTTGATACAAAACTCATTCAAATTATTTACTATATCGCTTAGAGATAAAAGTGGGATGATAGTAGCAAAAGATGCTAGTCAAATTATTTCATTAACTAATCTTCACTATGAAATAACCTATGATAAAAAATCTAACACTAAACTTCGATATAGCCCTAATGATATGATAGAGTTAGATCCAATTATAGTTCTATCAAAATTTTATCCATGGATAGTTAATTACTCTTTTCAAAAGGGATTAGATCCAGACAATCCTAGATATTTAACTAAAGTAACACAAACATTCTAATTTGAATAATATTGATATAGCAATTATTGGAGCAGGTTCTGCAGGAAGTATAATAGCAAATAAACTTCTGACTAAAACTAATTTTAATATAGTCCTTATTGAGGCTGGGCCTAAAGATAACAATCCTATCATTGACGTTCCTCTTGGTTATGGAATGACATTTTATAATAAAAAAATTAATTGGAACTTCTACTCGGAAAAACAAGATAATTTATTCAATAGGCAAATATATTATCCGAGAGGTAAAGTTTTAGGTGGCTCTGGCTCAATAAATGCAATGGTCTATGCAAGAGGATTAGAAACAGATTATGAAAATTGGGGTAGCAATAAAGAATGGAGTTTTGAAAATATAAAAAAAGTATACAGTTCTATGGAGCAACAAATAAATCATGATAAAGAATTTCTTACAAAAGAAAAGATTCCAGTAAATAATGTAAGTAAGCATCATCATTCAATTTTAGAATATTTTTTTAATGCTAGTAATGAAATTGGTATTAAAAAAAATACAAATTTAACTACATCAATCGAAAATCAAGTAGGTCATTATAATATTAATACTTACAACGGTACTAGACATTCATCATCAAAAGTATTTTTAAAACCTGTAATAAAAAATCCAAGACTTACAATATTAGACAATACTCAAGTTAAAAATTTAATAATTAAAGATAAAAAAATTACTGGTATCAAAATTCAAAATAAATCAATAGAACAAATCATACACTTATCTCATGGAGCAATTTTATGTTCTGGTTCTATAATGACACCTTATTTGTTAATGCATTCTGGTATTGGTGATAAAGAACATTTAAAAAAATTTGATAAAGAAATAATAATTGATAATTCTAATGTTGGAAGAAATCTTCAGGATCATCTTGGGTTAGATTATTTATTTAAAACTCATCATCATTCACTAAATAAATCGTTAGGAACTTGGCCAGGCAGAATTACTTCTGTATTAAACTATATTTATAATAGGAAAGGACCATTATCACTAAGTATTAATCAGTCTGGGGGATATGTAAATTGGAATTCAAAACATCATTATCCCAACTTGCAGATATATTTCAATCCGTTGACTTATTCTATCACTCATAAAAATAAAAGACCTCTTCTAAAAACTGACAAATTTAATGGTTTTATTATTGGTTATAATTCTTGTCGACCAAAAAGTTTGGGTAGAGTTGCATTGAACTCTCCTAATTTTGAAGATGCTCCATTAATTGATCCAAATTTTCTATCACATGAAGAAGATATATATGATGTTAAATGCGCAATTAATTTTTCTCAAGTTTTGGCGAATACAAATAGTATAAAAAAAATAAGAAATGAAAGTGTTAAGCATGATCTTTTAAATGCTACTGAAGAAGAAATGATTGATCACTTTAAATCTAACGCAGTTTCTATATATCACCCTTGTGGTACTTGTAAAATGGATGAAGATCCTAAAAAGGGAGTTGTTTCTGAAAGATTAAAAGTTCATGGAATGGAGAATCTTTGGATTGCTGATGCATCTGTTTTTCCAAATATTACTTCTGGCAATATAAATGCCCCTGTAATGATGCTTGCTAATCTTGGAAGTAAATTTATTATTGAGGATTTAAATAAGATTTAATTTATGAAAATAGTTAAACTTGAAACATTCACAAAACCTTATGTAAGTTTTGTAAAAATAACAGTTGAGGATGGTTCAATTGGTTATGGGCAAATGTCAACATATCATGCAGATATTACAGCACAAATTTTTCATAAACAAGTAGCGCCCTGGGTTCTAGGAAAAGAGTATTTTGATTTCGATGATTTAGAAGATTTTATCTTTGAAAGAGAACATAAATTTCCAGGATCCTATCTTTTACGTGCAATTGCTGGTTTAGATACGGCATTATGGGATTTGAAAGGTAAAATTGAAAGTAAACCTGTAGTTTCATTGATAGGAGGATCCCCAGGAAATTTAAGAATTTATGGATCATCGATGAAAAGAGATATTTCACCAGATGATGAAGCAAATAGATTTAAAAAACTCTTTGATGAAAAGGGTGTTGATGCATTCAAATTTAGAGTTGGCTCTGAATGTGGAAGGGGAGTTGATGAATGGGAAGGAAGAACGCCTAGTATAGTAAAAAAAATGAATTCGACTTTAGATAAAAGTGTAATTAAGATGGTCGATGCAAACAGTTGTTATAGCTCAGTTCAAGCAATAGAAATTGGGAAACTTTTAGAAGATAATGATGTTACTCATTTTGAAGAACCTTGCCCTTACTGGAAACCAGAAGAAACTAAAAAAGTTACTGATAGTTTGAAGATAGATGTTACTGGGGGAGAACAAGATTGTGATCTCAGAATATGGAGAGATATGGTTAACAGAAAAATTGTAAATATTTTTCAGCCTGATGTTATGTATATAGGAGGATTGACCAAAGCTTTAAAAGTAGCTAAAATTATTGAAGAAGGTGGTTTTATCTGTACCCCACATACTGCTAATTTATCTTTAGTTACAATTTGTACGATGCATTTTTTAAAAGCAATAAATAATTCAGGTCCCTATCTTGAATTTTCAATTGAGGGTAAAGATTATTATCCTTGGCAACAGAATTTATTTTTAGGTGATCCATTTAAAATATCTAATGGAATGATTAAAATTGAAGATACTCCTGGTTGGGGTATTGAAATTAATCCTGATTGGTTAGAGAAATCAGAATATAAAAAGACAGAAATATAAAATAATGATTAAAAATATAATTTTTGATTTTGATGGAGTAATAGTTGATAGTGAGGTTTTAGCTTCTAAGGCATTTTCCAAATATTTTAGTAAATTTGATCAATCAATTAAAGAGGAGCAATTTTATAAATATGCTGGAAAAAAAACAGTCGAAGTAATAGATTTATTGTCTTCTAAATACAAGATTGAAAACAAAGAAAAATTTACAAACGAAATATTTGATATTGTTTCAGAAGTTTATTCCAAGGATTTAAAACTAGTTGATGGTGCAAAAGATTATATTAGTAACTCAGATAGAAATCACTTTATTGGATCTAACAGTAATAAGGATAGAATTCTTGATGGATTGAAGCTTGTTGGGTTAGATAAATTTTTTTTAAGTGATCAGGTTTACTCATTTGATATGGTTAAAAGACCAAAACCTGATCCTGATATATACTTGAAAGTTTTAAATGATAATTCACTTAATATTGAAGAAACAGTCATTATCGAAGATAGTGGAGTAGGTGTTAAAGCAGCAACTGCAGCAGGAGTAAGGGTATTTGGTCTTACTGCTGGAAAACATTGGCATTCAGATAGAGATACAAATGAATTATTTGACAATGGTGCTTTGAATGTATTTAGTGATTATGAAAGTTTAGGTAAGGCAATAGAGGAGCTTTAAATGGGGCCAGATGTAAAAGGAAATCCACTTTATATTTCAGTCTATCTTTTGATAGCCTCCTATATTTTAGGTGAATTTATTTTTCCTAAATATCCACTGCTATATATTCTTAATCTTTTTGGATTATTAATTATAATTTTAATGCCAATTGTATTTTTTTCCTCAAGAAATGCATTTAATGCACATGAAGAAAAATTACCTCCTCAAACTGAAACAAATAAAATTATAAAAACTGGAATTTATGCTTACTCTAGAAATCCAATTTATCTATGTTTTGTTTTA
>CACFXU010000017.1 GCA_902570155.1 uncultured Alphaproteobacteria bacterium
AAATTTATTGTTTCAATATCATCTAGTGGATCAATTTTTGATGATACATGAGTAATGTTAGTATCTTCAAAGCATCTAACAACATGTGCTATTGCGTCAACTTCCCTAACATGTCCTAAAAATTTATTTCCTAAACCTTCTCCTTGTGAGGCTCCCTTTACTAATCCTGCAATATCAACAAAATCCATAAAAGAAGGAATTATTTTTTCACTTTTTCCAATGATTGCAAGTTTGTCTAATCTGTCATCAGGCACTGCAACTCTTCCTATATTTGGTTCTATAGTTGCAAATGGATAATTTGCCGCCTCTGCTTTATTTGATTGGGTAAGAGCATTAAATAAAGTGGATTTACCAACATTTGGTAAACCAACTATCCCGCACTTAAATCCCATAATTAATTTTGCTCACTTATTTTTGTTAAAAATAGAGGAATATCTGAAAATATTAATTCTATATTTTTTACTATTTTATCAAGTTTTTTATTTATTATTTCTTCTTCTGATTTTAAAAATTTATTTAAAACATAACTTGAAACTAAATCTTTATGTCCAGGATGATCAATTCCAATACGTATTCTAAAATAATTTTCCCCTATAAATTGGTCAATACTTTCCAATCCATTATGACCTCCGTTTCCACCACCTTGTTTTATTTTTACTTTTGATAATTCTAAATCAAGGTCATCATGTATAACAAAAGTATGGTCTAATTTTATTTTATAAAAATTCACAATTTCTGAAACAGCTTTTCCAGATAAATTCATGAATGTAAGAGGTTTTAACACAAAGATTTTTTGATAATTAATTACACCTGAATATAATTCTTTTTTTTTATCTTCTTTGATTTTATCCAAATTAAAATGTGAGATTATATTATCCGCTAAATGGAAACCTACATTATGTCTGGTATTATTATATTTTACACCTGGGTTTCCAAGTCCACAAATTAAAAACATATAATGAAATATAAAGTAAAGTTACTTAGATTCTTTATTTTCTTCTTTATTATCAGAAGATTCTTCTTTCTTATCATCTGATTTCTCTTCACCACCTTCTGCTGCACCTTCTTCAGTTGTTTCTTCAGTTTTAGTTTCAACTTCTACAGTTGGTGGAACTAAAGTAGCTATTACGAAATCTCTATCTGAAATAGTTGGAGCAACTCCATCAGGTAGTTGAATATTACTAATTTTAACTGCATCACCTATTTCACTTTCAATTAAATCAAATTCTAGTTTGCTAGGTATATTATTAGCATTACATGTTAGTTCAACTAATCTTCTAACAGTATTTAAAACTCCACCTTTTTTCAAACCAGGACATTTATCTTGATTTAAAAACTCAACTGGAATTTCAACGTTTACTTTTGTATTTTCTTGAACTCTTAGAAAATCAAAATGTATAAGTCGATCACTTACGGGATGATATTGTAATTGTTTGGGAAGTATTTTTTCTTTCTTTCCATCAACATCAAGATCAATAATTGTTGAATAAAAAGAACCAGTGCCCATTAATTTTTTGAGTATTTTATCTTCTAAAGCAATTTTCTTAGGTTCAGTACCCTTGCCATAAATAATGCCAGGGACCAATCCTTTATTTAAAAGACTATGATTTGAACCAATATCTTTATTTCTTTCTATTGCTTTAAAATCACTCATAAAATAAAAAATTAATCGAAAAGGGCGGACACTGAAGTATCAGTGTTAATCCTTTTAATCGCATCACCCATTAAAGGAGCAATACTAATATGTCTAATGTTTTTTGTGCTTTTTACCTCTTTAGAAGGCTCTATTGTATCTGTTAATACCAATTCTTTTATGCTTGAATTTTCAATCTTTTTTAGCGCATCTCCAGATAATACACCGTGAACAATATAAGAATAAATTTCTCTTGCCCCATTTTTACTCAGAGCTTCAGCAGCGTTACATAACGTGCCTGCAGAGTCAGCTATATCATCTAGTAAGATACAAGTTTTATTATTTACATCTCCGATGATATTCATTACTTCAGACTCACCAGCTTTTTCTCTTCTTTTATCGGCAATAGCCAGCCCAGCCTCTAATCTTTTTGCAAAAGCTCTGGCTCTAACAACACCACCAACATCAGGTGAAGCAACAACTAAATCTTTGTTTCCATTAAATTTTTCTTTAACATCATCGATTATCGGTCTTACAGAAAAAATATTATCTAAAGGAATGTCAAAAAAACCTTGAATTTGACCAGCATGTAAATCCATTGTTAATACCCTATCAGCGCCAGCGGATGTAATTAAATTTGCTACAAGTTTGGCAGTGATTGGTGTTCTAGGTCCAGTCTTTCTATCTTGTCTTGCATATCCATAATATGGAATAACAGCAGTAATCCTTTTTGCTGATCCCCTTCTTGCAGCATCTATTGTAATTAAAAGTTCCATTAAATGATCATTAGCCGGATGTGATGTGGATTGAATAATAAACACATCTTCACCTCTAATATTTTCATTTATTTCTACAAATATTTCTCTATCATTAAAAGTTCTAACGGAGGCATCTGCTAATGGCACATCAATATGTTTAGAAATTTTTTCTGCTAGGGATTTGCTACTATTACAGGCGATTATTTTCATATAATCAACTTAATTACTATATTAGAATAATAATAGATCAACCAAAATTAATCATTAAATGCAATGATATTGAGCATTCTTCCGGTATCTCTAAATTTTTGTGATTCCCTTCGATGGCTAAAAAAAACTCTTTTATTTGAGAAGGTATCTTTGTTAATATTATATACATTTTTAATACCCAGTTCCTTAAATTGATAGTTAATCAATTTTCTTAAATTAAATAAATCTTTATCTTTATTTTTATGTTTGAAGAAAATAGAGTATTTTTTATTTTTGCTTATAAACTTACTTTTAAAACCTTTTGATACTTCAAAGTTTTTAAAGCTCAAACAAGGACCAATAAGAACCACAATATTTTTTTTGGTTATTTTTTGTTTAACAAAATATCCTATACCTTTTGCAGCTATATTTTTTAATGCCCCTTTCCAACCTGAATGAAGAGCGCAAATATATTTTTTATTTTTATCAAAAATAAAAATTGGACAGCAATCTGCAGTTAAAACCCCTAAAGCTATTTGCTTATTGCTTGTGATTAATCCATCTCCAGAATATTTATTACCTATATTTTTTTTATTAATTTCTACAATCTTGTTTGAGTGTATTTGACTAATAAATTTAATTTTTTTTTTGATATTTAAATTTTTAAGACAGATATCAATATTTTTATTTACATTTAACTTTGTATCTTTGCTGTTTGAGTTACAGTTCAATGAATAGTTTTCTTTTTTTGATACTCCACCATTTCTAGTAAAAAAACCAGCTTTAACAAAAGATTTAATTTTTGCATGAGTAAAATAATTTTTAATTATCATAAGTTAGAAACAACAAGAAAATTAAATAATTTTCCCATCCTCTCAACATTAATTAATCTATCCACTTCTTCATTTAATAAATTTTCATTTAAATTTGAATTTTTAGTCAGCAATTTTTTCTTTCGTTCTAGTATTCCATATTTTATTAAAAAATCTCTTTGTGTAACAAATTCGTCGATTTGTAATTTGTTTTGTTTTGCTATCTCAATAAATTCATTGAAATTTACATGACTTGAAATGTCTTGTTGACCTATATTTTCAAATATACTGGTTTTTTTATGATTATATATTGATTGTAACGTAAAGTTTTTTAATTTTTTATTATATCCATAATCTATTAAAATACATATACCTCTATTTTTTTTTAGATATTTACAAATTTGCTCGAAATATTTATTTCTTGAAAAAGAAACTTCATAAATTTTTTGTCTTTTGTATTTATTTAAATAATCTAACATTTTTTTACTAATTACTCGTTTATTTATAGGATAATATTTATTTTCCTTTTCATTGAATTTTACATATTTTTCAAACCAATGATTATTATCATTTAAAAATTGCCTTACAGGAAAGCAGTCAAAAAATTCATTTGAATAAATTATTGAAGGCAGTTTAGATCTAAAATTTAAAGCTTTTGACCATCTAATTTTTGATTGCTTAAAATAATTTAAATTTTTTTCTTGTATTTTTCTTAATTCTTTATTTATTTCTATTAAATTAACATTAGCATTTTCGAAAAACTTAGGAAGTATCTTTGCAGTTCTTTCAATATCTTTAAATAAGGTTCCATTTCCTGGCCCTAATTCAATTAAATTAAATTTCGAGTTAATTTTTTCTTTCCAATTATAAACTAAATAAACGCCAATAATTTCTCCAAACATTTGTGAAATTTCTGGAGATGTAACAAAGTCAAATTTTCTTCCTATGGGTTTTTTTCTTAGGTAATATCCATTATTTCCGAAAAGAGCTATTTCTATAAATTTATCTAAACGAAAATCTTTTTTATTGTTAAGAAGTTTTATTTTATTAATTTTTCTTTTGCTTAACATTTTTAATTATCAATATTCCAAAAATAAAAAAAGGTATACAAAGTATTTGACCCATTGAAATAAAATTAAAAAATAATCCTAGGTGCAAATCTGGTTCTCTGACGTATTCAATTAAAAACCTAAATATGGAATAAAATATTAAAAAGAGACCACTAATTATTCCATAAATTTTGTATTTTTTTATCTTATAAAAATAGATAGATAATATGAGAAATAAAATGATTCCCTCAAGAAAAGCCTCATATATTTGAGAAGGATGCCTTGGTATATTATCTATTGATGGATAAATAACTGAAATATAAAAATCAGTTGGTTTACCTATTAGTTCTGTATTAATAAAGTTTGCAATTCTTCCAAAGAATAATCCAATTGGAGCAACAATTGAAACTAAATCAGAAAGATAGAAAAAACTTTTTCCATTAATTTTTGCAAATATAAAAGTGCTTATTATTATACCAATCAACCCACCATGAAATGACATACCACCATTCCAAATTTCAAATAGATAAAAAGGATTAATTAAAAATTCATTAAGTTGATAAAAAATTACATAACCTGTTCGTCCTCCGATAATTACACCTAATACTGCCCAAATAAGAAAGCTATCTATATTTTTATTACTGTATTGATTTCCATAAATTGCGTTTAATCTTTTAATAATATAAATTCCTAATAGAAATCCCAAGATATATGCTAAACTGTACCATCTTATTTCAATGAAACCCATTGATAAGATGACAGGATCTATTGATGGTTGAATAAAATTCATTTATCTATATTTAATATTATAACATGGTTGATAGAAACAAAATACTTTCCGATTTATCAAAATTTGCAGTTGATGCTATGAGCACTTTTTCGGGTGTTAAAGAGGAGATTGAAACAATTGTATCTTTACGAGTTAACAAAATAATAAAAAAAATGAACCTTGTTAAAAAAGATGAATTTGATGCACTAAAAAAAATGGTTCAAAAAGTTATAATGGAAAATGAAAAATTAAAAAAAACACCTTCAAGATCAGTTAAATCTAAGAAAAAAACAGTCAAAAAGAAAAAAACTGTTAAAAAGAAATCAAAAAGGTAGGAATCCTCAACTAATTCACATTTTTTATAGATTTTGCCTTGCAAAATACGAGTCCAATCTAGTAATCAAGATATAGTACTAATTATATGTGCCATGACTATATAGTGTATGGAAAATGAGAATATATTGTTAAATCCCATAGATATCATTGAAGATGTTATTCATCAAAAAAAATGGAATTTTAGTAGAGCTGCTGATCATGAATTAGTTGCTGAGATTGCATCTCATTGGTGTGCTTACAGATTATATTTTACATGGTCTGAAAATATTAACGCACTAAGTTTTTCAATAACTTTTGATATTAAGTTTCCTCAAACTAAAATTAATAAGGCGTATGAACTACTAGGACTTATAAATGAGAATTTATGGATTGGGCATTTTGATATTACAAGTAAAAATGGTATCCCAGCTTTTAGACATACTTTATTATCAAATAATTCAACAGAAACATTGCACAAAAAATTTGAAGATCTTGTTGATATTGGAATTTATGAATGTGAAAAATTTTATCCAAGTTTTCAGCAAGTTCTCTTTGATGATATTCCTCCTAAAGAAGCTATAAAATTTTCTAATTTTGAAGTTATTGGTAGAGCTTAATTTTTATAATAAAACTGCTATATTATAGATAGATGAAAAATATCTTATTAATTGGGTGTGGTCATATGGGAGGATCTTTAATGTCAGGATGGTCTAACTCTAAGAATTACACCATCAGTGTTATAGATAAAAAAAAATATCCAATTCTTAAAAAAAGAAATAGAAATAAGAAAATAAAATTTTTCAAATCAATTGATGATATCAATAATCAAAATAATTTTGATTATATAATATTTGCAACTCGACCTCTTGAATTAACAAATGTCTTTAAAGAATTAAGAAATGCAAATTTTAATAAAAAATCTATAGCAATAAGTGTAATAGCTGGAAAAAAAACAGAAATTTTTAAAAAAAATTTATTAAATATTAGTAAAATTGTAAGAGTAATGCCAAACATGCCAGCTTTAATAGGACAGGGCGTTCATTGCATTTATACGAATAAATCTATTAATAAAAAAGAAATTGAAGAGATTGATAAATTGTTCTCTTTGAGCGGCAAAACACTTTTTTTTAATACTGAAACTTTTATAGACAAAGCAACAGCAGTATCAGGAAGTGGTCCGGGTTTTATATTTCAATTAATTGATATTATGGAAAAATCTGCAATTAATTTAGGTTTTTCCAAAAACACAGCTAAAATTTTAATTAATGAAACTTTTAGAGGTTCTATAAATCTATTAAACTCTAATAATATTTCTGCTGAAAAAATGGTAGAAACTGTTGCAACTAGAGGAGGTACAACCGAAGCAGGAATCAATAAAATGAAAATAAATAAGGTTGATAATATTTTTAATCAAGTTTTTAAGGCAGCATACAAAAGAGCAAAACAACAAGGTGAAGGTAAGTGAATCAAAATAAAATATCTCTAGCAAAAAAGACTTTACAATATTTAGAGAAAAAAAAATTAAGAGACATTAATCTTAAAAATATTTTATCTAATAGTAAAGTGCCAAATATTAATAATATAATTGATTTAGTCTCAAATATTAATGACTTCTTTGATTTTCAATTAAAAAAAAATCTTGCTAATATAGAAAAGTCATCACAGAGAGATATGTTATTTGAAATTATGATGGCACGTTATGATATATTGAATGAATATAGAGCTTCTGTAAAAAATATAGTTAATTATTTTATTTCTAGACCACAAGGAGTATTAAAACTTATTCCTAAATTAATTGAGAGCAAAATTTTAATTGCTACTTTTGCAAATATTAATCCTAGTGGTATTCAGGGTGTTATAAAAATAAAAATTATTTTTGTGCTTTATTATATAACTCTATTTACTTGGTTTAATGATGAAAATGAAAGTTTAGAAAAAACAATGAGTGTCTTAGATAAATATTTAAACAATATTGAAAAATTTATAAAATTTTCATGAGCTCTCATAATATTATAAATTACAAAGAATTTGAAAATGTGGATATAAGAATAGGAACAGTAATTGAAGCCTATGATTATAATGAACTTAAAAAACCATCTATAATTTTGAAAATAGATTTTGGTGAAAAAATTGGTATTAAAAAAACTTCTGCACAATTACAAAAATATTATAAAAGTGATGAATTAATTAATAAGCAAGTTATTGCAGTTCTAAATTTTGAACCTAAACAAATTGGTAAAATTATTTCTGAAGTATTAGTTCTTGGTGTGCCAGATTTAGAAAATGAACCAGTTTTATTGTCTCCAGATAAACCAGTAAAAAATGGGGGTAAACTATTTTAAAATCAAAGAGGAAGTAAAACTTTAAGTTGAAGACCTCCAAAATTAGACTCAGATAATTTGACATCACCTCCATGTGATCTAATAATATCTCTTGTAATAGTTAATCCTAAACCGCTTTCTCCTTTAAGTTTATTCCTAGAGGGATCTAAAGTAAAAAATGGTTTAAATACATCTTCATATTTATCTCTTGGTATTCCTGCACCATCATCGTTAAATTCAATTACACAGTCTTTTTCATTTGTATAAATAATTATTTCAATTTTTTTCGCATATCTTTGTGAATTATCAATTATGTTATTGAAAGCTCTTTTAAGTTGGATCTGTCTACCAGAAGTTTGAATAGTATCTTCCTCTTTTATAGTTAACTCTACACCATTTTTTTCAACAGTTTTTACAATATCACCAATTAATTCATTTATTATAATTGTCTCTATTGGTTCAGGTGATTCTGTTTTTACAAAACTTACATAACTATCTAACATAGAAGTCATTTCATCAACATCTACTTCTAGTTCAGATTTTGCTTTTTCATCTTTCATCAATGAAATTTGCAATTTCATTCTTGTTAAAGGAGTTCTAAGATCATGGCTAACACCAGCTAACATTTCTGTTCTCTGCTTTAAAAATCTTTTAATTCTTGTCCTCATCTGATTGAAAGCATTAGCTGTTTGCCTTATTTCATACGCACCCGCAGTCTTAATATCTGGAGCATCTAAACCTCTTCCAAATGTCTCAGCAATTATCGCCAGTCTTTTAAGAGGTCTTAATTGTCTATTCATTAAAAAGTAAGACATAAAAAAAAGAATGATAGAAGCAAAAATCATCCAAAGTAGAAAGACAAAAGCAGATTCACTATATAGTCTATCTTTATCAACATTAATCTCTAAAATATCTTCATCAATCTGAATATATATTAGGACACCTTCTTCAAGATTAGACAAATCATAATCAAACTTTTTTTTCAAATTACTTAATGATTGATTTAATCTATTAGATAATATTCCTGAATTTAATATAAATTTTGAAGTCAATAATTGTTTATCACTAATAATATTGATTTTCATTTTAAAATCCTCATTTGCTATATTAATCGCATTATCAGTAAGATCACTATTAATTAACTTTACTAAAACATTAATATCTGCAGCTACAGATTCCGTTAGTCTTTTGGATATAATACTCCATGAGGTTTGATAGAAAACAAAAGATGTAAGTAGGACTATAATAATTATAGGTACAAAGATGATAATTATTGATCTTCCAATTAGAGTAGAAGGTATTATTTTTTTAATCATTAAATTTCATTACAAATTAATTTATATCCTTTACCTCTAATAGTTTTAATAAATTGAGGTTGTTTTGCATTTGCTTCAATTTTTTGTCTTAAACGCGTAACTTGTACATCAACTTTTCTAAGTTCCGTTTCATCAAATTCTTGATCTGCTAGTTCTTCTCTTAAAACAATATCATTTTTTTTATTTATTAATTTTACAAGTAAATTATTTTCTCCTTCTGTTAAATAAATTAATCTATCATTTTTTTGTAATTTTAAATTAGATGTATCAAAGGTAAATTCTCCAAATGAAATCTTATTTTTTTTGTTTTTAAGATTTTCAAATAAGTTTAGTAAATTTTTAATTCTTAAAAATAATTCTTCTGGTTCAAATGGTTTAGATAAATAATCATCAGCACCAATCTTCAATCCATCTATTTTATCTTTGTCATCTCCCATTGCTGTAAGCATGATTATGGGTGTATTAGAAAATTGTTTTATATGTTCAATAAGCTCTATACCGTCACCACTTGGCATCATTCTATCAAGAATGATTAAATCAAACAAAACAAGAGATAAAATTTCTTTTGCTTCATTGTAATCCTCGCTTTGATAAACTTGTAATTTTTTTTTAGTTAAATAATCTTTTAGTAGTCCCCTCAATCTTTTATCATCATCAACAATCAATATATTTTTATTCATTATTATTTATTTATTTCATTAAACTTTTCTTTATTTTTATCATCGACCATTTCATAAAGTATTTTTTTAAAACCATTTATATCCATTTCATTAAATTTTAATAAAACATTACGTATTTTTTTTATTTGAATTTCAGACAATCTTTTTTCTAATTCTTGACCTTTTTTTGAAAGTATTAATTTCTTAGTACGTTTATCTTCACCCACAGATAATATAATATATTTTTCTTTTACAAGTTGGTTCAATACTCTAGACAAACTTTGTTTAGTTATTTTCAATATTGAAAGAAGTTCCTTAATTGTAAGATTTTTTTGCTTTCCAACGAAATATATCACTCGATGATGTGCTCTGCCAAAATTAATTTTTTCCAAAATTTTATCAGGACCTTCTGTAAAATCCCTATACGAGAAAAATAATAGCTCTATAATCTTCCTAATTTCCCCCTCATTTAAAAAAAGAGGTGTTAACAATTTATTTAGGTCAGCCATATTGACTTAATTATGCATCACTGATAGTCAATTGTCATTAAAAAAAATTAATAAAGAACATGCTTAAATCATTTGAAAATAGAGATGGATGGATTTGGATGAATGGTAAAATAATTCCATGGCATGATGCAAATTCCCATGTAATTTCACAAGGTCTTCATTATGCAAGCGCAGTTTTTGAAGGGGAAAGGGCCTACAATGGTAAGATTTTTAAATCAGAGGAGCATACTAAAAGGTTTTTTAAATCTGCTGAAATAATTGGAATGGAAATTCCTTTCACGCATGATCAAATTAATAAAGCAAAATACGAACTTATTGATAAAATGAATTATAAAAATTGTTATGTAAGGCCACTTGCTTGGAGAGGTGGAGATCAAATGGGTTTATCAACAGGTAAATCAAATATCAATGTAGCCATTGCTGTTTGGGATGATTGGGCAACTTATTTTAAAATTGAAGATCAAAAAGCAGGTTTGAGATTAATTACTTCTCCTTGGAAAAGACCTGCGCCTGATACCGCTCCATATGAGGCAAAAGCTTCTGGACCCTACATTATTTGTACTCTTTCAAAAGAATTTGCAGAAAAAAAAGGTTATCACGATGCTTTGATGCTAGATTACAGAGGTTATGTTGCTGAGGGAACAGGAGCAAACATTTTTTTTATTAAAGACAACAATATCCATACTCCTATTCCAGATTGTTTTCTAAATGGGATTACTCGTCAAACAGTTATTGAAATGGCAACTAATCAAGGTTTTGAAATAACAGAAAAGCATTTAATGCCTGATGAAATTGGAAATTATGATGAAGCTTTTTTAACAGGAACTGCTGCAGAAATTACACCTATAAAATCCATTGATGATTTTAAATATAATACTGGTGATAATACTACTACTTTTAAATTTATGAATGATTTTA
>CACFXU010000018.1 GCA_902570155.1 uncultured Alphaproteobacteria bacterium
AAAATTTCTGAAGATGGAGAAATTTTAGCTCGTGGTGAACTAATTATGAATGGTTATTGGAATGATCCTGATTCAACTAATAAAACTATAATTGATGGGTGGGTTCATACAGGTGATATTGGTGAATTTGATGAAGAAGATTATTTAAAAATAACGGATAGGAAAAAAGATATTATAGTAAATGCTGGTGGAGATAATATTTCTCCTTCAAGAATAGAGGCAAAACTAGATATTGAACCTGAAATTGCTCAATCAATGTTATATGGAGATTTCAAAAATTACCTAGTTGCAATCCTGGTACCTAATAAAGATTTAGCTTTAGAATGGGCAAAAGAAAATAATGTTGAGGATGATTTAAATAAAATAATTCAAGATTCTTCATTTAATAAAAAAATGAAAGAAGTTGTAGAAAAAGTCAATAAAAGCCTTTCTAGTATTGAACAAATAAGAAAATTTATTTTAATTGATCATGAGTTTACAATTGAAAACAATATGATGACTCCTTCCATGAAAGTAAGAAGGTTTAAAGTAAAAGAGATGTATGGAGAGAATTTAGAAAAACTATATTAAGTTTTTCCTTTATCGAACTTTTCTTTTTGTTCAGGATTTATTTCTTTTTGAAATTTTGTTTTCCACTCTTCGTATGGCATACCATAGATCATTTCTCGTGCCTCATCGTATGAAATAGAAATATTTTTCTTCTCTGCAGCACTAACATACCATTTTGAAAGACAGTTTCTGCAAAAACCTGACAAATTCATTAAATCAATATTTTGAACATCTGTTCTATTTTTTAAATGATGTATCAATCTTTCTGCAACATCAGCAAGTAAATCTCTATCAAAGTTTTTGGTCATATTACGTAAATAAATTATATAAATCTTTTTTTGTGATATATATATAATAATTAATGAAACGTAACAGAAAAGCTAAAATTTTAGCTACCTTAGGACCTGCATCATCAGATAAAAAAATAATAGAAGATTTATTTGTGGCTGGATGTGATGTTTTTAGATTAAATTTTTCACATGGTGATTTAGAAACTCATAGAAAAAATTATGAAACTATTAGATCTCTTGAAGAAAAACATAATCATGCATCATGCATATTAGCTGACTTACAAGGACCTAAATTAAGAGTTGGTACATTTAAGAATACAAAAGAAAATTTAGTCAAAGGTCAAAATTTTGTATTAGACCTTTCAAGCGAACCTGGAGACAATAATAGAGTTAACTTTCCTCATGAAGAAATTTATGATTTTTTAACACCTAATACTATTTTATTAGTAAATGATGGAAGAATTAGATTACAAGTTGTTGAACAAAATAAATACAGTTTAATTACAGAAGTTTTAAATGATGCTCAAATCTCAAATAACAAAGGTGTAAATATTCCAGACGTTATTCTTCCAATAGACGCTCTTACCAAAAAAGATAAATCTGATCTTATGAAGGCATTAGACATGGGAGTTGATTGGGTTGCGCTTTCTTTCGTGCAACAAGCAGAAGATATTCACAAACTAAAAAAAATAATTAACAACAAAGCGCTAGTGATGGCAAAAATTGAAAAACCTTCAGCAGTAAAAAATATTGATGATATTATAAATGCTGCAGATGGTATTATGATAGCTAGAGGTGATTTGGGTGTTGAAATGCCAACAGAACAAGTTCCTATAGTTCAAAAAAATATTATTAAGAGATGTAGGCACTTCGGTAAACCAGTTGTTGTTGCTACACAAATGCTTGAAAGTATGATTGAAAATCTTGTGCCAACGAGAGCTGAAGCATCTGATGTTGCTAATGCTATTTACGATGGAGCAGATGCTGTAATGTTATCTGGCGAATCAGCCGTCGGTGCACATCCAATAGAAGTAGTAATAACTATGAATAAAATTATAGAAAATGTTGAAAATGATAAAAATAATTATGATTTACAAATTACCCAAGAAAATATTGATGATGATGATAATACAGATGCAATAACTTTAGCAGCTTACTCAATTGCAAAAAAATCAAATGCAAAAGCAATAATTACATTTTCTGTTAGTGGTAGAACAACGACTAGAATGGCTAGGGAAAGAGCACCGGTTCAAATTGTTGGATTATCTCCAAATATTAATACTACAAGAAAAATGCAATTATATTGGGGAGTAAACTCCTGTCATACACAAGAAGATGCTCAAAATGCTCAAGATATGGTTAATATTGCATGTTCAATTGCAAAAAATAAAAAATTAGTAAAACCAGGAGATAACGTAGTTATCTCTGCTGGCGTTCCATTTGGAAGTGCTGGTACTACTAATTTGCTTAGATTGGCTGAAATCATTGCTGATAAAGATCTTAAGTAAGCTTATTACAAGCTTCTTTTATTCTGTTGCACGCATCTTCTAGAATTGCATCACTAGTTGCATAAGATAATCTAAAATAAGGAGATAATCCAAATGCTGCACCATGCACTCCTGCTACACCTTGATCTTCTAAAAGGTATGTCATGAAATCTTCATCATTGGAGATATGTTTTCCATTTGGTGTCTTTTTTCCAATTATACCCTCGCAATTTGGATAAACGTAAAAAGCTCCTTCTGGTTTTTGACATGTAATTCCATCAATATCATTTAATTTATTCAATACTAAATCTCTACGTATCAAAAATTTTTTATTATGCTCGTTTATAAAATCCTGTGGACCAATTATTGCTTCAACTGCAGCAGCCATTGTAATTGAAGAAGTTGATGTTGTGCTTTGTGATTGTATTTTGTTCATAGCAGCAATAATCTCTTTTGGAGCTCCACAATATCCAAGTCTCCATCCTGTCATGCAATATGATTTTGAAACACCATTTAGTGTCAAACATCTGTCTTTCAGTGAAGGTTCAATAGAAGCAAGAGTATGAAATTCTATGCCATCGTAAACAATTTTTTCATATATATCATCACACATTATAAGAACATTAGGATATTTTTTTAAGATATGTGCTAAGTCTTCTAACTCTTTTTTTGAATAAACTGAGCCAGTTGGATTACTAGGACTATTTAACATTAACCATTTTGTTTTAGAGTTTATATTTTTTTCTAGTTGCTCTGGTGTAATCTTAAAATTTTGTGATTGAGGACACTTAACTATCACGGGCTTACCTTCTGCTAATAAAACAATATCTGGATAACTAACCCAAAAAGGAGCTGTTATAATGACCTCATCTCCTGGATTAATTGTTGCCATCATAGCATTATAGATAATGTGTTTGCCTCCAACACCGCATATGATTTCATCTAATTGATAATCAATATTATTATCTTCTCTGAATTTTTTCTGAATTGCTTTTTGTAATTCTGGTGTACCTTTACCTGGTACATATTTTGTTTTACCCTCTTCCATTGCTTTACTAGCAGCATCTCTTATATTTTTTGGTGTGTTAAAATCTGGCTCACCTGCTGCGAGAACAATTACATCTTTACCCTCGTCCTTCAAAGCCTTGGCTTTGACATTTATACCTACAGTCATTGAAGGTTTTATTTTACTTAGTCTATCTGCAACAAAATTCATTTAAATTATAAAATGTTCAATAATTAGACTAGCACAAGTTAACAACAAAAAAATAGCAAAAATCTTTCTTAATACTAACTTATCTATATTTGATGAAATTTTTGCACCAATTCCAGCAGTAAATATACTAGTTATCGATATAAAAAAAACTATTATAATATTTACGTAACCAAGAGAATAAATGGGAAGTTCATTTATATTTGACCCAGTATACATAAATGTAAGTGTTCCTGGAAAAGCAATTAAAAAACCAAAAACAGCAGAAGTACCAACTGCTTCATGAATCTTTTTTGAAAACATTGTTAAAGTTGGAACACTAAAACTTCCACCACCTATACCAATTGTTGCGGATAAAAAACCAATAGAAGAGCTTATTAAAAAATTAATTATATTAGACGATGGTATATCGTTGCTTACAACAATTGGGTTTTGTTGAAACAGCATATTTAATGAAATCAAAAATGCCAGAATTACAAAAAGAATAACTAAACTCTGTCCTGAAATAGCACTTGCTCCAAGTGAACCTGCAATTGATCCTATTATTATTCCTATTGCCCATTTTTTTACAATTATCAAATTTGTATTTTTAAGCTTAACATGAGATCTGATAGAAGAAATTGAAGTAAAACAAATTACACCAAGAGAAGATGCTACAGCAACATGCATGACTATTTCAGAGCTGTAACCAAGATTAAGTAAAATAAAGTAAGTTACAGGTACAATTATTATTCCACCTCCAACTCCTAATAATCCAGCAATAAAACCAGAGACTAGACCTGTTAATAAAAAAATAAATACTATTGAAGTCAAATAAATTTCCGTATTTTAAGTTTCATTAATGTAGTAAACAATTTAATATAAAAGTAAATAAGACTATGAAACATGTACATTGGATAGGAACTGGACTATCTTCTATACCAGGAATTAGAAGATTAGCTAAAAATTTAGATAATTTTACAGTATGGAATAGAACATTAGATAAGGCTATAAAGAGTATTGATCATGTAGATAAAAACAATGTGAACGCAAAACAGTTTGATGTTGATTTATTATTTAACGAAACAAATCCAGGTGATATTGTTATTTCTCAACTGCCAGCAAACAAACATTTAGAAATAGCTGAACTTTGTTTAAAACATAAATGTCATTTTGCATCTACTAGTTACCTTAATCCAGAGATAAATATGCTAAATTCAGATGTAAAAAAAGAAAATTTAGTATTTATCAATGAGGTCGGTTTAGACCCAGGTATAGATCATTTTTTTTCTCATCTACTTGTGAGTGATCTTAAAAAAATCTCAACTGAAAAAACAGAAGTAGTTTATGAATCATATTGTGGGGGTTTTCCAGCAATTCCAAATGATTTCAAATATAAATTTAGTTGGTCTCCAGCTGGAGTAATCAAAGCCTTAAACAATGATGCAAAATATATAACAAAAGGAAAAATAAATACTGTAACTCCTTACAAATCTATTAGTTCTTATTCTATATCTGATGAAAATTTTGAAGCTTATCCAAACAGAGATTCAACACCATATATAAGTGAATACTTGTTTGATGAGAAATGGAAAGTCAAAGAGTTCGTAAGAGGAACTTTGCGACTTGATGGTTGGAAAGAGGCATGGCAAGATATTTTTTCAATGCTTGAAAATAGATCGGATAATATAGAAGCTGAAATCAATGAAAAAAGTGAAGAATTATTAAAAGATAATAAATATTTACCTGAGGAAAAAGATCGCGTTGTACTTTCTGTAAAACTTAAAGCTTTTGAAAATCATAATAAAATTTTTGATAGTTCTTATTTTTTAGATGAAAAAGGAAGTGGTGAAAATACTGCAATGGGCAAACTTGTATCGATTACTTTATCAGCTGCGATTGATCTAATTTTGGATAATAAAATTGAGACTGGTGTTAAAACTGCACCACATAAAACAGAAGACATAATGTATTTTTTTAAAATTTTAAAAAATTATAAAATTAATATCCAACAAGAGAATGGATAAGCAATTAACCAATATTGGTATTATTAGAGAGTCTAGAAATGATGAAAATAGAACTCCTCTAGTCCCAGAACATATTAAAAAATACAAAGAAAGCAATCCAAATATTAATTTCATTATTCAGCCATCAAATAGTAGATGTTTTTCTGATGAAGAATATGAATTATGTGGTGCTAAAATTAATGATAATTTAAATGAATGCTCAATCATATTCGGAGTTAAAGAAATTGATCCAAATATTTTAATTAATAATAGGACATATCTTTTTTTTTCTCACACTTTTAAAATTAATAAACAACAAAAAAATATTGAAAAACATAAGAAAGACCTACTCTTATCAATTTTAAATAAAAAAATTAGATTGATTGATTATGAAAATATCAGAGGTAAAAATGGTACAAGATGTTTAGGCTTTGGAAGATTTGCAGGTATTGTTGGTTGTTATAATACCTTAAATTTATTGCTTAAAGTGCTTGGAAAACAATCTCTTGCTAGTGCCTATAAAATTAATGATTATGAAAGATTAGTATTAAATTTAAAAAATTTATATTTTCCTAAAACTAAAATTCTAGTTACTGGTGATGGTAGAGTTGCAAAAGGAGTAATTGAACTTTTAAATCTAACAAACATTAAAGCAGTATCAAAAAAAGACTTTTTGGAAAAAAAATTTGATCAACCTATTTTTTGTAATTTAGAAACTAAAGATTATGTTACAAATAATTCTTCCACCAACTTTAACCTTGAACATTTTATTGATAATCCTCAAGATTATTCTAGTTCTGCATTACAATATTTAAAAGAAACTGATATACTTATAAGTGCTCATTACTGGGACCCATCTTCTCCAAAAATATTTGAGAATGAAGACTTAAAAGTTTTACAAAATCTAAAAATTGTTGGCGATATTACTTGTGATATTAATGGCTCTGTTCCAACTACAATACGATCAACAACAATTGAGGAGCCAAATTATTGGATTGAAAGATATACTTTAAAAGAAATAGATGAAAATAATGATGGAATTGCTGTTATGGCAGTTGATAATTTACCATCTGAATTACCACGTGATTCAAGTACAGAATTTAGTGAAGGTATTATCAAAGAAGTTCTTCCTTTTTTATTAAAAGAAGATGATGGAAGAATATTAAATGGAACAATAACAACAGATGGTAGTTTTTTAGAAAAGTACAATTATCTAAATGATTATATTAGAATCAATGAATAAAGCAGAAAAAAAACATCATCTCTCTTCCGAAATCACAACACCTTTTAAAATTGTAAGTGATTTTAATCCAAGTGGTGATCAGCCTGAAGCAATTAAAAGTATTGTTAAAAGTCTAAATGAAGGAGAACAAGAACAAGTTCTTTTAGGTGTCACTGGATCAGGTAAGACCTTTACAATGGCTAAAGTAATTGAAAAAGTACAGAAACCGACTTTAATAATGGCGCCAAACAAAACATTAGCAGCACAACTTTATGGAGAAATGAAAAATTTGTTTCCAAATAATGCTGTTGAATATTTTGTCAGTTATTATGATTATTACACACCTGAAGCATATGTACCAAGGACTGATACATATATTGAAAAAGAATCTTCAATAAACGAGCAAATTGATCGTCTAAGACATTCAGCTACTAGATCTTTAGTGGAAAGAAGAGATACAATCATAGTAGCATCAGTTTCTTGTATTTATGGTATTGGATCAGTTGATGCTTATTCTTCAATGTCTTTTACTTTAGATAAAAATCAATCAATAAGTAGAGAGATAATTATCAGAAAGTTGGTAGAACTTTTATACAAACGTCGTGATATGGACTTTAGAAGAGGTAGCTTTAGGGCTAAGGGAGATATTTTAGAAATTTTCCCTTCTCACTATGAAGATATTTCTTGGAAAATATCTATGTTTGGAGATGATATAGAGAGTATAACACAAGTGGACCCACTTACTGGAGAGAAGCTCGGAGAACTTGAACAAATAAGAATCTTTGCAAACTCTCATTATGTAACCCCAAAGCCAACAATAAAAAAAGCAATTACGATGATTAAAAATGATCTAAAAAAACAATTAGAGATTTTTGAAAAAGAAAAAAAATACTTAGAAAGACAAAGGTTGGATGAGAGAACTACATTTGATTTAGAAATGATGGAAACTACTGGAAGTTGTAGTGGTATTGAAAATTATTCTAGATATTTATCAGGAAGACAGCCGGGAGAGCCTCCTCCTACATTGTATGAATATATTCCAGAAGACTCTTTATTGTTTATAGATGAAAGCCATCAGACATGTGGTCAAATAGCAGGAATGTACAAAGGTGATTTTTCTAGAAAATCAACTTTAGCTCAATATGGTTTTAGACTACCAAGTTGTGTTGATAACAGACCTTTAAAAAGAGAAGAATGGGATGCAATGCGTCCACAAACTATATTTGTAAGTGCAACACCAGGAGATTATGAACTTGAAAAGACAGGTGGTACCTTTGTTGAACAAGTAATTAGACCAACAGGTTTAATTGATCCACCTATTGAGATAAGGCCAACTAAACATCAAATTGATAACTTAATTGATGAATGTAAAAAGACTATAGACAAAGGTCATCGTGTTCTAATCACAACACTTACAAAAAAAATGGCCGAAGATCTTACTGAATATATCAATGAAGAAGGATTAAAGGTAAGGTATCTTCATTCTGATATTGATACATTAGAAAGAATAGAAATTATTAGAGATCTAAGACTAGGAGTTTTTAATGTTTTAGTAGGAATAAATCTTCTTAGAGAAGGTTTAGATATTCCGGAATGTGCTTTAATGGCTATATTAGATGCTGATAAGGAAGGTTACCTTCGTTCTAGAACTAGTTTAATTCAGACTATTGGTAGGGCTGCAAGAAATGTTGAGAGTAAAGTCTTAATGTATGCTGATAACATTACCACTAGTATGAAAGAAGCAATCGAAGAGACAGATAGAAGACGAACAAAACAACTAGAATATAACAAAATAAATAAAATTACGCCAATCAGTATTAAAAAGAATATTCAAGAAATAATTGAAAACACAGCTGAACAAGATCATGTTACAATTGAAATTGATAATGCTAAAGAATTAGTTGGTAAGGATCTTAATAAACATATTAAAAATTTAGAGAAAAAAATGAATGAATTTGCTTCAAAACTTGAATTTGAAGATGCAGCAAGATTACGAGATGAAATAAATAGATTAAAGGCAAAAGAAGTGGGTCTTTCTAATAAAGTTTTGCAGTTTAAAAAGAATTAATGGATATTGTATTTTCAGAAACTAACCAAACTGGAATCATTAAACTAAATCGTCCTAAAGCTCTAAATGCTCTCAATTTAGAAATGGCAAAAAAATTCCATGACAAATTATTAGAATGGGAAGAAAAAGATAATATCTTAAGAGTATTGTTAGTTGGAGAAGGTAAACATTTTTGTGCAGGAGGTGATGTAAAATCTCTTGTTCTTGCTGGAAAAGAAAACTCTTTAAAACATGATTTTTTTAAAATTGAGTATAAACTTAATTATTTAATAAGCCAATTTAGTAAAGAATTTCTTTCAGTTTGGAATGGTGTAGTTATGGGAGGCGGGGTTGGTTTATCGATCTATGGTGATCACAGATTGGCAACAGACAATTCAAAATTTGCAATGCCAGAATCTGGAATTGGCTTTTTTCCAGATGTTGGCGGAAGTTATTTTTTATCAAATCTTCCAGGTAACATTGGTAAGTATATTGGTTTAACGGGTGAGGTTTTAGAGTTAAATGAATTAATTTTTTTTGGATTAGCAACTCACTACTTTAAAAGTAATCAAATAGAAGATGTTAAAGCAAAATTTATTACAAGAGGAGAAATTTCACACAATAATTTTGAAGTAAAGAATGATACATATCTAATTAAAAATATGAATTTAATAAATGAACTATTCAATGGAAATATTCAAACAATCATATCAAATTTAAAAAATCATAACTCAGAGTTTTCAAAAAAAATTTTAGATATTCTTTTAGTTAAATGCCCAATGAGTCTTGCGATAAGCACTAAACTTATAGATGATGCAAAAGGTAAACCGTTAAAAGAATGTTTAGAAACTGAATTTCAATTAAGTCAAAAAATAGTATACCGTAGTGACTTTGATAATGGTGTAAATTCTGTGCTAATTTCAAAAGATCATAATCCTATTTGGGAACCATCAACAATAGATGAAATAAATATAGAAGATCTAGATTTTTATTTTGAAACTCATACTGAAAATCTTTATCTATAATATAACAAATGAGTAATAAAATTCCTACTTCTGCAAAAGTAGTTGTAATAGGCGGTGGTATAGCTGGATGTTCTGTAGCTTATCATTTAGCAAAATTTGGATGGAAAGATGTGATCTTGCTAGAAAGAGATCAATTAACTTCTGGAACTACTTGGCATGCAGCAGGACTGATTGGTCAGATTGGTGCATCAGCAACCATTACAAAACTTAGAAATTATTCGTTAAATTTATATAAAGACCTGGAAAAAGAAACAGGTTTAGCAACAGGTTTAAAGCAAAACGGCTCTTTAACTATTGCAACAACTTATGATCGATTAGAAGAATTAAAAAGGCAAGCTACTTTTGCTCAAAGATTTAATATAGAAGTTAATGAATTAGAAAAAAATCAGATTAAGGATATTTATTCTCTTATTAATACTGATGATGTTGTTGGTGGAATATTTATTCCAAAAGATGGTCAAGCAGATCCTGTTGGTATAACAAATGTTCTTGCTAAATCGGCAAAAATGTATGGTGCTCAAATATTTGAACATTGTTCTGTAAATAAAATCCTTACTAAAAATGGATCAATAGAAGGTG
Source organism: uncultured Alphaproteobacteria bacterium (assembly GCA_902570155.1). Taxonomy (GTDB): domain Bacteria; phylum Pseudomonadota; class Alphaproteobacteria; order HIMB59; genus CACPNW01. Next base: position 10,398 of record CACFXU010000018.1, read on the forward strand.
TAGATACAAAACATGGAAAAATTAAATGTGAGTATATTGTTCTAGCATCTGGAATGTGGTCTAGGCAGATAGCAAATGACATTAACGTTAGTATACCGCTATATCCAAATGAACACTTCTATATATTAAGTGAGCCATTAAAAGAAATTTCTAAATCACTTCCAGTTCTTAGAGATTATAATAATTGCTTATATCTAAAAGAGGATGCTGGAAAAATTTTAGTAGGAATTTTTGAGCCTAAAGCTAAACCTGCATTTACTGATACGTATAAAGTGCCCAATGATTTTTCTTTTGGAGAACTACCTGAAGATTTTGATCATTTTGAACCGCATTTAAAAAATGCTATGAAAAGAATACCAGCCCTTGAAAATGTAGGTATAAGAAAATTCTTTAACGGTCCTGAAGCTTTTACTCCAGATACAAATTATCTTTTAGGA
>CACFXU010000019.1 GCA_902570155.1 uncultured Alphaproteobacteria bacterium
ATTTATTAGAGAGTAAGTCTAATTTAACTGTTTTAGCAATATCAGGATATAAATCATTGTATTATCTTGAAAGCATAATTCAAAATACTGATTATCTAGGACTGGCAAATAAAGAATCTATTGTTTCTGCTGGCCATCTTTTTAAAAAGAAAAAATATCTTTCCAAAACAAATATATTTCCTTTGGATTCAGAGCATTTTTCTTTGTATGATTTTTTTAATAAAACAAACCAAAACAAAAATAACATAAATAAGATACTTCTTACTGCTTCAGGGGGGCCTTTTTATAAAAGAAAATTTAATGATTTAAAAAATATTAAATTTTCACAAGCAATCAAACATCCAAAATGGAAAATGGGATACAAAAATAGTATTGATTCGGCTACACTAGTCAATAAATGTTTAGAGTTAATTGAAGCCCATTATTTATTTGATATTCCATTTAAAAAAATTGATATTCTTATTCATCCAGATGCTATTGTTCATTCTGCAATTGAGTATAATAATTATATTACTCATTTTAATCTTTTTAAAAATGATATGAAAATTCCAATCCTAAATTTTTTGCTTATTTCGAAATATAAAAATGATTTGATTAAAAATAAGCAATATACTCTAAACTATAATCATCTTAATTTTCATAAAGTAAAAAATGATACTTTTCCAATTTATAAATTTTTTAACAACATTGATAAAGAGATTCCTCAAAATTTGATTAAGTTTAATGTTGGAAATGAATATGCAGTGAATTTATTTAAAAATAATAAAATTAATTACACAGATATTTACAAAATTATTAAAAAAGTTACTTCTTTAAATTTGTATTCTTCTGTAAACACGATTAATGATATTATTAATTATCATGAAGAAATTGAGCAAAATTTATCAAAATTTAAATTATATTCTAATTAGTTTATTAATTATTTTTGCTATACCAAAGACTGTTTTTGCAAATGATAATTTATTTGTAATACAGGGAAACAACTTCACTGACTCAAATGTTATTGTATCATTATTAAAAGATATACCTGAAAATTTAGATGCAGAATTTAGCAATGAGATAATAAAAGTTTTAAATGAATCTAATCTTTTTTCTGATGTTAGGGTAAAATTTATTGATAATAAATATAACATAATTGTTGTCGAATATCCCAACATTAGAAAAATTTACTTTGAAGATAATGAAAGATTAAAAGATGATGAATTACGTACCATTGCCTCCGATCTAAATTTAACAAACTTAAATAGTAAATCCTTAAACTTATTCATTAATGAAACAAAAAAAATTTATCAATCTTATGGGTATAACAATATTGAAATAGAATATTATGAAAAATATTATGAAAATACTAATACAGTTGATTTATATTTTAATATTTATGAAGGTGAAATTACACAAATTAATAAAATTATTATAAATGGTAATAACTTCATTTTAACAGATGATTTGAAAGAAATAATTCAATCAAAAACAAAATCAATATTAAATATTTTTGCCAATAATAATTTTAAACCAATTAAGATTGAAAAAGATAAATACACAATTGTAAATTATTATAAAAATAATGGTTTTCTTGACGTTGATGTTAAAACTCAAATAGAATATTTAAAATCTAATAGAGTCAATGTCTACTTTATTATTACAGAAGGTGAAGTTTATTCAATATCATCTTTAAAAATTGTTGACGAAAAAAACATATTAAACACTAAAATTTTAGATATTATAAATAAAGAAATAGATTTATTTTTATTTAATCAAACTTTTTTTTCTATTGAAAAAATTCAACAATTTGAAAAAGAAATTTCTTCTATCATCATAAACAATGGCGTTGATTACTTTGAAATAAATAAATATGAAAAAAAAGAAAATAAAAAAATAGAATTATTATTTCAAGTTAATTCAATCAAACCAAAATATACCAATCAAATCAATATTATTGGTAACTCAAGAACATTTGATTATGTAATTAGAAGGGAGCTTAATATTATAGAAGGTGATCCAATTTTTCAAAATCAAATACCAAAAATAAAAGAAAAATTAACTTCTCTAAATTTATTTGAGTCAGTTATTGTTAAGGAAAGAATTACTGATGATGATAAAGTAGATTTAATCATAGAAGTCGAAGAAAAACAAACTGGAACTTTTAATGCTGGTGTTTCTTTAGGTACTTTAGATGGTTTTGCAATTGTAACTGGATTAAGAGAGAGAAATTTTTACGGTACTGGCAGATCGCTAGACTTTCTTGTAAATACTTCAGATGATAAAAATCAATTTAAGTTAGTAACTACAGATAGATTATCTTATGAAAACGATGCTAATATCAGCTATAGTATTAATTACAAACAAGAAGATTTTTCAAAAGCAAGCTCATATAAATTAGATACATTATCATCTGGAGCTGGTATTAATTACAAATTAAATAATAATCTTTTTCATAACATAGAATTAGAATATGTATTAAAAGATTATAGTATTACTAATTCTGCATCTGCGTCTAATTCTATATTAAATTCATCTGGCGGAAGTATGAGTTATCTTATTAAAAATAATTTACGTTTCTCAACAATAAATCGTGGATTTATCTCCAAAAAAGGAAACTTTATAAATTTTAATAACACTCTAGAAACTCCTACGAGCTCTAATAATGGCTTTATTAGAAATATTCTAACCTTAAAAAAATATTACAACAAAAATAATTCTATTTTTTCTATGCAAGCTAAATTAGGAAATATTATTTCATTAAACAATAATGATATACTAACTGATGATAAATTTGCTCTTGGAGGTAGATGGTTAAGAGGTTTTGATAGTTATGGTGCTGGACCTCGTAATTCTAGGACTTCATACGTAGGGGGAAATAATTTAGCTGCGACAAAATTTGATTATTCATATGAATTGACAAAAAACTCAAATTTTCCAATTTATATTAATTTTTTTAATGACTATGGGTTGTTGTGGGAGAATAAAACTAAACCAACAAATAATGATAATAGTTTACGATCATCTGCTGGATTTGGTTTTAAATATTATTCACCTGTTGGACCAATTGGATTTACTTGGGGATTTCCTTTAATAGATAAGGAATATGATATTAAGAGAATGTTCTTATTTTCTGTAGGAAATTTAGATTGAAGTTTATATATCTAATTATTTTAATATGCATTATTTGTTTATCTAAAATTGCTTTTGCTCAGATAATTGCAGTTGTTAACATTCAATCTTTAATTAATGATAATAGTTATTATAAAGAAATAATAAACGATATGGAAAATAATCAAGTAGAATATCTAAAAAAATTTGAGTTAACAGAAAAAGAATTAAATAAAAAATTAAAAGATTTAGAACAATCAAAATTAATCCTAAATGAAATAGAAATAAATTCTCAAATTGATATTTATAATAAAGAATTAGCAGATTTTACTCTTACTGTTGAGAAATTTAATCTTCATTATCAAAATCAAGTCATAAATATTAAACAGATTATATTAAAGGAAATATTTATAATACTAGAAAAATATGCTATCGAAAATCAGATTGATTTAATTTTAGATTCAGCAAGTTATTTAATAGCTTCAAATTCTATAGATATAACTGATAAAATTAAAGATAAATTACAAGATATTAATTTAAAACTGGAATATTCAAACTTTGAAAAAAATTAAATATAAAGAAATTAAAGAATTATTAAATATAAATTCTGTAGAGATAATTTCCAACATTTCAGATAATGAGATCTTTTCAAGTGTTAAAACTATTATAAATGCAACAGAAAAAGATTTAACTTTTTTTTCAAATCAAAGATATTTAAACGACTTAAAATCTATAAAAGCAAAAGCATGTTTGATAGAAAATAAATATAAAGATCATCTTCCTAAAAATTGTAAACCTATAATTGTAAATGATCCATATTTGGCTTTGGCCTTAATTAGTAATTTACATAACGATGATAATTTTAAGTCTAATGGTATAATATCTGAAAATGCTATCGTAAACTCAAAAAGTAAACTGCATAAGAATATACAAATAAACCCTTTTTGTATGATACATGAGGATACTGAAATTCTTGAAAATGTATATGTCGGTTCTTGTTCGAATATTGGTCCAAATGTAATAATAAATAAGAATGTAGTAATTCACGATAATGTAACAATTTCAAATGCAATCATTATGGAAAATTGTATTATTCAATCAGGGGCTAGAATTGGTGGAACTGGTTTTGGATTTGAAATGAAAACAAAGCAAAAAATAAATCATACTGGTAAAGTAATTATAGGAAAAAATTCATCAATTGGCTCTAATACAACAATAGATAGGGCTGTTTTTGATTCAACAACTATTGGAGAGTTTTCTAATATTGATAATTTAGTTCAAATAGCACACAATGTTTCTATCGGAGATTTTGCTGTTATTGCAGCTCAGGTTGGTGTGGCTGGTAGTACTCAAATTGGTAATAATATTAAAATTGGTGGTCAAGCTGGTATAGCAGGTCATTTAGTTATAGGTGACAATGTTACAATAGCTGCAAAAAGTGGAGTTACTAAAAATATACCTGATAAAAAAATTGTAGCTGGATTTCCTGCTAAAGATATTAATTTATGGAAAAAAGAAGTAATAAGAAATAGTTTTAGAAAATGAGATTAAATATTCAAGAAATAAAAAAATTAATACCCCATAGAGACCCTTTTTTATTTGTTGATACATGTGATATAATAATACCAGGTGAACATGGAAAGTCTGAAAAATTTTTTACAAATGATGAGTATTTTTTTAAGGGACATTTTCCAAATAATCCAATAGTCCCTGGTGTAATAATTGTTGAAGCAATGGCACAAACAGCCGGTATCGTAGTATCTTATAAACTTAGAGATTATGATGAAAAATCAGTATTATTTATGAGTGTTAATAAAGCAAAATTTAGAAAACCAATTCTTCCAAATGAAAAAGTTACATTTGAAGTAAAGTTTCTTAATAGTGTAAGAGATGTATATAAATTTGAAGGCATATGTTTTAAAGAAAATATTAAAGTAAGTGAGGCTGAGTTTTCTGCTATGATTACTTATAAGTAATAATCAGAAATATATTATTTATTTTAAGATACATTTTCATAATTTAATAGAGTTATACAAATGATACATCCTTCAGCTATTATTGCAAAAAATGCAGAAATTCATGAAACAACACATATTGGCCCTTTCTGTTTCATCGGGGACGGGGTTAAAATTGGAGAAAATAATAATTTAATTTCCCATGTTTCTATCGTTGGAGATACAACTATAGAAAATAGTAATACTTTTTATCCATTTTGTTCAATTGGTTCTGAACCTCAAGATTTAAAATATAATAAAGAAAAATCGCATCTTAAAATTGGCAGTAACAATAAATTTAGAGAAAATGTTACCGTAAATCCAGGAACATCTGGAGGGGGATTAAATACAATAATATCTAATAATTGTTTATTTATGGTAGGTTCGCATGTAGCACATGATTGTATTATTAAATCAAATGTTATTTTAGCCAATAATGCAACTCTTGCAGGACATGTAGAAATTGATAATAATGCAATTTTAGGAGGTAATTCAGCAATTCATCAATTTGTTAGAATAGGAAAATATGCAATGATTGGTGGTATGAGCGGTGTTGAAAAAGATATCATTCCATATGGTTTGTATACAGGAATAAGAGAAAATTTGAAAAGCTTAAACCTCATTGGTTTAAAAAGAAAAGGATTAACATCTAATGCAATCAATGAAATTAAAAATCTCATAAATATAATTTTTAATAAAAATGATACAATTGAAAATAATATTAAAAATAATTTTGTTGAAAGTTCTGAAATTTTAGAAATTAAGGAAGTAATTGAATTTCTAAACTCAAATTCAAAAAGAGGTATTACCACTTTTGAAAATGACTAAAATAGGAATTATTGCTGGGGATGGTGATTTACCTCTTTATATTGGTAAATCACTATCAAGTAAAAATTACGATGTTACATTTTTATCTTTAAATAATAAAAATAATAAATTTTATAATAACCATAATGTTGTAGATTTAGATATCTTATCAGTAAAAAAAATCTTTAAAGTTTTAGATTCAAATAAAATAAAACATATAATATTTGCAGGAAGTATAAAAAGACCTGGTATTAAAGATTTAGGTTTTGATTTGCCAACATTGTTACTTGCTAAAAGTCTTTTATTAGAAAAAAAAGGTGACAACAATCTTTTAATGAGCTTGAAAAAATACTTTGAAACAAAAGGATATATTTTTTTTAATTGGACCAAATACTGCAAGGAATTATTTTCCACTGAAATAAATTTAACAAAAATCAAGCCTTCTAAAAATGCAATTCTAAATTTAAAAAAAGCAAAATCAATATATCATATTTATAAGAAATTAGATGTTGGTCAGGCTATGATAATTCAAAGTCAATTAGTTTTAGGGTTAGAGGCTATAGAAGGTACAGATGAATTGTTAAAAAGATGTAAAGAATATAAAAGAAAAGATGATAATGGTGTATTATTTAAATTTTCAAAACAAAACCAGAGTAATCTAATTGATATTCCTTTAATTGGCTTAGATACAATAAAAAATTTAAAAAAATATAATTATGAAGGTGTATTTTTGCAAAAAAATAAATGTTTAATTTTAGATAAGAAAAAAATTATTGATTATGCTATTCAAAATAATTTATTTATCTCATCAGTCGATCTAAATTGAAAAAAATAAAAATTTTTGTTTGTTGTACGGAACAATCTGGTGAAAATATTTGCTCAAATATTTTGTCAAGAATGAATATAGATAAATATCAATTTGATGGAGTTTGTGGCAAACAATCTGAAATATATATTTCTAATAAAATTTACGATTTATCAGAATTTAAATCTATAGGACTTTTTGAAATAATACTTTCAATTTCAAAATATTTAAAAATGATAAGAAGATTAAAAAATTATATTATTAAAAATGATTATGATTTAGTTTTAACTATAGACTCACCAGATTTTAATTACAACCTTGTAAATCAATTAAGAAAATCAAATTATAAAAATAAAATAATACATGTAGTTGCCCCAACTGTTTGGGCTTGGAGATCATATAGGGCAAGGAAATTTGCAAATATTTTTGATGAAATTTTTCTATTGTTTAATTTTGAAAAAAAATATTTCAATTTTGATAATCTAAATAAAACTTTTATTGGGCATCCAATTTTTCATATAAAAAAAAGAGAGAATAAAGGAAAATATAAGTACATCTCTTTTTTACCTGGTAGTAGACAAAATGAAATATTAAAACTCATGAAATATTTCAGTTATATTGAAAAATATATATCTAAGAATAATCTAAATTATAAAATATTTATTCCAACTTTGCCTCATCTAATCTCACTAATTAAAGAAAATACTAAGCAATGGAAAACTGAGACTATAATCTCAACTGATATGCATAAATTTGATGAATATTATGAAGATGTTTACATAAGTATAACTTGCTCTGGCACTGCCTCTTTAGAAATTGCCAAAAGGAATATTCCTCAAATAGTAATCTATAAACTTAATTATTTCACAGAAATTTTAATAAAGCCTTTTGTAAGAGTGAAATATGCAAATCTTATAAATATTATAAGTAACCAAATGATTATTCCAGAAGTTGTTAACTCAAATTTAAATGAAAAAAAGTTATTAAATATTTTTCTAAATTTATTAAATGATAAAAAAAAACAAGAAACTCAAATTAAATCAATTAATATGCACCTTAAAGAAATTGTTAATGATTTTAGTCCTTATGATGTGAGTATTAATCGTATAAATAAGCTAATTAATCCTTCTTCCAAAGCCAATTAAAAATTGATTTTTTTTCTCTAGAAGATTCAACTTGATAAGGTCTAGCTTTATAACCAGTGTATAATTGACGCGGTCTGCCAATTTTATTAATAGGATCTTCTATCATTTCTTTCCATTGTGATATCCATCCTACAGTTCTTCCTATTGCAAATAACACAGTAAACATGCTTGTAGGGAAACCTAATGCTTTTAGAATTATACCTGAATAGAAATCTACATTTGGGAATAATTTTTTACTAATAAAATATTCATCTTTCAGCGCTATTTTTTCTAATTCTATTGCAATTTTAAGCAATGGATCATCTTGCATGTTTAACTCTTCTAAAACCTCATGTGCACTTTCTTTCATCACAGTGGCTCTTGGATCATAGTTTTTATAAACTCTATGCCCAAAACCCATTAATCTAAAAGAGTCATTTTTATCTTTAGCTTTATCTATAAATTTTTGGATATTTGATACATCACCAATCTCTTCTAACATTTTAATTACTGCTTCATTAGCCCCGCCATGAGCCGGTCCCCATAAAGATGCAATACCAGCAGCAATACAAGCAAAAGGATTTGCACCAGAGGAACCTGCCAATCTTACTGTTGATGTGGATGCATTTTGTTCATGATCAGCATGTAACGTAAAAAATCTATCCATTGCTCTAACAATCTTTGGACTCACCTTATAATCTTCTGATGGTACAGAAAATGTCATATATAAAAAATTTTCAGCATACGAAAGATCATTTCTTGGATAAACAAATGGTTGACCAATGGAATATTTATAAGCCATTGCACCTATTGTGGGAATTTTTGCTATTAATCTATGACAGGCAATCATTCTTTGATTAATGTCTGAAAAATCAGTGCTGTCATGATAAAAGGCTGAAAGGGCACCAACAACACCTACCATAATTGCCATAGGGTGAGCATCTCTTCTAAAACCTCTGTATAAATTTACTAGTTGCTCATGCAACATTGTATGATTAGTAATTACATCTTTAAATTTCTGTTTGTCTTCGGGGGAGGGTAATTCACCGTGCAGTAAAAGATAACAAACTTCAAGAAATTCACTTTTTGATGCTAAATCATGGATATCATATCCCCTATGACGTAAAATTCCTTTTTCACCATCTATGTAAGTTATTCCTGATTCACATGATGCAGTTGAAGTAAAACCTGGATCAAAAGTAAATAATCCTGTTTCTTGATAAAGTTTACGAATATCCAAAACATTTGGACCATCTTTACTTTCAATAAGTGGAATTTGATACGATTTACCACTCTCATTGTTGAAAAGAGTAAACTGTTTATCATTAACTTTTTTATCTTCGTAATCAGCCATATTTAATTATCTCTATATTGATTTAATCTATCAATAGTATCTTTTTTACCTAATATTACAAAAATATCAGAAATTGAAGGCCCTTGATAGGAATTTATTAATAAAAATCTAATTGGTTTACCTAAAACGGGGAATTTAATTTTATTATTTTTTAAAAAATCATTAATAACATTTT
>CACFXU010000020.1 GCA_902570155.1 uncultured Alphaproteobacteria bacterium
TTAACTTATGAGCATATTCTCTACTGGATTTATTAGATATCCATTTACTTTTATAATCATGCCATGCAATTTTTTCGTCTGTAGAAGTTGCAATTTTGACTTTTGTAAATGGTTTTTTCTTTAAAACACTTTTAAAAAAAAATTTATTTAAATTATATGTTTTATTCTTTTCTAAACCTACATTTACAATTACATTATTTTTTTTTAATTTTTTAATACTTTTATAATTAGTTCTAACATCTGGATCAGCTGCAGATATAAATATTTCTTTAATTCCTGATCTTAGTATTTGATCTGTGCATGATCCATCTTTTGAACTATGAAAACATGGCTCCAAAGTTACATACATTGAAGCTCCTTTAGCTTTATGACCAGCTTTAGCTAGAGCTATTTCTTCGGCATGAGGCCTTCCAGATTTATTGGTTACAGCTTTAGAAATTATTTTTGAATTTTTTGCAATTACACAGCCCACTGTAGGATTAGGGAAAGTTTTTCCAAATTTTTTTTTAGCAATATCATGCGCTAAATTAATCATCTTTACATTTTGTTGAGACACTAAAAATTATTTATCTTCTAAATTACCTAAGAAATCTTCAAAATCTTTTGCTTCTCTAAAATTTTTGTAAACAGATGCAAATCTGACGTATGCTACCTGATCTAAATGCATTAAAGCTTCCATAATGTACTGACCGATAATATTAGATTTTATATCAGTTTCACCTGAGTTTTCTAATTTTCTTACAATAGCATTAACAATTTTTTCAATTTTTTCATTATCAACATTTCTTTTTCTTAAAGCTAAAGAAAGAGATCTATACATTTTATCTCTATCAAAATTTTCTTTTTGACCGTTACTTTTCATTACGACCAAATCTCTTAACTGAATTCTCTCAAAAGTTGTAAATCTAGAGCCGCAAGCATCACAAACTCTTCTTCTTCTTATAGCTGTATTATCTTCTGTAGGTCTTGAGTCTTTTACTTGTGTATCTTCATTACTACAGAAGGGGCATCTCATTTAAAATGCCTCACTATAAATTGGATATTTTTTGCAAAGCTCAATTACATCTTTTCTTGTTTTATTAAAAACTACATTTCTCTCATTTTCTTCAAGTAAAAGACTATCCAAAATATCAGCAATCATATTTCCAACTTGTTCAAAATCTTTTTGATTAAAACCTCTGGTCGTAGCAGCGGCAGTTCCAAATCTTAGTCCACTAGTTATTTTTGGTGGATTAGGATCATAAGGAATTGCATTTTTATTACATGCCAATCCAACTTCTTCTAAAATTTTTTCAGCTTTATCGCCAGTTAAACCTTTTGGCGTTAAATCTAACCACACTATATGTGAATCAGTACCTCCTGTAACAATTCTAAATCCTCTATCAACTAAAGTTTGTGCCATAACTTTAGCACTAGCAATTACATTTTTTATATATTCTTCGAATTCAGGTTTAAGTGCTTCACCAAAGCAAACAGCTCTAGCTGCAATTACATGCATTAGTGGACCACCTTGTAATCCCGGGAAAACAGCAGAATTAATTTTTTTATATAAATCTTCATGATTAGTTAAAATCATTGCACTTCTTGCACCTCTTAAAGTTTTGTGAGTTGTTGAAGTTACTACATGGGCATGCTCAATCGGATTTGGATATTGTTTACCAGCCACCAAACCGGAGTAGTGAGCCATATCAACTAAAAAATATGCTCCTACTTTATCAGCTATTTCTCTAAATTTTTTCCAATCTATTGTTCTAGGATAAGCGGAAGCTCCCGCTATTATCATTTTTGGTTTATGCTCTAAAGCTAAAGCTTCAACTTCATCATAATCAATTAAATCTTTATCATTACCATCTTTTTTTACACCGTATTGAACAGCATTAAACCATTTACCAGATAGATTAGGTTTTGCTCCATGAGTTAGGTGACCACCTGATGCAAGTGACATACCTAAAATAGTATCATGCGGTTGAAGTAAAGCTAGAAAAACTGCTTGGTTTGCCTGCGCTCCACTATGTGGTTGTAGGTTTGCAAATTTACAATTGAAAAGTTTTTTAACTCTTTCTAAAGCAATTTCTTCTGCTTGATCTACGAATTCACATCCCCCATAATATCGTTTACCAGGATACCCTTCTGCATATTTATTGGTCATAACAGAGCCTTGAGCATTTAGAATTGATCTTGATGCAATGTTTTCAGATGCAATCAACTCTATTTGGTTTTGTTGTCTTTCTAATTCACGGCTTAGAGTTCCGTAAACCTCTGGGTCTGCTTCTTTAATTCCTTTAGTAAACAAATCTGAAATCATAATTTTTTAATCCTTCTTTTATGTCGTCCTGACTCAAACTTTGTAGAAAGAAAAGCCTGAACACTTTTTTTTGCCTCGCTAGTATTTATAAATCTACCTGGTAAAACAAGTACATTAGCATCATTGTGCTTTCTGATCAATCTTGCTATTTTTGAATTATTAGCAAGACCAGCCCTTATTCCTTTTTTTCTATTAGCAGCAATACTCATACCAACACCAGTTCCACAGATTAGAATACCAACGTTTTTCTTATTCTTAAGAACCTCTTTAGTTAATTTGTGTGCAAAATCAGGATAATCAACACTCTCATCTGTCTTTGTTCCTAAATCATTAATTTTTGGAAATTTCTTTAACAATTTAGTTTTGAGGTCAAATCCAGCATGGTCTGAGGCAATGTATATATTCTTATTTTGCATAATAATTTTTGTGGTTATTTACATTAAAATAATGATATTGGCTAATATTGTATGAAAGAAAATAATTGGTTTGATCCATTTTATATTCAAAGTCATTTAAGTGAAGAAGAAAGTAATATTCAGAAAAATGTTAGAGATTTTTGTAATAATGAACTTAAACCTACAGTAGTTGAAAGAAATAGAAAAAATGAATTTGATCAAAGCCTCTATCCAAAGTTTGGGTCACTTGGAGTTTTAGGACAAACAGTTAAAACACACGGTGGTTCCGGTACATCAAATTTATCGTATGGACTTGTAGCATATGAGTTTGAAAAAATAGATAGCAGCTACAGATCTTCGATATCAGTTCAATCTTCCCTCGTGATACACCCAATTAATGAATTTGGATCTGAGGAACAAAAAGATAAATACCTTCCACAATTAATTAAAGGAGAAAAAATTGGTTGCTTTGGTTTAACAGAAAGTGAAGCTGGTTCTGATCCTGCTTCAATGAAAACTTCATTTAAACAAACTAAAGATGGATATATTTTAAATGGATCTAAAAACTGGATTACGAATGCACCAATTGCTGATATATTTATTATTTGGGCAATTGAAGAAAATGAAGATCACAAAAATATCAAAGGCTTTATAATTGAAAAAAATACTGAAGGATTAAATACTTCAACAATAGAAAATAAAACGAGCTTAAAAATCAGTCCAACTGGGCAAATAATTTTAAATAATGTTTTTGTTCCAAGTAATTTGTGTTTAGAAAATACTGAAGGATGGAAATCAGTTTTTAGTTGTCTCAATAAAGCAAGATTTGGAATTAGCTGGGGTGTTTTAGGTTCTGCATCTGAATGTTGGTTAATTGCAAAAGACTATGTAGAAAATAGAATTATGTTTAAAAAACCCTTAGCATCAAATCAATTAATTCAAAAAAAATTATCAGAGATGCAAATAGAGATAAATCTGGGATTAGCATCATGTCTTTTAAGTTCTAAAGCTTTAGATGAGGGAAAAGATATTATTAATGCAATTAGTATTTTAAAAAAAAATAACTGTAAAAAATCTTTAGATATAATTAGAAATGCACGTGATATGCTTGGGGCAAATGGGTTATTAGAAGAATATCATATCATGAGACATTTGGTTAACTTAGAAACTGTTAAAACTTACGAAGGCGCAGAGGATATTCATTCATTAATTTTAGGAAAAAATCAGACTGGAATATCAAGTTTTTAAAAGTAATTTCTATTTTTAGAGGTTTGATTTAGTAAATTTTGTTAATATTTAATACCATTAGAAATTGATACAAATAAGATTTTTGTATAAATCTCAGACATTAATTCATATTATCTCGGGAGGACATATGAAAAAAAATTTAAAAAGACGTGAGTTTCTAAAGAAAGCTGGTGTAGCAGGTGCTGCTGCAGTTGGTGCTTCTACTTTAGCAGCTCCAGCAATAGCTGGCGGTCATCAAGAGTGGATCATTTGTAGTGCTTTTGGTAAAGCTGGTCCATTAGGACAGGCTATCCAAGGTTTTGGAGATAACATAAATAGATATTCTGAAAAGCTTAAAGTGAAAGTTTATCATGCTGGTGAACTTGTTCCAGGACTTGAAGCATTAGATGCAGTAAGATCTGGTGCAGCTCAAGCAGCTTATGGAGCTCCTTATTATTGGCCAAACCTATCAGATGCAATTGAGTTCGTAGCAACATGCCCATTTGGAATGAATGCAATGGAGCAAAATGCATGGTGTTATTATGGAGGTGGTATTGAAGCTGCTGACAAAATTTATAATGCACTTGGTGTTAAATTTTTACCTATGGGTAACACAGGAAACCAAATGGGTGGTTGGTTTAATAAGGAAATCAATACTCCTGATGACTATAAAGGTCTAAAAATGAGAATGCCTGGCTTAGGAGGTAGAACTATTGAAAAACTTGGAGCTACGCCTGTATTGCTTGCAGGACCTGATGTTTTACCAGCTTTAACTTCTGGTGCAGTTGATGCAGCAGAATGGATATGCCCAGCAGCAGATTTAGGTGCTGGATTATATCAAGCTGCAAAGTATTATTATGGACCAGGATGGCATGAACCATCTACTCTTCTAGATTTATCTATGGATCTTAAAGCATGGGAAGCACTTGATAGTGACACTCAAGGCTTAATCGATGATTTAGCTAAATCTTTCAACATGACTGTATTTAGTCGTTTCCAAGCTATTAATGGACCAGCATTACAAAAACTTGTTAATGAACATAACGTAGAAATTAAAACTTTCCCTGATGAGGTTTTAATAGCTCTAGGTAATGCAGCAGGTGAAGTTGTTTTTGAGAGGGGTTCTATTAACTCTGAAACAAAAGCTATAACAAATCACTTATTATCTTTCAGAAAAGTCATTAAAGAATGGTTTACTAAAGGTGAGCAAAACTTCTCACGTATAAGAGATTTACCATTTAAATTTCCTGATTCAGTATAATATTTGAAATTTTTAATTTTTAAGAGGTCTCTTTTGAGACCTCTTTTTTTTAGTTTATTAACCTAGGAAGCCAAGTTGCTATTTGTGGAAACGCGAATACTAAGATTATTGCAAGTATTTGTATAAAAATAAAAGGAATTACACCGGCATATATGTTAGATGTTTTAACATTTTCTGGAGCAACACCTCTTAAAAAAAATAATGAAAATCCAAATGGAGGCGTTAGAAAACTTGTTTGTAAATTAAGAGAAATTAAAATTCCTAACCACAAAGGATCAGCTCCGTTCGCAATTAATCCTGGACCTACTAATGGGATAATAACAAATATAATTTCAATATAATCAAGGAAAAAACCCAATATAAAAATAGTTAACATTACTATAATTAAAGCACCATACTCTCCACCTGGTATATTAGTTAAAAAATTACTAATCATTTCATCTCCCTGAAATCCTCTGAATACTAAAGAAAACATTGATGCTCCAATTAAAATGATAAAAACAAATGAACTCATTTTTACTGTGGTAATTGCAGCTTCTGAAATATTTTTAATATTTAGATCCCTTCTTAATAAAGCTAAAATAGCAGCACCTGCAGCACCGACAGAAGCAGATTCAGTTGGAGTAGCTACACCAAGAAAAATTGATCCAAGAACAGCTAAAATTAAAAATATAGGTGGGATTACTTCAAACAGAGCATTTTTCCATATTTCAGCTTTAGGTTTATTAGAAATTTTAAGAGGTAATTTATCTGGATGTAAACTAGCAGTAAAAAGAATGTAGATAATGAAAAATCCTACTAACATTAATCCAGGTAAAAGAGCTCCAGCAAATAAATCTATTGCAGTTACTGGTAGTGGTGCCAGGTCTCCTGTTAAAAGACCAGCCTCTTCATTTGCTCCCTGCAACATTTCAGCTAGCAGTATTAAAACAATTGAAGGAGGTATTATTTGCCCTAAGGTTCCTGAAGCACAAATTGTTCCCGTAGCAATTTTTTCATCATAACCTGCTTTGAGCATACTTGGCAATGCAAGCATACCCATAGTTACTACTGTTGCTCCAACTATTCCTGTAGAGGCAGCAAGCAACATCCCAACTAAGATAACACCTATTCCTAATCCACCTCTTACTGAACCAAATAAATCTCCTATAGACTCTAAAAGTTTAGCTGCAATTTTTGTCTTTTCCAGCATAACTCCCATAAAAATAAATAGAGGTACAGCGACAAGAGCTTCATTAATCATCACACCATAAATTCTTTGAGGGAAGAAAAGAAGCATTTTAAAATTAAACACTCCTAATAGATCGCCTACAAAAGCAAAAATTAAAGATGATCCTGCTAAAGTAAAAGCAACAGGAAAACCAAATAACAAAAACAACAAAGTTGTTAAAAACATTATTACTGCTAATACTTCAGGAGTCATTTGAATTTAAACTGATAAAATTATTAATAATTTTTGAAATTACCTGTATGAAAAGAAGAAAAGCAAAAATAAGAATTGCTAGTTTTAATAAAAATATCATTGTCAAACCGCCTGCTTCTCTAGACACTTCATTCATTTGCCAAGATTTGTAAACAAAAGGAAAGCTATAAGACCAAATTATATACAAAAAAGGTAAGAGTAAAACTATATTGCCTACTAAATCAACTATTACACGATACAATTTTGATGAGTTTCTATAAATTATATCAATACGTACATGATCGTCATTTAAATATGTGAAACCAGCACCAACCATAAAAATATATGCATGCATCCATACATATGTTTCTTGCATCCATATAAAACTGATTCCAAATAAGTACCTTAATACTACTACTAAAAAAACGTTTATTGTCATTAGAACTACTAGAAATGCACAAAAGTAACCAGCATATTTATTAATTGTACTTAAAATAAGAGAGATATTTTTCATATTTACTATTGGAATGTATCAGTAAACTTAAATATATTTAAATAAACAAAATTAGCCATCAAATTTCTGATTTTTATTAAAAAACTTTGGAACTTTTTTACCAGCCTGAGCTCTCTTTCCAATCCAAGACTCAAAATCATCCAATTTTCTATTTTTAGAACCAGTACTCCATTCTAAACCATCCTCAATGGTTAATTGAGTGACATCTGATAAAAAATCATCTTTCTTGATTTTAATTAATTGAACTCCTCCACCCTTTTGTAATTTTGGCAAAGCATCTATTTCAAAAATTAGCATTTTTTGCAACTTAGTAACACAAGCAATATATTTTTTTGTAAGATTTAATACTTTAATTACAGCATCATTATTTTTTAAATTAAATAATTGCTTACCCTTCTTTTGGTTAGTTACAAGAGATTCAGTATTACTAATAAATCCTTTAGCGTTTTTGGATACAATTAAGAGCTCTTCATCGATTGATGAAAGTAATCCAGTAACCTTATCATTTGGCATACTATCGACAAAATAAATAAATGATTTAGGGTTACTATTTCCACCTGGTAAATTATTTGGATCTATCGTGTAAACTTTACCAGAAGAAACAAACAAAAGTATTTTTTGATTCGAATTTAAATTAATTGAAAATAGATTTTCTTTTTTTATTTTTTCAAATTCCTTTTCATCGGTTATCTCTTTAATTCTCTTGAGCTGAAAATCTTTATTAATGATAATGGTAAATTTTTCAATTTCTTTAAATTCATCAATACTAATATCAATATCATTATTTTGTTCTGATGAAATTATAGATTTTCTATCCTT
>CACFXU010000021.1 GCA_902570155.1 uncultured Alphaproteobacteria bacterium
AGAGTAATGATATCTTTGAGTATATTATAAGGAGAGTTGATAGATCATATAAAGGTATTTATGATATTGTTGATAAATTAGATGTTTTATCGCTCGAAAAAAAAAGGCAATTAACCATACCATTAATAAAAGAAATACTGTAGATGGCATCAGAATGAATAAATATCGCACCCATTTGTGTTCAGACTTATCTATTAATAATTTAGGGGAAAAAGTTACTTTATCTGGATGGGCAGACACAATTAGAGATCATGGCAATTTATTATTCATTGATTTGAGAGATAATTATGGAATTACGCAGTGTGTTATTGATGGGACTCACTCTTTATTTGAAGAAATAAGTAAATTAAGTAATGAAAGCGTTCTAACAATTAGTGGAGAAGTCGTTAAAAGATCTGATGAGACAATTAACAAAAATCTTCAAACAGGTGAAATTGAAATAAAGATTCAAGATTACAATATTTTATCTAAATCTGAAATTCTTCCTTTACCGGTAAATTCTGATATCGAATATGGGGAAGAAATAAGATTAAAATATAGATTTTTAGATTTAAGAAGAAATAAACTACACAAAAATATTATATTAAGAAGTAAAATAATATCAGATATTAGAAAGAAAATGATAGATAGAAACTTTGTTGAATTTCAAACCCCTATCCTTACTTCATCATCTCCAGAAGGAGCAAGAGATTATTTAGTTCCATCTAGAATACATCAGGGTAAATTTTATGCTCTTCCTCAAGCACCTCAGCAATTTAAACAATTATTAATGATTGCTGGTTTTGATAAATATTTTCAAATTGCACCATGTTTTAGAGATGAAGACAGTAGATCAGATCGTTCTCCGGGTGAATTCTATCAACTAGACTTTGAGATGAGTTTTGTAACTCAAGAAGATGTCTTTGAGGCTATTGAGCCAGTTTTATTTGAAATATTTGATGAAAATAAGAAAAATAATGAAATTAAAGTAAGCCCGTATCCATTTAGAAGAATACCTTACAAGGAGTCGATGGAAGTTTACGGTTCCGATAAGCCTGACTTACGAAATCCACTTGTTATAGATGATTATTCAAATGTATTTAAGGGTTCAAATTTTAAAATATTTAGTAAGCAAATAGAAAAAGGATCGGTTGTTAAAGGAATAATTGTTAAAAATACTGGAGATCAACCGAGAAGTTTCTTTGATAAATTAAACAATTGGGCAAGAGAAGAGGGCGCAGCTGGATTAGGATATATTTCATTTACAGAAAATAGTTTCAAAGGTCCTATCGCAAAAAATTTAAATGAAGATCAATTATTATTATTAAAACTTGAAGAAAATGACTCAATTTTTTTCATTTGTGACAAATTGAAAGAAGCTCAATTATTTTCTGGTAAAGTTAGAGAAAAAATTTGTAATGATTTAAATTTACTTAATAAAAATTCTTTCGAATTTTGTTGGATAGTTGATTTTCCTATGTATGAAATTGATGAAAAAACTAATAAAATACAATTTAGTCATAATCCTTTTTCAATGCCTCAAGGTGAAATGGAGGCTTTAGAAAATAAAGATCCTCTTGAAATAAAAGCATATCAATACGATATTGTATGTAATGGTGTAGAACTATCTTCCGGTGCAATTAGAAACCATAAACCAGAAATTATGTATAAAGCATTTGATATAGCTGGGTATTCGAAAGATGACTTAGAAGAAAAATTTTCAGGAATGCTTAATGCACTCAAGTTTGGAGCACCACCTCATGGAGGTAGTGCACCAGGTATTGATAGAATTGTTATGTTACTTGCTGATGAGCCAAATATTAGAGAAGTAATAGCATTTCCAATGAATCAGCAGGCTATGGATTTAATGATGGATGCCCCTGCAAGTATAGATAAAGAAAGACTAGAAGAATTAGGTATTAAGCTAATAGATAAAAATTAAACCTGTTCCAAAAATTGCAATAATTGTTCCCAACCATGCTCTATAGGAGGGTACTTTTTTTGTTAATATCCAAAGAAGAAACAATATCATTATTGGGCTTGTGGATGATAAAGTTGCAACAATACCTGCATCAGCTTTTTGTAATGCGATTAAAAGTAAACTCATACCTAAAGCCATTCCTAAAAAACCACTAAGAATTGATTGGTAGATAATTTTTTTTGTAAGATTAACTTTTGTATTAAAAAAATCATAATTTAAAAAGAATGTAAATGATAAAAAAATACATGAAATTGTTGTTCTAATTGCAGCCGATGCTATTGGATCTGCCCCATCCGTTAATATAGGTTTCATCATAACCAATCCAATTGCTTGGCACAAAGCGGCTCCAACAGATAAAACTATTCCTATATAAAGTGAACCTTCTACTTTTTCCCATCTATGCTCAGATCCCCTTTTATCTCCATAGGAAATTGCAAAAACAACACCAAAAAAAACAACAAAACATCCAATAATACTCATGGTTGAAGTAAGTTCATTTAGAAAAAAGATATTAATTACTACAGTAAAAGGAGCAGCTAAAGAAAATAAAATATTGTTTCTTCTAGGACCAATTTTTTGTAAAGCAATAAACAATAAAGTATCACCTAAAAATATCCCTACAATTCCTGAAATAATAATAATAGTTAAGTAATCTAGACTAATTGTATTCCAGGTATTTATATAAAATGTGTAAGTAATTAACATTATTGATACAAAAAATAATCTAAGACGATTAAAGGCTAAACCTCCAATAGTTCTTGTAACATCTGCAGATACTAAAGATGCTACTGCCCAACAAAGTGCAGCAGCCATTGCAATAAAGTAATAATAGATCATATTATTTATTAAAATAAACTTAAAATAAATTTAATAGGAATTGATAAGTACTCACCTAAGAGATGTTCTTGTAATGCAAATCTTTTAATTAATCCTGTAGCTCTTAATATTGCATATATTACTAATGCCCATAAATAAATTCCAAAAATAAAATTTATGTATGATATTATTTTTTTAAATTTGTTATAATAATTCATATGAAACCTAAATATTGGAATAAAGGTAAGATTTATCTATCAAATAAAGATAAAGTTTTGAAGAAATTAATTCAAGCTTATAGGAATGAATATTTAAATCTAAATTCTAATTATTTTCATTCATTAATTAATTCAATAATTGGTCAACAAATATCAGTATCCGCAGCTGATTCGATGAAAACTAAATTTTTTAAACTTAAAAGAAATATAACACCTCAAGCTGTATCAAAATTACGTACTACAGATTTACGAAAATGCGGTCTATCAAGACAAAAAATTTTGTATATAAGAAATATTTCTAAATTTTTTTTACAAAACAAGAAATTCATAAAAAATATAAATAAATCTTCTGAAGAAGAAATTTATAATAATTTAATTGAAATAAAAGGAGTAGGGAATTGGACTATTCATATGTTTTTAATGTTTAGCTATGGAAGTTCAAATATTTTTCCAACAGGTGATTTAGGATTTTTAAAAGCTATTTCAAAACTTTATAAGGTTCAACTTCCTATAAGTGAAAGAAAACTTAAATTGCTTTATAAAAAATGGAGTCCATATAGTTCACAAGCCACATGGTATTTATGGAGATCTTTAGACCCCATTCCAGTTAATTATTGATATTTGCTCCTTGCTCAATCCAAACTTTTAAGATCTCTCTTTCATTTTTTGTAATACCAGTAAGATTATTCGGAGGCATAATTTCAGCGTCAATAGCCTGAGCTTTGATTAATTTTATATTATTTACAATATCTTGAGCCGTGTCATATACAACTCCTTTTGGTGCCGCTTCAATACCTTCAAAAGTCGGGTATTTTGCATGACATGTTCCACATCTGTATTTAATTATATTTTGTACTTCATTGAAACTGACTAATTCTAATGAAAGAGAGGCATTTGCATCCTTTTTTTCAAATATTGAAAGACTACTTAAAGTCATTAAAAAAAACATGATTAAACCAGCTGATGGTAAAATCCAAAATTTATATTGTTTTTTATTTCTTAAATTAAAGTAATGGCGAGTTAAAATGCCAGCTATAGATATAACAGCTAAAATTAACCAATTATTTACTGCCCCATATGTAAAAGAAAAATGTGAGCTAATCATGATAAATAAAACAGGTAGTGTAAAATAATTATTATGTATTGATCTATTTTTTGCTTCTAATGAAAGATTTAAATTTGGCTTTTGTTTGTTTTCAGCAGATGAAACAAGATTTCTTTGTGCAGGAATAATTACTCTGAAAACATTAGCCGCCATAATGGTGCCAATAATTGCTCCAACATGTATGTATGCAGCTCTTGATCCATAAATTTGAGTCAAAAAATAACTTAATAATACAAATAATAAAACACCAGTTGCGATCAAAGTTTGTTCATTATCTTTTAAAACATTTTTACAAAGATAATCATATAGAAGCCAAGATCCTATAAGTAAGAATATAGATATTAATATTGCTTGAAAGGGTGTTAATATAATACCGCTTGCTCCCAACATCATAGAGCTTACATTTAAATAATAAACTAAAATAAGTAGCACAAAACCACTTATCCAAGTTGCATACGCCTCCCATTTAAACCAATGAAGAACTTTTGGAAGTTTTTTAGGAGGTCCTTTTAATTTTTCAATTCTATAAAACCCACCTGAATGAACAGACCATAAATAACCATCAAGGTGTTTAAAATCTGGATCATCTCTTTCCAGTCTACTATCTAGCCAATTAAAATAAAATGATGTTCCAATCCATGCTACACCAACAATTATATGAACCCATCTAACAATTAAATGTAACCACTCAGAATATACAGCAAATAAAGTTTCTGTTGGAACTCCTAAATTATAAAAAGCTGCAGTAAAAGCTATAACTATTGTAGTTGCAATTACAATATAGAGCCTTTGTTCTTTAGATTTTAAACCCGAAAATGCCCCAAGGATAAAAAATAATAATAATCCTAATAATGCTGATGCTGGTAGTGACAAAAGTAAATTATGAAAAAAGGTTTGGAAGTCATAAGATTGAACTGGTGCAACAATTTTAAGAAACAATTCCATATTAATATCTTATTTTATTTTCTTCTTTTTCCCAAATATTAAATGCTTTTATTGCCTCGTCACGTGATAATTGACAGATAGGGATTTTTCTCTCTTTCATTTCTAGTGATAGTTCATCATAAATAAACTTGTCATCAAATTTAATTTTTGCAGCATCTTCTCTAGAATTACCATAATATACTTTGTCTATATGTGACCAATATATCGCACTCAAGCACATAGGACATGGTTCGCAACTGGAATACAATTCACAACCTTTTAAGTTAAAGGTATTTAATTTTTGACATGCATTTCTAATAGCAACAATTTCAGCATGAGCAGTAGGATCATTGTTAAATGTTACTCTATTTACTCCCTCTGCAATAATTTCATTTTCTTTTACAATTACACATCCAAAAGGACCTCCGTTATTTTTGATATTATCAATTGAAAGTAAAATAGCTCTTTTCATAAAATCTATGTTTGTCATATAACTTCTTTAATTTTATTATTTGATAAATGTTTTAATTTATTTTTTATAGATATTATTCTTGTAACTATTGAGAAAGCTATTTCATTCGGATCTTTTGAGTTGCCAATATCAATTCCAATCGGACAC
>CACFXU010000022.1 GCA_902570155.1 uncultured Alphaproteobacteria bacterium
TATAGTTACAAATAAAGAACCAACCCATGTTAATAGCCCTAATATAGAATTAATAAATCCTTTCCAAAAACTAAGAATAACAATTACTGCAGTTAAAATTAATACTACATAATCGAAAAATATTAATTCAAAGTTTAAAAAAGTCATTTTTGATATTTCAATATTGATGGTAAAGTAATTAGTACCCCTATCATAGCAAATATCATTGCTAAACTAGTAAATAGACCAAAATAAACTGTAGGAACAAAGTTTGATAAACAAAGAGTAAGGAACCCTGCAGTTATTGCAATAGATGTAATTAAAACTGCATTACCTACAGTTAAATGTGTTTTTTCAATCATTTCATTGTAATTTTTACCTAACTTTATATTTTCCTTGTAACGATAGATATAATGTATTGTATTATCAACCGCTATACCAATTGATATTGCTGCAATTGTAATCGTCATTATATCAAGTGGTATTTTAAGTAATCCAATTAAACCAAGAATAAAAGTTGAAGCAAAAATATTTGGAATTATGCCAATTATACTTAATTTTAAAGATCTAAATAATATTACAAACATTATAAAAATTGCTAAAATTACAAATCCTAAAGATTTTATTTGTGAGCTAAATAAAGATTTTAACATGTTATTATATAATACTAATAGACCGTTAACTTTAAATTCTTCCAAGTTATCAAATTCATTCAATAAAAAAGAATTGATGTCATTAATAAGGTCATTTCTTTTAATATTTTTCGAATCTTTGATTCTTGTAGAAATCTTTATCATGTTTTTTTCAACATTTAGATAAGGATCAATTAAATCAGTTTTATAATCAATAGGTATTTCATTATATAATACTGATAATTCAAACATTGATAAATCACTTTTGTTTATTTGATTTGCAGTTTTTATAAGTGAATAAATTGAAGTAACTTTTCCAATTTCTATTCTACTTTCTAAATATTGATGCACAGATCTAATAGTTTCAATTTTTTCATTTGAGAACCAAATATTATTTTCTTCTCCAAAGAGATCATCTGAGAAAAAATCATCTTCAATTTCTAAATCATCTTCTTCTTCAGTTTTTATTTTTGTGTCAATTATTTGATCATCATTTTTGAATTTTAGAATAATGTCTAATGGTGTAGTTCCGCCTAATTCATTATCTATAAGATACATTCCTTTATAAATTTCAGTATTTTTTTTAAAATATTTTATAAATGAATTTTCAACATTCAGATTGCTAATTCCATATAGAGATATGCAAAATATTAGAATGTTTAATCCAAGAATATATTTACTATTCTTATATGCAAAAGGATAAAAAGATTTTAAAAAACTCAAATTTAGAGAATAGCTTCTTTCCTTATTTGAAAAGAAAGAGACAATTAGAGGTAAGATTACAAATGATGAAATTAAAACTATTAATAATGCTATTATCATTATAATTCCAAAATCAATTACAGGTTTAATATCTGATATTACTAGCGATACAAACGCAACAATTGTAGTTAGAAAGGTATAAAAACAAGGCCAAAACATCATTTTAAAATTTTCAATAATTTTTATATCCCTTTGTAAATAGTTATTCATTATATGAACATTCATAGAAATAGATAAAACAAACATTAAGGATAAGAAGTTTGCTGAAACTGCTGTAATTTCAAAATTAATAAAACCAGCTAAACCTATTGACAAATAAACTGCACTAATTGACGTAAATAAAATAGCAAATACCCATTTTACTCTTCTAAAAATTATAAAAAGAATTAAAATTATAATTAAAAGTACAATTAAACTGAATGTTAAAATATCATTTTTTACATAAGAAATAACATCGCTTGATATCATTTCCACCCCACCTAGATAGTATGTAAAATCTTTATTGCTATTATTAATAATATTTCTTATTTTTTTAATTAATTCATTTCTCTCTTTGTCTATTTCTGTTTTTATGCTGTAATATTTTCCTTGAGATAGGTATAAATTTTTGTTTTCTTTAAGATCAAGTGCTTTATTGTTTTCATTAAGGAAAATTACAATAGAAGTTATATTTTTGTTCTTATTAATAATTTGATCACTATAGATAGGACTTTTTGCAAACTCATTTAAAACATCTTTAATTGCCAAATTGGTATCTATTATAGTTTCATAATTATTATTTGCTAAATCTAAAAGGTTAGTTTTATTTAAAAGAAGAATAGGGGCTTTATTAATATTAAAAACAGAATATACCTCTGGTAATACTGATAATTTTTTGCTTATCTTTTCTATTTCAGCTAATAATAACTTATCTACTTTATCATTACTTTTGATAGCTATTACAAGACTATTTTTTGTAGGAAATAATTCTTGATAATAAGAAAAATATTTAAAATCTTCATCGCCTTGTGATACCAGACTATCAGAAGAAGCATCTATTCTAAAATCTTTAACATAAAAACTGGCAAACAATAAAGATAGAATAAAAAAAATAGATAAAATAAATTTTAATTTTTTACTCATAATTTCTATACACTCTATTACCGATAGAAGTCAAAACTTCGTATGATATAGTTTTACATTTTTTAGCAAATTCATCTACTTTGTGTTTGTCATTAATAATATCTACGTACATTCCTACTTTCAAATCATGACTACATTTTGATATGTCTATTGTAAATGAATCCATTGAAATTCTTCCAATAATCTTAAATCTATATTTTTTAAAATAAACAAAACCTTTATTACTTAATAATCTAGGTATTCCATCTTCGTAACCAAGACCAATTATTGCCACTTTTGTTTTAGTTTTTGTTTTGAATGTACGATTATATCCAACGTATTGATTTTTTTGTAAATCTTTAATTTGGATTATCTTTCCTTTAAAATTGATTACATTTTTAATTTTATTTTCTAATTGTTTATTTTCATAACAACCATAAATACCAATACCAGGTCTAATCATATCGTATAAATATGTTTTATCTAAAATTGAGCCATGAGCATTTGCTAAGCTAAAAATAATACCTTTAGGATTTTTGTTAACAAGATAATTAAAAAGTTTTTTTTGTTTAACGTTGTATTTTACCTTGTATTCATCAGAACTCGATAAATGACTAATTACTAATTTGATATTTCGATTTTTTAAATCTAACATTTTTACATCTTTAGATGAAATGCCTAGTCTATTTATGCCTGTATCTATATGAATAGCGTAATCTATTTTTGTATTCTTTATTCTGTTATATTCTTCAATAGTATTTGCTACAGGTATTAAATTTGAATTTGTGAATTTATGCAATTTATAATTTTGTAATCCATTAAGAACATATATTTTAATTAATTTATTTTTATTATTTAATTTTAATCCTTCGCTTAATGTTGCAACAAAAAAATGTTTACAACCTTGATTTAATAAAAGATTATAAATTTTCTTATCTCCTAATCCGTAAGCATTAGCTTTTATTGTTGGAGCTACGATTAGGTTCTTTTTAAGTTTTTTAAAAAAATTGTAATTATAAATTAAGTTTTTTGTATTTATATTTAGAATACCACTTTCGTTAATCACTCAATAATATTATCATAATCTTTCGTTGTTAAGTCACTGAATTTTGTATAATTAGCATCAAAATGCATTTTTATTGACCCAATTGGTCCATGTCTTTGCTTAGCAATAATTATTTCAGCTTTATTATAATTATCATTTGTTAATTGCTGCCATCTAGATACTCTTTCATTATATTTCAAATCGTCTTCCTCAGATTTTCTTATTGGTTCTAATCTTTCTAAATAATAACTTTCTCTATATATAAACATTACAACATCAGAGTCTTGTTCAATTGTACCACTTTCTCTTAAATCAGATAATTGCGGTCTTTTATCCTCTCTTTGCTCAACTTGTCTAGAAAGTTGAGATAAAGCAATAATTGGAATATTTAACTCTTTAGCTATAGATTTTAGCCCTCTTGTTATTTCTGATATTTCCTGAACTCTTCCATCATTTCTATTATTTGATGAAGACGACATTAACTGCAAATAATCAATAATTATTAAGTTTATATCATGTAATCTTTTTAGCCTTCTTGCTCTTGCTCTTAAAATAGGAATTGTTAAAATAGGATTATCATCAATTATTAAATTTAAATTTTCTAATTCTGCAGATGATTTAGCTATTTTATTAAAATCATCTTTATTTAATTCTGCCTTTCTCATTTTATCACCAGAGATTTTTGTTCGTTCTGCTAATATTCTTGTTGCAAGTTGCTCTGAAGACATTTCTAAAGAAAAGAAAGCAACCTTACCTCCATCTATAATTTTTTTATTTTCAAATTCATCTTTTTCTTCCTGATATTTAAATGCACAATTAAAAGCAATATTAGTGCCCAAAGCTGTTTTCCCCATTGATGGTCTTCCAGCAATAATAATTAAATCAGATTTATGTAATCCCCCTAATTTCTTATCTAAATCTTTAAAACCTGTCGGTACACCAGCTATTTTACCCTCTCTTTTGTATGCTTCACTTATAATATCAACTGCTCCCTGAAGAGCATTACCAAAGTTAATAAAAGATCTGTCTGTATTTCCAGATTGTGAAAGGTTATATAAATCATTTTCAGCATTCTCAATTAGATCTTCTGCTAAAATATTATTTTCCGAACCTGTAGTCTGGATAATATTATGAGCTACTCCAACTAGATTTCTTTTAATATATAAATCATAAATTATTTTAGCATAATTATAAGTATTTTGAGTTGAAGGAGCGCTATCTTTAAGCTGATTTAGATAATTTAGCTTATTATAATTGTTATTATCATCGGGAAGATAATTTTTTAGTGTTATTGGTGAGACAAGTACATTTTTTTCTAATAAGTTCTTTATAGTTGAAAAAATAATCTTATTTGTTTTGTCTACAAAATGATTTTCACTAAGAAAATCTGAGACTTTTTCATAGTTTCTATTATCCCATAATATACACCCTATTAGAGCTATTTCAGCCTCTATGTTGGAAAAATTAATTTCATCCGAAGAATTTTGTTTGGAATTTATTAATTCAACTGACATTAATACTAACTAAACTATCTAAAAATATTCAACAAGTGTAAGAAATAAAATTTAGTTAATAAAATACTAATAGTGTGAATAAATTAGTTTTTATTTACTTTAATCAAAAATTCTTCAACGATATCCTCATATGGATTTATTTCAATAGTATGCTCACCAATTGATTTTATTTGATTTTTAATTATAAGATCATCTGATTTAACTTTAAGGTTTTTATCTGATAAATAATCTATTATTTCTTTTTTTGAAATTGAACCATAAAGTTGATCTTTCTCATCAGCTTCTTTACTAAAATGTATCTTAATTTTTTTTATTTCATCAAGTAATTTTTTAGCTTCAATTAATTTAGACTCTTCGTTTTTTTTGACTTCATCTTTAATTTTATCATAGTATTCAATATTTTTTTTATTTTCTCTAAGTGCCATATTGTTTGGAAATAAATAATTCCTAGCATAACCAGGTTTTACGGATACTATATCTCCAACTTTTCCTAATTTTTTAATAGTTGTTGTTAGTATGACTTTCATTGTAAATATGATTTATTTGTATATGAAATTAATGATAA
>CACFXU010000023.1 GCA_902570155.1 uncultured Alphaproteobacteria bacterium
GCGCTTCGATTGCTTTAGTTTTTTAAATCATGAATATGCTCTCACTCCTAATTTGGATAAATTAGCAAAAAAAAGTGTTATTTTTAAATCACACTTTGCAGGTATTGTTCCATGTGGTCCATCTAGAACTACTATGCTTACAGGTTTATATCCATTTATACATCGTTCAGTATATAATGGTGCTCCTCTTGATAAAAGATTTACAAATATAGCTAAAGAAGTTCGTAAACTAAATTATAATCCAAGACTTTACGGATACACTGATACCTCTTGGGATCCAAGATATTTGGATCCAAAAGATAAAAAAAATTTTACCTATGAATCACCAATGGAAGGGTTTGATGATGGTTGTATTTTACCAGGAGGAAAACCGGAGCCTTGGGCTAACCATCTTAATCAAAATGGTTTTGAAATTAATAAAGCAGAAGATTTGTACAAAGGAAGAAAGCCTAAAGATGATCAAGCGTATATTTATGAACCATATTATATTCCAACTGAATTTTCAGACACCGCATTTTTAGCAGACAAAGTTGTTTACGATTTAAAAAAAGTCAAAGAT
The DNA here is from genome assembly GCA_902570155.1 of uncultured Alphaproteobacteria bacterium. Lineage (GTDB taxonomy): Bacteria > Pseudomonadota > Alphaproteobacteria > HIMB59 > CACPNW01. The sequence goes on from CACFXU010000023.1 coordinate 560, forward strand.
CCATTTTTTATGCATGTATCTTTTTTAAAACCACATCCACCCTTTCATGTAGCTGATCCATGGTTTAGTAAATTTAAGCCAGATAATATTAAATTACCTCAAAATGATATTTCACTGAGAGAATTATCAAAAAAACATCCACTACTTGAAGAGTTATGTAAAAAATTTTTATTAAAAGAAAATTATTCTGAAATTAATTATGATCTTTTAAAAGATCAAGATATCAAAAATATTATGAGTGTCTATTTTGCTATGTGCGCTGAAGTTGATTTTAATATTGGTAAAATTTTGAATGCTCTTAAAGAATCAGGGCAAGAAGAGAATACAATGATAATATTTACTAGTGATCATGGAGAGATGTTAAATGAAAATAATTTATGGGGGAAATTAGGTTGGTGGGACTCTTCTTATAGAATTCCATTATTTATTTATGTGCCTCAAAACAATCCAAAAGAAATTAACCATTTAACAGAATCTGTCGATGTTGCTCCTACAATTTTAGAATGGCTTGGTGGTGACATCCCCATTGATTGGAATGGTCAATCACTTATGCACAATATCAATCATAAATACGAAAAATCACCTAATAAAGAATATGTTGTTTTTGATTATGATTTTAGAGAGGGTACTTCATTTGTTAAAGATAAAAAATTAGCACCCGAACAATGTAATCTATCGGTCATTAGAAATAATAAATGGAAATATGTTCATTTTCCTTCATTGCCATGTTTATTATTTGATTTAGAAAATGATCCAAATGAAATTAATAATTTATTTAGAGTAAAAGAATTTCAAGACATTAAAAATGATTTAGTATCAAAATTGCTAAGTCACCGCATGATTCATCAGGAACGACAGTTATCGAATACTAAACTTTCTAGTTCAGGTGTTAAGACAAATTCTGGACCATTTAGTAGAAAAATGGAGTAATAAAGATATGTTAACGACTGTTATAGGGGCCTATCCAAAACCAAGCTACTTAAAAATAACTGATTGGTTTAATGCTTCTGGTGGTACAGATACAGAATATCCAACTAAATTTTATGAAGATGAAATAAAAAAAATGGGCGATAATGTTGAAGGGTTATTTAATAAAGCTACCAAAGAAATAATTAGTGACCAGGAAGAATGTGGTATTGATATCCTAACCGATGGTGAAGTAAGAAGAGAAAATTATATTCACTATCATTGTAGATATTTAGAAGGAATTGATTTTACAAATCTCACAGAAAAAGTTGCTAGAACAGGGAATTATAAATGCTGGTTACCAACAATAACTTCAAAAGTTAAAGCAAAAGAAACTTTTTTAGTTGAAGAGTGGAAAAAAAATCAGAGTTTAACCAATAAAGATTTAAAAATTACTATTCCTGGACCAATGACTATAACAGACACCATAGCAAATACATTTTATGATTCAGATGAACATATGGGTGAAGACTTAGCTGATGCTATTAATGTAGAAATTAAAAGATTAGTTGATGCAGGATGTAAATATATTCAAGTAGATGAACCGTTGTTTGCCAGAAAACCAGAAAATGCTCTTAATTTTGGAATCAAAAACCTAGAAAGATGTTTTAAGGATATAAATAATCAAAGTATTGAAAAAATTACTCATATTTGTTGTGGCTATCCTGATAAATTAGATGCAGTAGATTATCCAAAAGCGCCTTTAGATTCTTACAGTAAAATTAGTAAAGCTTTAGATGAATCAATTATAGATACAGTTTCTATAGAAGATGCTCATCGACATAATGATTTAAATTTTTTAAAAGATTTTAAACAAACAAAAGTTATTTTTGGTTTAGTAAAAATAGCAAGCTCTCAAGTTGAGACTAAAGAAGAAATTGTCTCAAGAATAAATGATGCATTAAGGTTTATTGATAAGAAACAATTAATTGTCGCTCCTGATTGTGGCCTTGGTCACTTACCTCGAGATTTGGCAAAAATAAAATTAAAGATAATGGTTGAAGCTTCTAATAGTTTTTAGTGTACTAAAGTTTCTGGATTAGCATAATCATAATTTAAATCATCAGCAATAGCTTTATATGTAACGGCACCTTTAAAAATATTTAAACCATTCATAAAATTTTTATCATTTTTTAAAGCATCTTTAAAACCACTAGAAGCTAAGTTTTGAATAAATGGCAAAGTGACTGCATTTAAAGCAAGAGTGGAAGTTCTAGGAACTCCCCCTGGCATATTTGCAACACAATAATGAACAACATCATCAACAACATATGTAGGGTTTGCATGAGTTGTTGGTTTACTAGTTTCAACACAACCACCTTGATCAATTGCAACATCAACAATTACAGATCCACTTTTCATCTCTTTTATCATATCCTTAGTTATAATCTTTGGAGCATTAGAGCCTGGAACAAGTACGCCACCAATTAGTAAATCACATTCAGAAATATAATCTTTTAGATTTATTTTTTCGCTGTGTAGTGGTTCTATTTTATCACCAAATTTTTCTTGTAATTCTTCTAATCTTTTTTCTGATTTATCAACGATGAAAACTTTTGCTTGCATACCTGTAGCAATTATTGATGCATTTTCACCTACAACACCTCCACCTAAAATTAAAACATTTCCAGGTTGAACCCCAGGCGCACCCCCTAAGAGTAAACCACTTCCACCCTTATGTTTTTCAAGTGAATACGCACCAGCTTGAATCGACATTCTACCTGCTACAGCACTCATAGGTGCAAGAAGTGGTAATTTATTATTATGATCACTTACTGTTTCATAAGCTATACAAATTGAATTTGAATCAATTAAACCCTTTGTCAATTCTGGAGCTGCTGAAAGATGTAAGTATGTAAACAAAATTTGGTTTTCTCTTATCATTGATACTTCATTCATAAGAGGTTCTTTTACTTTTACAATCATTTCAGAATCATTAAAAATATCCTCAGCCGAATTTACAATTTTTGCACCTGATAATTCATAATCACTATTTGAAAATCCAGCACCAATACCGGCATCTTTTTGAATTAGTACTGTATGTTTATTCTTTACTAATTCTTTAACACTTTGCGGAGTAAGCCCAACCCTAGACTCCTGAGCTTTAATCTCAGAGGGAACACCTATTTTCATTATCTGTCATGCATATAGTTTGAGATACCTGTTCTTAATTTTTCAATTATCTCATCAATATGTTTTTTTTCACAAGTAAATGGAGGTGCAACAATTAAACAATCACCTGTTGCTTTCAAGCTTAAACCTGCTTCAAATAATTTTTTAAAACAAGCATATCCAGCTTTGCCTAAACGCTCATCCATTTTAATATCAATTCCTCCCATCATTCCATACCCTCTTATATCAGTAATGATATCTAAATCTTTCAAAGTAAATAAACCATCTAAGAAATATGGAGACATATCTTTTGCTCTATTAAATAAATCTTCTTTCTCGATTATATCTTGCATTGCTAAACCTGCTGCCATTGAAACAGGTATAGCAGAATAAGTATAACCATGAAAAAATTCTATAGCTCCTGTAGGTGAAGCATCAACAATAGTGTCATAGATATGATCACGTGAAGCTACTGCACCTAAAGGTACAACACCATTAGTAATTGCTTTAGCCATTGTCATGATATCAGGACAAACATCAAAAGCTTGGGCTGCAAATGGAGCGCCCATTCTTCCCCAGCCAGTAATAACTTCATCAAAAATTAAAAGAATTCCGTGTTTGTCACAAATTTCTCTTAGTCTTTTTAAATATCCTTTTGGCGGAACTAAAGTTCCTGTTGATCCTGCTACTGGCTCAACGATACATGCAGCAATATTTTCAGCGCCAATGTTACCAGCAATCCTTTCAAGATCATCTGCTAGATCTGCACCTGTTTCAGGTTCGCCTTTTACAAATAAATTTTCAGGTAAATGAGTATGTCTTAGATGATGTACATTTGGCATGAGAATATTTGAGAAAGTTTTTCTATTAGCAATCATTCCGCCAACAGAAATTCCTCCAATATTCATTCCATGATAACCTCTTTCTCTTCCTACTATGTGAGATCTATGACCTTCTCCTTTTGCTTTAAAATATGCTATGGCTGTTTTAATTGCTGTTTCTACAGCTGATGAACCACAAATAGTAAAAAATATTTTATTTAAATCTTCAGGCGTATGTTTTGAAACTTTTCTAGCTAAATCAAAGGAACCTCCAAAACCTTGTTGAAATGGTTGAACATAATCTAATTGCTCTAATTGTTTTGATACTGCTTCTCTTATTTCTGGTCTTGAATGGCCCGCTGGACTACAAAATAATCCTGAGCTAGCATCAATTAATTTATTTCCATAATGATCAGTATAATAAACACCTTCTGCCTTAACCATTAATCTTGGACTATTTTTATAGTCTCTATTAGATGTAAATGGCATCCAATGTTCTTCTAATGAATTAGGTATTTCAGTTCTTTTTTCTAAGTCCATTTTTTTCCTTATTAAAGATTGAGTATATGAAATTATCAATAAATCAAAGAATATTTCTTACACAACAAAGAAATATCATAGGAAAAATTGTAGCAGTGGTATAGAGAGAATACCAAATATGAGCACATTACCAGCAGATCTTAAAAGTAAAGCTTTAGAGACTCCTAATATACCCGCCGCTGTCGTATGCCCCAATCAAGAAAGCATCTTATCAGCTGTAATTGAAGGTAAAAATATGAACCTCATCGATCCAACATTGATTGGAAATAAAAAATTAATTACCGAAACGGCAAAAAATTTTAGTCTGGATATTTTAAATTTTAATATTGTTGATGCTAAAGATGAAGAAGATAGTGCTTCAGTTGCATGTCAAATGTCTAATGAAAATAAAAGTAAAATCATAATTAAAGGGAACCTTCATACTGATATTTTAATGCGCTCTTATTTAAAAAAAGAATTTAATT
>CACFXU010000024.1 GCA_902570155.1 uncultured Alphaproteobacteria bacterium
TTGGACAAGTACATAAAGCTAAAATAAAAAACGATGAAATAGTCGCTTGCAAACTCCAATACCCTGACATGGCTTCAGCTGTAAGTGCTGATCTTTCACAATTAAAAATGATTTTTTCAATTTATCAGTCTTATAACAAAGCGATCAAAACTGATGAAGTATATAAAGAAATCACTGACAGGCTTAAAGAAGAGTTAGACTACGAAAGAGAAAAAAAATTAATGGCTGTATTTAGAAATATATTTTCAAATATAAATTTTGTTCATGTTCCAAAAACCTATGATAAATTATCTACAAAAAGATTGCTAACTATGAGTTGGCTAGATGGTGAACCTATTTTGAATTTTAAAAAATCTGCCAAAGAAACAAGAAATACTTTAGCGGCTAATATGTATAAAGCCTGGTACAAACCATTCTTTGAATACGGAGTGCTTCACGGTGATCCACATTTAGGAAATTATTCTGTACAAAAAAAAGACCTTAGTATTAATATATATGACTTTGGTTGTATGAGAATTTTTAATGGTAATTTCATTCAAGGTGTAATTGACTTATATTATGCTCTTCAAGAAAAAGACAATTCAAAGGCAGTTCATGCATATGAGCAATGGGGATTTACTGATATTACAAAAGAGAAATTAAATGTATTAAATAAATGGGCAGGATTTTTATATTCACCTTTGATGGAAGATAAAGTTCAAAAAATACAAGAAAGCGATAGCGGTATATATGGAGCACAAATTGCATCTGAAGTTCATCAAGAACTTAAAAAACTAGGCGGTGTTAAACCTCCAAAAGAATTTGTGTTCATGGATAGAGCAGCAGTAGGACTAGGTTCAGTATTTATGCATTTAAAAGCTGAAGTTAATTGGTATAGAATATTCCATGAGCTCATTGAAGATTTTAACTCAAAAAAATTAATGAAAAACCAACAAAAAGCTTTAAATTTAGCTAACCTATCAATATAAGAACTCATGCTCTTATCTGCCATTAATGAAAATGATAACAATGAGACAAGAGTCTCCATCTCCCCTGAATCAGTAAAGCTTTTTTCTAGACTGGGTTTTGAAGTTATAATTGAAGATGGAGCTGGAGAAACTTCAGGATATCAAAATTCAAATTATGAAGAAGCTGGAGCAAAAATTGTTACTAGATCTGAATGCTTGAAGGCTGATGTTTGTTTATGTGTTAGAATGCCAAGCACTGATGACATAAATAACTTAAAAAATAATTCATTACTTATTGGAATTTTAAACCCCTATGAAAATAAATCTAAATTTTCAAATTTAAACAAAAACAAAATATCATCATGCTGTATGGAATTAATTCCTAGAATAAGTAGAGCACAAAGTATGGATGTTCTATCATCCCAAGCTAACTTAGCGGGGTATAGAAGTGTTATTGATGCAGCGGAGCAATTTGGAAAAGCTTTTCCAATGATGATGACTGCTGCTGGAAGAGTAAATCCAGCAAAAGTTATGATACTTGGTGTAGGAGTTGCTGGTTTACAAGCAATTGCAACAGCAAAAAGACTTGGCGCAGTAGTCTCTGCCACTGATGTAAGAGCAGCAACTAAGGAACAAGTTGAAAGTCTTGGTGGAAAATTCATAATGGTTGAAGATGATGAAGCTGAAAATGCTGAAACCGCAGGTGGTTATGCAAAGGAAATGAGTGAAGATTATAAGAAAAAACAAGCTCAATTGATAGCTGATACAGTTTCAAAACAAGACATAGTAATTTGTACAGCTCTTATTCCTGGCAAAAAAGCTCCAGTTTTAATAACAGAAGAAATGGTTTCTTCGATGATACCAGGTTCAGTAGTAATTGATTTGGCTGTAGAAGCTGGCGGCAATTGCCCTTTAAGTAAAATGAATGAAATAGTAGTGCATAATGGAGTAAAAATCGTTGGTTATGGAAATGTTCCTGGAAGAGTGGCTAAAGATGCTTCAGCACTGTATGCTAAAAATATCTTTAACTTCTTAAGTTTATTAATAGACAAAGAAAATAAAAAAATAAATTTTGATTTTGACGATGAAATAATTAATTCTGTATTGCTAACGCATGACGGCGATATAAGATTGGAGCAATTTAAGTAATATGGAAGCACATTCTTCAGAAGTTTTTGTTATCGGACTAACAGTATTTTTCCTAGCTTGTATTATTGGCTATTATGTAGTTTGGTCTGTTACTCCTGCTTTACATAGTCCATTAATGGGTGTGACAAATGCAATATCAAGTGTAATTATAGTTGGGGCAATATTGGCAGCCGGTCCTCAAGGTTTTGATACTTCAAAAATTTTTGGATTAATAGGTGTTATATTAGCTTCAGTTAATATTTTTGGAGGTTTCTTAGTAACATATCGAATGCTCTCGATGTTTAAGAAAAAAACTAAAAAAACAAAGGAAAAAGAATAATGTCTTCTAACATGGTTGCGATATTATATTTAATTTCTGCGTTATTATTTATCTTTGCTCTAAGAGGTTTATCTCACCCTGAATCTTCAAGAATGGGTAACATTTTTGGTGTTATTGGTATGATTATAGCGGTGTTCACAACGCTAATGTTCAAATCAGTTCTTAGTTATTATGAAATTGGTGCAGCGATACTTATTGGTGGTGCTATAGGCTCATTTATTGCTCTCAGAATTGAGATGACTGCATTACCTCAATTGGTAGCTGCTTTTCATAGCTTAGTAGGTTTAGCTGCTGTATTTGTTGCTGCTGCTGCATTTTATGATCCCGTAGCTTTTAGTATTGGAAAAGTTGGTTCGATTAAAACTGCTAGTTTAGTTGAAATGAGTATCGGAACATTTATTGGTGCTATCACTTTCTCTGGTTCAGTTTTAGCTTTTGGAAAATTACAAGGTACAATTTCAGGAAAGCCAATAGTATTTAAGTTCCAGCATCTTATAAATGCACTAATTTTGTTACTAATTGTTTTCTTGATTGTATTATTTGTAATTAATCAATCTCCAACAATCTTTTGGACAATAGTTATTGTTTCTATATTACTAGGATTTCTTGTTGTAATTCCTATCGGTGGTGCTGACATGCCTGTTGTCGTTTCTATGCTAAACTCTTATTCAGGTTGGGCAGCTTGTGGCATAGGATTTACCCTTAGTAATAATCTCTTAATTATAACTGGTGCTCTTGTTGGAGCGTCTGGTGCAATATTAAGTTATATAATGAGTAAAGGGATGAACAGATCCATTATAAATGTTGTTTTAGGAGGTTTTGGTGGTGAGCAAGACACTAGTGCTAATAAGGATAACTCAGACAAAATTGTTAAACAAGGTAATGCAGAGGATGCGGCATATATAATGAAAAATGCAGACTCTGTAATTATTGTACCAGGATATGGAATGGCTGTAGCACAAGCTCAACATGCTTTAAGAGAAATGGGTGACATATTAAAAAAAGATGGAATAGAAGTAAGATATGCAATACATCCAGTCGCTGGAAGAATGCCAGGTCATATGAATGTTTTACTAGCTGAAGCTAATGTTCCTTATGAAGAAGTCTTGGAGTTAGATGAAATTAATCATGATTTTCCTATGACAGAGGTTTCTTTTGTTATTGGAGCAAATGATGTAACAAATCCAGCTGCAAAAACAGATGAATCATCTCCTATTTTTGGTATGCCTATTTTAGATGTAGAAAAATCTCAGAGTGTTCTATTTGTAAAACGTTCAATGGCAACTGGTTATTCTGGTGTTGATAATGAGTTGTTTTATAGAGATAATACAACTATGCTATTTGGAGATGCTAAAAAAATGTGTGAGGATATCGTTAAAAGTCTTTCTGCTTAATCATTTCTTTTTGCAGACTTCCTAGCTCTTCTAATATTTTCTTCTTTTTCTCGAGCACGTTTCAAACAAGGTTTTTCGTAATGTTTACGTAGTTTCATTTCTTTATACAAACCTTCACGCTGCATTTTCTTTTTAAGCGTTCTAATTGCTTGTTCTACGTTATTATCTTTTACATTTACAAAAAGTGTCATTGGGACGGGCTAGTAACACAAACTCATATTATTTGCAAACGGATATATTGAATTAATCTATTGGTATATTTGAAAAAATACTTATATTTATAATGTGTCTATTCTCAAAATATCAAAAATCGGTCATCCAATCTTGCTAAAAGAATGTTCTGAGATAAAAGAATTCTCTTCAGATTCTTTAAAAAAAATAGTTTATGATATGTCTAAAACAATGCTTGACTATAACGGTATAGGTTTAGCTGCACCCCAAGTACACATTTCAAAGAAAATAATAGTATTTCGTAATCCTGATAATGAAGAGAAAGATAAAATTGAGATAACACCATTAATAAATCCTATTTTTACACCCATGGGAAAAGAAACTGAGGATGATTGGGAAGGTTGTTTATCAATACCTGGTATGCAGGGTTTAGTTAGAAGATTTAAAAAAATTAAATATTCTGGATTTGATCTTGATGGTAAAGAAATTGAAAATGAAGTTGAAGGCTTACACGCAAGGGTAGTACAACATGAGGTAGATCACCTAAACGGCATTTTGTATACATCACGCTTAGCACATAAAAATGCTTTTGGTTTTGAAAAAGAAATAACTACATATTGGAAAAATGAACAAAACAGAAAATAAAAAAAAAGAAGATATTCTCAGAAAAGCAAAAAAAATCGTATCAATTGAAGGTTGGTCATCAGAAATATTTTTAAAATTACCAAAACAAAATATAGAAAAAAATGATTTATTCTATTTTTTCCCTGATGGATATAAA
>CACFXU010000025.1 GCA_902570155.1 uncultured Alphaproteobacteria bacterium
TTTACATTTTTTTTAGTTAATATTTTTTGAGAAACGTCATTAGAAATTAGTTTACTTATTTTAGTAAACTTTTTATCATCAAGATTTCTCGAAAAGAAATATCCATCTATAATCTTAATGGATTTATTATTATGTTCTTTTTGTAGTGAACTTTCTTTCCCTGTCTTCTCAATCGAGAGAATTTGAATTGTATTTGTCATTATGAGTACGAATCAACTTAATTTACTATATTAATAGTTTACTCGTTAACGATTCGTTTAAAACTAATTAAATATGACAACATATAAAGAAGCAGGTGTTGATATACAAAATACAGATGCCCTTGTTGAAGATATTACTGAGCTAAGCAAATCAACAAACAGAAACGGAAATTTTGATAAAATTGGCGGATTTGGTGGAATTTTTGATCTTAAAAATTGTGGATATGAAGACCCTTTATTGGTGTCTGGAACAGATGGCATAGGAACAAAAATATTACTAGGGATTGAAACTGACATTTTAGATGGTTTGGGTCATGATCTCGTTGGTATGTGCCTTAATGATATTCTTTGCCACGGTGCAGAGCCATTATTTTTTTTAGATTACTATGCTTCTTCCAAGATTGATAAAAATTCTTTTTTAAAAATTATGAAAAGCATCACTGAAGCTTGCAAGATAAATAATTGTTCCCTTATTGGTGGTGAAACAGCAGAGATGCCTGGGCTCTATAAAAAAGATGATTTTGATTTTGCTGGATTTTGTGTTGGTGCAGTAGAGAGAAAAAAAATTCTACCTAAAAGAGATCTCATGAAAGAAGATGATCTTCTATATGGGATTAGATCTTCAGGTTTTCATTCAAATGGATATTCTCTGATTCGAAAAGTTTTAAAAGATAAAAATATAGATCTACGTAAAAAAACAGAATTTCAATCATCTTACGAAACAAATGCAGCAGCCTTAATGGCTCCAACAAAATTATATTTTCCTTTTTTAAAAAAAATTTTAACAACAAATCTTATCAACGGTATTTCGCATATAACAGGTGGAGGTATTATTGGTAATGCACCAAGAATGCTTTCTGAAAATTTATCAGCAAGGATTGATAAAAAATTTATTTGTGATGAAGAAATTTTCCAATGGTTTCAAAGTTTAGCTAATATTTCAGATGAAGAAATGTTGAAGACCTTTAATTGTGGATTAGGTTTAATAATGACTATTTCAAAAAAATAATTACAAAGAATTTGAACAATTAATACAAGATGAAAATTTAGATATTTTTGAAATCGGGAAAATAGAAGTTAACAAATCATCAAGGTGCACAATTAGTTGAAAAAATTACAAGTTGCTATTTTCATATCAGGAAGAGGTTCCAATTTAGAATCACTAATACAATCATCATTTAAAAAACAAAGTTTAGTAGAGGTTCAATTAGTCGTCTCTAATAACTCCAAAGCAAAAGGTTTAAATATTGCCAAAAAAAATAAAATTCCATTCATACATTCTATACCAAGAAAAAATTTCGAAAATAAAGTCATAAAGTATCTAAAAAATATAGATATCATTTGTTTGGCTGGTTTTATGCAAGTTTTAGATTCAAAATTTGTCAGGCAGTGGCGATCGCGATTAATCAATATTCATCCATCTTATCTTCCAGCTTTCAAAGGCTTAAATGCTCAGGATCAGGCCATAAAGGCTAAAGCGAGCTATTCTGGTTGTAGTGTTCATTACGTAAGCGCTAAAATTGACTCTGGAAAGATTATATTGCAAAAAAAAGTAAAGATTTTGAATAAAGATAATACCGAATCACTCTCAAAGAAAATATTGATAGAAGAGCATAAGGTTTATCCAAGAGCATTACAGATGGTTGCAAAAACACTTTTAACAAGACAACAGTAAGATGAAAAATCGATTAAATTTCCTAAAAAAATTCGAGGTAAGGCAATCTCATGTTCCCAGATTTAATGAAGAGTGTGGAGTTTTTGGAATAAGTGGAACCAAGGATGCTGCTGCCTTAACAGCTCTTGGTTTGCATGCGTTACAACATCGTGGTCAAGAGGGTTGCGGAATTGTAAGTTATGATGGCAACTCCTATCACTCAGAAAGAAAATTTGGATTAGTTGGAGACAATTTTACGAAGAAACACTCGTTAGAAAAGTTAAAGGGAAAAATTGCAATAGGGCACAATCGTTATTCAACCACGGGTGGTGAAACAATCAGAAATATTCAACCTTTTTATGCTGACCTTCACGGTGGAGCTATTAGTATTGCTCATAATGGTAATCTAACCAATGCACTCCTTCTAAGAGAGCAAATGGTTCGTGAAGGAGCAATATTTCAAACAACATCTGATACTGAAACTATTGTTCAACTTGTAGCTCGTTCAAAAAAGAAAGACATTTTAAATAAAATTATTGATGCTTTAATGCAAATTCAAGGTGGTTATGCTTTATCAATTATTGCTAATGGTACATTGATTGGCGCAAGAGATCCATTAGGTATTCGACCACTTGTTTTAGGTAAATTTAAAAATGCATTTATCCTAGCCTCTGAAACATGCGCTTTAGATATTATAGGTGCAAAATTTATCCGCGAAATTGAAAATGGTGAGGTTGTAGTTATTAAAGATAATAAAGTTGAAAGTAGAAGACCATTTCCAAAAAAACAAATTAAACCATGTGTTTTTGAATATATTTATTTTTCACGGCCAGATAGTATTTTAAAAAACAAAACTGCCTATGAATATAGAAAAAATTTAGGTACATGCTTAGCAATAGAAACCGATATAAAACCCGATGTAGTCGTTCCAGTTCCAGACTCTGGTGTTCCTGCTGCGCTTGGTTTTAGTCAAGAGTCTGGTATTCCTTTTGAGTTAGGATTAATACGAAATCATTATGTCGGGAGGACATTTATTGAGCCAACTCAGCAAATTAGAAGTTTAGGTGTAAAGTTAAAACTAAATCCTAACCAAAGTTCTATTAAAAACAAAAAAGTTGTTTTAATTGACGACTCATTGGTTCGAGGAACAACATCCACTAAGATAATAAAAATGCTTTATGATTTTGGCGCAAAAGAAGTCCATATGCGTATTGCTTCACCTGCAATTAAATATCCTGATTTTTATGGAGTTGATACTCCGACCCAAGAAGAATTATTAGCTGCAAATAAAAATTTAGAGGAAATGTGTAAATATATTGGAGCTAAATCTTTAAAATTTTTATCGTTAGATGGTCTGTATCAAGCTCTTGGTTATGATGAGAGAGATAATGATAATCCTCAATTTACTGATCATTATTTTACAGGAGAGTATCCAGTCAGACCTTTAGATTACTTGAATGACGAAAGCTTAAAAAAACTATCATTTTTAAGTCTTGCTTCAAATAATTAATTAATGAATTATTTTTTTTCATGAACGTTCTTGTCATTGGTAATGGTGGAAGAGAGCACGCATTATGTTATGGTATAAAACAATCTCCTAATTGTTCTAATTTATATTGTATTCCTGGAAGTGATAGTATCAGTGAGATTGCTTCTTCAATTATCACAGATGTTGATGATCATGATGCTATTCTTCAATTTTGTCTAGAAAATAAAATTGATCTCGTGGTAATAGGTCCAGAACTACCTTTAACTAAAGGATTATCCAACCTTTTAATGAACAATTCTATTTTAGTCTTTGGCCCTGATCAGATGGGAGCTGAACTAGAAAATTCAAAAAAGTTTACAAAAGATATTTGTAAAAAATTACATATAGCAACAGCTGCTTATGACGTATTTGACAACTATGATGATGCCTTCATTTTTTGTCAAAACCAATCCTATCCTCTTGTTATTAAAGCTGATGGTTTAGCAGCAGGAAAAGGAGTTATTATTTGTCAAACAATGGAAGATGCAAAAGATGCACTGATAAAATGTTTTAAAGATAATTCTTTTGGTGATGCTGGTTCAGTTGTTGTTATTGAAGAATTTTTAGTTGGTGAAGAGGTAAGTTTATTTTCACTTGTTGATAAAAATGGATTTGTGTTGCCACTTACAACAGCACAAGATCATAAAAAAATCTTGGAAGGAGAAAAAGGCTTAAACACTGGTGGTATGGGAGCCTACACACCTGTTCCTTCTATCTCATCAAATAAAATGAATGAATTATCCAAAACATTTGTTGAGCCTATCGTTCAACATCTTGCTGAACAAGGCATCAAGTATCAAGGAATGTTTTATGCAGGATTAATTCTAACAGATAAGGGTCCAAATTTACTCGAAATTAATGTTCGTTTCGGCGATCCAGAAACACAAGCAATTATTCCACTATTAGAAACAGATTTATTAGAACTCCTTCATGCATCAGCGATAGGTACCTTAAATGAAATAAAAAAAATTAAGTGGAAAAATGATTATGCCATGACAGTAGTAATGGCTGCTCATGGTTATCCTGAGAATTATAAAAAATTGACACCAATTAATAATTTGGAAAATCTTACATTAACAAAGGATGACTATCTATTTCATGCAGGAACAATGCTTAAAGAAAACAAATGGCTCTCTAATGGTGGGCGTGTTTTAAATATCTCTAATACGGGTAAGGATTTAAAAACTATTAGAGAAAATATTCACAATATAATCAATCAAATTAATTGGGATGAGGGATATTATCGAAAAGATATTGGTTGGAGATATATTAATGAGTAATTCTTTTTTAGTTGAAGGAAAAACAAAAATTATTGAGAAAACAAATGATCAAAATATCATTCGAATTGTAACAAAAGATTT
>CACFXU010000026.1 GCA_902570155.1 uncultured Alphaproteobacteria bacterium
AAAAATCAATGCAAAGGGTAATGATCCTATTACATAAAACAATATGATTAATGATAAACTACTTACTAAAGTCATCTCTGTTTTTAATAATTAAGTCTAAGCATGCCATTCGTACTGCAACACCCATAGCAACCTGTTCTTGTATTAAGCTCCTCGTGATGTCATCCGCAAGTTTTGAGTCAATTTCTACACCACGGTTCATTGGACCTGGATGCATAACGAAAGCATTTTTTTTAGCATATTTAAGTTTATTGTGATCTAAACCATACTTTTTAAAATAAGTCTTTTGATTTGGCATTATTTTCCCAACTATTCTTTCTTTTTGAATACGTAGCATCATAACAATATCACAATTTTGTAATCCCTTTTTCATTTCTGTAAAAACATTCACAGGTAGTTTATTTAAACTTTTTGGCAACCATTCGTTAGGACCAATAACATTTATTTTTGCACCTAACTTTGATAGTATAATTATGTTTGATCGAGCAACACGGCTATGTAAAATATCCCCACATATAGCAATTTTTAATTTTGAAAAATTTTCAAATTTATTTTTTATAGTAAGTGCGTCTAATAAGGCTTGTGTGGGATGCTCATGGCTACCATCACCAGCATTAATTACAGACGCATCTACTGTTTCTGAAATTTTTTTACTAATTCCTTCCTCAGGATGTCTGACAATTAAAATGTCAGGATTCATTGAATTAATAGTAGTCATAGTATCGAGTAAGGTCTCCCCCTTGTTAATAGAACTATCTTTTACAACTACATTAATGAGATCTGCTCCTAATCTTTTAGCAGCAACTTCAAAACTTGTTCTTGTTCTTGTTGAATCTTCAAAAAAAAGATTAAATATTGTTCTTCCTTCAAGAACATTAATTTTTTTAATTTTCCTTTTATTAAAAGTTATATATTTTTTAGATTCATCTAAGATGTGCTCAATTTCTTCCTTGGTTAAATCAGCTGTTTCTACTAAATGAATTTTTTTAAAAATATTTTTTGCTCGTTTAAATTTTATATTTGTTTTTGAAGAAATTGATGAATAATATTTTAAAGCTATTTTTTCTGCATCTTTAAGAATTTTTGAACCTGTAGATGACCTAATCGCTTTAAATTTTGGCAATTTCACTTTCATTTGCCAAAATTTTGAATTTTCTCTTTTATATAATTTTATGTGTCCTGATTTAAGTAGCTTTGAATTCATATGTGTAAATAATGTGTAAGTATGTGTAAACTAATTTATTAATTATTTCTATATCTATCTAAATATCCTTGTAAGATATAAGCAGCCGATTGTTGATCAAGTTTACTTTTTATCTTTGTTTTACTCAAATCTGCTTTTCTCATTTCTTTAAAAATTACATCAGATGAAAACCTTTCATCCCAAAGAGCTGTAGGTTTTTTAAAAAAGGTTTGAAGATTAATATTAAAATCTCGTACTAATTGGCTTTGTTTGTTTTCACTATTATCCAGGCTAATCGGCAGACCAAGAATAAATCCACCAATTTCATACTCATTCAAAATATCTTTCAAGATGATCAAATCTTTATTAGTTCCTTTTCTTTGGATAATTGAAAGAGGTGTAGCAATTATTTTTGATCTATCACTTACTGCAACACCAATCGTTTTAGTTCCTAGGTCTAGACCTACAAGTATTTGTGATGTATTAAGGCCATCAATTAAATTATTTTGATCATTCATATAATGGAGCTCATAAATTGAAGATTGATAAAAATACAATAAATAAAATTGCTCGTCTATCTAGAATAAAGTTAGATGATAAAGAATCTGAAGATTATATTAAGGATCTTAATTCCATTTTAGACTGGGTAGAGCAGTTAAATGAAGTAAATACTGAAAATGTAGAACCGTTAAGTAATATATCATCATCAATTTTACCTAAAAGAGAAGATGTATCTAATGATACTAATTCTAGTGAGGAAATTCTTGAAAATGCTCCTGACAAACTCGAAGGTTTTTTTGCAGTACCAAAGGTGGTAGAATAATGTCTAAATCATCTTTGAAACAAACGTTAAAAGATCTCGATACAAAAAAAATATCAATAAGAGAATTAAATCAAGATTATTTAAAAAGAATTAAGGAAAAAGATAACTTAAATGTATTTATTCATTTCAGCGAAGAGAATGTTTTAAAGCAGATAGATAACTTAGAGAAAGATAATTCAGCAAAAAAATTAAAAGGTATTCCAATTGCAATCAAGGATCTATTTTGTACTAAAAGTATGCCTACAACCGCAGCTTCAAAGATATTAGAAAATTTTAATCCAACTTATGAATCATTTGTTACTCAAAAATTATTAGATGAAGGATCTATTTTTGTTGGTAAAACAAATTTAGATGAGTTTGCTATGGGCTCAGCTACTAATACAAGTTTTTTTGGAAATACAATTAATCCCCTATCAAAAGAGAATGAGCCTTTAGCTCCTGGTGGATCTTCCGGCGGTTCCGCAGCAGCAGTTGCTGCAGATTTATGTTTAGGGGCAACTGGAACAGATACAGGTGGATCAATAAGGCAACCAGCTAGCTTTTGTGGTGTTGTTGGTATCAAACCAACATATGGATTATGTTCACGATGGGGTATAGTTGCATTTGCATCTAGTTTAGATCAAGCAGGAATCTTTTCTCATAATGTTGAAGATGCATCAATATTATTACAATCAATCGCTGGGTTTGATCAAAGAGATAGTACAAGTACTAAAGTAGATATTCCAAATTATTTTGAAAATTTAGATGATGATCTAAATGGGAAAACTGTTGGTATACCAAAAGAGTATTCTATTGATGGTACACCAATGGAAATAAGTCAGATATGGGAAGATGCTATTAAAGTTTTAGAAAAAAAAGGTGTTAAAATTAAAAATATTTCACTTCCTCATACTAAATATGCACTTCCTACTTATTATATAATTGCTCCTGCTGAAGCTTCCTCAAATTTAGCTCGTTATGATGGAGTAAAATATGGTTTTAGATCTGATGAAATTAATTCTCTTGATGAAATGTATGAAAATACAAGAGCTCAAGGTTTTGGAAGAGAAGTAAAAAGAAGAATTTTAATAGGAACATACGTATTATCTGCAGGCTATTATGATGCATATTATCTTAAGGCACAAAAAGTAAGAAAGTTAATTGCCGATGATTTTAATAGAGCTTTTAAAGAATGTGATTTTATAGTTACTCCTACTGCACCAAGTGCTGCATTTCCTTTAAATGAAAAACAAAATGATCCTATCAAAATGTATTTAAATGATGTGTTTACAGTTCCTGCCTCTTTAGCTGGTCTACCAGGTATTTCTATTCCCTTTGGGAAAGATAAAAATAATTTACCATTAGGTATTCAAATATTAGGAAAACATTTTGATGAACAACAAGTTTTTAATGCCGCTGTATCTCTAGAAAGATCATATGAATAATTTCATAAAAGGTGAAAAGTATGATTGGGAGATGGTAATAGGTCTGGAAATACATGCTCAAGTAAAATCAAATTCTAAATTATTTTCTTCATCATCAACAAAATTTGGCTCATCACCAAATAGTCAAGTATCTTTAGTTGATGCTGCTATGCCAGGAATGTTGCCAGTAATTAATAAGTACTGTGTAGAACAGGCAGTAAAAACAGGAGTTGGTTTAAACGCTAAAATTAATAATTATTCAGTCTTTGATAGAAAAAATTACTTTTATGCTGATCTTCCGCAAGGATATCAAATTAGCCAATATAAATATCCAATTGTAGGAGAAGGAAAAGTTACAATTGACTTTAAAGATGGGACATCAAAAAATATTAGAATTATTAGATTACATTTAGAACAAGATGCTGGTAAAAGTTTGCATGATCAAAACCCTTCAAAAACATATGTTGATCTTAATAGATCTGGTGTTGCTTTAATGGAAATTGTTAGTGAACCTGACATTAGAACACCTGATGAAGCTGGTATGTATATATCTAAAATTAGATCAATTTTAATGTATTTAGATACATGTGATGGAAATATGCAAGAGGGTTCTTTAAGAGCTGATGTAAATATTTCAGTAAGAAAACCTGGTGATGAATATGGAACTCGTTGTGAAATTAAGAACTTAAATTCTATAAAGTTCATTAAACAAGCTATTAATTATGAAGCAAAACGACAAATAGAAATATTAGAGTCTGGTGGTTCTATTGAACAAAATACAATGCTCTTTAATACATCTACTGGTAAAACTAGACCAATGAGAAATAAAGAAGAAGCTCACGATTATAGATACTTTCCTGATCCAGATTTACTACCACTAGAAATTTCTGAAGCAGAGATTGGAAAAATTAAATCATCAATACCAGAGCTTCCAGATGAGCTTAAGAATAAATTTATTGAGACTTATAAATTGTCCAATTATGATGCCTCATTATTAACTTCAGAGAAACAAACATCAGATTATTTCAATGAAACAATTAATTCAGATTCAGAATTAAATAATCATGCAAAAATGGTTGTAAATTGGATTACTTCTGAATTGTTTTCATTATTAAATAAAAGTAATCTAGATTTAAGCAACTCTCCAGTATCACCTAAAAACTTAGGACAACTTATAAAATTAATTTCTACAAATGAAATTTCTGGCAAAATTGCAAAAGATGTATTGGAAGATATGTTTTTTTCAGGAAAAACAGCTAGACAAATCGTGGATGAAAAGGGTTTGCAACAAGT
>CACFXU010000027.1 GCA_902570155.1 uncultured Alphaproteobacteria bacterium
TGCAACCTCGTGGAAAGGATCTTCTTTTGGGAGTTCTTTGATAAAACTTTTTAAAACATCAGCCATCAAATCTATACCAATTAAATCGTATAGCCCAAAAATTCCAGTCTTAGGGATACCCATTGGTCTTCCAAATACTGCATCAGCTTCTTCAATTGATATCTTCATTTTAAAAGCTTCAGTCATAGCAACTTGCATTGCATAAACTCCAATTCTGTTTCCAATAAATCCTGGAGTGTCGTTACAAATAATTACACCTTTACCAAGTTTTTCATCACAAAATTGCTTTAATAAATTTATTTTTTCAATGTCATTAACTTCTTCAGTTACTATCTCAAGCAATGCCATATATCTAACTGGGTTAAAAAAATGGGTAATGCAAAAATTTTTTTTCATTTCATCTGACATATTTGCAGATAAGATTTTCAATGGAATTGTAGATGTATTAGATGAAATTATAGAATTGTTCTTTCTTGTAGTCTGAATTTTATTATAAATGTTATGTTTAATATCTATTCTCTCAACAACAGCCTCCACAACCCAATCAGCTTCCGCAACTTCATTAAAGTCATCCTCAATATTTCCAACCTTAATTAATTCTGCTTTGTTTTTTTCTACTAAAAGTGGAGGTCGTGATTTTTTAATTCTTTCTTTAGCGTTTTCTGTAATTTGGTTTCTAGATCCTTCTTTTGAAGGTAAGTCTAGAAGTGTAACATCAATATTAGCATTTGCTATTTGGGCTGCGATTCCACTGCCCATAGTGCCAGATCCTATTACTACTACTTTTTTAATATTCATGTGAGTTCTATAAAGGTGAGCTTATATAAGAAAAATTTGCCGTATGAAAATAATTTAAGCATAAGGGTGGAAATTAATATAAATATCTCTTATAGGCGCGCAAAATGAAAAAAAATCCTTCAAGAAATGTCCATTTTTCAAAAGGACCTAGTGAGATTTTAGACGCAATTAATACGTCTATAGATATCGATCAACGTCTGTATAAAGAAGATATAACTGGGTCAATAGCGCATGCTAGAATGCTCGGTAAACAAAAAATAATAAATAAAAAAGAACAAAGTGCAATAGTCTCTGGACTTAAAGCAATTGAAAGAGATATTGAAAAAAACAAGGTCGTATTTTCAAAAAAACTTGAAGATATTCATATGAACATTGAAAGTTTATTATTTAAGAAAATTGGAAAAATTGCAGGAAAGCTTCATACTGCAAGATCTAGAAATGATCAGGTAGTAACTGATTTAAAATTATGGGTTAAAAAAGAATCTAAAATTTTAGATAGTGAACTAAAAAAATTTCAGAGAACTTTAATTAATATTGCAACAAAAAATACTGAAACAATTATGCCAGGTTACACTCATTTGCAGATTGCTCAACCAATAACATTGGCTCATCATGTTTTAGCTTACGTTGAAATGATTGGTAGAGACAGAACAAGACTTGAAGATTGTTTATATCGTCTTAATGAAAACCCATTAGGTGCAGCTGCACTTGCAGGGACTTCTTTTCCTATTGATAGAAAATATACAACTAAAGAGTTGGGATTTAGAGAGCCAACAAAAAATGCTATGGACACTGTCTCAGATAGAGACTTTGTAATAGAATTTTTATTTGTTCTATCACTAATTGCTGTTCATTTATCAAAAATAGCAGAGGAAATAGTACTTTGGTCAAATCAACAATTTAAATTTATTAATTTACCAGATGATCTTTCAACTGGTAGTTCAATTATGCCTCAGAAAAAAAATCCAGATGGTGCAGAGCTTGTTAGAGGAAAAACAAGTATTATCATCAGTAATTTAAGTTCAATGCTTAATATTATTAAAGGGTTACCACTTTCTTATAGTAAAGACTTACAAGACGATAAACAAATAACATTTAATTCATACGACAATGTTTCTTTGTGTATAAAAGTTATGAATGAAATTTTATCAAAATCTACATTCAACAAAACTAGAATGAAAGAGTTGATTGATAATTCAAATGCAACCGCTACCGATTTGGCTAATTGGTTGGTTCAAAATCTTAGATATTCATTTAGAGATGCTTATGTTGTTACAGGAAAGATTGTTTCTTATTGTTCAAAACAAGATAGAAACATAGATTCATTATCTCTTGGAGAATTAAAAAAATTTGACAAAAATATAACAGCTGACGCAAAAAAAGTGCTATCAACTACTAACAGTGTTAAATCAAAATCAAGTTTTGGGGGTACGGCTCCTGAAATTACTAAAAAAATGATAAAACTTGTTATAAAAAAATACTTATAATGATCAGATTAATATTATTATCATTTTTATTGTTTACTTTTGGCTGTGGTAAAGTTGGTCCTTTAAGTTTACCAGAAGATCAAGTAGACAAATCGGTAATTACATATCCATGTGATGAAGCCTGTTTAGAGAAATTAGAAGAAGAGAAAAAACGTCAACAATCCGTTATTATAAACACTGAATAAATGCTCACTTATAAAAATAATGACCCGTATATTGAGGGTACTTCTTTATATGACTTAGTTAAAGTTTGTCAGACACCTTTTTATGTGTATTCACAACAAAAAATTATTAATCAAGTTAATAAAACTAAAGAAATTTTAGGTAACAATATTTTTTATTCAATTAAGTCTAATTCAAATCAAGCTATTTTGAAATTAATGAACTCGTTAGATATTGGAGCAGATGTAGTGTCAGTTGGTGAATTAAAAAGAGCTTTGGAAGCTGGTTTCGATCCAAATAAAATAATTTTTGAAGGTGTTGGAAAATCTGATCAAGACTTACTCTATGCTATACATAAAAATATACGTTTAATTAATACTGAATCTTTAGAAGAAATAAAACTTCTCGATAATTTAGCAAATGAAAAAAATAAAATCGTTGATATTGGTGTTAGACTTAATCCAGATGTTGATGGTGAAACTTTAAGTAAAATTTCAACAGGAAAAAAAACTGATAAGTTTGGCATAGAATTCGATAACATAGATAAAATTATCAAATTAGTTAAAAGTTGCAAAAGTTTAAATTTAATTGGTATTAGTTGTCATATTGGAAGTCAAATTAGTAAAAATGAGGCCTATAAAAATACATTTTCTCAAATGAAAATGGCTGCAGATAAATTTATTGAATCAGGCATTAATATTAAACATGTAGATTTGGGAGGAGGTTTTCATGTTAAATATGAAGATTCTGATCCTGACTTTAATATCAAGAAGGTAAAAGAAGAGCTTGATAATTGTTTTACGCAAACAAACTATGAATTATCGTTTGAGCCTGGTCGATATTTAATTGCTGAGGCTGGAGTTACAGTTACCTCTATTCTTACAATTAAGAATAATGGAGGTATAAATTATTTAATTGTTGATGCTGGTATGAATACATTGATACGTCCAGCGATGTATGGTGCACATCATGAAATATCAGCGATAAATGTAAACTCAGAGGAATTTATGGATTATGCTATTGCTGGTCCTATTTGTGAAAGTTCAGATGTTTTTTTAAAAAATATTAAATTGGCTAAACAAAAAATTGGTAATCTACTAGTTATAAAAAATACAGGAGCCTATGGAAAAGTAATGTCTTCAAATTATAAC
>CACFXU010000028.1 GCA_902570155.1 uncultured Alphaproteobacteria bacterium
ACAAACTAAATTAATCAATGCTATAATTCAAAAATATATAGATAAAGATGAAATCAATAAAAAATAGTTTATCTGAAAAATTAATAATTAATAAATATTTAAAAAAACTTAATTTTAAAAATAAGGGAACATTTGATTTTGAAAATGATGGAGCATATTTAGGTTTTAACAGTAAACATTACAAACTAACTGTTACGACTGATAGTATTTCTGAAGATATAGATTTTTTCTCTAATGATGATCCTAAGTCAATAGCCCAAAAAATTACAACTGTAAATTTATCTGACATTTTTGCGATGGGAGCTTTACCCCATTCCTATCTTTTGAATTTGCATTTACCAAATTATATTAATGAAAATTGGTTAAATTTATTTTCAAGTCAATTAAAGAAAATACAAAATAAATATGGATTTTATCTTTTGGGAGGCGATATATCAAAATCAAATAAACTTATTGTTTCTTCAACTTTTTTTGGATCTATAAAAAAGAAATTAGAAATATTTCAAAATAAATTTAATTTATACGATGATATTTTAATAACTGGAAATATTGGTGAGTCAAAGATTGGTTTAGAAATTTTAAAAAAAAAAATTTCATCAAATATAAATTTGAAGCAATATTTTATTAAAAAATATTTATATCCCATACCTTGTAAAATTGGACCATTGATTGCAAATCATGTTAATTCAATGAAAGATATTTCTGATGGTCTGATTGGAGACTTAACTGATATGTTAAATAATAAATATGGCGCATTAATTAATGTAAATAAAATTCCATTAAGCGTTAAAACAAAAAAAATTCTCAACAATAAAAAAAATTTTAGATTAGAAGACCTTTTAAATGCTGGGGATGATTATGAGCTGATAATCATATCCAGTCAAAAAAATAGAAATAAAATTTTTAATATTGCTAATAAAAATAATATTAATGTTACTTTGATAGGAAAAATAATAAGTGAAAAAGGAATTCATTTCGATTCACATTTAGACGTAAAGAATATCAAGAAATTTGATCATTTCTCCTAAAAACTTGATTTTTTCTATAGTTTCTGACATATCAGCCAAAATTTTAAGGAGTTTTCAATGACAACACTGCAGGTATTAATTGTTTTATGCGGTCTAGCAGCCGTACTATATGGTCTAGTAACATCTAGGCAAATTTTATCACTAGGTTCTGGAAATGATAAAATGCAAGAAATTGCTGGCGCAATTCAAGAAGGTGCTAGAGCTTATTTAAACAGACAGTACATGACAATAGCAATTGTGGGAGTTGTTATTTTTGCTCTTATATGGATAGTTTTTGATTTGGCATCTGGAATTGGCTTTTTGATTGGGGCATTTTTTTCTGGTGCTGCAGGCTACGTAGGAATGAATATATCGGTTAGATCTAATGTTCGTACAACACATGCTGCAAGTAATAGCTTAGCCGAAGGTTTATCAGTGTCATTTAAAGCAGGTGCTGTAACTGGAATGCTAGTTGCGGGATTTGCACTACTTTCTATTGCAATTTTTTATTTTATTTTACACAACTCTGGTTCATTTCCAGGTAGGGAGATTGTTGCTCCTTTAGTATCGCTTGGATTTGGAGCATCATTAATTTCAATTTTTGCAAGACTAGGTGGAGGTATTTTTACCAAGGGTGCTGATGTTGGAGCAGATTTAGTAGGTAAAGTAGAAGCAGGTATTCCTGAAGATGACCCGCGAAATCCTGCTGTTATTGCAGACAACGTTGGCGATAATGTTGGTGATTGTGCAGGTATGGCTGCAGATCTTTTTGAAACTTATGTTGTTACAGTTGTGGCAACAATGGTTTTAGCTTCTATTTTTTTTATTGAAAATTCTTATACAATGATGATTTTTCCTTTAGCTATTGCAGGAGTTTGTGCTTTAACTAGTATAATTGGTACCTATTTTGTTAAGCTTGGAAAAAATAATAATATCATGGCAGCTCTTTACAGAGGTTTTGCAGTATCCGCTATTTTATCAGCAATATTATTATATTTTGTAACTGATTATATAGTTGGTTTAAATAGTGTTTTAGTAGTTGAGGGCACATCTACACAATTTACTGGAATGTCACTTTTTATATGTGGTTTACTAGGTCTAATTATTACAGGTTTAATTATATGGGTAACTGAATACTATACAGGAACAAATTACAGACCAGTTCAAAGTATTGCTCAATCGTCTACAACTGGCCATGGAACTAATGTTATACAAGGTCTTGCAATAAGCTTGGAGGCTACTGCTTTACCAGCTTTAATTATTGTGGCTGGTATTATATCCACTTATTCACTAGCTGGGTTATTTGGTATAGCTATTGCTGTTACAACTATGTTAGCTTTAGCTGGTATGGTTGTTGCACTTGACGCATACGGACCTGTAACGGATAATGCAGGGGGAATTGCAGAAATGTCGAACTTAGATGAGAATGTAAGAAAGACAACTGATGCACTTGATGCAGTTGGTAATACAACTAAAGCTGTAACCAAGGGTTATGCAATAGGATCAGCAGGATTAGGAGCGCTAGTTCTATTTGCAGCATATACAGAGGATCTTGATCATTTTGCTAAAGATTCAAGTAGTCCATTATACGGAATTGAAGTATCTTTTGATTTATCAAATCCTTACGTTGTTGTTGGTTTATTATTAGGAGGTTTATTACCTTTCTTATTTGGTGCTTTAAGTATGACTGCAGTTGGTAGAGCAGCTGGTTCAGTAGTGTTAGAAGTAAGAAGACAGTTTAAAGAAATTCCTGGTATTATGGAAGGTAAGGGTAAGCCAGAATATGGTACATGTGTAGATATACTTACTAAATCTGCAATTAAAGAAATGATTATACCATCTATGCTACCTGTATTATCACCTATTGTTGTTTATTTTGTTATATTATTTATAGCTGGTCAAGCAGCGGCATTATCATGTTTAGGAGCACTATTGCTTGGTGTTATTATAACAGGTTTATTTGTTGCAATAAGTATGACTGCTGGTGGTGGAGCTTGGGATAATGCAAAAAAATATATTGAAGATGGCAATCATGGAGGTAAAGGCAGTGAAGCTCATAAAGCTGCTGTTACTGGTGATACTGTTGGAGATCCATATAAAGACACTGCAGGTCCCGCAGTTAATCCAATGATAAAAATTACAAATATTGTTGCATTATTACTATTGGCGGCAATATCATTATAAAATTAAGGAGTAGTTGGTAGCTCTTGTTGAGTTCCAACTCCTCCAAATATTTTTTCTAGCAATCCTCTTTTTACAAGTTCATTTTTTGTTTTATCTTTTGATAGTCTAATATCTTTAATATCTTTAATATCATATACTTGTGAATTAATGATTTTATCATTCTCATCAATTTTGAATACAAAAATAA
>CACFXU010000029.1 GCA_902570155.1 uncultured Alphaproteobacteria bacterium
TTTAAAATCTATATTTCCTTCAAAAAATGTTGATTTTCAGCTTTAAAAGTTTTTTATTTAGATTAGTGTTATTATAAAAAAATATGAATAAAGGTAACATATATGATGAAATATCTGAAGGATATTATGATTTAGTTTTTAGTAGAAAAAAAGGAATTCAATACAATTGGCATTATTTAAAATTTAAAAAAATATATTCGTTAATAAATAATTTAAAACCAAATAATATTCTAGATGTAGCTTGTGGACCAGGAACTTTTCTTGGAAATAGTAATCTAGAATCTGATTTAACTGGAATAGATATTGCTAAAAAGCAAATTAATTATGCAAATAATAAATATAAAAATAGAAATATATCATTTAAATATTGTAAAAACGCCGAATTTCCATTTGATGATGAGACATTTGAGTTAATTACTGCAATTGAATTTATTGAGCATATAAATCATGATGATTTAGTAAAAAATATTTTAGAAATGAAAAGATGCCTTAAACCAGGAGGAATAATCATTTTAACTACTCCAAATTATAGAAGTTTATGGCCATTTCTTGAAATACTTGTATCAAAACTATCAAGTCAGAATTATGTTGAGCAACATATTTCGCATTATAATAAAAAAAAATTAAAAATGGCATTGAGAGATTTTAATTTTAAATCAATTGACATAATTTCATATCAATTATTCGCACCCTTTTTTGCAATCTTTGGTAATGAATTTGCTACAATGATTAATAATATTGAAAATAAAGTTAAATATTTTCCAGGAAACTTACTTCTTGCTAAGATTAAAAAATAAATTGTATGGTGGAAAAACCTAAATGTAGCATTGTACTTCCAACATATAATGAGGCAAATAATATTCAAATAATTATTAATGAGTTAATAAAATTATTAGAAAAAAATTATGTTTATGAAATTATTGTAATCGATGATAATTCACCTGACCATACTTGGAGAATAGTAGAAGAAGAGTATATTAATTATCAAAATATATTTTGCTTTAGAAGAATAAAAAAAAGAGGTTTATCTTCAGCTATAGTTGATGGTTTTATGTTAAGTAAGTTTAATAATATGATTGTATTAGATTCTGATTTACAACATGATTTGAAAATAATACCAAATATAATTGATAAATTATCTAATAATTTTGATTTAGTTATTGGCTCAAGATATATCAATAATGACTCAATGAAAGATTGGAATTTTTTTAGAAGATTGCTCAGTCAATTTGCTACTAAAATTTCTAACTTCATTCAAGATTCAATTACGACAGATCCTATGTCTGGATTCTTTGGAATAAAAAAAAAATTATTTTTAGAAGTAGTGAATCAATTAGATATTAAAGGCTATAAAATTCTATTAGATATAGTTGCAGTTTTAAAAAATAAAAAAAATTTTAAAAATATTGATATACCTTATAAATTTAAAGAAAGAATTTACGGAGAAAGTAAATTAACAGGTGAGATATTAATTGAATCTTTAGATCTTATATATTCTAAATTATTTGGTAGTATCCTACCAGTTAATTTTATCAAATTTATAACAGTAGGCTCTTTTGGTGCTTTAATTCATTTTTCTATTTTATTTTTTTTATATAAATTTTTAGATTATTCATATTCTTTTGCTTTAATATGCTCGATAGAATTTTCAATTATATTCAACTATTTCTTAAATAATATTTGGACTTTTAGATTTGTAAAGTTATTTGGAAAGCAAAATTTGATTGGTTTAATAAAGTTTAATCTATTTTCTGGCATAGGTGGTATTATAGCTTATTTAGTTTCCCAAAATCTCTATAATTTAGATTTTAACTGGGTAATTTCTAGTCTTTTGGGTGCTATTGTTGCATCCTTGTGGAACTATAATCTTAATAAAATTATGACTTGGAGGGTAAACTAGATGTACTTAAAAATTAATAGAAATGATTTCTATTTAATTCTTATATTTATTATCCTTACATTATCTTTGTTATTAAAAATCTTTTTTGATGAAAATGGTTATTTATCAAATGACTCAACAAATTATTTATCTGCATCCAAGTCATTCCTAAATGGTCATTATTTTTTTACATTTTATGAATTTGGGAATAATCTAGAATTAAAATTTTTTTCAAATTGGCCTGTTGGGTATTCTTTATTAATTTCAATAGTATCTTTTTTAACGAATACCTCTGTCTTTTTTGCATCTAAAATAGTTAACTTTATATGTATTTTTTTTATTATTTTCATTTTCAGAAGTTATTTTAATCAATCTTCTCTAATTTTATCTTCTATATTCTTTTTTAGTGCAAATTTAGAAATCTTTTCTTTTTCATGGAGTGAAGGGCCATTTATTTTATTTTTAATTCTATTTTCGTTATATTTACATAAATTTTTATTTATAAACGATAATTATAAAACACTATTAATTCTTTCCATATTATCAATTTCTTTATTTTTAATTAGATACATAGGATTATTTACTCTGTTTATATATATATTTTTTTTTATATATTCTTATTTGTTTAAAATAAAAGTTTCTAAATCAAAATTAGTAATTCTTTTTTTTATTAATTTTTTTTTTATTACTCTTTATTTTTATAATAATTATTTGTTAACAAGTTATATAGCAGGTATTCCAAGGGGTTTCGCCCCTGAAACTAATTTAGAATTACTAAAAAAATTAATTTTAACATTGTTATCAGAGATAACAATACCAACTTATCATGAAAGAATTACCTTTTTAATTCCTTTATTATCAATACAAATTCTCTTAATTATTTTTTATTTCAGAGAAAATATTTTTAATTTTTCAAATTATCAGAAGATTAATATTTATGATTTGATACAGTCTTTATTTTTAAAAAACATTTTCCAAAAAAATTATAATATTATTGGATTTGTTGGTATCAGTTATATATTAAGTATAATTTTTGTTAGATGGATTTTTTATTTTAATGAATATTCATTTAGATTGTTAGGCCCTGGAACTTTTTTGATTTTTATTTGGCTAATTATATTTTTAAAAGAAAAATTAAGCATTTCTAATTATAAAAACTTTTCAAATATATTTTTTATATTATTAATAATTTCTTTTATATTGTATGTACCGATTAAAACTTATTTAAGATTTGAAAAAACATACTTTGAAACAATAAATGAAACTTTAAATTATTATAATGAAATTTCAGATTTAAATATTATAGTAAATGAAAAAAGTAAGCATATAAAATACTTAAGACCTAATCTTCAGTTTAAAAAACCATTTTTAAATGAAAATTATAATTTATTCTTAGAAAGAATTAACAACAATAATCCAACTATTTACATAGATATTAGTTTTACGGATAAAGATATCAATTT
>CACFXU010000030.1 GCA_902570155.1 uncultured Alphaproteobacteria bacterium
CTGAATTTTTAATAAAAAAATTTTTATTTTTTTTTAAAAAATTTATTATTTGTTTTTCACTAATTTCATCTTCATGCGCCATGACGATTATTTTGGTAAGATTTGCTGTCCTGTTTTTGCCCAATCATCAAGAAATGCTTTTAGCCCTTTATCTGTGAGAGGATGTTTATATAATTCGTGAATAACTTTAGGTGGTAGAGTTGAAACATGGGCACCAATCACAGCTGCATCAATAAGATGTTGAGTGTTTCTTATCGAAGCAACTAATACTTCAGTATCAAATCCATAATTTTCATACATTATTACTATATCTGAAATCAGATCCATTCCTTTTTCACCAATATCATCAAGCCTTCCCACAAAAGGAGAAATAAATGTTGCACCAACCTTAGCGGCTAGTAATGCTTGAGCAGCACTAAAACACAATGTTACATTTACCATGATATCTCTTTCTCTAAGAGCTTTGCAAGTTTGAAGACCAGCAGGTGTGAGAGGAACTTTTACAGCAACATTCTTAGCTAATGATGCTAAGTACTCACCTTCTTCAAGCATTTTGTCATACTCGGTTGCTGTCACTTCTGCACTGACTGGACCAGATACTATAGAGCAAATTGTTTTAATGGTTTCTCCCATATCCTTACCACTTTTTGCAATTAGAGATGGGTTTGTCGTAACACCGTCTATTAATCCGCTTGGCATTAGCTCTTCAATCTGAGGTATATCGGCAGTGTCTATAAAAAATTTCATTGTTTGTTGTATACCATATACAAGTTATTTAGAAAGTTAACATATAAAAAAAACATAAATATAATGTTGTACGATGTAGTAGTAACAAGACCTTTCGACAAAGTTTTCACTTATTCTTCTACAAATGAGCAACTTGAAATTGGTCAAATAGTCTTAGTTCCATTTGGAAAAAAAATAGAAGCTGGAATTATTTGGAAGAAGAATGTTAAAAATCCTGGATATGAAATTAAAGAGGTTACAAAAATTTGTAATG
Organism: uncultured Alphaproteobacteria bacterium; assembly: GCA_902570155.1. Classification (GTDB taxonomy): domain Bacteria; phylum Pseudomonadota; class Alphaproteobacteria; order HIMB59; genus CACPNW01. The sequence continues at coordinate 1,001 of CACFXU010000030.1, forward strand.
ATCTTATCCTTCAGAATTCTTCAATCGATTTTATAAATTGGATCGCAAATTATACTTTAGCTCCACTAGGAGCAGTTTTAAAATTATTTCTTATTAATAGTGACACAGTTGAATTTGATAAAGAAAAATTAGATAGTTTCAATAACACCGAACCTTCTTTAGTGACCTTGAGTGAAGAGCAAGCAAATTCATTTAAAGAAATCACCCAATCATTTAACAAATCAAACAAACCTGTTTTATTAGAAGGAGTAACAGGCTCTGGTAAAACTGAAGTATATTTTGAAATAATAGATAAATTTTTAAAAGAAAAAAAACAAATATTAATAATGGTTCCAGAAATTAGCTTAACACCGCAATTAGAGACAAGAGTAAAGAAGCGTTTTGGAATGGAAGTGTGTTTATGGCATTCTAAAATTACAAAAAAAAATAGGCAAAAAATTTGGCATAAATGTTTTGCAGGAGATCCAGTTATTGTTATTGGTGCTCGTTCAAGTTTATTTCTTCCTTATACAAACTTAGGATTAATTGTTGTCGATGAAGAACATGATTCTAGTTATAAACAAGAGGACAATATACGTTACCAAGCAAGAGATCTTGCAGTTGTAAGAGCTAAAATTGAAAAAAATTTTGTATTATTAGCCTCGGCAACACCGTCTTTAGAAACAATAAATAATGTTAAAATTAAAAAATATGATCAAGTCTATTTATCAAAACAATTTTCAGGAACTCCATTACCTGAAATTTCTATAATTGATTTAAATAAAAATAAACTTGATAAAGATAAATGGATATCACAATCAATTATAGATTCTATTTCACAGTGTTTAGACAATAAGGAACAAACTCTTATTTTTTTAAATCGTAGAGGATATTCTCCATTAACCTTATGTAACAGTTGTGGATTCAGATATGAATGTGATCAATGTTCATCATGGATGGTAATGCATCAACACAAAAAAGTTTTCTTATGCCATCAATGTGGAACTATAAAAAAATTAAATTTAGATTGTCCTCAATGTGATGAAAAAGATAGTATAAAATTTGTTGGTCCTGGAGTTGAGAGAGTTGCAGAGGAGTTAAAAGAATTCTTTCCTGGAAAAAATATTTCCATCATGTCTAGTGACAACGTTAACACACCAAACAAAATTAAAAAATTTATTACTGATATAAACAACAAAGATATAGATATAATTGTAGCCACACAAATTATGGCAAAAGGATATGATTTTCCAAATTTGTCATTAGTAGGAATCGTTGATGCGGACGCAGGTTTATTTGGTGGTGATCCTAGAGCTATAGAAAAAACTTTTAACCTACTTCAGCAAGTTGGAGGAAGGGCTGGTAGAGGAAAAAAAATTGGTAAAGTTTTTCTTCAAACATATTTTCCAGATCAAGAAATAATTAAGTCGATTCAACTTCGAGAAAGAGAATCTTTTATTGAAAGAGCTTTAGAAGAAAGAAAGAATTTTAATATTCCTCCTTTTGGTTTTATGACTTCAATAATTCTTTCTAGTCATACAAAAGCTTTAGTTCTTAAACATGCTTCAAGACTGGCTCAACAAGATCAAAAAAGTAAAAATATTAAAATTCTAGGTCCAGTTGAAGCTCCAATTTTTCTGCTTAGAGGACAATATCGATACAGAATATTATTGAAGAGTAATAGTAGAAAAAATCTGAATAAATTCACAAAAAAAATTGTCGAAAACACTAAATTACCCTCTTCTGTAAAGTTAATTATTGATGTCGATCCCTATTCATTTATGTAATTTACCCACAATTTTAAAAATATCTTCAATTTAACTCATTTGACGCACAAACTGACAGTTTACCTACTTTTTCTGATGTGTTAATAGCCTATCTCTAAACTTCTATGAACTCAATTTATGACATCTAATACATTGTCTGGAGACCTAATATCTGAAAGGTACGGAGCAGCTCTCTATGATCTTGCTTCTGAAAAAAAATGTATTGATGATATTCTAAATGACTTTGAATTAGTGCAAAAAGTATTGAAAGAAAGTTCAGAATTGAGACAAGTAATTAAAAGTCCATTAGTAAATTCAGATGAGAAGCTTAATATTTTGTTAAAATTATTTT
>CACFXU010000031.1 GCA_902570155.1 uncultured Alphaproteobacteria bacterium
TAAAATTCCAAAATTAGACATATTAGTAAATAACGCTGGAACAAATAGGCCAGAATATTTTACTAAAATTAAAAGAAAAGATATGAGTGAAGTGGTTGATCTTAATATTAAAGCATCATTTGATATTGCTCAATTAGCAACAAAAATTATGCTAAAATCAACAAATAGAAAAAAAAGTGGTGGATCAATTATAAATATTTCATCTCAGTTAGGTAAAGTTGGAGCTCCTCTTAGAAGTGTTTACAATATGACCAAGTTTGGCGTTGAAGGTCTAACTAAAGGAATGGCTATCGATTTAGCAAAACACAACATTAGAGTTAATTCAGTTTGCCCTACATTTGTTGAAACTCCTATGGTTAAAAAATTTTTCAAAGATAAAAATTTTAAAAAATCTGTTATTGAAAATATACCTTTAGGAAAAGTAGCAACAGAAAGTGATATTGCTAGTGCAGTAGTGTATCTTGCTTCTGATGCTGCATCGATGATAACTGGCTCTTCATTAGTAATTGATGGAGGATGGACTGCTAAATAATGATTTCTAGAGAATTAAAAAATTTTTTTGCCAACTATCAGATTGCAACTCAAACATTTAACAAAAAGACAATTGAAAAATCATTAAGCAATTATTTTACAAAAGAATCTTTATTTAATTTTTGCCATCCTTTTGGAACTTTTAAAGGTTTAAATAATTTTCTTTCTAAATGTATTTTGCCATTATTGGATAGTATCCCTGATCTAGAAAGAAGAGATATGATTATTATGGCGGGAAAAACCCCTGAAGGGCAAAAATGGATAGGTACAATGGGTAATTATATGGGAACTTTTATAAAACCATACTTAGATATTCCACCAACAGGCAATTTAATTCATATGCGCTATCATGAGTTTTTTAAAATAGAGGAAAATAAAATTACTGAAGTACAATCTATTTGGGACTTACCTGAAATTATGATGCAAGCAAATGCATGGCCAATGTCTCCTCAACTTGGTGCATTTCTGTGTACCCCAGCTCCTATGACTGGAGATGGCTTGTCAATAAATGGAGAAAAGAAAGAAAATTTTGATCATGTTATAGATATGTTAAATGATTTATCCTTACATCCTAAAAATCCAGATCCAAAAATTATGAATCTAGAAAAATATTGGCACCCAAATCTTAATTGGTACGGACCAGCCGGAATTGGAACAGGTAGAGGTATAGCAGGTTTCAGACATTGGCATCAAATCCCATTTTTAAGAGCAATGCCAGATAGAAAAGGTGGTTCATCAAATGAAAAATTAGCCACCGATGGCATGGAAGATTTGCAAACACACTGGATACATGAAGGAAATTATGTGTGTGAAACAGGTTGGCCTAATATGAGATTAACAATAACCAATGATGGCTGGATGGGTATTGCTCCATCAAATCAAGCACTAGAAATGAGAAGTCTTGATTTCTGGAGGCTAGAAAATGGTTTGATTAGAGAAAATTGGGTCTTAATTGATTTACTTGATATTTATAGACAAATTGGAATCAATATATTTGACAGAATTAAAGAGTTTAATAAAGCTCGTCAAACAGGACATATCAATTTATCTGATGGATTAGATGTTTTAAAGTAGCTAATTTTCCTTATTAATAAAATAAGTTGCTACGATTACAATTATACCACCAATAAAAGTAATTAAAGTTGGTATTTCATAAAAAATTATAAATGTTAACAACACACCAAATACAGGAAATAAAGCGTAAAATGGAAATACTCTATTAACAGGATACATCCTATACAAATAAAACATCGACATGTGTGCAGCAATTGAAACAAAGATACCTGAATGCAATATTAATAACCATGACTGAAAACTAATATTTTTTATTTCGTTTATTGTTTGTCCTTCAAATATTGATGATGAAATAATTAGTAATACAAATCCAACTAGTCCCATTACTGCATTTGTGAGAGTAACCTCTAAATCTTTTAAGTACCTGGAAAATACTTGTGCACTAGCATAGAAGAATGCCATTAAGGTAATTAAGATTAACGCATAAATTTCATTTCTTATTAATGGATCAAAGCCCAATAAAATGATGCCAAAAAAAGAAATAAATATTAGTGCCCATTTTTTAATACTTACTCTCTCTTTTAAAAAAAATGAGCTTAATAATATTGCAAATGGTACAGCCAGTTGAGAGCCAATAATTATTGGAGAAACTATGTTTGCTTCATTTAATGATAATGTCATAAATACATTTGCTAAAAAACCCATTGAGATTGAAAAAAAGAGAAGTGGTAGCCAGTATTTTTTTTCAGGAATTTTAAATCGCCAAAAAGGCAAAAGGCATATAAAAACTACTAACATTCTTAAACTTCCCATTAATAATGGTGGTACATTTTCATTAAAAATAACTTTCTGAACTGGATAGGCACTTCCAAATAAAAAAGTAATTATTACAATTAAAAAGTAATGTCTTAAAAGCATTCGACTTAAAATTTATTTGTTAATTAATTATTTGCAGCAACAACAGCTGCCATAATTGATGCAAGTTTAGAGTGTTTAGTATCAGCTCTACTAGGAACAACAACTGGTACTTTACCACCAATTACTATTCCTGCAGCACATGCTTTCATAAAATAAACCATTATTTTAGATAAAGAATTTCCAGTTTCTAAATTAGGTACTAATAAAATATCAGCATCACCAGCAACATCATTTTTGATTCCTTTTATTGTAGCCGCTTCTTCAGAAACCGCATTATCAAAAGCAAGCGGACCATGAATAAATGCATTAATTTTTTCTTCAATCGCAAGTTCCATAAC
>CACFXU010000032.1 GCA_902570155.1 uncultured Alphaproteobacteria bacterium
TAGCTTTTATAGCCGTTCCAGCATTTGCTGCCGACACTTTCTTAGGTGAAGGTGATTTTGTAGGTATTACATTCTGGATCGTTTCAATTGGAATGTGGGCATCTACAATTTTCTTCTTTTATGAAGGTATGAGAGTTTCTTCTAAATGGAGAACTTCAATGGTTGTTGCAGGGCTAATCACTTTTATAGCTGCTGTACACTACATGTATATGAGAGACTTTTGGGTTGCTACAGGTGAGTCACCAACAGTATATAGATATATTGACTGGATACTAACTGTACCACTTCAAATGGTTGAATTCTTTTTAATTCTAGTTGCTGCCGGAGCAGCTGTATCTAGTGGTGCTTTCTATAGATTGCTCATTGGTACACTTGTTATGATTGTTGGTGGATATCTTGGAGAAGCAGGTCATATTTCGGTATTACTTGGTTTCATCATTGGTATGATCGGTTGGGCTGTAATCATTTGGGAAATTTTCCGAGGTGAAGCAAGTCAAGCTGCTACAACTAAAGAATCAGTAACATCTGCATTTAATGCAATGAGATTAATTGTATTAGTTGGATGGGCAATTTATCCTCTTGGATATGTATTCGGTTTAATGATGGGTTCAGTTGATGCTGATACTCTTAACTGGATTTACAACCTTGCAGATTTTATTAATAAAATCTTATTTGGTTTAATTATTTGGAATGCTGCTGCGAAAGACTCAGCTACTGCATAATTAAATATTTATAAAACTTAAAAAAACCCTCTAACTAGAGGGTTTTTTTTATTAAATTATTGACTTAATTTTTCAATATATGTATTTGGGCACGCGATGAAAACATTCTCTTTAAAAAAAAGTGATATTAAGAAAAAGTGGGTTTTAATTGATGCTAAAGACACAGTTTTAGGAAGACTTGCTGTTATTTCTGCAAACATCCTCAGAGGTAAAAATAAGCCTGAATATACTCCTAACCAAGACTGTGGTGATAATTTGATTATAATCAATTCTGATAAAATTCATCTAAAAGGCAAAAAAGCTGATAATAAAATATATTACAGACACACTGGATATCCAGGAGGAATAAAAGAGACAACTCCAAATAAAATGAAGGAAAAAAAGAAATCTGATGAAATGATTAAACTTGCAATAAAAAGAATGATCCCAAGAGGACCCTTAGGAAAACAACAATTATCTAATTGCAAGATATATAGAGATGAAAATCATAAGCATGAAGCTCAAAATCCTCAAATCATTGATATAGCATCAATGAATACTAAAAATAAAATTTAACTATGGAAAATCAAGAAAATCAAACTGAAAATTTTTTAGATAATAAAGAAAGAGCCTATGCTACTGGAAAAAGAAAAAATTCTATTGCTAGAGTATGGTTGAAAAGGGGTAGTGGTGAAATTAAAATCAATGGTAAGCCTTTAGATAAATACTTTTCAAGACCAGTGCTTCAAATGATAGTTAACCAGCCTTTGGATATCGTTAAAGCTGATAATTCCTATGAGATTATGGCTTCAGTTAAAGGCGGAGGTCTTTCTGGTCAAGCTGGCGCTATTAGACATGGTATTAGCAAAGCATTAAGCTTATACGATCAGTCAAATAGACCGCCTCTCAAAAAAGTTGGGTTTCTTACTAGAGATCCAAGAGTTGTTGAAAGAAAAAAAGCTGGTTTAGCGAAAGCCAGACGAAGTTACCAATTCTCTAAGAGATAGAGTTTCATGAAAAATAAGATTAGAGTGGCCGTATTAGGCTCAACCGGCTATGTTGGAATGGAGTTAGTAAAAATTCTACTAAATCATTCTTATGTAGATATAAATTTTCTAGGATCAGAAACTATTCATGACAGTTATCTAAATAATCTTGATAATACACAAGAATATGATCAACTTCCTCTTTTAAGACCAAATAATAGTTTTAATACTGAAGATAGTGATTATGTTTTTTTAGCTTTGCCTCATGCAGTATCTAATAAATATGTAAAAAAATATTTTAATAAAATTAATATTATAGATTTATCAGCTGACTTCAGATTAGATAATTTTGATGTTTATAAAGAAAATTATGGCAATGAACATGCGTGCAAAGAGCATTTAAACAATTTTATCTACGGTCTTGCTGAAATAAATAGAGATAAAATAGAAAATTCTAAAAATATAGCAGTACCTGGATGTTACCCAACTTCTATTTTATTACCTTTAATACCTTAAATTCAAAATAAATTAATTGATACAAAGAATATAATTATTGATTCTAAATCAGGTTATAGTGGAGCAGGCAAGAAATTTGATTTCAATAAAATGAAATCAAAAAATGATTATAATTTTTACAATTATAATACAAATAATCACAGACATATTGCAGAAATTAAACAAGAACTTAATAAACATAGTTCAGAAAATGAAGTAAAGTTTTCATTTAATCCTCACATTCTTCCTAATTTTAGAGGTATGATTTCTACAATTTATTGCAATCTCAATAATAGTATAAAAAAAACTGATGTCATAAATCTATTCAAAGACTTACAAAAAATAAATCCTTTTATAAAATATATTGATAATGATCAAACACTTGATTTTTTTTCTGTTCAAAATTCTAATTATTGTAAAATTAAAATTTTTAATCATCATAGTGAGGATAAAATTATAATTGTTAGCGCAATAGATAACCTAATCAAAGGTGCTGCCGGTCAAGCAGTACAATGCTTTAATATAGCAGAAAATATTGAAGAAA
>CACFXU010000033.1 GCA_902570155.1 uncultured Alphaproteobacteria bacterium
AATTAATTTTTTGAAAAGATTTGTTTTAATATTATTAATTTCAATTGTTCCAAATTATAATAGTGCTGAAGAGATACTAATCTATGCAGATTCAATCTCCTATGATGAAGATGAAAATATAATAGCCAGAGGTAAAGCAAAAATATTTCAAATGAATAAACTTATTTTTTCTGATTTGATTATTTATAATCAAAAAGATGATAAAATAATATTACCATCTAAATTTACCTTCAAAGATCAGAACAATAATTTTTTTCAGGGTGAAAAAGGCATATTTGAAAAAAACCTAAATTTTGCTGAATTTGAAAACCCTAAAATTAGATTAAATGATGGTTCTAGAATAATCGGTAAAAAAATCAAAAGAGATGGAAACGTAGACATAATAACAAAAGGCGTTTATTCGCCATGTGTATCAAGAATAAGAATAGCAAATTTCATTTGCCCTACTTGGCAATTAGAAAGTGAAAAAATATTACATGATAATAAATATCTATTCCTTTATCAAAAACACTCAAAAATGAGAGTTGTAAATACTCCAGTATTTTATATTCCATATATAGTTACACCATCACCTCTTAGAAAAGAGAGAAAATCAGGTTTTTTGTCACCATCCTTAGCGCTAAATTTTTTTGATACTAAAACTTCTCAATCAACCTCTTTTCCTTACTATTTTAATATTTCTTCAGATAAAGAACTTTTGTTTACACCTATCATTAATTATGGTGGAGGAGTAGACGCATCTCAAAGATTTATTTTTGATTATAATCAAATTTTATCAGGTGGAAATTTAAAGTACAACCTAACATTTGATTCAAATTTAGAAAAACAAAATAATAATGAATGGTTCACTGATGCCAGCTTAATAACTAAATATAATAAAAATATTAATAAAAATTATAGAATTAGTATTGACTCAGCGTTGCAAACGTCAAAAAATTATATTCAAATTACAAAACCAAATGATGATTTAAGTTATTCAACTTCACTGAAAACAAATTTTAAGATAGAAGGTTTTAATTTAAGAAAATTTGATGATCATTTAGATTTAAGTTTAAATTTCTATCAAACAAATCAAGAAAAAGAAGATAATAAAACTACTCCTACAGTATTTCCAAAAGTAAAATATCATACAGGATATTTTAGTAAAAATGGAAATCTCTCAAACTCTACATTTGAATTTTATAACATTTTTAGAGAAAAGAGTAATTTGGTTCACGCAAAAAACCAGCAAAAAATATCTCATAAATATGAATTTGAAAAAAAATTAATTAATTATAATTCTAAAATATTACTTAAAAGTGAAATATATAATCAAGGATTTAATACTGAGAAAAAACTAACTGAAGGAAATAACTATGTAACTGGTTCTTATTATAGATTTTTTCCAATTTTTGGAGTTTCATCAGAAACTCCATTTAAAATTAAGAAATTTAAACAAAAGCTTACTTTAAATCCAAAGTTTCATCTAGTTTTAACTCCTGGAATTTCAAATAGCAATAAACTATCTAATGAGGATTCAACAAATAATGATTTTGCATCAGAAAATATTAATAGATTAAATAGGTATAGCGGAAATGATAAATTAGATAATTCAAAAAGAATAACTTATAGTATTGATGCGTATACACGAAATTTTAAATCATCAATTTCACAATTATATGAGTTTACGAACAACAGTAACTTTCATAAAGAGCAAGGGAATGATGATCATTTAAGTGATTTATTAGGATCAATAGAATATTTAAATAAAAACGAATTCTCTTATAATTTTAGGTATGATTTAAATGATGAATACTTAAAGAATCAGAATATAAATATTAATTCGCAAACAAATTTAGGAGAGGTAGGATTATCATATTTAGATCAAAATACAAAAAGCAATAATATAATTACCAATGATACAGAAACAATAAATTATTCCTTTTTAAGTAAAAAATTTTTTAAATTTTCAAAAATACAAATTAATGGTTTATACGACCTAAAAAAAGAAATTAATAAAGAATATAGTATTGGATATAGTTATTTTGATGAATGCTTTGGTATAAGTTTAGATTTTAATAGAAAATCTTACGAGGAAAATAATTTAAAACCCCAAGATATATTAACATTGATGTTTTCGTTTAAAAATATAGGTAGCTATAAATCAACAAATTTAGCAGTTTCAGAGAATGATAAACAAGATATTGAGTGGCAGAGTTATAGTGTAGAAGATGATAAATTTGAAACAAATTAGTTTTAATTACCTAAAATTATCTTTATTTGTAATTATATTAACTTTTAATTTTCAAAATTTATTGAGTGCAGAGAACAAAATAATTTTTAAAATTAACAATAAAGCATTCACAACACTAGATTATAAGAAAAGAAAACAATATTTAGAATTTGTAGGAAACAATAGTGATTTATCTAAGGATTTTATAATTATTGATTTCATTTCTGCAAATTTATTCTTTGAACATTATATAGAATTAAATTTAAAATTAAATCTTGATGAAATTCAAGTATTTGAAAATATTAAAGAAGCAAATAAACAGAATAAAAGAGAATTTGATTTTGAGCTAAATAAGGATGAGATTTTAAATAATATCAAAATAGACTTAGTAAGAAAG
>CACFXU010000034.1 GCA_902570155.1 uncultured Alphaproteobacteria bacterium
ATTTTTAAATAATCTTCTCTTGAATCAATTATAAAAGTATTAAAATTAATATTTTCTAATTTAGAAATTAACGCTTGACCAATATGTCCTGATCCAAAGATATATAAGTTGGATTTAATATTATGAACAACATATTCATTTTTTAGTGCATCTTTGGAATTATTATGTAAGCTTAATTTAACTTGTACGTATCCACCACAACATTGTCCAATTCCTGGCCCAAGCGGAATATTCATTACTTTATTTGCTATATTATTATCAATTAATTTTCTCGCTTCATCGATAACTAAATATTCTAAGTTTCCGCCACCGATAGTTCCAAAGATAGTATCAGTTGAGATTAATATAATGTCATCTAAACTATTTGGCGATGATCCTTTAACTTCAATAATTTTAGCCTTAACTATTTTACTATTAAAATTTATATTTTTACTTAATTTTTTAAGATACATTTTAATACAAACTTTTTAATATATTTTCAGCAGTAGCAGGTGCAATTAAATTTTCAGAATTTTTTCCTTTATTGGCATTATATACTGCGTCCTTTAATGCAATAAAACTTGAAATTGCTAGCATAAATGGTGGCTCTCCAACAGCTTTAGAGCGATTAATAACCTTTTCTTTATTAAAACCACGATCATAAATTTCGACATTAAATTTAAATGGTGTCTCACCTGCAGTAGGTATTTTGTAAGTAGAAGGACTATGAGTTGTTAGAACTCCATTTGATTTCCAAGACACTTCTTCAGTTGTAAGCCAACCTAATCCTTGAATATAACCACCTTCAATTTGCCCCTTATCAATTCTTTTATTAATAGAATTACCAACATCATGAATTATATCAACTTGAAGAATTTTATTTTCACCTGTTAATTTATCAATGATTACTTCTGTTACCGCTGCTCCATAAGTAAAATATAAGAATGGTCTACCTTGAAGTGTTTTTGTATTTACATTAATTTTGTTAGTTTTATAGAAACCCGAAGATGACAATGGGATTCTATTTAAGTAAGCAGTATTTATCAATTCTTTAAAAGATATTTTTCTTTTATCAAAAAAAACAAAATTATTTTCATATTTTATTTTGCTATTCGTTTTAAAATAATCATAAATAAATTCATTTAGTCCTGATTTAATATTATTTATAGCATTAACAATTGCTGCTCCATTTATATCAGTTGTAGCTGATGCTGCACTTGCTGATGTGTTAGGTACTTTTTCTGTGTCCGTTGAAGAGATTTTTATATGTTCGTAATTAAGGCCAAATTCATTTGAAGCCACTAGAGCAAGTTTTGTCATTAATCCTTGACCCATTTCAATTCCTCCATGATTTAAATGAATGGATCCATCAGTGTAGATATGAACTAAGGCACCACCTTGGTTTAAATGAGTAGTTGTAAATGATATTCCAAACTTTACAGGTGTTATTGCTATTCCTTTTTTTAAAACTTTATTTTTTTTATTAAAATTATCAATTTCTATTTTTCTTTTTTTGTAATTAGATTTTTTAATTAGTTTATTAAAAATATCTTCAATCACATTGTCAGTAATTTTCATCCCATAATGAGTAGTATTTTTAATTTTATCTTTATAAAAATTAATTTTTCTTATTTCACTTGCTTCTCGATTTAATTTTTGAGCAATGTTTTCAATTATATTTTCAATACAAAACATTCCTTGAGGCCCACCAAATCCACGAAAAGCTGTATTAGAAACAGTATTTGTTTTACATCTATACGAATTAATTTCTATATTTGGTAAGAAGTAGGCATTATCTATATGATAGATGGCTCTATCATTTATAGCTCCTGATAAATCTGGAGAGATACCGCATCTCGATGCCATCATTATTTTTAGAGCAAGTATTTCACCACTATTATTAAAACCTACTTCATAATCAAATAAAAAATCATGCCTTTTTCCAGTCATGATCATATCATCATCTCTATCGACTCTTAACTTTACTGGTTTAGATAACTTTTTTGCTGCAATGCTTGTAATGGCTGCAAACAAAAAAGATTGTGTTTCTTTTCCTCCAAAACCACCACCAATTCTTCTCACTATCACATGGATACTATTGTAATTTTGTTTAAGAACTTTACCGATAATTTGCTGTGTTTCTGATGGATGTTGTGTTGAAGAATAAACTAATAAATTATTATCTTCTTGAGGAATAGTCATTGCAATTTGACCTTCTAAATAAAAATGATCTTGACCCCCTGAATACAATTTACCTTTTAGAACGTTGTTAGATTTTTTAAACCCATCTTTTATATTTCCTCTAGTTAGATGCTTCGGTTTTAAAACAAATGATTTTTTCTTTAATGCTTCTTCAATTGAAACGATCGGTTTAGATATTTTTAAGTCTATTTTTACTTTTAATGCAGCTTTTTTTCCTAAATTATTGGTCTTTGCTATAACTGCAAAAATTGGTTGCCCATAATATTCTATATTTTTTGAAGTAAATATTTTATCTCCCTTAAATATTGGCCCAACATCATTTATACCTTCAATGT
>CACFXU010000035.1 GCA_902570155.1 uncultured Alphaproteobacteria bacterium
ATTTTTTTTCAGGAAGACTTATTATGTAAAGTAGAAGGTAGAATTAAGTCTCCATATTCAATATGGAATAAGATTAAGAACAAAAATATTTCTTTTGAACAGCTTTCAGATATTATGGCTTTTAGAGTTATTACAAACTCAACTAGAGAATGTTATAGATGCTTAGGTATAATCCATAGGCAATATCCCTATATTCAAGGTAGATTTAAAGATTTTATTTCTGCTCCAAAATCAAATGGTTATAGGGCACTGCATACTTCAGTAATGGGTCCAAAAAATAAAAAAATTGAAATTCAATTTCGTTCAAATATAATGGATCAAATTGCAGATTTTGGTGTTGCTTCTCACTGGAAATATAAAGATCCAAAAAAAATAAAAGAAAAAGACGCAAGGGAATATAAGTGGGTATATGATTTAGTAGATTCAATGAATTCATCAGTTACTCAAGATGAATTAATTCAAAACTCAAAATTGAAAGTATTTCAAAATGATATTTTTGTTTTTACTCCAAAGGGAGATCTTATAGAATTGCCTAAAAATGCAACTCCTGTAGATTTTGCATACGCAATACATAGTCAGATAGGTGATAAATGTGTAGCAGCTAAAATTAATGATAAGCTACAGCCATTAAAAACAATTTTAAATAATGGCGATCAAATAGAAATTATTACTTCAGAGTCTTCACAACCTTCCCCTCTATGGCAGAGATTTGCAGTGACAACAAAGGTAAAATCACAACTAAGAAGATTTTTTAGATTTAAAAAGAAAGAAGAGTATATAATTTTTGGCAGAGAAATATTACTTAATTTTTTTCAAAAAGAGAATTATGAATTTAATCAAAATACTGAACAAAAAATACTCAATGATTTCAATTACAAATCAATAGATGATGTTTATGCATCAATAGGATCAGGAGAAATTACAGCACTTTCTGTAATTAAAAAAATTTATCCCGAATATAATTATATTCCAGTTTCTAAGTTTAATGAAAATACTCAAAATCCTATAAAATTAAAAGGACTAACTGCTGGAATGTCATATCATCTAGCTGGTTGTTGTTCTCCTTTAAAAGGAGATAGTATTGTTGGTATAGTAACTGCTGGAATTGGTGTTGCTGTTCACACACTTGATTGTGAAACACTTACATCATATCAAGATACTCCAGATAGATGGCTAAATATCTCTTGGGATAATCAAAATAATTTAGAAACAATATCAAATGCAAGAATTGTTGTTGTATTATTTAATAAACCGGGAAGTCTAGGAAAAGTCACAACAGTTATTGCAAAAAATAATGGTAATATTTCAAATATTCTTTTTTCTGTAAGGAAGCCTGATTTTTTTGAGATAATAATAGATATTGAGGTTAGAGACGCTAATCATTTACAAAATATAATTGCAGCATTAAGAATGGAAAAAGAGGTATCCTCTTTAGAGAGATTAAAGGGTTAAGTATGATTATTGGCAATGGAATAGACATTATTGATATTAATAGAGTAAGAAGAGTAATAGATAAATATGGTAATAGATTTAAAAAAAGATGTTTCAGTATTGCTGAGATAGAAAGATCAGAAAAAAGATTTAATTCAGTAGAATCTTATGCAAAAAGATACGCTGCCAAAGAGGCTTGCGCTAAAGCCTTAGGTACAGGCCTAGCCAGAGGTGTATTTTGGAAAGATATTGAAGTTGGAAATAACCAATATGGTAAACCGTTTATAAAACTTCATGGTAAAGCAAAGATAATTTTTAAAAATATGAATAAAAATTCTAATACACAAATTGAAGTATCGCTCTCTGATGAAAAAAAATACGCAATAGCAAATGTGACAATTTATGACTAAATCAAAAAAAAATAGTTTTTTTGGTAATTTAAAATCAATACTTATAGCAATCTTTATAGCTTTACTAATTAGATCATTTATATTTGAGCCATTTAATATACCTTCAGGATCAATGAAACCAAATCTTCTTGTAGGAGATTTTATTTTTGTTTCAAAATATTCATATGGCTTTTCAAAACATTCCTTTCCTTTTTCAATACCCTTGATACCTGGAAAAATATTTTCAAATGTACCTGAAAGAGGTGATGTGGTAGTTTTTAAAACCCCTGAAAATAATAGAACTGATTATATTAAAAGAGTAATTGGTCTGCCTGGTGATAAAATAGAACTTAAAAATGGTATTATTTTTATTAATGGATCAGAAATCTTAAGAAAAAAATTAAATGATTTTATAGATACAGATTACAAAACGAGTAATAAAAGAGTTAGAATGTATAACGAATATTTTTTTAATAAGGAAATCAATGTTCTTGACATAACAGACAATGGTATAGTTGATAATACTCAGTTATTTAATGTCCCAGAAGATCATTTCTTTGTTATGGGTGATAATAGAGATAATTCACAAGATAGTAGATTTATAAGTACGGTTGGTTTCATTCCTTATGAAAATTTAGTTGGTAAAGCTCAGTTTATTTTCTTTTCTTT
>CACFXU010000036.1 GCA_902570155.1 uncultured Alphaproteobacteria bacterium
TTCGCTTATCTCGATATCATCAGCATTAATTGCAGAATATTTTTTTAATCTTCAGCCATGTGAATTATGTTTGAAGCAAAGACATCCATATTATTTAATTTTAATATGTTTAATTTTGATATTTTTATTCAAGAATTTAAATAAAATTTGGCTTTATTTAGTAATACAGTTTGCATCAGTTTACGGTCTTTTTTATTCTATATGGCACGTAGGAATTGAAAATAAAATTCTTAAAGGACCAGCAGGTTGTTCAGCAATGTTAACAAACAGTGAGAATACCACTGACCTTAAAGCACAGATATTATCAAAGCAGGTAATTAGTTGTGATGAAGTTATTTGGAGTTTTTATGGAATTTCTGCTGCTTCAATTAATACCCTTGTTTTACTAGTTATTTTTATTTTAAATGCTATTTATTTATTTAGATACTATGGCTTTAAAAAAGAAAAAAACATTTAAAAAAAAATCCTCGTCAAATAGAACTACTCATAGAGAAATTTTAGAAGAAATCATAAGAGTCGATCATGCTGGTGAATATGGTGCAACTAAAATATATGATGGACAAATAGCAGTTTTTGGGAAAAGCTCAAAGCTTGGCAAAACTATTCAACATATGGCTGATCAAGAACAAGAACATATTGATAAATTTAATGAATTAATATTAGAGCATAGAGTTAGACCAACTGCTCTCCTACCTTTGTGGAATGTTGCGGGATACGCGCTTGGCGCATCCACTGCCTTAATGGGTGAAAAAGCTGCCATGGCGTGTACTGTTGCTGTTGAAAAAGTAATCGGTGAACATTACCAAGAACAATTGGAGCTCTTAGGAGATGACCATAAAGATTTAAAAAAAACAATTTCCAAATTTAGAGATGATGAACTTGAACATCATGATATTGGAATAGAACATGATGCAGAAAGTGCGCCAGGATATAAAATTATGTCAAAAGTAATTGAACTTGGATGCAAAACTGCAATTGCTATCTCAAAAAAAATTTAATTTTCTAATTCAGTATCCCAATATAAATAATCTCTCCAAGTTTCATGTAAAAAATTAGGAGGGAAATTTCTTCCATTATTTTGTAGTTGAATTGATGATGGTCGCAGAGGTTTTTTAAAAAGTTTCATATCTGTATTCTGTATAAGTTTTCTTCCTTTTTTTAGATTACAGGATGTACATGCAGACACAACGTTTTCCCAAGTAGTTTTACCATGTAGACATTTAGGAACTAAATGATCAAATGTTAGTTCATTTGCAGGGAAACGATTGGTACAATACTGGCAAGTAAAATTATCTCTTAAAAATACATTAAATCGAGTAAACGCTGGTCTTCTTTGAGGCGTTACATAATCTTTAAGTGCAATTACACTTGGTAACTTAAAAGTAAGGTTTGGCGAATGAACTTCATGCTCATAATTTTCAATCACTGAAACTCTTTCAAGAAAAACTGCTTTTATAGCATCTTGCCATGAGCATAAGGAAAGTGGATAATACGATAGCGGCCGAAAATCAGCATTAAGAACCAAAGCTGGATTTTCTGCGGTACTCATTTTAGTTTCTACTCACCCAAGTCATATTATTCAAATAGTAATATAATATGAAGATTCGATTACTTTAAATATTTTTTTTAATAAAATTTTGGAATAAAGTTATTGTTTCTTGTGACATTGTGTGCTCATCTTTTTCAATAAGATAATTTTCAAAATTGTAATTGTAATTTTTTAATACTTGAACTGAATCATTATAATTGGAAATAGGCAAAACAGCGTCATGGCCACCATGAGAAATAAAAATTGGTGTTTTTAAAAATGCATTATTAGGCTTGTGCTCTTTTGATATAATTCTTGAAGATATAATTGCTAAGCCTGCCAACTGATTTTGAAGTATTTGCCCAAGTTCAAAAGCCATCATACCTCCTTGAGAAAAACCCATAACAAAACAATCAGTCATTTTTAAATTTAAATTTTCTAATAAATGAGAAATAGAGTTATAAATTTTTTCAACATTCTCAGATATTTTCTTTTTGGCTACTTCATATTCTTTTGCACTAGCATTAGAAATATGTGTGCCATTTAGGTAAAGCTGAAACCACTCATACCCCATAGGATAATCTTGAATTGTATCTGGTGCATTTAATGCAACATATTTCATCTCAAAGTCATCTTGATCTATTAAATTTGCAATTTGAATGAAATTGGTAGCGTTATCTCCATATCCATGAAGCATAACCATCAATTTTTTTGGATTTTGGTGTTTAGTAAGTGATGGACCTTTTAAAATTTCAACCATAAACAAACGCTTTATTTAGGACATCTTGTTTCATAAAATAAAAGTTTTATATAGATAATTGTATGAGCACAATGCAAATAATATTAGTGTTGTTTATGGCTGCAACACTTGCTGTAGTAGTAATTGGTGTTATTGCCATGGCAG
>CACFXU010000037.1 GCA_902570155.1 uncultured Alphaproteobacteria bacterium
TGCAATCAGAGCAGCTCAACTTGGAATGAAGGTTGCTTGTATTGAAAAAGAGCCATCGCTTGGTGGAACTTGTTTGAATATTGGATGCATACCTTCTAAAGCATTATTAAATTCATCTGAAAAATTTGTTGAAATTTCAAATCATGCTGCAGAGCATGGCATAAAAACATCAAAGATAGACTTAGATTTAAATGTTTTGATGGATCGAAAAACAAAGATTGTAAAAAAGCTTACTACAGGGATTGGTTTTTTATTTAAGAAAAATAAAATCACGCATATTCCTGGCATGGCTTCATTTGTAGATAAAAAAACTATTTCTATTACAAATGGAAAAAATGAAATTACTGCTAGTGCTAAAAATTTTATTATCGCAACAGGATCATCTTCGATTGAGATACCAAATATTCCTGTTGATGAAAAACAAATAGTATCTTCAACAGGTGCTCTTTCTCTATCTAAAATACCAAAATCACTCCTAGTTATTGGTGGTGGATACATTGGATTAGAGATGGGTTCAGTATGGAGTAGATTAGGTGCAAAAGTAACAGTTGTTGAGGCTCTGGATAGAATTGTTCCAACTATGGATGGTGAAATAGCAAAAGAGTTTATGAAAATGTTAACTAAACAAGGATTAGAATTCAAACTATCACATAAGGTGAGTTCAGCAAAATCTAACAAATCTGGTGTAGATGTTGAAATGGAAACATCAGATAAAAAGAAAATAAAAGAAAACTTCGAAATAGTTTTAATGTCAGTAGGAAGAAAACCAAATACTGAGGGACTGGGTCTCGAAAAAATTGGAATTAAATTAACGGATAAAAAATCTATTGAAATTAAAGACAACTTTAAAACTTCCGTAGAAGGAATCTATGCAATCGGTGATGTAGTACCAGGTCCAATGTTAGCACACAAAGCTGAAGAAGAAGGAGTAGCTTGTGTTGAATTTATAAATGGTCAAAAACCTCATATAAACTATGAAGCTATACCGGCGATTGTTTATACTAATCCAGAAATTGCATCTGTAGGTAAAACAGAAGAACAACTCAAGCAAGAAAAGAAAGACTTTAAGGTTGGAAAATTTCCTTTTATGGCAAATGGTCGTGCATTAACTACTTCTGCATCAGAGGGATTTGTTAAAATTTTGGTTGATAAAAAAACAGATGAAATTTTAGGTGCCCATATAATCGGTCATGATGCTGGACAATTGATTGCAGAAATTGTTACTACAATCGAATTTGGCGGAAGTGCAGAAGATATTGCAAGAGTATGTCACGCTCATCCGACAACTAGTGAAGCAGTAAAAGAAGCAGCTTTAAGTGTAGATGGTAGAGCAATTCATATTTAAATTTTAGCTAGATCCATTCCTTTTTTGTATTTTTTTGATGACGTTTTTACAACTGCTTGACCACATCTCATAACTTTTCTTTTATGATCAAAAGTCATTTTTGGTTCTCCGTGTAATTTCCATCCATTAGATAATGCCTCTGTTACTCTTTGGCAAAAATCAACAGTGTCATCATCTGTGATAAATCTATAACCTTTCATTTAATCTCCTCACTAATTATTCCATCCAAGGGAAGTTTATTGCATTATCTAAGTCAATAATTTCACAAGGATAAAATTCTTCATCATTAATTCGTTTCTTTTTACAATCATTTTGAGCTATATCAAATTTTTGATCTGGCATAAAAGATCTTCTACCAGATGGATCACAAGCATCTAGCATATCTGTTCTACCAGTCCATTCGTATATGTGAGATTGCACCCATTGTTTTTGAGTTTGAACAAGTTGTAAAATTTCATACATAATTTTATCCTCATCCATACCATTGCCATGTAATCCATGAATAACATTTTTACCACACTCACTATATACAACTGGACTTCCAGAACATCCTGCAAAAAGCATAGGAGGATTATCAATTCCATCATGTTTGATTATTTGTCTTGAACATTGAGTTGTTTTAGCTCCATAGACCATCCCATTTAGAGTATGGGGAATTGATATAATTCCTTTTCCATATTTTTTCTCCTCAGGGATACATATATGCTGAGCCTTAGTACCTATTGGAGGGATTTTATTAGCTAGAGGTATTGGTTCTATTTTGACATCTTTATTTTTTTGGCATTTATTACAATTTCTATCTATGTGTAAAAGTAAAAGATCATAACCTGGTGGATGACCCGTGGCTCTACCAGTAATATCTAAAACTTTCCCAATAATTATTTGTTTACCTTGATAACTATTGCCTTCCACAACATACATATCATTTTTAAAATTCTTCCAATCTTCAGCTGCTTTTTTTATTTCTTTTGGAGTA
>CACFXU010000038.1 GCA_902570155.1 uncultured Alphaproteobacteria bacterium
ATTACCTTTTTCTATATTAATACTTTTTAATAACCTGAAAAATATTTTTTTAAATTTTGAAAATTTTCAACAAACTTTCCGAATAAGCATAAGAAATTATTTTATTATTTTACTCCCAATGATTAAGAAAAATATAATTTTTGTTTTTGCATTTTCGACAGTTATTACTTTTGGTGATTTTACAATAATATCATTTTTTAAAGATCAAAACTTTGATACCTTGCCATCTTACTTATACAAATTGATTAGTGTCTATAAATTCAACGAAGCTTCTTTTGTTGCTGGTGTAATTTTAATACTAAGTATGATTATTTTTTTATTAATTGATAATTTAAATTACCAAGGCAAGTCAGCCATTAAAACGTGAAGATAAATACTTGCTACGTAACCAATAAATATAACTGGAGTCCATTTTAAATGTCCAAAAAACGTGTAATATCCTCTTGCTTGTCCCATAAGTGCTACACCTGCAGCTGAACCAATTGACAATAGGCTACCACCCACTCCTGTTGTTAATGTAACTAGTAACCACTGATCAATTGACATTTCCGGTCTCATAGTAATTACAGCAAACATCACTGGTATATTATCTACGATAGCTGACAGAACGCCTACTATAGAATTTGCCATTGTTGGGCCAAGACCAATATATAAGAATTCTGAAACAACAGTTAAGTAACCTATAAATCCTAAACCACCCACACTTAAAATAACTCCAAAGAAGAATAACAAAGTGTCCCATTCAGCTCTTGAAACTTTTCTAAAGAAATCAAATTTTTCGTCTTCAACTGATGGATCATGAGTAATTTGTAAGTAAAAAGAATATAGCCCGAGAAGACCAAGACCAAACATCATGCCAAGCATTGGAGGTAAGTGAAGAATATTATGGAAGTTTACAGCACTAAAAATTGTAAGCAAACCTAAAAAGATAATTACTCGTCCACCTCTTTTCATATATTCTCTATCAGAACTAATTTGTGGTTTTTCATTTGGAATAAAGAAATACATAACTGCTGCAGGTATTATGTAATTAATCACAGAAGGAAAAAATATTTTAAAAAATGTAAAGAATTCAACTATACCAGCCTGCCATACCATTAAGGTTGTTATATCTCCAAATGGACTAAAAGCACCACCTGCATTTGCTGCAACAACTATATTAATACAACCAATCGATATAAATTTTGTATTACCTTTACCACAGGCCATTACTACAGAGCACATGACTAGTGCGGTTGTTAAATTATCAGCTATAGGAGATAAGAAAAAAGTAATTATACCTGTGAATATAAATAATTGTCTAAAGCTAAATCCCCTTGATGTTAATTGGTATCTAACTACATCAAAAACTTTTCTTTCTTCTAAAGCATTGATGTAAGTCATAGCAACGAGAAGAAATAGGAAAAGTTCTGCAAATTCTAAGATATTATGCTCTAAAGCATACTCAATTTCTTTGGCATATTGCTTATCAGAAGAAAAATGGAAAGCTATAATACCCCATATTACAGCAGCTGAAATAATAACTGGTTTAGATTTTCTTAAATGGCTAAATTCTTCAGCCATTACAACAGCATATGCAAGAACAAATACAATAAGGCTTAAAATGCCTACATATGATGTTGTTAGATCTATTTCCATAGTTTTAAATTAAAGCCAATTACGTCTTTTTCAATCCCGAAATCATATAGATTATTGTGTATTGCTTCGTCAATAAAAACACTTTTTTTTATTACTTTTGCTTTGTCATAAAGCTTAATACTGTGTTCATGTGGTACAATTTCATCCTTTTTTCCACTAATAATAAGTAATGGCGAGGTTATTTTATCAATTTTACTGAAGTTATCGAATTTATCTTTAACTAAATATTTTGTTGGAAATATTTTATATCTTTTTTTTGCAATATCATTGATAGATGTAAATGGCGCTTCTAAAACTATAGATAAAAATTCGTACTTTGTGCCCATTTCTACTGCAGCACCAGATCCGAGTGATTCTCCATAAATCACTAATTCTTTGAATTTAAATTCAGTATTATTTTTAATCCATTTTAATACTGCTTCTGCATCTTTATATAAATTTTTTTCTGTTGGATTTCCTTCGTTACCTCCAAAACCTCTCCAGGAAACTAAAAGTACGCTCCAATTTTTTTCGATATACCTTTGGATTCTGTAAGCTCTATCTCCGATATGAAAAGAATTACCATGAAAATAAACTAGTAAAGGGAGTAAATTATCCCCTTTATGATACCATGATAACAGCTTTAAGTTATCCTCAGTTTTAATATAA
>CACFXU010000039.1 GCA_902570155.1 uncultured Alphaproteobacteria bacterium
TTCATGATGAAGACGAACTGAAAAGAGCAATCAAATTAGACTACCCTGTTATTGGAATTAATAACAGAAACCTTAAAAGTCTTGAAGTCAATCTAAATAACTCAATAAATTTGAATCAAAATTTAACAAATGATTATATTTTAATTGCAGAGAGTGGAATTAAAACTTCTGATGATATAAAAAAATTTAATTCAACAGGAATATATAATTTTTTAATTGGAGAAAGTTTGTTAAAATCTGAAGACAAAGAAAAAAAAATTGGAGAATTACTTTTAAATGAGTCATATTAATAAAAAAGGAAATCCTTATATAATTGACATATCAAATAAAGATGTCACAGAAAGATTAGCAGTTGCCTCAGGTGAAATTAAATTTGATAAAGAGACGTATAAAAAAATAAAATCATTTGAAACTAAAAAAGGAAACCTTGAAAAAACTGCAATTATTGGTGGCATTATGGGAGCAAAAGAAACTTCAAGATTGATACCGCTTTGTCATAATATTCCAATTAATCACATAAATATTGAAGTTATAAAAAATGATAAAAAATTAAGTCTTATTGTCAAAAGTACAGTTAAAACAAACGCAAATACTGGTGTGGAAATGGAGGCATTAACCGCCGTTACAATTAGCTGTCTTACAATTTATGATATGTGTAAGTACTTAAATAAAAAAATTAAAATACAAAATATACATCTATTGTCAAAAACAGGTGGTAAATCTAATATTTAACTAACTGAAAAATATAGTTTTTTATATTTGTTCTTGTTTTGATCTTAAAGAACATATATAGAACGATTATGCTAACAAAAAAACAAAAAGAGCTATACGATTATTTAAAAAATTACATCTCAAGTAATGAAATCTCCCCTTCTTTTGAGGAAATGAAAAGTGCAGTTAATCTGAAATCAAAGTCAGGTATTCATAGATTAATAACAAGTCTAGAAGAAAGAGGTTTTATTAAAAGATTAAAGCACAAAGCAAGAGCAATGGAAATTATTAATAAAGATAATATTGCTGATGAAAATTCTTCTTCGAATAGCATTAATATCCCTTTAATTGGTGCAATAGCTGCAGGTGAAGCAATAGAAGCTATTGAAAATGCGGATGAATTTGTTTCTGTGCCCTCTTCAATGACATCACCAAATGCTAAATATTTTGGATTAATAGTAAAAGGTCTATCTATGATAGATAAAGGAATATTTGACGGTGATATTGCTGTGATAAAAAAGACAAATAATGTTGAAAATGGAAAAATTGCAGCTGTTATTACACAAGATAACGAAGTTACTCTAAAAACTATTAAATTTGATCGAAACAAAGTCTTGTTAATTCCTGCTAATCAAAGTTTTCGGACAAAGGAATATGAAGAGGGTGAAATCCAAGTCCAAGGGACTTTATCTGGTATTATAAGAAAATATAATTAATAGTTCATCTTAATATTAAGATGACTATGATTAAAACACGATTTGCACCCTCTCCTACTGGCAATCTACATCTTGGAAGTGCTAGAACTGCTTTAATTAATTATATTTTAAGTAAAAAATCAGAATCATCTAAATTTTACTTGAGAATTGAAGATACAGATCATGAAAGATCAAAACAAAAATACACAGATAACATAATTAATTCTTTAAAATGGCTTGGACTTGATTGGGATGAAGACATTCAAGTTCAGTCTAAAAGATTATCACGACATCAAGAAGTTGCCAAAGAGCTACTTCAAAAAAAGCGAGCATTTAAATGTGTATGTTCTGAAGAAATAATTGCTAGCCGAAGAAAATTGATTAGAGAAAATAAAAACAATTCTAAAAAAATATGTACACAATGTAAAAATGATAACGATATTCAAAGTAGAGATAAGGATTTTGTAGTGAGATTAGATGTTCCAGATGAAGGAAGTTTAAAGATTAATGATACAATTCAAGGAGACGTTTCAGTAGCAAATTTTGAGTTAGATGATTTCATTTTACTAAGAAAAAATCAATCACCCACTTATATGTTATCCGTAGTAGTTGACGATCATGATTTAGGAATCAATTACATTATTAGAGGTGATGATCATTTTATTAATACTTTTAGACAATATTACATTTATAAATTTATGAATTGGGACCTACCTCAATATGCTCATATTCCTCTTATTCATGGAGAAGATGGAACAAAATTATCAAAAAGACATGGAGCAGTTAATATTTTAGATTTGAAAAATAATGGATATTTAAAGGAAGCTATTATCAACAATCTTATACTTTTAGGT
>CACFXU010000040.1 GCA_902570155.1 uncultured Alphaproteobacteria bacterium
GGAAGATAAAGAAGAATCATCAATTCTACTCGCAGCATTAATTTGTGGCCCTAAGACAAAACCAATATCTTTAGCTAACGGCTCATGATTTATATTAGAGTTATCTAATATTTTTGTTATTGATTTATTTTTTCGACTCCTAATGAGCTCCAAACCTTTACTTACAATTGATCTATTGTAATTATTAATATTAACAATATCACAAATTGTTCCAACAGCAACTAAGTCTAAATATGACATCAAATTTGGTTCTTTTATATTTGGAAATAAATTTAATTCTCTAATTTGCTTCCTTAATCCCATTAAAAATAGAAATGTTACTGCTACTGCAGCAAAATCTTTATAATCATTGTTTTCATCAAAACGATTTGGATTAATTACCGAATGAACTTTTGGAAGTTTAAATTCACTTAAATGATGATCTATTACTATAACCTCAATACTTTTGAAATCAGGCAGATCAATTGAGTTAAATGCTGATGTTCCGCAATCAAGTGTAAACAAGAGTGTAGTATTTTCATTAAGCATTTCATTCATAAGCCTGACATTTGGGCCATAACCCTCTGACAATCTATTAGGTATTTTGCAAACAAGATTGTTGGTATAATTTTTTAAAAACCTATATAAAATTGAAGCAGAAGTGGATCCATCAACATCATAATCAGCAATTATTCCAATCTTTTCATTATTTTTTAAAGCCTTTATACATCTTTCAATTCCTTTTTTCATATCTTTAAGTTCAAAAGGATCAGGAAGGTTATTTAAAATATTAGGATTTATAAAATTATCATAATTTTCTTCTAATACCCCTCTTGAAATTAGAAGTTTAGAAAAAATTTCAGAAATTGATTTTTTTTGTGAAAGAGCTTGAATGTACTTAAAGTCTATTTGCTTTTCTTCCCAAAATTTATCAGATAGTGATTTTTCAAT
Source organism: uncultured Alphaproteobacteria bacterium (assembly GCA_902570155.1). Classification (GTDB taxonomy): domain Bacteria; phylum Pseudomonadota; class Alphaproteobacteria; order HIMB59; genus CACPNW01. The sequence goes on from CACFXU010000040.1 coordinate 931, forward strand.
ATTCACATTGATTAATTATCATGAATAGCAAGAACAGTAATTTTTTCTTTTACAAATTCTAAACCTTCAATTTTATTAATTACCTTACTTAATTTTTCTTTCTGAATGTTATGAGTAGTTATTATAATAGGTATGGGTTTATCTATTTCTGAACTCTCAGGAAGTTGAAGTATTTTTTTAACGGATATATCAAAATCACTAAAGTAATTAGTAATTGATGAAAGAACGCCAGGTTTGTCTTCTGTGATTATTCTTAGGTAATAGCTATTAATTACATTTTCTGCTGAATATTTTTCAAAGCTTTGCAACTTATCAATTTTAAAACCTAAATTATCAAATTTTTCATTCTGAGATATATCATATAAATCAGACAGGACAGAGCTGGCAGTTGGCTTCCCCCCTGCGCCTTCACCCTCTAAAAATAAATTTTCTAAATGTATAGTTTCGATATTAATCGCATTAAGAGCATTATCAACACTTGCTAAGGGATTATTCATTGAAACTAATTTTGGTGAAGTAAAATTTGAAATCTTTCCTTCAATTATGCAAGCTTCAGATATTAATTTTATCTTATACCCTAATTTTTCAGCAAAATTAATATCTTCAATTTTAATATTAGAGATTCCTTCAATATAATTATTTTTAAAGTTTAAATTTGATTTAAAACATAGAGTTGATAATATTGTTAACTTGTGCGCCGCATCATATCCGTCAATATCTAATTTTGATTCTTGATCAGAAGTAAATCCTTTATCTTTAGCAATTTTAAGAACTGCATCAAAAGACAAATTATCTTGTTGCATTTTTGTTAAAATGTAATTTGTAGTTCCATTTAAAATCCCAGAAATTTTATTAATTCTATCTAAACTAATAGAATTTTTTATTGTTTTAATTATTGGTATACCACCTGCAACTGCAGCTTCATATGATAAAGCTAGTGAATGTGTATTAGCTAATTTAAATAATTCTTTTCCATGATTAGCTATTAATGCTTTATTTCCTGTTACAACATGTTTTTTATTTTTTAATGCTGTTTCAATAATTTCATAGCTAATTCCTTTTTCTTCACCAATTAATTCAACAATTACGTTACAATTATCATCTTTAGACATTTCTTTTGGGTCATCATACCAAGTATAATTTGATATATTAAAATTTCTTTTTTTAGTTTTTGTTCTTGCAGATATTCCAACTATGTTCAATTCTACATTTGTTTTATCAAAGAAATAATTTTTATTTTCTTCAATTGTTTCAACTAGTGCTGATCCAACATTTCCCAGTCCCGCTATACCAATATTAAGTTTACTCATAACTAAA
>CACFXU010000041.1 GCA_902570155.1 uncultured Alphaproteobacteria bacterium
AATTAAATCTTTATTACCTAATATGCTTTCAAAAAAATATGGAAAAATTATTGGGATTTCTTCAATTGTTGGTTCTACTGGTAATCCTGGTCAAGCAAACTATGTTGCTTCAAAATCTGGCATGATTGGTCTTTATAAATCAATTGCTTCTGAAGTCGCAAAAAGGAATATTAATGTTAATGTAATTTCACCAGGATTTATTTCTACTACTATGACTGAAAATTTAAATGATCAACAAAAACAAACTTATCTCTCAAGGATACCAATGTCCAGATTTGGAAAACCAGAAGACATTGCTAATTTAGTATATTTTTTAGCTATAGAGGATTCCTCTTATATAACTGGTCAGAATTTCCATGTTAACGGTGGAATGTTGATGGTTTAATTGGTTGACATACATTGAAATAATAATCTAAAAGCATTAAAAAGGAGAAAAAAATGAGTGATATTCAAGATCAGGTAAAAAAAATTGTTGTAGATCATTTGGGAATTGATGAATCTAAAGTAGTTCCTGAAGCAAAATTTATTGATGATTTAGGTGCAGATAGCTTAGACACTGTTGAACTAGTAATGGCATTTGAAGAAAAATTTGGTATCGAAATACCTGATGATGCTGCTGAAACAATTCAAACAGTTCAAAATGCAATAGACTTCATCCAAAGTAAAAAATAAACTCAATAAGTTGAATTTATGAGAAGAGTTGTAGTAACGGGCATGGGATTACTTACAACCTTGGGAAATAATCTAGATACTTCATGGGATAATCTAATTAATTGTAAATCTGGAATTAAGCAAATTAACCATTTTGATGTTTCAGACTTACCTTCTAAAATAGCGGGTTACATTAATAATAACCCTGATGATGAAAATTATTTTAATAAATCATCCTTTTTGGAGCCAAAAGATCTTAAAAGAAACGATAGATTTATACAATATGGACTTTTAGCTGCAAAAATGGCTATAGAGGATGCCGGACTAATTAATTTAACTGAAGAAGAAAAGCTTAAAGTAGGGGTTTCTGTAGGCTCAGGAATTGGTGGACTTGAAACTATTTATAATGGATCTTTAACCATAAATAGTAAAAACAATAAAAAACTATCACCATTTTTTATTCCATCATCTTTAGTAAATCTCTTATCAGGTCAAATTTCTATAAAATATGGTTATAAAGGACCAAATCATTCAGTGGTTACTGCCTGTGCTACAGGCGCCCATTCTATTGGAGATTCTGGTGAATTTATTAAAAGAGGTGCAGCAGATGTTATGATTGCTGGAGGATCTGAAGCAGCAGTTTGCAAATTGGGTATTGCTGGTTTTTGTGCAGCAAGAAGTTTAAGTACCTCTTATAATGATAGACCTGATGAAGCATCTAGGCCTTGGGATAAAGATAGAGATGGTTTTGTTATGGGTGAAGGATCAGGGATAATTGTTTTAGAAGAAATGGAACATGCAAAAAAAAGAGGTGCAAACATTTATGCTGAACTAATAGGATACGGAATGTCAGGTGATGCACATCATATAACTTCCCCATCTGAAGATGGCGATGGAGGTTTTAGGGCTATGAAAGAAGCGTTAACTATGGCAAAAATCCCATCAGAAAAAGTTAATTACATAAATGCTCATGGAACTTCAACCAAAGTAGGTGATGAAATTGAGCTTAATGCTATACAAAGATTATTCAAACATAATATTTTTGTAAGCTCAACTAAATCATCTATTGGACATCTTTTAGGAGCGGCAGGAAGTGTAGAATCAATTTTTTCTATTATGTCGATTAATAAAAAAATATTACCAGCAACCTTAAATTTACAAAACCCAATTGATCATAATAATGTAAATTTAATTCCTGGTATACCAATGGAAAAAGAAATTAATTATGCCTTAAGTAATTCTTTTGGTTTTGGAGGAACTAATACTGCGTTATTATTTAAAAGTATTTAGTTTACAACTAGTTGCTTTGTTAATTATATTTTTTTCATATACATTCTATGTTCTTAATAAAGAACTTGATATAACTGATAGATTAATTATTAAAAAAGGTGAAAATATTGAGAATTTACTAAATCAAAAAATTAATGACATTTCAAAAACTGAATCAATTATTATAAATATTTATTTCAAAGCATCCAATATACTATTGAACAAATTCATCCATTTTGGAGAATTCCATATTGAAAAGAATGTATCTGCATTAAATTTATTAGAGATAATCTCAAATCCAAGTAATGTCATA
>CACFXU010000042.1 GCA_902570155.1 uncultured Alphaproteobacteria bacterium
ATGGGTGAGTGGCTTAAACCACAGGTTTGCTAAACCTGCGAAGGGAGTAATTCCTTCCGAGGGTTCGAATCCCTCTCTCTCCGCCATTTAAGAATGTTTAAAGGAAGCATACCTGCTGTTATTACGCCATTCGTTGACAATGAAGTTGATTATCATTCTTTAGTTAAAGTTTTAAACTTTTTAATCGATAATGGATCTCATGGACTTGTTCCATGTGGAACAACTGGCGAGTCTCCTACCTTATCTCATGAAGAACATAAAAAAATAATTGAAGAAACAATAAGAATTGCAGATAAAAGAGTCCCAGTTATAGCAGGTACCGGCTCAAATAACACCTTAGAGGCAGTAGAATATACAGCTCATGCTGAAAACTCTGGTGCTGATGCAGCTCTAATTGTAACACCTTATTATAATAAACCAACACAATCTGGATTATATGAACATTTTAAAACAATTGCAGATAGAACTAATATTCCAATAATTATTTACAATATACCTGGTAGATCAATTATTGATATGACAATTGAAACTATGATTGAATTATCTAAAATAAATAAAATTATAGGAGTTAAAGATGCTACTAACGATTTATTTAGACCATTAATTACTAGAAAAAAAATGCAAAATGATTTTTGTTATCTTTCTGGTGAAGATGGAACTGCTTTAGCATATCTTGCACAAGGAGGTCATGGTTGTATATCTGTTACTGCAAATGTAGCTCCAAAATTATGCTCAGAACTACATTCTGCTTGGCAAGATGGAAATATCTCAAAGGCCCAAGAGATTAATCTAAAATTATCATCATTACATAATGCTTTATTTATTGAGTCCAGTCCTGGGCCAGTAAAATATGCTGCATCTCTACTGGGTTTATGTAATAAAAAGACAAGACTTCCTCTTTCAGAGATTAAAGATGATACAAAAAAATTAGTAAAAAGTTGTCTTGAAGAATTACAACTTTTATAAATGAAAATAATTGCTGGTAATAATAAGGCTAATTATAATTATTCAGTATCAAACAAAATAGAAGCTGGCATTGTATTAACTGGATCTGAAGTAAAATCTCTACGAATAAACACAGGATCTATTCGAGGCTCATATATAATTGAGCACAAAGGTGAGCTATGGCTTTCAAATTCTTTTATAAAGAAATATAAAAATTCTGATGATAAAAACTATAACCCAAGTAGGAATAGAAAGTTATTAGTAACTAAAAAAGAATTTAACAAAATATCAGGTTCAATTAAACAAGGAGGCCTAACAATAATTCCATTGTCTTTGTATTTTTCAGATAAAGGTTTTGCAAAATTATCTTGTGGGATTGCTAAGGGTAAAAAAAATATAGATAAAAGAGAGTCAATAAAACAAAGGGATTGGAACATTAAAAAGCAAAGATTGCTTAAAAATAATTAACTATTTACTTTTAAGAATTCATCACTATAAGCTCAAATATGGCAAGAATAACAGTTGAAGATTGCATTGATAAATTTCCAAGTAGGTTTGAATTAGTTTTAGTAGCTTCTAATAGAGCAAGAAAATTACATACAGGAGAGAATGCAACTGTAGAAATTGATAATGATAAAAATACCGTAATTGCCCTAAGAGAAATTGCTGAAGAAACCATAACTACAGAACAATTGAAAAATGAATTAATTCAAGAATATCAAACTAACCCCTTTGGTGTGGATGAAGATTTAAATGAAATAGAGGATAATAGTAATGAAATTCAAACTGACACAAATCAGTTGGATTCCAATCTTTCCAACCAGAATGATACAATTGAGAATGATTCTATTGAAGAAACACTTAATGATACTTCACAGGATAATTTAGAAAAATCATCATATGAAGATAAAGAACAAGATTAAAAATAAAGTTAAATTTAAATTAAAGTAAATAATTTAAAAATTATTTATGTCCAAAGAAATCCATAAGGAATTAGAATCTATAACCTCATATCTGACTAAACAAGAAAAAGGTAAAGTGATAGATGCTCTTAGATTAAGTCAGGAAGCACATAGTAATCAACTTAGAAAATCAGGAGATCCTTTTATTACCCATCCATTAGAAGTTGCAAAAATACTGACTTCAATAAAATTAGATGCAGATTCTATAGTTGCTGGCCTACTTCATGATACTTTAGAGGATACAAGTTTAAATATAGAAGAAATCAATAAAAAGTTTGGAAATGAAATAGTTGAACTTGT
>CACFXU010000043.1 GCA_902570155.1 uncultured Alphaproteobacteria bacterium
ATTCTGAAAAATATATTGAACAAATGCAAGTCTTGTTTGTGACTTGATGTAATTTTGCATTTTTTATTTTAGTAACTCTATGCAAGCTATTGCGGCTTCTTGACCTTTATTTTTTTGATTAACATCACTTCTTATCATTGCTTGCTCTAAATCATAACATGTTAAGATACCAAAACCAATCGGAACATTAAACTCAACAGATAGATCCATAATTTTTCTAGAAGTTTCATTAGCAATAACTTCGAAATGATATGTGTCACCTTTAATGATACATCCTAAAGAAATAAATCCTTTAAAATTGTCTATATTTTTTTTTATTAAATAGGGAATTTCAAAACAGCCTGGTGCATTAATAATTTCATACTCATAACCATTTTCTTTAAGCGTTTTGCTTGCACCCAATTCAAGGTTTTTTGATATTTCTTTATAATAATTTGCGGAAACTATTAGAATTTTATTATTCATATTTTTCTCTGATCAACTATTTCAATATTAAATCCATCCAAGGCAATAATTCTTTTCTTAGTATTTGTTAATAATATAATTTTATTTATTTGAAGTAATGATAAAATCTGAGCACCTACACCATATTCTCTTAATTCTAATTTATTTTTTGATCTTTTTCTTTTATTAAAAGTTTTGAGTATATTTGGTGACATGTCACTATTTATTAATACTATAGCTCCTGATCCGTTCTTCTCTATAAGCTGAAAAGCAGACTTAATTTCACTTCCAAAAATATTTTTTTCTTCAAATATATCCTTTGTGACATCTAATCTGTGCATTCTAACAAGCACAGGTTGCTTAACATCACTTAAATTTTTTACTAGAGCGTAATGCTTTTCACCAGAAATAGTATTTTGAAATACTTTTAGAGTAAATTGTGACCCCATCTCACTTTCAAATGACCTTTCGGAGATCTGTTCGACAATTTTAGTTTTTTTAAGTCTAAACTTAATTAAATCACTAACCGTTCCTACTTTTAAATTATGTAATTTTGCAAACTTGATAATTTCTGGTAATCTCGCCATAGATCCATCTTCGCTCATAATTTCACAAATAACGCCAGAAGGATTTAAATCTGCAAGTTTTGAAATATCAACTGCTGCCTCTGTATGACCAGCACGTACTAAAACACCCCCATCCCAAGCCATAAGAGGAAAAACGTGTCCAGGATAAACAAGATCATTCTTGTTTCTATTATTATTTACAGCGACTGATATTGTATGAGCTCTGTCAGCTGCAGATATTCCGGTTGTCACTCCTTCTTTTGCTTCAATCGAAACAGTAAAAGCAGTTAAATCATTTTTTATATTACTTGGGTTCATTAAGGGAAGTTCCAATTCTTCTATTCTATCCTTAGTTAATGCTAAACAAATTAATCCCCTCCCATGCTTTGCCATAAAATTAATAGTTTGAGGGCTAGCATATTGAGCGGGAATGATTAAATCACCTTCATTTTCCCTATAGGGATCATCGACAAGAATATACATTTTACCATTTCTTGCATCTTCTATGATTTCTTCAATAGAAGATAAACTTTCTTCAATGTTATCTTTATTCATTATTCAAGATGAAACGTGCAAGATAATCAAATTCGATATTTACTTGATCACTTTTTTTTAAAAATTTTAAATTAGTATGATGAAATGTATGATCAATGACAGAAATCATAAAAGTATTATTTTCTACTTTTGCTACTGTTAAAGAAATACCATTTATTGAAATAGATCCTTTTTCAACAATAAATCTATTGTTTTTATTAAATTTTTTTTCAAAATGATATTCCCAACTATTTTCAAGTTCTAAAATATCACTTACATTAGTAGTAGTATCAACATGACCATAAACAAAGTGGCCACTGATTTCGTCACCTATCTGAAGAGATTTTTCCAAATTAATATTTTCATTTTTTAAAATAGAGTTAGCAAGATTTGTTCTTTTCAAAGTTTCCTCCCCTATGTTCACATCAAAGCTAAATGAATTGTTGTTTGATGGAGTTATATTTTTTGCTGTAAGACACACTCCATTACAAGAAATTGAAGAACCTTCCTTACAATTACTCAAATCAAGATTTGTAGATATTTGGTAAAGTCCCACATCTTTGTTTTTTATTGTTCCTAAATCTTGAATAATACCTGTAAACATTAATTCACCTGATAGTTTGTATATATGTCGTCTTTGAATTTTTTTCTT
>CACFXU010000044.1 GCA_902570155.1 uncultured Alphaproteobacteria bacterium
ATGCCTATCGCTTTTAGTACTTGGATGGTTTTATTAAATAATTTCTCAGTTGAAAGAGCAAGTTTTACTGGAGTTGAAATTGGAATACTTCAAAGTATCAGAGAGATACCTGGCTTCCTAGCATTTACTATTATTTTTTTATTGTTCTATTTTAAAGAACAATATTTTGCTATTTTTTCTTTAGCTTTAACTGGTTTTGGTGTTGCAATTACAGGTTTCTTACCAACTGTTTATGGTTTGTATTTTACAACAATTATTATGAGTACTGGCTTTCATTATTGTGAAACGGCCAAAAATTCTTGAGTTTACAATGGCTTTCAAAAGAGGAAGCTCCACCAGTTCTAGGAAAATTAATAGCTATTAGCTCAATTACATCTTTATTTTTGTATTGTATAATTTGGAGTTTATTAGAAATCTTTAATTTAGATTATAAGTTTATATTTTTAATTGCAGGATTAATTTGTATTCTCATTTCCATACACCTTTTTATATCCTTTCCTTTTTTTGAAATCAAAAATAAACAACATAAAAAAATAATTCTAAAAAAAGAATATTCTCTTTACTATATCTTAATTTTTTTATCAGGTGCTAGAAGACAAATTTTTGTAGTTTTTGCAGCTTTTTTAATGGTAGAAAAATTTGGATATTCAGCATCGCAAGTTACTTTACTATTTTTGGTTAATTATATTTTTAATTGGTTTTTTGCAGAACGTATTGGAAAGTTAATAAATATATTTGGTGAGAAAAAATGTCTTATATTTGAATATATTGGACTCGTTATAGTTTTTACATCTTATGCATTCGTGACTAATGCTTATATTGCAGCAGGTTTATATATTATTGATCATATGTTTTTTGCATTAGCTATTGCAATTAATACATATTTTCAAAAAATTGCTGATCCAAAAGATATTGCAAGCACTGCAGGTGTTTCATTTACTATCAATCATATAGCTGCAGTATTTATCCCAGTGCTTTTGGGGTTTGTTTGGATTAATTCTCATTCAATAGTTTTTTTAATTGGATCTTTGTTTGCTCTACTATCTTTAATCGCTTCATTTTTTTTACCTAATAATTTATCAAAGATTATTTTAGATGAAAGTAATTTAAAAAAAGTAAGAATATAATTTACTCACCTATATAACTAAGAATTATTTTTCTTTTGTATTTACTGTACCTGTGTTCAATTAGATATATTCCCTGCCACATCCCTAATTTCATTTCTTTATTGTTTACAGGAATTGTTAATGAGGTTTGAGTAAGCATAGATTTTATGTGAGCAGGCATATCATCATCTCCTTCATAACCGTGTTTATATAATGAAGCATCTTCAGGAACTATTCTTTGAAAAAAAGAATTAATATCATCTAATACATCAGGGCTAGCATTTTCCATGATTGTTAATGAAGCAGAAGTGTGTTGTATAAATAAATTTAGCTGACCTTTAATTATATTATTTTTTACAATCCAATCCTGAACATTATTTGTAATTTCATACATTCCCTGTCCATTATTAGAAATTATCAATTCATCTTGCAGATTTAACATTTTCTAATCTTAAAATGTAGTTGTGGCACCTACAAGGAGAATTATAATGAAAATTAATGTTATGAAAAAAAGAACTATTCTTTTGATAAGTGCCACAATTTTAAAAAATATAATCAAATTTTGTTTTAATAGAGATATAAATAAGGAAAAATTGTGTTATGATTAATCTTAATTCTTTTAGCTAGGAATATTATTTGTTAAATAATAATCAATTTGCAATTTTTTTAATTATTATATCAATTATTTTTGGTACTCTTATGGGTACATTTATAAAATTAGCTCAAGAAGAATTAAATGTGTTTACAACTGGTTTTTTACGTTTTTTCTTTGGATTTTTAATCATCACCCCTTACATTCTTAAAACAAAATTTGAAGTATTCAGTACAAAAAATTTAAAAATTCATATTTTACGGTCAGCACTAAATTTACCTGCAATGCTACTTGGTTTTGCAGCTTTAGCTATGCTTCCATTAGAGAAAATGACAGCCATTCATTTTATAGTTCCTATCATTGTTACAATCTTAGCTGTGATATTTTTAAAAGAAAAAATTTATTTATATAGGTCAATTGCATTAGTGATGGGTTTTCTAGGAATGTTAATAATATTGAGACCCGGTATTATTGATATTTCTATTGGAATATAT
>CACFXU010000045.1 GCA_902570155.1 uncultured Alphaproteobacteria bacterium
ACCAGGCACAGGAATTGAACCTAAATTTTATAAATCTATTTTAAATCTAAAATTAAAAAAAAATATAAAGAAGGATCATATTTTCAAATGGAATGATTTTTCAAAATAATTTAATGCAAATGAAAAAGAGAAAAGTTTGTGTATTTATTTGTGGAAGAGCAAATTACTCAAGCTTAAAATCATTAATGTTTGCAATTAAAAAAAATAAAAAATTATTATTACAAACAGTTATTGGTTCATCAGCTGTTTTAGAAAAATATGGTAATCTTGATAAAACATTACTTCAAGATGGATTTAAAATTAATTCACAATTTTATAATAATGTAGAGGGTAACAATCCATTAACTATGGCAAAATCCACTGGTCTTGCCATAATTGAAATCACAAATATTTTAGAAAAACTTAAACCCGATATTGTACTTATTGTAGGTGATAGATTTGAGATAATGAGCGTGGCTATAGCTTCTGCATATATGAATATACCAGTTGCTCATACAATGGGTGGAGAAGTTTCCGGAAGTATAGATGAATCAATAAGGCACAGTATTACAAAATTAAGTCATATTCACTTTCCATCAAATGAAGATGCTAGATCAAGAATTATTAAGCTTGGAGAAAATAATAAGTATGTTTTTAATTTTGGATGTCCCAGAATAGATTTAATAAAAAATCAAATGAAAAAAAAATTCAAAGTAAATACATTTTTTCAAAAGTATATTGGAGTTGGTAGTAAGATAGATTTATCAAAAGGATACCTAATTGTACTCCAGCACCCAGTAACAACAGAGTTTAGCGATGCAAGAAAACATTTTGAAATAACTCTTAAGGCAATCAATCGAATTAAAATTCCCACTATTATGATTTGGCCTAACATTGATGCAGGTGCAGATAATATTTCTAAAAGTATAAGAACATTTAGAGAGAAAAATAATCCTGACTGGTTGCATATATTTAAAAATTTACCACCAGAAATCTTTATTAATTTGATGATACATGCAAAATGTTTAGTTGGTAATAGTAGTGCTGGAATAAGAGATAGTGGTATTATAGGACTTCCAGTTGTTAATATTGGAACTAGACAAAATAATAGATTACGCGGTAGAAATGTTATTGATGTGACTTATGACTCTGAAAAAATTTTTAAAGCCATAACTAGACAATTAAAAGTAAAAAGATACAAGAAAAATTATCTATACGGTAAAGGTGATGCCGGTTTAAAAATAGCAAAAAAATTAAGCAATATTAAATTGTTTGTTCAAAAATCTATTGCATATTAACGAAATGAAAGTTCTTGGGATTATACCTGCAAGAAAAAATAGTAAAGGAATAAAAAATAAAAATTTAAAAAAACTTAATGGCAAACCATTAATAGAATACACTATTGAAAGTGCAATAAAATCAAAAATTAATCATATTATAATTACTTCTGATATAAAATCCCTTTCCAAATATGATGATGATAAAAGGGTCACATTTATCAGTAGGCCTGAAAAACTTTGTAAATCAAATACTGAAATGAATGAGGTTGTAGATCATACCTTAAAGATTGTTAAAAAAAAATTTGATATTTTTGTAATACTCCAACCAACATCACCATTCAGAAATTATCAACATATAAATCAAGCTATCAAAATATTTTCAAAAGATAAAAAAGCTAATTCTCTTGTAAGTGTTTGTGAAGTTCCACACAATTTTAACTTTGAAAAATTAGGAAAGATAGATAAAGGATACTTAAATTGTAAAACAAAAATTAGAAATAGGCAAAAAATAGAAAAAATTTATGCTCGAAATGGTGCAATTTATCTAGCTAGATATGAGAAGTATAGAGGATCATTGCTGATTTCAAAAATAATTCCATTTATCATGAATCCAAAAGATAGCATTGACATTGATAATATGCACGATTGGGAAATTGCTGAGTCAATATTAAAATAAAATGAATATTCTTTTTTTATGTATGGGTAATATGCTTGAAGTGCACTATAAAATAAGTTTAAAATTAAAAAAAGATTATAATATAAATTCTTCATTTTATATTTCAGATTATAAAAATTATTTAAAATTTAAAA
>CACFXU010000046.1 GCA_902570155.1 uncultured Alphaproteobacteria bacterium
TCAAGTTATAATACCTTTTCATGAATTCAAATCAGATTAGGTCAACATTTCTTAATTATTTTAAAAAAAATGGACATGAGGTTATTCATTCTAGTTCTCTAGTACCAGATAATGATCCTACTCTAATGTTTGCTAACTCTGGAATGGTACAATTTAAAAATATTTTTACAGGTAAAGAGACAAGAGATTACAACAGAGCAACTACTGCTCAAAAATGTGTAAGAGCAGGTGGTAAGCACAATGATTTAGAAAATGTAGGATACACAACAAGACACCATACTTTTTTTGAAATGTTAGGTAATTTCTCTTTTGGAGATTATTTTAAAGAGTTAGCTATAGAACTAGCTTGGAATCTAATTACTAAAGAATATTCAATAAATAAAGATAGACTATTAGTAACTGTTTATTCTGATGATCAGGAAGCTTTTGATTTATGGAAAAAAATAGCTGGTTTATCTGAAAATAAAATTATTAAAATTAGTACATCTGATAATTTTTGGTCGATGGGTGAAACTGGTCCTTGCGGTCCATGTTCTGAAATATTTTATGATCATGGTGATAAATATGAAGGAGGCCCTCCAGGTTCTCCAAACGAAGATGGTGATAGATTTATAGAAATATGGAATTTAGTATTTATGCAATATGAGCAAATATCTAAATCTGAGAGAATAAACCTACCAAAACCCTCCATAGATACTGGAATGGGATTAGAGAGAATGACAGCTCTTCTAGATGGTTCTAACGATAATTATTCTACAGATTTATTTCAACCAATTATAAATGAATCAACAAAACTATGTGGCGATGAAAGTTCAATAACAAATCCTAGTCACAGAGTAATTGCAGATCACTTAAAATCTTCCTCTTTTTTAATTGCCGATGGAGTAATGCCTTCAAATGAAGGTAGAGGATACGTCTTACGAAGAATAATGAGAAGAGGAATGCGACACGCTCATTCTCTAGGTAATGAAGAGCCTGTATTTCATAAGCTATTTCCTATTTTTTTAGATGGAATTAAAAATTCATATCCTGAATTAGATAGAGCAAAAGATCTCATTACTAATACATTAATGAATGAAGAAACTAAATTTAAGGAAACTGTTGAAAAAGGAATTAAAATTTTAGATGAGGAAATTTCTAACTCAACAAATATATTTAATGGAGAAGTAGCATTTAAATTATACGACACCTATGGATTTCCCTTAGATTTAACACAAGATTATTTGAAAAGTAAAAATATTGAAGTCGATATAAAAACATTTGAACAAAAAATGTTAGATCAAAAGGAAAGAGCAAGACAAAGTTGGAAAGGTACAGGAGACATCGAGGATGAAGGCATTTGGTTTGATATAACTTCTAAAATAGATCCAACAGAATTTTTAGGATATTCTGATATGGAAGCTGATTGTAAAATAATTTCAATCATATCAGAAAGTAAGTCAGTAGATAAAATTAAAAAAGATCAAGAAGCAATTATAATATTAAATCAAACACCTTTTTATGGAGAAAGTGGTGGTCAGGTGGGAGATCATGGTTTTTTTGAAAATGATAACTTTAAGTTTGAAGTTATGAATACTACAAAAATATTTGGAAACTATTTTCTTCACAAAGGTAAAGTAATTAGTGGTGAATGCGAAATTGAAGATACTATTAAAGCAAGAATTAATACATTGAATAGAGATTTTATTAAATATAATCATTCTTCAACTCATTTATTACATGCTGCTCTTAGAAAAATACTGGGCAAGCATGTCACGCAGAAGGGCTCACTTGTAAATTCAGAAAAACTTAGATTTGATTTTAGTCACAATAATCCAATTGAAAAAGATCAACTCATGAATATTGAAGAAATTGTAAATGATCAAATTCAAAAAAATGGAATTGTTGAAATTAAAATTGTGGATCAAAAAAAAGCTATTGAAGAAGGTGCGATGGCATTGTTTGGAGAAAAATATAGCGATGAAGTAAGAGTAGTAACAATGGGTCAAGGAAATGAATCATTCTTTTCAAAAGAGTTATGTGGAGGAACTCATGTTGTTAAATTAGGTGAAATAAG
>CACFXU010000047.1 GCA_902570155.1 uncultured Alphaproteobacteria bacterium
TATAAATAAAACATTCATTAGTATTTAAAAATAGCATCAATCAATTGTTTATTTACATGTTTAGATGATTTGTAATTATCATGATGAATAAAATTATACAGAAAATCCTTATTGTCGATTTGAGAATTAAAATTGTCTTCGTTTACATTATTAATGAATGAGTGGATATCTTTTCCATTTTTTATAAAATTACCTGGACAATTAAAACCATCAAATAAGTTTTTAACTAATCCATTTCCAATATCTGGAAGCAATAAATATCTCTTTGCTAGTATACTTTCAAACATAGTAATTGAATTAAAACAGATGATTATTTCCGCTTTTTGTATTAGTTTGAAAACACTTTCATTATTTGAAAGTTTGAGATTATTTAATTTAGTTGCATTCAGTTCTTTAATGTATTTCCTAATTTTACTAATATATCTGACATTTGATTTTGTTTTTATACAAATATCATATGAGGGATTATTTTTAGCAAATTTTATTATTTCTAAATGAAAATTTTTGGTTTCATTATTTAACTTATTCATATCTTTTTTACAAATATCCAAATGTCTACTTTTATCTTCAATATCAAAAGAGAAAAAAAGGATATTTTTAATTATTTTATTTCTTATTGGTTTAATATATTTATATCTATCAAATCGCGGAACTCCTGTTGAAATAATATTATTCTTATTGATGCCGTGTAATTTTTTTTCTAAAAATGCATTTCTAATATTGTTATTATAAACTAACATTTTATATCCAATAAAATTATTATTGGTATATCTTTCAATATTTGTAAGAATATCTTTTTTTGGGGATATAAATTCTTTAAGCAAAACTATGAATGGAATTTTATTATTATTACACATTTTGGCTAGCTCTTGTTGCCAAGCGTAATTATAATTAGCAGATAAAAAAAGATCAAATTTAATTTTTTTATTATTAATAAATAATTTTTCTAAAAATTTATAATATTTCATTTTTTGATCAAAAAAATTTTCATATTTATGGTAATGAATATGGTTTTGATGTTTTGGCATCTTTGATAAGAAAATATAAAAAAAATTAATAAAAAATGATTTATCAACGATGTAAAAATTTAGTTCAGTTGTGTTTTTAGCAAGTTCAAAAACATCATCATTAAAAATTGATCTGCCTAAACAGATTACATTTCGATTAGCATTGAATGAAATTTGTTTTAAATTTTTAAAAAATAATCTTTCTATTATAAAGTATAGATTTAAATATATTAGTAATTGTAAAAAAATATTTTTTATAAATATTTTTATCATATTAAATGAAAATTTTTTCATGCATCCAAATCTATTACTCTATCACAAAAACTTATAACCTTATCATCATGTGATATTATAATTATTGTTTTAATACCTTTTAAGCTTTGAATTTCCTCTAAAATTTTATGTTGTGTTGTTGCATCTAGATTACTTGTAGTTTCATCAAAGATGATTATAGGTTTATTTTGATAAAGAGATCTAGCTATTGCAATTCTTTGTTTTTGACCACCAGAAATTAAATTACCATCATTTCCAAGATTTATTGCCTTATTTTTAAATCTTTGTTTAAAATCATCTTTTATTTGAGCTTTCTCTAATGATATTTCATATAATTGTTGATTTATATCGTTTGTATTTTCTTCTAAGGAAATATTTGTACTCAATGTAGAATCTAAAATAATAAAATCTTGAGGGACATAACTAGCAAAATCATTTAACGAAGTGATTTGTTTTACATTATCTTTTTTAATTATAGTTATTTTTCCAGAATCTAATTTTAAAAAACCTAATAACATTTCAACGAGTGTAGATTTTCCAGAACCAGAATGTCCTTTTATACCAATAAAATCACCATTATTTATTTCAAAGGATAGATTTTTAATTACTTCATAATTTTTGTTATAAGAATAGGATAATTTATTTAAAATAATTTTATCAAATTTTTTTTCATCATATTTATTATTTATTACTGCATTATTTCTTTTAACTTTTTCATAATCTATATTTTTGATCTGTTTCAAATCT